>NZ_LRPE01000039.1 GCF_001605885.1 Acinetobacter lactucae | reverse complement strand
ATGAACGGGGGTGTTTTTTTATTGCCTAAAATATATTAAAAATACTAAGGACGAGCTGTGCTATAAATACTAAGAAAATTAATCTTTCAAATATGTATAATAAGGGAAAAGCATCTATGGTAATTTATGGTGATGTAGGTTCGGGTAACTGTTATAAGATTAAACTATTACTTTCCTTATTAAATATTAGTCATAGATGGATCCACGTTGATATTTTAGAAAAAGAGACTCAAACAGCAGATTTTTTATCCTTAAACCCTAATGGAAAAATACCTGTATTAGTCCTAGATGATGGTCGTGTTTTAAGTGAATCCAATGCTATTTTAGGTTACTTAGCTGAGGGAACAAAATTTATTCCTACAGATCCTTTTATTAAGGCCAAAATGTATCAGTGGATGTTCTTTGAGCAGTATAGCCATGAACCATTTATTGCAGTGGCTCGTTTTATTAATAAATATTTAGGCCTACCGTCAGAAAGAATAGAGGAATATCATAATTTACAGCCAAAAGGCCATAAAGCACTAACTATTATGAATAAAGCTTTAGCAGATCATGATTATCTTGTTGGAAATCAATTAACTATTGCTGATATTGCCTTATATGCATACACTCATGTCGCTGAGGAAGGTGGTTTCGATTTAAGGTTATACCCAAATATTCAAGCGTGGTTCCAGAAAATTCAACAGCATTCAAGATATGTAAGTATGACGGAATAAAAAAGAACTCTTAGAGTTCTTTTTTATTATGAAAAAATTTTGAAGTTTTTCTGATTTAGAAATGTGCTTCTAGACCTACATATGGACCTTTAAACTCAAATTTAAGATCATTGTTATCGTAGTCATCTAAATCGATATTAAGTACGCGATAGCCTGCTGTTAAGCCAAGATCAATAAGTAGGTTATCTGCAAATTTATACTTCACTTCTGCTAATGCATCTGTAATTCGTGCATCATCAAAGTTTGTATATGTTGCTTCACCTTTAGCACTTAAGCCTGTAAATGGAAGCTTTACTTCTCCTGACAAATAAGCGATAGGATAAGTTTTATCAATATCCACGCGTTTACCTGTATACGCAGTAATATCACCATTTAATACTGTTGCGCCAAGACCAGCATCTACACTTACGATATTGTCTAGTAATTCATAGTAGAGGATAAAATCGCTATGATCTAAATCAACTTTATAGTTGGCTTGACCTAAAGTTTCTGATTTAGTTTCAGTATCTAAATTTACATAACGAATTTTTGCATTTGGAATAAATGGGATTGGGTGTTCTACTGCTAATGAGAGTTGAGCACTACCTTTTTGATCTAAATCTTGATCATCCGGAAATTGAGAAGACATATTAGCTTTACCGTCATAGAACCAATAGCCAACTTCTCCTTTTACTCCTACAAAGTCTGCTTGAGCAAAACCACTTAGGCCCATCCCGAGCGTTAATAAAGATATTTTTAATATTTTCATTTGAGCATCCACATAGAAGAAATCTTTGAGCGCATGATATAGACATCTTGCTACAGATGCATTGATAAAAAATAAGGATCTTAAGCGGGTAATAGAAGTAAATTTTTAGTTATTAAAAAAGTTTATTTATTTCAAATAATTATTATTTTATTTTTAATTTAGTGGATTTTCATTTATCTAAAATTTTTAGTATAAATTTTGTCATTTAATAATATAGGGTTATCAAGTCTTATTTGAAAACTAGAAAGATAAGAATAAATTAGTGGATAAGTTGACTAATTAGATAGGCATCTTCAGGAGTTGGAATAAAATATCATTGAATCATAATTTTGATCTACAAGTAGTAGAACGTAAATATTAGCTGAAAAATAACCAATTGTGAAAAAAACTCAGAAAATTCGTAAAATTTCTGACGGAAATTACAGTAAAAAGAAATAAAAACAGGTATTGTTCAGCTATATAGGGGCAAAAAATGGACAAAAATCTTTAAGGAAGAATTTTCTATTTTTGCTTGTTTGTTAAGGGAATAAAAAAACTCAAAAGGTGCTTTTTATTTTCTACAAACACAAAAGTATTTTTTGGTTCTTTTTTTGCATGCGGAATAACAATCAACAATAGCAGTAAAAATAAGTAATCTTTTAACATTAGGTGTTCTATGACAGATTCTCGTGAAAACTGGACGTCACGATCTGGTTTTATTATTGCAGCCGTTGGTTCGGCTGTAGGCTTAGGTAATATTTGGCGCTTTCCATACGTTGCTTATGAAAATGGTGGTGGTGCGTTTCTTATTCCCTACCTATTAGCACTCATTACTGCTGGTTTACCGTTACTATTTTTAGATTATGCGGTAGGTCATCGTAGTACTAACTCCCCACCTAAAGCTTATCGTGCCCTGTTTAAAGGTGGGGAAGCGTTAGGTTGGTGGCAGGTTTGTGTCTGTATCATTATTGGTTTGTACTATGCCAGTGTACTCACTTGGGCTGGTAGTTATGTTTACTTCTCTATTGGTCAAATGTGGGGCAGTGATCCGGAAGGTTTCTTCTTTAATACCTATTTGCAGACTACAAAAGCAACCGGTTTTGACTTACAGTTTGTAGGTCATTTATTCTGGCCGATTGTTGGGATTTGGGCACTTACTTTAATCATTCTTTATGGTGGTGTGAAAAAAGGTGTAGAATTATCAAATAAGATTTTCATGCCTTTATTATTCATTCTATTCACTATTTTAGTGATTCAATCATTACGTTTACCGGGCGCTGTTCAAGGCTTGAACGCATTCTTTACGCCGAACTGGTCAGCAATGATGGATTATAAAGTTTGGTTAGCGGCTTATGGCCATACTTTCTTCTCCCTCTCTGTCGGCTTCGGGATCATGGTGACTTATGCATCTTATTTGAAACCAAAAACTAATTTAACAGGTTCTGGTTTAATCGTTGGTTTTGCAAATGCATCAACAGAGATTTTGGCTGGTATTGGTATCTTCGCAGCGCTTGGTTTTATGGCCCATGCGGCAGGTACTGAAGTTAAAGATGTTGTAAGTGGCGGGATTGGGTTAGCATTTATTGCGTTCCCTAAAATTATTTCAAGTTTAGGTGCTGGTGCCGATTTATTTGGTTTCTTATTCTTCTCTTCGCTTTTCGTCGCAGGTATTTCTTCGATGGTAAGTATTTTGGAAGTACCTATTGCAGCAATGCAAGATAAATTGAAATGGGGCCGTAAAAAAGCTGTAACCATTATTGGTGGTGGTAGTGCACTTGTATCAATTATTTTATTCTCAAGTGTAAACGCAATTAAGTTGGTTGATATCGTTGACCACTTTATCAATAACATCGGTATTATTGGCGGTGCTTTACTTTCTATTATTACCGTGGCTTGGTTTAAGCGTTCTGCACTGAAGGAACTTCGTGATCACGTCAATCGCATCTCAACTATTCAATTAGGTAAGGGATGGGATTTCACTTTAACAGTCATTACATCGTTAATCTTATTAACTACACTCAGTATGACTGTATTTAATTTGATCAAAAATGGCTATGATACTTATAGTATGAGCTTACAAGGAGTATTCGGCTGGGGCAGTGTGATTTTCTGTGCAGTCGTTGCAATTGTTTTAAGCAAAATGAAAGATCGCTAGGAGGATAGAATAATGAATACTTCAGCAATCGTGATGATGGTAATTTCGATGGTGTTTTTATGGGGTGGCTTGGCTTTATCCATTATCCATTTATCGAAACATCCTGAAGAGTTAGATGACGTTTTAGAAGAAGTAAAAGATCAGCATACGCTTTGATGCTGATCGAGTAAAAAAGCAGGCTTTAAGCCTGCTTTTTTTACGCAATTTTTTGGATTTTACAATAATAAAATCCATCGCCAGACTGCGCTTCTGGCAGTAATTGGCGGCCATGAGTTTGCTCAATTCCCCAATCAGCATCAATTTTGATCTCTTTTGCATTTGGATTTTCAGCAAAAAATTTCATCATCTGCTGTTCATTTTCAGCTTTCAAAATTGAGCAGGTAATGTAAAGCAATGTCCCGCCAACTTTGAGTTGTTGCCACATGTGATCTAAGATCTGCTTTTGCAGTTCAATGGTTTGCGCTATATCGCTAGATTGGCGCAATAGGCGTATGTCAGGATGACGACGAATAACCCCTGTAGCAGAGCAAGGTGCATCGAGCACGATACAATCTACTGGCTGTGCAGGTACCCATTGGGTTGCGTCGGCTGCCAAAATTTCTGTATGGCTTTGATCAAGTGCTAAGCGATTTAAGTTCTCAGTTACACGCACTAAACGGCTTGGGTCCTGATCAATTGCAATGAGCTGAGCAGGTTTAAACTTTTCAAGTAAATGAGCTGTTTTACCCCCTGGGGCAGCACAGGCATCAACTACTATTTTATCATTCAAATCTGGCAATACTGTTGCGCAAAGCTGAGCGTGTTCATCTTGTACAGAAAACCAGCCTTGTTCAAAACCGGGTAGCTGAGTAATTTGTACAGATTGTTCAAGAACAATGCCTGCCTCAGACAAAGTACAAGCACGTGCCTGAATTTCTGAGCTCTGTAATTTTGCTAAATAAGCATCACGGCCAATATGTCGTTGGTTCACTCGTAAGGTTAAAGGCGCAACTTGCTTTAACGATTGGCAAAGAGCTTCAGTTTGCTCACCCCAATCCTTTTTTAACCGTTTGAAAAGCCAACTTGGTAAGCCATGCGCTTGCTGTAAGCCTTGCTGAAAGTCATCAGTTTCACGTGTAGCTCGGCGCAAAATTGCATTAACAATGCCGCTGAGTGCAGGGAATCCAAGTTGTTTGGTTGCATCCACTGTTTCCGAGATGGCAGCGTGTGCTGCAATACGTGTGCATAAAACTTGATAAAGACCAACGTATAGGCAGGTTTCAACAGTTTCATTATTTAACGGTTTGCTGAGTAAAGGTAGGCTAATAGATTTAAGCGCAAACCATTGGCGCAATGTACCCAAAACGAGTTCGTGAAATAAAGCACGATCACGCTCTGCGACTTGATTGAGCTGTGTATTTAAAATACTAGCCAATGATTGACCTTGCTGGACTTTTAATAAGGTCTGGACGACTTGAGCACGCAGGTTAAAACGTGAGGAATTTGATGTAACCTGACTCATGGCAAAATTTGTCCTACATGAAGTTTTTGAGTTTGTGCAATTTGTTGAGCATTTAATGCTTTGCCACCCGGCCATTGCACGCTAGTCAGACAAATAAATGAATCTTGACCACAAGCAATGTGTACGCCTTGTTTATCGATTGCAATAATTTCACCAGCTTGAGCATTCGCTTTGATTTGGCTAGAAACTAGAGAGTTCCAGATACGCAGAGCATTATTTTCATCAAGTTGAACAAAAGCGACGGGCCAAGGATTAAATGCACGGATATTTCGGTCAATTTGCACAGCATCATTTGACCAGTCAATACGAGCTTCTGATTTCACTAATTTATGTGCGTAGACCGTTAAGCTTTCGTCTTGAACTTCGCGTTCTGCTAAATATTTTTGTAGTGTTTCTTCCGACTCGAGTACCGCACAAATTGCCGTTGCACCTTGAGTGGCTAGTTTGTCGTGTAAAGTCGCTGATGTATCTTCGTTAGTGATTGGGCAATAGGTTTTATACATCATATCGCCTGTATCTAAACCGGCAGCCATTTGCATGATAGTGATTCCGGTTTCTTCATCACCCGTTGCAATTGCACGCTGAATTGGTGCTGCACCGCGCCAGCGTGGTAATAGTGAACCGTGAATATTTAAACAGCCATATTTCGGTGTATCGAGCACAGTTTGTGGAAGGATTAAACCATAGGCTGCAACTACCATGACATCAGCGCCTAAAGCAGCCAGTTCTTGTTGAGCTGCTAAACCTTCTTCAGTTGAAGCTTTGAAGTGAAGCGGTTGATAAACAGGGATATTATGTTCAAGTGCAAGCTGTTTTACAGGAGAGGGCGTTAGTTTTTGTCCACGACCCGATTTACGATCTGGCTGAGTATAAACCGCGATAATTTCATGGGAAGTTTTTAATAAAGCCGCCAATGCTGTTGCAGCAAATTCGGGGGTGCCAGCAAAAATAATTTTCACAAATGCAATCCAAAAAGAGTTTACGCGTAGTATACGTGAAAAACGATTGAAGCCCTAAACTCATGGAGATTGAGCGTTTTAGTTTTTAAATAGTGAACAAAAAATTATTGAAAAACTTTTATTGATAAAAAAAGGTTATGAAAAAATAAAAAATTATTCATGTAAGTTTTGCTAAATATTGACTGACTATTACTGTTCTTGGCTTTCCGAATATTATTTGCTTCTATAGAATGGAGAATGATCAAATTATGATGATGAGTCAATATTCCGACTGATCTAACGCTATATCAGTATCATTCGCCAGAGCGGGAAAAATTCTGCTCAAGCACAACTTGTTGGAAACACTAATGCCTGACTATCGTTCAAAAACATCGACACACGGAAGAAATATGGCTGGCGCACGTGGCTTATGGCGTGCAACAGGAATGAAAGATGAGGATTTCGGCAAACCGATTATTGCGGTGGTCAACTCATTTACTCAATTTGTGCCGGGCCATGTACATCTTAAAGATCTAGGGCAGCTTGTCGCGGCAGAAATTCAGGCAGCAGGTGGTGTTGCTAAAGAGTTCAATACGATTGCAGTTGATGATGGGATCGCAATGGGGCATGACGGCATGCTTTATTCACTACCATCACGTGATTTGATTGCTGACTCAGTTGAATATATGGTGAATGCACACTGTGCAGATGCCATGGTGTGTATTTCAAACTGTGACAAGATTACTCCGGGAATGCTCATGGCTGCGATGCGTCTGAATATTCCTGTTGTTTTTGTGTCTGGCGGACCAATGGAAGCCGGTAAAGTCAAATTCCGCGGTAATGAAAAAGCGATTGACCTCGTGGATGCAATGGTTGTTGCAGCTGATGAAAGTTATACAGACGAAGAAGTTGAAGAATTTGAACGTTCGGCATGTCCAACCTGTGGTTCATGTTCAGGTATGTTCACTGCAAACTCAATGAACTGTTTAACAGAAGCTTTAGGTTTATCTTTACCAGGTAATGGTTCGATTGTTGCGACGCATGCAAACCGTAAAAAATTATTCTTAAAAGCAGGTCAACTTATTGTTGAATTGGCTAAGCGCTATTACGAACAAGAAGATGCAAGTATTTTACCTCGTTCAATTGCAACCAAGGCTGCATTTAAAAATGCGATGACCCTTGATATTGCAATGGGTGGTTCAACCAATACTGTTCTGCATTTATTGGCTGCGGCAAGTGAAGCGGAAGTTGATTTTACAATGGACGATATTGACGAGTTATCACGTCGAGTTCCTGTATTGTCTAAAGTAGCGCCTGCAAAACAAGACGTTCATATGGAAGATGTACACCGTGCGGGTGGCATTATGGCGATCTTGGGCGAGCTGGATCGTGCGAATTTACTTGATGTATCTGTACCGACTGTACACGAGAAAACTTTAAAAGATGCATTAGATAAGTGGGACATTATTCGTACTGAAGATGCAGATGTTTATGAGTTCTATCGTTCATCTCCAGGTGGGGTTCCAACTCAAGTCGCGTTCTCTCAAAACCGCTACTATGCAACTTTAGATGGCGACCGTGAAAAAGGCGTTATCCGTAATGCAGAACATGCATTCTCTAAAGATGGTGGTTTAGCAGTTCTATACGGCAACATCGCGCTTGATGGTTGTATCGTGAAAACTGCGGGTGTTGATGAATCGATCTTGAAATTTACGGGTACAGCGCGTGTATTTGAGAGCCAAGATGCAGCTGTAGATGCAATTTTAGGTCATGACATTAAAGCTGGCGATGTTGTTGTGATTCGTTACGAAGGTCCACGTGGTGGTCCGGGCATGCAAGAAATGCTTTACCCAACTAGCTATCTTAAATCGAAAGGTTTAGGTAAAGACTGTGCATTAGTAACAGATGGTCGTTTCTCTGGTGGTTCATCAGGTCTTTCGATTGGACACGTTTCACCAGAAGCAGCTGAAGGCGGTGCAATTGGTTTGGTTGAAGATGGCGATACCATTGAAATCGATATTCCGAACCGTACGATTCACTTGAACGTTGATGATGCGACTATGGCGCATCGCCGTACAGTGCAAGAAGCGAAAGGCTGGCATCCGAAAGAAGAACGTAAACGTAAAGTATCAAAAGCGTTAAAAGTTTATGCAATGCATACAACAAGTGCAGCGAAAGGAGCTGTACGCGTTCTATAAAATATTCAATTTTAATAATTGATTAGGAATCATGCACCCTTTAACACGATGAATTGCTATCATGTTAAGGGTGCATTTTTCATGTCTGGTAAAAAAAATCAGCTTGTAGAAAAAGGTGTTTTTATATCATTCTATGGGTTTGCCATAAAATGGTGATAAAATCTTCACCTACGTAGAAACTTGCTAAAAACATGACTTATTTTCTGCGTAAACTACGGTAGTTATATTTCATCTCGACTACTGTTTTACCTTGCACTATGATCAAAACAATCTTTGATCTCGCTTAGGATTTAATTTTTAGAGGCACAACTCATGTCACTGCTACGCCGTTGGTTTGACCCTATTCGATCGAGCTGGTTTTACCAAAAGCCTTCTCGTCAAGCGGTGTTACCCACGGAAAATGGTTTAAGTATTTATTTACGACTTGATGATGTGTATAGCTATTTGGCTGTTCAGCAATTGTCTCAGCTAGATGAAATTTTAAGTGATGAACTTAAGCCTTTAAAAATTATTATTTCCCATACGGCTTCTGAACCTCCAAACAGCATGTCGCATGAAGAGTGGCAAAATTATTGTTTAAATGATGCCAAGATATTAGCCAAACAACATCGTTTCGGTTTTGATGAATTTCCGGAAATCCCAAGCCCAGAATCTTTAAAACAAGCGGCAGTCATATTAAAAAGAACCCCATTACAAGGTCAGAATTTTTTCCATTTACTAGAAGACATTTTTCACATGCTTTGGCAGCAACAATACGGAAAGTTGCGTACTTTACATGCCATGGCAGTTAAACATCAGCTTCCTCAACATTTCTCAGAACGTATTTTTACGGATGAGCCTGTACCTGCAGCATACTTTGAATTTGGTGGACGTAAATATCACGCAGTAGATGATTTATTACGTTTGACTCGTCGTCTAAAACAACAAAAGCTACTGACGGGTAATCCGATTTTTTTAATTAATCATATCGAATGGCGTGAACATTTAATTAATGATGCTGAAGCACTTACCGAGATTCAGATGCTTCATCCTGAACTTGATATCTATATTGCTTTAGAAGACCCAATGAGTTGGTTATTACTTGCCTATATCAAGGAAGAACTGGCTGATTATTATGATATTCAACTAAAAGTTTACCCTTTAAGTTATCAAGGTCGAGACTGGTTTGACTGGAGTTTGGCGACACGTGTTTCTAAAAGAACAGGTGTAGCCTTTACGCCGTTTTGCCGCCCTACCGAGGAAAGTACGCTCGAGATGGCAAAGCTTTTCTATAGTGTGGAAGAAAATCAGCAAATCGATACGATTTTCACAATATTGCAGGCAGTTTGGACGAAAGGAAAAGATTTATCTTTCTTAAAACATTTCCAACAGTTACAGCAACAGTTGGGAATTGAGCAGCTAACCGACCAAGATGTGCAATCTGTTTTGGCGCAAAATGATGCCTTGTGTAAAGATAAACATCAGCCTGATTTACCGGTTTTAGAATTGCGTATTGATGGTCAGACTTATGTATTTAATAGCTTGTATCGTGTGTGGATGATTGAAAGTATTTTTAGCAATGTATTAGAAGAGAAATATAAGACAGCCTCAACTTTTAATTGAGGCCCACTTCTAAAAACAAGAATAGGGCAGAACCTGTTTTTTCCGTAGCATAACCAAGTAGGGAATCGGAGATAAACAGTGACATTTCTAGCAATTATTATGGTGGTGTTTGCCTTTGCGGGCATGATTAAAGGCATGATCGGGTTAGGATTGCCCGCAGTATCGATGGGTTTACTCACCATCGCAATGAGCCCTTTTCAGGCAGCATCTCTGCTCATTGTTCCCTCAATGGTCACCAATGTCTGGCAACTTTTTGCTGAAGGACATATCTGGGCGTTTATTCGCCGTTTCTGGACGTTACTTGTCGGCATTATAGTAGGTTCAATATGGAGCTTTTTACCTACTTTAAGTCAAAGTCATGGGCATAGTAGTGAAATTTTATTAGGCTGTATGTTGGCCTTATATGGTCTCTATGGTCTGTGCGTAAAGAAACTTCCACACTTAGGAAAGCATGAACGTTGGCTATCACCAATTATTGGATATATCGGTGGGGCAGTAACTGTAGCAACAGGTGTCATTATTATTCCAATCGTTCCTTACTTGCAGTCTTTACATTTAAAGCGTGATGAGTTGGTTCAGGCTTTAGGATTAACGTTTACGGTCTCTACCATTTGTCTTGCAGTCTTTTTACATCACAATCCAATGTCAGGAATAACACTGGACTATCGTTTATCGTTTGCTGCATTGTTGGCGGCGCTTGTTGGAATGTGGGTGGGTAAAAAAATTCGTTATCGCTTAAATGAGCAGTTATTTCGTCGTATATTTTTTATAGGCTTGATGTCATTAGGGCTTTATATGATTTCGCATTAGGCCAATTTTTAAGGGCGATTTTGTAATAAAAAATCTGCAAACTGTTGGTAACTGCTAGGAAGCCGGTTGAAATTTTGGGTCGCCAAAAGCAGTTTGCGATTTGCCCATGCACCTTGCAATTGAATGGAATGAAAATCATAGTTTGATTGCAAACGCTGTGCGGCACGAGCCGGCATAATCGCAATTCCAACGCCTTTGGCAACGACCTCAGCAATCGCCCCAAAGTTAGGTAAGCGCAAACGGTACTGTATGTTAAAGCCTAATAGCTTCGCTTGAGTTTCAATGGATTGTTGCAAAGAGTGATGGGACTTAAGACCAATAAAACCAAAGCTTAGAGCCTCTACCAAGTTCAGCTCTTGATATTGAGCTAACTCATGCGTAGCAGGACAAATCAGAACTAATGGATCACTCGCAAATTCTTTGGTTTGCAAATGCCTGGTATAAAAAAAACTTGAGACTAGCCCAAGACTTGCAATACCTTGCGTTAATGCATCAACAATTTCTGAGCTTTCTGCCTCGTGTAAATCAATATTCATTTCAGGATGAAGCACTAAATATTGAGGTAATAACGTAGGCAAATATTCACTTTGAGCGGAAGAGTTACACCAAAGTATTAATGACTCTGATGTAGGTGGCTTAAAACGCTGCATTTCTTGTTCGAGTTGTTCTTTGTTTGCCATCAGTTGACGTGCATGCTCTACAAACGCGTGTCCTGCTGTGGTGAGTTCTACGCCAGTAGTTTGGCGAATAAATAAGGGTGTTTCGAAATATTGTTCGAGTTTTTTTATACGTTCACTGGCAGCTTGAAGTGAAATTGCAGAGCGGTCTGCACCTTTGGTTAGACTACCTGTAGAGACAATATGAAGAACCAGCTGTAAATCAAAAAAATCAAAACGCATGACAGGAAACGTATTGAAGAGTAAAAAGTCATCATACTAAATCGTAATGAAAAAAGGCAGCTTGCGCTGCCTTTTTGAATTTAAGTTTTATCTTTTAAACTAAACAGCCAATTTAAAATAATGGCTGCAAAAGTTGCGGTACCAATACCACCTAAATTGAAATTACCGAACAATAATTCAAAGTTACCGGCACCTAAAATAATCGTGACTGAAGCAACAATGAGATTTTTATTGTTAGAAAAATCAACTTTGTTTTCGATCCAGATTTTTGCACCAGCAATGGTAATTAAACCAAACACAACAATAGATGCGCCTGTTAAGACCGCACTTGGAATGGTACTAATTACCGCGCCAAATTTTGGAGATAGACCTAAGAAAATGGCGAAGACACCTGCGATCACAAAAACAATGGTTGAGTACACGCGAGTGACTGCCATAACCCCAATATTTTCACCATAAGTAGTCATCCCTGGTGCACCGACACTACCAGATAGTGTTGTTGCCAAACCATCTGCAACAAATGCTTTGCCTAATTGTGGAGTCAGGTTTTCACCAGTCATTGCACCAACAGCTTTAATATGACCTAGGTTTTCTGCTACTAAGATAAGCGCAACTGGTGCAATAATTAGCATAGCATTCGTATCAAAAGTAGGATGTGAAAAGCTTGGAATCCCAAACCATGCAGCTTGTGAGATCTGGCTAAAATCGATTGGTTTACCTAGACCTAGCCCATTGGTGGTGATGGCATAAATGACATAAGCCAAGATCAAACCAATCAACAGAAGTAAACGTTGTAATAAGCCACGCGTAAAGACCGCAATACTTCCCATACAAAGTACGGTAATTAAAGCCATCCACATTTCAAATGGTTGGCCTGCAACACCTTTAATGGTAACAGGTGCAAGGTTTAGACCAATAATCATCACAATGGCGCCAGTCACCACAGGCGGCATGAGTTTTTCAATCCAGCGTGTACCCGTAAGCATCACAATAAAACCGATAATGGCATAAAAAATACCACATGCTACGATTCCACCTAAAGCCATAGACAGATTCGGATTGGCACCTGAACCTGTAATATGCCCGGTTGCAGCTGCAACCACCCCAATAAAGGCAAAACTTGATCCTAAGTAGCTCGGAACACGACCACCTGTAATTAAAAAGAACAGGATAGTACAGATTCCAGACATTAAAATAGCAAGGTTAGGATTAAAGCCCATGAGTAATGGTGCTAAAACAGTCGCTCCAAACATGGCAAATGCATGTTGAATACCCAAAACAGCACTTTGAACAGGTGGGAGATATTCATTGGTAGAGACCGGTCGATGGTCAACATCACCTTGGTAAGGCTGCCATTTTGGAAACCAGTTGGACATAAAATAAGCTCATTATTTTTTAATTGGTGCAATGATACTCTTTCTTGAGAATGCATTTAATCTCTAGAGAGAAGTATGTCTGTGAAAAGTAATTGTTTTTTAACGATTGGTATAATTTAATGAATTCTAAATATAGGGAATTAGTTATTTTTTTATCATAAGAATTAATTTTTTGATTTAAAAAAAAATATTCTAAAAAATAGAAAATCGAGGAAAATTTAAGAAAAATAGAGAACTTTGCAAGTAAAAAGCAGCACATCGCAATGCACTGCTTTATAAAACAATTGGTAAAATCAGCTTAACCTGTATTACGTAAACCAGCCGCGATACCCGCAATACTCACCATAAGTGCATGGTCAACAGGGGTATGTTCTGCCTGACGTTCAGCAAGATAATCACGACGACGCTTCATGAGTTCAGCCTGTAAAAGATGCAGAGGGAGTAAGTATGGTTTACGAACCTGCATGGATTGATCAAGAACATCGTTATTACTCAGAAGCTTTGATTCATCTTTTAATGCTAGCAAGGTTTCAACAGCATCTTTTAGACGTTGACGTAATTGGTTGCCAAGAACTTTCAAATCTTCATCTTCAGTCAGATGAGACTCATAATAGAGTGCAATGTTGGCATCGGCTTTAGACAATACCATTTCCAGCATATCAATGAGTGTTTGGAAATAAGGCCATTGCTGAAGCATTTCATCAAGTGTTGCTTTTTGCTGATCGGCGATCACTTCATTAATTGCTGCGCCAGTACCTAGCCATGCAGGCAACATCAAACGAATTTGTGTCCAAGCAAATACCCATGGAATCGCACGTAAAGACTCAATGCCGCCACTCACTTTTCGTTTTGCAGGACGTGAGCCTAAAGGCAACATTTGTAATTCAAGTTCAGGTGTAACCGTACGTAAATACTTCACAAAATGTGGGTTTTCACGCACTGTCTGGCGATAAACCTTAACAGAATGATCTGTCATACGGTTCATAAGTTCACGCCATTCGGCTTTAGGTTCTGGTGGTGGTAGTAAAGTCGCTTCAAGTGTTGCTGCGGTATAGATTTCAAGGTTTTGCATAGCAATGCCCTCTAAACCGAATTTGAAGCGGATCATTTCCCCTTGTTCTGTGACACGAATTGCACCAGAAATTGAACCAGGAGGTTGTGAGAACAAAGCCTGCTGGGTTGGAGCACCACCACGACTAATTGAACCACCACGACCATGGAATAGTGTCAACTGTACGCCGTGCGTTTGAGCAATTGCAGTCAGCTCTTCTTGAGCACGATATTGCGCCCAGTTGGCAGACATGAAACCAGCATCTTTTGCAGAGTCGGAGTAACCGATCATGACTTCGTGTTTACCTTGAATGTGCTGTTTATACCAATGCATATTGAACAGCGTATTCATGGTAGTTGCAGCGCCATCTAAATCTTTTAAAGTTTCAAATAGAGGAACTACACGTAAAGGATGTTGAATACCAGCTTCTTTTTGCAATAACAATACAGCCAAAACATCGCTTGGATATTCAGCCATCGAAATAATATAAGCCCCTAAAGACTCAGGTGGTTGGTCTGCCAAAGTACGCATGGTGGCAAATACTTCTTGAACATCGGGATGTCCAATCAAACTCCCTTCAGGTTCATTAATGTATTTCGGTAAAAGCGGGCGTTTACTTTGTAATTCTTGAATGAGGAAGTTTTGGCGCGCTTGTTCAGTCCATGATTCAAAATTACCTAAACCTAAATATTCGGTAATTGCTGAAATCGCTTGGCGATGGCGGCCTGATTCTTGGCGAATGTCGAGTTTAAGTAGTTCAATACCAAAACAGTTCACACGATAGATAAAGTCGAGGAGCTGACCATTCGCAATTTCAGGTAGGTTACTGTCGATTAAAGAGCGGTAGCACAGCAATAATGGTTGTAAAAGCTCATCTTTGCTTTTAATGACATTGCTGTCGTCTGCTTCTAAGCCTTGTAAACGCTGAGCTAACCAGTGGCGAGTTGCTTTTAAACGCTCTCGTGTAGCACGTAAATATTCACGATAAGGTTCTGCATGTTGGCTACCAATTGCCTGAATCATTTCTTCAGAACAAGTCTGGATTGAAAGTTCCCAACGTAAATTTTCGATATCTCTTAGGTAGAGGTCAGCAGCTTGCCAGCGTGATAACCACAGCACTTCTTGAGTGATTTGATGAGTAACGTTCGGGTTACCATCACGGTCTCCGCCCATCCAAGATGCGAAACGTACTGGTGCAATATTAAGTGGTAGATTGAGTTGGCAATTTTCTTGAACTAATTCATTTAACTCGCGAATGAATTTGGGTACAGCATTCCAAAGTGTTTGCTCAATTGTGGCAAATCCCCATTTTGCTTCATCGACTGGAGTAGGGCGGTGCTGTCTGATTTCATCTGTTTGCCAAGCCGAACTAATTTGTTGCTTTAAGTTCGCAAGTGCATTTTGACGTTCGCGTGGAGTAAGTTTTTGCTGATCAAGCTGTGAGAGACAAGCATTAATATCATCATATTTTTGGATCAGGGTACGGCGACTCACTTCAGTGGGGTGCGCCGTAAGTACTAATTCAATCTTAAGATCGCAAATTTGCTGGAACAGTTTTTCTGTCGAAATACTTTTATCTTTAAATTTTTGAAATAAGTGAACAAGCGGATTCGGAGAGTTCGCATCCGAATCAAATTCTGCCTGTCGGCGGCTACGGACCACATGATATTGCTCAGCAATATTGGCAAAATTTAGGAAATGAGAAAAAGCGCGGGTAAGAGGAAGTAGCTCTTCATCGGGCAGTTCTAAAAATAATTGTTCTAGTTGCTTTTGGGCTTCAGCTTGACCATCACGTGCACCTTTGGCAAGAGCACGGATTTGCTCGATCTGATTAAACAGTTCTTGTCCTGCATGTTGTTTTAGGGTTTCACCTAACAAATTACCAAGTAAGCGGACATCTTCACGCAGTGGCGCATCGATTTGCTGAACCATGCTATTTTTCTCCTGTTCTTATTCTTATCGAATATAGCGCGATTAACAAACATTCCAAGCTTTGAGCGTAAGAAAATGTGAATTTTTGCTTAAAAAATAACATTTAATTCGCGTGCAGAGTCTTAAAAGTTGGCATGCACTCAGCGCAACTTTTGACAATCGGACTTTGGTTTAATTCCGGTATTTGAGCAAGAATAAATTTATTGCGTCTTGAATAATTTTTTCAAGCTCTTGAGCATTGGGTACAGCAATGATCCCCAGTAAAACCTTCTGGTGACGTACGCCAAGCAATAAGGACAAAAGGAGCTCAGTTTGATAATTCGGGTCATCGGTTTGAATAAAACCTAATTGAGCCGCTTTTTGCAAAAACTCAGTTAATTGATTTTGCAGTCGCGTATGTGATGCATCAAAAAACTGTAGAGTGAGAGGACTTTGCTCTGCTGCAAGTTCAAATAAAACGTGTTCAAGTTTAAGCGCTTCAGGTGAGTAAATAATTTGTAAGGCGCGTGAACACACAATAAAGAGTGCTTGATAAAAGTCTGCCGATGCATCTAATTCAAATTGTTTAGTATCAAGTGTCTCCTCACAGGTTTCTGTAATCGCACAGATAAACAAGTTGGCTTTATCTTGAAAGTGATTATAAACCGTGAGTTTAGTAACGCCTGCTTCCTGTGCAATCTGGTTCATACTGGTACCGTGATAGCCAGATTTCAAAAAAATAGCTTTCGCGGCTTGTAAGATACGAGCACGTTTTTCTAGATCTTTTGGGCGACCACTTTGATTAACTGTTTGCACAAAACCCTCTAAATAATAATTTTAAAAATAAAACATTTATCAGTTTTTCTTTAATTAATGTACCCATGGGTATATTAATTAAAAAATAAACGAACTATGATGCAAGCATATTGTGCCTTAAAAAATCAGTTTGAATAAGAGCGATAAGATATGAATGTGTTAAAACCTCTCATCATGAGTATGGTGATTGTTTGTACGGTCACATTAATGGGGTGTAGTAAAGAAGCTCCAAAAACAGAAGAAATACCCTATGTGATGGTGGCACAGCCATTAACCACACTTAATGAACAAAAAAGCTATGCAGGAGATGTTCAGGCTAGACAACAAACGGCTTTAGCATTTCGGGTAGGTGGACAAGTTACGGCTCGCTATGTGGATGTAGGCGACCGAGTTAAAGTGGGACAAGTACTAGCAAAGCTTGACGTAGCAGATGCTCAGTTACAATTAAATGCTGCTAAAGCACAACTGGATAATGCACAGGCTTCAGCAAAAACAGCAGCAGATGAACTTAAACGTTTTCAACAATTACTCCCGATTAATGCTGTGAGCCGTTCGCAATTTGATACGGTAAAAAATCAATACGATGCGGCACAAGCAGCCTTACAGCAAGCTCGTTCTAACTATGAAGTTTCTGCCAACCAGACAGGTTATAACCAACTCGTTTCTAACAAAAACGGCGTGATTACTGCTCGAAATATAGAAATTGGACAAGTTGTTGCAGCAGGACAAGCTGCTTATCAACTTGCAATTGATGGTGAACGTGAAGTTGTCATTGGTGTACCAGAGCAAGCAGTTAGCGAGATTAAAGTTGGTCAAGCTGCTTGGATAACCTTGTGGTCTAAACCGAATGAAAAATTTGCCGGATATGTTCGCGAAGTTTCTCCCGCAGCGGATCAGTCTCGTACTTTTACAGTCAAGGTAGCCCTCAAAGAAGGACAGTCTGTTATTCAGCTTGGACAAAGTGCACGCGTATTTTTTACCTCAACTCAAACTAACGTGATGAGTGTGCCACTTTCGAGTGTTTCAGCAACGGATAATCAGCCTTATGTCTGGGTGGTTAATGCGAATCAAACTTTACGCAAAGTCCCTGTAACGGTTGGTGCATATGGCAGAGACAGTGTGCCCGTATTATCTGGTTTAACACCAAATAATTGGGTGGTGATTGGTGGTGTGCATTTGCTACGCGATAAGCAGAAGATTCATCCGATTGACCGTGAGAACCGTGCGGTGAAAATTCAGGGAGTAACCCAGCCATGAAATTCAATCTCTCGGAATGGGCATTAAAAAATAAAGGAATCGTCCTTTATTTTATGCTGTTGCTTGGCATTATCGGCGCGATCTCTTATTCAAAACTCTCACAAAGTGAAGACCCACCATTTACCTTTAAAGTCATGGTCGTACAAACCTATTGGCCGGGAGCAACAGCGAAAGAAGTTTCAACGCTGGTGACTGACCGTATTGAAAAGGAACTCATGACAACAGGGCAGTATGACAAGATTATGGCTTACTCCCGCCCGGGTGAGTCGATGGTTACGTTTGTTGCCAAGGACTCGCTAACATCGGCACAGATTCCTGATGTTTGGTACAACGTTCGTAAGAAGGTGAATGATATTCGCCATGAACTACCAAGCGGTGTACAAGGCCCATTTTTCAATGATGAATTTGGAGACACTTTCGGTAATATTTATGTACTGACAGGCAAAGACTTTGACTATGCACTTTTGAAAGAATACGCAGATCGTTTGCAATTACAGCTTCAACGAGTCAAGGATGTCAGTAAGGTTGAATTGATTGGTCTACAAGATCAAAAAATCTGGATTGAGATTTCTAACACCAAAGCGGTACAGCTTGGAATTCCGGTTACTGCGATTCAAGAAGCATTACAAAAGCAAAATAGTATGGCAAGTGCTGGCTTTTTTGAAACAGGTACAGACCGTATTCAAATTAGGGTGAGTGGTCATCTACAAAACATTGATGAAATTAAAAAAACACCTTTATTGGTCGGTGATAAAACCATTCAACTTGGTGACGTCGCGGATGTTTATCGTGGTTTTAGTCAGCCTGCTCAACCACGTATGCGTTTCATGGGTGAAAATGGTATTGGCATTGCCGTTTCGATGCGTAAAGGTGGTGACATTATTGCCCTTGGTAAAAATCTAGAAACAGAATTTGCCCAACTGCAAAAGACCTTGCCACTCGGCATGAAATTGCAAAAAGTTTCTGACCAACCTGTAGCAGTACAACGTAGTATTCATGAGTTTGTGAAGGTACTCGCTGAAGCAGTTATCATTGTCTTATTAGTGAGTTTTTTCTCTTTAGGCTTCCGTACGGGATTGGTGGTTGCTTTTTCTATTCCTTTAGTTTTAGCAATGACCTTTGCCGGTATGAGTTTATTCGATGTCGGGCTGCATAAGATTTCACTGGGTGCCTTGATTCTGGCATTAGGCCTGTTAGTCGATGATGCCATTATTGCCGTCGAGATGATGGCCATTAAGATGGAGCAGGGTTATAGCCGAATTAAAGCCGCCGGGTTTGCGTGGAAAACCACAGCATTTCCAATGTTAACCGGAACACTCATCACTGCGGCAGGTTTTTTACCTATCGCTACAGCTCAGTCTAGTACAGGGGAATATACGCGCTCGATCTTTCAGGTCGTGACGATTGCCTTATTGGTATCTTGGATTGCAGCAGTTTTATTTGTGCCTTATTTAGGTGAAAAGCTATTACCAGATTTTACCAAGTTAGGACATCAGGCCCCTTGGTATGTCCGTTTATGGGCAAGATTAACTAAAAAACCACAACCGCAAACTGTCGTTATTTCACAGGACCACCATTACGATCCTTATCACTCTAGTTTTTATGTACGTTTTAGGAAAATGGTCGAGTTTTGTGTGACCTATCGTAAAACCGTGATTGCAACGACGGTGGGAATTTTCGTGCTATCTGTACTGATGTTTAAGATGGTACCTCAGCAGTTTTTCCCGCCTTCAAACCGTGCCGAAATTTTAGTCGATTTAAAACTTGAAGAAGGCGCTTCTTTAACAGCAACAGAACAAGCTGTGAAAAAGGTTGAAAAATTCCTGTCTAAACAAAAAGGTATTGATAACTATGTGGCCTATGTGGGTACAGGTTCACCACGTTTTTATTTACCTTTAGACCAGCAATTACCGCAAGCCAGTTTTGCACAGTTTGTTGTACTCGCATCATCGCTTGATGATCGTGATGACATTCGACGCTCGTTAGAAACACAAATTAAGCAGTTACTCCCACAAGTTCGTACTCGCGTGTCATTACTGGAAAATGGCCCACCTGTTGGTTATCCATTGCAATATCGTGTATCAGGTGAAGATTTAAATCTGGTACGTAAAGAAGCACAGCAGGTCGCTAAAGTGATCAGCGAGAACCCGAATACCACCAATGTGCATTTAGATTGGGGCGAGCCAAGTAAAATCATTTCCATTCAAATAGATCAAGACCGTGCTCGACAAATGGGTGTCTCTAGTCTGGATTTAGCGAACTTCATTAATGCATCAATTACAGGTAGTGCGATTGAGCAATATCGTGAAAAGCGTGAACTCATTGAAATCCGCTTACGCGGAGACCAAGCAGAGCGTGTTGAGGTAGCTTCACTGGCAAGCTTAGCTGTACCCACAAACAATGGAACGACAGTACCTTTAGCCCAAATTGCAAAAATTGAGTATAAGTTTGAAGATGGTTTAATTTGGCATCGTAACCGCTTACCGACAATTACCGTTCGCGCAGATATTCGTACCAATTTGCAGCCTGCTACCGTTGTTGGTGAGTTAGCTGAATCAATGGATAAGTTACGGGCTGAATTGCCAAGTGGTTATCTCATTGAAGTGGGTGGAACCGTGGAAGAGTCTGCACGTGGGCAAAATTCTGTAAATGCTGGGATGCCACTCTTCTTGGCAGTGGTCATGACATTACTGATGATTCAGCTCAAAAGCTTATCTCGCTCGACCATCGTGTTGTTAACAGCTCCACTGGGTTTAATTGGTGTTGTTTTATTCTTATTGTTATTTAACAAACCATTTGGCTTTGTGGCCATGCTAGGCACAATTGCGCTCTCTGGAATGATCATGCGTAACTCGCTTATTTTGATTGATCAAATTGAGCAAGACAGACAGGCAGGACATCCAACTTGGGAGGCAATTATTGAAGCGACAGTGCGTCGATTCCGTCCCATTATTTTGACTGCTTTAGCCGCAGTTTTGGCCATGATTCCACTTTCGAGGAGTATTTTCTTTGGTCCGATGGCAGTTGCGATCATGGGTGGATTGATTGTTGCCACCCTACTGACATTATTTTTCCTACCTGCACTCTATGCGGCGTGGTTTAAGGTGAAAAAAACCGCATAAAATACATAAATTTTTTGTGAATAAAGGTGCGAAATATTGAAAACTCCAATATAGTAGCACCTGTCTTTACACAAAAAATACAGGATTATTTCACTGCATAAAAAATAGGCAAAATGCAGTGAATTGAGGTGAAATACAGATGGGGCAAGACCATATCGAACAGCATCGCCGTTATATAGTAATTTCTTATGCGTTCATGTTTCTTGCATTGTTTACGGTTATTTTTGCGGCCTTTGCTTATTTGATCGCTCGTAAAGTAGCAGTTGTAGATAATGCTGAAGTTTGGATTCATGCGCATGCACTATGGATTATGCGTAGCGGGATTCTATTTCTTTGTATGGCAATTTTTGCTGTGGTCTGGTTTATTCCGCTCTTCTTCTTTGCATGGGATAGTAATCTTTGGGTTACAGCCTCTACAGTTGCTGGTGTAGTTTTTAGCGCTATCGCGTGGTTATTTCTATTAAATGCATGGTTAAAAGGCTTGTCTAAATATTTAAAAAATAAGGCAGTTTTTTAATATATCTATTTTTTGAACATTTCCCCCTTGTAAATTCGGCTAAAGTCCCCCATTTAGTCGGCAATAGAGTATTGATAAAATTCCGTGAGGAGCACCGCCAAAAATGGCTAAACGTGATTATTATGAGGTTTTAGGCGTTTCAAAAACCGCAAGTGATGATGAGATCAAAAAAGCCTACCGTAAATTGGCGATGAAATATCATCCTGATAGAAACCCTGACAATGCCGAAGCTGAAGAGAAATTTAAAGAAGCTGCTGAAGCTTATGAAGTTTTATCGGACAGCGAAAAGCGTAGCATGTACGATCGCATGGGACATAATGCTTTCGAAGGCGGCTTTGGCGGTGGCGGCGGTGGCTTCGGCGGATTTAGTGCAGAAGATATTTTTAGCCAGTTCGGTGATATCTTCGGTGGTGCATTCGGCGGTGGTGGACGTCAACAGCGTCAACGTCGCGGATCAGATTTACGCTATGTCATGGAACTTACCCTTGAAGAAGCTGTAAAAGGGGTGAAAAAAACCATTACTTTTACTGCTCCTGCACCATGTGATGTGTGTGATGGTAAAGGCTCTAAAAATCCTAAAGATGTTGAAACCTGTAAAACTTGTCATGGTTCAGGACAAGTTCGTATGCAGCAAGGTTTCTTCTCTGTACAACAAACATGTGGTACGTGTCGTGGCCAAGGTAAAATTATTAAAAACCCTTGTCAGGCATGTCATGGTTCAGGTGTTGCTGATCGCCAGCAAACGTTGGAAGTTACCATTCCAGCGGGTGTAGATAATGGTGACCGCGTTCGTTTGAGTGGTAAAGGCGAAGCAATTCGTGATGGCCAGTCAGGTGACTTGTACGTTGAAGTGGTAGTTCGTGAACACGAAATTTTCCAACGTGATGGCGCAGATCTTTATATGGACGTACCTGTAAGCATTGCTGATGCTGCACTTGGTAAAGAAATTGAAATTCCAACTTTGGAAGGCCGTGTTAGCCTGAAAATTCCTGAAGGAACTCAAACAGGTAAATTATTCCGTTTACGTGGTAAAGGCGTTCGTCCAGTACGTAGCAGCATGGTCGGTGATTTACTTTGCCGTATTGTGGTAGAAACACCGGTTAACTTAAATTCTCGTCAACGTGAATTACTTAAAGAGTTGCAAGCTTCTTTTGATGGCGAAGACAGCGCTTCTTCACCAAAGAAGAAATCATTCTTTGATCGTTTGTTCGATTAATACTTGATTAGACAAGAAATTAAAAAGAAGGCGGATATTTTATAAATATCCGCCTTTTTATTGCGCTGATGTATCTTATTATTTTTATTCTGCTTAAAAGAAAAATTATGTCTGTTTACTCTGTAGGGTGAGCAACATCAATATCATTAACACTTACAGTCGGTTCGCTAGAAGCAAGAGTTGGAGCATTTTCGATCACTGTTGCGGCTACTGCTTCTGCCTGTACAGCTACTTTCGGTGCTTCTGCTGTTGTTTCGCCAATAATCGGGTCAATATCTTCAACTTTAACGTCAGCATTGGCATTGCTTGTTTGAGCTGTAGGCGTTGCTGTTTGAGTATTTACGTTTGTCGTAATACGCGCTTTAGATAAGCTTTCTAATGTGTCTCCTGGCTGGATTGCAGGCTCTGCAAATGCCACTGAAGTCATCATCCCCATCATTGCTGTAAAACCAATAATTCTCGAATGCATTTTGAACTCCTTTATCGTCATCTTTTTCTCATTCGTGGCTCCGTAGTGTGCCGATAAATTCTTTAACTTTTGTGAAAACAGATTAAATTTCGTCCTAACTCAAAAAATAATTTTTACTTTTTAAGATGAGCAAAGAGTTTTGATATAGTAGACAAATTACGTAAAACAGAAGATTGAGAAGGATTATGTCAGCAGCTCCACGCATTGGTATTTTAGGTGCAGGCGGTCGTATGGGCCGTACGCTTATTCAAGCAGTTCAACAGGCAGGCTATCAATTAGCTGCTGCAGTAGAGCGTCCGGAAAGTAGTTTGGTGGGCACGGATGCAGGTGAGCTTGCTGGTATTGGTTCAGTGGGTGTGAAGGTCTCTGGAAACTTGTCAGATGTTTTGAAAGACTGCGATGTAATAATTGATTTTACAGCACCAGTTGCGACTGCTCAGCATTTGAAGCTTTGCCGTGAAGCTGGGGTTGCTATGGTTATTGGTACAACAGGTATGTCAGATGAGCAAAAAGCTGAGTTAGACGAAGCTGCCACTCATACCCCTGTGGTTTACGCTGCAAATTATTCTGTGGGCGTAAATGTATCGATCAAGTTACTTGAGCTTGCAGCAAAAGTATTTGGCGATACAGTAGATATTGAAGTCATCGAAGCTCACCACCGTCATAAAGTAGATGCACCGTCAGGTACAGCATTAATGATGGGCGAAGCAATTGCAGATACTTTAGGTCGTAACTTAAAAGAAGTTGCTGTGTATGGCCGTGAAGGGCATACAGGCCCACGTGACCGTCAAACGATTGGCTTTGAAACCATTCGTGGTGGTGACATCGTTGGCGAACACACTGTCATGTTTATTGGTGAAGGTGAGCGTGTTGAAGTGACTCATAAAGCCACTAACCGTATGAACTTTGCTGCTGGTGCAGTACGAGCTGCTGCATGGGTTGTGGGCCGTGAAGCGCGTAAATATGACATGAAAGATGTTTTAGGATTGAACGACGTACAGGTATAAAACCCTGTACGTATTCCATGTGTAGCGAGAAAAACAAGATAGAGCAGAACATGAATAAAAAACAAATTGCCTTGACCACTCTTCTTTGCTTAAGCAGCCTCTGGACGGGGGCTGCTTCTACAGAAAAAGCTAAACTCAGCTTAGACCGCAATAATATTAAAGTCTGGACCTATCAAAAAACCGATAATCCAGTCTTTCAATATAAAGCGGAAACAACATTTGATGTGCCACTTGAGCGCGCTGTCGCTGTGATTTTAGATGTAAATCGTGCTGATCAGTGGGTGCCTTATATGGGCAAGGTTGAGATGTTGTCTCAAGATGAGAAAAAAGGTGAGTTCACACTGTATATGGTGTTGGACTTTCCTTTTCCTTTAAAAGATCGTGATGTCGTTGTAAAAGGAAAAATGAGCAAGGCCGCAAATGGTATTGTGACAATTAAAAATACTGCAATTAGCGGAAATTATCCGATACAACCTGATGTAGTGCGCTTAACACGCTATGAAGGGGATTGGACATTCCAGAAACTTGCAAATAATAAGGTGAAAGTAACCACTAGTGGTTATGCAGATCCTGCTGGTGCCATTCCATTAAGTTTTGTAAATATGTTTGTTCAACAGCAGCCTTATCAGATGTTGCTTAAAATGAAGCGGGAAGTGACTAGCCCGATTTATGAACACCCGAAATTACCAGAAATTTTAAAATAAATAGCTTAAAAAAAGCGCCTGATTCAGGCGCTTTTTTTATTAATCTGAACACTGCTGCAACGCTTGGGCAGGACTACTTTCGCGTTTGATTTGAAATAAAACCAATAACAAACCTAAACCAGCCAGTAATGCGCCAGCAAATGATACTGCACTATAACCCCAACCTAAATCGAGTACTAACGCACCTGCTGCTGCTCCTACTGCGTTACCTAAGTTAAACGCACCGATATTTACTGAAGAGGCAAGTCCTGGTGCTTCATGAGCGACTGACATTACACGCATTTGCAAAGGTGGTACTAACGCAAAGGTTGCTGCACCCCAGATCACTAAGGCAATGGCTGCTCCAATCTGGCTTTGCGCAAGGATGGGGAAAGTCACCATCATGACAATTAAAAGAACCAAGAAACCAATCAGAGTTTTGTTAATGGACAAATCTGCAAAACGTCCACCTAAATGGTTACCAATCGAGAAACCGACACCAATCAATACCAACATAAACGTAATGAAGGTCGGTGAAGCATGGGTAAACTCAGTCAAACTTGGCGCAATATAGGTGTAGAGCGTAAACATTGCACCTGCACCGAGCACTGTAGTAAGTAGCGCAAGGACCACAGGAGTACGCGTTAATACCTTCAACTCGGCTTTCACATTTGGCTTTTGGGCAACCATACCTGATGGCAGCGCTTTCCATAAAGCGAGCATAGTAATCACACCAAGCAAGGAAATCGCAAGGAAAGACATACGCCAGCCAATGTTTTGCCCAACCCATGTTGCCAAAGGCACACCCCCAATATTGGCAATAGTTAAGCCCATAAACATGGTGGCTACAGCGCTAGCTTGTTTATGTGCGGGCACAATACTTGCTGCCACAACAGAGCCAATCCCGAAAAAAGCACCATGATTCAGGCTTGTGATGAGACGCGCACCTAATAAGCTCATATAGCTTGGTGAAAATGCTGCGATTAGGTTACCTACCGTAAAGATCGCCATGAGGAAAATAAGCGCATTACGTCGTGCAAAACCACCAAACCATAGGGTCATGAACGGAGCACCTAGCATGACGCCAAGTGCATAGCCTGTAATTAACATTCCGGCTGTTGGAATTGAAATCCCTAAATCATGAGCGATATTTGGAAGCAATCCCATTGGAGAGAATTCCGTGGTGCCAATGGCAAAGGCACCTATTGCCAATGCCAATAACGAAAACGCCGTATTTGATTGAGTGTTCATGAGTTTAGTCCCAAACTGGTGCCCATGGCTCTGGGCTAACTTCACGACTGTTACGATCAAGTTCGGCAATCATTTGCATTTCAGCTGAAGTTAACTCGATATCCTGTGCTTTTAAGTTGCTCATCAGGTTTTCACGTTTAGTCGAAGAAGGAATGACTGCAAAACCACGTTGCAATGCCCACGCTAGTGCAATTTGCGCTGTCGTTGCTTTATGTGCTGCTGCAATTTCAGCTAGAACAGGGTCTTGAAGCACTTTGCCGTACGCAAGCGTCATATATGAAGTGACATCAATATTCTTCTCTTGTAAGAAATTTACAAGCTTATGGTTTTGAAGATAAGGACTTAATTCAATCTGATTCGTTGCAATATGTTCTACACCTATTGTGTCAATTGCTTGTTGGGTAAGCTCAATATTGAAATTTGAAATACCAATTTGTTTGGTTAAGCCTTGTTGTTTTGCTTCAAGTAAAAGCTTCATAACTTCAGGAATCGAAACGCCTAAATCCGGTGCTGGCCAATGAATCAAAGTGAGGTCAACATGGTCAGTACGAAGCTTTTCTAGGCTCTCTTTTAAGCTAGGAATAAACTTATCTTGAGCAAAATTATCTACCCAGATTTTTGTGGTTAAAAATAAGTCCTGACGTGATACACCGCTTTCGGCAATGGCTTGACCAATCGCTGCTTCATTGTCATAAATTTGAGCCGTATCAATTGCACGGTAACCTACATCTAAAGCATTTTTAACAGAATCAATCACCGCTTGTTCTTTAAGGCGGAAAGTTCCTAGACCAAAACGAGGGATATTCATGTGTTCACCTGAATTTAAATAATTGTTTAACTTGAGGTGCATTTTGCTTTTTTTATTGTTGCGAAAAAATAGATGAATAAGCAAAATATCTTTGATCATTAGTCAATAATAGAATAAGCCATGAAATCAACAATTGAAGAACTCGTTGCCTTTATCACCATTGTTGATACAGGCTCTTTTGTTGCAGCGGCAGAGCATTTAAAACAAACACCTTCAGGGGTTAGTCGATCTTTAACACGCTTGGAGGCGAAGTTAGATGTGACTTTGCTAGAGCGGACTACGCGTAAACTGAAACTCACGCAAGAAGGTCAGCAGTTTCTGGTAAAGGCCCGTAAAATTTTAAATGAGCTGAATGCTGCCGAAGAAGAACTACAAAAATCGGATCAGGGCACCGCAGGGCTCATTCGCATTGATTCGGCAACGCCGTTTGTTTTACACGTAATTGCGCCATTAATGCATAAGTTCCATGAGTGTTATCCTGATATTGAAATTGAGTTAAATAGTAATGATCAGGTGATTGATCTCTTGCAGCATAAAACCGATGTGGCATTTCGATTTGGGGAACTTAATGACTCGAGTCTGCATGCCAAATTAGTGTGTAAAAGTCGCTTATTTATCGTTGCAAGTCCTGACTATTTAGCGATTAAGGGAACACCGACGCAACCTGAACAACTCGAACAACATGATTTGATCGGCTTTACCAGACCTACTTATATCAATAGCTGGCCGATTAAAGTTGGCGATAAGTATTTTTTTGCGCAATCAAAAATTAAAGCTTCTAGTGGTGAGACAGTACGCCAACTCACGATTAGAGGACATGGTATCGCACGACTATCTGAATTTGAAATTTGGAAAGATATTGAAGAAGGGCGATTGATTGCCTTATTTGAAGACCAAATTGAACATCAATATCAAAGCATCCATGCTGTGTATTATCAACAAGAGCATCTACCAAAACGAATTCGTTTATTCATTGAATTTTTGGCAGAACAGTTAAAAGACGGTTTTAAAAACGCTCTCTAAAAGTAGTGTAACTGTCAGTTGGAAAATGAACTTCTAAAAGTGGAGTCGTTTGTCCTTCTGATGAATGTTGAGACAGAAAATAGCTTTTTTGCTGTTCTCGGCAGCTAAAATACAAAGTCGAATAAACGGAGTTCACCATTACAACTTCATTTGAGCTATTCCGTTTATATTGATAATGAGAAATCGTACTGGTCTTTTCATCAGTGCGTTGCTCCATTTTATAGTCTTGTTGATTTGTCATTTTTAAATAGCCTTCTATGAGACTTTGGCAAACAGTATGTCTGTACTGCTCATCTTTTGGTTGTTGTTGGCAACCAGCTAAAACAATAGTAAATAACAATATAGCTTTTAATTTCATGACTTTGCTACTTTCTGAGTTGATTTCTATAGCCTAAAGGTGTTCTATAAACCAGTACAGATACAGAAATTTTTAAAAAAGCAGCACAGAATGACTTTCCAATATCAGGTTCTTGCCAATCAATTAGCACATCGTATTTATCAAAATGAGCTTAAACCTCATCAGAAACTTATTTCTTTACGAGATTTTGCTCGTCAGCACAGCATTAGTTTAAGTACAGCAAAAAGTTGTTATGAGTTACTTGAGGCGAGGGGGCTTATTTATGTAAAGCCGAAGTCAGGTTATTTTGTGGTTGCTCGTGCACAATCTGGCCCCATTCCTGAAAGTCCAGATTTCTTGTCTTTACCTCGACAAGTTTCAAACCTGGAATTGCATAATCAAATTCAGGAAGCTGCCTTACAAAGCCACCTTGTACCATTAGGCTCTATTCAGTTAACCCCTCATTTTATTCCTGTGGAAGGTTTACGTCGTTCTATTCAACGGGCTTTAAAAAATTGTCAGCCTCAAGACTTTCTTTATTGTAATAAACAAGGGCATGAGCAATTAAGAAAAGCGTTATCTGATCATTGGCGTGAAGACGGGATTTTTATCGCAGCAGAAGATATTTTTATTACTAACGGTTGTATGCCAGCCTTGTCTTTGGTGATTCAGCATCTAACAGAAGTCGGCGATAGTATTTTAATCCCGACGCCTACTTTTAATGGACAACTACAGCTTATAGCAAGTTTAAAACGGCAGATTATTGAAATTCCAGCACATCATCGTGGTATCGATCTTGAGCGCTTAGAATCATTTATGAAGCAAGGTTTAGCTAAAGTTTGCTTAATGACAGCCAACTATCAAAACCCTTTAGGATATTGTTTAAGTAATGCAGAAAAACAAAAGATTGCCGAATTAGCAGCAAAGTATCAGTGCTTTATTATCGAAGATGACATTTATGGAGAGTGTGGCTACAGCGGTGAGCGACCATTACCTATACGCTATTGGGACCGCGAAGGTTATGTGATTTGGTGTGGGTCGGTATCTAAATCTTTGTCGAGTGCGTATCGGGTAGGGTGGTTCTGTTTAAGTGCGAAGCTACAGCATTTAAGGCTTGAGCTGTTGGCTAGTAATATTGGGGTCAATACACCGCTACAACTAGGCCTAGCTGATTTTATTTATAGTCGTGGTTATCGAGAGCATTTAGAGCAACTACGACCAAATTTAATGCGCCAAGTCGAGGAGTATCGTAGTTGTATTTTAAATGCCTTTGAAGGTATTCCAATTGCACTGAGCCAACCAGAAGGGGGTTATGCCTTATGGATGCAGTTACCTAAAACTGTAGATAGTTTGGCGCTCTATTACACTGCAAAATCTCACGGAATTACCGTAGTTCCTGGTCACGTTTTTGGTGAGGATGAACGCTATCGGCATTTTATTCGTTTAAATGCGGGTCATGAGTTAACAGCAGATGTCCGCCAAGCAATTAAAGACTTGGCGGATTGGTCACGACAACAGATTAAAACAGCGAGTTAGTCTTATTCTGCAAAGTCTGCTTTAAGCACAATGCGGTAGCGTGCTTGACCTGAGTGTAGACGTTCAATTGCTTCATTAAGTTGTGACATTGGAAATAGCTCAATTTGAGGTGCAATTTTTTTGCGTGCAGCAAACTTTAAAAGCTGACGTAGTGCAGCAGGTGAGCCCGTAGGTGAGCCTGTTACGGACTTGGCACCATCAATGAGAGAGCCGACAGAGACAGGAACTGGTTCTAGCGTGAGTCCTAAGAAGTGCAAAGAACCGTTTGGTGCTAGCGTAGAAATGAAAGCACGCCAATTTAGGGTCACATTTACAGTACTCAGCAATAAATCAAATTTCCCTTTTTGAGCTTTTACCGCCTCTGTATCGCGGCTATTCACTACATGGTCAGCTCCCATTGCTTTGAGTTCGTCTGTTTTATCTGGGTTAGAACTAAAAGCAGTGATTTCACAGCCCCAAGCTTTAAGTAGCTTAATGGCGATATGACCTAAACCACCAATACCAATTACACCCACATGATGTGTTGCCTGAATTTTGTGTTTGAGTAATGGGTCAAAAACGGTAATTCCGCCACAAAGTAGGGGACCTGCACTTTCAGCGTCTAAATCGTCAGGGAGGGGAATGGCCCATTGCCAGCCTGCACGGACCTTATCGGCAAAGCCACCAGCATGTCCCACGATTGTCGCAACATTTTCGCCTGTACAAAGTACTTGCTGACCGCCAATACATTCATCACAGGCTTGGCAACTTTCAGCTGTCCAACCAATACCAACACGCTGTCCAATTTTTAGACCTTTGGCTTCTGAGCCCAAAGCAACAATTCGTCCAATAATTTCATGGCCTGCAACCACAGGGTACACGGTTGACCGCCATTCATTGTTCAAAACAGAAATATCAGAATGACATAAACCACAATATTCAACTTTTACCTCAACCTGATGCGGTTGTAATTCACCTGCGTCAAATTGGTAGGGAACCAGTTTTTCACCTGCTTGCATTGCTGCATAAGCCTGAATCGTATTATTGCTCATCGGAACTCCTTAAGCGGCTTTAAACCGTTCTGGTGGGTTATGAAGCTTTAAATTGACAATCGTTTTCATGGTCATTGACCATGCCTACTGCCTGCATAAAAGCATAGCAGGTGGTTGGTCCAACAAATTTGAAACCATTCTTTTTAAGTGTTTTGGAAAGTTTTATGCTTAGCTCGGTTTGAGCAGGGGCCTTGCGATAATCTACAACATCATTGTGTTGAGGAGCTGCATTTACAAACTGCCAAAGCCATGTAGGAACATCGCCGACTTGGGCTTTAAGTGCTTGCCAAGCAATTGCATTATCACGAATGGCTTTAAGTTTACCCAAGTGACGAATTAAACCTGCATCGGATAATTTTAGTTCTAAAAAATCATCCGTAAATGAAGCAATTTCTGCAATCGGGTGATTAAAAAAGTGCTGACGGTAGCTTTCTCTTTTTTTCAGTACGGTAATCCACGATAAGCCTGCTTGCTGACCTTCTAGGCAGAGCATTTCAAATAGTCGGGCTTCGTCGTGTTCAGGTTTACCCCATTCTTCATCATGATAGGCAATATAGAGTGGATCATCGGAACACCATCCGCAGCGTTGAGTTTTCATGATGATGCTCCTTATATTTATCTTAGAATTTTAAAGTTTAAATAACACCCACTCGTTTGGGCGAGTATCCCAATAATACAGTTCAGCTTGAGTTAAGTCTTCAAACTTTAGCCAAAAGTCTTTGCCAACTTTATCTGAAAAACCGGTACTGATCAGTAGGGCATCATCGCTGATTTCCATGATCCAGCCTTGATAGCTATTGCCATTTAAAATGATCTTTTGCTGGTTACCAGACTCGGCAAACTCTACTAAGCGATTGATCAGCGCTTCCGACATAAAATGTTCCTAGCGTAAATATGAATAAGGATTAACAGCACCACGTCCTTTACCATTTAGGTAAAGACCATAATGAAGATGAGGTGAAGTATAACGTGCATTGCCGGTATTGCCGACATAGCCAATGAGGTCACCCTTTTTGACATAGTCACCCACATTTAAGCCACGTTTGTGACCATCAAGATGAGCATAATAATGCCATGTTCCTGCTGGGCCTAAAATCCAGATCACTTTGCCACCCAAATTGTTATTACGAAGATCGGCAACGAGTCCTTCTGTTGCACTGTACACTTTGGTTCCACGTGGAGCCAAAATATCAATTCCTTCGTGACTGCGCCCCTGACTACGAGCAGCTCCCCATGTGTCTTTTAACTCATCTCGATTGATACCCTTTACTGGCACGGGCAGTCGATTTGGAAGCTGCATACTTTTGAGTTTGATGACTTGAGCGGGTGGAAGCGGGGCAGGTTTTTTAGGTGTACTCGCACAGGCAGCCAATAGAATAATCAGAAAACCAAGTGAGAAATGAGAAACAAAACGTCGCACGAAATACTCCCTGTCACAGTCATATCAAAATTATTTTGTTCACTATGTCACGAACGGCTTGTCGAGATCAATTTTTTCATAGCGGTTGGAACACCTTTGGCAATAGCCTGTTCCGGACTTAACCATTGGCCTTCGAGTTCAATGGCTAGATGTTCTTTTTGATCGGGTTCCACGTGGAACGTGTGAGCATTAAGTAACCATGTGAAGTGAGTAAAACTATGACTAATTTGAAAGGTTTGTGTTTGAGATTGTAGTTTAAATTGCTGGCTTAAGCTCAGTCGGTCATGTTCATTTTCTAAAATAGGTAAACAGAATAAACCGCCCCATAGGCCATGAGCTTGGCGCTGTTGCCAAAACCATTCATTTTCACACTGAATAATAAGAACATCTGCTGTTTTAACAGGCGGGGTCTTTTTCGGTTTCTTAAAAGGTAATTCTTGTTCTAAACCTTGCTGATAAGCCTGACAATGAGCTTGCATTGGGCAATATAAACACAGCGGTTTTTTAGGCGTACAAATGGTTGCGCCGAGATCCATAATCGCTTGAGTGTAGTCATGATTACGATGTGTCGGGCAAAGCGCTTCAGCCAGTTTCCACATTTCACGTTCGTGCTGTGGCTTGCTCAAATCATCCTCAATGGCAAAGAAACGAGCTAAAACACGTTTCACATTGCCATCCATGATGACGCCATACTGACGTAAACCCAAAGACATGAGTGCACCTGCGGTAGAGCGACCAATACCGGGTAGTGCAATCCATTCTTCTAGTGTTTCAGGGAACTTACCTTGCTGAGTGACAAGGCCTGCAGCTTTATGCAAATTGCGCGCACGAGCGTAATAGCCAAGACCTGCCCAATAAGGGGCTACTTCATCCCAAGTTGCATGACCTAAAGCTTCTACTGTTGGGAAGCGTTCCATAAAGCGGTCAAAATATTGCAAGACTGTTTTCACCTGAGTCTGCTGTAGCATAATTTCAGAAACCCAAACTTTGTACGGATCATCGGCAACTTGCCAAGGCAAATCATGACGACCATGTTGATCGAACCAGTTTAAGAGGGCATCAGAAAAAGAAAATTCAGGCATGAACAGCTATAGAAGAAAAGTAAGGGCTAAATTATAGCTGAAATTTAGATGAAATTTTGTTTAAAGCAGACAATGAAAATGAGGGTATTAAAACAGAGACGACCTTGAAAAATAGCAATCTCTGTTTCAATCAGATAAAAGGATTAATCCTTTTGTACACCCCAACGTTGATCAAGTTTCAACGGCTGGTTTTTATAATAAGGAATGACATGAATGTGGAAATGATCTGAAGTTTGTCCAAAAACTTCACCATCATTAAAGCCAATATGAAAGCCATCTGGTTGATGACGAAGTTGTGTCTCATGACGGGCAATTTCAAGAAGTGTAAGCAAGCCTTGGTGTTCTTTAGAAGTAATGTCAAAAAAAGAACTAACATGGCGCAGTGGTGTTACTACACAATGGCCTTTAGATAACGGATTAGAATCAGGCAAAATTACAGCAAATTCATTTTTATCAATGATGTCATATTCATCAAATTCGCAATACGGACATTTCTTGTCAGTCATTGTTGTATCCTCTCATGTTATTCCATTAAACCCCGAGTGCGGGAAATAAGACTAGGCTTTGCTCTAGCTCAACGGGAGTATAGTTATTGAAGTATGGTTTAAAAAATACAGTAAAAATATTGCAAAGTCATAAACATTTAAGGGAGCAAATGCGAAAAAGTCATTTGCTCCAAATTTGCTTCTTTTATTTTAAAGTACGATCTAGCACATCGTACATTTTAGCAAGGCCTTGTTTTTCCGCTTCGCTGTTGTAGCCAAGATCTACACCGTTTGCTTTAGCTTTTTCATCTGCAAGCGGGTTACTAAAGCCATGTTTAGCACCTTCTAAAACCACTACTTCGTGTTTAACCTCAGCAGCTTGCATCTCTTTTTCAAAATTAGCAACATCTTCTAAGGTGACCATACTGTCTAGTTCACCATGTAGAACTAAAACTTCACCTTGAATGTTGCCTTTTTGAGCAGGTGCCTTTGGTGCTAATGTAGCATGGAACGTTACAACTGCTTTAAGTGGTGCACCTGAGCGAGCAAGGTCCAATACAACTTTACCGCCATAGCAAAAGCCAATTGCAGCTAGTTTTTCGCTATTCACTTCTGGTTGAGCAGCAAGCGTTTGAAGCGCAGCGTTGGCACGATCAGTAACCGTGTCTAATTCTTCAAATGTCTGCATCATCCATTCATAGGCTTGAGCTGCAGTAGAGGTGACTTTTTTATCGCCATACATGTCAATAGCAAGAGCAGCATACCCGTGTTCAGCAAGCTCACGTGCGCGTTGCTCAGTATATTCATTACGGCCCCACCACTCAGGACCAATAATGATACCTGGTACAGGTTTCTCACTCTCTGGAGCCGCAAAGTAACCAATTAAATGGCTGCCGTCTGGTGCAGTATATTGAATTTCACGGGTTTTAATTGCTGTACTCATGACATTAATCCTGAAATTAAACTTGGTTTAAACACGCTTGATTAAAGCATAAAAAATAAGAAGTAAAATAAATAACTATGTAAAAATCTACATCAAAAGAAAAAGATAGATATTTCAGCACAATAAAAAAAGAAGGAAACCAGTTCCTTCTTTTTATATGCTAATGATTAGATTAGGTCCTGCCGCGCGAGATGAACCCAATTACAGCTAGAATTACAGCCACAACTAATAAAATCACGGCAAAATCTTTAGATAGCCCTGCAACACCACCAAACCCTAATAGACTGGCAATGAGTGCAATTACTGCAAAAATTATCGCCCAACGGAACATAATGTTGTCCTCCTTATTTTTCATTGTCATTTAACTATATAGTGTGTTTTTTACGCCGAATGTGTCGTTTATGTGGTTGAAATGTATATTAAACAATCGTTTTGTGATGCCACAAATACAGCTTCTTTTTTAGTACAGACCACTTCAATGCTATACTGATACATCGTTTTATCTCATCAGCTGTTAAAAGATTATGTCTACCGAGACCTCACTTCGACCACTCTTCTGGAAAAACTATCCACTAGAGCAACTGACTCAAATTGAGTGGGAAGCTTTATGTGATGGCTGTGGTTTATGCTGTCTGGTCAAGCTTGAAGATGAAGATACCCATGAGGTGGCATATACCAAAGTGGCGTGTAAGTTACTCGATTGCAGTACAGGGCGTTGTTCAGATTATTCAAATCGTCAGCAGCAAGTACCTGACTGTTTGCAGTTAACTGTAGAGTCTTTAAAAACGATCCACTGGTTGCCATCAAGCTGTGCCTATAAGCGCTTGAATGAAGGCAAGAATTTACCTTCTTGGCATTATTTAAATACGGGTTCGAGACAAAGCGTTGTTAAGGCGAAAAAGTCAGTTGCAGGACGTTGTTTGTCTGAAGTTGATGTCCATGAAGATGACCTTGAAGATTATATTGTGCGATGGGTGCGTTAGTTCAATCTTGAAAAATAGATGTATTAATTACAGCGTATAATAAAGTAACACTTTTATCGTAATTTTTTTGCTCATCTCCGTTATATAACAATAAGAACAAAAGGAGATAAAAATGATGAGACGATTAGCAGCACCCTTATTATGTAGTAGCTTTTTTTTGTTAATGGCCTGTGGGTCTAATAATACCAATTCAAAAAATCCTGAACAAAATACGACTGCAAAAGCAGATCAGTCTGTTGCTGTCAAACAAACTTATCAGGTGCAAGCAGTCGCACATTTTAATGAACCTTGGGCGGTGACCAGTCTGCCTGATCAGCGTTTATTGGTGACTGAACGGCAAGGTAAATTAAAAATTTTTAATCCTAAAAATAAGCAAATGTTGGATGTTCAAGGTATTCCAGCAGTGAATTATGGAGGACAGGGTGGTTTAGGAGACGTCGTTTTACACCCTGACTTTGCGAAGAATCACTGGGTTTATCTCAGCTATGCTGCGAAAGGGCAAGGTGGATCTGGAGCAGTTATTTCGCGTGCGAAATTAGATTTATCTAACCCCAATCAGCCAAAACTTACCGCTATAAAGCAGATTTGGCAGCAAGTACCTAAAGTCTCAGGACAAGGCCATTATGGACATCGCATGCTTTTTGGCGCAAACGGGAAGCTATGGGTCAGTTCAGGTGAGCGACAAAAGTTTGATCCTGCCCAAAACATGAAAAGTAACTTGGGTAAAATTTTGCGTTTAAATGAGGATGGTTCAGCTGCGGCAGGAAACCCTTTTTATAAGCAAGGCGGGGTCACTGCTGAAATATGGTCACTGGGTCACCGTAACCCATTAGGTATGGCCTTTGACCGCCAAGGACAGCTGTGGGTGGTTGAGATGGGGCCTAAAGGTGGTGATGAGCTTAATATTATTACCAAAGGTGAAAATTATGGTTATCCGATCGTTTCAAATGGAGACCATTATTCGGGCCAACCTATTCCAGATCATCACACTCGTCCAGAATTTAAAGCACCTGAAATTGACTGGACTCCTGTAATCTCTCCGTCGAGTATGATTATTTATCGTGGTCAACAATTTCCTGGATGGCAAAATAAAGCATTAATTGGCGGGTTATCTTCTGAAGCAATTGTGGTCGTGGATTTAGAGCAAAAGCCTGTGAAAGAAGTGCAACGATTAGATATGAAAAAACGTATTCGTGGATTGCATGAAGCACAAGATGGTTCGATTTGGGTCATTGAAGATGGCTCAAATGCGCGTTTACTGAAGCTCAGTAAGAAACCCTCTTAATACTACGAGCAGCCTGTAAATAAAGGATGTGTCTCATAGATTCAAATTGTAGATTTCTGTGAGACACAATAGACTATAGTGAAAAGACGATAAAGCCATTTGAGATGTCAGACACCCATATTCCACTTCCCGAACGCCTGCGCCCAAGAGACTTGTCTGAAATTATTGGGCAAGACCATTTATTAGGTGAACATGCGCCCTTACGTCAAATGATTGATCAGGGTCATTTGCCTTCTATTATTTTTTGGGGACCACCAGGCGTTGGTAAAACAACGATTGCTTTACTTTTGGCTCAGGCAATAGACCGTCCATTTGTCAGCTTATCTGCGCTGAATACGGGCGTAAAAGAATTACGTGAAGTAATTGCAGAAAGTGGTGATTTACTGACGCCTGTAGTTTTTATTGATGAAATTCATCGTTTTAATAAATCACAGCAAGATGCATTATTAGGCGCAGTAGAAAAAGGCAAAATTACTTTAATTGGTGCGACCACTGAAAACCCATCATTTGAGGTGAATAGTGCACTTTTATCACGCTGTCAGGTTTACACCTTAAATAGTTTAGACAGCGAGGCGATCCAGACTCTTATTAATAATGCACTTCAAAGCGACAAATTTTTAAAAGAACGTTATATCCATATTGAAGAATATGATGCGCTCATTCAGTTTGCAGCAGGCGATGCTCGTAAAGCGCTTAATTTACTGGACTTGATTGCAAGTACCTTTGAACCAGAAGTTGAAAATACGATTACCAATGCGGTAGTGGTGAAAGTCGCTCAGCAAAATATTGCACGTTATGATAAATCTGGTGAGCAGCATTACGACCTCGTTTCCGCCTTTATTAAATCAATTCGAGGCAGTGATCCAGATGCAACTCTATATTGGATGGCACGTATGCTCAAAGGCGGAGAAGATCCGGTTTTTATTGCAAGACGTATGCTGATTGCAGCCTCAGAAGATATCGGAAATTCTAACCCAAATGCGCTACTGCTTGCAGGTGAATGCTTCCGCTCTGTCCAAGCGGTGGGTATGCCTGAGGCTCGAATTATTCTCGGTCAAACAGCAGTTTATTTGGCAACGAGTGCAAAAAGTAATAGTACTTATTTAGCGATTAATAAGGCTCTAGAACTTGCTGAAAAAACGGCGAATTTACCTGTGCCTTTGCATTTGAGAAACGCGCCGACTAAGCTTATGAAACAGCAAGGCTATGGGATTAATTATCTCTATCCTCACGATTACCCTGAGCACTTTGTACTGCAAGATTATTTGCCGCCAGAGTTAAAGGGAACCAAACTCTATGAGTCTGCGAGAAATAAGCGTGAGGTTGAAGGCGAGCGCTTACAGCAACGCAGATGGCAGCAGGAACAATAGTTCATTGATGCTTCTGCTCTAGTTCTTCAGTCACTTGACCATAAATTAGTAGAGTAAACACGCCTGTACCACCAACAATATTGCCAATGGTGGTCGGGATCAGGAAAGTAAATAGATACTTGCCAATAGAAGCTTCTCCTTGCCAGACCAGATAGGACATTTCTGTAGAACCAACCACTACATGGGTAAAGTCACCCAGTCCTATCAAATACGTCATGAAAAAGATGAGCAAGAATTTATTATTGACTGAAGGCATCATCCAGACCAAAGCTGCAATTAACAGCCCTGACATAATACCTTTGAGCATATTCTGGGTGGCGGAAAAGGAACCCACATGATGGGCGAGTTCATCTAGTGCTTTGTCGATATCTGGAGTAAACAGATGAGTAGTGAGGAAAAATAAACTCGCCAAAGCTGTTCCAATGATGTTGCATAGAATCACAATCCCCCATAATCGACCCACTGCTCGTAATTTATCGAGAGTAAAGGGCTTGAATAAAGGTACAACTGTGGTGATAGTATTCTCGGTAAAGAGTTGCATGTGACTCAAAATAGCGATTAGAAACCCAATGGTATAACCCACATTAGTGATTAAATCGGTCCAGACTGCATCAGCTGGGAGATAAGCAGCAATAATCGCTTTAAATACAAATGAAAAACTGATGACTAAACCCGCGGCAATCCCTGAAAAGATCAGTGCAGTTGTTGGACGATCCAGCTCTTCGGCACCATCACGGCGGATAATTTCATAAACCAGACGGGGTGACAGTTTCTCATGTTCTTCTACTGCCATTTTTTCACGCCAGCTTAAGGTTTTCTCGACCTTTTTTTCCTCTATTTCATGGTCCATCAGGTTTACTCCTCACTGAATAAATATCTTATATTTATTGTTTTATTTATTGTTAAGGTAGTGCTCAGGATAAATCTAGTCTATTCATAACAGCTTTATGTATTTTTTTATAAATTGAATTCGCAATAGTAGAGCAGATCATCAAAAAAATAAGATTAAAAAAATGTATAAGTTCTTAAAGTGCGGATGAGTGCCATATAGTCGCCTTGAGAAGCTTGAGCAATAACAGATTCAACTTCTGCCTGACTCCAGCCTTGTTTTAAAGCAGAATTGCTAAAGTTGGTTAATAAGACCAGAGGATTCTCACCAAAATGGACTGGATGATTGATTAATCTCTTTTCAAGCTTAGATATTTCCATAGGATCACTCTGGTTTTAAATTTAATTATTGTGAAGTACTTTGTGTTTTTTTAGATTTTAGTGTTTTAAATTAAGATTGTGCAAGCGCTAATTTATTTTAATAGACAAATCTGTCTATATTGTTTTGGTTGTATTGCGCTGAATATAAAAAAACCGGGCTTCAGCCCGGTTTTTTTGAAGTTTTACTGATTAGATGTCAGATAAATCTACGCCTAAACGAGCAGCAACTTCTTCATAAGCTTCAACAACACCGCCTAAACCTTGACGGAAACGGTCTTTGTCGAGTTTCTTCTTAGAGTCTTTATCCCATAAACGACAGCCGTCTGGAGAGAACTCATCACCAAGCACGATACGGTCATGGAAAACACCGAATTCAAGCTTGAAGTCCACCAAAATCATGTTGCCTTCAGCAAACAATGCTTTTAATACATCGTTTACTTTATAAGTTAAAACTTTCATTTGTTCTAACTGTTCAGCAGTCGCCCAACCTAAAGCAATCGCTTGAGATTCGTTAACCATTGGGTCGCCTAGACCGTCATCTTTATAGAACAATTCAAATGTAGGAGGAGTTAACTCTTTACCTTCTTCTACACCTAAGCGACGGCATAGAGAACCAGCTGCGTAGTTACGAATTACACATTCAACTGGAATCATTTGAAGTTTTTTAACAAGCACTTCAGTTGGAGAAAGCAATTTTTCAAAATGCGTTTCAATACCCGCAGCAGCAAGTTTTTCCATGATGAAGGCGTTAAAACGGTTGTTCACCTTGCCTTTACGATCTAGTTGTTCGATTTTTTCGCCGTTGAACGCAGAGGCATCATCACGAAAGACTAAAATCAGATGGTCGGCATTGTCTGTTTCATATACAGATTTTGCTTTACCAGTATAGAGCAAGGTTTGTTTTAACATGAGGGAACCTTTTTAAAAAAAATGCCTAGTAAACGACTAGGCTGGCCAATTTTGGTAAATCTGGTTTAACACTTCAGCAGCCACATCTGGACTTGCAAAAGTGTTATCTACATTAAATAGAGCAAGAGTATGACTAGAACCTACACCAGTAAGTTTAAGCACATAAGTATTGTCATTTACTTTAATCGTCGCCTGATTACTACCTTGAGCGATGATGTTGAAATTTAAAGTACTTAAAGTTGCTTTGGTGTATTGCCAGATCTCGGCTGTATTTCCATCAACTTTTAACAACGGGTTTTTATTACCGTCAGTCACAAGCTGAGGACGTCCAAGGGCAGTCGACGTTTGAGCAGACGCATCTGCTGTAGCGTTACCTTGCGTTTGTTCAGGGCGTGGCAATTCAAAACGGTTGCCACGCTTGTTTTCAAACTTCGGTGCGTTATCGATAGCGCGCTGTTCTACAGTTGGTGCAGGATACAAAGGTGTCGCTGGTCGTACAGTTGCATCGGCAGGGTACTCAAGCGGGGCAAGTTGCTTGGCATTTTTATAATCTAAAGAATGATTATTAATTGCGAAGCGACTACAACCAGCTAAACTTAAGGCTGAAACTGCAAGGACTAAACCAAGACGTAATTGCATCATAAATTGCTCTTATTAAATAATTCCCGCATCTTTTAGGGCATTGCGGAGAGGTTCGCGATATTGCTCAGCGAGAGGAGTGAGTGGTAAACGAATACCAGTATCAATCAGTCCCATCTCATGTAGTGCCCATTTCACAGGAATTGGGTTTGATTCGCAAAATAGAATATTGTGTAAATTTGCAATCTTATTGTTAAGCGCCTTCGCTTGTTGCTCATCTTTGGCAATCGCAACAGCACATACTTCGCTCATGGCTTTAGGGGCAACATTTGCAGTAACCGAGATATTCCCATCAGCGCCAAGAAGCATAAGTTCCCATGCTGTCTCGTCGTCACCTGAGTACACAGCCATCTTGCCATTTAACGCCTCAATTAAAGCTTTACCACGAGGGACATCACCTGTCGCATCTTTAATGCCGACAATATTCGAGATCTCTGCTAAACGTACAGCTGTGTCGTTTGAAAGGTCTACGCCAGTACGACCAGGCACGTTATATAGAATAAGCGGTAATTCAACAGCTTCAGCAATCGCTTTATAGTGTTGGAATAGGCCTTCTTGAGTTGGCTTGTTATAGTATGGCGTTACAAGTAAAGCTGCATCTGCGCCAAGATCTTTCGCAGCTTTAGTTAATTCGATTGCTTCACGGGTTGAGTTTGCACCAGTACCGGCAATAATTGGAATACGTTTATTGGCTACACGAATAATTTCTTTAATAACCTGTGTGTGCTCTTCCATGCTCAATGTTGAGGCTTCGCCGGTTGTACCGACGGCTACAATACTGTTTGTACCTTGTTCTATGTGCCACTCAACCAGCTTCTCAAGACCCTTCCAATCTACACCGCCGTCTTTCAACATGGGTGTGACGATTGCGACGATTGAGCCTTGAATGGTCTGTGCTTGCTGAGTCATTTTTAAAAATATCCTATTTATCCATCCGAATCTGAGGTAAGAAAAACAAAATGTGGGATGGTTGCAGTATTTTGATTGTCCAGTTCTAACAATAACAGATTGTTGAATGACAATTATGCAAATTATGACTGATCAGACGCATAAGAACAATACGCCTAACGGATAATCGCGATGTAAACTTGAGGAAAAGATAGGATGTTTTCATTATTGCCAGCTGAGAGACCCGTAAATATAACAATACAGCCTGATTCGACTGGGCCTTACTTAATATAGGCTTTTTTTATGGCAAGATAGAATGCAATTTTCCCGATTGGGATTGAAGATGACATGAATATGAATAAACAACCCCAAAATGCGGCTTTAATCGTAGTTGATGTACAAAATGGTTTTACACCGGGTGGAAACTTAGCAGTTGCCGATGCCGATACAATTATTCCAATCATTAACCAATTGGCCGGTTGTTTTGAAAATGTCGTTCTGACCCAAGATTGGCATCCGGATAATCATATTTCTTTTGCACAAAACCATACGGGGAAACAGCCATTTGAAACGATTGAACTCGACTATGGACAGCAGGTGCTTTGGCCTAAGCATTGCGTACAAGGTACCAAAGATGCTGAGTTCCACCCTGATTTAAATATTCCGACCGCTCAACTGATTATTCGAAAGGGCTTTCATGCTCATATTGATAGCTATTCGGCTTTTATGGAAGCAGACCACGCCACAATGACGGGTTTAACGGGATACTTAAAAGAGCGTGGCATTTCTACGGTTTATGTGGTCGGAATTGCCACGGATTTTTGTGTCGCATGGACTGCTTTAGATGCAGTTAAACAAGGTTTTAAAACTTTAGTGGTTGAAGATGCTTGTAAAGGTATTGACTTGAATGGCTCATTAGAAAATGCATGGCAAACCATGCAGCAACAAGGTGTTGTCCGTATTCAATCTACTGATCTGTTGAGCGAGCGCTAAATATATTGCTCTAGTTTTTAACTTTCATATTTTAATTTTTAGGGATAGAAAGTATGGCTGCATTTCTACGCTTTACCCAATTTATTCAAAAAACATTCGCGCTATGGGTGATTGTTTTTGCAGCGCTAGCGCTATGGCAGCCTGAATTTTTTGTCTGGCTCAAAGCATACATTCCATGGATTTTGGGGATTATTATGCTCGGCATGGGAATGACCATGACTGTCGATGATTTTAAAGGGGTATTACAAAGCCCTAAAGCCGTACTCATTGGAGTCGTAGCGCAGTTTGTAGTGATGCCGGGTTTGGCATTTATATTATGTAAATTATTTAATTTACCACCTGAAATAGCCGTTGGGGTTATTTTGGTTGGATGTTGTCCAGGTGGAACGGCTTCAAACGTAATTACCTATATGGCTAAAGGCAATGTGGCTTTATCAGTGGCCTGTACATCGGTATCTACGCTTTTAGCGCCTGTGCTAACACCTGCGATTTTCTATTTGCTTGCCAGCCAATGGCTAAAGATTGATGCAGCTTCGATGTTTATTTCGATTTTGCAGGTGGTTCTGCTTCCTATTGTGGTTGGTCTGATTTTAAGAACATGGCTTAAACGTCAAGTCGAATCTTATATTCAAGTCATGCCTTTAGTTTCGGTCATTGCAATTGTAGCGATTGTGGCAGCCATTATTGGGGGAAGCAAAGCAGCCATTCTTCAATCGGGCTTGCTCATTTTGGCTGTGGTGATTTTACATAATGGGCTTGGATATTTATTAGGTTTTGCAGCAGCGAGATTCTTTAAATTGCCTTATGCGGACAGTAAAGCTATTGCTGTAGAAGTCGGAATGCAAAACTCAGGTTTAGGTGTTGCGCTCGCCGCAGTGCATTTTGCTGCATCTCCAATTACTGCCGTACCAAGCGCGATTTTCAGTCTTTGGCATAATATTTCTGGGCCTGCGCTTGCGACTTATTGGGCAAGTAAACACAAACAAGAATAACTGTAGAAAAAATGAATTAGAAAATGAGACCAAACGAATAGTTTGGTCTTTTTTATTTAAAGCATATTTTATGGGAGCTAAAGGTAGAGCTGGTATGTCTTTTGCTTTGGATTGATGCACTAAAAATAACGTGAATATGAGTATAAATCGCAAAGAAAAATAAGGTATTTCCTAGATGAACCAGATTTTTAAATTATTTATTCCCATGCTCTCAAGCAATTTAATTCTAGTTTTAAGTGGATTGATTGATATTGCTTATGTAGGGCATTTTAGTAATGACCATGTCGCCGCATTATCGGTGACCTTATCTTTATATACAGTGGTTTATGTCATTGGGATGGGTATGCTGCAAGGTGTGATCCTCAAGCTCTCGGAAGCTTATGGTTGCCATGACATACCACGCATTCGTCAAATTTTTATTCAAGGCATTTGGCTGATGTTAGGTTCAGCGTTGCTGAGTATTGGCTTGCTTTATTTGTTCCGTGATTTACCAAAATTATTTGGTGCATCTGAACATGTCGTTTCAATTACTAAAAATTGTATTTGGCTTTTGGTATTTATTTTACCTGCGCATTTACTGATGCGCTTATTTACAGCTTTGTCTCAGGTCACTGAAAATGCGCATAGGGTTTTACTATCAGATAGCATTTTCTTCATTCTTAAAATTATTTTGTCCTATCTTTTGATTTATGGTGTCGCTTTATTTTCAATTCCACCACTCGGTGCCATGGGGGCCTTGTTAGCCACTCTCATTGTACGGTGGATTATGTTGGCTGTTTATTACCTATTTTTTCTGGAGAAAGGATACATCTTTATTGAGCAACCAGAACGGTCAGTTGAAGATAGTCGACAAAGTCTGCGTATGATTTTAAAAATAGGGATACCGACCACAATCATAGCATTGATGGATGTCGTTGCATTTTGTTCGGTTGCTATTTTGATTTTGCCTTTTGGGAGTGTGGTGTCCGCAGCCCATCAAATTGTCACAAGTACCAGCGGATTCATGTTTATTATCCCTTCATCAATTGCCTCGGCTTATAGCATTTTGGTGTCACGCTCTATGGGCAGTGGGAACATGGAAGAAGCAAATAAAATTGCCAGACAAAGTATATGGGTGATTATGGCGGTGAGTGGCGGTCTGTCCCTATGCTTATGGTTAGAGCGGGACATAATAGTTACCTTCTATTCAGATGATTTGGCCGTAAAAATTTTGGCTGCATCACTGTTGTTGATTGCCTGTATGTTTCATTTTCTAGATGGCTTAATGGCGTTATTGACCTCTTTATTGCGCTGTTGGGATGTGTCGATTTTACCGATGCTGATTTTCTTGGTCATGGTGTTGTGTTTCGGATTGGGCGGCGGTTGGTGGATGGCCTATAAAGGACTGCATTGGCAGAATATCTCGATTTCTGCTATGGGAATTTATGGTTTTTGGTGGATGGCAGCCATAAGTTATTTAGTGGCTTGTCTAATGAGTGCCATATGTTTCCGTTTTAGAAAACAATTAAGAGGGTTTTGATTGGGTAGATCAACGCAACCTTAAAGAGGATGTTCTGCTAACCAATCTTCAATTTCATTTTCAGAAATCACTTCAAAACCATGGCGCTGCAAAAGCGCTGTGGTGATTCCAACTCCCGTAATTTTCTCGCCTTGAAAAGTACCGTTATAAATTTTTTGACTACCACAAGATGGGCTATTTTCTTTTAATACCACACAAGTTGCTTTTATTTGTTGTGCGACTTCAAGTGTGCGATAAGCACCTTTAAAATATAGATCAGTCACATCTAAACCAGATGAATCGGTAATTTTTGCTTTGCCATCAAGTACATCTTGACCTGTTCCTCCTACAATTTCTGCGGGTAAGCGAGGTGTAGTAAAACCCCCTAATAACTCTGGGCATAATGCTTGGGCTTTTTTATTGATTAATAGCTGTTTAAGTCGGGTATTTGGACAAGATTTACCATCATATCGAACAGGTTCACCAATTAAACATGCGCTCACTAAGATCATAAGTTTTCCTAAACCAAATGGATGGCGTGGCTGTCTATAAGAATCATAAACAAAATTTGAAAACTGACCATTAATTTTAAAATAGCTTAATTCAAGATTACTAAAATTATGCAATTCATAATTAAGTTATGTATTGCATAATTTAATTGTTTTTAGTAGCATCTAATTCAAGGTAAATGGCCATTGGAGATCCAACAAGGATGTTGGTCTCCATAAATCTATAAATGATTTTTAGGAAAAGACGATTTTTAAGGGTTTATTGAAAAATCTCAATCGTACTTTTAGATAACAAAGGACAGTGTGTATGGAAAATAAACACCACATGGAACGGAAATTAATCATTAAAGGCTTTACGCCCATCATATCTTCGTTTTAGCGACTCGTTTTTTTCTCATAGGATGCGTTGGGTTAAGGCATTTTTGACGGTTCAGATACTCACCCAATGACCACGTATTCTATAGAGAAAGGAGCTGAGTTCATCAGCAATAGAGATAAACGGAACAGGTAATCACCAGAGGGAAACTAGATGGATATTTTAGAGAACCCATTAGAATTATGCGGTTTTGCATTTATTGAGTTTGTTTCAAAAGAAAATGAATTAGATCCAGTTTTTGAAACAATCGGCTTTTCAAAAGTAGCCAAGCATAAATCGAAAGAAGCGTACTTATGGCGTCAAGGAAATATCAATATTATCCTGAATTATCAGCCAGAATCTTATGCTTCATTCTTCTTTAATGAACATGGTCCATCTGCTTGTGCGATGGGTTTTAAAACACGTGATGCAGCAAAAGCTTTCCAAAAAGCAGTAGAGCTTGGTGCTGAACCAATGTATTCAAAAGTTGGGCCAATGGAGCTCAACATTCCGGCAATTAAAGGTATTGGTGGCATGCCAATCTTTTTAGTTGACCGTGATATTTATGAAAATGACTTTGTTTTCTATAATGATGCCGAAAGACATCCAGTAGGTGCAGGCCTAAACGAGATTGACCACTTAACTCATAACGTCTACAAAGGCCGTATGGAGTATTGGGCAAACTTCTATGAGAAAATCTTCAACTTCCAAGAAATTCGTTACTTTGATATTAAAGGCGAATATACAGGTTTAACATCTAAAGCATTAACAGCGCCAGACGGCATGATTCGTATTCCTTTAAACGAAGATTCAGACAAAGGAAACGGCCAAATTGCAGAATTCTTAGCTGATTTTAATGGTGAAGGTATTCAGCATATCGCATTTATTTGTGATGACTTAATCTCGACTTGGGATAAGTTAAAAGGCCTTGGTCTGAAATTTATGACTCCGCCGCCAAATACGTATTATGAAATGCTAGAAGATCGTTTACCTGAGCATGGTGAGCCGACTGATGAATTAAAACAGCGCGGTATTTTGCTCGATGGTAATACTAAAGATGGTCAGAAGAAATTGTTATTGCAAATTTTCTCTGAAAATATGATTGGTCCAGTCTTCTTTGAATTTATTCAACGTAAAGATGATGATGGTTTTGGTGAAGGTAACTTCAAGGCATTATTCGAGTCGATTGAACGTGACCAGATTCGCCGTGGTGTTTTAGAAACTAAATAAATAAGCTGAGCTTTATTCCTGATCTAAAAAAACCAAGAGTTTGATCTCTTGGTTTTTTTATGGCTATTGATTAGCGGCTTTTAATATATTGATTGATGAGGTTCACTTCATTTTTTAAGATTTCAATCGTTTTACTGTGAGGGTCGACTGGTAAAAACATTTCGCTATCCAGTGCGACAATACAAAACTCAATGCTTTGGTTTGAGTTAAACACAGGTAAACCCACCGCATTAATCCCCGTCAGTAAATCACCTTTTGCTGCTGACATTTGTTGCTGGCGAATGGTTTCTTTAAGCTCTGTAAATGCTTGCCAGTTTTGTGGTGCGATGTGCAGACCAAGTTCTTGATGCTTTTGCCATTCTGCTTCCATTAAAGGGCGAACAAAATGCTCTGGAAGATAAGAAGCAAATAGACGTCCCGCAGCAGAATTGACTAAAGGCATAATTGAGCCGACTTTAGTGACAATCGAAATAGGGTGGTTCGATTCAATCGATTGAACCACGACAGGACCTTTCGGTGACCATTTACTGATTTGTATGCCGCAACCAATTTTGTTTTGTAGGTCGTAAATTAAATGCTGTACCAGCTGTAGTGTGTCACTATGTTGAACACAGTTGAGTCCTAAGCGCCATGCCTGATCACCTAAAGCATATTGGCCATCATCGAGTTGTTTTGCATATTCCATGCGAATGAGGCTAACCAGATAGCGGTGAACCTTGGCAGGATGCATTTCTAGCTTGCTAGACAGATCTTTGAGAATAATAGGTTGATTGTGTTCCAAAAGGGCGTTTAGTACAGATAAACCGACTTCAAGTGATTGAACCCCCCCAGATACTTTTTCTTCAATCATTTAAATACCCTTAATAAATTTACTTCAGCTGTTAAACAGTGACGATCAAAACATAAATTGAAATTGGTGCGTTTTACATCATGCCTGAGCCTAGTGAAAAATAGAAATCACCTTTTTCTATTAGCGAAATTGACATGTTTTATAATCAACAATTTTCTAAAATCACTATGCTCTCATTTATAGCGCAATTTTCTAAAAATTTAGCGCTTTTAAATAATATAAATCGGCATTGATATAGAACCGTTCATTTAAACAATTCTAATCAATGCCGATTTTTTTGTGCGCTCTTTAAAAATTAGGTTCCTAACTCTTCTTCATGTAAGAAATGAGTGTGGTGTGGAGCGCGTTTGGTTTTGCTCCATTCCTCTAGCATTTCAGTTTTCATCTCTTCAGTAATTTTTGCAATTTTTTCTTCAGCATGCACATCGTTATAAGTCAGTTCTAAACGGTGGCCATTTGGGTCAAAGAAGTAAATTGAATGGAAAATACCGTGGTTGGTTACGCCCAAAACTTTCACGCCATTTTCTTCTAAATGTTGCTTGGCAGTCATCAGCGCATTTAAGTCTTCAACTTCAAAAGCAATATGTTGTACCCATTGAGGCGTATTTTCGTCGCGCCCCATTTCTGGTTGAGTTGGCAATTCAAAAAATGCCAAAACGTTACCTTGGCCGGCATCTAAGAATAAATGCATATATGGGTCAAAGGCTTTAGTTGAAGGTACATGGTCCTCAGCAAAAGCTAAAATGAAGTCCATGTTGAGCATTTTTTTATACCACTCAACGGTCTCTTTCGCATCCTTACAACGATATGCAACGTGATGTATTTTTTTAATGGCAAATGTCATGTTGAAACTCCTTTTTACTATTCCCAATCTGGTTGTTGTTCTGGTGCCGCGTTATAGAAGGCTGGGATAGACAAACAATGGTGATAAATCGATTCAATTTTTGGAAACGCAGATAAATCAATCTTGAAGCGTTTCGCGTTGTAGACCTGTGGAATCAGGCAGCAATCGGCAATAGTTGCTTGTTGTCCAAAACAAAATTGTCCATTTGAATCTTGAAGTTGCTGTTCGAGATTTTGAAAGCCTTCAATAATCCAGTGCTGATACCAATAATTTTTCTGCTCATCTGAAACATTTAAGTCATTTTTTAAATATTTCAGTACACGTAAGTTGTTTAACGGGTGAATATCACAGGCGATTGCTTGAGCAAAGGCACGGATTTTGGCTCTCTCTTGCACATCACTCGGAAGTAATTTGGTCTCTGGATATTGCTCATCCAGATATTCCAAAATACTTAACGATTGAGACAAGGTTAAATCGCCGTCAATTAAAGTCGGAACGAGAGCACTGCGGTTTAACTTTAAATAGTCTTCGCTTTGCTGTTCATTTTTTACCAGATGGACTGGAACAGTCTCATAAGCTAAACCTTTAATGTTTAGACCAATCCGTACTCTGTAGGCTGCAGAGCTACGGAAGTAACTATACAGCTTCATAGTCAGGCTCCGAAGTTTCTGCAAAATCGAAATTTAATGCAGGAAGAACCGTGTTTCGAACTTCACCGAAGCCAATGCGAATACCATTTTTCTCACAGTGACCTTTCATGATGAGGGTATCGCCGTCTTGCAAGAAACCACGAGTTTCACCATTGGCAAGTGTTAAAGGCTTGGTGGTATTCCATGTAAGCTCAAGCAAGCTACCATACGAATCTGGTGTAGAACCTGAAATGGTACCTGAGCCCATCAAGTCACCGACCTGAACATTACAACCTGCAATGGTATGGTGAGTAAGCTGCTGAGCCATAGACCAATACATATATTTGAAATTAGTTTTGCAGATCACATCAGCTTGTGCTGATTTCGGGCTTTGAATTTCAACACTCAAATTAATGTCGTAACTATTTGCGATATTTTCTTGTAAATACGCTAAAGGTTTAGGCTCTTGTTTTGGACCTTCCACTTTAAATGGCTCAAGTGCTTCAAGTGTTACCACCCAAGGAGAAATCGAACTTGCAAAAGTTTTTGCGTTAAATGGTCCAAGTGGAACATATTCCCATTGCTGGATATCGCGTGCTGACCAGTCATTGAGTAATACCATTCCAAAAATATGGTCCCATGCATTTTCAATCGAGATCGGCTGGCCAAGCTCCGTTGGTTTACCAATAACAAATGCGGTTTCAAGTTCAAAATCGAGTTTACGCGTAGCTGAGAAAACTGGGCGCTCTTCATTTGGAAGTTTAATTTGTCCAGATGGTCGTACAACTTGAGTGCCACTGACTACAACAGAGCTAGCACGGCCGTTATAACCGACAGGCAATTCAGTCCAATTTGGCAGTAAAGCATTTTTAGGGTCGCGGAACATACAGCCAACATTGGTCGCATGCTCTTTAGAAGAATAGAAGTCGGTATAACCAGGCACCTTAAGTGGTAAATGCAAAGTTACGCTGTCTTGCTTAACCAAAACTTCCTGACGCAATACTTCATTTTCTTGAAGTGTTAAATTTTCAACCGAGAGAAGAGACTGTAGTGTCTTACGAACTTTTGACCAGTTGGCTTTGCCAGACTCGATAAATTTATTCAGTGTAGGCTGGTTAAAATATATGTCTTGTTCTGAAAGTTTTAAAAGACCGTGCTTTTCAAGCGCAGCGAGATCTATCACCCAATCACCAATAGCTACACCAACTTGACGCTCACTTTCGTTAGCTCTGCTAAAAACACCGTAAGGCAAATTATGAATAGTGAAATCTGATTGAGGTGAAACTTCAATAAAAGAGTTTAGTTTTTGTTCCATTTTCGCGTCCTTGTCTTTATCTCGGGTCTTATACAAATAAAAGTTCGGCCTAGGACTGAGCTACTCAATAAGTTTTAACCTTTGCTTAGATCATCTTTTGTCTTATGAGTTTGATATAGACCGAGCACAACCAATTGCTTCATGTCTCTATAATACTGAATTCATAAAATTACGCAATACATAATTTAATTACACATTTCATAATAATTGTCATTTCTTGTATTTTCTGTTTTCATTCGCGGTCATGAGAAAAGTCACGCAATTATTTTTTCATGAATCTCTATGAAAGTTTGATCAATTTATGATATACGTAATTTATTGGAAAAAAATTACGTGACACGGATGAGAATAATCATATGTCAGCACAAGAGCAAGGAAACCTGAAACATGGTTTGAGTAATCGGCACATCCAGCTTATTGCATTGGGTGGGGCGATTGGCACAGGGCTTTTTCTTGGTATATCACAATCGATTAAATTAGCAGGTCCATCGGTCATCCTCGGTTATGCCATTGCAGGATTTATTGCTTTTTTAATGATGCGTCAGCTTGGCGAAATGGTGGTTGAAGAACCAGTCAGTGGATCTTTTAGTCATTTTGCCTACAAATATTGGGGACCATTTGCAGGGTTCATGTCAGGATGGAACTATTGGGTACTCAATGTCCTCGTCTGCATGGCAGAACTCAGTGCAATTGGTCTTTACATTCAATATTGGTGGCCGCAAATCCCGACGTGGGCATCTGCTTTAACCTTCTTTGTCTTAATTAATGGCATTAATTTGCTACATGTTAAGTTTTTTGGCGAAATGGAATTTTGGTTTTCTATTGTCAAAATCTTGGCGATTCTTGCAATGATTGGTTTTGGTTCATATTTACTTGCAACAGGCACAGCAGGTCCTCAGGCAAGTATCAGCAACCTTTGGGCAATTGGCGGTTTCTTTCCGTTTGGTGTTGAAGGCTTAGTCATGGCAATGGCGGTCATTATTTTTGCTTTTGGTGGTATTGAGCTTTTCGGTATTACCGCGGCTGAAGCACGTGACCCTGATAAAACTTTACCTAAAGCTGTGAATCAAATTATTTACCGTATTTTGATTTTCTATATTGCGACACTTTTTGTTTTATTCTCGCTATTCCCATGGAATCAAATGGCACAAGGCGGAAGCCCGTTTGTGATGGTTTTTGCTTCTTTAGATAGCCAAGGCATTGCAACGTTATTGAACTTTGTGATTTTGACAGCAGCAGTTTCGGTTTATAACGGTACAAGTTATTGCAGTAGCCGTATGCTATTGGGCCTTGCACAACAAGGGAATGCACCAAAAGTATTTGCACGTATTAATAAACGCGGTATTCCAACTAATGCTGTGATTCTTTCTGCGGCAGTCACTATTTTATGTGTACTGTTAAACTATATTTTCCCTGAAAAAGCATTTGGTTTACTCATGATGCTGGTGGTTGCAGCGATTGTGATTAACTGGGTAGTAATTTCATGGACGCATTTAAAATTCCGTAAATTTATGATGCGCCAAGGGCAAAAAACCAAGTTCCCAAGCTTTATGTATCCGTTTAGCAACTATCTGTGTATCGTGTTTATGTTGGGCATTTTAATTGTGATGTCTTTAACACCAGATATGCGTGTTGCGGTGATGATGATTCCTGGCTGGATCTTATGTTTGATGGTGGCTTATCAATTTAAACGCCGAAAATTAAAAGCTGAGCAGTCTGTACCTGCCTTAGAAGCAGATATTTAATAAGTTCTTGAGTTGTATTTAAAAAGGACGTCTGAGAGGCGTCTTTTTTATTTTTAAAATTTAGCAACAGAAATTAAAGGATTTTATTATTGTTATAATATAACATTTCATTAATTTAATGATGAGCAATTTTCCCATTTTTGGTGAAGATAGAGCATATTTATGAAGCGTTATTTCGGTTTAATTTTATTATCTCTCACAGCATGTAGTACTCAGCCACCCAAGCCAAAAACTCCTTTACAAACTCAAACGTCTTTACCTCGACCTACAAAACCAGTTGTCAAAATAAAACCTCAACCTGAGGCGTATGTTGCATGGTTAGCTACAGGCGATTACAGGCAGTCTGTGCAAGCTTACAAGCAATTTCTTAAGCAAAAGGGACTTGCCGATCTAGTGCCAGACCATGAATTATTACGTTCAGCTCGAGACTGGCAAAAATGTGGAGTCGAGCCCTATGCGGTGCCGCCACGCGAGATTTGGTCCAATATTGTTCCGACACTTAGCATTTTAAAAGCGTTAGTTGATGATGGTGTAATTAATGATTTTGAAGTGACTTCGGTCTACCGCGCTTTATCTTTAAACCGCTGTGCAGGTGGTGCAGATGCTTCTCGACATGTCTTTAATGCAGCGCTTGATTTTCGAATTGGGCCAGAACAGCCCAGCGACTTAGACCAGTTCAATATTCAGCAAACTAAAACCAAACTTTGTCAGTTTTGGGCCACAAAAGGTCAAGCGCTTAATATGGGACTAGGTGTTTATGCTTCAGGACAAATTCATATTGATAGCCAAGGATTCCGTGCATGGGGACCTGACCATCGCTACAAAACTTCAAATTGTCAGTAACTATAAAAGCAATTTTTTCAAAGACTAAGTGAATGGGCTTAAATAAAACTGGAATAAAAACTTGATCAATAGTTATGTTATAACATAACATTATTGTGGTTTAGAAATAGATTACGCCTGTGATCTGGCCATATTTAAATGGCTAGCCATGATCAGTTTAAATATTATTCAAAGAGATCAAGCCATGCGCACTGCAATCGCCAACTCATTTGCCAAGCTTCCCGTCACTGTTTTATCTGGCTTTTTGGGTGCAGGAAAGACCACGTTACTCAACCATATTTTAAATAATCGCGAAGGCCGCCGTATTGCCGTAATCGTCAATGATATGTCAGAGGTCAATATTGATGCCGCATTAGTACGCGAAGGTGGGGCGGAGCTTTCAAGAACAGATGAAAAGCTGGTTGAAATGAGTAATGGCTGTATCTGTTGTACGCTACGAGAAGATTTATTGGTTGAGGTTAAACGTTTAGCAGATGAAGGACGTTTTGACCAATTGGTGATTGAGTCAACTGGCATTTCTGAACCCCTGCCTGTGGCAGAAACCTTTACCTTTGAAGATGAAGATGGAAACTCTCTAAATGAATTCGCTCGACTCGACACCATGGTCACGGTAGTCGATGCTTTTAACTTTCTTAAAGATTACAGTTCGGTTGACTTACTGCAACAACGTGGTGAATCATTAGGCGAGCAAGATGAAAGAACTGTAGTCGATCTTCTCATCGATCAGATCGAGTTTTGTGATGTGATTGTGCTGAATAAAATTGATTTGATTGACCAAGCGCAGCAAGACCAGCTCATCGCAATTTTAAAAACACTAAACCCGCGTGCACGAGTTGAAATTGCTCAATTTGGAAAGATCGCTTTAGATAAAATTTTAAATACACAGCTATTTGATTTTGATGAGGCCGCACAAGCACCGGGCTGGTTAAAAGAGTTACGCGGCGAGCATACGCCAGAGACTGAAGAGTATGGAATCAGTAGCTTTGTTTACCGCGCGCGCCGACCTTTCCATCCCGAGCGTTTTTATAATTTGGTGCAGGCTGAATGGCCGGGTGTCGTTCGTTCTAAAGGCTTTTTCTGGTTGGCTGCTGAACCGACATTGGCTTATTCATGGTCACAAGCGGGTGCGATGGCGCGGCATGGCTTGGCAGGTTATTGGTGGGCCGCCGTTGCAGAAGAAGACTGGCCGAGTGACCTAGCCAGTATTGAAGAAATTAAGAAAAATTGGGATGCCCGCACAGGCGATGCACGTCAGGAGCTGGTTTTAATTGGTATGCAAATGGATGAGCAAGCCTTAATAACGCGCTTAAACCGTTGTTTATTAAGTGATGAAGAAATGGCTTTAGGTCCACAAGTTTGGCAGAGCTGGTCGAACCCTTTTAAGCAAGAAGATGAAACCTTGCTAATTGCTTAACAAAGTAAAGCCCCTATTTTAAAGGGGCTTATTTTTATAATTTGTCTTTAATAAAAACCTTTCGAATATAGCTGTTAAGCGGTGTGGAATAGTATTTTTCAATCGCTGCGCTAATGATAAAAGTCAAAACCAGATAGCCAATTAAAAGCATAATTTTGATGCTAGCGTCGGTTTGAGTCGGAATAAAAGCAACTTTCATAAGACCCAGCACAACCAGATGAAACAAATAAGTTTCATAACTTCTTTGCCCTAACCAGACCATCACTTTGGTAAATAGGTTATGCGCTTGTGTTTCGGAAGGATGCTGAAAACACAAAATCAGTAAGCCTGTGGCAAGAGCAAATAAGCTGATACCCCAAGTACTCACTTCTTTAATTGGCGCATATAAATATAGAGCGGTCATGCTCAAAATAATTAACCACGAAAGAGGTTTTTTATAGTGCCAATTTGGCTGATATTTATGAGAAAAAATCGCCGTTAAACAACCAATTGCTATGCCATCAAAACTCGAAAAATAATGATATAAATAGGCGCCGCTTTCTTCTCCAAAATGGAGAGATCTAAAATAAGGCCCGTACAAAATCACTCCAATTAGTACCGCAATAAAGACCTTATTACTACGCGTGAGCAGGCACAATAATGGAAAAACAAAGTAAAAAACTTCTTCTACAGAGAGCGACCACAACACGCCTAAAGCATAGTTTACCCAACCAAATTTAATAATCAGGATATTCATCCAGAAGGTTAAAGCTGCAAAAATTGTTAGTGGATAGGAAACCTCAATGCCATTGGGGGCTTGGTTTATAAAGGGTTTTAAGTCAAATGACCCAAGCACACTTACACCTAAAATGAGTAATCCTAGACACGGTAAAATACGCGCCGCCCGCCGGATATAAAAATGCTTGAGATTAATTGCGGAGAATTGTTTATCTCTTTTTAAAGTGTGATGGGTAATTAAAAAACCTGAAATCACAAAAAACATGGTGACGCCATAATTTCCATTTCTTGCGATGACTGTGCTAAATGCTTCACCTAAGAAATCAAAACCTAACCATGTGTCTTTAAGTTTATAGGGAATATTAAAATGATGTAAAAGAACCAAAAGGATAGAAATTCCTCGAAGAATATCTATTTTATAATTACGCATTCGATGTGCTTCCAGTTTTATTAATATACTGTGTGGCAGAAGAATACTATCGATCAGTTATTTTAAATAAAAATTTTAAGCAGCATTTCGTAAATTAGAAAAGACTATACTTTTCACGTCCTTGAATGGAGCACAGGCTTAGCAGAAATAACTATTAAATAAATATTGATAAAAGCTTAATATATTTGAATTTCTCTACATAAAACTTTAAATTAGCTCTTATTGAGCAATGTTTATTTTTTAAACTTTTTAAAATCTATTTAATTCATAAATTAACATGTTGTATGTGGTTGTATATACATAGCATGTCAACTAAAATACCTTTTTGCCTGCCGCCTTTTTGAGTATTTGTTATGCCCAGAACATCAAAACAAGAACATGCTGAGCTTTCGATTGAAGCTGATAGTCCAGTTCCTCTATATCAACGCGTCAAACAGCTGATTTCACAAAAAATTTATGAAGGCTCGTGGGCTGTAAATAAAAAAATTCCTTCGGAAAGTGAACTGGTTAATCAACTCGGCTGTAGCCGTATGACTGTAAACCGTGCGCTTCGTGAATTAACGACTGAGGGTTTATTGGTTCGCATTCAAGGCGTTGGTTCTTTCGTTGCTGAAGGGCAAGGCCGTACTGCACTTTTTCAGATTAATAATATCGCCGATGAGATTATTGCACGAAACCATAAGCACCACGCTGAAGTTTTAGTCTTAGAACAAATTAATGCAAATGCAGAGCAAAGCGTGTTAATGCAGACTCGCGAAGGGCAAAGATTATTTCACTCGATTATTGTGCATTATGAAAATGATGTACCTGTTCAGGTCGAAGATCGTTTAGTTGATGCAGCACTAATTCCAGATTACTTAGAACAAGATTTTAAAACCATTACGCCTAATGCTTACCTCATGGCAAAAGCACCCGTGACAGAAGGCGAGCACATTGTTGAGGCCGTTTTAGCATCTGCTCAAGAGTGTAAATGGTTGAAGATCAACAAAGCTGAACCATGTTTATTGATTCGTCGTCGTACATGGTCAAACAAACAGCTCATTTCAAGTGCGCGTTTGATCTATCCGGGTAGCCGCTATTATCTCGAAGGGAAATTTAATCCATGATTGAATTGATCAGGGCCGATCAATATACAAAAATGCTTTGGAAAAATGGTGCAGGTTTTACTTTAGAAATTGCTCGAAGCCAAGGTGAGGCTGACTTCGATTGGCGCATTTCGATGGCAGATGTGACTACTTCTGGACCATTTTCGCTATTTCCAAATAAGCAGCGCATTATTAGCGTACTCGATGGACAGGGCATGATTTTGCATGTCGATGATCTTGCTGCCAAAAAGCTGAACCAAGGTGAAATTCTTGCTTTTCATGGTGAGAGTCATGTCCAAAGTGAACTAGTAGATGGGGCAATTCGGGACTTAAATTTAATTTATGATCCTGCAAAGTTTCATGTCCGTTTTCAGTGGTTAAATGATGCAGCGGAGCAGACATTTATTAGCTCGGCAGATCTGATTTTTATTTTCAATCATGGTTCTGAGACAGAAGTAAATGTGGATGATCATTCCGTTCAGCTTGCTACCCATGAAACTTTAAAAATTGAAAAAAATACTGGTGTAACATCGGTTCATTTTACTCAAACTCAGGCAAAAAGTTGTTATGTTATTGAGCTAATTCAGCGTTAAAACTTAAGTAATTTGCTTATTTAAAAGCACATGTCTCGTGAAAAGACATGTGCTTTTTTTATGCTTAATATAAAAATAAATTAATTTAATTCATAAGCTTATTAATTATTTTTAAAAAAATACGAGCAAGCCTCTTCACGCCGAAAAATATTTGTGTAGTATATGGATGTATATACAAGTTAATACATTACTATACAAATGCAGAAACAAGAGATGTTCTGCTGATGTAAGCTCAAAGGAAGGAGTCCGCCTGTGACAACAATGACAACAAAATTTCGTGATGTAGAAATTCGTGCGCCACGCGGCACTGAATTGACGGCTAAAAGTTGGTTAACTGAAGCTCCATTACGTATGTTGATGAATAACCTTGATCCGGACGTTGCAGAAAACCCGAAAGAGTTGGTTGTATACGGTGGTATTGGCCGCGCAGCACGAAACTGGGAATGTTTCGACAAAATTGTAGATACTTTAAAAAATCTTGAAACTGATGAAACGTTATTAGTTCAATCAGGCAAACCAGTCGGTGTATTTAAAACTCATAAAGATGCACCACGCGTTTTAATTGCAAACTCAAACCTTGTACCGCACTGGGCAAACTGGGAACACTTCAACGAGTTAGACGCAAAAGCTTTGGCAATGTACGGTCAAATGACAGCAGGTTCATGGATCTACATTGGTAGCCAAGGCATTGTACAAGGTACTTACGAAACTTTCGTTGAAGCAGGCCGCCAACACTACAACGGTGATTTAAAAGGCCGTTGGGTTCTTACTGCTGGTTTAGGTGGTATGGGTGGTGCTCAGCCTTTAGCTGCAACACTTGCAGGTGCGTGTTCTTTAAACATTGAATGCCAACAAGCAAGTATCGATTTCCGTTTACGTACCCGTTATGTAGATGAACAAGCGACTGATTTAGATGACGCTTTGGCGCGTATTGACCGCTATACAAAAGAAGGCAAAGCAATTTCAATCGCGCTTCATGGTAATGCTGCTGAAATTTTACCTGAGCTTGTACGCCGTGGTGTACGCCCAGACATGGTAACTGACCAAACAAGTGCACACGATCCACTTAATGGCTACTTACCAGTAGGTTGGACTTGGGATGAATACCGTGAACGTGCGAAAATTGAACCAGAAGCTGTTGTAAAAGCTGCAAAACAGTCGATGGCGAAGCACGTACAAGCGATGCTCGATTTCCAAAAAATGGGTGTTCCAACATTTGACTATGGCAACAACATCCGTCAAATGGCAAAAGATGAAGGCGTAGCAAACGCTTTTGATTTCCCTGGTTTCGTACCTGCATACATCCGTCCATTGTTCTGTCGCGGTATTGGTCCATTCCGTTGGGCAGCGCTTTCTGGCGACCCAGAAGACATTTATAAAACAGATGCCAAAGTTAAAGAATTAATTCCTGATGATGAACATTTACATCACTGGTTAGACATGGCACGTGAACGTATTAGCTTCCAAGGTTTACCAGCGCGTATTTGCTGGGTTGGTTTAGGCTTACGTGCAAAACTTGGTTTGGCATTTAACGAAATGGTTCGTAGCGGTGAATTGTCTGCACCAGTTGTGATTGGTCGTGACCATTTAGACTCAGGTTCGGTTGCAAGTCCAAACCGTGAAACTGAAGCAATGCAAGATGGCTCAGACGCAGTATCAGACTGGCCTTTATTAAATGCGTTGCTCAATACAGCAGGCGGCGCAACTTGGGTGTCTTTACATCACGGTGGTGGTGTAGGTATGGGCTTCTCTCAACACTCAGGCGTTGTGATTGTGTGTGATGGTACAGATGAAGCTGCTGCACGTATTGCGCGCGTACTGACCAATGACCCTGCAACAGGTGTTATGCGTCATGCCGATGCCGGTTATGAAATTGCGATTAACTGTGCGAAAGAGCAAGGTCTACACTTGCCAATGATCACGCAATAAAAATACACGGAAGAACTGGCGGTGCTTTTTGCAATTGTGAAAAGCACTGTCTCAGCAGAATATAGTGCAAAAAATTAGGAAGCCAACATGGAATTACTGATCCAACCGGGAAAACTAACCTTAGCCGATTTACGTCAAGCTTACCTCAACCCAATTAAAGTTAAATTAGATGAAAGTGCTTCATCTGCAATTAATGCAAGCGTGGCTTGCGTTGAGAAAATTGTAAATGAAGGGCGTACAGCTTACGGTATTAACACGGGCTTTGGCTTACTTGCTTCGACCAAGATTGCTCCTGAAGATTTAGAAAAATTACAGCGTTCATTAGTTCTTTCGCATGCGGCAGGTGTTGGTGAAGCACTTGATGATGCAATGGTTCGTCTAATTATTCTATTAAAAGCAAATAGCTTGGCGCGTGGTTTCTCTGGTATTCGCCGTAAAGTGATTGATGCTTTGTTGGCTTTAATTAATGCCGAAGTTTACCCACACATTCCACTAAAAGGTTCAGTAGGGGCTTCAGGTGACTTGGCACCCCTTGCACACATGTCTTTAGTGTTACTTGGTGAAGGTAAGGCGCGTTATAAGGGTGAATGGTTACCAGCAGTTGAAGCTTTAAAAGTTGCAGGTTTAGAACCGATTTCTTTAGCAGCTAAAGAAGGTTTAGCACTTTTAAACGGTACACAAGTTTCAACCGCTTATGCTTTACGTGGCTTGTTTGAAGCTGAAGATTTATTTGCTGCTGCAACGGTTTGTGGTGGATTAAGCGTTGAAGCAATGCTGGGTTCACGTGCACCATTCGATGCGCGTATTCATGAAGTACGTGGTCAACGTGGTCAAATTGATGTGGCTGCGGCTTATCGTGATCTATTAACAGACTCAAGTGAAATTGCACATTCGCACGAAGACTGTAGCAAAGTTCAAGACCCATACTCTTTACGTTGCCAACCACAGGTGATGGGTGCATGTTTAACCCAAATCCGTCAGGCTGCTGAAGTATTAGAAATTGAAGCAAATGCTGTATCTGATAACCCGCTTGTTTTTGCTGAACAAGGTGATGTGATTTCTGGTGGTAACTTCCATGCAGAACCTGTAGCAATGGCGGCCGACAATTTAGCATTGGCAATTGCAGAAATTGGTTCACTGTCTGAACGTCGTATTTCAATGATGATGGACCGTCACATGTCACAACTTCCACCGTTCTTGGTGGCAAATGGTGGTGTTAACTCGGGCTTTATGATTGCTCAGGTAACCGCTGCTGCTCTTGCAAGCGACAACAAAGCGCTTGCACATCCGGCAAGTGTTGATAGCTTGCCAACTTCAGCTAACCAAGAAGACCACGTATCAATGGCTCCGAATGCGGGTAAACGTCTTTGGTATATGGCTGATAACGTCCGTGGCATTTTAGCTGTTGAATGGTTAGGCGCTTGTCAGGGTCTAGACTTCCGTGAAGGCTTAAAAAGCTCGCCTAAACTTGAACAAGCTCGTAAAATCTTGCGCGCTCAAGTGCCTTACTACAGTGAAGACCGTTTCTTTGCTCCTGATATTGAACAAGCAAGTGAATTACTCTCAAGCGGCTGCTTAAACGAGTTACTTATTCCAAAACTACTCCCTAGTTTGTCTGAAGTGTGATTAATAAAACGGTCACATGGAGTGGCCGAATCTAACTAAATATCCTCAAGGATTGGAGATTATAATGTCACAAAACTCCACATTACAGCGGGGATTGAACACCCGCCACATTCGTTTCTTGGCATTGGGCTCAGCAATTGGAACTGGGCTTTTCTATGGTTCGGCAACTGCGATTAAAATGGCAGGGCCTTCAGTATTACTGGCGTATATCGTTGCAGGGATTGCAATTTATATCGTTATGCGCGCACTGGGTGAAATGGCTGTCCAAAACCCTGTCTCTGGTTCGTTTAGCCACTATGCTTCACAGTACATTGGTCCATTGGCTGGCTTTACGACGGGATGGACTTATGTTTTTGAGATGATCATTGTGGCGTTGGCTGATGTCACTGCTTTTGGTATTTACATGGGGTTTTGGTATCCCGATGTACCACGGTGGATCTGGATTCTATCGCTGATTATGTTCTTGGGTGCAATTAACCTTATTCACGTTAAAGTCTTTGGCGAACTCGAGTTTTGGCTTTCTATTGTCAAGGTGAGCGCCATTGTTGCCATGATTTTAGGTGGAATAGGCTTAATGTTCTATGGATTCCATGCTGACCATAGCAGTGTGGTACCGGGTATTCAAAACTTATGGATTTATGACGGCTTTATGCCACATGGGATTGCAGGCTTGGTTGCGTGTTTATCTGTGGTTGTATTTGCTTTTGGTGGTATCGAAATTATTGGTATCACAGCTGGTGAATCACAAGACCCGAAAACAACTTTGCCAAAAGCGATTAATGCTGTTCCGGTTCGTATTTTACTGTTTTACGTACTAACCATTTTTGTACTAATGTCGATTTTCCCATGGAATCAAATTGGTAGCCAAGGTAGTCCATTTGTACAGATTTTTGAGAATTTAGGCATTCAATCAGCAGCTACAATTTTAAATATTGTCGTGATTACTGCTGCTGTTTCAGCGATTAATAGTGATGTATTTGGTGCTGGTCGTATGCTTTATGGCATGGCAAACCGTGGTCAAGCGCCTCGAGTTTTTCAAAAATTATCACGTAATGGTGTGCCATGGATGACTGTAGTGGTTATGGCTGGCGTGCTGTTAATTGGTGTGGTGCTGAACTACCTGATTCCTGAAAATGTATTCATGATCATTGCATCGATTGCAACTTTCGCAACCGTTTGGGTGTGGCTCATGATCTTGCTTTCGCAAGTCGCAATGCGCCGTAAGTTATCTACTGCTGAAATTAAGGCATTGGATTTCCCAGTTATTGGTTGGCCGTATGCTCCTGCTTTTGCAATCGGTTTTATGGTGTTCATTTTAGTCATGATGGGATATTTCCCAGATTCACGCCCTGCAATTTATGTAGGAATCACATGGCTTGTTCTGTTAATGATCGCTTATCGTATTTGGGTCAAACCTCAGCAGAATTCGGGAAAGCAAAATAATTCAATTCCGCAAAATATCGAGATAGAAAGCTAACAAGTCAACTGCCCGATAGTATTGCTATTGGGCAGTTTTGAGGAAAGGCGAATGAAAAAACTTTGGCAAAATTGCCACATTGCGACCATGCAAAATGGGCAATATTCCTACATTGAAGATGCTGCAATAGTCACAGAAGGGCATCTGATTCACTGGATTGGAAAACAACAACAACTTCCTACCGACACATATTCAGAAACAGTTGATTTAAATGGCGCTTGGGTGACCCCAGGGTTCATCGACTGTCATACACATAGTGTGTTTGGTGGCAACCGTAGCGTTGAGTTTGAAAAACGCTTGCAAGGTGTGAGCTATGCTGAAATTGCAGCAAGCGGTGGTGGAATTGCCAGCACAGTGCGTGCAACGCGTGAAGCAAGTGAAGAACAGCTACTGAGCTCAGCACTTAAGCGTATTCGTTGCATGCAGCAAGATGGTGTAACGACCATTGAGATTAAGTCTGGCTACGGACTTGATTACGAAAATGAGCGCAAGATGCTCCGTGTGATCCGTCAAATTGGTGAAAAATTACCGATGACGGTAAAAAGTACCTGTTTAGCAGCACATGCGTTACCGCCAGAGTACAAAGATCAAAGCGATGCTTATATCGAGCATATCTGTACGGAAATGCTGCCTAAACTGCATGCCGAAGGTTTAGTCGATGCAGTTGATGCGTTCTGCGAGCATTTAGCATTTTCACCTGCTCAGGTTGAACGTGTTTTTAAAACGGCGCAATCATTGGGTCTGCCTGTTAAGCTCCATGCTGAACAGCTCTCATCATTAGGTGGTTCAAGCTTGGCGGCACGTTATCAAGCTTTATCGGCTGACCATTTAGAGTACATGACCGAAGATGATGTCAAAGCCATGGCAGAGTCGGGTACGGTTGCAGTGTTATTGCCGGGCGCGTTTTATTTATTACGTGAAACGCAATATCCACCGATTGAAAGTCTCATTAAACATGGCGTCCGTATTGCGCTGTCGAGTGATTTAAACCCGGGTACATCTCCAGCACTTTCTTTACGTTTAATGCTCAACATGGGCAGCACGCTGTTCCGCTTAACACCAGAGCAAGCATTAGCGGGTGTCACCATTCATGCCGCACAAGCGCTCGGCTTAGAACAAACGCACGGCAGTTTGGAACAAGGTAAAGTCGCTGACTTTGTCGCTTGGGATATTGAACATCCATCTGAAATTGTTTACTGGCTTGGCGGAGATTTGCCTAAGCGAGTGATTCAGCATGGACAAGAAGTTATTTTTTAAACGGTGTCATATGAACCACACATTTAAATGGCAAGGCCGCCATGATGGCGAGGGTGAAGCACACCAACGTATTCACCATATTGTCAACAAAACTCAACATGCCGAATTTGCGCTGATTGGTTTTAGCTCTGATGAGGGCGTGAAGCGTAACAAAGGCCGAGTCGGTGCTGCCGATGCGCCAGATGCAATTCGCACACAACTTGCTAATTTACCGATTCATCGTCCGGTCAGTATTGTCGATTTGGGTACGGTCACTTGTGAATATGACAATTTGGAACAAGCCCAAAACGAATTAGCTGAGCAAGTCGCAAATAGCCTGCAAAATGATTTAAAACCGATTGTATTAGGCGGTGGGCATGAAGTTGCATTTGGCAGCTTTAGCGGCCTGTTCCAATATGTACAAGCCCACGCGCCAGATAAAAAAATAGGCATTATTAATTTCGATGCCCATTTCGATTTGCGTGAAGCAGAGCATGCCACTTCTGGCACACCTTTTTTACAAGCAGCTCGACTTTCCGAACAGCATCAAAAACAATTTAATTATTTATGTATTGGGGTCGCTAACCATGCCAATACTAAAGTTTTGTTTGATACCGCCGATGCGCTGAATTGTTCATATTTGCGCGATCATGAGGTTAATATTTTTAACTTGAACAACGTGCTTGCTGCGGTTGATGCTTTTATTGAAAAAGTGGACTGTTTGTACGTTACGATTGATTTAGATGTATTTACTGCCGCGGTTGCACCCGGAGTAAGTGCACCTGCTGTAAAAGGAATTGATTTAGCGACTTTTGAAGCAATTTTTAAACATATTCAAGAGACTGGCAAAATCAAACTGTTAGATATTGCTGAGTGCAATCCAAAATTTGATTTGGACAATAGAACTGCAAAGTTGGCTGCATACATTGTTTATCAATATTTGTTTTCTTGAGAAACAATTTTTAATGTAGAAATTCAAAAGTGCACTGAGATCGTTCATGTGCACTTTTTTAAGTTCTTGGTCCATTAAAGTCAGATACGGAATATAGATAGCAACTATAAATAATTTAATTAAAAAGAAAATTAATTTATAAAATCATTGAGTTAAAAAATACTCGATTTTTACACCATTTTATATGCGGTTTGGCACGTAATTTGTTTTGTCTTTATTTTAACCTTCGTTAAATATTTCTGGATAATTAAATGAAAAACAGAACCTTACATTTGGCTTGTATCAGTGTTTTATTTTGGATGTCTCATTCCACTAATGCAGCAACCCCCGAAATAAATACAAATACCATCGAAAAATCACAAGCTAAACAAAACAGTGATGTCTCTGTTCGGGTGAAAGCTTTAAACCAGCTTTTACAAGAGCAGTGGGAATATACTTTGAAAAATAATCCTGAAACTGCAACCGTTTTAGGAGATTTACGCTACAACAATCGGTGGACTGAGCTTTCAAAAAATCAGATCGAGAAAGATAAAAAAACTACTCAAAATTTTTTAAAACGTTTTGAGGCAATTGATAGCACAGGCTTTTCAGCAACCGATCAATTAAATAAAGATTTAATGATTTATCAATTAAAAGAGTCACTTAAAAGTTACGATTTGAAACTCTATGAGATGCCTTTCAACCAAATGTGGGGACTACATTTACAATTTCCGGGATTTATTAGTTCGATTCCATTTAATAATACGAAGCAATATCAAGACTATATTGCCCGTTTAAAACAAATTCCTCTCATTCTTGATCAAGGTGTTCAGTTAGCAAAACAAGGACAAAAAGATGGTTTGATGCCACCCAAGTATTTAATTGAAAAAGTGGCAAAGCAGATTGATAGCATTGCAACTCCAGCAGGAAAGGACAGTGTTTTTGCTTCTCCATTAAAGCAATTTCCAAAAAACATTTCTAAAGCAGAACAAGAGCGTTTAAGCCGTGAAATACTACAGGCCATAGATCAGCATGTTCGCCCTGCTTATCAAAAACTCGGGACGTTTATTCAAAAAGATTACTTACCCTATGGGCGACAACACGAGGGGATATGGAGCTTGCCAAACGGTGATGAGCTCTATCGCTTTTATGTAGAAAATAATACGACCACCTCGGAAAGTCCTGAAAATATTCATCAACTTGGATTAAAAGAAGTTGCCCGTATTGAAGCGGAAATGCTTAAAATTGCCAAAGCACAAGGTTTCAACGACTTAAAAAGTTTCCAACAATCATTAAAGACAAATCCCTCTGTTTTCCCAAAATCTCGTGAAGAAATTTTAGAGATTTATCGAGGATACATTGCCCAAATGCAACCAGAGTTGCCGAAGCTGTTTGGTTTATTACCCAAAAATAAAGTCGAAGTTTTGCCTGTAGAGCAATATCGAGAAAAAGAAGCGGCAGGTGCGGAGTATCACCAAGGAACACCTGATGGTTCACGTCCCGGACAAGTTTATGTAAATACTGGCGACTTCTCTGAACGTTCAAAAATATCAATGGAAGCGACCGCTTATCATGAGGCAATTCCTGGGCACCATATGCAGATTGATATTGCCCAAAACCTGCCAAATTTACCGATGTTCCGAAAGCAACCCAACCATACCGCCTATATTGAAGGATGGGCACTTTACGCAGAGCAATTGGGTAAAGATGTTGGTTTCTATAAAGACCCGCTTTCAGACTATGGAAGACTCTCGAGCGAGTTATTTCGTGCGTGTCGTCTAGTGGTGGACACTGGCGTACATTATAAAAAGTGGACCCGCCAGCAAATGATTGATTTTATGAGAGAACACTCTGCTTTAGATGAGCCTGATATTCAGGCAGAGACAGACCGCTATATTGCTATTCCTGCCCAAGCATTGGCATACAAGATGGGGCAACTAAAAATCTTAGAGCTACGGGAGCTTGCAAAACATGAGCTCGGAGACCGTTTTGATATCAAAGCGTTCCATGACATGATTTTAAATGCAGGAACATTGCCTTTAAATATTTTGGATGCACGTATTAAAAATTGGATTAAGGAACAAAAAGCGGCAGCTTAAAATAAAAATCGAAATTTAGGTCAGGTCCTCGTTGGGCCTGATTTAAAAACTAATAGAAAACAGAATATAATTATAAAAAATATATTTTATTTCAGAACTTTAAAATGGAAAAATCTTTAAAAGAATATCAAGCTATTATTTTTGATATGGACGGTACTTTAGTTGACTCCTTTAGCTTCTTTTTAGGTGCTTTAAATCAGCTTGCCAAGAAACATAAATTTAAATCTGTAGAGCTACATGAAGTAGAGCAGTACAAACATCTTTCACCAAAAGAAATTATGAAAGAGATGAATGTTTCTAGGTGGAAACTGCCTTGGATTGCCAAAGATTTCATTCGTTTAATGAAAGAAAGAGACCAAGAAGTTTACATGTTTGACGGCATGCGGGACCACTTAATTGAACTACATAATCGGGGATATATGCTCGCAATTATTACTTCAAACTCTAAAGAAAACTGTCAAAGTATTCTTGGTACAGAACTATGTGAACTTTTTAGCCATATTGATGGTGGCTCTTCTATATTTGGCAAAGCTAAACGAATTAAACGTGTTCTCAATATTTTGAATTTAAATAAAGAGCAGGCCATTTATGTCGGCGACCAAACGACTGATGGCGAAGCTGCACATAAAGCAGGCATTGATTTTGCTGCTGTAGGTTGGGGTTATACATCGGCTGAAAAATTAAAAACCATTCAGCCCAAAGTCGTGCTCACAGACTTGGCAACCATGAAAGAATTTTTCTAAGTATATGAAATGCAGGACAAACCATGAATAACAATAACAACCCGATTGGAATGATTGATTCTGGTTTAGGCGGGTTGTCTCTCTTTAAGCATATTCGAGAGGCTCTTCCGAATGAAGACATTATCTATTTCGCTGACTCGAAATATGTCCCATATGGAGACAAAGAAAGTGACTGGATTGTTTCAAGAACCGCGCATTTAATTTCAAATTTAGTGGATCATGGCAAATGCAAAGCGATCGTGATTGCTTGTAACACCATGACGGCTGTAGCGATTGAAACGATTAGAGCACAAATTAGTGTTCCACTTATTGCAATAGAACCGGCCGTAAAACCCGCAGTGACAATCACACAAAGCAAGCATATTGCAGTTTTGGCAACTGCAACGACGGTGAAGGGCAAAAACTTAAAAAGTTTAATTGAAACGTATGCACAAAATATCAAAGTGTCTTTAGTACCTTGTATTGGTTTGGCCGAAAAAATCGAAACGGGCAAAGCACATACAGCGGAAGTTAAAGATTATTTAAAAAATATTTTGGCGCCGTTAGTCGAGCAAAAAGTCGATACGATTATTTTAGGATGCACCCACTATCCGTTTGTTTCAGATGCGATTCAGGAAATTGTAGGTCGTGATATCCAAATTATTGAGCCTTCGGAAGCTGTAACAGCGCAATTAATTCGGCAGCTCAATCAATATCATTTAAGTTCTGAAAGTCCAAATGAGGGGAATCATATTATTTGGACCAGTTCAGACCCGTTGGAAGTTGCGGACGTAACTTTTTCTTTGCTAGGTACGCATTTACCTGTAGAAACTACTGGTTTTTAAAGCCAAGAAAAACGCCTAGCCCCATAAAAATAAGTCCACCCATCACTGACATAGATTTTTGGGGCTTCTTCGATTTAGTTAATTTTTGGCTAATATAATTGGCTAAAAACACACAAACGACATCGGCAGACACAAAGATCAGATTCACGATTAGTCCTAAAATGATGAATTGAGACCAAACTGGAAAATCGAATGAGGTATTAATAAATTGAGGTAAAAAGGCGATATAAAAAATAGCGGTTTTAGGGTTTAAAACTTCGACCAGAATGCTCTGTTTTAAAGATAACTGACCATTTTCAACATTTTGCTGAACAGTCGGGGAAGAGGATGATCTAATTAATTTAATGCCTAACCAAACTAAATACAAAGCACCTAAAATTTTAATAATGTCATAGAGTTTTGGAATAATTTGAAAGATAGTTGTTAGGCCCAAAGATGCCGCTATGATATGAAAACAGCCTCCTAAGAAAATTCCAAATGCTGCCATCAAACCAGATTTTCTGCCGCGAGAAAGCGTCTGTGCAGCGGTATAAAGCATTGCTGGACCCGGAATATAAGCAAAAATAATCGTAGTAATTAAAAATGTAATAAAAAGCTCTAAAGAAATCATGTTTTACCTATCTTATTGTTACTATTTTTGAGTGAATTTTGAGCAATTTAAAGTATATGAAATTTATAAGTATTTCAATTTTATAATCAGATTTATGTCTATAAAACTAAAAATCATCCAAAGAATAATTTTAAATTCTTTGGATGATTGCAAATAAACTTATTTAGCTTTGCGAGTCACAGTCTCAAAGTCTTAATGACTAAAAACTAAATTCAGACAACCTAGATTAAGCTCTTTTAAGTTCCCAGCGCTGTTTTGGGTCATTAGATCGTTGACTAATACCTACAGATGAACCCCAGAGATGTGTCAGTACAGCATCTGGTTGGCCTTCTACAAAGATATAGCCATCTTCAAATGCCCAATTCGTTTGGTACTGACGACCCGCGCCTTGCAAGAAAACATTGCCACTATGCCAATTAACTGGTTTTATTTCTTTACCATTGGTACTGTTTAACGCTGTTTGCAGTTGTTCAAAAGACTCATTTGATTTTAAGCTGATTTTTAAAATCTTTTTGACCGTATCCATATTTTTTTCATTGGTATGTAAATCTAGAGTTTTTCTAAGCTCTAGAAGGACTTTTACGGCTTCTTTTTTGAGGTCTTGAGTATTTTCATATTCTTTATATGCTTTTCCATGAAGCTCCGCCATGCTCTCTTTCTTCATATTTTTTAGTAGAGCATCGATATTGTCATGGCGTAAATGCAATCGGAACTCTGACCTTGTAGTCCAATCTTTTTGATCCAAGACATCTAATTGCACAGAGGCAAGAATAATTTTATAGAGTTGTTCATTCTGCTGAGCGAAAGGATTTTCAGACAAGCCTTTAAGTTCAGGAATATCTAAAAAGAGCCAAGGAGAGGCAGCATATTCATGGAACTTTTGTTCGATGCGACGAATTGTCTCATGAGCGAGTACGGCATTTAAATATTCGTTCAGCTTAGTCTCATCGAGTTTACCAACAAGTTCCGATTTAATCATTTCTTCGCCGTTACTATAAAGAAATGTTTGTAATAAATGAACAATATCAAGACAATCACTGGTTTTTAAGTGGGCGAGTGTTTCTTCATCTTGCTTTGGTAAAAGACTAAGGAAATGCTCTAAGTCTTTATCAAATAATTTATATGCAATCGCATCTGTTTCAACATGAGCACCGAGCACCCAACTAGAACGGATATCTTTAACTTTGTTGAATAGCTTATTTTCTCGACCACTGCGATAGTCTTGGCTGTCAAAATACCAAAGTTCTTCTTCTATGTTTTTAACCTTGTCATGTACCGTAAATTGTCGGTCATTTGTATGAGAGTACGATAACTTACCCGTTTCACCACGTGCAGTTACGGCATCTTGCATACCACTTGTCTGGCCACCATGTGCACTTGCGATACACGCACCTGTTTCTTTGTTAACGATTCTAAAGTTTCCACCTGGAAATCCATTAGCCATGACGAGTTGCTCCTTATAATTAGAAAGTTTTTTGTAATAGTCGAAATTAATAGTTATCAAGTAAATTTCGAAGCGTGATTTATACCATAACTTTTTATGTAAAAAGCCAAGTGTTTTTGTTGGTTTTTGTATATAACATGTTGATTTAATTGTATTTATTAGAATTCCTTAATAAAAGGGGCCACTATGTTTTAGAGCTTTATGAGCGCAATAAAAAATTCCAATATGTATTTCAAAGACATATCAGGCTTTTTAATAAATGAGTTATCAAAGTTATGGTTGCTTTGATAACAATATATTTTTAAATTACTTAACGATTAATTTATTTTATTTACTAAATATATATAACCAAATTTTATATTTTAAATTTAATTAAAAGTCATGAATATAATAATAAGGATAATATTATTCAAAAATTAATTAAATTATTATATTTAAACTTTTTCATTAAAATAAATTGACGTTCTTTATTATACCGATTAATATTTCGTTGCTGGCCTACATTGCCAGTCGGTTTTAGCAGACCGTATCCTAGCGAATGGGTTATACTTTCTGAGTATTTCCCATGTGGAACCTTTGTGCCCCCTTTTTCTCTATGGTAGGGCGGAAGGGGGACGCGTTCGCGCGTGCTGGTCGCTAGGTCAGTCTGCTAACCCTCTTTCGTTCTGCCACCCTAATCAATTGACGGTGATTTGGTGGTAGGACTCCATTTTTAAGGAGTTGGCCATGCCACAATTTAAACTCATTTTCTCTTTCATTTAACTATTTTATTTATTTAAAATTTGGGTTTTCTACAACCTGATTTTTTAGATTTATAAATTATTTTTATTTTAAAATTTTATTTATTTTATTATCCTGTTTTTATGGGAGGGTTAATTATTATTTAAAATATTATTTTAATATTTAGACGAATCATATTTTTATTTTATTTAAAGATATAAATAATCATGAGAATAATATGAAATTTCATAAATTTATATTAGTTTTAAACCTTGTGGTCGGTGCTTACAGTATTACAAATGATGATGCCAATGCTCAGCAGGAATTTGAAAAAATTTGTTTATCAGGTGAAAAAATGCAAGCCAGTTGCAATTGTATTTGCCAACAGCTTGCACAGGTGTATTCACCTCAAACTGTGCAACGTTTAAAACATACCAGTTTGCAAAGTCCTGATCTCCCACAGGACTTTGCCCCTAATATGCTCAGCATCATTCGACGCTGTGACAAAAATGAAATGGGCTAAGTTCGGTTAGCTCCTTTATCTCTGTGTCGCAATGATCTCTCAAACTTTAAATCAGCGCAAAAGTAAAAAGTCGGTTGTGACACAGAGTCCTAGGGGGACTTCTCTACTATCAAACTAGATTTTCTTTCACGTAAAAGCGTCTGTGTAGCGATATGAACACAATAAAAAAGCCCGATAGGCAATTAATGCATATCGGGCTTAATCAATCATTTATTAAAGCAGGGGATGCCTTAATAATGATCTTTTTGAATTACTCTACAGTTACTGACTTCGCCAAGTTACGTGGCTGGTCAACGTCTGTACCACGTAAAACAGCAACGTGATAAGACAATAACTGAACTGGTACGCTATAAACAATTGGAGCTAACCATTCGTTTACTGCTGGAATTTGTACAACGTGTTGACGCTCTTTTTCAACTACGCCACTATTTTCATCAGCGAAAACAAATAATTCACCACCACGTGCCTGAACTTCTTCCATATTCGATTTGAGCTTATCAAGCATTTCATCATTTGGCGCAAGAATCACGATTGGCATTTCACTATCAACAAGTGCTAATGGGCCGTGTTTTAATTCGCCAGCTGCATAGCCTTCTGCATGAATATATGAAATTTCTTTGAGCTTTAATGCGCCTTCTAATGCGATTGGATAATTCGTACCACGGCCTAAGAATAAGCAGTGATTTTTTTCAACGAATAATTCAGATAAACGCAAAATTTCTGGGTCATTCTTAAGCGTATCAAGAATAACTTTCGGGCTGTGCCACAATTCACGTGTAATTTCTTCAATAAGAGCAGGGCTAATACGTTGTTTCACTTGACCAATTTTCAAGATTAACAACATAAGCGCAGCAAGTTGAGTCGTAAACGCTTTAGTTGAAGCAACACCAATTTCAGGCCCAGCAAGGGTCAATAAGTGATGATCAGTTTCACGAACCATTGAAGACGTTGCAACGTTACAGATAGTCAAAGTCTGAATATCGATATTGTTTGCTTTCGCACGTTTTTGAGTTTCACGTAGCGCAGCTAAAGTATCAGCAGTTTCACCTGACTGTGAAATACAAATATAAAGTGTATTTTCAACAATTACAGGAGTGCGGTAGCGGAACTCACTTGCGATTTCAACTTGGCAAGGCACGCCAATCAGTTGCTCAAACCAATATTTCGCAATCATTCCTGAGTGGTAACTTGTACCACACGCAATGATTTGTACGCTTTGAATTTTGTTGAAATCTGCTTCAGAATTTTTCAAGAAATCATCACGTAAGCTGTTGCCATCAAGCGCTTGAGAAATCGTTTGCTTAATTGCTTCTGGTTGCTCATAAATTTCTTTGAGCATGTAGTGCTTGTATTCACCTTTTGATGCACTACTTACAGTTGCGTCAAGCTCTCTCGCAGGACGGTCAACAGGTTGTCCATTTGCAAATACTTCAATTGAAGTACGGGTAAGACGGGCAATATCACCTTCTTCTAGGTAAATAAAGCGGTTAGTCACTGGTAAAAGTGCAAGTTGGTCTGAACTAATAAAGTTTTCACCAATACCTACACCAATTACGAGTGGTGAACCTTCACGTACAGTAATCAGTTCATCTGGATAATCGCTATGGATAATACCTAACGCATACGCACCTTTAAGCTGTGGTACAACCGCTTCAACAGCATCTAAAAGGCTATCTGTGTTTTTTAAGGCTTCAGCAACTAAGTGTGCAACAACTTCAGTATCTGTTTGAGAAGTAAAAACGTAACCTAATGCTTGAAGGTCGTCTTTTAATTCTTGATAGTTTTCAATAATACCGTTATGTACGACAGCAACCTTACCAGACATATGCGGGTGAGCATTGTTTTCAGTTGGTTTACCATGGGTTGCCCAACGGGTATGTGCAATCCCGATAGCCCCTGTAAGCTGGTGTTCAGCAACAGCATCTGCAAGGTTAATAACTTTACCTACACGACGCTCACGTAAAATTTGTTGATTATTTAGTAAAGCTACACCCGCAGAATCATAACCGCGGTATTCAAGACGTTTTAAACCTTCAATTAAAATCTCGGTTACACAACGTTCTGCAACGCCTCCGACGATACCACACATACTTCAATCCTCTTATTTTTTAACCTTTTGGGGACGTTGATAATTTGCTTTTGAAATTTGTTGCGCACGTTCAAAGGAGAGACTTTGTTCGGCTACATCTTTCGTAATCACAGAACCCGCACCAACTGTTGCGCCATTCCCAATGGTCACCGGAGCAACCAGCGAGCTATTAGAACCGATAAAAACGGCATCGCCAATAGTGGTTTTGTGTTTATTTGCACCGTCATAATTACAAGTAATCGTACCTGCCCCAATATTCGATTCAGCACCGATTTCTGCATCACCTAAATAGGTGAAATGGTTAGCTTTACTACCCAATCCAATTGTTGTGTTTTTAACTTCCACAAAGTTGCCAATATGTACTTCATTTGCCAAATTAGCACCTGGGCGTAAGCGTGCAAATGGTCCAATCTGAGCATTTTCACCAACAACCGCACCATCAAAAACGCTATAGGCCTGAACTTTAGTGCCCGCTGCAATTTTGGTGTTCTTTAAAATACAACCAGCGCCGATTTCTACAAAATCACCAAGCTCGCAGTCGCCTTCAATAATCACATTGACGTCAATACGAACGTCATGTCCAACTTTTACAGTACCGCGTAAGTCAAAGCGTGCAGGGTCGGCAAAAGTTACGCCTTGTTGCATAAGCTCTTTAGCTTGTTGTTGCTGGAACTCACGTTCAAGTGCAGCAAGTTGCAAACGATCATTGACGCCTTCAACTTCAAAAGCGAGTTCTGGTTGAATAGAGGCGATTTCTAGCCCATCTGCAACAGCCATTGCTACGATATCAGTTAGATAATATTCGCCTTGCGCATTTTCATTTGAAAGTTTAGGCAACCACTCATGAAGTTTTGCGTTGCTAACACAGTAAATACCTGTGTTGATTTCTTGAATCTGGCGCTGAGCTTCAGTTGCGTCTTTATGTTCAACAATCGCTTGAATCTTACCTTCTTGACGAACAATACGACCATAACCTGTTGGGTTGTCGACATGTAAAGTAATCATGCCAATGCCTGTTTTACTTGACACTTCAACAAGTTGCTCTAGCGTTGTTTGACGTACTAAAGGTACATCACCATAAAGAATTAATGAAATACCGTCTTTAGGAAGTACTGGTAAGGTCATTTGTACTGCATGACCTGTACCTAATTGTTCTGCTTGTTCAACCCATTGAATCTTTTCTTGTGCAAAAGTTTGTTTGACGTGGTCACCACCATGTCCATAAATCGTAATAATATTTTCTGCGTGTATTTTTTTTGCTGTTTGAATGACATGTCCTAAAAGTGGGCGACCCGCTAAAGGTTGTAGTACTTTAGGAAGCTGAGAACGCATACGCGTTCCTTTGCCTGCAGCAAGAATAATGACGGTAGTTGACATGAATAACTCTAATGATTTAACTCAAATGGATAATAATTAGTGTACAAAGAGCAGCCCATACACCGGCAATAATATCGTCAAGCATAATACCAAAACCACCATGCACTTGACGATCAATAACGCGTATAGGCCAAGGTTTCCAAACATCGAAAATCCGAAATAATATAAATCCCCCAATCACCCACATCCAATTCATTTGTTGTAAATAAAGCAGAGGAAGAAAGGTAATAGATTGACCTGCAAATTCGTCCCACACAATTCGACCATCATCGTGTACGTCTATAACTTTTGCGGTTTGACCACAAATATAAATCCCCACCAATGACATGATGAGGATTGCGATCAAGCTTAAGTTAAAGCCAAGCGATAACCAGATTGGAACGAAGAGTAGGGCAAAGGCAGAGCCAAAAGTACCGGGAGCTTTAGGTGCGAGACCAGATCCGAAACCAACTCCACAGAAAACGATGCAGCGGTTGAACCAAGACATGTCCTTAAAATGAATCGGTGGCTTATGCAAAGTGTTGGTATCCATGAATTTGCAATGGGTAATCTGAACCCAAATGCTCAAAAGTTAGTTGTGTTTGCTCAACGATCTCTCCGATCATTGTAATCTTAATGTCTAGTTGTTTTTGCAAAAGTTTTTCGTAATTTTGCGGTGTTATTGTAAAACATAATTCGTAGTCATCGCCACCAGCGAGCGCATATTGCCAGCGCTGTTGTTCTGGTAGTTCTTGTAGTGTTGAATCAATCGGTAACTTTTCTAAAAGTAATCGGGCGCCGACGTGCGAGGCTTTTAAAATATGGCCTAAATCTTGGGCTAATCCATCAGAAATATCAATCATACTAGAAGCTAATCCCTTCAACTGTTGTCCAAGCTGACAACGTGGTGTTGGGTAGTCCAGTCTCTTTTGTAATGGATGACCTAGATGCTGTAAACCATACGCGGCATCACCCACTTGACCGCTCACACAAACATAGTCACCGACTTTGGCACCGGAACGTAACACAGCTTGTCCGGTTTCAACCCAGCCCATGGCTGTGACGGTAATGGTGAGATGAGGACCTTGGGTCGTATCTCCGCCAATAAGAGCAACCCCAAATTGATTACAGCAGTCATAAATTCCCTGACTGAATCCTTCAAGCCATTCATGATCAATTGTAGGAAGACTTAACGCCAGTAAAATACTATGCGGTTTTGCCCCCATTGCTGCAATATCTGAAAGATTGACAGCTACGCTTTTCCAGCCAATTGCATGGGCAGAAGTATCGAGAGGGAAATGACGTCCAGCAACAAGTGTATCTGCACAGATCACCAATTGTTGGTTTGCGGGAGGGGTAATTAAGGCTGAGTCATCTCCAATACCTAAGGTGACATCCGTATAAGATTGTCTGTTAAAGTACTGGTCAATAATAGAAAACTCAGCCATATCAACTTCAAACCTGTTAGTTTGCTTGTTGTTTTTCAGCACTACGTAGTGTTGAACTTAAACGATCTAGAACGCCATTAATGTATTTATGGCTATCTGCTCCACCAAAGTGTTTAGCGAGTTCAATAGCTTCATCTAGAACTACTCGATATGGTACTTCTAAATGATCACGTAACTCATAAGCACCTAAGCGTAATGTTGCTAGCTCTACACCATCAAGTGCACTAAGTTCACGGTCAAGTACCGGAATGAGTAATGCATCAAGATCTTCGTGCTGTGCAATCACTTGTGTGAGCAGTTCGTGATAGTAGTTTAAGTCTACCTTGTGCATTGCATTTTCAGCACGGGTGCGTGCTTCGATTTCATGTACAGGGTTGTGACTCATTTGCCACTCATAAATACCTTGTACAGCAAAACGACGTGCTTTACGTTTTGCTGCATAAGCGGCTTGCAGTGTTTGAGACATGCTTTAAATTGCCTTTAATAAATTAACCATTTCAATAGCAGTCAATGCAGCTTCGCTACCTTTGTTTCCTGCTTTTGTACCTGAACGTTCGATGGCTTGCTCGATGCTATCAGTAGTTAATACACCATTGATGACAGGCAAGCTGCTTTCTAACGCCACTACACCTAAACCTTTTGCACACTCACCAGCAACGAAGTCAAAGTGTGGTGTGCTACCACGAATCACTGCGCCAAGTGCGATGATTGCATCAAACTGGTTTGATGTAGCTAATTTTTTAGCAACAATCGGGAGTTCCCATGCGCCAGGAGCATGAATAACAGTAATGTTATCTTCATTTACACCATGACGTTTTAATGTGTCGATTGCACCATCCAATAAGTGTTCAACAACAAAGCTGTTGAAACGACCCACTAAAATCGCATAACGACCTTCGCTTGCGAGATGTAATAAACCTTCAATACGGCGAATTGCCATAGCAACCTCGATTATTTCGTTGTGATTTGATCAGCAGTGACATATTCCACTACTTCTAAATTAAAGCCAGATAAAGCATTGAAACGTAATGGTGAGCTAAGAAGCTTCATTTTTTCAACACCTAAATCACGCAAAATTTGAGCACCGACACCAATGGTTTGATATTGATGTGAAAGTGCTGCATTGGATTTCACCGGTTTTGGCTTATTTAAATCATCCAACGCTGGTCCCAAGTCTTGCAAATGATCTTGTCCGATCCAGACTAAAACACCGCGATCACTCGCTGCAATCGTCTGTAGTGCACGGTCTAAATTCCACGCTGGTTCACCATCAGCTTTATTGAGCTTAAGCAAATCGCGAATTGGACTAAAACCATGTACACGTACTGTTGTAACACCTTCTTTTGGCTCGCCTTTGACTAAAGCCAAATGAATGTCCGGGTTACCAATCTCACGATAACGATAAAGTTCAAATGAACCATATTCTGTTTGAATGGTTTTTTGATCCAGACGTTCAACCGTTTGCTCATTGGTCATGCGGTAGTGAATCAAGTCCGCAATTGTACCAATTTTTAAGCCATGCTTCTCAGCAAAAATTTCTAAATCTGCACGGCGTGCCATTGTGCCATCTTCATTAATGATTTCACAAATGACAGAAGCTGGTTCCAGACCTGCTAAACGTGCTAAATCACAACCTGCTTCGGTATGGCCTGCACGATGTAAAACACCGCCTGGTTGTGCCATTAATGGGAAAATATGGCCCGGCTGTACAATATCAGTTGGTTTAGCATGCGCTGCAACAGCAGCTTGAATTGTATGTGCACGTTCTGCTGCTGAAATACCCGTTGTAATACCTTCAGCGGCTTCGATTGATAAGGTAAAGTTTGTACTGTGCTGAGCACCGTTTTGGTCAACCATCAACGGAAGGTTTAACTGTTTACAGCGCTCACGGCTAAGCGTTAGGCAAACTAGACCACGTGCATGGGTAATCATGAAGTTAATATCTTCAGGACGAACATGCGTTGCTGCAATGACAAGATCACCTTCATTTTCGCGATCTTCGTCATCCATCAAGATAACCATTTTGCCTGCACGAATATCGGCGACAAGATCTTCAACACGACTCAGCGGCATTCGCTTTCACCTTTTTTTGTCGTAAGACAATTTCTATTTAATAAATTTTGCATAGTTTACGCTGTTTAGATAATTTTGCCTATGATTCTGATTTATCCAAATTTATGAATCCAAAGAATAGATCGAGATTTATTTATACAAATAAATCATAAAAAAATGGAGTGATTTTAAAGAAAAGCTATGAATCTAAATAAAAAAACCTAGCCAAAAGGCTAGGTTATGATGCGCGTAGTTACTTTTTATGAAGCTGCACTACTTGGACTATCATTTTGTGGGATTGATTTTTTTCCCATTAAAATTTCAGTCCGGATATTTTGAGCAAGTTCAGCACATTCTGCATTCATGCCATTAATCATAAATGCATGACGTGTCATCACATTGCTTGGGTTTGGCATAGCAACAAGTTGATAACTGTCTTGAATTGCTTTGAGCTGATCATTCTCAAGATATAAAGCCGACTCTTTCGCATGAAGATGCTGCGCTAAACGTTGAGCAGCTTCTTTTGCATCAATTTGCATCGCTTCTACAGCATTACACGTTGCACTACGAGTTTGCAGCGCAAAGCGTTTATCTTCACGGTAACGTTTATATAAAACGTCTGAAAGTAGTTGGAAGACTGTTCCAATCATGAGCAGACACTCTACAGCGTGGGCATGCGAAGTTGAAATCGCAAGTGTTGCACCGTCGGCATTAAACTCATCTACCACTTCAATATCGGTTAGCTTTAATTGGTAATGCTTAACGCACAGCTCAATACTCTTGTTTAAAAAGAGCTGACAGAGTTTAAAGTACGGTACAGAAACCGACTGGTTAACGCTGCTTAATAACTGTTTAGGGTCATAGAACTGGATATTAAGTGCCAGAGTATGTTGATCAGTTGAATCTGAAGTTTTCTCAGTTTGTTGGCGGACTGCTGGTTTAGCTTTAGCTTGTTGCTGAGCTTGTGCAACCAATGTCACCGTATTTTGTTTTTCTAAAGCCAATGCTTGAGTTAACTGCTGAATTTCATGCTTCAAGCGGTTTTCTTCATTAATGCGTGCCAAATATTCGCTACGGGTTGGACGAGCAATCGCGCGATAGGCAAGCCATAATAAAACATGCAAAAACAGAGAAGCTAAAATTGCAAGCCATTGAGTACGAAGAATTTCTCCAATACTTGGCTGAATCAGCGTAACCTCGATAGAACCCACTTTCTTTTCATTTTGAAGGGCATCACGAGCAAAAATCTCGCCTTGGCGGGTTTTTGAAATTCCGCTCGTTGCTAGAACCTGTTTGTTAGCATCAAGAATGCGAATAGACGCAACGCTTGGATTGGTCGCATAGCGATTGGCAATCAGAGCTAAAGACACCGTATTGGCAGGTTCAAGCTCAGATAAGCTGTCTGCAACGAGCTGGCTGGTCATGAGCTGACCTTGACTCGCACGGTTTTCATTAAGCTGGTGTGTCGTTGCAATGACCAATAAAAAGGTATGCAATGCAAAACTAACGATCAGTAGGCTAGCAAATAGCCCTTGTCTAGGCGCAATCAAGTTAAACTTCCAAGGCAATTATATTGAAATTCGATTATGATTCTTACAATAGTTGTCACTCAGACTAGAGTCAATTCATGCGAGAAATCATTCTTATATCCTTTTTAGGACCGGACCAACCAAACCAGTTTACCCGATTAATGCAAGTACTATCCGTACATTCATTGCAAATACTGGATGTAGGTCAGGCTGTTATTCATAATCAACTTACATTAGGCATTGTGGTCGCTTCCGATAATGAAACTGCAACCGCATTGGCAATGAAAGAGATTCTGATTTTAGCACATGATATTGGCTTAACAGTGCGCTTTAAACCAATCACGGGCGCAGAATACGAACAATGGGTTAGTGAAGGGGGCCGGACTCGTTATATCGTCACGGCTTTAGCCCCAGAACTCACGGCTGCACATTTACAAGCGGTTACACAAATTGTGTCTAGCCAAGGCTTTAACATTGAAACAGTAACGCGTTTATCGGGTCGTGTAGACTTTGAAAAGGATAGCGCATTCCCGCGTCGTGCTTGTGTACAGTTTGGTTTAAGTAGCGGCCCAACTTTAGATGCACAAGCCATGCGTGCAGCATGTTTACTTCTTTCAAGCGAATTAAATATTGATGTTGCTGTTCAAGAAGACAATGCGTATCGACGCAATCGCCGTTTAGTGTGTTTCGATATGGACTCAACCTTAATTGAACAAGAAGTGATTGATGAGTTGGCGATTGAAGCAGGGGTAGGCGCACAAGTTGCTGAAATTACTGAAAGAGCGATGCAAGGTGAGCTTGATTTTCAGCAAAGCTTCCGTGCACGTGTTGCATTATTAAAAGGGCTTGATGCTGCTGTTTTACCTAAAATTGCAGAGCGTTTAACCATTACCGAAGGTGCAGAACGCCTTATCTCGACTTTAAAAGCACTGGGGTATAAAACGGCAATTTTATCGGGTGGATTCCAGTATTTTGCTGAATATTTACAAGGCAAACTGGGTATTGATGAAGTTCATGCCAACATCTTAGATGTGCAAGATGGTTTCGTGACAGGTGAAGTGAAAGGTGCGATTGTAGACGGTGCCCGTAAAGCTGAGTTACTACGCGAGCTTGCAAATAAAATGGGGATTTCTCTAGAGCAAGCGATGGCAGTAGGCGATGGCGCAAACGATTTACCAATGCTTGCGATTGCAGGTCTAGGAGTTGCATATCGTGCAAAACCATTAGTACGCCAAAACGCAAATCAGGCGATTTCAAGTGTTGGTTTAGACGGTGTGCTGTATTTACTCGGTATGCATGATAAAGATTTAAATCGTGCTTAACCTATATGGATAAGCTTTAAGCGCTACTTCAGAGTAGCGCTTTTTTTATGCAGAATAGTCATAAAAACAAGCAAGTTATGTCAAAATTTTGCACAGAAAAAAGGCAATAAAAAAATCTGAAAAAAACTTATTTTGGCCCTTAAAAACATCATATTTTATTGTAATGACACGCCAGAATTGATGCCATATAGGGAATCGATCTTTTTGAATTTTACAAAAATGTAATGACAAAAGAATGTTGCGACAAAGTATGTCGCATAGAGAAAAAACGGGTCTTTTTTTCTAAAAAAAAACATACATAATGCATCGTAAGCTTCAACACAAATCATGAATTAAAGTTGTTTTTGGAATGAGGTCGGGTATTTAAGACCGAATGTTTTTAGACGTTTTCATTAAGACGGAGGTTTCTATGGTAACAGCGAATTTTGCCGCTATCGCCGGATTCAGCTTAATTGCTGTCGCGCTTGTTGCTGTTTTCTTTTCTCCTTACCGTCGTTGGCTTGGTTTTATGCTTGCAGGGATGTTCTTTTGGGGGCTATTGGAAGTGGTCCGTTTTGGAGTTCAAGTCACTTTTGAAATGCCAGTCACATATAGTTATTTAACTGCACTAAGTCTAGCGATGGTAATGGTTACATTTATTTTGTTACGTGAGGATAAACAAGCACAAAAGGCTTTGGCAAATCGCCAATATATAGAACACACGCCAGTATATGAAGATGATCAGCAGCAATGTTCTAGCCGATAATTAAATTGTTATCTAACGGTAAAAAGGTATGCACAGCATGCCTTTTTCATTTACGAAACGTGATTTTTATTATACAAAGCATTTATTAAAAAATAGCCAGTTATGCTACGATAGATGGGTCTGTTGACGTTTCATCTAGATTGCGTTGCCAGCTAAAAAATTATCAATTGATGCATAAAACACAGGCAATGGTATGTCCTTGCTAAGTTTTGCTCTAAAGTTTTCATAAAAATACAATAGGCGTGAATGTTCATGAAACTTTCTTCTATACCTGTAGTCAAGTTACCTCTCGTTGATGTCAGTACAGACCCGTTAGATTTATTGGTAGCAGGTTTAGTGCTGCGTATGAAGCAGTTGGCGCGTACTAGCCCTAAGTTTATTGAACTGATTCATGACCGCGCTTTCCGTATTCAGATCGGTACAGATTTAGGTGTTGCACGTCAGATCATTATTAATAATGGTCAGATTGATACAGTTGCAGGTGCGCCTGAAAAGGCTGATTTTATTTTGCAATTTGCAGACAGTGAGCAAGGTGTAAAAACTTTGATCAAAGGTGACCCAACAGCATTTATGACGGGTATGCAAGAAGGCAGTATTAAAATGGAAGGTGACTTCAGCCTATTAGTATGGTTTAACCAAGTTGCTAAGCTCATTCCACCTAAATTACCAAAACCAGTAAAAGATAAAGTCCGTCAGGCACGTGCTTTCATTAAAGAGAAAACTGGTCGTTAATATCCAGATATAAAAAAACTCCCATCTTGGGAGTTTTTTTATATTTATGCTTCGACTTCTAAATTGAATGTCACCGGACCATCATTTATTAAATGTACTTTCATATCAGCAGCAAATATCCCAGTTTGAACATTTTCAAATTGAGAATGTGCATATTCAACCAATTGCTCGTATAAAGCTTTTGCGTCGCTAGGTGGCATTGCTGGGCCAAAGTCTGGACGTAAACCCTTTTGTGTTTGTGCCATTAAAGTAAATTGTGACACGAGCAGTATTCCACCCTTTGCTTGAGACACGTTCCAGCCCATTTTGCCTTGCTCATCATCAAAGATTCTATATTTTAAAATCTTATCAATAAGCTTTTGGCCAACAGCCAAAGTATCATCTCGGCCAATGCCTAAAAATACCAGTAGGCCGTGTTGGATTTCGCCTGTAGTTTCACCGTCTACAACCACTTTGGCTTCAAGAACTCGTTGTATTAAAGCGCGCATAGTTAAAGCAAATTTCTATAATTAATTGAATTAACGTAGTTTAGCAGAATTTAAATTAAATGATTTTTAAAAGGAAATTTCATGGAACTGCAACAATGGTATAAAACCTCGCAATTCATCCATAAAAATATGCTTTAATGCTAAGAAGCAAGCGAATAATCATTGACTATGTCTCCAATTATCCATTCTTTACTAGATACAGACTTGTACAAATTTACGATGCTACAAGTGGTTTTGCATAAATTCCCGCAAACACATAGTGTCTATCATTTTCGTTGCAGAAACTTAGAAGATACAGTTTATCCGTTAGTGGATATTTTGGATGACTTAAACGAGCAACTCGACCATTTATGTAATCTCAAATATAAAGAAGACGAGCTACAATATTTACGAAAATTACGATTTATTAAAAGCGACTTTGTCGATTATTTAGAATTATTCCAACTCAAACGACGTTTTATTCAGGCAAGTATTGATGCCGAAGGTCGTTTGGATATTCGTATCGAAGGTCCGATGGTTCAAGCCATGATGTTCGAGATTTTTGTTCTGGCGATTGTAAACGAGTTATATTTTAGCCGTATCAAAACAGATCAAGTTTGGGCCGAAGGCGAACGCCGTTTACAAGCAAAACTCGAATTGATTCAGCAATATGAAAAAGCTCAGCAGCCGAATGATCCACCGTTTTTAGTTTCTGATTTTGGTACACGTCGTCGCTATAGCTTTGAATGGCAAAAACATGTTGTGGCAGCTTTTCATAAAACTGTACCAAATGTGTTTCGTGGTACAAGTAATGTATTACTGGCTAAAGAGCTTAACATTACACCAATTGGAACCATGGCACATGAGTTTTTACAAGCGTTTCAGGCGCTTGATGTCCGCTTGCGTGATTTCCAAAAAGCAGCTTTAGAAACATGGGTACAAGAGTATCGTGGCGATTTAGGAATTGCCCTAACTGATGTGGTGGGGATGGATGCCTTCTTACGCGACTTTGACCTTTATTTTGCAAAGCTATTTGATGGTTTACGTCATGACAGTGGCGACCCGTATGAATGGGGTGATAAGGCTTATGCACATTACCGTAAATTAAAAATTGATACTAAAACCAAAATGCTGACCTTTAGCGATGGTCTTGATTTGCCAAAAGCGTGGGAATTACATCAATACTTTAAAGATCGTTTTCAGGTGAGTTTTGGTATTGGAACTAATTTGACCAATGACATGGGGCAAAAGCCGCTCAATATTGTGTTGAAACTCGTTGAATGTAATGGTCAGTCAGTTGCGAAAATTTCTGATAGTCCAGGTAAAACCATGACTGATAACGATACGTTCTTGGCTTATTTACGTCAGGTTTTTGATATCGAAGAACTTGAAGAAGTGGTTTAAGTAGAAAATAGTCTCACTATTTTTATTTTTAAAACTGAGAATGCAGATATCTGATTTTCTGCTAAAGCGCAGCAGGAAATCAGAGTTTTTTAGATATATGCTTATGCTAAGATTGGAAATAAGCTGGTATAAAAAGAAACCATGACGATGACCCTCCCTGATTTTAAACTCGATTTATTAATAGAAGCAGAAGAGTTAGTGCCTTATTTAGGCAATGAATATATTCGTGTTGTGGATTTAAGCCGTGCATCGGTTTATGAACAACTCCATATTCCACATGCTATTCACTTACAGCCTAAATGGTTAGTGGCTCAGCACGAAGAAGCCACTGGTGTTTTGCCAGATGAAGCGGGTTTACAAGCACTTATTGAAAAATTGAATATTTCACCTAATCATCATGTCGTGGTCTATGACGATGAGGGCGGAGCATGGGCTGGGCGTTTAATCTGGAATTTGCACTGCTTAGGATTCACCCGTACCAGTTTAATTAATGGTGGTATCCATGCATGGTTAGGAGCAGGGTTGCCTACTACGGCAGAAGTCGAAAAATTTTCTCCTGTTGCAGACTTAATTCAGATTGATTTATCACATGCCGCGCAGTTCCGAGTGAATTATGAAGAGCTACGCAAACAAGTTGAGCAAGAAAGTGTGCAACTGTGGGATTGTCGCACAAGTGATGAATATAGTGGTGTCCGTTTAGCAGCGCGACGCGGCGGTCACATTCCAAATGCTCTCCATTTTGAATGGAGTACTGCACTTAATCGTGAAAATCATCTAAAATTGCATCCGCTTGAACGCACGCGGCAGCGCCTTGAACAACTTGGGTTCGATTTACAACAACCTGTAGTCGTGTACTGCCAGTCACATCACCGTTCCGGTTTGGCCTATATTTTGGCTAGACTCTTGGGCTGGGAAGCAAAAGCCTATGATGGTGCGTGGAGTGAATGGGGCAATCGCCTCGATAGTCCTATTATTACTGGAGAGTCACCATCGTGAGTTTCACATCTCGATTAAAAAAAGAATTATTTATTAAGGCACAAAACCTTGTACCACAGCATCAATTGAGCCGTGTGGTAGGTAAAGTTGCTGCGAGTGAAAATCCAGTTGTGAAAGCTGCTGTTATTCATGCGTTTAAAGCTAAATATGGAATTGATTTATCGATTGCTGAACAAGGCAATGCACTAAAATATAAATCTTTTAATGACTTTTTTACCCGTGCATTAAAAGAAGGTGTACGTTTGGTTGATGAAAATGCAGATAGCATCGTTTCACCGGCCGATGGCGCGATTTCCCAAATTGGTAAGATCACTGCGGGTGAAGTATTTCAAGCAAAAGGCCAAAGTTTCTCTGTAGAGAAATTAATTGGTGATCCACAACTTGCTCAGCCATTCCAAGACGGTGAGTTCGCGACTGTTTATTTATCACCGCGTGATTACCACCGTGTTCATATGCCGTTTGCAGGTACATTAACAGAAACGTTGTATGTACCGGGCGAGCTATTTTCGGTAAATCAGATGACTGCTGAAAATGTACCGGGACTATTTGCCCGTAATGAACGTATGGTTTGCTTGTTTGATACTGAACTTGGCCGTATGGCTGTTGTGTTAGTGGGTGCAATGATTGTTGCGGGTATTGAAACTGTGGCGACAGGTAAAGTGAAACCTTCAGGTCGTATTGAATTACAGCATCATCAGTTAAAGTTAGAGAAAGGTGCTGAGCTTGGACGTTTTTATTTAGGTTCTACCGCAGTTATTTTATTTGAAAAAGATAAGATCGAATGGGAACAACGTTTTAAAGCTGAGTCTGTGGTTGTAATGGGCGAGCGCATGGGACATACAGTTTAGTAAACGATATAACCCCTATAATATAAATAAACCCTGACTTTAATTAATCAGGGTTTATTTTTTGAATTAAGCTATATAAAAACACAATATATTATAATTTTTGGGTTTATATTATATAGAAATATAATTGTTATTAAGTGATCTAAATGAGTACTTTATATAGGCTAATCTATAAATATGTGTCTGAAGAGAGCAAAAATATTAATATAATTAAAAATTAATAAAGAAGAATATAGAGAAATATTTAAGTTAGACTTAAGTCGTAATTTTAATTTTATTTAAAGATAAGTAATTAAATATAAAAAAATTATTTAATTTTATAACTATGATTTGCTTTTTAGATATTGCATAGCCTTTAGCCTTGGCACAATGCTTGCTAACTATTCAGGACCTTACTGTAATTTTCATATTTTTTAGGTTCTGAAATCATGTTAAAAGTTAAACGCCTGACAGCTTCGGTTTTATCTGTACTTTGTATTTCACTCACCCATGCCAATGATTTTAAAGTTTTAAATCAAATTTCAAAACAGCCTACCCAACTTCAAAGTGGCGAATATAAAGGTAATTATTACGTTCCATCTACTTTAAATACCATTACATGGGGTTATTTGCCGAATCGGGATGCTAAACCCGTGCTTAATGTTCCGTCGGGTAGTGTTGTGACATTTGATACGGTTTCTCATGAAGGTTTGCTTGAAGACCAAGGGCGTAATGCTGAAAAGTTCTTTAAATCGAAGGGCGTAAATTCTAATGAAATATTGGAAGATGCAAAAACAATTACGCAGTCAAATTTAAAGCATGATTTTCATAAAGATGGGCCGCATATTGTCACAGGTCCTGTTGCAATCGAAGGCGCACAGCCCGGTGATATTCTGAAAGTTGAAGTGCTTAAAGTTGAGCCACGTGTTCCTTATGGCGTTATTTCAAATCGACATGGTAAGGGTGCTTTAGTCGGGGAGTTTCCTAAAAAAGCAAAGCAAGAAAACGCATCGGCTGAGTATCCTGAACGTTATGGAAACGTATCGATTTTCACCCCAATTGAAAAAAATGCACAAGGTGAATATGAAGGTGTATTAAAAACAGAATCGGGTAAATCAATACGTTTCCCACTGTATCCTTTTATGGGAATTATGGGGGTAGCAGCCAATACTTCTGAGCCTGTTCACTCTGTACCACCTGCAATGTATGGCGGAAATATTGATATTAATGAACTAGGTGCAGGTTCAACTGCGTATTATCCTGTTCAGGTCAAAGGCGCATTATTCTATACGGGTGATAGTCATTTCGCGCAAGGGGATGGTGAAGTAGCATTAACTGCACTCGAAGCTTCAGCACGTGCGACACTAAAATTTACTTTGCTCAAAGCAGGTAAAGATAGAATACCGGGCAAAGAGTTAAAACAACCTTTAGCTGAAAATGCTGAGTTTTGGATTACGCCGGGTCTTGATGAAGATCTAGATGAAGCGATGAAAAAATCTACACGTGAAGCCATTCGTTTCCTAAATCAAGAATATGGTATTGATGAAGCAACGGCTTATGCGTATTTAAGTGCCGCAACTGATTTTGAAGTTTCACAAGTTGTAGATAAAACCAAAGGGATCCATGCAAAAATCAGAAAAGCTGATTTTAAAGAGTTTGAGAGTAAATAATTGAGATGGCCTGAGCTTGGTATTTAAAATATTAAATACCAAGTTAATCTTATTTTAACTATTTATAAGTTTTATATATTTTATGATTAAGTATAATAAATCTCACATATGTTGATTAGTATAAGATCTAATGCAATCACTTCCGAACGTTCTACTATATCTTGCTGCACTATTAACATTCTGTGCCGCATTACTTCATTTTATTTGTGTGTTCTGGGGAGCAAATGGTTTTCGGGTTTTAGGGGCTGGTAAAAGTATTGTCCAGATGGCCGAAAGAGGTCACTGGTATCCTAATTTTACAGCTATAACTGTGGGATTAATTCTAACTGTATGTTCTATGTATGCCTTCTTTGCAGCAAAGGAAATACAGGTATTACCTTTTACTAAAATTATTTTGTCGCTTGTTGCAGCAGTGTTTCTTATCCGTGGTTTTGCTTTTCCATGGTTAAAGTCAAAATTTGTGGGAAATACTGATTTATTTTGGTATGTCAGCTCAGCTTTTTGTTTAATACTGGGCGCTTTATATGCCGCAGGTGTATATTTAATTTGAAACGAATATATTCTAGGTGAACTAGAGTGAATAATTTTAAAAAATGAAAGGGAGCTATGCTCCCTTTTTTATTATTTAGTCCAACCATATTTTTTGAAAATAATATTGCCTTGCTGAGACGATAAGAATTCTACAAAACGTTTAGCTTCAGCGTCTTTTAAACTATGTTTAGTCAATGCTACACCTGTATCGCGATAGACAACGAGCTCTGGTTCGATAGGGATAATTTGTCCCACGTCTGGATTACTGATTCCCCAAATATTAAAGACTAACCAAGCATCATAGCTGCTATTTTCTTCCCAGTTTTTCTTGGCAATTCCTGTGTTGACTGCATAGGTGACAATATTTTTTCGAACAGATTTGGTTAATTGAATATTCCCAGTTCTGCCAGCGATATCTTCCCACATACCGACTTGACCTGCACCATGCGTAACTAAAACTTTAACACCGGGTTTAGCGAGGTCTTTAAATCCTTTAATATTTTTAGGATTTCCTTTTCTCACTAAAATTGCTGCGGGGCGTAAATATAAAGGTTCTACCGAGTCTTTTATAATTTGCTCAGAAAAAGTATTTTCGAAATCCGACATCATGGCTTCGGAACCACTATAGATAACATCTGCATCTAGTTTCGCTTTTTCAGACCATTGAGCAGTAGGTCCAGAAGTCACATGGACTGCTATTCCTGTTTTATTGGTGAATTGTTTAGCGGCTTCTTTCATTGCAGGTGCTGGCCCACCAGGACCATATACTTGTACGTCTGCAAAGCTATGGATAGATAGTGAACCGACAATAAGATAAATCAGGTACTGTATAAATTTATATTGTTTTGACATTTTAATCGCTATAGTAATTAAGAAAATATCAGCATATATTTTTTATTATTTAAATGGGATTAATTTTTGCAACTATATTTATACTACCTATTTTTAAAATATCGTTTTATTAAATTTCAGTGATTATAATTTAATGTTTTTGAATTGAATATAATTATAGATGCTTTTATGGTAGTTTATACTTTATAAATTGATTATTTAAATAGATGTAATGTAAATAATAGAGGAGTAATCCCTTGATTAGAAAAAGTAATTCCTTTTTTAAAATTTTATTTAGCAGTGTTTGTTTGGTATCTGGTTCTGCTATGGCTGCTCCAATTACAGATTTGAGTAAGCAAATTGTGAGTGAAAAACCAGGTTCAATCCTCTCTATAGCACAGCAAGATGTGACGAATTTATTTCCTCATGCTGATCAGCGTTTATTGGTCAATTATCGTAGTCGAGGGATTCAGGGCGAACCTATTGTTGCATCGGCTTTTATTTTATTACCAAAAGGAACACCGCCAAAAAATGGCTGGCCGATATTGGCTTGGGCACATGGTACGACTGGAGTTGCTGATACTTGTGCACCTTCTGGTGATTATGCAGGTGGCCCAGTTCATTCATATCAAGAAGTGGCTTCAAAAGCTTTAGATGGTTGGCTTGCACGTGGTTATGCAGTTGTCGCACCTGATTATCAGGGACTAGGTACGTTAGGCGCACATCCCTATATGAATGCAAAGAGCCAGCTACATACAGTGGTCGATGCAGTGCGGGCATTACATGTGCTTAAACCCAAAGATTTCAATCCACAGTGGTTGGTGATGGGACATAGTCAAGGCGGAGCTGCGGCAATCGCAGTGTCTGCCTATGGTCAAAAAGATGCACCTGAACTAGATTTAAAAGGGGCAATCGCTCTTGCGCCAGGCGGCTATCAATATGAAGGCATTGCAGAATATGTGAAAAATAATCCGAACCCAGAACCTAGTGTGGCAGCATTTTTCCCGATTGTGTTGTTGGGAGCGCAAGCAGCAGAACCAAGCATTGTTCCTGAAAACTTAGTCAGTGCAGAAATGAACACGGTGCTAACTCAAGCGCGTAGTCGCTGTTTATCTGAACTTCAATCTGATTTGAAAAAATCTCCTTCTAGCATATTTCGCCCTAATGCAGACTTAAAACCTCTTTTGGCTTACTTAAAACAGCAGTCTATTGAAAATATGGTGCCGACCGTGCCATTAATGATTGTTCAAGGCTCTAAAGATCATTTAGTCGACCCTAGAGGCACATCTGCTTATTATCAACAGCTATGTAAATTAAAAAAACCAACTATTTATCAAACGATTGATGGTGGTGATCACCGTGATGCACTGCGTCAAAGTAATACTTTTGCCACTGACTTTTTGAATGTCATAGAGAAAAACCAGACAAAATCTTATTGCTCAAATTTTAAGTAAATTGGTTTAAATGCTACAAAAAAGCCGACTTTTCATGAGTCGGCTTTTTAAATGTGAGAGGGCAACTTTAGGTCATGTTATAGAGTCTTTCTTTTGGAAAAACTGCGGTAAAGGTTGATCCTTCGTTTTCTTTAGACTGTACATCTAAATAAGCGCCGTGTTGCATAAGCACGTGTTTTACAATCGCAAGACCTAATCCTGTACCACCTGTTTGACGGCTACGGTCACTGTCAACACGATAGAAGCGTTCAGTCAGTCGTGGCAAATGTTTAGGGTTAATTCCGATGCCTGTGTCTTGCACGCTAAAGTAAGCATGTTCACCATCATCATGCCAACCAATGGTAATAGTTCCACCTTTTGGCGTGTACTTGATGGCATTGGTAATTAAGTTACTAAACGCGCTGGCAATTTCCATGTCGGAACCAATCAGGTCACAGTGGCTATCAATATGTAAATTGAGCGTGTGTCCATAATCGGCATTGTAGGCCTGAGCATCATCAAATAATTGATTCATTAAACTCGGCATTTCGATAATCTGATTTTTTGCAATTTTCTTGTTATTTTCTAAATTCGATAACAGTAGTAAATCATTCACCAACGCATTCATACGCTTGGTTTGTGATTGCATTTGATCAAATGCACGTTTCCAGCGTGGGCTAATATCTTCCTGATCGGTAAAGGTTTCGATATAACCACTGAGCACCGTTAATGGCGTACGAAGTTCATGCGAAATATTATCGACAAAGTCTTTACGCATTTGCTCAAGGTTATGCATACGCGTCACGTCGTAAGCCACCAATAAACGACTTTCTCCACCAAATCTTGTGAGTTTAACCTGCACATAGCGGTCATCATCAAAATTGGAATGCAGCTTAATTCCATCAGGTGCCTGATCAATATTATTAAAATATTCAATAAAAGTAGGCTGGCGCAAAATCGTTAATAAGTTGCGACCGCGGTCGAGTGGACTGATACCCAATAATCGCTCTGCAGCAGGGTTCCACCACTCGATTTGATGTTGGTCATCAATAAGTACAACCGCTTCAGCAAGTGCGACCAAAGAAGATTGAGCGCGGTCAATTAAACCGACCATTTCGGCCTGAACAATTCGTTCTTGGCGCTGAGCACGGTAAACATTAAATAACAATGCCCCCCAAATCCCGTTAAGGTTTGGAGGCACGTCATATGGTTTATTGGCAATCCAGTCATTGACCAGATATAAAGAACGCAACTGGAGTGTAAAAAACACCACGAAGGCGATAAAGATACAACTCCAGAAATACCCAATACCGAAACCGACTAAACCGGCAATAATTAGAAAAAATAATAAAAGCCGTAAATCTTGTTTGGCAAACGTCCATAAACTACTGTAGCGAGAAAGTTTTTGTTCACGTACCTGTTCAGGGACGGGGTAGGGTTCATACATAAATCTTGGTTAACCTGCGGCTAAATCTGCACGTGTAGAGAAACGGTAGCCAGTTCCACGTACAGTCTGAACAAATCGGTCAACACCAAAAGGTTCTAAGACTTTACGCAAACGACGGATATGCACATCAATAGTGCGGTCTTCAATATATACATTACCGCCCCACACTTGATCGAGCAACTGGGCACGCGTATATGCACGCTCTGGATGGGTCATAAAAAACGCAAGTAAGCGATATTCTGTTGGACCCATATCTAAAATACTGTTGCCAAAGCTAACACGCTGGCTTACAGGATCAAGAATTAAACCATTGGCATCAATTGTTTTTTCACCACTTAATGCATTGGCACGGCGCAGAACAGCCTTAATACGAGAAACCAGTTCACGTGTTGAGAATGGCTTGGTCATGTAGTCATCTGCACCTGCATCAAGACCTTGTACTTTATGGTCTTCTTCTCCGCGGGCGGTCAGCATAATCACAGGAATTTCTGCGAGGTTCTCATCACGTTTTAAGCGGCGACATAAATCGACACCGCTTACGCCTCCAGGTAACATCCAATCAAGCAAGATAAGCGCCGGACGTTGGTCGACGATAATTTGATGAGCCTGTTTGGCATCTTCGGCCTGTAAGCATTGAAAGCCTGCCATGTCCAAAGAAGTATGGATCATTTCACGAATAGGAAGCTCATCATCGACAATTAAAATATAGTCATCTTTCACAGCGCAATATCCTATAGATTTAACGGTGAACCGTTTTGTAGTTATGACAGGCTTATTACAAAGATTAATTATGACAATTTCATTGCAGAAAAGTCTATAAAATTGAATTTAGCAATAATTTGTGACAAAACTAAGGCAAAGGTATGACCAAATTATGACATCTAACCCTCAAACTTTCTAAAGTCATTCAATAGGTTAACACAGTAATTGCTTAGTTGTTTTTTCACATTTTAAGCTGTCAAAAAACTTTAATATTATTTTGAAACCTGAGCTAATAAAGACAAGAAAACAATACGGCATGCGGTTAAAACCTGCTCAAGAGATTGCTCAAACCCTCCCATAACCCAACGAATCGCAATTTGAGTGACATACCCATTTAAGCCAGTTGCGATTAAAGAAAGCTCATTTTCATGGTGTTGAATTTGCGGCATAGTCAACATAACAAAGGCCTGAATCATGCGATCAAATTGCGCAAGTGTTTCTTGAATGGTGGCCTGATTATGTAATTCTTGTACCAAGACTGCATCGACATAGACAATACGAGCTAATCTCGGGTCATCTTTTAAAGTAGTTAGTAAAGCTCTTAAGCCAGCATCAACCATCTTTTCTGGATCGGGTGCAGCTTTAATCACGGCTTGCATCAGATTTTGCTGTAATTCTTCAATCATTTTTAAAAAGATGGTTTGGAATAAATCTTCACTCTTCTTAAATGATTCATAAAAATAACGTTCTGTGAGTTTTGCCTCTTGGCAGACATCTTTTACCGTCACTGAAAAAAAACCAAGGGTTCCGTAGGTCGCAATACCTGCTTCAATCAGTTTTTCACGGCGCGCCTCTTTACGTTCAGATAGAGATAAACCTTTGAACTGACGTTCTTTACTCACACTTTTTGTTTTCTTTTTACTGGTTGAGTCGTTAGTCGCCATAAATAAGTCGTTTCCTAAAGAATGATTGCCTAATTTATAGGTTTTGGCCAAATACGCTCACTATGATAAAGCGCTCAGAAGAATTGTGCCATTCTATCTGAAATTACAGTGTACTATATTGACAATGTGTATTGTCAAAATTATATTGAAGTTGTCTAAACTGCACATGCAATGAACTGACTGTGCAAATATCGAAAAACAAAGGATGGACAATGAAAAATTTTAAAAACAAAGTCGCTGCAATTACGGGCGCGGGTTCTGGCATTGGGCAACAGTTAGCAATTCTTTTGGCAAAACAGGGCTGCCATCTTTCGTTGAGTGATATTAATGAAAAAGGATTACAACAAACTGTCGAGCTTTTAAAACCATACAGCAATATTACTATTACCACCAAAAAGCTTGATGTGTCTGACCGTGAAGCGGTAAAGCAATGGGCACAAGAAACTGTGCAAGATCATGGCTCTGTTAACCTGATTTTTAACAACGCTGGTGTTGCATTAGGCTCAACTGTCGAAGGCGCCACCTACGAAGATTTAGAGTGGATTGTGGGGATTAACTTCTGGGGTGTCGTATACGGTACTAAAGAATTTTTACCATTCATTAAGCAGACTCAAGATGGCCATATTATTAACATCTCGAGCTTATTTGGTTTAACTGCTCAACCAACCCAATCTGGCTATAATGCAACTAAATTTGCTGTCCGTGGTTTTACCGAATCATTACGTCAAGAGTTGGATATTGAAAAAAGTGGCGTGAGTTCTTTGTGCGTACATCCGGGGGGAATTCGTACCAATATTGCTAAAGCTGCAAAAATGAGTGATAGCTTGAGTAGTTTGGGTATGGATCCGGCTAAATCGATTCAAAACTTTGATAAGTTTTTACGTACCCCACCAGAAGAAGCGGCTCGTCAAATCTTGGATGCTGTTTTGAAAAATAAACGCCGTTTATTGATTGGTAGTGATGCAAAATTTCTTGATGCATTGCAGCGTTTGTTCCCAACAGGATATCAACGTGCTTCAACCGTTGTGACCAAATGGATGAAATAAGATTTAAATTAAAAAAAGCCATCAAATGATGGCTTTTTTTATGTGGTTTGGATAGTTCTAAATAAGAACTTTGATCGTCTTTTTCTTCCAGATAAATTGATAATACAAACCTTGAATAATACATAAACTAACAAATGCCAAGGCATAGGCAACCCAAATACCTTTAAGTCCCCACATTGAGCTAAACCAGTAAGCACATGGAATTTCAATAAATAAAATGGCAGAGATGTTAATCAGCATTGGAACCGTCACGGTACCGCTCGCACGCATGATAGATGCAAAAATGGCACCTGCACCGAAGAATAAAATTGCCCAAAGTACAATAAATAAAAGCTGTTGACCTAACACCACCACAGTTGGGTCAGTAATAAACAAAGCCATTAAATATTTTGAAAATAGATAGCCAAGTGCAATTAAGGTACCTGTAAATAAAAAATTCATCCCCAAAGCGGTGCGGGTTACTCGCGCTAATAGATCTGATTTACCCGCACCAATCGCTTGCGCTGCAAAAATTGAAGCTGCAATTGAGATCGAAATCGCTGGAAACTGAATGTAGTTGAGCACCTGATTCACTGCACCATACGCTGCTGTAGCATGTGAACCATAATGGTTAACCAACCCAACAATCACTAAACCCGCCATTGAGGTCGTAATCATTTGAATACCGGTTGGGACACCTAAGCGCAAAATGATTTTGCTCAGTTCTGGATTGTGACGGATATGTTGCAGAAGCTGACGGTTCGGGCGAAGTGGATGATTTTTCTTGTTTAGATAAATCGCCAGAAAAATTAATATTGCGATATAACTAATAATTGATGCTATAGCAGGAGCAATAATCCCTAGGGCAGGAAAGCCAAAATAACCTTTGAGAAGAATTGGTGTAATAATTACGCCGATGACACTGGTTAAAGCTAGGGCCAGTAAAGGGGTAGTACTGTCTCCCACACCACGTAAAATTGAAGTATAGATAATATAAACGAACAGAAGAGGGCTACCCGCCAACATCCATTGTACATAAGGCAAAGCAAGATGCATTACTTTTGGGTCAGTACCTAAAAGCTCCAAAATATCATGGGCGAAAAACACACCGATAATCGCGGTAATAATTCCACCAATGATGGTCATAAACAGAGTAGAACCGACCACACTTTGGACTTTCTCTATATTTTGCGCACCCCATGCTTGCCCGACTAAAACAGTCGTACCCGTTGAAATCCCGATAATAAAAGCGAGTAGCAAAAATAAGATAGGGAAATATACAGAAACTGCCGCAATTGCATCTACTCCCATCATTTGACCAACAAAGATGGTGTTAATCGTTCCGGACAAGTTCTGCAAAATATTGGTTGCAATCAGGGGTAGCAAGAAAACAAAAAATGTTTTCCATAGATTTTGCTGATGAATTAAAGACTGTCTTGGTGGCATGCATTCTCCATCGCCCATCTCTTTGATGAGCGGGGCAGATATCCAACTTAGCATAGTTAGAGCAAATGGCTTGTAGTGTTTTTACTATGCTAAGTGGCTAAATTTATTAACATTGATTCAGAATTTCTCCTGCTTTTTGCAATGTCTCATCATTTTTAGCAAAGCAGAAACGAATCAAACGCAAAGACTCCGGCGCTTGCTTGTAGAAAACCGAAACTGGGATAGCCACAATCTTATGTTGTTCTGCTAGAAACTGGCACATTTCAACATCGTTTAAGTCGGGTCTAATTTGACTGTAATCGAGATTTTGGAAATAAGTACCTTGAGACGGTTTTAGCAAGAAACGGCTATGGTGAATCGCCTGATTAAAATGATCTCGCTTAGTTTGGTAAAACTGTGGAAGCTCTTGAATATGTTCTGGATGTTGCTCCATATATTGCGCTAGAGCAATCTGACAAGGTGTCGTGCCACAGAAATTCGCATATTGGTAAATTTGGCGGAATAAACGCATTAACTCAGGTGAAGCGACGCAATAACCTGTTTTCCAGCCTGTTACATGAAAGGTTTTTCCAAAAGAACCAATCACAAAGCTACGCTCTCTGAGCTCTGGAAAATGTAATGCGCTGAAGTGTTGTTGACCATCAAAGACCAAGTGTTCATAGACTTCATCGGATAAAACCACAATGTTTTTATCTTGAATTAGTTCAATGAGTTCTAACCAATCCTGTTTTGCCCAGATGGTACCTGTTGGATTATGGGGAGTATTCACCACAATCATTCGAGTTTTATCGTTAATCAGATCTTTAACCTGTTGCCAGTTCACCTTAAAATCGGGTGCTTCAAGAGCGATGTGAATGGCTTTACCACCTGCTAACTGCACGGATGGGCCGTAGCTGTCGTAACTTGGATCAAAAATAATAACTTCATCACCCGCATTAATGCATGCCTGTATGGCACAAAAAATTGCAATGGTTGCGCCGGGAGTAATCGTGATTTGCGTGACAGGATCTAGTTGAAGTTGGTCGCGTTGCTGAAATTGTAAAGCAAGCTGTTCACGTAAAGCGAGAATACCATCGCCGGGTGGATATTGATTATGTCCAGCCAAAGTCGCCTGAGATAAGGCTTCCAGTAAGGCTGGTGGAGCCGAAAAATCTGGAAAACCCTGTGACAGGTTGAGTGCACCTAGTCGATGTGCCATTGCCGTCATGGTGCTAAAAATCGTCACGCCTTGAGTGGCCAATTTTGACTGAAGCTGTAGCATATTGTTCTCTTATAAAAATATTTAAAGTTATAAAATTGATTCAATCACTGCCCGAATTACACCGAGTGTTAAACCAATAAATGCCCCGACTACAACGCCGTTCACACGGATCATATGTAAGTCGCCACCGACTTCGTTTTCAATTTTTCCAATCATTTCGCGCGAATCCCATTCATGAATGCGTTCGCTGACATAGCGTATGATTTTATGGCTATATTGGTCTGTAAAATTCAGCGCAAGGCCTGTCATTTCTTTGTTTAACACTTCACGTACTTTGGCATTTTGAACAAGATTTTCACCCAGTTGCTGAATAGCAGCCCGAAGGTTCATTGCAATACCTGAGTCTTTTTTCATTAAATCTTCTTTAATGGCATCACACAAAATGGTGACGGCACCACTGATGAAATTTAGGACTTGAGGGCTGTCTAAAAGGGCATCTTTACCGCTGTTTAGGCGTTGGCTGGCAGCACTGTCTGGTTTTGCTAGCTCAAGCATGAGCGAGTGGGCAATGGTTTCAATTTCTTGTCGCCATGGGTGTTCAGGGTCTGCCAACATTGATTCTACTTTTTCAACGAGTGAGTCGATGGTGCGTTGTTGAACATCAATGCCAATCCAGCTTGCACCTTTTGCAAGGGACCAGACACCCAGTGCTTTAAACATCTTTCGGGTTAACTCACGGGTTTTATCTGGGTTTTGTACCACCCACTCATGGGCGATATCGAGACCACGCTGTAAAACGTCTTGGTGGAAGTCATTTTCCAATACTGCGCGGAGCATTTCACTTGCGAGTTTATTGACTTCGGTATTACGTACCCATTGCACACTATTGTTTTGCACAAAGTTGGCAATTTGAACTTGGCTAACAAACTCAAAAATTTTCGGAACAGTTTGCTGAATAAGCTGTACCACTTGCGTATTGTTTTGTGGACTTGCTAGCCATTGACCAATTGCGAGGCTTAAGTCAGTTTTTTCTAAGCTTCGTTCTACCACTTGAGGCGAAAGAAAATTTTCCTGTACAAAACGGCCCATTGACTCTGCAATGCGAGCTTTGTTGCGCGGAATAATCTCGGTGTGGTCCCTTAAAAAATTAGGAATTGGTAATTTACCAAAAGGGTTCCGAAACAGAACGGTAATCGCGTACCAGTCGGCTAAACCACCGACTACACCAGCTTCTGCCCCTAACATTAAAATATGAATAAAACCTGTGTACTCTGGCAGAAAACGATCAGCCACCATCAGTGCAATCCACAGCACAACGACAATAATAAGCGCCAGAGTAGCAAAATATTTGCTACGTTTTAGACTGGGCACGTGGTGAACTTCTTCTGCCATGTTCATAAATTTATCCTATTCATTTTTGTTTTACTGGAGGCTCAGGCGGTGGCAACAGCTCTCCTGTCGGACTCAATCCATATTTTTGTCCGATTGATTTCAAGATCAAGGTTGCATCAAAAGCATCCTGAGGAGCCTGCTTCTGATCCCGATAACATTCAATAGTATACGACACTTGAACAGGATCGATATTGACCACTTGTGGGTAATCATAGAACGGATCATGCCAGAAACCCGGGTAACGACGACCGTAACCATATGGGTAAAAACTTGGAGCAGATGGGTAAACCACGGCTTGACGTGGCGGTTTCTGACTTTGATTACTTGGGTCATTTTGCACTTTAAAAAAGCGGAAGCCTTTTTGTACCGTCGTTTGTGCTGATTTTACCAAAGTGATTTCTTCAGCTGCGCCATAACTCATATTCGGGTCGGCTTGAAAACTAATCCGAAAAGTTTGGGCATTTAAAGGATATGCTGAAAACTGACCAAGCTGATCAAAGGTTCTTGGTTTACTTGGCGTTGTTGCACAAGCAGTTAAAGTTAAGGCAGTGCCTAAGGCTAAACAAAGAGAGAGATATTTCATGATGAACTCCCAGCTGAGTATTAGAAAATAGATGACTCAGCGTTAAAAATTAAGAATTTTTAAAAACTACTGTTTGGTTCTAATAAAAATTCGGTTTCCTCTGGAGTGGAGACACGTCCAAGAATCGCATTGCGATGAGGATAACGACCAAAGCGATCGATAATCACTTTATGCTTTTTCTCAAAGCTTAAATTAATTTCATTGCCGAGGCGTTGAAATAGTTTCAAGGCAAACTCATGGATCGATTTTGATTCACTATGCATAAACGGCATATATAAAAAAGAGCGTTGCTCTGGATTAAGCTGTGCATCTAATTGCAAGCTAATGGCTTCTTGTGACAAAGCTAATGCCAAGCTGTCATAAGCAAAAGATTGTGGTTGATCACGATAAATGTTGCGAGAAAACTGGTCTAGTACAATAATCTCTGCCAGACGGCCTTCAGCCGTTTTTCGCCAAGACCAGAGTTCTGCTTGAGTTGCCTGTCGATGAACGTCAGAAAAATTTTCACAAATCTTTTTGTCAAAATCATCACTTTTTGCAAACCAAAGTGAACGGTGTTCAGGTGAAAACCAGAAGTTTAAAATGTCTTGATCGTTCATGATATTGACAACTCTTTAGCAATTATTCTTCAATAAAATCACAATTCTTTCGTGTCTTAAATAACAAGATTGTGATAAAAATTGCCAAACTGGAATGATGTGATTATATAAGTAACCGTATCATCTCACGATTTTGTATATAGTGATCTTTAATAAGCGAGCAAATGCATGAGTCAACCCACTACACCATCTCAATCAGTTATTCCTGCTTGGGTGGATTCGTCGCTACTACAAGGCATGTTACGTGGAATAGAGCGTGAAAGCCTACGTATGCAAAGTAATGGGTTCTTATCGCAAGAGTTACATCCAAAAGCATTAGGTTCGGCTTTAACACATCCGCAAATTACGACTGATTATTCAGAAGCATTGATGGAGTTTATTACTTCTCCAAAGCCAACCATTGGTGAAGCTTTACATGAGCTCACCGATATCCATGCCGTTGTGCATCGTCATTTAGAAAATGGTGAAAAACTTTGGCCGCTATCTATGCCATGTATGTTAGATGACAATGAAGAACGTATTCGTCTAGCGCAATATGGCACTTCTAATATTGGTCGTTTTAAAACACTATACCGTCGTGGGTTAGGAATACGTTATGGTCGTCGTATGCAGACGATTTCAGGTGTGCATTACAATTTATCTTTTCCAGATACGCTTTTTGCTGAGTTGCAGGCTCATGAAACTGACGAACAATTAAAATCATTAAGTTTGCAGGATTATCGTAGCCATCGTTATTTTGGTCTTATTCGTAACTTTATCCGTTTAACACCACTGGTTATGTTCTTGGTAGGTGCCAGTCCAACGGTATGTCGTTGTTTCTTGACCGGACATAAACATCAGTTGTTGCCTTTAATCAAAGGTTCATACTATTTACCGTATGCTACAGCTTTACGTATGGGGCGATTGGGCTATCAAAACTCAGCCCAAAAAAGCTTAGGTATTCATTACAACAATTTGACTGGCTATCTGGATGGTTTACAAAAAGCCGTTCATTCTCCTTACCCACCATTTAGCCGTTTAGGGTTAAATGATGCCGCTGGTGAGCCGTTGCAAATTAATGATCATGTTTTGCAGATCGAGAATGAATATTACAGTCTTGTACGTCCAAAACAGGTGCCTCAAGCGGGTGAAACGCCGTCTCAAGCCTTGAAAAATCGAGGAGTGGGTTATGTTGAACTACGTGCTGTTGATGTAAACCCATATTCGTCAATTGGCGTTGATGAAACGACGGCTGGCTTCCTTGAAGTGTTAGCACTTTATTGCTTGTTAAGTGATAGCCCGGAGCTGTTAGGCCCTGAGCAAGATTTGATTGAAAAGAACCAGACTGAAGTGGTGAATCGTGGCCGAGCGCCGAATGCAACCATTACAGATTTAAACGGGTCTTATCACATCGAAGATTGGGCACGTTTGTATATTGCTCAGATGCAAGGTTGTGCGCAGTTACTCGATCAGACCTATGCAACAGAGCTGTATGGTTCTGCGTTAGCAATCATGCAAGCAAGAATTGATGAAGTTGATGAAACTTTGTCAGCCCATGTTATTGACGATACGTTAAAGCATGGTGGAACTTGGAGTTTTGGTAGCCACATGGCCCAGTTACATGCTGAAAGTTATGAGGAGCATGAGCTTAGTGTGGAAACCTTGAAACATTTTGAGCAATTGGCTGCACAATCTTTACAGCAGCAAGAACAACTTGAGCAAGATACTCAGGTCAGTTTTGACCAATATCTTGAACAATATCGATAATAAAATGAGGTTTTACATGCGATTAAGTTACCGTTTGGTGAGTGGACTACTTGTTTTAGCAAGTATTGTCGGCATGTCTTTTGCGTTGTATCTGGAACATGTAAAAGGTTTGGAGCCATGTCCGCTCTGTATTTTTCAACGTGTTGGCTTAATGGCAATGGGCCTTGTGGCACTGATTGCATTTTTGCATAACCCTGTTTCCAATGCGGTTAAACGCTTTTACGCATTTTTGGCTGGCATCGCAATTTTATGGTCAGTGGGTGTAGCGGGGCGTCATGTCTGGCTACAACATTTACCACCTGATCAAGTGCCAAGCTGTGGTCCAGGTTTAAACTATTTAGTTGATGCCTTACCAATGAAAACAGTTTTGCAAGAAGTATTGTCAGGTTCAGGTGAATGTGCAGCAATTGACTGGACCTTTTTAGGCCAGTCTTTACCAGTCTGGTCATTGGTTTATTTCATTTTGCTATTACTCGTATGTTTATGGCAATTGTTCCGTTTTTATCCAGTGTTTAAGACTGCTAAAAAAAGAGTTTAAACAGATTAAAAAAAAGCCCAACATGAAGTTGGGCTTTTTTATTGTTTTAGAATTAATCAAAATATAAAAAAACGAATTGAAAAAAAGCATAATATTGTAGACAGATGGGTCTGTTTTTTATAAAGTGCAGCCGTTTATATATCCTTATGATTATAAAAAAATGCTTTTTAATATTTTTAGTGTATTGGAAAAAATAGGATTAAGCGCACAGAAACGTGCGATCCACGTGCAATTTTCTAATGAATTGCTCAATCACCAAGTTTTTTTACAACGTATAGAAGGCCAACATCAGCTAAATGGGGGAATTGAAGCTGAGTTAATTTGCCTTTCGACGAGTGCCCAAATTGCATTGAAGCAGTTTATAGGCGTTCAGGTTGCTGTTGATCAGGTTACAGATTCTGGACAATTATTTCGAACTACAGGAATTGTGACTGAAGCCAGTTATGGTCAAAGTGATGGTGCTTTAACACTTTATAAATTGACCTTAAAAGACGCGACAAATTTATGGCACAAACGCCGTAACAGTCGTGTTTTTATGAATAAAAGTATTGTAGAAATTACCGAAGTTCTATTCAAAGAGTGGCAAGAAAAAAGTCCACTTTTTGCGACAAGTTTAAGCCTAGACCTGAGTGGGTTAAGCCAGAGTTATGATACTCGTCCATTTAGCATGCAGCATAATGAATCCGACTATGACTTTCTTACGCGTTTATGGCGAAGCGAAGGCGTGAGTTGGCTAATTGATGAATCAGAACTTTTCGTTCCCCATTTTACTGCTCCGGTACAGGCCCAAAAGCTTAGATTAATTGATGATAATAACCAGTACCAAGCTTTAGCACGCCGTAGCATTCGCTATCACCGCAGTAGTGCGACAGAATATCAAGATAGTATTACGGGTTTTGTTGCGGTGCGGAGTCTGCAACCGACTGCGGTACATGTGCAACGCTGGCAGCCCGATGCCTTATCACAAGAAGAAGGCGCTGGTTCCGTCATCACGACCCATACACATTCAGATAACTTTGATTCAGCGAGTTTAAGCCTTGAGCAAGCATGGCACATGAGTCCTGCTTGGATGCAAGATTTAAAAGGTGAGGATCAAGCTACTGCTTCAACTAGTAATCAGCTAGAGAAACTGAATCAGCAATTTAATGACATGTATGCCAGTCAGGCCAAATACTTTAAGGCTTATAGCAGTGTTCGAGATAGCCAAGTCGGCTATTGGTTTAATTTTCGAGAGCATCCTGAAATTGATCAACATGAAGGGGCTGATCAAGAGTTCCTGATTATCGCTAAAAATTTCTACAACCAAAACAATTTACCAAAAGATTTGCATCAACAAGTTAGTCAGTTACTCACCCAAAGTCGATGGGATAAACATGGTTATGATGATATTGAGCGTCAAGGTAATGAGCTGACCTTAATACGCCGTCAAATTAAAACTGCACCTGAATATAATCCAGAACAGCATCGACCAATTGCTTATCCACAAAGAGCGAAAGTCGTGGGGCCAGAGGGAGAGACCATTCATGTCGATGAATGGGGTCGTATCAAAGTACGTTTTCTATTTACCCGTAGTGATGATCATGGGCATGATGGTGGCGCAGGTAGCAATGACAATGATACCGACTCAGCTTGGGTGGATGTACTGACTCCTTGGGCAGGCGAAGGCTATGGAGCACGTTTCTTGCCACGTATCGGTGAAGTGGTGGTCATTGACTTCTTTGATGGCAATATTGACCGTCCATTTGTGACGGGGCGTATCCATGAAGCGCAGCGTTCGCCAACCAAGTTCGATGTGAAAGGGCAGCTTCCAGATACTAAAAAACTCAGCGGTATTCGTAGTCAGGAAGTTAATGGTAGCGGGTTTAACCAATTACGCTTTGATGACACAACGGGGCAAATTAGTACCCAATTACAAAGTAGTCATGCAGCAACACAGCTGAATTTGGGTAATTTAAGCCATCCGAAAGAACAAGAAACGAGCCAAGGCCGTGGAGAAGGCTTTGAGCTTAGAACAGATGCTTGGGGAGCTGTGCGTGCGGGCAAAGGCATGCTCATCAGTACCTATGCACAAGAGCAAGCGATTGCAGACCATCTAGAGGCCGCACAAGCACAATCCTTACTTTCACAAGGTTATGAAAGCATGAAAATGCTCAGTGAAGTTGCAGCCAAGCAACAAACTGATGCTTTGAATGTAATTAATCGCTTACCCAAATTCATCCAGTCACTTGAGCTAAAAACTACAGGACAAGCATTAGATAGTACGGTGAATCTATTTAAAGAAGGAATTAATAACGATCCTATTCACGCCTTAAAAGACTGTGGTGGCTTTATTCAAGATATTGGCGCGCTAGGGGGAAATGCAAAAGGCGTTGTGGACGAATTTAATTCTTTCTTTAGTGATGCCAAAGATGCGGTAGAAAACTTAAAAGCATTTATTGAAAATGTTGAAGAGCATGGTGCCGACATCGTTAAAGGAAAACTTGCTAGCATTAAAGACCGCATTCATAAAAATCCATTTGAAAGTATTCAAGAAGTTGGAAAAGTCTTAGCTAATGTCGAGACTAAAGACTTTGACATGATGAGTGTATGTGGAACGTTTAGTAAAGGCAGTAAATTGGAAGTATCACCTTCTAAAGCATTAATTTCTTTGCAAGGCTTTATGGAGGGTTATACCCAAGGTTTAGAAAGTAGTTCCGATACTAAACAGCAAGAACAAGGCAAAATTTTTAGACAAGCGCTTATGTTATTAGCATCGCCAAATGGCATTGCTTTGACGACACCTGAAAATATTATTTTGCAAGCTTCGCAAGATATTGCCGAAAGTGCTAGTGGCTCAATTAACTTAAGTGCACAGAAAAATATTATTGGGCATGCACAAGACAAAATAAGTTTGTTTGCTGCGCAAAAAGGTTTTCGTGCTTATGCAGCAAAAGGAAAGCTCGAACTACAAGCACAAGACGATGCCATTGAAGCAATTGCTAAAAAGATCATCAAGCTCATTTCTACTGAAGAAAAAATCGAGCTTACGAGCCCAAAAGAAATTGTTTTAACAGCGGGTGGATCTCAGCTCAAAATTAATGCGGATGGCGTATTTTCAACAACGGGCGGTAAGTTTGAAAGTAAAGCTGGGCAGCATTTGTTTACGAGTGGAGCAACAGTAAATGCTGAGTTGCCGAAAATGCCGGCAACTGGGATGTATAGTATGAGATTTGATTTAAGTCAAATATTTGATACTAAAATATTAAAAAATATGAAGTATAAATTAATTAATCATTCTAAGAAAATTGAAGCTGTATATGAGTTTGAGCAAGAAAGTAGCGCGAGAGTTTACAGCGATTCTGTTGATAATGTAGAACTCGCTTTAGTCCCAGGAGCTTATTTAACAGAAATTAAAGAGCTGATGCTTGGACAGGAAGCTGAATCACTAGATGGTGAGGAGATTGATGGCTGTGGATGTGGAATTGATCATGAGCATACATATAATGATTAGGAGATTGACTGATGTTTAATAAACAAAATATTGTTTGCCTCTTTTTGGTTTTGTTTTCACTGAAAAGTTATGCAAAAGAAGATTTTAATCTTATTTCACAATGTACGGACGAATATGAGACAAGTTGTAATGTTGTTCTAACAGCAAATGGTAAAAAAAATATTTTATTACACGATATAAAATCACCAAGTATTGAAAAAGTTAATGAAGACATCTTTCATATAGTAAGTTCATGTGGTTCACCTTGTATAGGACATTACTTTATTGGAAAACATGAGGAAGACTATACTGAGGAGTTGATTAGTTTTGATATTAAGTCTAAATGTATTATAGAAAGTGATAGTCGTAAAAAGAAAATATATGCAAAAAAGATGTTCACTAATAATAAAAGAATTTTAATAGACTTAAGTGAAAAGAAATTCAATATTCTTCCATCAAAATTTAATTATTACAGTGATTTTAGTGAGATGTCTCATTTTGATAATACTGGGGAGCTCAATTTAATTGCAAATGATTATGGTAAAATTCTATTTAAAAAGAAAATCCAAAATCCTTGTGGAAGTAACAGTAAATGAGTTATTCAGAAGAATTTATAAAGTTTGTTGGGACTGTGGCAGGAGAAGCTGGAGGATGCAGTCCAACCACTTGGAAAGTTGTGGCGCACTGTATAAAAAATAGGATTGGTTTTGCAGAGTGGCTTAATGCAAGAAATGTTAATGATATTTTAAAAAAGAATTTCGATGCTATTACTGATAAAAATCCACCTTTTAAAAAAGCTGTGACAGAAATGTATTCGGGGAATATATCTGATCATACCCAAGATATTATTGAAGCAATATCACCAATTTATCAAGGACTGGAAGAGGATATAACAAATGGAGTTGTATTATATTTTAGCCCTAAAGCTCAAGCAGCTTTACATAAGAAAAATCCAGAAAAATATACTTCACTAGTTCCAGATTTTGCTAAAAGTTCCTTGACTGAAGAAGTAAAAATAAAAGGAACAGAAAATGATGATATGCGTTGGTATAGATATAAAGGTACATCACGTTTCTATGTTCAATTTGTTGATAGAAGTGCTAATGTACTTGCTAAGTCTAGTGTAAGTATTGGGTACAAGAAAACAAAAGTAGTACCAGCGTTAAGTAATTTAGTTACTGATAATCAAGGTAAAATTAGATCATTTCTTGTGAAAGATGGTTGGGGAGCAAGATTTACTATTGATGGTGTTCAAGCGGTTGATAATAATAATAAAGAAATTTTATTAATTGCTGATGGGAAAAATCATTCTTCGGTTATAGTTGTTGCAAGTGGTCGTAGTGGAATAAAATCTCAAACTGACATACATAACCAACAGACATCACCTAGTCAAAAGCAAGAATCTGTAAAAAAAGACACCAAAGCTGAAGTAAATAATGAAAAAAAAGCAGAAGAAGGTGAGAATAATACTAAACAAAAAAACGTTAATTTTAGTATTAAGATCATAGATAGTGAAAATAAGGTGATACCAAATTTTTCCTATTTTTTAAAATATAAAAATGCTGAAAAGAAGCATAGTGTAGGTACTAATGGTATTGAAAATAACTTAGTAGCGTTAAGTGGTGAGGAGATTACAGTTTTAATTAGTGGGCTGGACTCAAAACAAGAAATTATTCGTTTTACAGCACAAGAGGGGATGGGTGAAAAGACTATAAAAGTTAATTTACATACTTTTAATATCCTGTTCAGACATAGAGATACGAAAAAACCTATAACGAATTTGAATTTAATTCAAAAATATAGAAATCAGATAAAGCAAAAAAAGACTGATGGTAATGGAAAGATAACTGTTAGTGCAATGCCAGGATTCGAACTGAATTATAAATTAAGAGATGAACGGAATTTATTAACTATCAAAGTTGATAAAAATAAATCGCTTCGTGTTATCGATGTTGATTCCTCAGCAATAGAGCAAGCATCAAAAAATATAAAGACAGGGACTAAAGTTGTAGAAATATCTCAATCTAAACAACCAATTCCTTCAGCTAAACATAAGCGACTAGTTGATAAGCCAGTTGAAACTCATGATTCTACCCCTAAGAGAGATGAAAAAGTAAAAACCAGTACAGAAGGCCATCCTAAAACTATTGTTATAGATAATAGTGATATAGAGTTTAAAATTTTAACTTATGACAAAATAACTAAGCAATTAGTTAGTAATTGTGAATATATAATTGAGTATAAAGGAAATAAAAACTCTCATATAAGCGGTGTTAGCGGTCTAGGTACAAAAATACATAAGGGCCAAGCCGGACAAACAATAAAAATATTTGAAAATACTAACCTATTGATTCAAGTAACATTACAAAAAGATATGAAACCTATATCTATTAATGTTACTAAGTCGGATTCATCTCAACTAAAAGTTAGCGGAGTGGATTGGTGTAGCTTGTTCTTACAAAGTAATAGTTTAAGTGATTTAGCTGAGCCTTTCAAAACCAACGCTTCAAAATTTATTAATGGCATGAAAAATGCCGGTATCAGTGTCGTAATTAATACAACTTGGCGTCCATCTGAAAGAAGTTATTTAATGTATTATTCTACAGCGATAGCAAGAGGAGAAATTGCTGTAGATAAAGTACCTCCATTTCCGGGTGTAAATATTGATTGGACACATAAAGGAAATAAAACTGAAGCAATAAAAGCAGCAAAAGCAATGTATAAAAAATATGGTATAGGCAAGAATCCAGTAGGTAAACCAGGCTCTTCAAACCATAATAGAAAAAAAGCAGTAGATATGAGAATATCTAATTATATTGGAAAAGTTGTGACTATTGATGGTGAAAGTATAAAAATTACAAGTTGGGCAACATTAACTCAATTAGGCAAAAAATATGGTGTAATTTGGTATGGTAGTAAAGATGCACCTCATTGGTCAGAGACAGGTAGGTAAAAAGTGATTTACAAAACATTAATTGGTATGTGTTTATTGGGATTGGGCTTAAGTGCTTGTGATAATAAACATTTAAGTGAGACTACTCATGTTAAACTTACTGAACAACATAAAGTCGAGATGCCACAAAAAAAATTACCTTCAGTAGAGAAATTACAGGTTAGTAAAGATATAAAAAAAATGTTAGACAATAAGATTTATTTATTATTAGATTCTGATGAGGGTTGTATAGTAAGTGAAAAACCTCTTAATAAAGATATCGTAATTATCTATAAAGAGGAAGAAAAATTTAAATATGATGTTGTGAACCCACTATTGAAAAAAGATAGTAGTGATTGTGTTTCAGAATTAGCTTTTGTTACAGATGAGCCTAATTATTTTTATAATATTAAAAAAAGAAGCAAGGATTTAGTACGAGGCTATGGCTTTGAATTAAATAAGGATCAGATTTTATATAAAAATAATAAAATTAGAGGAGTTGATTTGATAGGGGATGGAATTCCTAATATTATAACTGAATGTTTTTCAAGTGAAGGTGCACATTTTAATATTTTTGGAGGGCACAATAATGAAGAAAAGTTGTTACATCGTTATACTTATCTAGATATGAACTTACAAGCATCGTGCACTGAAAATGAAAAAATATATAGTAAAGGTTTGTTAGATTTAAGAAATAAGTATAGAGAAAATTAATGAAAGTATCTGATAATATTCTCTATAAATAGAAATTTAATTTAAATAGCATAGACACTTTTATTACTAAAAGTGCCTATGCTATCTTTATTTAGTCTTTAGAAATCTATATAAACAATATTCATATCATAAGTTTAAAACCAATTTAATATTTTTAATTTTGTTGTTATCCCCGCTAATTAAATAGGGCAGTTTAGCGCTAATCAAAATAGGTAAGTCATCTTCAATATCATCACTGTATGTTGCAAACCAAGGTTGTTTGATATCAAGCTTATTCAATCTTCTTACTTTTTCTTCAGCCCTACAATGTATCCCACTTACCCATCCTCCCAGCTTGTTTTGTAGAGGAGTACCAATAATTCGTACATCTAGATTGATAGACTCGAGTAAAACATTCGCTAACTTTTCTGGTGCAGCCGTGGCAATAAACACAATTCTTCCATTGGCTAAATGATCTTTAACTTCTGTTATACCTTGCTCAAACCAATATAATGAATCAGAAGTAGTATTTTTTATATTATTGGAAAAATTTTTAAAGCTGTATTCTAATTCTTCTTCGTTCAAGCCATACGTTGTAATCCATAAATACAATGAAGCACCTTTAGATTTATATTTCTTAAATTTCATAAGAGGCAAAGCAATGGGAGTAACAATAAGTGCACCGATGAATCTAAGAAGATTAGATTTCAATTTACCCGTTAACCATGCCTTTGTAGAGTCGCCAGATAGTAATGTTCCATCTAAATCAAAAACAATGATTTCCTTCATATATTTCTCTAAATTTAGTAATAGTGATAAGAATTAGTTTTTAAAAGGAACATTTTAATATTTACTTTGTGAATTTATAAAATATTTTATTGTAATTTTGTTATAGTGGTTTGATCTTATTATTTATAAGCTAATCTAATGAAAAAATATTTTACTAGTATTCTGTTTGTCATATCATCTCTAATATATTCTCAGAATTTATTTGCAATCGATCAATGTAATATTGACCAACAAGTAAACTTAAATATATTTAAGAAAAATGATTATAAATTCTATAATTATATGTGTGAATCTTCAGAAGGTTTATATCTTAAAAGTTATGTAGGAGATCAAGAGAAAAAATATTTGTTGGTGATTATTCTGATTTTGCAGCTAAAGAGAGTCCTAAACTTTTAGCTGTGAGTATTTATAAATCAAATAAAAGAAAACCTCCTATATTAATTACCATTAACTCATCATATTACTGTTGTACTCCACAAATTGAAGGTGAAATTTATCAAGTTAATCTATATCAAATTAGTAAAAATAAAATTTTAAATTTGAAAAATATAACAAATATATTAGGTAGTAATGCAGAGGGTTTTGAGGGGATTACAGAAGGGAAAGTCTATTATAAATATAAAACCATTTCTGAAATTAAAAAATGGTTAGATAAAAATTATTGATGGATTTATGATCTTTAAAATAATGTAAATTAAGAAAAAGCCCAACATAAGTTGGGCTTTTTTTAAGTCTCTACAATCCCTTCTAAATCTTCGAGCTTATAGTTCGGCATATCAATAATATGAGTTTGAATACCCTCTTGAACATAATCATTCACATGAGGATATAACCAGCGAGTGATCTGTTCGGCAACACTTGAGTGATACTGAATTTCAAAGTGATTTAAACCATAAAACACGGCTTTATGTGAGTCTGGAACTTTAAGCTGAAAACGTGGATTAGGGTGTTCACCTAGCGCGCTTTTTACACTCACTAAGTAGTCGCCAATTACGGTCAATGCTTTATTGCGGACCTTTTCAAATTCTAAGGTCCCTGCCACTAAAAAGGTGTTGATATGGGAAGGTAACGGAGCAGGAGCACGGTTATCATCCATCATACCAATACGGGCATCCATATGTTCCCAATCATCATCACGAACGCTGCCGTGGCGTAGGTCTAAAATACCATTACTCCGAATATTAACCAGTTGACCGAGTAAACCCACAAAAGGGAAAGCCCCAAGTTTATCTTGTATGGTAAAGCCAAAGCGCTCTAAAACTGCCCCATGATGTGGAGAGCCAATGCAAACTAGATTCTCGACCATATGAATCCATTGATACATATTTTGTTTGCCATAAAACAAGGCACTACGGGAAACCAGTCCGCCCATACTATGGCCAATGATATCAATGCTGGTAATTCTTGGATTACGTTGTACCAAGTCTTCTAATAAGTTCGAAAAACTGCGTCCATTGGCTGAAATACGTCGGCCTGTATTGTAATTTAAATACAACATGGTGTTATGGTCACGCTGCGCTAACAGGCGCTCCCCAATTCCACCATAATGGGCATTTGACCAAGTCAGATGGTTCATACACAAACCATGAGCCAAAATCACGATACGACCTGCAAGTTCCCCTTGTTGTATTGCACCGTAGTGATCATATAGCACCATAGGTAATGCGAGGGGGCTATGCTGTTTAAGTAGATAATCCCCAAAAATCCCATTCAAAATGCCGACTAAAAAATGTAGGCTTGGGGTGAGTGGTTTTTCGTGAAGTGTGGGATATTTTTCAATAATATGACGTAAACTTGGCGCTAAAAAATAGCTACCGTATTTTTGTAAAGCGCCATAAGAAAGCTGATATGCCTTTTGCACAAATGGTCGTTTTTGAAAGTTTTTAGCATTTTGTGTACTCACACCAAAAGCATTTTTTAATACTTCAATATTAATAACTTGAATTAATTCATGTACACCATTTAAGCTGGTACTGAACAGTTGAGCTAAACCTTCTAATACGTCTGCCTGACTAGGTGGCGTACGATCCCATTTACAATAAGTTTCATGTAGTGGTGTTAAGCTCGGCATATCTTTTCCCCATATACGTTATAACCGACGTTTTAAGCTGTACTTTTTATCAACGGCAGTAAACGTTTCCATCTTAGTAGTTTAAATAGCACATATTTTTAAAATACTGATGAATGGTTAGTTGAGTGGTTTTTCTTGTCTGACAATAGTGTTTTTATATACAAACTGAGAACAAAAATGTGAGTTTATTCTCAATTTAGAGGGAAAATATATGAATATTATCTACCTCCATGGCTTTAATAGTAGCTCTCTTTCAATTAAAGGGCTGAGCCTTAAGCAATATTGTAGCGAATTGGGTATAAATGTGCATTTGCCAGATTTAAACAGATCTCCTGATCTAGTGGTTGAGCAAGTCTCAGAACTGATAGAGTCTTTACAAGATGTAGCCTTAGTCGGTAGTAGCCTTGGCGGGTTTTTTGCGACATATTTTGTCGCGAAATATAATGTTCCAGCTGTACTGATTAACCCTGCTATGCAACCATGGAAACTGTTTGATGAGTTATTTCAAGTTGAAAGTATGCCCTATGTGGTGAATGATCAATGGTCAATTGACCATGTTCAGTTACGGCAGTTAGAACAACTGGAACTGAAACAACCTGAAAATGCCGACAAAATACTCGTCTTGTTGCAACAAGGCGATGAAATTTTGGATTATCGTCAAGCACAACGCTATTATAGTGCTGCAACGCCATCCTCATTGATTTTGACGGATGCTCATGGCAATCATGCTATGGAAGATTTTGAAGAAAAATTACCGTTAGTGATCGAATTCTTTGCGCACACCATCAAATAAGGAAAACGTACAACGTGACACAATATACGGCTCAATCGCTTGAAGTTCTTTCCGGTTTAGACCCTGTTCGTCGTCGTCCAGGGATGTATACCGATACGACTCGACCTAACCATTTAGCCCAAGAAGTTATTGATAATGCTGTTGATGAAGCATTAGCTGGTCATGCCGACAAAATATGTGTCACGGTTTATAAAGATGGTTCGTTGTCGGTTGAAGATAATGGCCGTGGTATGCCAGTCGATATTCATCCGGAATATGGCCAAAGTGGTATCGAAATTATTCTGACCAAGCTTCATGCAGGTGGTAAATTCAGTACCGATAACTACCAGTTTTCAGGTGGTTTACATGGTGTGGGGATTTCAGTTGTAAACGCTTTATCAACACGTGTTGAAGTCGAAGTTCAACGTCAGGGTAACCTATACCAAATGGCCTTTGAGCAAGGGGAGCCTGTTGCGCCTTTAGCTGTCTTAGAAGGTAAAGCACCAAAACGCGCGACAGGGACAACGGTACATTTTTGGCCTGAAGCGAAATATTTTGATAGTCCAAAATTTGCGTTAAAAGCGCTTAAACATAATTTAAAGGCCAAAGCTGTTTTAGCGGCTGGCTTAAAAATTATCTATATCGATCAAATTAATGATGAAAAAATCGAATGGCAATTTGAAAATGGCCTCGTCGATTATTTGATGGATGAGTTGCAAGACCGTGAAATCTTGCCAAATCCTGCTTTTGTGAGTAATGGTCAGGCAGATCGTGCGGCATGTGAATTTGCAATTTGTTGGAATGTAGAAGGTGGTGAACAGGTTCAAGAAAGTTACGTCAACTTAATTCCAACCGCACAAGGCGGTACTCATGTGAACGGTTTACGTTCAGGCGTAACTGAGGCGTTACGTGAGTTCTGTGAACTGCGTAACTTGTTACCGCGTAATCTTAAACTCTCGGCAGAAGATGTTTGGGATGGCGTGAATTACATCTTGTCGCTCAAGTTCCAAGAGCCGCAGTTTTCAGGTCAAACCAAAGAGCGTCTTTCTAGTCGAGAAGCATCAAATATTGTTTTAAATATTGCTAAAGATGCTTTCGCACTTTGGTTAAACCAACATGCTGAAATTGCGATGCAACTGGCAGAAATGGCGATTTCTAAAGCAGGTCGTCGTTTAAAAGCAGCAAAAAAAGTCGAGCGTAAAAAGATTGTTTCTGGCCCTGCTTTACCGGGTAAATTGGCAGACTGTGTTGGTCAAACACGTGAAGACAGTGAGTTATTTATTGTCGAGGGTGACTCTGCTGGCGGTAGTGCCAAGCAAGCCCGTGATAAAAACTTTCAGGCTATCATGCCAATTCGTGGAAAAATCTTAAATACGTGGGAAGTTTCTTCAGATGAAGTATTGGCTTCTCAAGAGGTTCACGACATTGCAATTGCGATTGGTGTAGATCCGGGTAGTGATGATTTATCTGAACTGCGTTATGGCAAAATCTGTATTTTGGCCGATGCGGACTCGGACGGTTTACACATTGCGACTTTGCTTTGCGCCTTATTCGTTAAACATTTTCCAGCATTGGTTGAAGAAGGGCATTTGTATGTAGCAATGCCACCATTGTTCCGTATCGATATTGGTAAAGATGTTCATTACGCGCTTGATGATGATGAACTTGAAACTATTTTGAAAAATATTAAGGGCAATCGTAATCCGCAAATTACCCGATTCAAGGGATTGGGTGAGATGAACGCGATTCAATTACGTGAAACGACTATGGATCCGAACACGCGTCGTTTAGTGCAGCTCGATCTAGATGATGTTCATCTAACGGCAGGCTTACTCGATAAATTGCTTGCGAAAAAACGTTCGGCAGATCGTAAGCAGTGGCTTGAGCAGAAAGGTAACTTAGCTGATATCACTGTTTAAAAAGAATTAAAAAAATCCCCGCTCAATAGGTGGGGATTTTTTATATAAACCTAAATTTTAGGTAATCATCACAACAGTTGCTGCTATTGGCTTCTCGGCCATTAAATTAAAATTAGACAGATCTGTATATTTTAAATTTAGATCGTAATTTTTATAGCTTCCGGAAATTGAAAAACATCACAATTTGCGCCGCTACCAATTCGATCGACTACCGCAAAATCACTCGGTGCTTCAAAAGTAAGCAAAGGATGATGCCATGTGCCTGCCCGATAATTGATACTTTGCTTACCGTCTGAGATAAAAGCACATAGCTTTGAAATATCGGGATTATTCTCGTCTAAAGCTGGCGCTACAATAATTAAAAACTTTTGCTGCTGTAGTGGAATAAATGCCTGAGAGCCTTTTGGATGGCGTTCTAGCATTGAAATTTCCAGAGGCAGCACACTCGCCTTAATATTACGGAAAATACTAATTCCTGCCTTTGCTTCCCCTTCAATTTCAGTTTCAACGAGCGCATGGTAGCGCTCGGTGTGGGCATCATTAATATGAAAAAAGTCATGCCCGTCGCAACAGATGACTTCTCCGAAGGGCTGAAAATTTTCAATTGTTAAAGGCTGAATTTGAACATTCTTCATCATGACTTGGCAATTTTTCCCCATAAACGAACACGGCTAATGCCACCGTCTGGAATCATGTTAATACGAATATGCGAGATTTTTTCGTGTTGTAAAATCTCATTCATATATTCATGAATATGATCCATTTGCATCGGTTGGGCTTCTAGTAAGTAAGACCAGAACATACTTTGAGGAATTAATTGTGCATCGGTTGCATTTTCAAGGTAAACCGCCTGAATAGAAACCTCAGCAGGGAAATTCCCTTTAAAGTGAGCTGTATCAATTTCAAGCTTCTCAATTTTGCCACTTTTACCGAGTGCAAGAATACACCAGTCATAACCCGGTGCGCGGCGGCGTTTGGTTTCCCATCCATCGCCCATGTTGACGCCACGGCCAAGGTTAATCAAATTACGCGGATGTCCAAAATGAGCGTCGCTATAGGCAACTACGCGGCCACCATTTTCGAGAGCCAATAAATCGAGAGTTTGTTTGCTATCAGTCACTTGAATATGAACATCACCATAGATACGTAAACGGGCAATACCACCATCTGGGAAAATATTAAGGCGTATATGAGTGAAAAGTGCATCATTATTGACCATAAAAATATGATGCTGGCTTGGGCCGAGTTCGGTATTTCCTAAAACACTCACCCATTTTGCCCCTGTCAGGTCACCATTTGGTGCATAACATGCTTCTAATGAGGCAGATGCAGGATAGTTTCCTGTGAAAAAGCTGGTATCAATATCAAGAGCAGTGATTTTTCCACTTACACCTAGCTTCACAATACACCAGTCATAACCTGCGTGACGCTTGCGGCGCGTTTCCCAACCGTCCATCCATTTGCCGTTGTTATCAAATTTATCTTCAACAAAAATCGGTGCATCAAATTGCAGCATACGCTTTGCTTCTGCAAAGAAATCATCTGAACACTCAATAACTTGTGCACCAATTCGGGCATCTGCCAAGTTGGTTTTCGTATTCAAAATCTCAGGAAGTTCAAAAGCTGGAGCGTGTAATATTGCCATAGTGGATTATCCGTATTTCTTGTTAAAAACATGATTTTTCATTTAAAACTGCGCTGACATGGAGCGTGCCGAGACGAGTTTTATACATAAATATATAAGCATGGTGCATGCCAGTTTTGTGGAAAAGCTAAATAAATTTTGAACGATGGCATGTTTTTAGCATAAGCACCCTATAGGTGAATATCTATAGGAGAGTGTTATGAATGTGGTGATTATTGGTGCAGGAATGGGAGGTCTAACTACAGGCATTGCATTAAAGAAATTTGGTCACCAAGTTCGCATTTTTGAGCAAACTGAAAAGATTCTTCCTGTCGGCGCGGCAATTTCGCTGTGGTCGAATGGTGTGAAATGTCTGAACTATCTGGGATTAACCGATAAAATCGCCAAACTTGGCGGACAAATGGATGATTTGGCCTATGTGGATGGTTTAACTGGAGATGTGATGACACAATTCAGTTTACTGCCATTAATTGAAGAAGTAGGACAACGACCTTATCCAGTTGCACGGGCCGATTTACAAAATATGCTGATGGATGAATTTGGCCGTGATCAGATTTATCTAGGCAAAAAAATGGTCAGTCTTGAAGACAAAGCCGATTTTGTTGAAGTCCATTTTGCAGATGGTAGCTCAACGCAGGCCGATTTATTGATTGGCGCTGATGGCACGCACTCACTTACACGCACCTACGTGTTGGGCCAGCAAGTACAGCGCCGTTACGCGGGATATGTGAATTGGAATGGTTTGGTTGAAATCTCTGAAGATTTAGCTCCTGCTCAGCAATGGACGACTTATGTCGGAGAGGGTAAGCGTGCCTCTCTGATGCCTGTTGCAGATGGAAAGTTCTATTTCTTTTTAGATGTGCCTTTACCCGCAGGGCTAGACAATAACCGAGATGAATATAAAAAACTTTTAAAACAATATTTCGCTGATTGGTGTCAACCTGTGCAGCAGCTTATTGAACGCTTAGACCCACAAAAAACTAATCGGGTCGAAATACATGACATAGAACCGTTCACTCAATTTTATAAAGGTCGTGTGGTGATTTTAGGTGATGCTGCACACAGCACGACACCTGATATTGGGCAAGGCGGTTGCCAAGCGATGGAAGACGCAATTTATTTAGCGCGTTCTTTGCAGATTAATACTTTGGGGCTAGAGGATGCTTTACGTCGCTATCAAAACAAGCGTAATGAACGTGCTAATGAATTGGTACTTCGTGCACGCAAACGTTGTGATGTGACGCATATGAAAGATGAAGCCGTTACACAAGCATGGTATGAAGAATTACGCCGTGAACAAGGCGGACATATTATGCAGGGGATTATTAGCAATATTGTGGGTAATCCACTCGACTAAAACAAAAACAGCAAGGAGTTTCCTTGCTGTTTTATCTTCTAAATTTGGATTTTAGAAGTGGTATTTAACCAATGCGCTGACGTTATTTTCGTCGGCACCTTTAATACCAAATTTGTTATTCCACACTGAGTGCTCGATACCGAGGTATAAACGAGTATCTGGAGAAATGTGTTTACCTACATTCCATTTCCATTGTGTTGTCCAGTTCAACTCGCTGGCATGGTCATCTTCAGCGGTTGACCAGTCAAGAAAACCATCTACTAAGAAATCTTCAGATGCGAGTTTAAATGGAATGCCGTAAACGAATGTCATTTGATAATCGTCGTCAGTGTTCTCATTATTTGCACGGTAGAAGTTTAAATTCGCATATTGGAAATATGGGATATCTAAATCAACTGCAAAACCATAAAGGAAATTGTCGAAGTTATTACCATTTTGAGAATTACTTTCCCAAGTGGTACTGATCAACACATCTTTTACTGGCCCGTATGCAAGTTTTTTACCCGATACTTCACCTAAGCTCAAACGCGGTGATAACTCAAAATATGTACTTTTATGATCGTCTTCACCACGCATGCGGTCCACGAAGAAAAATACATCAGCGTATTTAACTTTCGCTGCATATTCCAAAGTAATCGTGGTTTCTTTTTCATCTACAACTTCATAGTTTTCACCATAAAGTCCAGTCACGCTAAAATCTTGCCAGATTGGTTTCGCCTGAACCATGGCAGTTGCAGATAACAAGGCACAAGTCGCCGCAAGTTGCTTTAATTGCATTTAAATGATCTCCCCCCAAATAAAGCACGCTAAGGATACAGGGTCTTAAGCAAAAATGAAGCCAAATTTGATCAACGGTTAAAAAAAAGCCCACCGAAGTGGGGCGCTAAACAGTAAATCTTTAATGTGTATTTCTGGTGTTTATTGTTTGGCTTAAATGCGGGGTACGCGAGCTACGAAATGAGGGTAAATGATTAAATAGCAAATTCAACAAGATAGCAAAGATACAAGTTGAACTAATGCCCGAATGGAACAAAGTTTGTACCCAAACTGGGAAATGAGCATAGAACTCATGGTTAATAATTGGGATCATCCCAGCTGATAAAGCGGTCGCGACAATAATTAAATTTTTCTGATCGTTATAATCTATTTTTGCCAAAGTGCGAATTCCACTTGCTGCAACCGAACCAAATAAGATCAAACCTGCACCACCAAGTACGGGCATTGGAATCGCTGCAATCAAACGACCCATAATGGGTAGTAGCCCTAAAATAATGAGAATTATACCGCCTGCTGCCACTACAAAGCGGCTTTTGATGCCTGTAATCGCAACCAGTCCAACATTTTGGGCAAAAGCACTTTGCATGAAAGAACCAAAGAGAGGGGCAAAAGCACTCGAAAACATATCGGCACGTACGCCATTGGCGATCCGTTTCGAATCGACCTCAGTTCCTACAATGTCTCCGACAGCAATAATATCAGCTGTGGTTTCCGTCATAATCACTAAGGTCACGATCAACATCGATAAAATTGCACTGAACTCGAAAGTTGGTAAACCAAATGCAAATAAGTGTGGGAATTGCAGCCATGCCCCTGAACTCACCTGACTAAAATCACCAAAACCCATAAAGTAGGCGAGAGTGGTACCAGCAACAATAGCCAACAAAATTGATAAGCGGCGAATACTTGCATGCGGCAGCATATTTAGAACAATCACAATGCCTAAGGTTAGTAAGGCTAAAGAGATATTTTCTACGCTACCCCAATCTGGTGCTTTGTTGTTGCCACCCATCATCCAGCGAATTGCAACAGGTAACAAAGATAGACCAATAATCGTGATGACGCATCCAGTCACAACGGGTGGGAAAAATCGAATAACTTTTGAAAAGTAAGGTGCAAGGCATAACCCAATTAGAGAGGCTGCAATGACCGCACCGTAAACAGCAGGTAAACCACCGCCTGTGGTGATAATGGCGACCATGGTGGCCACACCCGCAAAAGACACACCCTGAACTAAAGGTAATTTTGCGCCTAGATATTTGGTTCCGATGGTTTGAATCAGTGTTGCCAATCCACCTACAAATAGGGCCGCTGCAATGAGCATTCCGATTTGTGCTGAGCTTAAGCCAGCTGCCGTTCCAATAATCAAGGGCGGGGCTACAATGCCACCATACATGGTCAGCACATGCTGTAAACCGTAAGCAAAACTTTTGGAAATTCCTAAATATTCATGCTCTGGAGAAATCGCATTTTTTTGCTGATGATTCATATTTTTCTCCTATTTATATTTGAATTAGCTACCGCGATAGGTGGAATAAGCAAACGGGCTGATCAGCAATGGAATGTGGTAATGCTGACTAGCGTCTTCTATAGAAAATTGGATACAAACACGCGGGAAAAAAGTTTTGACTTGCTGCGATGAAAAATAAGGTGCAATTTCAAATTCAAGTTGATAAGCGCCTTCTGCAAAGACTGTTATTCCAAAATCACTCACTCGACCGTCTGGGTTAGTGGTTGCGGTCGCTATCAGCTCATGGGTTGCTGCATGAAACAACTTCACTTCTACATCTGCAGCTGGTTTACCTAAATTTGTATCTAAAATATGAGTGCTGATCATGCTTGTATTTCCTGAGATAGGCGTAATAGAGCAATCGCTGCGAGTTGCCCATGTACAATTGTTTTTTCAATAGCCAAGTCATTTTGTAGACGTTCATGTAGTTTTTTTAAAATTTCATCGCTACTGAGGCCTGCCGCTTTAATTAAAAAAATAAAGCCAAACTTTTGTTCATAATCAAGATTACCTTGCAGCAGAGCTTGTTGTGTTTGTTCATCTAAAGAAATGCCAGCTTGTTCTTTAGATGAAAAATCTTGCTCTTTTGCATTGAGTTGTTTTTTAGCTTGGCGTTCACCAATTTTTGGATGGGTTGCTAAAGCAGTTTCAATGTCTTGCCATGACCACATTTGACTTAAATTTTCTGCATATTCCAAAAGAGATGCTTTTGTTGAATAGGGACGATTTGAGATGATTTTTTCGGCCCATGCTGGAATGTGGACACAGTTTTTTAACAAAGTCTTGAGTTGTTCTGGTGGGGCTTGATTAAACTCGGCTAAAAACACTGTTATTCCTAAACTCGTTGTCTTGATATAGAGTTTTAGCAATAACAGTGCCAATAGCGAGTTTTGATTCGCTTATAAATTTTGAAAATTAAAAATCAATTATTTATTTATGTGATTTTTATACCAATGTTCAGCAATATCCTGACGACGACATATCCAAACACGATCGTGCATTTGAATATAGTCTAGGAATTTCTGTAATGCTTTAAAACGGCCCGGACGCCCTAAAATGCGGCAATGCATTCCAATCGACATCATTTTTGGTGCAGTTTCACCTTCTGCGTACAGCACATCAAAACTATCTTTTAAATATTGAAAAAACTGTTCTGAATTATTAAATCCACCCGGTGAACAGAACTTCATGTCGTTACATTCTAAAGTATAAGGAATAATTAAATGAGGTCGGGATGCACCCGCAGCATCGGTAAGTGTGGTCCAAAAAGGCAGGTCATCACCATAATAATCAGAGTCATATTGTATTTGTGGGAACTCTGCAAGTAACTGACGAGTATTGGGGCTGTCACGTCCGGTGTACCAACCTATCACTTTATTTTCAAAAAAGTTTTCTAAAACAGATAGGGCCTGTTCCATGTGCTGTTTTTCTAATTCAATATCGGTATCTTGATAGTGAAGCCAGCGGTAGCCATGAGACACTACATCATAATCAGCTTGCTTAATGGCTTCCACAATATAAGGATTGCGGGCAAGCGCCATTGCAACTCCAAAAATGGTCATTGGAAGCTTGCGCTTTTGGAATTCACTATGAATGCGCCAAAATCCAGCACGTGAACCATATTCGTACATAGAGTCCATCGACATGTGTTTAGCTGGGTAGCTTGCAGCGCCAATAATCTCTGATAAAAACTGTTCTGAGCCATCATCGCCGTGTTCAATATGTTTTTCGCCACCTTCTTCATAATTAAGCACAAATTGCACAGCAACCTTGGCATTATTAGGCCATTTAACCTGTGGAGGCTGTCCGTGATAACCGATTAAATCACGTGAATAAGGAGACTTCTGAATTTGCTCAATGAGCTCGGCGCCAGATAGATAAGATTCGGTCACGATTGCTCTCCTTTTGTTCAATTTTTCATAAATATTTAAAAAATCAGCTTGCATATTTTTATAGATGGACTGATATTGAAGATATGAAGATCTTCAAAATAAATTAAAAGCAGTACGTTTAAGTCAGGAGATAACAAACCATTACACCATCAAAATGTACAATTGAAGTCAGTTCATGCATGCTTAAAACATGCCAACATAAAAAAGTTTTGCATAGAAAAGATCCACAGTAAGAAAGAGAGGATGGTATTTATGAATATAGAAATCCGCACAGATAAAAACATCCATAATAGCGAACGTTTAATTACTTATGTACGTGCAGAACTTACTCAAGAATTCCAACGTCATAGCGAACGTATTACGCATTTCTCGGTTCATTTTAGTGATGAAAATGGGGACAAAAGTGGTGACAAAGATATCCACTGTATGATTGAAGCACGTCCTTCAGGTTTGAAACCAGTTGCAGTGCACCATAAAGCAGGAAATATTGATGCTTCGATTCATGGTGCGATTGAAAAATTAAAACGTAGCCTTGAACATACTTTTGAGAAAAAAGAACACCCGAGAGGTGGTCAACCAGAATTCATTGATGATGAAGTTTAGTCGAAAATGCTAAAAAGCCCTTCGGGGCTTTTTTTATATTTGATGAAAATAAAACTATTCACAACATTAGGTTTGCAATGCGATGCAATCAACCTCTAAAATCTTCAGATGAGATTAGGCATAATAGCCCTAATATATTTTTGAGAGATGGTCATGTTAACCACCCAGCAGCAAGCTTTAATTAAAGCCATAGAAGAATTAGAACTCGCGCAAGTGCAAAAATTACTTGCTGAAGGACTTGATCCGAACTTTATTGATCCGGAACAAGGACCACCTGTATCAATCATTTGTGATGGAATTTTTAAATGGTGGGAAGATGTATCAGAAGCTTATGAAGCGGGTACACCCTTATCAAAAGAAGAAAAGCAACAATCACTACAAGTCTACCTCGATATTCTCGAAGCGTTGATTCAAGCTAAAGCCAACGTACACCTTTGGGATGCAGAAGAGTTTTATGGTCCTTTATGGGATGCTGCAAGCTCGGCATGTGCGCCAGCCGTTCAACGTTTATTAAATGAAAAAGTTGATCCAAACACACGTGATGAAGAAGGGCTCACTATTTTATCTTCAATCAGTCAGTTGTTCTTTGATTGTGACTTTGATGAAATAGATTGGTCAGAAGCGCTTCAAGAAGAGCGTGAAACACTAGAGTTGTTGCGCCAACATGGGGCAAAAATGTCAAAAGAACTAACTACTTGATTGGATAATAGAATGAGAACATTTCAAATTTTAACTTTTGCTTTGACCACTGTTGCCGCAGGAAGTACTTTTGCCGCAGAGTTCTCTTTTGACCGTCCCGGTGCTGGAATGGGAACAGGGATTACTCCTGTAGGTAATTTGGCTTGGGAGCAAGGATTACCGAGTGTAACCTATACTGAGTCGACTGTTGACGGTGTTAAAGAAAAGACCGTAACTTTAAATCAGGATATGTTATTCCGTACCGGTTTAGCGCGTGACTTGGAATTACAATTAGGATGGCAAGGTCCGGCATGGACTCAAACTAAACGTGCTGGTAAAAAACATGACACGTCAGGTTTTGGTGATGTCAGCATCGGTTTAAAAAAAGCAATTGATTTAAAAGATGATAGATTGTCTATGGCTGTGTTAGCTGAAGCGATCATTGCCACTGGAAATGATGAATTTACAGCACATGACGATATTTATAGTTTAAGTTCAGCAGTAGCTTACCAATATAGTGATTTAGTGGGCACCTCAATTACCATGCGCTACGAAGTGCAAAATAGTGATTGGGCAGTGACAGCAGTACCGACGATTGACTATAAAATTGCAGGTAAGCTGTCAGGCTATTCTGAGTTCATTTACCGTAAAGCTGAAAGCCAAGATTATGAATATGGTTTAGGTACAGGTTTAGTCTACGCCGTAAATAATCGTACTCAGCTTGATGCAAGTATCGGAGTCGATTTGAACGGTCAAGACAAGAGCTACAATGGTGGCTTAGGCGTGGCGTTCTTGTTCTAATCGAAGCAATTTAAATTTATGTTAATGAAAAAGCTTATTCATCAGGGAATTCTTTATTTTCTAGCAGTTGCTGTTTGTGTATTTAGCCAGTTGGTTTCTGCGCAAGATAAGCTACTTTCACCCGAACAAGCTTTTTCATTTTCGGTTGAATCTTCTGAGCCGCATACTGCGAATTTATCTTGGCAGATTCAGCCAAATTACTATCTTTATCAGCATAAATTTTCCGTACAACAAGGTACTCAACCTTTAGCTTTAAAGTTACCTAAAGCGATTGCCCAATATGATGAAAACTATGGGCAAAGTCAGGTTTACTACCATCAAGTTAATTTCCAAATTAAGACTAAGCCTTCAGAACACTATAGTGTGACTTGGCAGGGCTGTGCCAAAGACCGTATTTGTTATCCGCCCCAAACCATTGAGTTTCAAACCGATGCTGATGGCCTAGTGGGTGTACAAAATCAAGCAGGAACAGCGCCAAAAAGATTACTGGATTTAGCAAATACACAATCAGACGCTTCCTCGGGTTCAGAATCTTTAGAAAAAGAGCAGAGTACAGAGGCAGTAGCTGATACAACTACACCTCAAATTGCGCAAGATCAGATCTGGTCAGCCAAGTTAATTGAAAACTCGCTGTGGTATGGGGTTTTATTATTTTTAGGTTTAGGCATGTTGCTCGCATTCACGCCATGTTCTTTACCAATGCTACCTATTTTGACTTCGTTGATTATTCGAGAGCATAAAGGTTTAAAAGCGTGGACCATTGCACTTACTTTTGTGTGTAGCATGGCATTGGTTTACGCAGGCTTGGGTTTAATTGCTTCTTCGGCAGGCTTAAATTTCCAACGCTGGTTACAACAGCCAGCAACTTTAATTGCTTTTAGTTTGCTGTTTATTATCTTTGCTCTGAACTTATTTGGTTTGTTTGAGCTTCGTTTACCGCAAACATGGTTAAACCGACTTGACCGTATTCAGTCAATGCAACAAGGTGGCACTTTAGTGGGTGCTGGCGTCATGGGTGTGGTTTCTGCACTCTTGGTGGGTCCTTGTATGACTGCACCTCTGGCTGGAACTTTATTATTTATTTCTCAAACGCAAAATCAGTGGCAAGGCGCTTTGCTTTTATTCTGCCTAGGTTTTGGAATGGGAATTCCGTTGTTGCTGGCAAGTATTTTAGGGGCAAAATTCTTGCCTAAAGCGGGCGACTGGATGCATCAGATTAAAGTGATTTTTGCTTTTCTGATGTTGGGGTTAAGCCTTTATTTTATTCGTCCTTTATTGCCAGATTGGGGCATGCAAGCACTTAGTCTTGTATTAGGTCTCGCTTTTATAGCCTATGCTGTTTATCAGTTTTTCTGGAAAAAAGGACAGCTACAATGGCTCTACGCGATTTTATTATTAATCGTTACACCTTTTGTAGCCTATAACCAATACCAACACATTCAAAATCGAACTTTGCAAAGTTCTAATCATATGGCCGAGTGGCATATTGCAACTACAGCAGCGGACTTTGAGAAAATTTTAGCAGCAGCGCCTACAGATCGAGCTATTGTAGTTGATGTCTATGCAGACTGGTGTGTTGCCTGCCAACCGATTGAGCATCGTATTTTAAAATCACCTGAGGTTCAGGCTGCGCTAGCACCATATTATTTAATTAAGCTTGATTTGAGTCATTATGACCAGTCACATGAAGCGCTACTCAAACAATGGAATATTTTAGGTCCACCGACCTATCTATTTTTAAGCCCAGAGCAAAAAGAGATTCGTGCTTTACGTTTAACGGGGGCTTTTAGTCAGCAAGAGCTTTTGCAACAACTTGCGAGCTTGGCAAAACTAAAAGATTCATAAGGTATTCATCGTTTCGATCTGATGAAATGTACGTACTTGATTGCGTCCAGAAGCTTTTATCGCATAGAGTGCTTGGTCTGCCTGACGAATAACTAGATAAGGGTCCTGTGCAAAAGCTGAGCTACTTACCCCAAAGCTCGCACTAATATGAATGGGGTTATTTTGAGTACTAAAAACGGTCAGTTCTTCTAAGGCGTGGCGACAGCGTTCAGCAATTTTTTCTGCTTGAATAATATCGGTGTGGGGAAGTAGTAAAATAAATTCTTCCCCGCCAAAACGTCCAATAATATCCTCACTACGCAAGTTCTCGGAAAGACATTGAGCAATTTCAATTAAAACCTGATCACCTTGGTGATGGCCGTATATATCATTAATTTTTTTAAAATGATCGATATCAAGAAGTATCACTGCATAATCAAATTGTTGTTGGTGTAGCGACTCTAAATACGTATTTAAACTACGTCTATTTAATACATTAGTTAAAGGGTCAATTTGGCTTAAACGCTGAATATAAGTTTCTCGCTGACGCCATTGGGTAAGTAATATTTCAAATAAAATAAAACAGGCCAATAAGATGGGCATAATAAAAAAAGCCATACTTCCTAACCAAAATGGGTTAGTTTGAGCACGTTGCATAGCAATCAGATTAAATAAAGGCGCATAAGGCAAAAAACCTTTCATACTTAAATACGTACACACCGTTAAAATAATCGTCGCAGGGACAAGGGCGCTATAAACGATTTTACGGTCAAATAACACCAGACCGACTCCAATCGTGCCTACATAGCCGACCATAGTGGCTGGACTAATGCTGCCAATTAAATACCCATCATGACATAGCATGAGTGTAAAGAACTGCACACTAATGAAAGGAATAACTCTCTGAGCCCATTCATCATTTTTGTAGCGATAACAGGGAATAATTAAAATGATTAATAAAAATAAGGTAAATAAATTGAGCCAGATTTGTGATTCAACTAAAGGCAGATTCGCCCATTGCCAGACACTGGGTGTAATTAAAATATAGCCTTTCCATAAAATCCAACTGAAATTCATCGCACAGGCAAGTGTGAGCATCAGTGCACTTTTTTGTAATGGTGTCCAGTTGATGATGTGATTATTGTGGATGAAATCGATTATCACCTGTTTTGTTCTATGAATGGGATGAGTGATTAAACGATTTTTCATAGTAAGTAAGGGCTCCTAAATATAGATGCCTCTTTGTTAGACCATCCTAAAATTGGATTGTTTAAATAATTTATATTTTAAACATACCATGATTTTCATTTTATAGATGATGACTTTTTATAAAGAAAATGATGCGAAAAGTTTTGTTCACTCTCCACATCATTTATAGATATAGATAAATTAAGTTTTATCGAGTTCGTGGGCAAATTCAGCAATATCTGCCAATGCTTGTTTTGCCTCATCAAACCATGCATTAAACATCTGGAAGTTATGCCACATGCCTGTATAAAGTTTGAATTGAACTTTAACGCCAGCATCTTCAGCTTTTTCTCTAAAACGTTTGGCATCGTCTAATAAGATTTCTTTCGACCCCACTTGAACCAAAGTGGGCGGTAGGCCATGCAAGTCATCGAAAATAGGCGAAACGCGTGGATCATCAGCTGCAATATGATTGCCTATATAGTATTGCGTACCTGTTTGTAGGGCTTCAATAGACAATAACGCATCATGTTTTTTATTAAATCTGAGAGACTCACTCGTGAGTGTTAAATCCAAAAATGGAGACAATAAAATCAGACCACTTGGCATGAGCTCCGGTTGTTCTTTTAAACGTAAGCAAAGTGCTAGTGCTAAATTTGCCCCGCATGAATCACCCGATAAAATAATATCTTTCGGCTGAATGCCTTGTACCACTAAAGATTGATAGATGTCATATAGAGCTTCAGTTGCCTCAGGATAAGGATGCTCTGGTGCAAGTGGATAGTCCACATGAATAACTTGCATTTGGGTGCGAGCAGCCAAATCTGTCATAAAAGCATGATGTGTTTTGACGCTGCCAAGGAAAAAAGCACCGCCATGAATGTGAAAAATCAGCTGAGTCGCAGAATCTTGCGGTTTGATTTCTTCACCTTTAATGCCTGCCAACCGAATTGGGCGCACAGAAACATTTTTTTGTCGTGGAAAAGCACGACACATCTGATCTAGAACGGGACGTAAGGCAGTAGCCGGCAAATTTAGCTGGCTTGGCTTGCGAATTGTTGTTTTAAGAAAAGTTTCTGTAAAATAATATTTCCAAACATTTGGTATATTCATAGAGCATCCATTTTTATGCTAGTTTCTTGTTTTCTTGTAAATTTTATTTTGCAAGATTACAAGGTTACACGAAACAGTCACATTCAAAAATTGCAATATCTTTGCGACTTCTGAATACTAAAAATCTTGAAAGACCCAAGGATATTACAAAAATGAAAAAGATTGCTTTAGCTCTAGGACTCATTGGTATGGCTGCATTTGCCAATGCGGCTGATACACTCAATGGAACGGTATGGAAAACGATTGATGATCAGACCAACAAGCCAAAAGCCGTAGTGAAATTTACGGAACAGAAGGACGGAACCTTAACTGCAACCATTCAAAACATTTTGACACCGGGCGAAGAAAACGCTTGTACAAAATGTGAAGGTCCATATAAAAACAAACCACTTAAAGGTGTCACCATTGTACATAATTTAAAAAATGTAGGTGGTAACAGTTATGAAAACGGTACGATTTTAGACCCAAAATCAGGTAAAACTTACAAACTGAAAGGTGAGTTAACCGATGGCGGTAAAAAGCTTAAATTACGTGGTTATATTGGCGTTTCTGCACTTGGTCGTAACCAAACATGGATTCGCGCGAACTAAAAGTTTTAATAAAAAAACGAGCCAAATGGCTCGTTTTTTTACGCTTGAATATTTTGATAAGCGGTTTCATCAAAACCTACAATAAAGCCTTGAGAAGTTTTTAACACGGGTCTTTTAATCAAACTTGGTTGAGCAATGAGTGCTTCAATGAGGCTTTCTTCACTGCTTAGAGCACGATTTTGTTCTTCCTCTGAAAGCTTGCGCCAAGTCGTCCCTTTTTTGTTGAGAACAGTATCTTGTCCAATTTCTTTTAACCAGATCTTTAAGGTATCTGCATCAATACCTTGTTTTTTATAATCATGAAAATCGTAGCTCAGCCCTTTAGTCTGTAAGGCATCAAATGCTTTTTTCATTGAGTTACAGTTTTTAATTCCATAAATTTTTAACATTTTATCGGACCATGTCAAAAAGAGAGAGCACACAGCCTAACCCAAAATGCTTTCAAGCACTACTTTATACCGATACTTTTAAAACAAATGAAAATTAATGATTAATCAAAAGTGAGGTGTCATGTTATTGTCATAAGACAAGGCGATAATGAGCTTAATAAGAAGAAGTTAAAACTAAAAAACTTAGCGCAAAATAAGAGACTAAAAAAGAGAAAACCCGCATTTAATCATCCTGATCATGCGGGTCTCATTTCAACGTCCAATGTCACATCCTTGCAAATAAACTTATCATAAGTTTATTTTATCTTCCTACGGCGTCCTATCCTTTTGCGTCATCCTGACTGCTTCCCTGTGCCGTGGGGCTATAATGCCGTTAAAGCTGTGTAAGAAAAATACTCAAAAACGACATGTGCTGTAAGCGAAAACGACAATGTAAGTGAACAAGTGTTCACTTACTCTTGAATTTTATAGTCAATAATGACAGGTGCATGGTCACTAAACCATTGATCTTTAAAGACCCATGCGTTGATTACACGTGTTTTCCAGTCTGGTGAACACGCTTGATAGTCAATACGCCACCCTACATTTTTTGCACGGGCTTGACCGCGATTTGACCACCATGAATAAAGTTCTGCTTCTGCGCGAACTACACGGAAGGTATCGACATAGCCAAGTTCATCATAAATATGGTCAAGCCATGCACGTTCATGTGGTAAACAACCAGATGATTTCTGGTTACCTGACCAGTTTTTGATATCTATTCGTTTATGAACAATGTTGTAGTCACCACAAATGATGACTGACTTATTCTCATCACGCCATTGTTTCAAGATTTTTGCGTATTCACCTAAAAATAAATCTTTACGTGCTTGCGCTTCTTCACCACTTGAGCCCGAAGGTAAGTATAATGACGCAATATGTACCGGATGTGACAAACCTAAATCGAATTCCGCAGAAATAAAGCGGCCTTGACTGTCTGCTAGCTCAAACCCTAAACCATCTTTAACAGAAACGAAGGGTAGGCGGCTATATATCGCAGTCCCCGCGTAACCTGCACGCTCTGCTGGAAAGAGATGGGTATGCCATCCTTCGGGTCTAAATTTTTCAGTCCATTGTTCATGGGTAATGCGGCTTTCCTGCATGCATACGACATCGGCATCTGATTGTTCTAACCATTCAAGTAAGCCTTTCGTTACTGAAGAACGTAAGCCATTTACGTTAATGGAAACGACTCGAAGAATTTTTACATCACTTGGATACTGATCCTTTGGTATCATGCGAAAATTTAACCTCAATTGTGAATTTGGAGCACCTCATGACAACGCCTGTGTCATTTCACCCGCAAGCATTTATCGAACTCGCATTATCACGCGGTGTGCTTAAATTTGGTGAGTTTACTTTAAAATCTGGACGCGTGAGTCCTTATTTTTTTAATGCAGGCCTACTCAACGATGGTGAAGCTTTATCTCTTTTAGCACAAGGCTATGCCGATAAATTAACACAATGTGAAAATGTTGATGTGATTTTTGGACCAGCTTACAAAGGTATTCCGTTTGTAGCAGCGACTGCTGTTGCTTTGTCGCAAACACATAACAAGAGCGTGCCATGGGGCTTTAACCGTAAAGAAGCAAAAGATCATGGTGAAGGCGGTGTATTAGTTGGTGCTGCGGTTGAAGGTAAAAAAGTCTGGATTATTGATGACGTAATTACCGCAGGTACTGCTATTCGTGAAGTCGTAACGATTTTGAAAAATGCTGGTGCAACTATCGCTGGTGTATTAGTTGCGCTAGATCGTCAAGAACGTGGTCAAGGTGAGCTTTCTGCAATTCAAGAAGTTCAAAAAGAGTTAGAAATTCCTGTACACGCACTCATTACCATGAAAGATTTAATGGATTATTTGGAAGCCAAAGGTGAAAGTGAAGCTTTGGCGAAAATGGAAGCCTACCGTATGAAATACGGCATCTAAGTCTATATTGAATTGAAAAAAGGAAGCGATGGCTTCCTTTTTCATTTATCAGAGGATTAAATTGTTGAGTAGATCTCATTAAATTTGTAAAAAATGGGTTGAATCATAGTCGTGGAACGTGAAAAAGCCCAATGAGTGTGACTGGGTTTAAGTAAGTGAAATAAGAAATTGATTTAAAAAGAATTTCGTATGACTGCATTATGTTAACTCTAGAATTTCTTAAATTAAAAGAAATCAAGTTTTTATTTTTGAGGACTTTTAAATTTTATATGTTTCATCTCAATACTAATGTAACTGAATTATTTAAATATCTTTATAAAGCATTCAATTTTAGCGTTAATCTTGTAAAATATAAACATGAGAAAAAAAGAGCAGTCATCACATTGGCAAGGTCAGATGGCTATTGGTTTGGGTTACGGTTATTTTTGTGGACAAGCAGGAGATAACAGACCACATCGACATCTTGCGCATCAGATCACTTTTCCCCTCGATTCACTACAATCTATGCAGATTATTGGATACGAGCAGTTATATACGGGTAGGGGTTTTTTCATTCCAGCAAATACTGTGCATCAGTTACAGAAAGGCAAGTATTGCTCGATTTATTTGGATGGAACTTATTATTTAGGGCAGGCTATACATCAATTTTTTGCCTCAACTTCTCAGATACAAATACTGCCAACAACGCTTCTGGAGCAATTGCGGCTTTATTTTTTGCATACTAATATTACCAAAGCCTTTGCTCAATTACAGTGCTATTTTGATTGTATGGTAGCTAGTGAACGTGCTCAATTAATGAATGACTATATCTATCAACATCTATTATATAATTATGTTCCTTCACGTCAGGAGCTGGCAGCGTTACATCACTTATCTGAAAGTCGTCTAGCACACTGGTTCAATTCCCATTTTGGTATTTCATTACGTAGTTATCGCAAGTGGTTACGCTTGATTATTGCACTTAAAAATCTACATGAAGAAAATAATTTAACTGCAGCAGCGTATCAGAGTGGCTTTACCGATCAAGCACATTTTTCTAGAACCTGTATGCAAATGTTTGGCATACAACCTTCGGCTATCAAAAACATTCAAAACAAGATGATCTTGTTGCCTGAATCTTAAGTAAGTTCACTTTTTAAATAAAATATAGCCGTTTTATTCAATTTAAACATCAAACAATCCTGCATGGTAGTGATCAATCTAAATAGAGGACATCATCATGCTAAAGTATAGTCATTTTTTAATACGTTATTTGAGTTATCCGATTTTATCTGTTACGACCTTAGCAATAGTATTATTGATGGCTTATCAAAAAATACCCTATTGGCCATCCGCACTAGTATGCATTGTATCCATTAGCGCTATGGTTGCAATGTTAGAGCGCTTTTTGCCATATCAGCAAAAATGGTTACATGATCAAGAGGATACATTCACTGACATTTTTCATGCGATTTTTAATGTAGCACTTATTCTAATAACCGCAACAATTTTACAATTTATCCTGAAGTTCGAGTTTTTTTCTAAATTATGGCCTATTCAATGGCCAATATGGGTACAATTTTTACTGGTGGGAATAATTATCGATTTTGGTTTATGGTATATGCATAAACTGAGTCATCGTCGGCGCTGGTTGTGGAAATTACATGCCATTCATCATCAACCTAAACGCTTATATTGGTTAAATGGTGAAAAACGTCATCCATTTAGTGCGATTGCACTAGCAACACCTAGTTTATTGGTGTTAACGATATTAGGGGCACCAACCTTGCTGATAGGTTGTTGGCTAACCTTTACTGCGGTACATTTAAGTTTTCAACACGCCAACTTAGACTATCGGGCAGGGCCATTAAAACATGTATTTGCTGTTGCTGAAGTACATCGTTGGCACCATAAACAGGGCTTTGGCAGTAAAAATTTTGCCGAGGTTTTTGTGATTTGGGATCATATTTTTGGCACTTTTCACTACGAAGAAAAAGCAGTTTCTGCAGATAGTTTGGGCATTCGTACCCCTATATCGAATCGATATTTCAAGCAGTTGTTGTGGCCATTTAAAAAATAGCTCTAATCATAGTTCTTGGACTATGAAATGGTCTAATTAAATCATCAATAACTTTAGAATTATCAGGTATTGATGATTTAAATTTTAATGTATAGAAGTTGAAGTAACTAAACGACAAACTGAAGGGTTGGTGAGAAATCACAGCAAATGCCAATTGGTATATGACTTTTAATTTTAAAAAGTACAGTGCTGATCTATCTAGAGTTTAGCCTTATTTAATAGTTCATTTAACATAATCGTGAATCTACGAAATCTTTCTCATCACACTTTTTACACTCTAGCATCATGCCTAATTTCTCTTTGCATCCTTGTTCAGTCATCCCAAAGGCGAAAAAGAAGCGTTAGCAAATATGCAAGCTTATCGCGAGAAATATGGTATTTAAAAATAAAAAAGCATACCCCTAAATAGGGGTATGCTTTTTTAATATTTACTTAAAACTGATAATTCAAACGCAATAATACATTACGTGGAGTGCCTGGCATGCTGTCTGAGCGCCAGTACTCTTTATTGGTAAGGTTATTTACCGCAAGTGTGACATTCCATGGATCTGCACTATAACCAATCGCTGCATCAACACGGTTAAAGCCTTCCATTTTTACTTGATTATTAATATTTGGATAATACGAACCTACATAGGTTACCCCCACCTCTGTATACCACTGCTCGGTTGGTAAATAACGAACAAATAAATTACCCGTATTTTTAGATGTGTTGGCTAAATAGTTGCCTTCTTGTTCAGGCTTTTGTTTGTCTTCTTTTACCTTAGCATCTGTGTAGCCATAACCACCGCGAACAAAGACATTATCAAGTACACGACCAATAAAGCTAAATTCGAGACCACGTGATTGATGCTGTCCCGCAGTTGCCCATACCTCTGGTTGTTCATCAGGTTTTGGTTTATAGAGGATATTATTTTTACGAATATCAAAGACGGAAAATTGAGTATTTAAACGATTATCTAACCATTCGCTTTTTACCCCAACTTCATATTGCTCGTTATATTGAGGCTCTTTATCCATTTTTGTGACATCGGTGCTTCCAGTAACTTGGTTAACACCCATTTGTCCACCAAACGGTGCAAAGCTCTTAGAGTAAGACGTATAAAAGCTATGTTCAGGAAGCGGTTGCCATACCAAACCAACATTTGGGCTAAAGCTGCCATCTTTTACATTACGGTGTTCTTTAGTCAGCTTGTTGGTGGTTGAAAAGTCAAAGTAATCGTAGCGCACACCCATCATGAGTTTAAGTTGGTCATTTAGACCAATTAAATCTTGAATAAATACGCCGTAAGTTGTGCCTTCATTATAGTTATGCTGTCTCATCTTTAATGGGCCATTGCCACGGCTATATTCACGTTCGCCTGTGAATGGATTAACGTAGCCGTAAATAGAACCATTCTGAGCTTCATTTGCTAAGCGTGGTTCTCGTTGTTCATAAGTCCAGTCTGTACCCATCATGATTTGATGTTCAAGCGAACCTGTTTTGAACTTGCCCTTAATATCAAATGTATTGGTGGTGGTTTTATTGCTGGTTTGTTGCCAGTAGTAAATTTGATTGATGTAGCCTTTTTTAGTGTTGCATTCTTTACCTTTTAGGTCGTTTCCATCTAACCCACAATAAGTTCCAAAGTAAAAGTGATCAAAGTTCTGTTCTGCTTGTCGATAACTTGCTGCCCAGTGGAAGTTCCAATCAGGCGCATATTGATAATTCACATCAGTACGCACAACTTGCAAAATATCATCAACATAGTCGCCGTCTTGCGCAAATCCCATTTTAATTGAAGTTCCCGCAGGCAAGTTTTCATATGCTGGACCACGATCAGGTACACGACCTAATTTGTCATACGTATATTGTGTGGTCCAAGTAAGCGTTCCATCATCATTTTTATAAGTAAAACTTGGTGAAAACATTTCAATCTTATTTTCAATGCCAGAGCGGAAGCTGCCTGACTCGCCATATTCTCCAGTTAAACGTATTGCTAGATTGTCATTAAGTACTTGGTTGATGTCAGCCGTTGTTCCGTAGTTATCATATGAACCAGCATACGCACCAACTGAACTTTTAGAGTCAAAATTGGCGAACTTACTCACCATATTCACAACCCCGCCGCCAGCACTACGGCCATATAAAACAGAGGCGGGGCCTTTTAAAATTTCAATACGTTCGATATTTGCTGTACTACGACGTACTTGTCCGCTTTCACGTATGCCATCGCGGTAAATATCACCTGTATCAGCACCAAAACCACGAATCGTGATCCCATCACCGCGCATATCGTAACTGGTTGATACGCCAGGGGTGCCTTGCAACATCACGCTTAAATCATTCGATCCATAAATTTTATATTTCTGAACATCAATGGTATCAACGGTTTGAGGGATATCTTTTTTGTCTAAACCATTACGTGTGACATTGGCTTTGTCATAGTCGATATAACTTTTAATCGGGTCGAGTTCACTCATGGCCTCAATTTTTATGGTGGGCATGGTAGCGGCGACTTTTGATGAGTCAGTCACATCTTCTGCATAGGCACCTTGAATATGCAAGATCATTAAACTGAGTAAGCTCAGTGGAAAAAGACGCTTCATTTGGGGAGATGGTGTAGAAATACTTAACATAAAAATAAAGTCAATTAACAAAAATAAAAGTATAAATGATAATTATAATCATTTAATTGTTTAGAATAAAAGAAATATTACCTTAAAAAATGACATATTTATTTTTTAATAACTGATTTTTGGTAAGTTAATTAGAAAATTAAACAAATTCTATGAGTTGACTCATTAGTTTTTCTTGTTAATTAGGTTTTAAAGGGGACTTTTGTCGATTAAAAGCACCCTTCTGGAATTACGCGTTATTTTTGAGAACATCTAAAATATCCAGTTCTGGATCATAATTTTCATCAATTGTTTTGCAAATTGCTTGTCCCACAATGACATGCGTGCCGTTAAAGGTCATAGTGGGTGCTTCATATAATTCCCAACCATGATTCAGTGCTTTAGTCACTCGTGCACAAAATGCAGAATCATCCGGGCCAGTTAAATAGCGATAAAGTTTCATGTTTAGCCTTTAAAAATAATATTTTATGAGCATAGTTTAACTGAATTTATCTTAATTCAAGATAAAGAAATAACTGATAAGGTTTTACTGAAATTAAGAAAAACCAGTGAAAAATCTCAGTTATACTCATGCTAATTTAAATTTTAAGAAGAGCTTGAGCATGCGTGTACTTGTCGTCATGGATCCGATTGAAACCGTAAACCTTAAAAAGGATTCAACCATGGCAATGTTGTGGGCGGCGAGCCGTCGTGGACATGAATTAGGTTATGCATTACAACAAGATTTATATATCGATCAAGGAAAAGCTTACGGTCTCATTTCACCGTTAAAGGTGTTCGAAGATTACAACCATTACTATGAGCTAGGCGAAAAGAAAAAAGAATCTATCGCGGCTTACGATGTTGTGCTCATGCGTAAAGATCCGCCGTTTGATATGAACTTTGTCTACACGACTTATGTGCTTGAGCAAGCTGAGCGCGAAGGTTCATGGATTATTAATAAGCCTCAGTCATTGCGTGATTGCAATGAAAAACTTTTTGCAACGCAATTTCCAGAACTACAAGTACCTACACTTGTGACATCGCAACAAAGTTTAATCCGTGAATTTATTAAAGAACATGGCGATGTCATTGTTAAGCCACTTGATGGTATGGGTGGTATGGGTATTTTCCGTTTATACCAAGACGGTGTAAATATTGGTTCTACTCTAGAAATGCTGACAGAGCTTGGTACACGTCCAATTATGGCACAGCGCTACATTCCTGAAATTGTAGAAGGGGATAAGCGTATTTTAATGGTAAACGGTGAGCCTATTCCTTACTGTTTAGCTCGTATTCCACAAAATGGTGAAGTGCGCGGTAACTTGGCGGCAGGCGGTTTAGGCCAAGCGCGTCCGCTTACCGAAAATGATAAGCTGATCGCGGCTAAGATCGGTCCTTTCTTACGCGAAAAAGGTTTGGTTTTTGTTGGTTTAGATGTAATTGGTAATTATGTTACTGAAATTAATGTCACTAGCCCAACCTGTATTCGTGAAATTGATGCTCAATTTGGTACATCAATTGCAGACGATCTATTTGATGTATTAGAAGCTGGTCGTTCAGCTTAACTCGTTATTTCAGGTGGTTTTCTAAGGTATTTATGGGAAATCACCTGAAAATATATGAATTAATAAAATAACAATACTAAATACACCACAGCTTTGTAGGCATATTTTCAAAAAAGCACATCTTTCTGTTATAAACGAGTGAAATTAGCTTTTCGTTAATGAAGCTTTAGGATTAAAATAAACGGCTACAAAAATAGATGACAATTTCCATTGTTTTTTGAGTTGAAGAATTAGACCGTGACCGATTCACAGCAAAGCAAACCCAAACATGTCATGATGATGGCTGCCGGTACAGGTGGACATGTTTTCCCAGCCCTCGCCGTAGCCAAACAACTTCAACAACAAGGTTGTCAGGTTTCATGGTTAGCCACGCCAACAGGTATGGAAAATCGGTTATTAAAAGATCAAAATATTCCAATATATCAAATTGATATCCAAGGTGTTCGTGGCAATGGATTAGTCCGTAAAGTTGCTGCACCTTTTAAAATTCTAAAAGCTACTTTTAGTGCAATGCGCTATATGAAGCAGCTTAAAGTTGATGCAGTTGCAGGTTTTGGCGGTTATGTGGCGGGACCGGGTGGTCTAGCTGCACGTTTATTAGGTATTCCTGTACTTATTCACGAGCAAAATGCAGTTGCAGGTTTTACCAATGCACAGTTATCTCGTGTTGCTAAAGTGGTGTGCGAAGCATTTCCAAATACCTTTCCTGCTGGTGGAAAAGTTGTAACCACAGGAAACCCTGTGCGTCGTGAAATCACGGATATTTTAAGCCCAAAGTGGCGCTATGATGAGCGCGAGCAAGTGGGTAAGCCGTTAAATATTTTAATTGTGGGCGGATCTTTAGGTGCCAAAGCACTCAATGAGCGCTTACCTCCAGCATTAAAACAATTACAAGTTCCACTCAATATTTTTCACCAGTGTGGTCAGCAACAAGTTGAGGCAACTCAAGCACTTTATGCAGATGCACCAGCTCATTTAGCCGTACATGTTTTGCCGTTTATTGAAGATATGGCAAAGGCTTATAGTGAAGCGGATTTAATTATTTGTCGAGCTGGAGCACTTACGGTAACAGAAGTTGCAACAGCAGGGGTGGCCGCAGTTTTTGTACCACTCCCTATAGCAGTTGATGACCATCAAACTGCAAATGCCAAATTTCTGGCCGATGTCGGTGCTGCGAAAATTTGCCAGCAATCGACCATGACACCAGATGTTTTAAATGAATTGTTCACTTCGCTGATGAACCGCCAATTACTTACAGAAATGGCAGTGAAAGCGCGTCAACATGCCCAACCAAATGCGACTCAGCATGTGGTTGATCTTATCCAAAAAATGTAATCGGATTTACTATGTCTCCATCAACAGCTGCGAACCAAGCAAAAAAACTGATTAAAGTGCCTGAAATGCGCCGTATCAAACACATTCATTTTGTGGGGATCGGTGGCGCTGGGATGTGTGGCATTGCAGAGGTTTTGGGTAACCAAGGCTATAAAATTTCCGGTTCAGACATTAAAGCGTCTAAAACTACAGAACAATTAGAGAAAAATGGCATTAAAGTTTATATTGGCCATCAACCGGAAAATATTAAAAATGCTAATGTGCTTGTAGTTTCTACAGCAATTGATCCGGAAAATCCAGAAATTAAAGCTGCGATTGAACAGCGTATTCCAATTGTACGTCGTGCAGAGATGCTAGGCGAACTTATGCGTTATCGTCATGGTATTGCTGTAGCAGGTACACATGGTAAAACCACAACTACAAGTCTTTTGACGACCATGTTGGCTGAAGAAAACCTTGATCCAACTTACGTTATTGGTGGTTTACTTAACAGTACAGGCGTAAATGCGGCATTAGGTGAAAGCCGTTTCATCGTAGCTGAAGCTGATGAATCAGACGCATCTTTCCTTTATTTACAACCAATGGCAGCGATTGTAACGAATATCGATGCTGACCATATGGATACCTATGAAGGTAGCTTTGATAAATTAAAAGATACATTTGTACAGTTCCTTCATAACTTACCATTTTATGGCTTAGCTGTAGTTTGTGGTGATGATGCGAACATTCGTGAAATTCTACCGCGTGTAGGCCGCCCGGTCATTACTTATGGTTTTAATGAAGATAATGACATTCGCGCAGTTGATATTGAACAAGATGGTATGCGTTCGCACTTTACTGTGTTGCGTAAAGGCCGTGAACCATTGCGTTTAACAATTAATCAACCAGGCTTACATAATGTTTTAAATGCCTTGGCAGCAATTGGTGTTGCAACAGATGAAGGTGTTTCTGATGATGCAATTAGCCGTGCATTAGAAGGATTTAGTGGTGTAGGTCGCCGCTTCCAAGTGCAGGGTGAATTTGAACTTGCTGATGGCAACGTTAAATTAGTTGATGACTATGGACACCATCCGAAAGAAGTAGAAGCAACCATTAAAGCTGCACGTCAAAGCCATCCGGACCGTCGTTTGGTTATGTTGTTTCAGCCACACCGTTACTCTCGTACTCGCGATTGTTTTGATGACTTCATTGAAGTGCTCTCTCAAGTCGATCAACTATTATTGTTGGAAGTTTATCCTGCTGGTGAAAAGCCTATTGTGGGTGCAGACAGCCGTACTTTGGCGCGTAGTATTCGTTTACGTGGACAAGTGGAACCGATTTTGGTCGATCCGGTTGAAGGTAATTTGCAAAACATCATGAAAAATGTGTTACAACCAAATGACTTGTTATTAACGCAAGGTGCGGGTAACGTGGGAGCGATTTCAGTAGAACTTGCACAACACCATTTGTATGTGAAATAAACAAAAAGTATTGAATTATCGGGTTAAGGATTTAAACGTGTCAAATGCTACAAAATTCGGCAAAGTTGCCGTGCTGTTTGGTGGGAAATCGGCTGAGCGTGCTGTGTCTTTGGATAGTGGTCAGGCAGTTTTGGACGCTTTGTTACGTTCAGGTGTGCAGGCTGAAGCATTTGATCCGCAAGACCGCAGTGTGACTGAACTTGTAAATTATGATCGTGCATTTATTGTATTGCATGGTCGCGGTGGTGAAGATGGCCAGATTCAAGGTGTGCTTGAATGGTTAAACCTGCCTTATACCGGAACAGGTGTGCAAGGTTCTGCCATTGGTATGGATAAAGTTAAAACCAAGCAAATTTGGCAAGGTAGCGATTTACCTACAGCACCATATCGCATTATTACTAAAGAAACAGATTTAGATGCGGTGATTGCTGAGTTAGGCTTACCTGTCATTATTAAACCTGTACATGAAGGCTCGAGTGTCGGCATGAGTAAGGTTGAGAAAGCAGAAGATTTTGCAGCTGCAATTGAGAAAGCGACTCAGCACGATGCTGTGGTGATGGCAGAAAAGTGGATCACTGGTCGTGAGTTCACAATTTCATTCCTAAATGGACAGCCTTTACCGGTTATTCGTTTGCAACCACCAGCAGATGTTGCTTTCTATGACTATGAAGCGAAATATCAACGTAATGATGTAGAGTATGGTATTCCTTGTGGTCTCAGTGAGGCAGAAGAGAAAAACCTACAAGCATTGTGTTTACGTGCTTTTCAGGCTGTTGGCGCAGAAGGCTGGGGCCGTATTGATGCGATGCAGGATGAGCAAGGCAATTTCTGGCTTTTAGAAGTAAATACTGTTCCGGGTATGACTAGCCACTCTTTAGTTCCAAAAGCTGCTAAAGCTGTGGGTTATAGCTTTGATGAATTGTGTGTTGCAATTCTTGAGCAAACATTGGAAGGTACGGCTTAAATATGGCACAACTTCCGGCTTCCATGCGCCGTAAACGTGCGGCCATCACCTCTATTCATGATAAACCGCCTACGCGTAAGCAGAAACTTGCGAATGCTGGTGGATGGGTGCTGTTGGTTATTGCTTTTGTGGTGCTGGCAGTCGGAATTTATGGGTTATATAAAGTTATTACAGATGCGACAGTTGCAAAGCTAGAAGTTGTAGGTTCAACGACGTCAGTTGAAACACAACAAGTGATGCAACATGTTGCTCCAACTATAAAAGCGAATTATTTCACATCTGATTTAGAACAAATTCGTGACAAAACATTAGAAATTTCATGGGTAGACCGGGTTGTTGTATCTCGTGCTTGGCCCAATGGTATTCGTGTTCGTGTCATGCCTCGACATGCTATCGCCCGTTGGGGAACAGGTCGCTTGTTAAGCGATGGAGGCGATGTATTTAGTGAGGCGGAGCCAACAATTCATCCTGAACTTCCGTTGCTTCATGGGCCGGTAAGTCAGTCAAAAATGATGATGCGACGCTATAATGAAATTAATCAATTATTCCATCCTGTCAATTTACGCTTAAAAGAGTTATATCTAACTGAGCGAATGACTTGGTTTATGCAGTTTGACTCAGGTTTACGTATTATTGTTGACCAAGATCAAACAATGAATAAGTTGCAACGTTTAAGTCATCTGGCACAATCTGACTTAAAACCGGTGTGGTCGAAAATATCAGCCATTGATTTGCGATATCGTAATGGATTATCTATTCAATGGAAGAACGCAACACCACCTAAAATTGTGAATGGTCAGTTTGTTGTAACGAGTGATGACACAAGCATTGCAGGTGGAACAAAAGCAAAGCCATAATACGTGGCTTTAAAATAGGCAATTTGCCTGGTATTAAACAACAAAGAAATGGTATGAGTGATGAGTGAAGCTGTTCCCTCAGTTGTTGCGATTGACATTGGGACGCATAAAGTTTCAGTTTTGATTGGAAAAATTCATGCGCCGGATAACATTCAAGTTATCGGTATGGCAACTGCTCGCAATCGAGGCATGAATAAAGGAAAAATTGTAAGCCTCGATAAAGTCATTGCTGCGATTAAAAATGCTGTTGCTGAAGCGGAAAATATGGCCGAATGTCGCATTCATAGCGCATGGGTATCGATTCCGAGTACCGAGTTGCAAAGTTTTTATGCCTCTGGTCGCACACCAGTATCTAATCCAGCACATGTGATTACAACAAATGAAGTCGTGCGCGCGTTAGAATTGGCAAAAGCAAGTCATGTGACTTCTGATTACTATTTAGCAAGTGCAGTGCCGTTAGGCTTTGAACTGGGTGATTCTGCTGAATGGGTGCAGAATCCAATTAATATGACTGCCCATAGTATGACTGGACATTATCAACTCATGATGATGCCTATAGCGACTATGCAAAACCTTGATCGTGCTATGAAAGGCGCAAATATCGGGGTTGAAAAAATGGTGGTGTCTTGTCTGGCAACCGCTGAGGCAAGCTTGCTGAAAGATGAAAAAGAGTATGGTGTTTGTCTGGTTGATATTGGCGCAGGCATTACCAATCTTGCTGTTTATCTAGATGGACGTTTGGCTCTAGCACGTACATTGCAACGCGGTGGTGAACACGTTACACGTGATATTGCTGCTGTATTGCAAACCACGACAGAAGAAGCTGAACGAATTAAAATTCTGCATGGTTGTGTCGATTTAAGTGCTGTTAAGCCTGATCACATGATTCAGGTAGAAGGAATTGATGGCCCTCAAACCATTAGCCGAATTGAGTTGTCAGAAATTATTATTGCCCGTTATGAAGAGATCTTTAGCCAGATTCGCGATGAACTCGAACAAAGCGGTGCAATTCATGGTTTATACCATGGGGTAGTATTGACAGGGGATGCTTGTCAAATAGAAGGTATGGTGAGTTTAGCTCGTCGTATGTTGGGTGTATCTGCACATTTGGGTAATCCGCCGTTACAGGTTTATGCTGATGATCAACATCAAGCAGCCTTACGTCGTTCTATGTATGCAACAGCAGCTGGTTTGCTCATGTTTAGCCAAAGTGAGTTGCAAGATGCTGTTGAAGAGCCTGAAGAGGCAAATGACCGTTCGGTATGGGAACGAATGGTAAATGGCTGGAATGCGTTTAATAGCAAGTTAAAAGCCATTTTTTAGGATGTATGTATTTATTGGTAGAATTGTTAGGAAGTTGTAAGAGAAAACCGCTGTACTTGACAAGGTTGGTATTGCACAGCATTCTTAAAATTAGTTATTTTTGAAAATCAAGGCAGTATACGGGCTGAAGTGACTGCCATAATGTATTAGGAACCCTAAAGGTCATGGCCTCATTTGAATTTATAGAAGATGAACTAAACGATGGCAACGGTCAAGCCCGTTTCACTGTATTTGGTGTAGGTGGTGGTGGCGGTAATGCCGTTCAACATATGGTGCAGTCTGATATTCAAGGTGTTAAATTCGTTTGTGCCAATACAGACAAACAAGCACTGGACTGTATGAATGCACCTTTCAAAATTCAGTTAGGCGAGCAAAGTACACGTGGTTTAGGTGCTGGTGCTAATCCTGAAGTAGGGCAAGTTGCAGCAGAAGAAAGCCGTGAAATCATTCGTCACCACCTTGAAGGTACCGATATGGTTTTCGTTACCGCTGGTATGGGTGGTGGTACGGGTACTGGCGCAGCGCCTGTTGTGGCTGAAGTTGCCAAAGAAATGGGTATTTTGACTGTTGGTGTGGTTACAACGCCATTTAACTTTGAAGGCCGTCGCCGTTTAAAATCTGCTGAACGTGGTATTGAAGCACTTGAAGCTCATGTTGATTCATTGATTATTATCCCTAACCAGCGCTTATTGAGCGTATATGGCGATATTTCAATGAAAGATGCTTATAAAAAAGCTGATGATGTATTGTTAAACGCTGTACGTAGTATCTTTGACTTGGTTGTTAACCGTGGTCACATTAACCTTGACTTCGCCGATTTGAAAACTGCAATGAGTACTCGCGGTTACGCAATGATGGGTGCTGGTTTAGGTCGTGGCGAAGATCGTGCGCGTCAAGCTGCTGAACAAGCAATTCGCAGTCCATTACTTGATAACGTAAATATTATTAATGCCAAAGGCGTGTTAATTAACATTACTGGTGGTGATGACATTACGTTGCGTGAGACAGAAATTATTACTGACGTGGTAAACCAGATTGTTGACCTTGATGAAGGCGAAATCTTCTACGGTACAGTATTTGATCCAGATGCACGTGATGAATTACGCGTAACAGTGATTGCAACTGGTTTAACTCGTAATGCAGCAGATGCTGAACCGAGAAAACGTAATACGGTAAGCCATGCATCGAGTCAGTCAGCTCAATCTGTTGATGAAGATGATGTTCCTGCCATCAATAAGCGTCAAAATGCTGATAATGAAGTAAGTAGTACAGCAAGTTCTACACCACGTTCTTCTCCAATGAGTATTCAAGATTACTTGAAAAATCAGCAACGTAAGTAAATTATCGTTAGTTTTAATGAAAGGCAGTGTTTAAACACTGCCTTTTTTTATTTTTGATCAATGACTAAATATGCTAACGTATAGCGGTTTTAAAAAAGAAGTTACAAAGCATGGTGAAACAGCGTACTCTCAGTCGTGTGGTAAAAGCGAGTGGAATAGGTCTTCATAGCGGTCAAAAAGTGATGATCAATTTCATTCCACATACCGTGGATGGAGGTATTGTATTTCGCCGTATCGATTTGGATCCACCAGTCGATATACCTGCCAATGCATTATTGATTCAAGAAGCTTTTATGTGCTCCAACTTAGTCACTGGAGATATAAAAGTTGGAACAATTGAGCATGTAATGAGTGCAATTGCAGGTTTAGGAATTGATAACCTGATTGTTGAAGTGTCTGCTTCTGAAGTTCCAATCATGGATGGAAGTGCCGGCCCATTTATTTACCTTTTAATGCAAGGTGGATTACGTGAGCTGGATGCACCGAAAAAATTTATAAAAATATTAAAACCAGTTGAAGCCCTCATTGATGATAAAAAAGCAATTTTTAGACCGCATAATGGTTTTCAATTAAATTTTACAATTGATTTTGACCATCCTGCATTTGCTAAAGAATATCAATCTGCGACGATTGACTTTTCGACTGAAACTTTTGTTTATGAAGTTAGTGAAGCGCGTACTTTTGGTTTCATGAAAGATTTAGACTACCTGAAAGCCAATAATTTAGCGTTAGGTGCAAGCTTAGATAATGCAATTGGTGTAGATGATACAGGGGTCGTCAATGAAGAAGGCTTACGTTTCGCCGATGAATTCGTCAGACATAAGATTTTAGATGCAGTAGGTGATTTGTATTTGCTTGGTCATCAAATTATTGCCAAGTTCGATGGCTACAAATCAGGACATGCTTTAAATAATCAGTTGTTACGCAATGTTCAAAGTGATCCGAGTAATTATGAAATTGTAACATTTGATGACGAGAGTCAGTGTCCAATTCCATATGTCAGCGTGACATAAGTCATTGTCTTTACTTGGCTACGTTATAATGTAACATTAAAAATTGTGATTCTTATCACATAATAATAATGATTCTAATTAAGAAATAGAAAGCTCGTCATTTTTTATTGCTTGCCAAACGTAGTAAAGCTTGGCTAAGCTTAGGGTCGCTCACGAAGTCGGCTGCACTACGTAACATTTCTTGTGCTTCCGGGGGGATGGGTTTAGATGGCTCAGATGAGGGTGCATTGGAAATATTTTTGTTTCTCAAACGAACCTGAATTCTTTGTAAGTCTTTTAACCCTTCAAGCTGAGATAATTTAGATACATATTGGTTCTGTAAGTAACTGAGTTGACTGATCATCGCTTGATTTTCACCAGTAATGATTAAAGAACCATTTTGATAACACACGACCTGCCATTGTTCCGGTTGGGGCAATAAGGGTTGGATAATTTTCGTAAGTCTTTGCCATTGCGCGACTTGCGTTGTTAGAAACGTAAGGTTTCCTGTTTTTATGTGTTTTCCGGTTTGTTGAAAAACGTTATCGGGTTTAGACATGGTCATTCTCGGATAGATTCTTGTCTTAATCTTAAGCGTTCATTTCAATCGATATCAAGGAAGAGATCATAAGGAACTTGAGTAAGAACAGTTTCAAGAGGTTTTTATGCACACGCGTCGTATTTTATTAGCGTTTTCACTTGCCGCTTCGGCAGCATCAGTTGCTTTTGCAGATTATCAAACAATTAACCAATCTACTGACTCAGATCGATTGGAACAACTATCAAAAACATTATCTCAAGGTTCATATACTCATCCCGATGATTTAGATCTTCCGGCGAGTGCGAAAGTTTCAGTGACCTTACGCCAAAAACCAGTTGAACTCAACAATGAGTCGCTCGCAAAGAAGTACGGTAGTACGACTGCAAAAAATTCATTTAAAGCCTCTTCTTCAAATCCTTACTCTTGGTTAGTTTCTCATCCTCTTCCTGATACAGTACGAGTTTCTTCGAACTTTGGTGGTCGCACCATGGGTGGTCGCGCAGAACATCATGGCGGTTTGGATATGGCGGCTCCGAGTGGCACACCAATTTATGCTACAGGCCCAGGTATAGTAACTAAATCTGGTTGGGGTACTGGCTATGGTCAATATGTTGAAATTAACCATGGTAACGGTTATTTAACGCGTTATGCGCATGCTTCACGTCTAATGGTGCGTGTAGGCGACCAAGTATCTGCAGGTGAGCATATTGCTAATGTAGGGTGTACAGGTCGCTGTACTGGTCCACATTTGCACTATGAAGTAGTAAAAGATGGTCAACGTAAAAACCCAACTACTTACTTGGCAATGCTTCCATAAAAGCATAGTTAAAAGGGTGAAGTTATTAAATTTATGAATCTAAAACTAAGCCTAAACCTTTTTTAACGCAAAGATTGTATAAAAAAACGCCATTATTGGCGTTTTTTTGTTATTTTGTTTAATGCTCGGTCAATGACTATTCATTCAGAAAATAATAGGGCCCCCTCACATTCACCCGAGGCAATAACTTGAAAGGGGTAAAACGTGGTAAAAATACAAAGTAGATTAGAGAACAAGGAACAGGTGAATTATGGCGTTTTACGGTGACTCCGACGCACAAGAAACCCAAGAATGGCAAGATGCATTCGATTCAGTTTTACAACATATGGGAACTGAACGAGCGGCATTCTTGTTGGAAAAACTTTACCAACAAGCAATTGCTAAGCATGTTCCAATTCAACGTCTCAATACACCTTACTTAAATACAATTTCTGTTGAAGAACAACCTGCAATGCCAGGCGACCAAGATATGGAACGCCGTATTCGTGCATTGATTCGTTGGAATGCCTTAGCAATGGTACTTCGTGCGAATAAAACAGGTGATGATTTAGGTGGACACTTGGCGAGTTTCGCATCAAGTGCAACATTATATGACGTAGGTTTTAACCATTTCTTCCGCGCAAACAGCAATAGTTTTGGCGGAGATATGATTTATTACCAAGGACACTGTGCTCCTGGTATTTATGCACGTTCATTCCTTGAAGGACGTTTAACTGAAGAGCAGTTAAGTAATTTCCGCCGTGAAGTTGGCGGTAACGGTTTACCAAGCTATCCGCATCCATATTTAATGCCTGACTATTGGCAATTCCCAACCGTATCAATGGGTCTTGGTCCAATCATGTCGATTTATCAAGCGCACATTCAAAAATATTTGATGAATCGTGGCTTGATCAAAGAAGAAGATCGTAAAGTTTGGGCTTATCTTGGCGATGGCGAGATGGATGAACCAGAAAGTACTGGTGCAATTTCACTTGCTGGTCGTGAAAAGCTTGATAACCTTATCTGGGTTGTTAACTGTAACTTACAGCGTCTAGATGGTCCTGTACGTGGTAACGGTAAAATCATTCAAGAACTAGAATCTTTATTCCGTGGTGCGGGCTGGCGTGTCATTAAAGTAGTATGGGGACGTCATTGGGATCCATTACTTGCAAAAGACAGCACAGGCGCTTTAAAAGCGGTAATGGAAGAAACAGTTGATGGTGAATACCAACGCTATCAAGTGAAAGGTGGTGCATATACGCGTGAGAAATTCTTTGGCAAGTACCCAGAAGCTGCGGAACTTGTAAAAGATTTAAGCGATGAAGATATCGATAATCTTAACCGTGGTGGTCATGACCCGTACAAAGTTTTTGCTGCATATGCAGAAGCAATGAAAGCCAAAGGTCAACCAACAGTTATTCTTGCGAAAACTGTTAAAGGTTACGGTTTGTCTGAAGAAATTGAAGCGGTGAACAAAACTCACCAAATCAAAAAAATGCAGATCGACTCTTTGAAATATGTACGTGACCGTTTCAACCTTCCATTTACAGACGATAAGTTAGAAGAGCTTCCATTCTATCGTCCAAGTGAAAACTCTCCAGAAATGAAGTACATGAAGGCGCGTCGTGAAGCGTTAGGTGGTTACCTACCTGCACGTCGTAAAGAGAGTGAAATCTTAGCGATTCCTGAATTATCTGTATTTGATGCTGTATTAAATGGTTCAGGTGGAAAAGAGCAATCTACCACTATGGTGATGGTTCGTTTAATTGCTTCTTTACTCAAAGAAAAAGCGATTAAAGACCGCGTAGTACCAATCGTTCCAGATGAAGCACGTACTTTTGGTCTGGAAGGTATGTTCCGTCAGCTCGGTATCTATGCCGCTCACGGTCAAAAATATACTCCAGAAGACCAAGAACAGTTAATGCATTACCGTGAAGCAAGTGATGGTCACATGCTACAAGAAGGGATTAACGAAGCTGGTGCGATGAGTGCATGGGCTGCGTTGGCAACAAGTTATTCAACTAATAACTTGCCAATGATTCCAATGTATATGTACTACTCAATGTTTGGTTTCCAACGTATTGGTGACATTGCATGGGCAGCTGGTGATGCGCAAGCTCAAGGTTTCTTGTTAGGTGCAACTGCTGGTCGTACAACGTTGAACGGTGAAGGTTTACAGCACCAAGATGGTCATTCACATATCTTGGCGAACACGATTCCAAACTGTGTATCTTATGATCCATGTTTTGGTTATGAATTAGCTGTAATCGTACATGATGGTTTACAACGTATGTATGTGAACCAAGAGCGTGTGTTCTACTACTTAACTGTAATGAACGAAAACTACGAGCATCCTGCAATGCCTGAAGGCGCTGAGGAAGGCATTAAACGTGGTATGTACTTGTTCGAAAAAGATGAAAAAGCAACTGTCCAATTGCTTGGTTCAGGTGTGATTCTTCGCGAAGTGATCAAGGCTGCGAAAATCTTACGTGATGAATACCAAATCCATTCAAACGTTTGGAGTGTAACAAGCTTCAATGAGTTGTCACGTGATGGTATGGCATGTGAAGAATACAACCGTTTACACCCGCTTTCTGAAGAAGTGAAAGAATCTTGGGTATCTAAACAGTTACGTGGTACAGAAGGTATCGTTGTTTCAGCAACTGACCATATGCGTGCTTATAGCGAACAAATCCGTGCTTATCTTCCAGATGGTCGTCCATTTGTTGCATTAGGTACAGATGGATACGGTCGCTCAGATACACGTGCTAACTTACGTAGTTTCTTTGGTGTTGATGCTGCACATATCGTTGTTGCTACTTTGAAAAAATTAGCTGACGAAGGTGAAGTAGATGCACGTTTAGTTAAAGATGCAATTTCTAACTTTGAGTTAGATACTGACCGTCCAGTGGCATGGGCTCCTCAAGCGCATCCAGAAGTTCAGGCAGTTGCTGAATATAATGAAACGCAAACAGGTGAGGGGAACTAAGCATGCAAATTAAGACCCCTGATATTGGTGTAGATAAAGCAGTTGTTGCTGAAATTTTGGTAAAAGTTGGCGACAGCATTGCAGAAAATGATAGCCTTGTTTTGCTTGAGTCAGATAAAGCCTCTGTTGAAGTGCCTAGCACTTCAACAGGTGTGGTAAAAAGCATCTTAATCAAAGAAGGTGATAGCGTAACTGAAGGTACGGTATTGCTTGAACTTGAAGCTGAAGGAGCTGCACCAGCAGCTCAAGCAGAAGAAGCTCCAAAACCTGCACCAGCAACTGAGCAAACAGCAGCACCGGCAGCGGCACAACAGCCTTCAACTGCTGCTCAACCAGCAACGACAACAACTAGCCAAGTGGTTGAAGTTCAAGTTCCAGATATTGGTGTTGAAAAAGCACTGGTTGGTGAAATTTTAGTAAAAGTTGGCGAGCAAATCGATGTTGAGCAAAGCATCGTTGTGGTTGAGTCTGACAAAGCAACTGTAGAAGTACCAAGCAGTGTTGCGGGTACTGTAGAAAGCATTCAAGTTAAAGAAGGCGATACAGTTAAAGAAGGCGTGGTTCTCATTCAAGTGAAAACAACGTCTGCATCTAGTGCATCGGCTGAACCCGCTCCTACAACAGCAGCTCCGGCGGCAGCACCTGCACCAGCTCAGCAAGAAACTGTAGCATCGACTGCTACTCAATCTGGACCAGTTGATATTAACGTTCCTGATTTGGGTGTTGATAAAGCTGTTGTTGCTGAAATCTTGGTTCAGGTTGGTGACAAGGTTGATGTAGATCAAAGCCTTGTTGTCGTTGAGTCAGATAAAGCAACTGTGGAAGTTCCAAGTACTGTTGCGGGTGTTGTGAAAGCAATTCACTTACAGGCAGGTCAACAGGTTTCACAAGGTGTATTGCTTGCAACAATTGAAGCTGAAGGCCAAGCACCTGCTGCTGCACCAGCGGCAAAAGCAGAGGTAGCTCCCGCTCCACAGGCAGCAGCGCCTAAAGCGGCAACTCCTGCTCAGACTCAAGCTGTATCTGCTCCAGCGACTGGCAGTGACAAGTTAACCAAAGAGCAAGAAGCCGAAAACGCTAAAGTTTATGCAGGACCAGCTGTTCGTAAGCTTGCTCGTGAACTTGGTGTAGTTTTATCTCAAGTTAAGACTTCTGGCGAACATGGCCGTGTTGTTAAAGAAGATATCTTTGCGTATGTGAAGACTCGTTTAACTGCACCGCAAGCTGCACCAGTTGCTGCGGCTGCACCAGCAGTTTCAGGTTTGCCAAAGCTTCCTGACTTTACAGCATTTGGTGGCGTGGAAGAAAAAGTACTGACGCGTTTGCAGCAAGTATCAATTCCGCAATTGTCGTTGAACAACTTTATTCCACAGGTAACTCAGTTTGACCTTGCTGATATTACTGAGTTAGAAGATTGGCGTAATGAGCTAAAAGGTAACTTCAAAAAAGAAGGTATCAGCCTGACGATTATGGCATTCATTATCAAAGCGGTTGCGCATTTGTTGAAAGAAGAGCGTGAGTTCGCAGGCCATCTATCTGATGACGGTAAATCAGTGCTCTTGCGCAATGAAATCCATATGGGAATTGCGGTAGCAACACCTGATGGTTTAACTGTGCCAGTACTTCGTAACCCAGACCAAAAATCAATTAAGCAAATTGCAGTTGAATTGGGTGTGTTAGGTCAAAAAGCACGTGATAAGAAATTAACACCGAAAGACTTACAAGGTGCGAATTTCACCATCTCAAGTTTAGGCGCAATAGGTGGTACAGCATTTACACCACTTGTAAACTGGCCGCAAGTTGCGATTTTGGGTATTTCACCTGCAACGATGCAGCCTGTTTGGAATGGTAAGGACTTTGACCCACGCTTAATGTTGCCATTGTCATTGTCTTATGACCACCGTGTAATTAATGGTGCAGATGCAGCCCGCTTTACCAATAAACTTACGAAACTTCTTAAAGATATTCGTACTTTATTAATCTAATATTTTGAAATGAATCATTAAAACCTCGCTTCGGCGGGGTTTTATTTTGATATTTAATTTACTTGGTTTTAGGTTAATCTAAAGACGAAAAAAGTGTCGAGAGCGGAGAAATTTCTCGTTATTAGTAAAGGAGAAATAATAAATGGTAGGATTTTTGAAAATTATGGTGCCCATCCTATTGATTGTATTTTTATTGATGGGAGTGTGGGTGAGTATTTTACACTTTCCTTGGGAGTGGGTGACCTACGTTGCAATGGGCTTGGAAGTATTTGTAGCAATGCTTATTTTGCCGTTTGAATTTCAATCACAGCACGTAGCTGGTATTAATAATTTAGGGTTTATTAACTTAAGTATTTGTTTAGCTTTACTATTGGGCTTAGGGCGATTGTTAGTTTGGGCATGGATAAAATTTTTTATTTGAAAAATAGAATTGCTCGAATATAATGAGCACATACTTCATTGGGGAGTAGCCGCTATTCATTTCTGAATGAATAGGTGATGATCAACATAATTGTTCAACAGAACATGGTCATCATAGCTTAAACGTCTCATCGTTTCCGAGTTGGCAAGACCTTTGATTTACCACTCTGCAGATATTTGGCTAGCAGGAGGGGTAGGTCATGGGCATTTATGCTAGCCAGAGAAACGACATGCAAGAATTTCTGATTTCTACTTCGATTGTTGCCCTCGCTGAAATGGGCGATAAAACGCAACTTTTGGCCCTTTTACTGTCTGCCCGTTTCCGTAAGCCAATCCCTATTCTTATTGCGATTCTTTTAGCAACTTTAATTAACCATGGTATTTCTGCTGTGCTTGGCCAGTGGATTACAACCGTCCTGAGTCCCGAAATTTTAGTTTGGGTACTTGCCGCTGGCTTTATTGGCATGGCGTTCTGGATGCTTATCCCAGATGAGCTAGATGATGAAACGGCAAGTATTAATAAATGGCAAAAATTTGGTGTTTTTGGTGCAACTTTTATCTTATTTTTCTTGGCTGAAATTGGCGATAAAACCCAAATAGCAACAGTAGCCTTAGCTGCACGTTACGATAGTATTTTCTGGGTGATGCTAGGTACAACCTTAGGCATGATGATTGCCAATGCGCCAGCTGTATTTATTGGTAATAAATTGGCTGAACGTTTGTCTATCTCACTCATTCATAAAATTGGTGCGGCTATTTTCTTAATTGTAGGTGTCTCTACTTTGGTACAACATTATTTCTTCTAAGTAATTTTTTAAATCGTACAAAAAAACGCACTCATAACGAGTGCGTTTTTTATAGGTAATTTTAATAGTTAAATTTTACGGTAAAGTTAATTTGACGTGGATTGCCTAAAGTCACCATATTTTCGTTTAAGGCGCCTGCATAATAATCTTTATCGAATAGATTACGGATCGCAAGTTGAGCGCCCCAATGTCCAGCGTCATAGCCAGCTTCAGTGTCAAAGACTGTATAGCCTGGAATATGGACATCTAGTTTATCCATAGTTTTATATGTTTCGCCTCGGAATCCACCGCCAACATACCAACCAATTTTTGAGGCAGGGTCAAATTTATAACGAGCCGACAAGCTATAAGCGTGTTCAGGAATATTATCGAGAGGCTTTCCAACATTACTTGTGTTTGCATCTTTACTAATTTCAGCATCTGCGGTGTAAGTATAGGTCGCCGTAAGTTTTAAACCATCTAATACATCTGCATTTAATTCTGTCTCAATACCACGAGTTAATTGCTCGCCACGTTGTACTTTGAAAGTCGTGTCTGTAGGGTCGTTGACTAATACATTTTGACGTTTTAAATCATACCAAGCAACGCTACCTTGTATCCGCTGATCAGGACTTTGCAATTTCATTCCGACTTCAATCTGTTTGCCTTTTTCAGGATCAAAGGTATTTCCGGCAGAGTCTGACCCACTTGTTGGGAAGAAAGAGGTTGCATAGCTTACATAAGGCGCCACGACATCATTAATTGTATATAACAATGAGGCGTTACCTGTAAAAGCTTCTTCTGATTTTTTAGTATTGGTATTTTTAACTAAATCTACAGTTTGGGTTTGCGCCCAATCTTGGCGACCCGCAAGATTTAAAACGAGCTGGTCATTAATCTGAATGCGGTCACGTAAATATAACCCCATATACTTTAGGCGGTTAATATCATGGTTTGTGACTTTTTCTGGACAAGTGACTGTAGTGCCGTATTCTGGTGAATAGAGATTTAAATTTGTGGCAGAACAGCGATTATTTAGATAATCATTTTTGTCTTGCAGACCATCTAATCCAATCGTTATTTGATGTGCCATATCTGCAAACTGAAAGGTCTTTTGGACACTATTGTCGATTGAGAAACTTAGGTTACTAACATCTTGATAGCGGGCTTGACGTTTAAGGGTTGTATAGTTTTTATCGGTCCAGCCATTATAAAATACAGCAGGGCCAATCATTTCTGTTTTTTGAATTGCAAAGTTTTGCTTAAATTCCCAACCATTATTAAAAGCATGCCTAAAGTTATAACCTGTACGGAATACATCGGCATCATAAGCTCCGTAACTCGGTTCACCAATAAATAAGTCTTTTGGCAAACTTCCATTAGGATTGTCTTTTAATGTTCCAATAACAGGTAAGCCTTGCTGACGAATATATTCGCGGTGCTGGTAACTTGCGATGACAGAAAGGTCGGTGTTATCTCCTAAGTCAAAATTATAAGAAGGAGAGATATAGTAATTTTTAAAATACACATAATCTGTCGGGTCATCTTGGTCAGAAATACGGCCATTTAAACGGAAAGCACCTTTTTCACTATTATTTGGACTATAGTTTAAATCGAATGTCCCTTCCTTAAGATTATAGCTGCCATAAGTCATAGTGGCCCGAGCAAAGCTTTCAGCTTGAGGGCGTTTAGTCACTAAGTTGACCATACCACCTGGCTGTACTAATCCAAAATTAACAGAAGCTGGGCCTTTTAAAATTTGTACTTGATCCATGCCCGATATTTCTGCTGCAACAAAGGTGTTTTGTTGAGCTTGACGTAAACCATCTATAAAAATTTGATCAGAAGAAGTTTGTCCTCGGATAATGAAATCATCCCAACCACGACGACCAAGTTTTCCAGCTCCTACACCTGCCACGCCTTCAATTGCATCTGCAAGTGTCTTTGCTTGTTTCTGATCAAGTTGCTCGCGGGTCACCACCGAAACTGATTGAGCAGTTTTAAATAAAGGAGCATCTGATTTTAAAACAGAGGTAGCTTTCGTTGCGACATAGGGTGAAGAGCTTTCTTTTTGCGCTTGAACAGAAATTGTGGGTAGAACATTGGTCGAATTCTGTTGTTCTGTTATTTCTTCAGCATGACTTACTGTCATCGAAGTAAAAGTAGCAACTGCTAACAATGTTTTTGAAGTTGAAAAATGGAAGGGTTGATTCATGGGAGGCCTAAGCAGCACAAAAAGTAAATTTGATAATGAGAATTATTTTAATTTATTGTGGGTTAATTTTAAATAACATTATGATTCATTTATAAAATAAGAAAAGCAAAATCCATTTTAAAATATTATGAGAAAAATCAAATAATTCATTGTAAGAGTTGCTGAATCCCATTATTTTATTATGGATATAAAAATATCTAATATTTAAAGTTTTTTGGGGAATTATATGGGGTTTGAAAAAACTACATCGCAGATATTATTTGATAATGGTGTACATAAATGTATAAGTTTTACCAGTTTGGTCAAAGGGGAAGGCATTCAAGCCAATCAATTTTTAATTATTGATCATGAGCGTGCTGCTGTAATCGATCCAGGCGGCGATTTGACTTATGTTCCATTAACAATGGAATTAAATAAATATACTCGTTTGAAAAATTTGGACTATGTGATGGCCTCTCATCAAGATCCGGACATTATTACTTCAATGCCGCGCTGGTTAGTCTATACCGATGCTAAAGTCGTGGCGTCAAAATTATGGGCACGTTTTTTACCGCACCTAAATTCCTCATTTATGAGTGAGCGAATGAAAGGGAATTGGGAGGATCGCCTTATTGAATTACCTGACCGCGGCCAAGTGATTGCTCTAGGAGAATCCAAGCTTGTGGTAGTTCCCGCTCACTTCTTACATTCGGTGGGTAATTTTCAGTTTTATGATCCAGTTGCTAAGATTTTATTTTCTGGCGATATGGGTGCCTCAATTGTTGAAGATGCTAATCAGCCTTTAAAAGATTTCGATACGCACGTCATGAAAATGAAGGCTTTTCACCAACGCTATATGTGTTCCAATAAGGTTATCCGTTTGTGGGTCAATATGGTCCGCCAGATGGATATCGAAATGATCGTTCCACAGCATGGTAGTCCATTTATGGGAAAAGAAATGGTCAATCAGTTTTTAGACTGGATTGAGACATTGCCGTGCGGCGTAGATTTAATGACAGAACAAGTTTTTAGTTGTCCTGCATAAATCTAAATATTATTTCTAATAATTAACCCAGATGAAGTTCTGGGTTATAAAAAGATAAAAGCTAAAAATAGAGCTAAAAGTATAATTAAGCGGGAATTATTTAGTACAGGCCGATATCTATTGCTGAAAAAGGCAAAGATAATATGAAAATTGCATTGAAATTTGTTTATAATAGCTCACGGAATTTACCAGTGAGATTGTTATGCTGACCATCGTTCAAGAAGCGCTAACCTTCGATGATGTCTTATTACTTCCTGCCTACTCTACTGTTCTCCCAAAAGATGTCTCTTTAAAGACACGTTTAACTCGCGGCATTCATTTAAATATCCCATTAGTTTCAGCTGCAATGGATACAGTGACTGAGTCACGTATGGCGATTGCTATGTCACAAAATGGTGGTATCGGGATTTTGCACAAAAACATGGATATTGCTGCTCAAGCTGCAGAAGTACGCCGTGTGAAAAAATTCGAAGCGGGTATGGTGAAAGATCCTATCACTGTAACGCCTGAAACTACAGTACGTGAACTGATTGCAATTACCAGCGCTAATAACATTAGCGGTGTACCTGTTGTTAAAGACGGCAAGGTTGTTGGTATTGTGACAGGCCGTGATACGCGTTTTGAAACCAATTTAGAACAACCTGTTAGCAACATCATGACAGGCCAAGATCGTTTAGTAACTGTACGTGAAGGCGAGTCTAAAGAAAATATTCAAGCATTATTGCAAAAACACCGTATTGAAAAAGTCTTGGTCGTTGGTGAGAGCAACGAACTCAAAGGCTTAATTACAGTAACTGACTTCCGCAAAGCTGAGAGCTATCCAAATAGTTGTAAAGATGATCTTGGCCGTTTACGTGTTGGTGCTGCGGTAGGTACAGGTGCTGATACACCAAGTCGTGTGGAAGCATTAGTTGAAGCTGGTGTTGACGTAATTGTTGTTGATACAGCGCATGGTCACTCTGCTGGTGTAATTGAACGTGTACGTTGGGTGAAACAAAACTTCCCTCAAGTACAAGTGATTGGTGGCAACATTGCAACTGGTGATGCTGCATTAGCATTATTAGATGCAGGTGCAGATGCTGTAAAAGTTGGTATTGGCCCTGGTTCTATCTGTACCACACGTATTGTGGCTGGTATCGGTATGCCACAAATTTCTGCGATTGACAGCGTTGCTAGTGCACTAAAAGATCAAATTCCTTTAATTGCAGATGGCGGTATCCGCTTCTCTGGCGATATGGCAAAAGCGATCGGTGCGGGTGCAAGTACGATCATGGTTGGTTCATTACTTGCGGGTACTGAAGAAGCGCCGGGCGAAGTTGAGTTTTTCCAAGGTCGTTACTACAAAGCATATCGTGGTATGGGTTCATTAGGTGCAATGGCGGGAGCAACTGGTTCTGCTGACCGTTATTTCCAAGATTCAAAAGCGGGTGCTGAGAAGTTAGTACCAGAAGGAATCGAAGGCCGTGTTCCATATAAAGGCCCAATGGGTAATATCGTTCATCAAATGATGGGTGGTTTACGTTCATCGATGGGTTATACAGGTTCAGCTGTGATTGAAGATCTTCGCCAAAATGCGAAATTTGTGAAAATTACTTCAGCAGGCATGTCTGAGTCACATGTTCATGATGTAACGATTACTAAAGAAGCTCCAAACTATCGTGTTGGTTAGATTTTCGTAACCAAAACAACGAAGAAAGCCGTCATTACACTGACGGCTTTTTGTTTTTGGTGTAAAGTAAATCTGACGAAAAGAGATATGGCGGAATTGCCATATATGAAGTAAGCCACGGCTGAAGTGGCGTAAGAATGAGATAAGCTATGAGTTATTTTGGAACGGATGGTATTCGTGGAAAATTTGGGCAAATGCCTATTACTCCAGAGTTTGCTTTAAAACTCGGTTTTGCTGCAGGGAAGGTATTAAAACGAACGAGTCCGAAAAATAAGCCACTCGTTGTATTAGGAAAAGACACTCGTTTATCTGGTTATATTTTAGAATCTGCTTTACAGGCGGGGTTAAACGCTGCTGGCGTATATGTTCATTTACTTGGTCCATTGCCAACACCAGCAATTGCACATCTTACCCGTGCTTTACATGCGCATGCAGGTATCGTGATTTCTGCATCGCATAACCCTTATTTTGATAATGGCATTAAATTTTTCTCAAGCGAAGGCAAAAAATTACCAGATGCTCTACAAGAAGAAATTAACCTTGAATTAGAAAAAGATTTATTAATTGATGACACTGCAAACTTAGGTAAAAGTGTTCGTGTAAATGATGCAAACGGTCGCTATATCGAATTTTGTAAATCCACTTTCCCATACCACTTTGACTTAAATAATTTAAAGATCGTATTGGACTGTGCTCATGGTGCAGCGTATAGCGTTGGTCCTTCAGTTTTCCGTGAGTTGGGCGCAAAAGTTGTTGCTTTATATAATGAGCCGGATGGTTTAAATATTAATGAAGGTTGTGGTTCAACACATCCTGAAAATCTACAAAAAGCAGTAGTTGAGCACGAAGCAGATTTAGGGATTGCCTTTGATGGTGATGCTGACCGTGTTGTGATGGTCGATAAGTTTGGTAACTTAATTGATGGCGATCATATCTTATATATCTTGGCGACTCAGGCTCAGAAAAAACCAGCAGGCGTTGTTGGTACTGTCATGAGTAACATGGCACTCGAAGTCGCACTTGAAAAAGCGAATGTTGGTTTTGTTCGGGCTAAGGTTGGTGACCGATATGTGTTACAAGCTTTAGAAGAAAATGGATGGGTTACTGGTGGTGAGCCTTCTGGTCATATTCTAACTTTAGACAAGAGCACAACTGGTGATGCGATTATTGCAGCGCTTCAAGTTTTAACCGTGATGGTCGAGCAAAATAAGGCTCTTCATGAACTGGTTCAAGACTTTAAACTATTCCCACAAATTCTTGTGAATGTACGTTTAGAACAAATGCTTGATCCGTATTCTATTCCTGCATTGGTTGCCGAGTTTGATAAAGCAGAAGCACAGCTCAAAGGACGTGGACGAATCTTGATTCGTAAGTCAGGAACAGAGCCTGTAATTCGTGTTATGGTCGAAGGTGATGATGAGCAAGAAGTGAATGCTTTAGCTCAGCATTTAGCCGATTCAGTTCGTTCACAAGCACAAGTCGCATAAGGTGCATGACATGAGTGATGTCATTAAAGATTTAAGTGAGTTACGCTTAAGTTATGAGCAAGGGGAATTGCATGAAGGGCAGGTTGAATCAAACCCTCATCAGCAGTTTCTGGGTTGGTTTAACCATGCTCTAGCAGCCAATTTGCATGAACCCTATGCAATGTCATTAGCGACAGCAAGTGCGAATGGCAGACCTCATGTTCGAACAGTTTTGTTACGTGGGGCTACAGAAGCTGGGTATGATTTTTATACTAACTATGACAGTCAAAAAGGTATAGATTTGGCAGAAAACCCATATGCCGAATTATTATTTTATTGGCCAAGTCTAGAGCGTCAGGTGCGAGTTGGTGGTCGTGTAGTTAAAATTGCTGAGCAAGAATCTACAGATTATTATCTTAAACGACCACGTGATAGCCAGATTGCAGCACATATCAGTACTCCACAAAGTGGTAAAATTGAAAGCCGAGAGCTGTTACAGCAACGCTTTCAAAACTTACAACAGCAAGTCGAAAGTCGTGAAGTGCTTGATAAGCCAGAGTTCTGGGGAGGCTATCGTTTGCAACCAGATTATTATGAATTCTGGCAAGGGCGACCGAATCGTTTACATGACCGCTTAAGTTATGAAAAAATCGATGGTCAATGGACGCTGCACCGACTGATGCCTTAAATGACAAAAATACAAATCAAACAAAGACCTTTATTGACACGCCCTGAACAATTTCAGGGCGTGCCTCCGTTTATTGCCGAAATTTTGGCAAGGCGTGGAGTACAATCTGAACAGGAATTAGAGTTAAAGCTTAAGAATTTATTAGCTCCGCAGCTCAAGGGATTAGAAACCGCTGTGGCATTAATAGACCAAGCCATTGATGAGCAGAAAAAAATTGTTATTGTCGGTGACTATGATGCCGATGGCGCAACCAGCACAGCTTTAATGGTATTGGTGCTTCGTGATATGGGAGCGCAAGTCGACTATTTAGTTCCAGACCGATTTAAATACGGTTATGGACTTACCCCTGCAATTGCAGAGCTTGCGCATCAAACTTATCAACCTGACCTATTGATTACTGTCGATAATGGAATTTCCAGCCATGCTGGTGTAGATGCAGCGCATGCGCTAGGCATGCAAGTGGTTATTACAGATCACCATTTAACAACTAAAGAAACGCCTCTGGCAGAAGCAGTGGTAAATCCTAATCAGTTAGGTTGTGAGTTCCCAAGTAAAGCGCTTGCAGGGGTTGGAGTTGCATTTTATGTGCTAGCCAATTTAGCAAGTTTACGTAGCAAGCAAGGTAAAAGCACAAGTAAAGTCACTCAATATCTAGACTTGGTTGCTTTAGGAACTTATGCCGATGTCGCTGTTCTAGATTATAACAACCGTATTTTGGTCGATGCAGGTGTAAAACGCATTCAGCAACATCAATGCCGAGTCGGAATATTGGCGCTGTTAGATATTGCGGGCCGTGAGGTATCGTCTTTACGTGCGCAAGATTTAGGATTTGTGCTTGGGCCACGTATTAATGCAGCAGGGCGTATGGAGAGCATGCGCATCGGGATCGAGTGCTTGTTAGCAGACTCTATGGAAACGGCCTATCCGATTGCGAGACAATTAAATCAATTAAATATAGAGCGCCGTCAAATCGAAGGGGAGATGAAGCAACAAGCCTTATCTGCTTTAGATAACTTGCAGCTCTCAAAAGAAGACATTCCTCCAGCTCTTGTACTTTTTGAAGAAAACTGGCATCAGGGCGTGATTGGGATTGTCGCAGGACGCTTAAAAGAACAGTTTCATCGTCCCACTATTGTGTTTGCACCTGATGAAGATGGTATTCATATAAAAGGATCTGCTCGTTCAATTGATGGGATACATATTCGAGATTCGATTGAACAGGTTGCTGAACAACATCCAGAATTGGTGAGCCATTTTGGAGGTCATGCAGCAGCGGCTGGTTTAACCATACGTAAAGAAAATTTTGAGGCTTTTAAAACAGCGTTTACCAATTGCATTGCAGAAATGGAAGAATCTTTGTTTCAAGCAACGCTATGGACGGACGGTGAACTTCCTACTTCGGCTCTGCAACTAAATACCTTGGACTGGATAGAACAGTTGGGACCGTGGGGACAAAAATTTCCTTTCCCACAGTTTGAGGGGTATTTTAAAGTTGTTGATTATCGCTGGCTTAAAGAAACGCATTTGAAGCTTAAATTGGCACTAGACCAATACAGTTTTGATGCAATTGCTTTTAATGCAGCGGGCCGTTTTGAGTTTGATCCAATGCGTGATCATGTACATTTGGTCTATGAAATAGATCGTAATGCATTTAATGGTAATGTAAATTTGCAATTGCGTATTGTGCATTTAAGCCAATAAAAAATCCGCTCAATTGAGCGGATTTTTTATGACTTTAGGCTTGATTAGAAGCGGTATGCTGCACGAACACCATAAGTGTTGTCGTTATCACCAAATCCAACACGGCCTTCAACACTTACTTGTTGATTCAAGAATTTTTTAGCATTGATACCAAATTCATCTTTATCAGTTAAGTCGTTGTTGTAGTAATCAGCACCAACACTTAAAGTTTTGTCGATGTAGTAGTCACCACGAACTTTATATTCGTCTAGGTCACCAAATGCACCGAACGCTTCAAGGTTTACGTCATGTTGACCTACTTGAGTTACGTATTTAGCACGTACTGTTGGATCAGCGCCGTCTTTACCGTCTTTCTCGTCGTAACCTTTAACACCTAATGCAAGTAATAAACCAGGAGCTGGTAAATAACCTACTTCAGCTGCATAAGTAGTTACTTTGCTGTCAATATTAGTGTTGTCGACTTCACGCTCATTTCGACCTACATCACCGCTAAGGTAGAAATCTGAGTTAGGAACGTAGTATTCAACACCTACGCCATATTGAGTATCTTTTGTACCGCTGTTATCGCCATAGTTGATTAGGGCGTTAACGTTACTTGCACGGCTTAAGAAAGCTGCTTCAGCAAGTGGAGCGTTACGAGTTTGAACAGGATTAAAGTAATAAGTCCCGTCAACACCGAATTTACTTACGCTGCTACCGTTGTCTGGATCAAGATAATTGTAAGAACCACCAACTTCAGCTTGGTAAGCGTTTGCTGCGCCACTCACTGCGAGTGCAGATAAAAGAGCTGATGCAATTGCTAGTTTTTTCATGGAATCTCTCCCCTCTAAAAAGCGATTTTATAAATGTTTTGTTACAACTTTTAGTCTAGACGAAAAAGCTTTGCCGTCAATCTTGCGCAAGTAACCGTACTGTAACCATGTAATATTTATGTAAATTGAATTAATATAAGATTTTGATTTTTAAATATAAATTCATAATGTTTTATTTTATTAAAATTGAGGATATTTTGTGTAGATCATAAAAAATGCTGTAAAAGTACCCAATTTTGTATGAGGATGTTACCAATTAAACTTTAAATAAAATGAAGAAAATTTATAGATTAAATGAGTGAAATATGAGGAGAAATACAAAGCAAGTTCGTAGATAACTACAGCTATGCTAAAATAATTGACTGTTTATCTGCTCTTATGGGAACACTCGCGTGGAAATTAATCCTTATCTAAACCAATTGAAAGACTTAACTGATCGTAGCCAAACACTACGGGGGTATCTTTGACTACGATCTGAAAAAAGAACGTTTAGAAGAAGTTTTACGTGAGTTAGAAGACCCTGCGATCTGGAATGATCAAAGCCGCGCTCAGGCAATGGCGAAAGAAAAGGGCGAACTAGAAAACGTTATTAATGTATTGGATGGGTTGTCAACACAACTTGAAGATGCAAAAGCGATGTTAGATTTGGCTGTAGAAGCTGACGATGAAAGCTTGCTGGAGGATGTTCAATCAGAGCTTGGTGCTGCTGAAGATGAACTGGCTAAACTTGAATTCCGTCGTATGTTTAGTAACCCAATGGACCCGAATCCTTGCTATGTAGAGATTCAATCAGGTTCAGGTGGTACAGAAGCACAAGACTGGGCATCTATGCTATTACGTATGTATATGCGCTGGATTGAACGCCATGGCTTTAAAGCAGAACTTATGGAAGTATCTGATGGCGATGTGGCTGGTATTAAATCAGCAACAATTCGTGTTGAAGGTGAATATGCTTACGGTTGGTTACGCACAGAGTCAGGTGTACACCGTTTAGTTCGTAAATCACCATTTGACAGTGGTAACCGTCGTCACACTTCATTCTCTGCGGTATTTATTTCACCAGAAGTTGATGACAATATTGAAATTGATATTAATCCTTCTGATGTTCGTACTGATACCTACCGTGCATCTGGTGCAGGTGGTCAGCATATTAACAAAACCGACTCGGCTGTGCGTTTGACTCACATTCCAACAGGTATTGTGGTGGCATGTCAGAACCAGCGTTCGCAACACGCTAACCGTGACCATGCATGGAAACAGCTACGTGCGCGTTTGTATGAATTGGAAATGCAAAAACGTAATGAAGCAGCTCAAGCGCTAGAAGACTCGAAGTCTGATATTGGTTGGGGAAGCCAAATTCGTTCATATGTATTAGATGATTCCCGTATTAAAGATTTACGTACGGGTGTTGAAAACTCTAATACAGGTGCTGTTCTTGATGGTGACCTTGATCGCTTTATTGAGGCGAGCTTAAAACAAGGTTTATAAGAGTCTGCTGAACTTTTAGTTTAAATACAGTTCATCTATGAATATGTAGAACTCTTGGATTTTTAGCGATTAAAACGGCAAAGCAGTTCAGTCTTCAAATGTTAATCGGAAAAATACGATATGAATATCGAAAAAAATAGATATGAATATCGAGGAAATACGATATTATGTTTTTGAAATGCTGAACAAAGCTTTGTTCGTTTAAAAGACGTGTTGAGCCTATGGATATTGATGCAATTAGCAAAGCCCTTTCCAACCCTCTGCGTCGGCAAATTTTGCAATGGTTAAAAGAACCTGCACATTATTTACCGGTGGAAGAATGTGGTGGTAGTTTTGAGAAGGGTGTTTGTGCAGGTCATATTGAACGTTTGGGTAAAGTAGCTCAGTCTACGATGTCTAATCATTTGTCTGTGTTACAACAGGCGGGGCTTATTCAGGTCCAAAAATATGGTCAATGGTCTTATTTTTCACGTAACGAAGCTTTGATTCAGCAATATATCGAACATTTAAAACAAACACTTTAAATTATTAAAAGTGTAAGTCGAGGCGATTATGGCTGAACTCAATACTCCTTTAACGGTTGGTGATTTTGAAATCAAAAATCGATTGGTCATGGCTCCATTAACGCGTGCGCGTAGTGGTGAAAGCCGAGTGCCTAATGATTTAATGGTTGAATACTATCAACAACGTGCAAATGCTGGTCTCATTTTGACTGAAGCAACAGTGATTGGTTCAAAAACTGTGGGTTATGCAGATACCCCAGGGTTATGGTCAGAAGAGCAGGCACAAGCTTGGAATAAAATTATTGAGGCAGTTCATGCTCAAGGTTCAAAAATTGTAGTGCAACTTTGGCATGTAGGTCGTATTTCACATCCTGAACTTTTAGATGGTGATATTCCTGTTGCACCAAGTGCAATTCAACCTGCGGGTGAAGTGAGTTTATTACGTCCTAAACGTCCGTATGTTAAACCCCGTGCGCTTTCATTAGAAGAAGTGAAAGAGGTGGTCGCTCAATATAAACATTCAGCAGAATTAGCTAAAGCAGCTGGTTTTGATGGTGTTGAATTACACGCAGCGAATGGTTACTTAATTGACCAGTTCCTTCAAAGTAATACCAACCAACGTGATGACGAATACGGTGGTCCTATTGAAAACCGTGCACGTTTATTATTAGAAGTCGTTGATGCATTTATTGAAGTGTGGGGCGCTGGCCGAGTTGGTGTTCATATCGCACCGCGTGGTGATTCACACGATATGGGTGATGAAAATCCATTAGCAACTTTTGGTTATGTAGTTGAACAGCTTAACCAACGTAATGTAGCTTTCATTTTCTCTCGTGAATATGAAGCTGCTGACAGTATTAGCCCTAAACTTCGCGAAAAATTTAATGGTGTATGGATTGCCAATGAGAACCTAACACCAGAGTCAGCAAAACGTATCTTGCGTGAAGGTCAGGCAGATGCCGTATCTTTTGGTAAAGCATATATTGCTAACCCAGATCTTTTACAACGTTTAGAGCAAGACTTGCCACTAAATGAACTTCAAGCAATAACTTTATATGCTAAAGGCGCTGAAGGTTATACAGACTATCCAACGCTAGAAGCTTCATAAAATTCTTTGAAATGATGATTTGCTGACTTCGTTTGTTTCTGAACTCAGTAAATCGCTTTTCTTGTAATGGTAGAGTTTAGGTATCGAAACTCTGCCATTTTTTCTATCTATGTTATATTTTCCCCAGTTTTAAACTTTGATGATTTGAGGCAAACCGCTTGGCGACCCCTTTTTGGTACAACACCGCACTCCATTTATTAAAACCTTTTTACCACTGGCGGATAAAAAAACGTGCAGAAAGCCAGGAATTATATAATCAGGAATGTCTGGAAAGATTTGGGCCGTTTGAATCTCCGAAAAATGTCAAAGCAATTTGGTTCCATGCTGTTTCGGTTGGAGAAACCAATGCTGCGCAGCCTTTAATCGAGCATTATCTTAAACTCGGTCAACCTGTATTAGTGACCAACACAACGAAAACAGGGCAGGCACGTGCCAAATCATTATTTTTAAAAGCACCTTATTTAGATTTATTTCAAGCAGTTTATTTGCCTGTTGATCAAAAGCATCTTTTAAAACAATTTTTTGAGTTGTATCAGCCAAAACTTTTAGCATTGGTTGAAACTGAGCTTTGGCCAAATTTAATTGATCAAGCCAAACTACAACAGGTTCCTTGTTTGTTATTAAATGCGCGATTATCAGAAAAATCAGCTAAAGGTTATAGCCGCGTTTCAGGTCTAACGGCAGGAATGCTGAAACAAATTGACTGGGTATTGGCACAAGACGTTGCGACTCGCCAACGTTATGTAGAATTGGGTTTGGATCAACAAAAAAGTCAGGTGGTTGGAAATATTAAATTTGATATTCATGCACCTCAGACTTTTATAAATCAGGCTGAGCAATTACAACAACAATGGTATTTGGGACAGCGTAAAGTCCTGACAATTGCCAGTACACATGCACCCGAAGAACAACAAATTTTAGAAGCGCTTGCACCTTATCTAAAGTCAGAACCTGATTTAGTTTGTATTGTCGTACCTCGACATCCTGAACGTTTCGATGAAGTATTTGAAATTTCCCAAAACTTAGGTCTAGTCACTCATCGTAGAAGTATGAATCATAGTATTCATGCCAGTACACAGGTTTATCTGGCGGATAGCATGGGTGAACTTTGGTTATGGTACGCCTTAAGTCAGGTGTGTTTCGTGGGTGGATCACTTAATGAACCAGGCGGTGGGCATAATATTTTAGAACCTATGGTCTTAAATGTGCCGACCGTAATTGGGCCTCGTTACTTTAATTTCCAAACTATTGTTGATGAATTCATTGATGAAAATGGGGTGCTCATTGCCCAAGATGCTGAGCAAGTCGTAGCAATCTGGATGGCATGTTTAGCTGAACCTGATCAGACTCAACAAGTGGTTGAGCAGGCGCATAAAGTCTTGCAGCGTAACCAAGGTTCATTACAGAAACATATTGGTGTAATTAATCGGTATTTGGCCGAAAAATCATGAATATCGTTTTGCTAGAACCTGAAGATGTTCAGTCAGAGTTATGGTCAATCCGTTCAAAGCGCCAACTACAGCATTTACGTGAACATCTTGATATTACGGTTGGCCAAAATCTAAAAGTTGGTGTTCGTAATGGTGCACGTTATACCACTGAAATTATTTCGATTAACGAGCAAGAAGTTTGTATCAGACCTATTAGTGAAGAAGTTGTACCTGCAAAACTTCCAGTACATTTAATTGTAGCTTTACCAAGGCCCAAAGTTTTACGCCGTTTAATTATGGACAGTGTGACTTTGGGGGTTGAAAGAATTAGTTTGATTCATAGTTATCGTGTAGATAAAAGCTATTGGCAAACTCCATTTTTGCAACAACTTGATAACTATGTGACTTTAGGGCTTGAGCAAGCAGGCGATACGATTGTTCCTGAAATTCAAATATACAAACGCTTTAAACCTTTTGTTGAAGATGTTTTGCCAAGCTTAATTTCAAAGGAAAGCCCCGCTTATGTGGCTCATCCGTATGCCGAGCAGAGCATGCCAGTTAATATTCCGCATGCGTGCAGTGTAGTCGTTGGACCCGAAGGTGGGTTTATTCCCTATGAAGTTGATTTGCTCACAAAAAACGGCTGCCAAGCTGTGAGCTTAGGCAACCGTATTTTAAGAACTGAAACGTCTATTTCTTATATTTTAGGTCGTCTCTTTAGTTGATGCTTCAGGGTTTAATGGTGGCTGGTTTGCAGCCATTTTTAATTCCTGAATTGGGTATGGAATATTAATACCGTTGTCATTGAAAGCTTGTTTTACTTGAGCTTGAATTGTACTGATAGATGACGACATATCTGTTTCAGTGGTATCAACCCACCAACGTACAGTCAGGTTAACCGAGAAATCTGCTAAAGCTGTAACGTTAACCGAGAAAGCTGGCTGACTAAGTACATTTCGATCATTATTAAGAATATCTAAAATAATCTGTTTAGCTTTTTGTTCATCGTCGTCATACCCAATTCCAACTACAAACTCACAGCGTCGTTGTTGATAAGCCGTATTTACAGTTAAGGCACTCGTATAAACAGTTGCATTTGGAATAACGATACGACGGCCATCTGGCGAACGTAAGAATGTTGCACGAATTTGAATATCTTCAACAGTTCCTTCAAGTGAATTCACCACGATCGAATCGCCAATACGGAATGGTTCACTTAATAAAATCAAAATACCTGAGAGCAGGTTTTGAAAAATATCTTTAAATGCGAAACCAATTGCAACCGAACCAATCCCTAACGCACTCATGAGTTGTCCTGGGGTAAAACCTGGGATCATGATGACGAGTGCAATTAAGAAACCAAAAAATAAAATTGTCGTGCTTCCTACACGGTTTAATACCAAAACTAGGTTTTGGCGCGTGTAAGAACGGTTTTCTAAAGTTTTACGAACAAAAAGCTTAAATAATTTGGTGAGTAGCCAAAAAATAATGAAAACGATAATCGCAATACAAATATAAGGCACACGTTCCCAGAAACTATCCACGATTTTATCAATGGTGGTATAGGCATCATGATACTTTTCAGTATGAGCTAAAACAGTTTGAGTGGTTTTAGTACCTGCTTCTTGCAAAAGTTCACCTGTATTTTTTGCAACATCCGTTAAGGATTTTTGTTCATCAGCCACGACAAGTCTCTATTTAAAAAAAATGATGAAAGCGATGATCGGCTTTCATGATAGTAGGAGATAAAATGTGCGCCTACTATAATGAGTTCATCTAAATAATAAAGTGTTTTTTAATTAAAAGTATTCAGTTCCTTTTTGTAAGATTTGTGACGGAGTTTCTATAGTATCGGTACCAGAGAAGTAGTAAAAAAAGCCTGCGGTAGAAATAAGGCTAATTAAAATGACGAATAAAATAAACCAAGCCATGAGTTTTTCTATAAAGGTTGATGGTCGAGCTGGGCCATATTCGTTGGGACCTGCTGTACCTGAGGCAAGCAGTAAATAAATCATAAAAAAGAACTGAACAACTGGAATAAATAACAGCAATCCCATCCAGCCACTTTTATTTAAATCATGCAAACGTCGAACAACGAGAACAATATTTAAGTAAATCAGAAATATCCAAAAAGCCCAGACGATCAAGGCACTAAGACCAGAAAGAGAGCTATAAAACTCAAAATTAAATAGATTGCTTGAAAGCTGAAAACTTCCAAGAAATGAGGCCAAAATGAAATAGCCCACGAGAGTGATTAAATAAATCAGTCCATAACCACCTAAATAGCTCATGCGATTAAAGCGCCCATGAATTGAAAACGGACTATCTTTTAAAGGGAGCTGTGGTGGGCGTGAAGAGCTAGTTTGGGCAAACATATTATTTTATTCCTGAGTTGCATATGAGAGACAAAATAATCTTTGTTGATGATCAAAACCATCAAATCTTGAAAAAATTATAAAAGTAAAAGCTATAGACAAATGTTTTAAATCAACTTAATTTTATAAAAATGTTCATAATTTCGTATGCTTGAGTAAGTGTTTAATATATGACCAAAGTCGCATTGTCTAGACTTTGAAAGAGTCATCATACTGCAAAGGCATGCAAATAAGATCCAGTAAAATAATAGCCACAGTCTCGAGATGGGATGCACAAGATCAAGGAAGTTGCGTATGAATGAGATCTATCCAGTACCAGAGGAATTTAAAAAAACTGCTCGTACTGTTGAAGCAGACTACTTTAAACGTTATCAACACTCTATCGAGAACCCAGATGAATTCTGGGCAGAGCAAGCTAAAATTGTCGATTGGATAAAACCATTTACCCAAGTTAAAAATACCAGTTTTGACAAAGACAATTTCAAAATTGAATGGTTTGCTGATGGCGAGCTGAACGTGTCAGCAAACTGCCTAGACAGACATCTTAAAGAACATCCACATAAACCTGCCATCATTTGGGAAGGTGACCATCCTTCCCGTCATAAAATTGTCTCTTATAAAGAATTACATGACGAAGTCTGCCGTTTTGCTAACGTTTTAAAGAAATATGGCATTGGTAAAGGCGACCGTGTTGTGCTGTATATGCCGATGGTGACTGAGGCTGCAATTGCGATGTTAGCCTGTGCTCGTATTGGTGCAGTTCACTGCGTGGTATTTGGTGGGTTCTCGCCAGATTCTTTGGCAAGTCGTATTGAAGACAGCCAAGCTAAACTGGTGATTACCGCAGACTCAAGTCTACGTGCCGGTAAACTCTTACCGCTCAAAGAAAATGTTGATTTGGCTTTAGCATTGCCGGGTACTGAGTGTGTTGAAAACGTGATTGTGGTTTACCGCAATGCGAACCCGATTGAAATGAAGCCGGGCCGTGATTTGTGGTATCACCTTGTTATTATGGAAGTGGATGCAAACTGTCCTCCAGAGCCGATGAAGGCAGAAGACCCTTTATTTATTCTTTATACCTCGGGCTCAACAGGTAAACCGAAAGGCGTCTTACATACTACGGGTGGTTACTTAGTTTATGTAACCAGTACCTTTAAAGAGGTATTTGATTTAAAACAAGATGATGTTTACTGGTGTACAGCCGATATCGGTTGGATTACAGGGCATAGTTATTTAATTTATGGACCGCTAGCAAATGGCACCACGACCCTAATGTTTGAGGGTGTGCCTCAATATCCAACATGGGCACGTCTTGGTCATGTGGTCGATAAGCATAAAGTTTCTATTTTGTATACAGCGCCAACTGCGATTCGCGCCATGATGCGAGAAGGTGATTCGTTTGTACGCGAAAGTAACCGTAGCAGCTTGCGTTTACTCGGTTCGGTCGGTGAACCTATTAACCCTGAGGCTTGGAACTGGTACTACAATGTAGTCGGTGAAGGTCGCTGCCCGATTGTTGATACATGGTGGCAAACCGAAACAGGCGGTATTTTGATTGCTCCTTTGCCAGGTGCAACAGCTTTAAAACCAGGTTCGGCAACACGTCCGTTGTTTGGCATCCAACCTGCCATTGTAGATGGTGAAGGCAATGAACTAGAAGGTGCGGTTGAAGGTAACCTTGTGATTAAAGATTCATGGCCGGGCCAGATGCGTACCATTTGGGGTGACCCAGACCGCTTTATTGAGGCGTATTTTTCGACCTTTAAAAATACTTATTTTACGGGGGATGGTGCTCGCCGTGATGAAGATGGCTATTACTGGATCACAGGTCGTGTTGACGATGTCTTAAACGTTTCAGGTCATCGTCTGGGCACTGCTGAAATTGAAAGTGCTTTGGTTTCGCATGAATCTGTTGCAGAAGCAGCAGTGGTGGGCATGCCTCATGATATTAAAGGGCAAGGTATTTGTACTTTCGTGACTTTACAGGCAGGTGTTCCAGAGTCGGAAGAGCTGCGTAAAGAGTTAATTAACTGGGTACGTAAAGTGCTTGGACCTGTGGCTTCACCTGATGCATTACACTGGGCACCAGCATTACCTAAAACTCGTTCGGGTAAAATCATGCGCCGTATTTTAAGAAAAATTGCAGCGAATGAATTAGATAGCTTAGGTGACACTTCGACCTTGGCTGAACCAGCAGTGGTAGAGCAGTTGATTGCAACGGTTTATCCTGATAAGCAAAATTAATTCTAAAAAAGCCCCATCTGGGGCTTTTTTATTGAGTTCTATTAAGAGCTTGCTAAAAAGTCAGCAGTATTTTGTACATTTGCAAACGTACTCAGCGCAGTTAAAAAAGCAGTTTGTACGTCTTCAGCTTTTACAGTTTTTCCGTCATGGCTTAAATCACGAGTGGCAGTTGCATCTGCAATTAAGATGGGTTGATAGCCAAGTTCTTTGGCTGCACGTGTACCTGAATCAATACACATATGCGTCATCATGCCTGTAATCACGAGCTGCTCAATTTGATGTGCTTTTAAAAGTTCATCTAAATTGGTTTCTAAAAAACTGTTTGGATAATGCTTTGTCACTATTAAAGAATCACTGCCCGCACTGAGTTCGGGATGAAGTAAAACTCCATCTGTATTTTCTTGGAAGAAACTCGCTTGTGGTGGATTAATATGCTGTACATAAATGATGGGCAAGTTTTTCTCGTTAAAATATTGTTCGAGTTGTTTTATTTTTTCTAACGCTTGATCTGGCCCAACCAATTCCATTTTGCCATTTTTAAAATAATCATTTTGGACATCGATAACTAATAATGCTTGTTTCATGAGATTACTCTTGTTGATATGAGATAAAACAAGATTATTCTCTGCTTGAAAAATCGGCTATAGTCAGATGAAAGCATTACCGCCCGTTTTCTTTCGCCATGAAAAATGAATATTGAATTAGACCCGATCGATCTAAAAATTATTGCATTGCTTAAACAAGATTCCCGACTAACCAATAAAGAAATTGGGCAGCGCGTGCACCGGACAGGACAGGCGGTGGGTGCTCGAATTTCTCAGTTGATGGATGCTGGGGTCATTAAAAATTACACGATTACCGTGCAGTATTCACATAAACAATTTATTCATTTGCATTTAAATGAACAACGCGCATTTGAAGAAATTGAAAATTTGGTCAAGCAATATGAACAAATCGATGAATGTTTTAAAGTCATGGGCAATGCTTGCTATATGATCGTAAGCCATTTTGAACACCCAGCATTAAATGAGTTTATAGAGAAACTTTCAAAATGGTGCCGTTACTCAGTTGAAACTGTGATTCGAGAAGTTGAGAAATCTTAAACAATAAAGGCTCCAAGCCGAGTCTTGGAGCCAATAAATTCTTTATTTTTAATTTATTGTTTTTATTATCTTGCGCTGTTTTAACTGGGGTTTTTAGGCTGATTTAGCTTGAATTTCTACCTCCTTTTCCTGTTGAAGCTCTAACTGGCGAACGAGTGGTAGAACCTTTTCTCCAAAATATTCCACCTCTTCAATAAAATGTAAGAATCCTGAAAGAATCAAATCAACGCCTACATTTTTAAGCGCCACAATACGCTCTGCAATTTGCTGTGGTGTACCAATTAAATTGGTTTTAAACCCATCGTTATATTGCACTAAATCTTCAAAACTTGATTTTGCCCAGTTGCCTTGTTGCTCTGGGGAAGCCGCACCCGCTTCGCGAGTTGCATCGCCGAATGCATTGACCGCTTCAGTGTTGGCTTTATCAATAATTTCGTGAAGTACTGCTTTTGCTTCTTCTTCGGTATCTCTGGCAATAATGAAAGCGTTTACCCCAATTTTGACATGATGATTATTTGCTTTTGCTTTGGTGCGAATGTCTTCAACTTGTTTTTGAATTTCTTCGACCGTATTACCATTAGTAAAATACCAATCAGATACACGAGATGCCATGTCGCGTGCAGCACGTGAGCTACCGCCTTGAAAAACTTCGATATAAGGCTTTTGCAGAGGTTTTGGTTTAAGTGTGTAGTTTTGGAACTGATAGTATTTACCATCAAAACTGTAGTTATCTGTGGTCCAAATTCCTTTTAGCGTACGAATAAATTCTTCAGAGCGAACGTAGCGTTCGTCATGCTCAGGCCACTCTTCTCCAATCGCATCAAACTCTCCTCTAAACCAACCACTCACCACATTAATGGCAATACGGCCTTCGGTTAGATAATCAATCGTTGCAAGTTGTTTGGCTGCCAGTGCTGGTTTCCAGGGGCCGGGCAGAATCGCCGCAATGACTTTAAGTTTTTCAGTTTTTGCCAGTAATGCATGACTGAAACTTACAGATTCATGTTGGTTTTCTGCCCCGTACCCCGCCGTAAAACGAATTTGGGTGAGCGCATATTCAAAACCATTTTTTTCGGCAGCCTGTGCAAGTCGAACATTGTAGTCATAACTCCAGTCTGTACGCTGTTCGATGTTACTTACTACAAGGCCACCGCTTACATTTGGTACCCAATAAGCAAATTTAATTGGTTGTTGTAATTGCGTCATGGTTCGCTCTCCCCATTCGTTATTTTTATTTAGCTATGTTGCATTTAGGCAACATGCGTTAATGATTTGCCAGACTTGTGATGTAAACGGGACTCTGCCGCATCAAGATCTGGTACAGCTGCTGAAGGTAATACTTCTTCTTGCTCAATTTGCTTGTTAATACCAAGTTCTTGATTTGCCTGCTGTGATTTAGGTTTAACCACCTCAGCACGTTTACCTTTTGCCGGTGCCCATTCTAAAATAGGCAATGCACGTGCTACCGCTAACGTAATACGATCGGATAATTGCTCGCTTTTCACCGTATATTCTGGGGTAAAGTCACGATCTGTCGCATATACGCCAATTGGTAAAGTTTGTGCTTGGAAGAAACTAAACAACGGACGAAGTTGATGTTCTAGCACGAGTGCATGACGATCACTACCGCCTGATGCTGCTAAAAGTACAGGCACATCGACTAAAGCAGTTTGTTCAACAAAATCGAAGAAATGTTTGAAAAGACCTGTAAAAGAGGCACGATAAACAGGTGTGCCTACAATTAAAGCATCTGCTGCTTCAACCGCTGCAAGATCATCTTGTACGCGCTGTGGAAGTTGATTGCGATAAAATGCACCGCCTAATAGAGGTCCAATTTCGCTTAATTTAATAAAATGAACTTTAATGTCGATTGCTTCTGATAATTCATCAAGAATGGCTTGAACCAGACTTTCCGTTTTAGATGGGGTATTTAAGCCACCAGAAACAGCAACAATATTTAAAGGTTTTGGTGATGTGATACCAGTCATAATTTGGTTCCTAAGCCTAAAACAAGAGATTAGACTTATTAATCAACAATGACGGTAAACTGTAAAATAACGAAATTGGTCAACCTTATCAGTTTTAAATATAAAAGATAAATAGTGGATTTTTATACTTTGGCTTTCTGTTAAGTTGCTGTTTTTATTTTATATAATTATTGGTGATATATTTTTTATAATAAAAAAGAAGCTTATATAAAAAACAGATTAATTTTGATTAAAAGTTAAAAAACATCTGAAAATCTTGGCTAAGTTCTGCATTTATCAACATTTTGCATAAAAATGGATAAGATGAACGTATCTTTCATCTAAATAGTAGGGTTACAATAGGCCATACTTATGCTCAAGATTACTTTAATCGCTTATGAATATTTTAATCGTTGATGATCATCCTTTGTTTCGTCATGCTTTAATTCAAGCAGTACGTTATAGCCTGCCACAGGCACAAATTCATGAAACAGCTTCGGTTGATGAGTTTTATGAGCGTTTGGAAAATGGGGCAGAACCTGATCTAGTATTACTCGATTTAAATTTACCGGGTGCTTCAGGCTTTTCGGCTCTGGTTTATGTAAGAGCACAGTATCCATCTATTCCGATTATTGTGGTTTCTGCACATGAAGAAACTTCAATCATTCAGCGTGCAATTGCACATGGTGCGATGGGTTATATTCCTAAGTCGGCTCATCCAAGTCATATTGGCGAAGCGATTCGTCAAGTCTTAGAAGGTGATATCTGGTTACCACCTAACTTGCCATCTAATCTTAACCTTGACCCAAGAGCAGCAGATGAAACTGCTTTAGCTGAACGTATTCAATCGTTAACACCTCAGCAATTCCGTGTTTTGATGATGGTTGCCGAAGGTTTGTTAAATAAGCAGATCGCATACGAGCTCGATGTTTCAGAAGCAACAATTAAAGCGCATGTGACCGCTATTTTTAGAAAATTAGGTGTGCAAAACCGTACACAAGCCGTATTAGCGATTAGTGCACTTAATATTGAAGATAAGAAAATCTAAAAAAGAAAAAAGACCTCAATTGAGGTCTTTTTTATGGGTGCCACTTAAGCAAGGCAGTCTTGCTTTGGCGTTAGGCTGTCGCAGTACAATGGGTTAAGCGCACATTGCAAATCATCAATTTGATCTTGAGTCACATAACCTTTCATTTTTAAATATTCAGCCACGCGGTCGTCACGTAAGCTTAAGAAGGCTGCATCATAAACGCCTAAATCTACAAAAAGTGCAGCTGTTTCTAGGCTGTTGAAGCGATCAAGGAAGATATCATTGCCATACATCAAGAAGATATGGTCGAGTTTTGCTTTTTCATCAACATGGAGTCGTTCAGCAAGTTGATCTGGATGCGTTTTAATAAACAGTAAGTCAGAGAGTTCATCAAACTGAGTCATATCTAACTGATTTTCGCCGAGTTTGACATGACCAAGCCAAGCTTTGAAAACGAGTACAGCACCGCCACGGAGTAGCATGCTCCAGATTTGATGACGTGTGTCGTGGTCAAGATTTTCACTTTCAGCGCTAAGAACTTTTAAAAAGTTTTCTTCTTGTTGAGCCAATTTATCAAATAAGCCTAAACCTTGCGGATGATAAGCCGCAGGTGCAAATACATCAAAATTTAGATCATGAAATACATTAAGTGCCAGTGGGACTGCACATTGATAAATTGTATTTAACGCTTTGATATTTGCTTCGTTGAGTTTGCTATGGGGGAAAATACTTTGCCAATCTAGTTCAGGAAGTAAAGCATTGGCACTATATTGACGATAAAACTGTTGAGACGAAAGTTGGCCTTGTGGGCTGTTATCAGAAATATTCATAGCAATTGTCCTTTGCATTAATTCGTGAGCAGGGGTGCTTAATATAGAAATAGGTTTTATATAAAAATAGCTGTACATTTAAAAAATAAGTTTTGAATATTTATGTGTCATGAAGAATGCAAGTAGAATACGACTAAAGTCGTATATAGTTGTTTTTGACTAATTATAATTTTAAAAAACAGTGGCTTATGAAATTGTAACTAAGTATACAAGTGTTCACTTACAAAAAAGGTGAGCTTTGCCATAGAAAAAGAGCTAATGGAAAGTTTGGCCAATTATTTAATAAACAAAAGTAGACTTTTTGAGCAGTTTTGCCTATTGGCTTAAATTAAACCCATAATTTTTGCCAACCATCTCTCCCAAACTTATTAAAAGGTTTGGGAGAGAAAATATTTAATCTACCTCACTGGCGATTTTAAGTCCCGATAACCATGCTCTTAGAGAAGCTGGCTTAAGCGGTTTTTTGAGTAAAACAATATTCAGTTCTTTCAATTGTTGAGGTAGCTCAGGATGAGAATCTGCGGTAATTAAAGCCACTGGAACGTCATCCTGACGATTTTGCAAAATAAAATCGACACCGAGTTGGTTGTTGTTTAAATGCTGATCGATAAGCCAGACCTGAATATTCTCTTTTTGAATAATCTCAAGTGCTTGTTCTGGTTCAGTGGCTTTAAAAACTTCATAACCCCATCGACCTAATAAGCTACTCATGCCCTCAAGAATAGTTTCATCATTGTCTAGACATAAAATTCGGTAGGCTTTGGTTTTTAAAGGTACTGCCTGTACGGTTGGGGTTATCACTTTTGGAGCTTCTACGATAGGAACCTCAATCATAAAGCAAGAGCCTTTATTGAGTTGTGAGTAGACATGGACTGGATAATTCAGCAAGCCCGTCATACGCTGCACAATAGCAAGGCCCAAACCTAAACCTTGCTCACCCCAAGGGGATAAATGTCCACAACGTTCGAATTCTTGAAATAGTTTAATACGTTGCTCTTCAGCAATTCCAGGGCCTGTATCCCAAACACCAATTCGAATATGACCAGATTTTTGAGCAGAACGTAATACGCCAACAATTACTCGGCCTTTGGCTGTATAGCGCAAAGCATTACTTACAAAGTTTTGAATAATGCGTCGAATCCACTGTGGATCTGTATCGATCCAGAACGATACATCGTGAACTTTCAGGGAAATGTTTCGCTGTGCAGCAATTGATTTGAACTGGAGTTCAAGATCGCTTAATAAATCATGTAAAGGATAAGGCTGTCTTTTTGGTTGTATGGTGCCGCCTTCTAAACGTGCAATATCGAGTAGGGCAGAGAGCATACTTTCTGCGCCATACAGAGCACGGTCAAGTTGCTGCAAAGTTTGACGATCTTCTTCAGTTGCGATGCTTTGTTCAAGAACCGTACTAAACAAACGGGCGGCATGCATAGGTTGTAATAAGTCATGACTGGCGGCTGCAATAAATCGGCTTTTTGACATATTGGCCATATCAGCTTGTTCGCGTGCAAGCTGTTGCTCGCTTAAGGCATCTGCAAGTTGTTGGGTTCTGTCTTTTACGCGGGCTTCGAGTATTGCCTCATTCGCACGGAAAGCAGTAATGTCAGCGAACGTAGTCACAAAGCCTCCCCCTGAAATAGGATTACCACGCATTTGAATAACGCGTCCGTCTTTACGGATTCGTTCAAACTCATGCGCACTTCCGACTTTCATCCAGTGTAAGCGTTTACGAACATGTTCTTCGACTGAACCGGGTCCGCATTCGCCGCGTTCAGCGTTATAACGAATCAAGTCGGCAATTGGACAACCTACATAGACTAAATCTTTTGGGTAGCCAAATAATTTTAAATATTGGTTGTTCCACGCGACCAAACACATATTTTTATCAACCACACTTACCCCTTGAGTCATGTGGTCAATCATGGTCATCAGCAAGTTTTGATTAAAACGTTGCCATTGTGAGGCTTGGTCTAAAATATTAGCGACTTGTCCTAATGCCAAACCATTGTTAATCATTGCTGTAGTGAGCAACGTACGTGCAGAAGCGGCCCCGATAATACCTGCAAGATATTGCTCAGTGAATCGCCACCACATGCCGTTGGCGATACTATTCGGGTTGAGCGTGAGATGATTTTGCTCGCAAAAGTTCTCGAATGCTTGAGTTGTGGGTTGCTCACCCGTAATTCTTTTAGCAAGTGCGAACAGATCACCTACTTTTAAGCGCGCGGCATCGTGTGGTAAATAGGTCAAATCGGTAGAAGTATGGGGTGATGGCAAAGGCTTAGTTTCATAATAAAAAAAGCTTTCTGCCTGTATTTGTTCAGCCACACTTGGGCGGTAAAGTTTAGAAATCCAGATATATAAAAGAATATTTAAACCGAGTGACCAAATGACGCCGTGCGTTAAAGGTGCAAATGACTCAAAACCAAAAAGTGACTCTGGACGTAAGGCATTTATTCCAAAAGGACCAAAAAGCAAAATACTTTGGGCTGTTTCTTGATAGGCTTCCGGCAAACTACGTAAGATGGTTGGAAATAGTAATGTATAACTCCACATTAAAAATCCAACGATGAGACCAGCGTAGACACCTTGGCGACTTCCGCCTCGCCAATACAATCCCCCAATCAATGCAGGTGCGAACTGGGCAACAGCACTAAATGCTAATAAACCAAATACTGAAAGTTGGTTAATATCATTAAAGAAATGGAAGAATAAAAAGCCAAGTAGCATTACCGCGACAATACTAATACGTCGACTAAATTTAAGAACTTTTGGTAGATGTTTATCATGGCGTGAAAGCAACTTAAAACGCCAAAGTGCGGGCATAATCAAGTCATTACTGAGCATGATAGACAAGGCAACAGATGACACCAGTAACATGCCTGTTGATGCAGAGAACCCGCCTAAAAAGGCCAGTAGGGCTAACCACTCTTGGTTATAACTCAGTGGTAATGAGAGTACTGCAACATCGGGCACAGTGAGGAACTTCGGAGCTGCATGCAAGGCCCAGCTTGCAATCGGGATAATCGCTAGAATCGTTAAAATAAGATAAGCCGCAAACCATTTACGTGCACCGCGGATATGCTTTTCATCACGTAATTCAACAACAGCCACATGAAATTGACGGGGTAAACATATAATTGCTAGACCTGCCAATAGTGTCTGAATCCAGAAAGTTTCAGGTACCCCAAACAATTGGACTTCCTGAAAGGTTTGGTTTACGTCGGCTGAGACTTGTACTAAGTTCGCGGGTGCTTCAAAAATAAAAAATAAAGCGACACAGATCAGCGCGAATAATTTCACAAAAGATTCAAATGCCACAGCTAACATGAGGCCGCCATGTTGCTCGGTGTTTGCAATTTGTCTGGTACCAAAAATCATGGCCAAGATCGCAAGGACACTGGTTAAAAGCAAAACGCTGTTGGTGGTCGTATGAATATGAGCATTCTGCTCTAAGATGACTGATGTACTTAAGGCAATTGCACGTAACTGTAAGGCGAGATAGGGAATAATCGCAATCACTGCCAAGATTGTAACCAGCGAAGCTAATACGCCACTTTTTCCATAACGTGCAGCAACAAAGTCGGCAATTGATGAAATCGCGTGGTGCTGACGTACTCGGCCTAAACGTCGCCAGATGTCATAACCGAACCAGACAAATAACAGTGGACCTAAATAAATAGGTAAGAAAATAACGCCTTCTCGGACCGCCGCTCCGGTTGCACCATAAAAAGTCCAAGATGAACAGTAAACACCTAAGGTCAAACTAAACAAGAACATGCGGCCACGTGTACTCAGACGGCTGGCATGCTTTTCGCCAAAAAAAGCACAAACGAATAAGAGTGCTATATAAAGAGTGAGTACCCCAATAATCAGCCAGCTGTTCATATGACCTACATGATTAAAACCTTGCGCCTATCATACCGCAAGCAGAAACAAAGCAATAAATTGATTAAATTTTAACGACCAAAGTCTAAGTTACGAATTACACGTAATTTTGCTAATTTGAATAATGAGAAACTACTATTAAAAAAGTGGCCAAGGTTGGGCACAGGGCAAGGAGTTTGGTTATGGATCAAAGCCAAGTAGAAAAGATTCTACACAATCCAAAGTTTCAGAAAATGGTCAAGAAAAAAAGTGCATTAAGCTGGACGCTCACAATCATTATGTTAGTGCTTTATGTGGGCTTTATGCTACTTGTTGGCTACAACAAAGAATTTTTGATGAGTTCATTTAGTGGTGGTGTAACGACATGGGGTATTCCACTAGGCTTAGGAATTATTGTTTTATCTTTCCTACTGTGTGGCGTGTATTCCTATATCGCAAACAATACCCTTGACCAGTTGAGTGAAGAAGCGTTGAAGGAAGTTGAAGCCATCACGCATGAGAAAGGATTACACTAATATGAAATGGAATTCATTAAAAGCGAAAGCCTTATTGGCAGCAGCATCGCTATATTCAACTGTTGCTATGGCTGGTCCAGATTTGGGAGAAGCTGAGCAACAGGCGACAAACTGGCATGCCATCATCATGTTTTTGATTTTTGTTGGTTTCACTTTGTTTATTACCAAGTGGGCTGCAAAACAAACCCAATCAGCACAAGATTTCTATACCGCAGGGGGCGGAATCAGCGGTTTCCAGAACGGATTGGCAATTGCCGGTGACTATATGTCAGCTGCATCTTTCCTCGGTATTTCCGCAATGGTATTTAGCTCGGGTTTTGATGGCTTACTTTATTCTCTTGGGTTTATGGTAGGGTGGCCAATCGTTTTATTCTTGATTGCAGAGCGTTTACGTAACCTGGGTAAATACAACCTTTCAGACGTAGTGTCATTCCGTCTCGAAGAAAAACCGGTCCGTACCTTAGCTGCCTTGAGCTCGTTGGTTGTTGTCGCATTCTACTTGATCGCTCAAATGGTAGGAGCGGGTCAGCTCATCAAATTACTATTTGGTTTGAACTACAACATCGCTGTTGTCATCGTTGGTTTATTAATGATGGCATACGTCATCTTTGGTGGCATGTTGGCAACGACATGGGTACAGATCATTAAAGCAGTCATGTTGCTCAGTGGTGCGACTTTCATGGCATTCATGGTGATGAAAGCGGTTGGTTTTAGCTTCAGCAACATGTTCACTCAATCAATTGAAGTATTCAGTAAAGTTCACAGCGTAAGCTTTGAAGAAGCTGCGAAAATTATGGGTCCGGGTAAACTTGCCGCAAATCCGATTGATGCATTGTCTCTTGGCTTAGCACTCATGTTTGGTACAGCAGGTCTTCCACATATTCTTATGCGTTTCTTCACAGTAAAAGATGCAAAAGAAGCGCGTAAATCAGTTGTGGTTGCGACAGGTTTCATTGGTTACTTCTATCTTCTAACTTTTATTATTGGTTTCGGTGCGATTCTTTTCGTATCAAACAACCCTCAATTCCTTGATGTTGCAAAAATGGCAGTATCAGGCAAGCTTGAACTTGTTGGTGGTAACAACATGGCAGCCGTGCATTTAAGTGACGCTTTAGGCGGTGACTTATTCATGGGCTTCATTTCAGCAGTAGCATTCGCAACAATTCTTGCAGTTGTTGCAGGTTTAACACTTTCAGGTGCATCTGCAATTTCACACGACTTGTACGCTAACGTATTTAAGAAAGGTCAAACGACTCCAGCTTCAGAACTCCGTATGTCAAAAATTGCGACACTTGGTTTAGCAATCTTTGCGATGATTTTGGGTATCTTGTTTGAAAAACAAAACGTAGCCTTCATGGTGGGCTTGGCGTTCTCTGTGGCATGTTGTGCAAACTTCCCGATCCTTGTTCTTTCAATGTTCTGGAAAGGTTTAACGACTCGTGGTGCTGTTATCGGTGGTTTGGTTGGTCTTGTAACAGCGGTAGTGCTTATTGTTCTGTCTAAAGCAGTTTGGGTGGATACTTTAAAAATCTCTGATACACCAATTAACCCGTTTAATGGTCCTGCATTATTTGCGATGCCATTATCATTCCTTTGCTGTTGGTTGTTCTCGGTGACTGACAACTCTGCACGTGCAAAAAAAGAGCGTGCTGCATTCGATGCCCAATACGTTCGCTCAATGACCGGTATTGGTGCTTCAGGTGCTTCAGACCACTAAAACCAAAATTTAGTACATCCCTCATTAAAAGCCCTTAGGGGCTTTTTTTGTTTATTTTATATATCGAGATGAAAGAATTTTTTAATAAAGAACAACTTGTTTATCCTATTTTTTGTACAGTATGATTTTCTATAATTCAAAATATAACGAAAAAGGAAAATAATTAAATGCGATCTATCATCGATTTTTGGGCGAGCTTTCGACTGCTACCTTCTGCGTGGCTCTTACTCGTTCAGTTTATTTTATTGATTTTAGCTATGCTGACTTTTCACGATGCGTCTTATAGAACCCTCACTTGGGCGTTAGGAGTACTTGCCTTACTCATTATTGCCAAGGTTATTCGCCAAACTCCAATGTTTACTTTTTTGGGTTTAAGCTTTGTCAGTGGAGCGATTATATCTTCGGTCTTTATCTTATTAGGCTATAGCAATTTAACGATCCAGATATTTGCCCATAGCTGTGAAGCGCTAGCTTACTTTTCGGCTGCTTATGGTTTATTCCGTTATATGTTCGCTGACCGGTATTTAACAAGAGATGAACTATTTGCGGCAGCAGCAGTCTTTACCCTGATTGCTTGGGGCTTTGCATTCCTCTACAACATTTGTCAGCTATTAATTCCTGCTAGCTTCCAAAACCCAAATAATGTTCATCATTTACAGACTTGGTTAGACCTACTCTTCCTGAGCTTTAGTTTACAGTCCGCGACAGGCTTATCGGATTTAATGCCGCTTAGTCCCCCAGCACGAGTTTTAGCCATGCTACAGATGTTCTGCGGAGTGATGTATCTGGCCTTGATTGTTACCCGTTTAATTGCTTTGCAGTACATTGCTCACCCCACAAGGAAGGATTCTGGCAAATAAAGGAGAAGGTGTTTCAATTTGTTTACACCTTTGTAACTGCAATATTATTTAAGTTTATTTAGAGTATTATCGGCTTTCTCTATTGAAAGATTTAACTTTGTTCATTCCGTGAATATCTCTATTGGCTTAATGCCTGTCACTTTTCATTAAAATAACATGGAGGAGTTATGCCTTCCAAACAACCAGGTTGGTTCGCAAACGTTAATCCTAACGTATTTTTTGGTACGGTCATTATCATTGCTTTGTTTTTGGCAGTTGTTGTGATCGCTCCCAGTTCCTTTGAACTTCTAACGCAGCAATTAAAACAATGGATCACCGATTCATTTAGCTGGTTTTATGTTTTATCTGTTGCTTTCTTTCTTATCTTGTTGATTTATATCGCCTGCTCATCAATAGGACGGATTAAATTAGGGCCTGATCATAGCCAGCCTGAATATAATAATGGGTCTTGGTTCGCCATGCTATTTACAGCAGGGATGGGGATCGGCCTGATGTTTTTCGGGGTTGCCGAACCGGTCATGCATTATGTTAATCCACCAAGTGGAGATGCCCAGACCATTGATGCAGCGCAGCAAGCACTTAGAGTAACTTTCTTCCACTGGGGTTTGCATGCGTGGGCAATTTACGCAGTAGTTGGGTTAGCATTGGCTTATTTTGCTTATCGACATAATTTACCACTAAAGACCCGTTCAGCCCTATATCCGCTCATTGGTAAAAAGATTTATGGACCATGGGGCGACAGCATCGATATCTTCGCGACCATTGGTACAGTATTTGGTGTAGCAACTTCTCTGGGGTTTGGTGTTACCCAAATTAACTCTGGTCTACATTATTTATTTGGCGTTGAACAAAGCACCCATATTCAAGTTTTACTGATTATTTTTGTGAGCATTTTAGCTTCCTTATCTGTGTTCTTAGGTCTAGATAAAGGGGTTAAACGCTTATCAGAGCTAAACTTAGTCTTAGCCTTAATATTACTAATATTTGTGTTTATCGCTGGTCCTAGTATTTATTTACTCCAGACTACTATTCAAAACACTGGGCAATATATCTCTAATCTTTTTACCATGACATTCAATTTATATGCTTATCAGCCGAATGGATGGATTGGTGGTTGGACAATTTTATATTGGGCCTGGTGGATTTCATGGTCACCATTTGTGGGTATGTTTATCGCGAGGGTTTCACGTGGTCGTACCATTCGAGAGTTTATTGTTGGTGTTCTGCTCATTCCGACAGGTTTTACGATTATCTGGATGGGCTTTTTAGGAAATGCTGCGTTATTTAGCATTATTCATGAACATCAAACCACTCTCATTCAGGCTGTTCAGCAAGACTCGTCAGTTGCACTGTTTGAATTCTTAGGTCACTTGCCATGGTCAGGTGTCATGAATATTTTGGCTACTATTTTAGTCGTTTTATTCTTTGTGACGTCTGCTGACTCTGGAGCCCTAGTAACAGACTACTTAACTGCAAAAACTGAAAATTCACCAACTTGGCAGCGTTTGTTCTGGACAGTGCTGATGGCTTTACTCGCCATTATTTTATTGTTAGTCGGTGGTTTGGCTGCACTTCAATCTTCAATCATTATGAGCGCATTGCCGTTTACTGTGGTTATGCTGTTCATGAGTTGGGGATTAATAAAAGCGTTACATCTTGATGTCACCAAAATGACAGCCATTCAGGAAGCACGCATTACTCCACGTGCTATTCATAATCCACGAAGCTGGCAACAGCGTCTCGGATTAATCATGCACTATCCTCATAGTGAAGAAGAAGTAAGAGAATATATTGAAAAGCAAGTGGCTCGCGCATTTGAAAATATCAAGCATGAATTTAGACGCCGTCACTTAGAAGTTTCAATTACTCAACTTGAAGATGGGATGCAACTTCGGGTCGATCATCACAATGAAATTAATTTTATTTATAAAGTTGTTTCACGTGAAACAGTGCCGCCAAGTTTTTTAATTGGACGTACTGAAGCTGAAGATGGGCAATATTTCCAAGCTGAAGTCTTTTTAAGAGAAGGTGGACAGAACTATGACGTAATGGATTGGACTCAGGAAGATTTAATTCAAGATATTATTGATCAATATGAACGCCATTTATATTTCTTAAATATTGTACGAAGTTAATATTTAGCTGTAAAAAAAGGACTCAAATGAGTCCTTTTTTTTAATTCAATTTCTAATTTAAATTAGAAGCGAACTTTAGCATTTAAGCCGATAGTTTGTGTATCGTAGCTAGACTTTTTAACGTCAGCTTTCATGTACGATGCACCAACTGCTACAGCTGGAGTAATGAAGTAGTTTACGTTACCACCCCAAGCTTGACGGAATTCACCAAGGTCATTGCCTTTGATGTCAGCTGAACCATCGTTACCAATGAAAGATGCGCCAACGCTTAACTTAGGAGTTAAGTAAAGGTCAGTTTTTAAACCATATTGGTTTTCTTGACCGAAAGCACCAGCAGCTTCAAAACCGATTGCCATGTTAGTTCCATCGATTGGACCTACATATTTAGCACGAGCTGTAACAGCATCTTGGTCGTCTTGGATTGCAGCAGTTTGGTTCACAGCAGAGTAGATACCGTTGCTAATGATGCCAAAGTTGTCTAAAGCGAATTGGTTAGCAACGCTTGTATAACCAACAGTCATCAAGAAGTTAGGTAACAACATAGCACCAACTTCTAATGCATAACGGTCACCGTTGTCATCACGAGAGATAGCGTTTTTACCATCAACATCAGTGTGGTTATAAGTTGCGCTAGCGTATCCAGGAAGGTAAGGAGTAGGAACGTAAGCCTCACCTTTAACACCGTATGTACCAACGTGATAGTTTAAACCGTTGCTTTGGTCATACTGTTGGTAGCTATAACCTAAAGATACGCTAGAAGCTTGGTTCAAGAAAGCTGCTTCAGCTAAAGGACCTTTAGCAGTATCAACATTTTTTAAATAGAATGTACCAGCAACGTCACCTGTGAAGTTTTTATCGTTTGCAGTTGTGTCAACATATTCAGATTGACCTTGAACTTCAAATTGATAAGCATGAGCACCGGTCATGGCTAATAATACAGCAGTGGCTAAACCAAGTTTTTTCATAATCATTTCCAGCATTAACAAGAGATAAAGCTGGGGCCATTGTATTGTAACAATTTATGAAGTCAATAATGTAGAAAAGGTAATGTTAAAGATATTTGACACTTATGTTAAAAATGGTGAAAAACTAATCAAATGAAAAGTAAATTGTCAACCTGATAAAAAAATGAACATTTACAATAAGCTAATAATTATATTTCATTGAGAATTAACAACTAAATGTTTAAAAGATATTACAATTGTAATTGGAAAAACTGATTGTATTGATCGGTTTTAACATTGGTAAAAGTATAGCTTTGTTTACAAAGTGAATAAAAAATCGTCATTTTATTATCAAATTTATTTTATTTTGAGGAATAGTTAACAATATTCCGATAAGTTTAACTAAAAAATTTAACTATTCTTAATTATTATATAAGTGAATAAAGTAAAAGGAATCTATATTTTAAGTTAAAAAAACGATTAAAATTTTAATTCTGATTAATTTAATCAACTTTACAAAAGTAGAGATAAATCACATAATTTAATGGCAAAGTTCACTGCCTAACGTTTTTAGGATTTAAAGTGCTTGCCCAGATACGATGTGTATGTCACATCAGACTTTACGAGCTCAGCTTTCCCCAAGGTTGAGCTTTTTTTTATCTGTAAGAAAATCTAAAAACTACATTATGAATTACGTGAATTTTATTTTAAAAACAATAGATCAAAAAGAACCCAGCTTTAAGCTGGGCAGTGGATGCTGGGAGAGACATCCAAGAGGACAAGTGAATATATTTATTATCATTACTAAAAAACTTTAATCTGTAAAATAGAGTTTTTTTATAAAAATCATTTGATTTTTCGATTCTGATTTTTCATTTAAGCTGAGAATGGGGGGGAATCGTATAATTATTAAAAGAGAAATGAAGGGATTATTGATGAAATTCTAGTTATTAAAATGCTAGGATGGATTTAAGCCTAATTTATATCGTAGTAAAAATGGCAGGACATTTACGGAGTACCAGCTAGAAATGTCAGGATTACGTTCAGAGCATATTAGTAATCGACTGTTCTTTTTTATGCTGGTTATAATTTTGTCCTTATTATTCATGGCAATACCTCTTATTGTGGGAAGCTATCAGGATTATATAAAAACTAGACAAGCCCTAGCCGAAATAAAAAGTTTAAGAGCAGTTGCTGATATTGCTTATAAAATTTCGAAGGAACGTGCTCCCGCTAACAAAATGATGTCGAGTGGTCCTCACGATTTATTAAAGAGTCAGCAAGAATTAAAAAAATTTCGTTTAATTGTCGATGAACAAATTGATACAAGCATTCTTATTTTAAAACAAGCAGGTTATGTCTCATTAGCCAATGAGTTGCAAACCAGTTTAAAGGAAAATCTCAAACAAGCTCGACATGTAGTTGATTATTATGGTGAAAATCCATATGCATCCAGAACTTCCGTTCAAATGGATAACGCTATTTTAGGAATGTTTGGCGCATGGGATCAATGTAGGGAAATATTGCAAAAATTGATGTTGCAGTTAAAAAGTAAAGATAGTCGTATTTCTAATTACTTTACGCTGATTATCGTTCTGACTGATATGCGTGATCAGGCTGGGCGTATGGCATCTAATATTATTGCCCCTGTAAGTTTTAATGAAGAGATTCCAAGTAATAATCGGGCACGTTCTCTACAAACTCAGCATCAAGCTAGATATTTATGGATATTGGTTGATACTTTGCAGCCTGAACAGGCAAAAACTCCAGAATATCGACGATTATATTCACGTGTGAAAACAGAGTTTATAGATCAGGGTATTCCAATTGTAGAAAAGCTATTAGAAGAAAGCCAAAAGGATGAGCCATATTTTTTAAGTGGTACACAGTTAACCGAAGCAATCGTAGGTAAATTTACCACTGTAGTTGATTTACAAAGTTATATTCTTGATGAGAGTGTAGTCATTGCCACTCAAGAAAATGCAATTGCTCGAAATGATTTCTTTTTAACTTTATTTATTTCTCTAATTTCTTTGGCTACAGCATTACTTACTCTGATATATGCCCAAAGACGTGTATTTTCTCCTTTAATTAAAGCGAGAACTTTAATTTTAGATTTATCGCATAGTTCAGATCATTGTAAAGATGAGATGAATGTCACCACAAAAGGTGAATTTTTTTCTTTGTTTGAAGCGATAGACCGATTGCAGCGTATGTTGCAACAAAGAGATGCTTTTGAATTTCAATTGAAGAATATTGCTAATACTGACCCACTCACTGGTGTGTCTAACCGTTTGGCTTTATCTGAATATTTAAAAATCGTTGAAAGTTATCCTCAAAAATTTACGCAGACCTGCTTAATGATTATCGATATAGATCGTTTTAAACAGGTGAATGACCGCTATGGGCATATTGTGGGTGACCGCGTCATTGTCAGTATTGCCGAGCAATTAAAGCAAAATATCCGAAGTTCGGATTTAATTGTTCGTTATGGGGGAGATGAATTTTTAATATTGCTAGAGCAGATGCAATTTGTAGATGTCCGTCTATTAGCAGAGAAAATTCGAATGGCGATTTCTTTAGAAGAGATTGATTTATCTGGTACAGAAGAAAAATTGCATGTGTCTGTAAGTATTGGTTTTGCCATAGGCGCAGCGAATTGGATTGAGCTTTTAGAGAAGGCTGACAACTCACTCTTAAAAGCTAAAGCCAAAGGGCGAAATGCAGTTGAGGGATAAAAAAGCCGGAAATGATTTCCGGCTTTTTATTTTATTGCTTCAACATCGGCTTTAAGAAACGGCCTGTATGGGAAATCTCAACCTCGGCCACTTGTTCCGGTGTTCCTTCGGCAATGATCATACCACCGCCTGAACCACCTTCAGGGCCTAAGTCGACAACCCAGTCCGCTGTTTTAATCACATCAAGGTTATGTTCAATCACTACAATGGTATTACCCTTATTGCGTAGCTCATGCAAAATATCGAGTAACTTGGCAATATCATGGAAATGCAGACCTGTTGTTGGCTCATCCAAGATATATAAAGTTTTACCCGTATCTCGTTTTGCTAACTCACGCGCTAGTTTTACCCGTTGTGCTTCACCACCAGATAAGGTCGTAGCAGCTTGGCCTAAACGGATATAGCCTAAGCCCACCTGAGTTAAGGTTTCTAAGCGTCGATGAATCACTGGAATAGCGCTAAAGAACTCCGCAGCATCTTCAACAGTCATTTCTAAAACATCAGAAATGTTTTTGCCTTTATAGCCTACTTCAAGTGTTTCACGGTTATAACGTTTGCCATGACATGCATCGCAAGGTACATACATGTCTGGTAAGAAGTGCATTGCGACTTTAATCATACCATCGCCTTCACACGCTTCACAGCGTCCACCTTTTACGTTAAACGAGAAACGGCCTGCACTATAACCACGGGCTTTTGCCTCTGGTGTTTGCGCAAATAATTCACGGATTGGTGTAAATAACCCTGTATACGTTGCAGGATTTGAACGTGGTGTGCGTCCAATTGGGCTTTGGTCAATATCAACAACTTTATCGAGATGTTGAAGACCATCAATCGAGTCAAACTTCTCAGCCGTTAATGTCGTTGCACCGTTAAGCTGTGTCGCAGCCAATGGAAGTAATGTGCGGTTAATCAACGTCGATTTACCCGAACCTGAAACCCCGGTTACGCAGGTCATAATGCCAAGCGGAATCGTTAAATCGACATTTTTTAAGTTGTGACCACTTGCCCCAGAGAGTTTGATGACCTCATCTGGACGTGGTGATTGAGTACGTTTTTTGGGTACTTCAATTTTGAGTTTGCCAGAAAGGTATTGTCCTGTAAGAGAATCGGTATGTTTAGCCAATTCATCATAAGTCCCTTCGGCAATAATCACACCACCATGTACACCAGCACCGGGACCGATATCAATAATATGGTCAGCAGCACGGATTGCATCTTCATCGTGTTCAACGACTAATACCGTGTTACCTAAATCACGTAAGCGAATCAGTGTTTGTAATAGACGATCGTTATCACGTTGATGTAGACCAATAGATGGTTCATCGAGCACATACATGACGCCCATTAAACCTGCACCAATTTGTGAGGCTAAACGGATACGCTGTGCCTCACCACCCGATAAGGTTTCGGCAGAGCGAGCTAGACTTAAATAGTTAAGACCCACACTCACCAAAAAGTGTAGACGTTCACGAATCTCTTTAAAGATTTTATCTGCGATTTCACCTTTAGCACCTTCAAGATTTAATCCTTGATAGTAGCTTTCAGCATCACCAATCGACATACGGGTAATGTCAGCAATGGTTTTGTCTTTTACGCGGACATTGCGTGAAATTTCATTTAGACGTGAACCATCACATGCATCACATGCGGCATTAGAGAGATATTGAGCTAAATCATCTCGTACATAGTTACTTTCAGTTTCACGGTAACGACGTTCAAGATGCGGCAAAATTCCTTCAAAAGGTTGTACGCGAGTGTGTTTACGACCACGTTCGTCGATATAGCTTAAATCGACTTTTTCTTTACCTGTACCTTGTAAGAATTTCTTTTGAGTATCTTTATCGAGCTGGTTCCAAGGCGTATCAAGTTGAAAACCAAAATGATCTGCAACTTTTTGCAGCATCGAATAATAATATGGACGCTGACGATCCCATCCACGGATCGCGCCTTCACTAATCGCAAGGTCAGGATTTGGAATCAGCTTTTCAGAGCTAAAATGACTGCGTGTACCTAAACCATCACAAACAGGACAGGCACCGAACGGGTTGTTAAATGAAAACAAACGTGGCTCAAGCTCTGCGACAGCGCGATCACATTCAGGACATGAGTGCTTTGCAGAAAAAACGCGATCTGGGTGTTCACCATTCATCCACGATAAAACTGCAATATCGCCACCTAAACGCAGTGCAGTTTCAAATGATTCGGCAATACGGTTACCTAAATCTTCACGTACTTTAAAGCGGTCAACGACAACTTCAATGGTGTGTTTTTTCTTTTTGTCGAGTTCTGGTGGCGTATCAATATCAATGATTTCGCCATCAACACGGGCACGAACAAAACCTTGACCTTGTAGTTGTTCGAACAGATTGCTGTACTCACCTTTACGCTCACGAACGACAGGGGCAAGCAACATGAGTGCTGTGCCTTCCTCAAGGATTTTTACTGCATCGACCATTTCAGAAACGGTTTGCGCAACCATAGGCAAGTCATGTTCAGGGCAGTAAGGCGTGCCGACACGTGCGTAAAGTAAACGCAAATAGTCATAAATTTCGGTGATGGTACCGACGGTTGAACGTGGGTTATGACTAGTAGATTTTTGCTCAATAGCAATCGCTGGTGATAAACCTTCAATCGAGTCGACTTCAGGCTTTTCCATTTGCGATAAAAACTGGCGGGCATACGCTGAAAGCGATTCGACGTAACGGCGTTGTCCTTCGGCATACAGGGTATCGAAGGCTAGAGAAGATTTTCCTGAACCTGATAACCCCGTAATTACCACAAATTTGTCGCGTGGAATATCGAGAGACACATTTTTTAAATTATGGGTACGTGCACCTCGAATACGGATATGACTTTGGCTCATAAAACATCTCAATTATGTATTGATGAAAATTTAGGTGTTGATTGATCAGTCGCAGAGAGGTGTGACTGGTTATAAACAACAGACCCTATATATGATAACGATTTAAAATTGTTCAAGTGGTACAAAATGATTTAAAGCGACAAATTGTGACGGTTAAACGACAATCGACAAAATTTGTTTAAATAAGCAGGTTGTATTTTTAACATTCCTCACTTCAGATTTCTACTCTAAGCAGATTTTAACCAGCAACATAACTTTACTAGACGACTGGTCTAATAGTTGTTTATGATGTATGTATGAAACGATTAAATAAAAGTGAAACCACGCGACAACATATTTTGGATACCAGTTTTGAGCTGGTATTACATAAAGGGTTTGTCGGTGTTGGTTTACAAGAAATCTTAAAGGCTTGTGACGTACCTAAAGGTTCGTTCTATCACTACTTTGCTTCGAAAGAGGCATTCGGCTGTGCGCTCTTAGAGCAATATATGGCTGATTATAAAGTTCGTATGGAACAACTTTGGCAACACAGCGAGCAAAGTGCTCATGCCCGTTTAATGGCCCTATGGCAGGCGTGGATTGATGATCCCGTAAACGGTAGTTGGGCTGAAAACTGTCTGATTGTGAAGTTGGCGGCAGAGGTTTCTGACTTGTCAGAAGACATGCGCCAAATTCTTAATGATGGCGTGCACAAACTAACGCAACGTTTGGCTTTGCTACTCAAAGAAGGGCAACAAGAAGGATCAATTCCAAAACATATTGAACCTTTAAAAACTGCGCAAGTCATGTATCAGTTATGGTTAGGTGCTGCTTTACTCACAAAATTATCGCAAGACAAAGCACATCTCCATCTAGCCTTAGAAACTACTCAACAACTCATAAAACCGATAGAGGAATAAAGCATGCGAAGTATTATCCATCGTAATTTTGGCGAGCCTGTAGACGTTTTAGAGCAGGCGGATATGCCAAAGCCAGAGCCAAAAGCAGGCGAAGTTCGTATTAAAACCATCATGTCTCCAATGCATAATCATGATGTATGGACAGTACGTGGAAGCTATGGCTACAAGCCAACTTTACCTGCGATTGGTGGTAGTGAAGCCGTTGGTATTGTAGATGCGTTAGGTGAAGGCGTTACTCATGTACAAGTAGGGCAGCGCATCGCAGTGGCAGCTGTGCATGGTAGTTGGGCTGAATACTTTATTGCACCTGCTCAAGGGATTATTCCACTCAATAATGAAATTGATGACGAAACAGCAGCGCAGCTGATTGGTATGCCAATTAGTGCGCTCATGCTACTCGACTTTGTAAATGTTCAACCCGGTCAATGGCTCATTCAAAACACAGCGAATGGTGCAGTTGGTAAAACGGTTGCGATGATTGCACAGGCACGTGGTTTACCTGTAATTAATTTAGTTCGTCGTACTGACGCGATAGCCGAGATGCAAGCGTTAGGCATTCAGCATGTTGTTGCAACTGATCAGCCTAATTGGAAAGAGCAAGTTAAACAGATTCACGGTGACCAACCTTTAATTGCTGGTGTAGACTCGATTGGTGGAAGTGCAAGTGGTGAAATGCTGAATTTACTCAGTGAAAATAGTCTGCTCGTTTCGTTCGGTAGTATGACTGGTGAAACCATGCAGATTTCATCGGGCGATTTGATTTTCAAACAAGCGACAGTAAAAGGTTTCTGGGCGAGTGTGGTTAATAAAGAAATGCCTGCTGCTCGTAAAAAGGAACTGATTGTTGAGTTATTAACGTTAGCAACTCAGAAAAAATTAATCCTACCTGTAGAAGGTGTATTTAGTTTTGATGAGATTAAAACTGCCGCACAAAGAGCCACACAAGGTGCTCGTCAAGGCAAAGTGTTGTTAAAGCCGTAAGACACTAAAAGATCAGTCGAGAGACTGATCTTTTTTCATATCTTTAAAATAAAAAGGAAAACTGTATGATCGGACAAATTTTAATTGCGCTTATCGCAATACTACATGTCTATATTTTAGTGTTAGAAATGTTTTTGTGGGACAAACCTTATGGCATGAAAGCCTTTGGAAATAATGCCGAAAAAGCAAAACTCACCAAAGTGATGGCACAAAACCAAGGTCTTTATAATGGCTTTTTAGCAGCGGGTTTGTTTTGGTCTTTATTGGCTGATGCACCTTTTGCGACATCCATTGCCAATTTCTTTTTAGGTTGTGTACTGATTGCAGGTGTTTATGGCGGTCTGACTGCAAGTAAAAAGATTATTTATATTCAGGCAGTTCCAGCATTAATTGCTTTGGTCGCTGTTAATTTTTTATGATGAAATGAAATCTAGGTAATACTTTTAATTTCACAACGGAGCTTTAATCCGTGAGATTAGATACTATCAGTTAATTCTGTTACTTTTGTTTTGGCAAAAGTAACCAAAACCATTGTCATCTGCAAAACCTGTTGTTTTACATCATCTATCCACTCTCTTGCAAAAACATTCATTTATAATCATAGGCAGGTTGCAGATGACGTTTAGCACAAGCAGATTGTGGTTTAAGTATCTTTAGTCAAACTGCACAATATTGAAGTTTATAGTTAAGCGTTGGATCTAGATTAAATATGTGGGCGTTATTTTTAAAGTGTATGTTGGGGGCCGGGGTTGTCCTCATCATTTCAATTTTATCGAAAAGTAAGGCCTTTTATATTGCAGGTTTAGTCCCGCTTTTTCCTACATTCGCTTTGATTGCTCATGTGATTGTTTATCAGCAAAAAGGTGCCGAGGCATTACAAAAAACGGCTCTGTTTGGTCTATGGTCACTTATTCCCTATGCTATTTATTTAGTTGCCGTTTATGTGCTTGCAACGCGTATGTCGATGTGGTCGTGTCTAGGTTTGGCAACACTGTGTTGGGTGGTTGCCGCGGCAGGTTTGATTTATGGATGGCAGTTGTTTCAAAATTAAAAGATTAAGAGAGATCTCTTAATCTTTTAATTTGAACTAGCTTTATGACGGTTCGATAATGCGGGTTCTGAGCATCCCTTCAACTAATTTGATCATCTTTTTACGAGATAGAACTCGTGGCAGTTGAGACGTTAAATAATTGCTACAACCCACTACAACCGTTGCTTTATTCTTATCTAATGCTTTAACTGTTGCAGATACAACATCGTCGACTGTAGAGCTTTTCATACCGCTGGTATCTGCATTAGCGACCTGAGTAAAATTGGTTTCCGTATTGCCTGGACAAACTGCCAGAAATTTAACTCCTGAAGAGCCGTATTCTCCTGCAAGAGCCTCAGTAAATTGCAATACATAAGATTTAGTTGCCCCATACACAGCAATATAAGGCAGGGGTTGAAACGCACCTGTAGATGAAATATTAATCATGATGCCTTTTTTGTTCGTAAGCATGTGGGGCAAAAATAGATAACATAAAGACGTTACGCTGCTGATATTTAGCGTAATCATTTCTTGATAGGTAGATACAGATTGATCTAGAAATTTAGTCCATTTTCCAAATCCTGCGTTATTAATTAAAATCTCTACCGATAATTTTCTACCTTGCACTTCATCAAATAAGCTCTGAGCTGAATTGGGTTGAGCTAAATCTAAAACGATCACCTCAACATTCACGTTATATGTTTTTCTAAGTCCATCGGCTAAATCATTTAGTTTCTGCTCAGAGCGTGCTGTTAAAATTAAATGAATTCCTAAAGATGCAAGTTTATGAGCATAGGCTTTGCCTATTCCTGAAGATGCGCCTGTAATTAATGCTGTTGAATTTTTAAATTTAAATAAAGAAAGATAAGCACTCATTTTATTGGTCCGTAATAAAAGAAGTCATTACGATAAATCTTGTCCCTAAGGGCAGAGTCAAGCACTCATTTTGAAAGCTATTTGCAGATTTTAACTAGCTGTTTTAGGCAGAAATCTTATTGGTAATATAAGTCTGAATAATCTCATCTTCCAGTTGCTTTAAATCTTCTTGTAAACGATTTAATGCTTTTTTTTGCTCAATAATTTGTTGATTCTTTTTTTGAATAAGCTGCTGTGCAATTTCTACAGGAAAACGATTATTTTTATATTTTAAAGCTGACAAGTCATACAGTTCTGAAAGGCTAAATCCGACAGCTTGCGCGAGGCGAATCATCTTAACCGCTTGAACATCCAGTGCTTCATAAACACGATAATTTCCCTTTCTTTTTGCGACTGGTAGTAAGCCTAATTTCTCATAATGCCGAATGGCTTTAGGAGTGGCTCCAGTTAAAGATGCTAATTCGCCGATATACATATCTGTCTCACATTTTTTAAAAACGGTCAGCATCTTGAACGATCTGACCGATTCTTTTTAAGTTTTAAATATGATCTAAACCTAACCATTGTCTTTTGTGGTAGGCGCTATCCCAAAACAACCACTCAAGTTTTGCACCCATGGTATAGGCTGCATACATTTTTTCTAAAGTATCTGCATCACAACGTGCTGCAACTTTATCTACTGTCGCAATCACATTACGAACCGCTGTATGAAACTCTTCACCAGCGTAAGTATCAATCCATGCTTGGTAAGGGTTATTTGGAATTGATTTATTTACAATATCTTTACCGACTTCAGCATAAATCCAGAAACACGGTAGTAGGGCCGCAAGCACAACTGGATAGCTTTCAGACCAAGCAGTTGCTGTTAAAAATGAAGTGTAGTGGTGGCCTGCCAAGGTTAGCGGCGTATTTTTAAATTCTTCTTTGGTTACCCCAAAGTTTTTCATAAAGTCATCATGCAAACTGCGCTCAACCACAATCGCAATTTTGGCTGCATCTGAAAATTGCATAATATCGTCAGCCTCAAAAGCCTTTGCTGCTGCAACAGCAAGCACACGACCATAGGCCACTAAGTATTGAGCATCTTGAATCACATAATGACAAAAAGCTTCTTTATCTAAAGTACCGTGAGCAAGTTCCTGATTAAAAGGCAGGTCTAAAATTTTTTGATATAAATTTAAATTGCGTTGCCAAAGTTCTTGAGAAAAAAGCATAAAAACATTCCATTTAATTTAAGACAGCTGAACCAGATTTTAAATCAATTTTAAAATACAAAAATAATAATGATAGATATATCGCAAGAAAATATTTAACACGATTAACAAGTTAATCAAATATTATAAATTTCTTTATTAAACAGGTAGATAAAGTAACAGTAATAACGGCACAAAACGACATCGTTTTGTGGTGAATTATCGATATAATAGCGGCGGTTTTTAAGAAAGATTAAATTTATTCTTGGTATAGGTCTGATCCATGAAGCATTTCCGATTTTCGATATTTTTCACGGTGGTGTGTTTAGCACTATCGGCGTATTGGGGTTTTACCCATGGACCTGAAGCGGGCGTGTCTACCATGCTTAAAGCTTTAACGATTACAGCCATTTTAGCTGTAATGGAGGTCTCTTTATCTTTTGACAATGCTGTCGTAAATGCCTCGGTTCTACGTAATTGGGATCCGTTCTGGAAAATGCTCTTTTTGACGGTTGGTATTTTAATCGCCGTTTTTGGTATGCGTTTAATTTTTCCAGTGGCGATTGTCGCCGTTACTGCAGATATGGGAATGATTGAAGTGGCTAAATTGGCACTCAACGATCCAAAAACGTATTCTGAGCGATTAATGGCCCACCACGCCGAGATCTCTGCTTTTGGTGGAACATTCCTACTATTGGTTTTCTTGAACTTCTTTTTTGATGAAGAGAAAGAAACTCATTGGTTCAGATGGCTTGAAGCTAAACTTTCTAGTTTAGCAAGCGTACCAGCAATGTCTGTTTTTATTGCTCTCATTGCAATGCTAATTATGGCAGCAAATGTTGACGAATCTCAGCGCCTTGTTGTGACTATGGCCGGTATTTGGGGCATTGTGGTTTATATTGGTGTAGAAGTATTAAGCCATATGTTAGGTGGTGAACCTGAAATTGATGAAGATGGCAATGCTGTCATGAAAGACGGATCAGGTGCTGCTTCTGGTGTAGTGAAAGCGGGTATCGGTGGTTTCTTATATCTTGAAGTATTAGATGCATCATTCAGTTTTGACGGTGTGATCGGTGCTTTTGCAATTACTAGCGACGTTGTTGTTATTATGCTGGGCCTTGCAATCGGTGCTATTTTTGTCCGTTCAATGACAGTTTACCTTGTGGAAAAAGGCACACTAGATGCTTATGTGTTCTTAGAACATGGTGCGCATTATGCGATTGGTGCTTTAGCATTCATTATGATTGCAAGTGGTACAGGCGTACATGTACCTGAAGTTGTGACTGGTTTAATTGGTGTAGCGTTTATTGTTTGGGCTGTCATTGCTTCAATTCAGTATTCGAAGCGTGATCAACAGTCGCCTTAAGCTAATTTTCAGTAAAGTTCGATAGAATGAAGAGGCTAAATGCCTCTTTATTTTTTTAAGCCCAAATCGTTATTTTAAATAAGGTGTTCCGTATTTTTAGAAACGAATCGGCTTATAATTTACCTAGTTTGATAACGTGTATTGATATGATGAATGCTTTGGAACGTCGCTCAACTTTTGCCTTAAGTAGTATTTTCGCACTACGCATGTTGGGCTTGTTCATGATTATTCCTGTCTTTTCTGTAGTTGGGCAGTCATATCAATATGCAACTCCAGCACTCATTGGTTTGGCTGTAGGTATCTATGGCTTAAGTCAGGCAATTTTACAGATTCCATTTAGCTTACTGGCAGACCGTTTTAGCCGTAAACCACTTGTGGTATTTGGTCTATTACTCTTTGCCATTGGTGGTGCAATTGCGGGTTTATCTGACACGATTTATGGTGTAATTATTGGTCGTGCTATCGCTGGCGCTGGCGCAGTTTCAGCTGTTGTGATGGCACTTTTAGCCGATGTGACGCGCGAAGAGCAGCGTACTAAAGCCATGGCCGCGATGGGCATGAGTATTGGGCTATCTTTTGTAGTGGCCTTTAGTCTGGGGCCTTGGCTCACAAGCCTTGTCGGCATTTCTGGTTTGTTCTTTGTGACGACTATTATGGGCTTGATTGCGATAGCGATGTTATTGCTTGTACCTAAAGTGACTCGCCATCATCGTAATTATCAGCAAGGCTACATGGCACAGCTTAAGCAAGTCATTCAAATGGGTGATTTAAACCGTTTGCACGTTTCGGTTTTTGCATTGCACTTATTACTTACTGCCATGTTTATTTATGTGCCTTCACAACTTATCGAGTTTGCACATATTCCTCTGGCGAGCCACGGTCTGGTGTATTTGCCCCTGTTAGTCATTAGCCTGTTCTTTGCATTTCCAAGCATTATCATTGCTGAAAAATATCGCAAAATGCGAGGGATTTTCTTAACGGCAATTACAGGCATTATTGCAGGTTTGTTGCTGCTCATATTTGGTTATCAATCAAAATATGTTCTGCTTGCAGGTTTAGGTATTTTCTTTATTGCATTTAATGTGATGGAGGCTTTATTGCCTTCTTGGTTGTCGAAGTCTGCTCCAATCCAGTCAAAAGCAACTGCTATGGGCGTAAATGCCAGTAGTCAGTTTTTAGGCGCTTTTTTTGGTGGCACACTAGGTGGTCAATTATTGATGTTACATAATACTGCGATTGGATGGAGTGTCTTGGCAGGGATTGCTATAATATGGTTGCTAATTAGTTTTGGTTTAGCTCAGCCGCGGTATTTGTCATCGATTGTGTTGCCATTGCCGCAAGTGCAACAGGTGAATGAGTGGACCACACAGCTATTGGCAATTCGTGGTATCGAAGAAGTTGTGGTGATGCCTGACCAGCAAGTTGCTTATATTAAAGTCGATAAACAGTCTCTAGATGATGCTGCGCGACGTGATTTAACGCAGTTGTTCGGTAAAGAGGTAGCCATTTAAGCATAACTCTTATAAAGTAAAACATAGAAATGTATAGGATGAAGACAGCTAATGCGTGGTGTAAATAAGGTTATTTTGGTTGGTACTTTGGGTCGTGATCCTGAAACAAAAACTTTTCCAAATGGGGGCTCGTTGACCCAATTTTCAATCGCGACAAGTGAAGCTTGGACTGATAAAAATACTGGTGAACGTAAAGAACAAACAGAATGGCACCGTATTGTATTGCATAACCGTTTAGGGGAAATTGCTCAACAGTTCTTGCGTAAAGGTTCTAAGGTTTATATTGAAGGTTCACTACGTACGCGTCAGTGGACAGACCAAAATGGCCAAGAGCGTTACACTACAGAAATTCGTGGCGACCAGATGCAGATGTTAGATGCTCGTCAACAAGGTGAACAAGGTTTCGCTGGTGGTAATGATTTTAATCAACCACGTTTTAACGCACCTCAACAGGGTGGTAATGGTTATCAAAATAATAACAACCAAGGTGGCGGCTACGGTCAAAACAGTGGCGGCGGTTATGGTAGCCAAGGTGGTTTCGGTAATGGTGGAAGCAATCCTCAAGCGGGTGGTTTTGCGCCTAAAGCTCCGCAACAACCAGCTTCTGCACCAGCTGATTTAGACGACGATTTACCGTTCTAATCAAAGTTTCAAAAAAGGCGAGTTTATCTCGCCTTTTTTATTACTCAATCCCAAGCAAACGGATAAGTGCCGTGCCCGCGGCTGCCAAGCAAATCACCAATAAAAGCGGTACTTTTTTCCAAACCAAGAACAGTGCTAGTGCCACCCCAAATATACGTGCGAACCCCGCGAAATGTTGACCTTCAAAAAATGTTGTCGTCACAGCAATTGCACAGAGCAAGACAGTTGCCCCATTTGAGAGTAAAACTTGGTATTTTTCAGAAAAAGAAAACTTGGCACCCAAGTGAAAACCAGCAAAGCGAATGCCATAGGTTCCAAGTGCTAACAAGCCTATACCCAAAATTATGAGTAACTGTTGATTCATTTCTTTCTACCCCATATCAAGCCAAAAAGTGAAATCAGAATTGGAAGTCCTGAGGCCAAAAAAGGTGTGGTGATCAGGGCTAAAGTAGATCCGGCAAATGCAGCTTTTCGAGTAGATTTATTCTTTAAAGCAGAAAAAGTAAGTGCAATTAAAATCGCTGGGAAAATGGCATCTAAGCCGAATGTTTTTGGGTCGGGAATAGCACTTCCAATAAAATAACCCACCGTTACACCAAGTGGCCAACTCAGCATAATGCATATACCACATAACCAGTAAGCAGCTTTTTTTGTTTCAAAATCGGGTTGTGCCATACCAAACAAAACGCTTTCATCGTTCATGATATGAGCCCCGAAATATCGAGAATATTTGCCACGAATCAGTTCATTGACCGCAATGCCAAAAGGTAAGTGCCTTAAATTGACGAGTAGTCCTGCAATTGCAGCCGCAATCGGGCTACCCCCTACAGCCAAGAATCCAATAAAAATAAATTCAGCAGTTCCTGCGAGCACAAATACAGATAGGCAAAGCGGAATCCAGAGTGCTAAGCCATAACTTGCGGCGAGTGAACCTAAAGACATGCCAACGACACTCGTCGCTAGACACACAAAGAAAATCGAGCGAGTCGTGTCTTTACTGAGTTTTTTAATGAGAGCGTATGTAGTCATAGCATGATATAACGAACGATTTTCCATTATAATGAATAAGTCTGATTGTTTTGTCAAAACGAACGATCGTTTTTTTTATAGAACGGATGTACTGAATGTCTCAGCCAATTGAAATTATTGCCAAAGGTTTAACGCGTGAACGCCAAAGAGCAGGGCTTTCATTGGCAGAGGTTGCTCGCCGTGCAGGAGTTGCCAAATCGACTCTTTCACAATTAGAAGCGGGCCAAGGTAACCCAAGCATTGAAACCTTATGGGCACTTTGTGTTGCGCTGAATATTCCATTTGCGCGTTTGATGGAAGAACCGAGCAATCAGGTACAAGTCATTCGCTGTGGCGATGGTCCAACAGTGAGCTCAGAGATCGCCAACTACAAAGCAATTTTGCTGGCGACTTGTCCGCCTCATGCGCGCCGTGATGTTTATTTATTGATTGTGGAGCCGGGTGAAGACCGGCTTTCAGAGCCACATCCAGTTGGTTCTGTAGAGCATATTATTGTGATTGAAGGGAAAGCTTTGGTGGGTTTAATTGATGAAGCGGTAGAGCTTGGTGTTGGAGACTATATTTGCTATCCAGCTGACCAGAAACATATATTTAGAGCGTTGCAAACAGGCACAAAAGCGTTGTTAATCTCTGAACAGAACTAAAGATTTTCAATCTGATTAAAATAAAAACAAAAAGCCATTTAGCAGTATCCGCTACAAAAAGGGCCAATTTTGCGTATAAATTTTGCAATTGGCTCTCTCTTTTATTACAAAAATGGCTCTCGTTTCTTGAGTGCCGAAACGACAAATTAAAGCTATTGGAAGTATGCATACGGAAGCGCCGGATAAGCTCAGTGAATTTTCTGTTTTAGGAATTGGGCAGAACGGCTAAATTTTTAGGGGATATTTTTTGGCTTCGGAGGATTTCCGAGACTAGCCGATATCCTCCATATATTAAGGAAAATGATATGGCAGCTCATCAAAATGGTTCTGAAGCCAATCACTCCCAAAGTTTAAAACATGGACTTAAATCACGCCACCTCACCATGATCTCGATTGCTGGGGTTATTGGCGGTTCTCTGTTTGTTGGCTCAGGCAGTATTATCTACAACACCGGCCCTGTGGTATTTCTAACCTACGCATTAGGTGGTTTACTCGTTTGGTTCATCATGCGTATGTTAGGCGAGATGGCCGTTTTAAATCCTGATAGTGGCTCTTTTTCAACCTATGCGGATCGTGCAATTGGTCGTTGGGCAGGGTTTTCAATTGGCTGGTTGTACTGGTGTACTTTGGCAATGCTCATGGGGTGGGAAGCTTATGTTGCAGGTAAAATTCTAAACAACTGGTTCCCGTTTATACCGATCTGGGCCTATATGGTCGTGGTGATTGGTGCACTTGTTGTCGTTAATTTGCAAAACGTGAAAAACTATGGCGAGTTTGAGTTCTGGTTTGCGCTCATTAAAGTCATCGCGATTGTTATTTTCCTTGTGATTGGTAGTTTAGCCATCATGCATTTGTGGCCTTGGGGCAATCCGGCTGCTTCTGGTATTAGTAACCTAACTTCTCAAGGCTTTATGCCTAATGGTGGTTCATCCGTTATTACCGCCTTGCTTGGGGTCATGTTCGCCTATATTGGCGCTGAAATTGTGACTGTAGCAGCGGCAGAATCGGCAAACCCATCTAAAGAAATTCGTAAGGCATCGAACTCGGTGGTTTGGCGAATTATTTTATTCTACGTCGGCTCAATGTTCGTTGCGGTATGTTTGATTCCCCACAACAATGAACTTTTGAAAGATTCAACTTGGGGTACTTATAGTGTGACTCTGTCTGCCCTTGGCATTCCGGGTGCGCGCCATATCGTTAACTTTGTGGTTTTAACATCGGTATGTAGTTGCTTTAACTCAGCACTTTACACATGTTCACGTATGTTGTTCTCTTTAGCTAAACGTGGTGATGCACCGAAAAGTTTTGGTTCTGTAAACAGTAAAAGCAGCCCTTGGGTTGGGGTGATTGTGTCATGCTTCTTCTCAGTGATTGCAGTAATTTTAACTGCAACCGAGAGTATGAATGTTTATGACTTTTTCATGCTAACGACTGGTGCAGCAACACTGTATGTATACCTGACCATTGCATATTCTCAGCTTCGTATGCGTAAGAAACTTGAAGCGGAAGGCGTAAAAATTGACTTTAAAATGTGGATGTTCCCTTATCTAACATACGTGGTGATCTTTGCAATTATTGGTGCAATTCTTACCATGTTGATTGAAGGCACCTACTTTAAAGAAGTGATTTACACTACAGCATTGTTCGGCATTATTGTGTTCTTCGGATTGTTGTCCGAAAAATTGGGTTGGGGTAAAGATCGTAGAGCGACTCATTTAACTCATAGCCATGAAGAAAAGTTAGTTTAAATTTTTAAATAAAAAAAGAGCCTCACAATGAGGCTCTTTTTGTTTATTAATATGGAAAAATCTTTAATTCAGCGTAGGTACACCTGCTTCACGTAAGCACTGCAGCAAGACGCCAAAAGCCATCACCATGTCTTTTTCATTTACGCAGGCAAAGCCCATCAGCAGTCCACGCTCTGCATGCGCATGCGACTGCATGTAGTACTGTGAAAGTGGACGAACCTTGACGCCGCGTTCGAGTGCAGTCGCTGCAATCGCCACATCGTCACAAGCGTTCGGTAGTTTTAAAACCAGATGTAATCCTGCTGCTTCATCATATTCATGAATAAATTCGGGGCCAAGATAGCGTTGAATTAAGCTCACCAAGTAATCACGGCGTTTACCATAGAGCAGGCGCATGCGACGAATATGCGCTTCGTAATGGCCTTCACGAATAAATTCAGCTAGGGCTTTTTGCTCAAGCAAATGGCCCCCACGATAAAGCTCGGCTGCCACGATACGTAGTGGTGAAAAAAGTGGTTTAGGTACGACTAAATAACCAATTCTTAAAGATGGATAAATGGTTTTACTAAATGTGCCCATGTACAGCACAGGCGCATCATTTTCTAAACCTTGTAAAGATGGATAAGGCTGACCTGAGAAACGGAACTCACTGTCATAGTCATCTTCGACAATCCAGCTATTGTGCTGACGTGCGATTTGAATCAATTGTCTGCGACGATCAAGACTTAAATGTGAGCCAAGCGGATATTGATGTGAAGGTGTGACAAAAATGAGTTTAGGCGGAACAGCTGGATTTTCTTCAGGAATAATGCCTTCAGCATCGACAGGCATCGGCTGAATATCAAGACCATTAATCCGTAACGTATTACGCATTCCCCAATAAGCGGGGTCTTCAATCCAGATTTTATCTCCCATATCGCTAAGGGCACGTGAGACTAAATCAATGGCTTGGTGGATGCCTTCGGTAATAATAATTTGATCCGCATCGCACTGAACTGAACGTGCAACACGTAAGTAATCTGCCAGCGCACTTCGAAGTTCAATACAGCCACCAGCATTGCTATAAATCAGGCGGTTAATATCTGGTTCGCGGCTTAAGCGTGCTTGAATGCGACTAAAAATATGATGGGGGAACTCAGTCACATCGGGTGCTCCCGGCACGAAAGCTCCCCATTGGTGTGGTGAAGCTGCGGCATAACCTAATAAGTTAGAACCACGCTGTGAGAGGGCATAAGAGCTTTGAGCTTTCGGGCTAGAAACTACTTTTTTCTTGTTTTGTGTATTTAAAAAACTCTCTGGTAATTTTTCGGCAACCCAAGTGCCGTGCCCCGTACGAGCTTCTAAGTAACCTTCAGCCTGTAGCTGTTCATAGGCAGTAAGCACTGTATTTCTTGAAACATGAATTTCACTGGCTAAGTCGCGTGACGCAGGTAGACGGGTCTTGGGCTGGATGACTCCATCAATAATGGCACCACGCAGGCAACGGAAAAGGCGTTGATGTAGTTTCCCTTCAGTGTCCTGTTGGAGTCGTTGCAGCAAATGATCTCCAAGTAAACTACGCAATTGGCTCTCTCCTACAGTTAAAAAGTGGCTCTCGTCAGTTGGCATCAGACGAGCGAAATTACATGCATAGGCAGTCGTTGTAAAGCACCCTGAAAATTAAGCACAGGATGCAAAAAACCAAAGCTGCAACTGATGATGAAAATATGAGGGAATCAAATGGATAATCAACATTCTGCACTTAACGCACGTAAACAGCAAGCAACTCCACGTGGTGTAGGCGTGATGTGCCAGTGGTATGCGGAAAAAGCTGAAAATGCTACGCTTTGGGACAAGGAAGGCAATCAATTTATCGACTTTGCGGGTGGTATCGCGGTTTTAAATACAGGCCATCGCCACCCTAAAGTGATTGCAGCGGTGACTGAGCAACTCACTAAATTTACGCATACTGCCTATCAAGTAACACCATATGAAAGCTATGTAGCTTTAGCTGAGCGTATTAATGAACGCGCGCCAATTGCTGGTCCTGCCAAGTCAGCTTTTTTTACAACTGGTGCAGAAGCAGTTGAAAATGCGGTGAAGATTGCTCGTTGTTATACAGGTCGTCACGGCATTATTACTTTCGGTAATGGTTTCCACGGTCGTTCATTCATGACCATGGCAATGACAGGTAAAACAGCGCCTTACAAACGTGATTTCGGGGTAATGCCAGCGGGTGTATTCCACGCACGTTACCCTGTGCCTGCTAAAGGTATTTCAGTAGACGCGGCAATTGAAAGCGTTGAAGATATTTTCAGTGAAGATATTGCACCACATGATGTTGCAGCAATCGTACTTGAGCCAGTACAGGGTGAAGGTGGTTTCAATGTGGTGCCAGCTGAGTTCTTAAAACGTTTACGTTCAATTTGCGACAAGCACGGTATTTTATTGGTTGCTGACGAAGTGCAATCAGGTTTTGCTCGTACTGGTAAATTGTTCGCAATGAACTATTACGAGATTAAAGCAGACCTCATTACGATGGCGAAAAGCTTGGGCGGTGGTTTCCCAATTTCAGGTGTTGTTGGCCGTGCAGAAGTGATGGATGCACCAAATCCAGGTGGCCTAGGTGGTACTTATGCAGGTAGCCCGATTGCGGTTGCTGCTGCGCATGCTGTGATTGATGCGATTGAAGAAGAAAACCTATGCGACCGTGCAAATGAATTAGGTGGAGAGTTAGTAGCTACCCTTAAAGATATTCAACAAGCAACAGGCGACGTAGTAACTGATATTCGTGCTTTAGGTTCAATGGTTGCAGTAGAGCTTGAAACAGCTGAACAAGCAAAAGTTGTACAAAACTATGCAATGGAAAACGGGTTGTTACTTCTTACTTGTGGTAAATACGGTAATGTAATTCGTTTCTTATATCCATTAACCATTCCTGCTGAACAATTCCGCCAAGGCCTTGATATCTTGAAACAAGGTTTTGCAACTCTAAAAGCAGGTAGTGCAAAAGCAATGGAGCAATCTGCATGATTCAAAATAATTTGCAGTATTTATTAAAACATCCTGATATCTCATTAGAAGCACCTGCATCAAATGACTATGTCGAGGTAAATGATGCTGCTACGGGTGAAACTTTGGCATGGGTAAAAACCTATGACCGTGCAGGGGTTGAAGCCGCAATTAATCGTTCAGCAAAAGCGCAAGCTGCTTGGAAAAAGCAAACTGCCTTGGCTCGTGCTGATGTGCTATTGGCATGGTACAACCTCATGCTTGAGCACAAAGAAAATCTGGCTCAAATCTTAACAGCTGAGCAAGGTAAACCATTGGCAGAAGCACGTGGTGAAATTGGTTATGCAGCATCATTTATTCGCTGGTTTGCAGAGCAAGCGCGCCGTATTGATGGTGAAGTCTTAACACCTACATTGCCAAATCAACGTTTGCTTGTGATTAAACAAGCGATTGGTGTTACTGCTGCAATTACGCCGTGGAATTTCCCGGCTGCCATGATTACGCGTAAAGCAGGTCCAGCGATTGCTGCGGGTTGTTCAATGTTGGTTAAACCTGCAGAACAAACGCCGTTAACCGCTTATGCGCTTGAAGTATTGGCTTTACAGGCAGGTTTACCAGCTGATGTTTTAATTAACATTAGTGGTGATGCAGTTGAAGTTGGTAAAACCCTATGCGAAAGCGATATTGTTCGTAAGCTCAGCTTTACAGGTTCAACCCAAGTTGGCCGTATCTTGATGCAACAATGTGCGCCAACCATTAAAAAGCTTTCGCTTGAACTTGGTGGTAATGCACCAGTTGTGGTATTTGACGATGCCAATCTTGAACAAGCTGTTCAGGGCATTATGGCAAGTAAATATCGTAACAGCGGTCAAACTTGTGTTTGTGCTAACCGTATTTATGTTCAAGACGGTATTTACGATGCATTGGCAGAGCGTCTGGTTGAAGCTGTGTCTAAGCTTAAAGTTGGTGACGGTCGTCAAGAAGGTTCAACCCAAGGGCCTTTAATTGATGAAGATGCGATTGCAAAAGTTCAGTCTCATATTGCAGATGCAACCGAGAAAGGCGCAACAGTTCGTATTGGTGGTCAACGCTCGGCACTTGGTGGCACATTCTTTGAGCCAACGGTTTTAACTGGCGTAACTCAAGACATGAAAGTGTCTAAAGAAGAAACTTTTGGTCCGCTTGCACCACTATTCCGCTTTAAAACTGAAGATGAAGCAGTGGCGATGGCGAATGATACCGAGTTTGGTTTAGCTGCTTATTTATTTACTCAAAGCACAGCTCGTCAATGGCGAGTGGGTGAAGCACTTGAGTACGGTATGGTCGGCATTAACACGGGTGCGATTTCAAATGAAGTTGCTCCGTTTGGTGGCGTAAAACAGTCAGGTCTAGGCCGTGAAGGTTCAAAATTCGGCATCGAAGAATATGTCGAAATGAAATACCTCTGCGTAGACTTATCTGAGTAAGGAACCAAAACGAGTTCGTTTTGTTCTGAACGAAAACATGCAGTTATGCTGTATGTGATGTTTCACAAAAACCGGTCATGCCCATTCATGACCGGTTTTTTTATTTAAGTCGGTAGGTATCCTTCATGGCTTTCTGGTAAACGTCTGAGTTCTTCAATCAGGGTTTCAATGAGTTTTTCAACCACAAGACGTTGGCCTTTTCTGGACACATAAACCAGTTGTAGCATGCCAATATTCGACTTCCAGTCAGGAAGAATATGAACCAGTGTACCTTTACGAATTTCAGATTCGACAGTTAAAAAGGGAAGATCGGCAATGCCTAAACCATCCATCACGGCATAGTAAACGCCTGCCAAATCATTACTTTTTATTCGTGGTTGATAAGGGATATCAACCGATTCACCGTTACGAATATTGCATAAATGCCAAATATAATTTTGTTTTTGAGTCCCTAAGCTAATACTTGGAAATTCCTGTAACTCGGAATAATGCTCGATGGTGCGACCTTGCAGTAATTCAGGCGAAGCCACTAGGCAGTGGTCGGTTTTAATCACATCACGAACAATTAAATTTGAATCTTCATTCGGTTCGAAATTGGTACGAATGGCGAGGTCGATATCATCATGCAAAATATCTACTCGACGGCTGGTCAGCTCAAGCGATATTTCAACTTTAGGGTAGGTTTTTAAAAACTGATTTAAAATTTTTCTAATTTGAAAATGCATCATTAAGGGCGGGCAGCTTACTTTTATTACCCCTTGCGGTTCACTTTTTTGCTTTAACAAAACGTTTTCTGCACATTCAACTTGAGCAATAACTTTGCAGCATTCCTCATAAAATTCTTGACCTAAATCGGTCACTTTAAAATGGCGGGTAGTTCTTTGAATCAGGCTCACATTAAATTTATTTTCAAGATCAATAATACGTCGGCTGAGTTTCGATTTACTTATATTTTCGGCTTCACTGGCCGCACTAAAGCCGCCGTGTTTTACGACTAAATAGAAATAATAAAAATCATCAAAAGAGCTTATCAATGTCCGATCAATCCATTTAAATTTAAGATTAGAGTGCTTAGGCACTCTAATCTTAGCAATTCAGCTTATTTTTGCGATGTATTAAAATTATAGCTGGTCATCAGGTTACGGTAATCAGGAATATGATTTGAGAAGAGTGCACCGAGACCTTCCACATCATTACGCCAGTCACGGTGTAACTCACATGCCATACCAAACCAAGTCATAAGCTGAGCACCTGCTTTTGACATACGGTCCCAAGCAGCGTCACGGGTTAATTCATTGAAAGTACCAGAAGCATCAGTAATCACAAATACTTCAAAACCTTCTGCGAGGGCAGATAAAGCTGGGAATGCTACACAAACCTCAGTCACTACACCTGCAATAATCAGTTGTTTTTTACCTGTCGCTTTGACCGCTTTTACAAAGTCTTCATTGTCCCAAGCGTTGATTTGACCAGGCCGTGGAATAAAAGGTGCATCTGGGAAAAGTTCTTTTAATTCTGGAACTAAAGGACCATTTGGACCGTTTTCAAAACTGGTAGTGAGAATAGTCGGTAAATTGAAATATTTCGCCGCATCTGCAAGCGCTAATACGTTGTTTTTAAATTTATCTGGGTCGATATCTCGAACTAAAGAAAGTAAACCTGCTTGGTGGTCAACTAAAAGAACCGCAGCATTATCCTTGTCTAAGCGCACGTAATCTTGAGCCATTTTTTATTTCCTCGTGTTATCTAAATGAATAATCAAAAATTATTGAGTAGGTCGTTATTGCCTAAAATTATGCTAGTTGAGTTTTATGTTGTGTTTAAGTCTAAAAAATAGGATTAAGAATTTTAAAAATAGGACGATCAACGAGACACTTTCTGAAAAAGAGGGATTGTCTCATAGATGAAATAATGTGTTGCTAATCCTGATCTATAAACTGCAATTATTGGGGCGTAAAATCAATCTCAGTTCAAGAAAATCCTACATATATAGGAGAGATCAGATGAAGAAATTTCTTGGTGCATATCAAAATAACCACATGCATTGGGTGGGTGATGGTTTCCCTGTATATAACCTGTTCTCTTATGACCGTTTAGGCCAAACCCTAAGCCCATTTTTGTTACTCGATTATGCAGCGCCTTATAACTTCTCACCAACGACCGAACAGCAAGGTGTAGGTTCGCATCCTCACCGTGGCTTTGAAACAGTGACCATCGCCTATCAAGGTGAAGTGACTCATAAAGATTCAAGTGGTGGCGGCGGAACCATTAAAACTGGTGATGTGCAATGGATGACTGCGGGTGCAGGTGTGTTGCATGAAGAGTTCCATTCTCCTGAATTTGCAGAGCATGGTGGTCTTTTTGAAATGGTGCAATTGTGGGTTAATTTACCTGCTCATTCAAAAATGACGCCTGGAAAATACCAAGCGATTGAAGCGAAAGAAATTCCAGACATTGCACTAGACGAGCACGGTAGCCATTTGCGTGTGATTGCTGGTGAATATGCAGATGCAAAAGGTGCTGCAACCACATTTAGCCCATTAAATGTATGGGATGGTAAATTGGCTAAAGGCCAGAAACATACTCTCTATGTACCTGAAGGTCACACCACGCTTGTTGTAGTATTAGATGGCGCGATTGTGGTCAATGATGCAAATCGCCTTGAAGGTAAAACCGTTGCGATTTTGTCTCGTGAGGGTGTTGAGTTTAGTTTGAATGCAGAAGAAGACACTAAATTTTTAGTGTTGACTGGCCAACCACTCAATGAACCAATCGAAGGTTATGGTCCATTCGTAATGAATACCAAAGCTGAGATTATGGAAGCGATTAATGATTTTAATCGCGGAAAATTCGGTTCAATCATGCAAGAAGCATAAATTGCCGAATTGTGTTTGATTAAGCTCTAAAAGCAAAGTAATAAAAAGCCCGCTATCAAGTGTGAATAGCGGGCTTTTTCGCTGTAAAGGTTCTATTTTTATGATGGTTTTCATTGTTGTTTCGGCATTGTTTTGTGTGATTTGCTTCTCATTATTATGAGTTAATAATATATTAAAAAAAGATGCTTGTAAAACAAATGATATAAATATAGTTAAATTATCTTATTTTATTTAAAAGATTTTTTTTAAATTTTTAAAAAATATAGAGTTTTATACATTCATCTGCTTTTGTAAAATTTTATGAAAAACTTCTGGCTGAATCTTTTAAATTTCTTATATATAAATTGATGCAAAAAATAAAAATCTGGTAGTTTTTAATACGGCGTTTTTTTAGGGTATGAGTGATAATCAAAAAAATTCTCGAAAAATGGGACATCATTTTGAATATCGCAATTATTGGCAGTGGAATGGCAGGGCTTGCGGCAGCAAGAATTCTGAAAGATGCAGGGCATACGATCACGATATTTGAAGCACTTCCTGGCCGGGGAATGGATAGCCATAGTATTGAGTTCGATGGTGGAATTATTGATGCACCGCTACGTGTGATGAATCCTCACTTATGGAAAAATACACTTAGCCTTGCTGCTCATTTAGGTATTAAAACCTTCCCGGTTCGTACTTATATGTCTTGTAGCTGGTTATTCGAAGATCGTACGGAAACATGGTTAACGACATCTCGTAGCCGTATTGGTAATTTCCCGATTATTAATAACCGTAAAGGCATCCAGCAATATGGCTGGCGTCTTGTGAAAGGGATGTTGCAATTAAAAACTGCGATTCACCAGTTTTTCAAATCTAAAAATCAAGATATTACCCTCGCTGAATTTATTAATCAGAACGATATTGAAGAAGTATTTTGGCATGGCGTGGTTATGCCAGTGCTCTATACAATTTGTACGTGTAATCCAAAAACAATTGGCGACTGGCCTGCAAAAAACTTACTTGAGTTTTTACGTCACTTAACTGATGGCGACATGCTGTTACGTATGAAAGGTGGCACACCAGCATTTGTAGATAGCTTAATTAAAGGCATCGATATCCATAGCGGATCGGCAATTAAGAAAGTTGAGCAACAAGGCGAAAAAGTACTGGTTGAAAATAGCCAAGGTGAACAGAACTTGTTTGATCGAGTGATTGTTGCAACCCCAACATCTAAAATCGATGAGTTTTTAAATCCTGAACAGTTTGCAGAAGATATGAACTTGCTTAAGCAATTCCGCTTTGAACAAGGCGATCTTGTGATTCATACCGATGCGACAGTCATGCCGCCACGCCGTAAAGACTGGTCAGTGTTGAGCTACATGATGGACCGTAAGTTTACACGTCAGCAATTCACTGTATGGATGAATGCGGTCGAGCCAACACTCGTAGGTAAAAATCCTGTATTCCAAACTTGGCGTCCAGTGGTTGATATTGACCCTAAAAAAGTGATTTCAAAAGTGACTTTAACGCGTGCAGTTGTAGACTCGCAAACGGTTGCTTTAAACAAAGAATTGCAACAACGTCATTTAGACCCAAGCCGTAAAGTATTCTACTGTGGTTCATGGTCGTGCGATGGCTTGCCAATTTTAGAGTCAGCAGTCACTTCTGCAATGCATATTGCTGAAATTTTAGGTGCACCTTTACCATTTGTAGGTTTAAAACCTAAGGTAGAAGTTGCCCCAGAACTCGGCTACTAAAATTGTGAAAACAAAAGTTCGAGCAGCTCTTTCTCGACTCATTCCCCATAAATATGCAATTGATGCATCAAACTTGGGAGATGATGGGGAGATTGCTTGGACAAATTTGGGTTTTTGGAAAAATACCCAAAGCTACCGTGAAGCTTGTCGCCAATTGGCTGATCATTTGGCACAAGCTGTCAATTTAAATTCAAAAGATCATCTCTTAGATTTAGGCTGCGGTCAGGGTGCAAGTTTGTTGCACTGGTTAAAGCATTATCAGCCTAAAAGCCTTAGCGCAGTTGACTTACAAGTCCAATGCGTTCATAAAATTCAAAAGCTTATTCCCGAAATAAGTCAGATTTTCTGCGGTTCATTTTTAAATTTAAAACAACTTGAATTTAAACAAGGCTTCGATGTAGTGCTCTGTATCGATGCGGCTTATCACAGCAATTTAAATTCATTTCTAGATTCGGTTACGCCAGTTTTAAATTCAAAAGGACGATTAGGTTTTCATTACTTGATGCGTGCCGACTCATGTCACAACATGACCATGCTACAAGAACAAAAGCATCGTTATTTACTTAAAGCAGCCGATGTCACTTGGGATGCCTTACTCACGGAAGAGATGCTGAGAACTACCTTGGAACAACAAGGTTTTACAGATATTAAAATCGAAGATTTATCAGAACAGGTATTATTAGGTTTTTCACAGTATATTCAAAATCAACAAGCACAAAGCCATAACCGAGGGTTGGCAAATTTTAAAATCCAAATGACTGCAAAGTTATGCCAACAACTCTACCAAAATGGGTATGTACGTTATATTCAAATTACAGCAATAAAAAAATAGGGTGAGCCATGTCAGTTAAATATCAAGGATCATGTTTATGTGGAGCTGTGAGCTATCAAAGTGATGCAGAGCCACGTTATAGTTTTAATTGCCATTGTCGAGATTGCCAAAAAGCAACAGGTTCGGCCTATGCACCAATTGCTTTTTTTCATCAATCTGAATTGAAAATAAGTGGCGAACTTAAATATTTTGAGACATTAGGTTCTTCTGGTCGTCCCATTAAAAGAGCTTTTTGCCCGACTTGTGGTTCTCAACTTTTTGGCTTACCTGAACTTGTTCCTGAAATGATTTCAATACGCGCAGGCACTTTGGATGACCCAAGTCTCTATCATCCTAAAGCGGAGGTTTTTGTGAGCCAGACCTATGCGTGGGACATGTTGAACCCAAACCTTAAACACTTTGAAAAAATGATAGAGAAGAGCAAGAAATAAGGCTTAATTAAAGAAGCCAAATATTGCCAAAGCACAGATTAAAGTAAGACTGCCAAGAGCTAAAAATAATATGGTTTTTCTAAATTTTAGCTGAGGCATTTTACTTACAAGGATAATAAGGCATGCAAATATGATCACTAAAGGTTGAAAAAGATTTGATGGTAGATTAGACATGTCGTTCCTTGTTGTTTTTAAATTTATTTTAGAAATAAAGTAATAAACTCATTATATCGTTTTCTTATTTAATTGAAGAACATAACTTCTTATAAATTCATATTTTTATTTCCATGATAGATAAATCAAGTTTTAAATTTAAAAGAACCATGTACGTTTTTTCCTACATCCATTCAGGAAATTATCGTCTTTCTATGATCTCACGAATTGCCTATGATGAACTCATCAGGAACAGGAAGTTCCAAAACGTAAAACAACAATAATAAGTTTAAGCATCAGGACGTGAGGTATTACAGGATGTATGCCTAGTAACGAAATACGAAAAAAGCCCAACAGGATGTTGGGCTTTTTTCATTTCTTATTATTAAACACTTTACTAAAATTTGTAGATAAGATTTCATGTTAAATGAGAAATAAGCATCTACATCACAGATAGTTCTAAAGATATTCTACTCATTTAAGGAATAGTTCTTATTAACTGTCGATATGATAGTATCAGACTATAAGAGTCAAATGATTAAATTTAGGAAAATATAATGTCAAATCAAGGCAATACTGCTTGGACATTTTCAATTCAAAATCTTGGAAATCTTGAGAGTGGTACGATTGAAGTCAAACCTCTTACTTTGCTTTGTGGACCAAATAACACAGGTAAAACATGGGTTATGTATACTATTTATGGTTTTTTGAATAATCAGGAAATTAGCAGCTTTGCTGGTGTAGATCAAATAGTTACTGATCTTAAAGAAAATGGTATTTTGGAATTTAATTTAGAGGAATGGCTCGAAAAGAATTTTAAAGACACTCTGAGCTCCATTGAAAAAGCAACTAAAATGAAGTTACCAAGTATATTTAGTTCAGACAGTAGTCTATTTGAGAATTCTATTTTTAAATGGGAGGTCGTTCTTACTGAAATACTAGAGAGAAATAAGGGAAGATCTTTTGAATTTGAGTTTTCATTGGGATCTAAGCAAATTCATGCCTTTAAAGCTATAAAATCTAAAGATAGTCAAGTTATTTCTATGACCTTGATAAAAGATCTACCTAAAGAAATTCTAAATGATGTTATCAGCTCATTAATTTATAATTATTTAGTAGGTAGAAATGCGCAGCAACAAAGTACTTTTTTAATACCAGCAGAAAGAAATGGTTTACATCTGTTTTATAGAGAGCTTAGTAGTAGAAGAACAGCTTTATTACATCATGCTTCTAGGGATGAACTTGATTTACATTTATTGCTAAAAGATGTTCTAGGATCAAAATATGCTAAACCAATTGCGGATTATATAGATTGGTTAAATGATTTAACTAATATAAAAAAAAGTGCAGAAAAGAATAAATATCATGAGCTAGCTGAAGAAGTTAAGAAATTAATTGGTGGTAAATATAATATTGATGCTGAAGGTAATATTACCTTTATGCCTAAAAAGAAAAGAGGTGGTCCAACTGTTCCTAAAATGGATTTACACTTATCTTCTTCAACAGCAAAAAGTTTATTTGGTCTTTGGTTTTATCTTGAATATCAAGCAAAGGAACAAAGTGTTTTAATGATAGATGAACCCGAACTAAACTTGCATCCATCCAATCAAAGATTAGTTGCTCGTTTAATCGCAAAAATGGTGAATATGGGATTAAAAATAGTCGTAAGCACACATAGCGATTATTTTGTTAGAGAGCTAAATTCCTTGATCATGCTTGGTGAGAATAATGGTAACCAAGCGACTAAAAGTCAATTATTGCGAAAATACTCGATAGATAGTCAAGCTTTACTAACAAAGGATAAAATTGGTGCATATGTTTTTGAGTGTGGAGAGCTCAAAGAGATGGAGGTTAATGAAGAAGGGATTATCGCAAAAACTTTTGATGAGCAAATTAATCAGCTAAACGATAGTAGTGATGATATTTACTATTCATATGTGTTGAGTGAGGGCTAGTAATAATGCCTGTAACTTTAATCCAAGCATTTCAGCAAATTATTAAATCAGACTATCGACTTAAACAATCCGGAAATATGTTTGAAATTGAAGAAATATCCAAAAGTTCAACTAATAAATTTTTAAAAATTGGTGGTTCACAAGGTTTTGGATTTACTTTAGATAAAGAAGGGGGGCACCCTTGGGAATTTATTGTAAATGGACCTTTAGAAGGTATTGTTAGTGTATGTGATGGTATTATTGTTCTTAATTATGAAAACAATAATTATATTCTTGTTTTAGATTTAAAGTCTAAGAACGCAGGTGCTAAGGCCTTTAAACAAATTTTTGCTGGGATATATTTGTGTGAATGGTTATGTAGTTTATTGAAATTGAATAAACATTTAAGAGAGCCATTTAAATTTATAGGAATAGTATGTAAAACACGTGGTTCTGTAGCAAAAACAACATCTCGAAAAGGTTTAAATGCTCAAGTAAATAAAGATAATGAAATACCATTAATAATTATTTCAAATCCAGGCGTAATCCATATTAAGGATTTGATTCCTCTTGTTGGTTCGTCTTAATTAATTGCTATTAAAGTATAGTACGTTTTAAAATATTATGGCGTATTTTATTTAAAAGCTGGGTTTATTCAATTGAAATTTTTTATATTTTTATGATTTTAAAGCCTAATCTAAAGTGATTGGGTTTTTTAATTTATTAATATCGGAACATCTTACTACGATTTTGGTTATTATTCGTTAAATAATTTTTCTTCTAATTTCCTGTAGAAATTATTTTTTATCACTATAAATAACTATTCTTTATCTCATTGTTAGGCAATTAACTCCTATTCGGGAGTGTTAGCCAGCAATTTAAAATTTATTAATACCTTTAATATTCTTAATGTATCAAATCATACCATCTTACTATCCACGTAAAAGTTAGAACAGATCCAATACCTGATGAAGTAGATTTAATGAACTATTTTATATCACTAGACTATCGATCAAATGGGCCACAATAGTCCGTGAAAATCAAATAGTCTAAAATCTACAGACAACAAAAAACCTCATAAATCAAATATTCATGAGGTTTAATGATGGTGCCGGCACACGGATTCGAACTGTGGACCTACTGATTACAAGTCAGTTGCTCTACCAACTGAGCTATGCCGGCGATGTGGTGAGAATTTTACAGTTTCTTAAAAAAATTACAAGCCAAAAAATGAGCAGTTAGATGTTTTCTCATATCTGATAATAGCAAACAGTTTAAAGAATGGGATAGGAAGGAATAAGTCGCTGTTCACGCGCTAAGTCAATGAAAGCACGTAGCGCAGCACTAGGATATTTTCCTTGCGGGTAATATAAACATAGACCCGCATAGTGAGGTGTCCACTCCTCCAAAACACGTATGAGTCGACCTTGTTCGATGAGAGGAGCTACAAACCAATGTCCTGTGTAAGCTAAGCCAATACCAGATAAAGCACTATCAATGGCTAACATATAGGTATCAATTGTAAGATGTCCTGAAACATCGACTGTTAAAGATTCATTGTTTTGAGTAAATTCCCATTTATAAATTTTACCGCTAGGTAATCGTAGGCGAATGCATTCATGCTTTAACAAATCAGAAGGTATGTGGGGGATACCATGTGTATTTAGGTAAGCTGGTGTTGCAACTACCGCCATGCTTTGCTTAGGGCCTATTTCAATGGCAACCATATCTTGCGGGACGGTACTCGCGAAACGTATGCCAGCATCAAAACCTTCTTTCACAATATCAATGAATTCTCCATCAGAAACGAGATCAACTCGTACATCCGGATAGCGACGGATATATTCAATGATTACAGAATGCAAAATTTGCCGAGACATACCTTCTTCCGCATTGATTCTTAATGTTCCTGAAGGAGTGGCGCGACGGTCTAATGTCTCTTGAACAGCAAGATCAATTTGTTCCAATGCTGGGGTAATACGATTTAAAAACTGTATTCCTGCTTCAGTCAGTGAAACACTACGGGTTGTACGATTAAATAAGCGTATCCCTAAATTATGTTCTAGCTGGGCAATATTTCGGCTAAGCGCTGAAGAAGACATATCGAGTTCAACTGCTGCTGACCGAAAATTACGGTGGTTGGCAAGCACAATCACCGCTTTTAGATCCGTTAGGCTGGTGTTGTTCATTGTCCCGATTTCTGCATTAATTCATCCCATATTATCCCTCTTATAACAAGAATCTTGTAGGGCTACAATCGAAAGCATCAATTTACTTAAGGCTTAGATATATGGCTCACCAAATTTTATTGCCATCAATCATTCAACATTATTTTGAATCAGATCGGCAGACGGCAGAAGCAGTAGTTGCTTGTTTTACAGAGCATGGTGTCGTGCGCGATGAAGGACACGAATATATGGGGCATAAGGCTATCTTGGGCTGGAAACAGCAAGCTTCGACTCAATATGAATATTATGCTGAACCACTGAGCATAGAGATGCAGAACGGAAAGCATGTGGTTTTGGCACGTGTAGAAGGTAACTTCCCCGGTAGTCCGATCAATTTACATTATGCGTTCCAGCTAACCGATGAAAAAATTGAAGTATTGGAGATTACCGTATGAATTTTCCTTTACAACTCTTAGGAAAAAAGGCGTTGGTGACAGGTGGCAGTAAGGGAACAGGAGCCGCTGTTGTAAGAGCATTACATGAGGTAGGTGCGGAAGTCATGACTGCTGCTCGCCATCCTGCAGGGGATTTACCACAAAATGTGTATTTTATTGAAGCTGATTTAACTACAGCTAAAGGATGCAGTGAGCTAGTGCAGGCTGTGCAGAAACACTGGGGGAAAATTGATATCGTTGTACACGTTTTAGGTGGTTCATCTGCTCCGGCAGGCGGATTTGCTGTATTAGGTGATGAAGAATGGGAGCGAGAAATCAATTTAAATTTAATGCCTGCCATTCGTCTGGATCGGGCATTGGTACCTCTGATGTTAGAGCAAGGTTCCGGTGTCATTATTCATGTAACTTCCATTCAGAGAGAACTGCCTTTACCAGAATCAACGACTGCATATGCAGCAGCAAAAGCGGCGTTATCTACATATAGTAAAAGTTTATCTAAAGAGATTTCTCCAAAGGGAATACGTGTTGTTCGCGTGGCATCAGGTTGGATTGAAACTGAAGCTGCTGTGGCTTTGGCAGAGCGTCTTGCACTCGAAGCAGAAACAAATTATGAAGGGGGGAAGCAAATCATTATGAATGCTTTGGGTGGGATTCCGTTAGGGCGCCCAAATAAACCGGAAGAGGTGGCAGATTTAATTACTTATTTGGTCTCTGAACGGGCTTCGGCGATTACGGGTACTGAGTTTGTGATTGATGGTGGTACAGTGCCGACTGTGTGAAATATAAAGATGCGTGCTATCTGCTTTTATGAAGACAGCACGCTGTTTGATTTATTGAGTTTTCAACACATAGATAAACGAATCAACACGTTCGCCACTATTTAAAGTGACTTGCACAGGTACTCTTTCATAGCCTTCACCTTCAAAGTCATCGAGTAATTTCCAGTTCGCGTCTAGCTGTTCTGAGCTAAAAACAAAACCTTGCACTTGATTGCTACTATCATCAAGTACAATTCCCGGATAACCTAAATCCGCTCCCCAACCTTCATTACGTAAGGTTCCATTTACCCAACCTTCTGACCATTGTCCGCCAATATTTTCAAGTATATGTGCATTAGGACGACCCGGGCCTAAAGTGCCATAAACAAATAAACTCGACATATGATTTTCCTTTACCTTAAAAATTAATGCGCTTTCGCGTGTGTGGTATAAACCGCTAAAAATATTCCAAACAATGAAAGTACGACGGTTAAAACTACAATCGCATTCCATCCGCCGTGTAGCCAAAACCAACCGCCCGCCGAGCCGACAATACTTGAGCCCATATAGTAAAAAAGTAAGTAGAGTGAACTGGCGTGGGCTTTAGCTTGTTTACTTTCAGCACCTACAGAACTACTTGTAAGTGAGTGGGTAATAAAGAAACCCGTAGTAATAAATGCAATGCCAATAATAATGCCGAAAAGTGAGGTGAGTAGGGTCATGAGGCTACCCACAATCATGAGTGCAAAGCCACTCATCATCATGGTTTTTTTACCGAAACGCTCGGCTAGCGTTCCTGCCAACGATGAAGACACCATGCCAAAGCTATACGACAAGAAAATAAGGCTAATTTGCGTCTGACTGAGTGAATAAGGCGCTCCACTTAAACGGAAAGTGGCATAGTTAAACAAGGTCACAAACACGCTAGTGAGCAAGAACCCAATGGCAAACAGACGTAATAGTTTTGTATTGGTTAAATGGGTACGCCACATTTGCATATGAAATCCTAAATTCAGCCCTTTTTTCTGTACAAAATTACGTGAGGCTGGCAGTAGATTGACGAAGGCGATTGAGCAAATAACACAGATTGCGCCAAGTAAACCTAAAGCTGTGCGCCATGAAAAATACTCAATTAAAATCCCCATGCCAACACGGCCCATCATGCCACCAAAAGCCGTACCTGCAATATATAGACCCATGGTTTTACCCAAGTGCTCAGGTGCAATTTCTTCGGCAATCCACGCCATAGTGACTGCGGGTACACCACCGAGCAGCAAACCTTCTAGAGCACGCGCCATCAGTAAGCTGTGCCAGTTCGGTGTAAACATTGAGACAATATTTAAAATTGCGGCACATAACATGGATGTAAAGATCACACCACGACGGCCAATCGCTTGTGAAAAGGCACTCGATAGCACAATTGAAATGGCTAAAAAGGCCGTCGTTAATGACAGTGCTAAAGAGCTACTCGCAGGGCTAATTTGGAAACTTTGACTAAATGCAGGCAATAGCGGCTGAACACAATAAATCAGTGAGAAACTGGCAAAGCCAACCAAGAATAAAGCGAATCCTGCATGCTTATAGGCTTTAGTGCCTTTGTGAATCCACTCGCGGGACAGAACAGAAGTTGTCTCAGTGCCTAAGGTACTGGGTGTAGATGAAGAGTTCATATCATGACCATGACAGAAAGAAAGTGCAGTGCTTGTGGGCACGCTGCATCGAGAAAATTCGATAAATTAAAATTAGCAATTTGAAAGGTATTTTTCTAATATATTTAACAATGGATCATGATATGTTTTATATATAGCGATGGAACTAAGACATATACGCTACTTTTTAGCGGTAGCAGAAGAAAAAAACTTCACCAAAGCTGCGCAGCGCTTAAACATGAGCCAGCCGCCTTTAAGCATGCAAATACGAGACTTAGAAGAAGAGCTGGGTGCAGATTTATTTATTCGATCTCCGCATGGGGTGGGGCTAACTGAAGCTGGGCTTGCCTTTTTAAATGCCATTCAGCCTATACAGCAGCGTGTAGAAGATGCAGCGAACCTCGTTAAACAAGTGGCAAATGGCGAAGTCGGTCAACTACGTTTAGGCTTTACAGGGACTTCAATGTTGAACCCTTTAATTCCTAAATGCGTTCGCTATTTTCAGCAACAATATCCGAAAGTGAATTTAAAGCTTGAAGAGGCCAACACTTTACTGCTCATTGACCTGTTGCTTGAGGACCGTTTAGATGTCGCGATTATTCGCTCACCACGCAACATTCCAGACAGTTTAATTATTCAAGAATTATTGGCAGAGCCACTCATTGCTGCTTTGCCTTCCGAGTCTTTTCAACTCGACGATGCATCACCAGAAATTGATTTAACGGCACTACGAGAGCTTGATTTTATTGTCTCGCCGCCTTCAATTAGCGCAGGGCTTTTTGATGCGATTAAACAAGCCTGCCATGAGCGTGGCTTTGAACCAAAAATTGGACAAAACGCTCCACAAATTGTGTCTATTTTATCGTTAGTATCTGCAAATTTAGGGGTGTCTTTGGTGCCAGAGTCGACCAAACAATTGCAAATACAAGGGGTGGCTTATCGCTCTTTGAAAGCGCCTGTACCTACGGTGGGTTTAGGACTTGCTTATAAAAAACACGCCCCTTCACAAATGGCGATTAACTTTGCCAGTGTGGTGCAAGTGGCTTGTCACCACGCAGAGGAATATCAATGAAATTGGCTAGATTGTTTTCGGCGCTTTGTTCATTAAAAAAATGCCGGCAATAATAAAAATCGCGCCATATAAAAACGATAAAGTTGGCTGTTCATGAATGAAAACCCATGCCATAAGCGCTGCGAAAATAGGTTCTGAAAGCTCGGTCACCTGTACCTTTGCGGCACTCATATAAGACAACGCTTTGGTGGTACAGAAAAAGCCGAGGATGGTCGGCAGCACAGCTAAACCAATCAAACCTAAAACAATGTCACTATTAAAAGTAATGCTATGCAAGTTTACTAAAAACGGAACGGCAAGATAAACACTGCCAAACAGCAATAAATATTTGGTTAGAAACAGCCCGCCGTTTAATTTGAACTTTTTCACTAAAACCGAAAATAGGCCATAGCCTGTGCCGGCAATAGAAGCATTAATCAGCATTAAAAGACTATTTTCGCCTTTCCATGAAATAATACTAATCCCCGCGACTGCCAATAATGTTCCAATAAGAGAATGAATGTAGATACTTTCTTTTAAAATAAACCGACCAAAAAATAGGGCAGAGATGGCAGCCGAAGCCATGAGTACCACCACAACATTAGCTGCTGCACCGTGGTTGTAGGCAATGGTTTCGAAAAAGAATAAAGAGAAAATCCCTAAAAAAGCACATATGGCAATTTGGGTAAAAACGCTGAGTTTACTTGGCGTGCTGCTAATAAAAGCAATCTTTTGGCTAACAGGCACTTTAAATAAAACCACACTTAAAAAGAAAAAGGCGATGATGGTTTTTAAAAAGGCAATATCTTGTGGGCTTAAGCCACTGTGCATGAGTAATTTACTAATTACACCAATAGAAGCATTAAGTGCAGCCGCACAAAGTGCAAATAGGGTTCCAGTAATTAAATTATTCACGCTTATAATTCTTCCTAAGTTTTACGCATGCAGTCTACAATATTTTTTGGATGAATATTCAACAAAAATAACCAATTAACGCTTAATATTCTCAACAATTTATTCTGAATTAATTTAATAAACTTTATAAAAATCTAAACGCTTCTAATAGAGTTTTGTTGCAGAGAATTGTGATTTATAGAGCTTACTCATATTATATAATTAGTTAATTATTAAAGAATTTTAAAAATGATTAAATCGATTATTTCAGGTTGCGCGGTTCTCATACTTTCGGCATTGGCGGTGACTCATGCAGAGTTTTCTTTTGCACAAGAGCTACAGCAAAGCTGTAATAAAGTGAAGCAATATGCGAGCTTAGGTAAGAAATTCTACGACCAAAAACAATATAAAAAAGCACTCGAAAATTTCCAAAACCAAGCGTCTTGGACTGCATTTTGTAAAGCCAATCAAGATGAAACTACAGGTAAATTTACTGACCGTGATATTGAAGTTGCCAACAATAACGTGGGCTTAGCCTATGCTAAATTAGGTCAACCACTTTGGGCAAGAGCATGGTTTATGCTTGATGAAAAATCAAAATCGAGTCAGTTCAATCTTAAGCAATTACCAACACCTAAAACCTCAAATGATTTGTCAGGTGAGTATGTACGTTACTCCGGTTTTGGTGAGTGGGATCACATCACGGTAAGCCGTAAGCAGGGCCAATATGCAATCAGTTATGCCGGTTTATATATGGGACTTAGAAGCTTAATTTATGGTCCGAACATGGGCGAGTTTGACACCAAAATGCCGACTAATAAAAAGCAAACGGTTTATAAAAATGAAGACTGCCGTATTCAGCTCGATTTTAAATCTAATGCGAAATTAGGAAATTATATTCAGGTCAAACAGAACGAAGGTAACTCGGGTTGTGGCTTTGGACATAACGTTTATGCCGACGGTACGTATTTAAAAGTTGAGTCTGGAAAATAATAAATTCCTTAGTTTTATTTTCTAAGATTTAAAAGGAAACTTGCATGTTAAGTTCGGCAAATATCGGCCAGGGCATTATGATGGGCTTTGTAATGCTCGCTAGTATCTTAATAATTATAATTGCAGTAATTGTTGGGCTATACGGTAAAAAACGTAAAAACAAGTCTGAGACACAGAATATAGCCTTTATCATTCTTTTATGTATTGGTGTAGCTGGTCTAATGTATGCCTATGCTGGATCGTATTAATTGAATAATGAGACATCGTAAATAAGAGAGAAAACATGGGTATTGAATATTTTATTTTTTCAATGGAAGATTCTGCAACCAAAGAGGATATATTAGATATTTTTAGTCCTTATTGGACAGAAATAGATGACAATTATTACTTTCTGGACTATGGCGTAGAGGTATATGAAGGCAGGATGGCAGGCGTACACTGTCATTTCTCCATAACTTTCGGTAAGGATAACTCGAGTGTAGAAGGATTAACTATTTTCAAACCATGCGGATCAGAAAAAATGGAGAGAGCAGTTTTTAAACTCATTAGTGATTTCCCCATGTTTGTTACCTACCCGAGTGACCCCCTCGTTGTAGTAACCGCAAATCCGAAATGTGTTGAGTTACTAAGAGAAAAGTACCCTGATTTCCTAGCAGAAGATGTAACCGTAGTCTCTTCTTATGAAGAATATATAAAAACCTAAGAATCCCATTTGTTTGCTCTAAGACAGGGATGGATAAAGCTAACTAACAAATTGATTGAAAATGAAATTTATTGACTTTGCAGGAAATCAAATAATGAAAAATATATTTGTCCGATTGCTACTACTTTCTACGATTGCGATTTCATCTCAAATTTATGCTGAGCCAACCAGCACCTGTAAAGAAGTGAAATTTCAGCAAGCTGATCAGGCTTGGAGTGGACACTATTATTTAAATGGTGTGATGGAAGTCGGTTCAGAACTTTTACTTCAACCCGACGGTAAGTTTCAATGGATGTTGGTTGTGGGTGCTTTAGACCAATATGCTGAAGGCACATGGTGGAAAAACGGAGACTGTATTGGTTTAAAACCAGAGGCTAAATTTAAAAAGGATTTAAGTATTTTCCCTGAAAGCCTAAATATTTCTGACAAATCCTTAGACGCGATCTGGGAAGGTGGACGCCAGCAAGGCACATATAGCAAAAATTAAATTAAAAAGTCCGACACAAAGTCGGACTTTTTTTATAGCTTGGTTTTTAATGATTCACCGCTGCAAGTTGCTGAGCGTTATAGCGTGCGCCCATGTTTGGGTATCTCGCAATAATCGCATCAATTTCAGCCAAGTCTGCCGCTGTTAAATCAAGATCTACAGCGCCAGCATTTTCCACAAGTCGCTCGATTTTACGCGTACCCGGAATTGGAATGATGTCGTCACCTTGCGCCAAAATCCAAGCCAAAGCCAGTTGAGCCGCTGTTGCATTTTTGCTTTGAGCAAACTCGCTAAATGCTTGCGCCAAGCTTTGGTTATTTTTCCAGTTATCGCCCTGATAGCGTGGTAACTGACGACGGAAATCGTTTTCGTCTAGGTTGCCCACATCAAGCGTATTGGTAATTAAACCACGCGATAACGGTGAATATGGCACAAGGCTAATACCTAACTCACGAATAGTTTGCAAATGGGTTTGCTCAAAGTCGCGGGTGAGGAGAGAATATTCATGTTGAACCGCTACAATCGGGTGAATTGCATGCGCTTTACGAATGGTTTCAGCCGACGCTTCACTGAGTCCTAAATAACGCACTTTACCTTGTTTGACCAAGTCAGCCATCGCGCCAATAGTGTCTTCAACTGGAATGTTTGGGTCAATGCGGTGTGCATAATACAAATCAATCACGTCTGTATTTAAACGTTTTAAACTGTTTTCGACCGCAACTTTAATCCACTCTGGAGAACCGTCGATATAAGACTCTAACGAGTTTTGTGGATTAAGGTTGTCTTCTTTATAGCGAAAGCCAAATTTGGTCGCCAAGAACACTTTATCACGATGTTTTTCTAAAACTTTTGAGAGCAAAACTTCGTTTGCGCCGTTGCCGTACATGTCGGCTGTGTCCCAAAAGTTAATGCCGAGGTCTAAGGCCTTTTCTAAAGTTGCAATGCTTTGTGTGTCATCTGAGGCACCATAGGCAAAGCTCATTCCCATGCAACCTAAACCAAGTGCTGATACTTTTTCGCCTGTTTGTCCTAAAGTTCTATATTTCATTTTTCACACTCTTTTTGCAAAATCACTTGAGTAGAAAAACTATAAAATGCTTTGGCTCAAACTGACGTATAACATTCAAACCAATAATTATAAAATTCAAACAATCTGTTTTTAGGCTACACAGTCTTCGCGGAATTTTTTAGGCGAAAATCCAGTATTTTTCTTAAAGAAGTTAGTGAAATACGCTGAATATTCAAAGCCTAAGCTATAGGCAATTTCGGAAATATTCCAACTGGTGTGTTGTAGCAGTGCTTTGGCTTCTTGCGTAATGCGCGAGCTAATATGCTCAGACGTGGTTTTGCCCGTGGCTTCTTTTACAGCTCGGTTTAAATGGTTTACATGCACCGACAAGCCATAAGCATAGTCATTTGCAGTTTTGAGTTTAAGCTGAAAATGGGGCGAGTCGATGGGGAATTGACGCTCTAATAATTCAAAGAACAAATGGCAAATACGAACCGCAGCATTGCTATGTTTTTCAAACTGTTGGGTCGGTTGCATTTTCATGGCTTCATGCACAATTAGGTGCAAATAGTTTCTTAAAACGTTGTATTTGTGAATATAGTCTGAATTTATTTCAATCATCATCTTTTTGAAAATAAATGAAATTTCTTCAACCTGTTGGTCATTTAAAAAATATAGCGGGTCGCCGTCGACTTTAAACAGTGGCGAATCTTTTAAAAAGCTTTGTCGAGATTCTTGGTTTACAAACTCTTCAGTAAATAGGCAAAACCAGCCTGCCTGTTCGGGCGAATTAATTTCCCAAGCGTAGGGAACCATTGGGTTTGAAAACAGTAAAGCAGGGCGGTCTACCCGAATCCAGCGGTTGGCATAGTGAAGGTCACCTGTGCCTAAAACCAGTGAAATTTTATAATAATCGCGGCGGCTATAAGGCGTTAGAAACGAGCAGGCATCGCGTTGGAACACATTAAAATGTCCAAACGAAGTCGATGGAACCGAGTAATCGCTATCTCTGGTTAAAGAAAAGCGGCGATAAAAATCATGTATGGTTTCCATGTCTTTGCCTGCGTGCGTTATCAATTTATTTAAAGTTATAAAATTCAAACTTTATTTACTGTAGCTTTTATTTATAGCGCGATCAATCGGGTCATTTAAGCGGCTTGAAAATGAATGATAAATTAATAATGAAATAACCAAACAAACTAAACTTTAAGAAAATATATTGTTAAATCACTATGCCAATGAAAAATAAAAATAATCTTTATAAATGAATAGCCAATATCACATTGACACTCAAAAACGCGCGGATTATCCTTTGCCTGCTGGCCACATTGCCAGTGGGTTTTAGCAGACCCTTTTACACAAGAGTACGAAAAGCTTGCTTTTCAGTACTGGATCCTTACGTCCCCCTTTTTTCTATGGTAGGACGGAGGGGGACGCGCTTGCGCGTGCTGGGTCCTTGTGTACCAGTCTGCTAACCCCTTTCGTTCTGCCACCATTATTTAGCAGTAATCGTGGTAGTTCTTCTTTAATACACAAGGAGTTCGCCATTATGCGTACTATTTCATCTCTCTCATTGGCAACCTTCGCCAAAATCTTTGACTCTATACCCAACTGGTCTTTAAAACGGTTTAACCGACTCTAGGTTTTAAGCCATAGGTCATTACGACTAAAAAATCATAGCAACAATAAAATCTGAGATAGGCGAGCACACCTTTTGTGTAGCTTACCCATGCCTGTTTTTAGCGCTCAATTTAAGAGTGAAGGCATTTCTATCTCATTTACATACAACAAAAAATTATTTTAAACGGTATAAAAATGCCAAATTTAGAATCTTCATTTAGAGCATTACGCGTGCTCCACGCAGCAAAAGATTTATTTAATCAACATGGGTTTTACATCGGGGTCGATCGAATCGTTGAGGAAGCCAAAATTCCTAAAGCCACTTTTTATAACTACTTTCACTCCAAGGAAAGGCTCATTCAGATGAGCTTAACTTTTCAAACAGATGCATTAAAACATGAGGTGTTTTCAATTATTCACTCTTACAGTGAACTTATGGCCTTCGATAAACTCAAGAAAATTTACTTTTTACATGCAAACTTAGAGGGCTTTTATCGGCTGCCATTTAAAGCGATTTTTGAAATTGAAAAGCTTTATCCAACGGCCTATAAAATCGTGATTGACTACCGAAACTGGTTCATTAAAGAAATTCATAAACTGCTTTTAACTGTAAAAGCGACTGCTACAGTTGAAGATGCACACATGTTTTTGTTTGTGATTGATGGTGCGATGGTTCAGCTTTTGGGAGCGAATAGTACTGATGAAAGAGAGGTATTGCTCGACTATTTTTTAAGTCGGGTTTGATGGAGGGAAGGCCCGACGGGAGTTGGGCCTCCTTTTAGTAAAAGATTCATCTGAAAATTTTAGTTTTTTAATTCTTTTAAGCTTCTTAGACCATGAAGACTAAAAAAATAATTTCTTGAGATAATTAATAGACCTATAAAAGATGCGACAAAGAAGCATTCCATTAGTTCATTATTCTCATAACTGAATTTCAATAAATAAGACAGACAAGATAAAATCATTGAATAGCAGACTGTTGAATATAAGTAATTTTTTTCTTCTTGCAGATTTTTGATTGTTGATAGACGGATTTGATTTTTTGCAATCCTAAGTTTTTTATAGTGATAGAGTAGTATCCAGCTAGTTATAAAGTATCCTATAAAAGCAGCAATTAACATATCTTATTTCCTGATAGTGATTAAAATATTTATAACTTTAAATATTTTTATTTTCTACTCATCTGGAAATTTTTAATTAATAATGTCGGCATAAATAACGGAGTTTTTATCATAATTATTTTGTAATGTTTTGATTTTTATTAAAATAAATTTTTTTTATTTCGGAATTTATAGCGTACAATATCTTTGCTGTGTTTAAGAGATTTACAACGTGGATATAACACCGATTGCTAGTGGTTACTCACCAGAACTAGAAGAGAAATTATTTGAAATAATTCGCTTAGATGCGCAATTAAATTCAACTGTACCTAGTACTATACGAGATGCAGTTGAAGGGTTATTGCGTGTTGTTAACTCATACTACAGTAATAAAATTGAAGGTAATCCAACTACGCCTAGTGACCTATTGGATTTGAATGATGAATCTATTGAATATAAGTCAAAAGGGCTTTTGGAGATTAAAAGACATATCGAGGTTCAAGTTAAGCTTAATTTGGAACATACCTCTGTTGATGAAGTAACTTCACAAGATTTTATTAAAAAAATTCATAAAGCTTTTTATGAGCAGTGTGTACCTCTTGAATTACAAGTTTTAGATAGTGATGGTGTAACCACTCATGAAATAGAGCCAGGAGGTTATCGCCAAACACAAGTAAAAGTAGGCTCACATATACCACCATCACCAGAAAAAATCTCACCATATATGTCTTGGTTTTCTAGTGCTTATAAAATCAGACATCTTTCAGGTTTGAGTAAGTATTGGGCAATGGCTGCTTCACATCATCGCTTAGCATGGATTCATCCATTTTTAGATGGTAATGGACGAGTTTCAAGATTATTTACGGATTGCTTTATGCGTGCAATTGGTTTGAAAAGTTATGGCTTGTGGTCTATGTCCAGAGGATTTGCCCGTTCGAGTGAGCAGTACTATGAATATCTTGCTATTGCTGATAGGCAAAGACAAGGTAGTAGTGATGGGAGAGGGATACTATCTGATAATGGACTAAAAAGTTTTACAGAATACTTTATAGATGTTGCTATAGATCAGATGACTTATTTCAGTAGCCTATTAGAACCATATAAGCTTGAAGAACGAATTAATGTTTATTTTCAATTAAGGTTTAATGAAGCTTTATTTGATCATAAAACGAAGAAACCTTTAAGAAAATTGCCGCTAGAAGCTAAAGATATATATAAGACTCTTTTATACAGTGGTCCCCATACTCGTAAAGAGTTGCAGGATAAATTTCAAATTAGTGAAAAAAAATTAAGAGAAATCGTTCAAATAATGGTTAAGGATCATCTCATATTTGCTCCCCCTAAACATCCATTACAAGTTAGATTGTCACCCCATGCTGTTGAAGTATTATTTCCCTACTTATTCCAGTAATATTAAAAAATCCCAGTTAATACTGGGATTTTTTAATATTACTTTGAGATCGCAACTCAACCAATATAATATTTCTAAAATTTTCCATTAAAGTTAAAGAATCACTAATTAAATTCTACTACTCACTCAAAACCAACTCTTTAATCTTAACAGCCTTCTCGAAGTGATCTAGCTTATGCACCATAATCCACCAATGTGCTGCTTCCATTAGTAACTCAGGGTTATCATTCTTATTTTTAAAAAAAGCATAAAAAGACAGACCGACATTGTCTCCCTTCTTTTCAATTTTATCGTCGCATCCCTTAATAAAAATTTCTCTTAATTCATTTCTCATATTTAGTATCACTTCAACCCTATAAAACTAAGACGGCTTATTGCGCTCGCCCCATTCACACATCATATCTAACAAAGGAATTAAAGACTGTCCTCTTTCAGAAAGGCGATACTCAACTTTTGGTGGAATTTGAGGATATTCCTTACGAATAATCAGTCCGTCTCTTTCCAATTCTTTAAGTGTATTGCTGAGCGTTCTAAACGAAATGTTGCCAATGCAGCGTTGCATCTCATTAAAACGCATGACGGTTTTTCCATAAAGCCAATACATAATAATCATTTTATATTTGCCATTAATCAAAGAAAGGGTGTACCCAAAACCCGTATCTTCTAATGGTGTATATGACGGAAGGCAGTCGTCCATTTTTAAAATCCATACTATCTTTTAGTATAGTATATAACATAAATTACCGTACTTATATTTAGGAAAGCACACTTCTATAATCGATTTATCTACTTTTCGATAGAGTGTTTTCATAATGAAAAAGACATTAGTCATCGTTACCCATCCTCACATAGACCAGTCTGTTGTAAATAAAAGATGGATTGAGGAACTAGAAAAACACCCAGACCAATTTACGGTTCATCAAATTTATGAAGCCTACCCAGACGGGGTGATTGATGTTGCCAAAGAGCAAGCGCTTGTAGAGCAATACGAAAATTTAGTCTTTCAATTTCCAGTGTATTGGTTTAACTGCCCGCCGCTTTTGAAACAATGGCTTGATGAAGTTTTAACGTATGGTTGGGCGTATGGTTCAACTGGCGATAAGCTTAAAAATAAGAAGTTTATGCTGGCGGTGTCTGCTGGTGCTCAAGAAAAGGTTTATTCGGAAAGTGGCGAATATCAAATTTCTTTAGAGAAGGTTTTTATTCCATTTGAGCTAACAGCTTTATATGTTGGGGCAATCTATCAACCACTTCATGCATTTTACGGTTTAGATACTAATCCATCAGAAGATGACGATGTTCCGACTCAACAAGACATCGAAAATAATGCGATTGAGTATGTTCAGAAGTTGCTGAAATTGTCTGTGTAGATTTTAGGAGAGGAGGCCTGAACGTGAGAGTTTGGGTCTTTTCTTATAAGTAAAAATTTAGGTTTTTATATATTTTCTAATAAAATTTATGATGAGCTTAATTAATTCAAAAATCTAAATATTGTTCTAACTAAAATAAGAGTTATTAGAACAAGTATATAAATAAAATGAAATCTTGGATAATTTTGATCTAAACAAATAGTATAAAATATATTTGCTTTAAAAAAATGATTGTATATATTTAGTATAAATAACTTAAAGAAAGAGGTATAAAAATGTCAGGTGGGGGCGGAAATTTTGGATCAGGTAGCTTTAGACCTTCAACAGACCATGAAATAACTTGTGAAAATTTGAATATAGCTATAAGTATTGTTAGGCCTGATTTTAGCGTATTCGATACGCAAGAGTTAAATGGCATTTTACTAACAATGTATGCCGAAGATGGGGCACTAGTATTTGAATATAAAGACAATTTAGTTGGCTATGGAGCTGACTCCTTAATTGGTAAGTTAATAGAGTGTTTAGAACAAGGTTATAACTACACTGCTTTAATTAGTAGCTTTGAATGGGATTCATTTATACGAGTTAAAATACAATGAAAAATAATATTACCGTAGTAGGAGGGCTTTATAGAGAAATTTCAACAAAATCGGATTTTTTTTTAGGTTCTGGGGGAAGAGCTGCTTTATTTTTAGCGGAGCAGAATATAGATGTCAAATTTATAACATGTGCAACCACGCTAGCTTGTAAATCATTTCAAGCTAGTAAAAGAGGATTTATTTCTAGTAATAGCCAGATTGAAATTATCAATCAAGAAACTGAATCAGATATTTCTTTTGAATATAATACTTATTTATTTGACCCATTGATTATTGGTTATGAAGGTTTTTATGAAAGAGAAGTTAATTTAGATAACTGCCTTTATTTTGGTATGTTAAATGCAAATATAAAGATTAAAGCTACTAATAAAGTTGTTTATGACCCGCAGAACACTTCACAACCAAAGAAATTTAATGAGACTGGATCTGTTGCGGGAGAACTAGCTATTGTTTTAAATGAACATGAAGCTAAAGCAATGGTAGGAAGCTTAGAAAATTCAGATTTGATAAGAAAAGTAAAAGAAGTTAATAGTGCGGATATTGTTGTTCTAAAAAGGGGGCCTTATGGAGCTCAGGTATTAGTAAATGATGAAATCTCAGATATTCCTCTTTTCTTATCTAATAAGTTTAATAAGATTGGCTCAGGTGATATCTTCTCAGCTTGTTTTGCATATAGCTGGATAATAGAAAACTTAGACCCAATAGAAGCAGCTTTAAAAGCTTCAAAAGCGGTATCAGTATATGTAGAAACCCAAACTTACGAAAATCTGTCGATTATTTTAGATCGTACTTTTGTTGAATTGGATCAAAAGAATATTGCAAGAAAGATTTATTTAGCTGGACCATTTTTCTCAATTTCTGAGTTATGGTTAGTTGAGAAGATAAAAGCGATTTTTGAATTATATAATATTCAAGTTTTTTCACCATATCATGCAGTTGGTGTATCTAATAATTCTGCCCAAATTGCTCAAGCTGATCTTCAAGGTTTAGAAAATGCAGACAATATTTTTGCTATTTCAAATAATTTCGACCCCGGTACTATATTTGAAATTGGCTATGCTAAAGCATTAAAGAAAAAAGTATTTATGTATTTGAATTATACAGCAAAAAAAGACTTAACTATGTTTGAAGGAACGGGATGCGTGATTTCAGATGATATAGATTTTCTAATATATAGAGCGATATGGAATCAATGAAAAAGTGCCTTTTATTATCTGGTGGTATTGATTCTTTTTGTCTGGCTTTTCTTCAGAAACCAGATATTGCAATAACCATTGATTATGGTCAATCAGCTGCTGATGCGGAAATTATATCTTCCGAATTTGTATGTAAGAAGCTTGGAATCATCCATGAAATTATCAAGGTTGATTGTAGCCACCTGGGAATGGGAGATCTTAGCAATAATCCAATGAGTAAATACAATGAGTTCTCAGATTGGTGGCCTTATAGAAATCAACTCTTGATTACTTTATGTGCTATGAAAGCAATACAATTAAATATTAATGAGATCATGATTGCCTCAGTGGCAAATGATTCATCTCACATTGATGGTTCACAAAGATTTATAGACTGTATTGATAATTTAATATCTCTTCAAGAAGGTAATCTAAGGATCACTGCTCCAGTGAATCATTTAACTACAGCAGAGCTTATCAAAGCATCTAAAGTGAATTTAAATGTATTAAAGAGTTGGAGCCATAGTTGTCATAAAGCAAATTATCCATGTGGAAAGTGTAGAGGATGTTATAAGCATTATGAGTCTTTAGAACAAGCCGAAAACCTTATGTAAGTATGAATTTCTTTCTGATTTTAGCTAAAGAAATAAGATTCTTTATTGAATTTAAATGTTTAATCGAATTTAGGCGTTGTTAGGGATGTAAAAATTATCAATATTTGTTTGGCTATTTTTAATATTTTAGCCAATAAAAAAGCCTAAACCCTTTAAGTTTAAGCTTCTTTAAATTTCAATTCTGGCGGTGAGAGAGGGATTCGAACCCTCGATACGCGCAAACGTATACACACTTTCCAGGCGTGCTCCTTAAGCCACTCGGACACCTCACCAAGGCGTGCGATAGTAACTAAAAAAACGAGTTCTGCCAAGATTTAAGACGAGCATTACAGAAAAAAAATAATAGAGGTGATAAGATTGCGCTAAAAATCATATTGGTTTAATTACACAATGCAAAACACGGCCAAAAAAGCGACCTTGCCTGCCACGGCTCTGGCAGCTCTTGGAGTGGTCTTTGGAGACATCGGAACAAGTCCGCTCTATGCCTTGAAAGAGTCCTTCCATGCAGCGCATGGGTTGGGAATTCAGCCTGAAAACGTATTAGGAATTTTATCCATTATTTTTTGGTGCTTAATGCTGATCATCAGCATCAAGTATGTCGCCATTGTCATGCGTGCAGACAACAACGGCGAAGGCGGAATCATGGCCTTACTCGCATTGAATTTGCGTAAAGCCAAAATTGCCGACAACAAAAAAATCTACATGATTGCCATTGGTTTTATTGGTGCATCGCTGTTTTTTGGTGACGGTATTATTACCCCAGCCATTTCGGTACTTTCGGCAGTCGAAGGCTTGTCTATTGCAACCGATGTGTTTGACCCGTTCATCATGCCAATTGCAATTACCATTATCATCTCTTTGTTTTTGGTACAAAAACACGGTACGGCCTTTGTCGGTAAGTTTTTTGGCCCGATCACGATGGTGTGGTTCTTATCTTTAGGATTATTAGGTCTTCACAGTGTCATTCAGACACCTGTTGTGTTGGGTATGTTTAGTCCGCATTGGGCCATTCAGTTTATCTACCACCATCCAGTAATGACCTTTTTTATTATGGGTGCCGTAGTTTTAACGGTAACGGGTGGCGAAGCGCTGTATGCCGATATGGGTCACTTTGGACCAGTGCCAATTCGTATGGCATGGTTCTTTGTTGTGTTGCCGTGTTTGGTTTTAAACTACGCAGGACAGGGCGCATTATTGCTCAGAGACCCAGCAGCAATTGAAAACCCGTTCTATTTATTGGTCCCGCAGTGGGCACTTTACCCAATGATTATTATGGCGACCATGGCAACCGTAATTGCCTCTCAAGCCGTAATTTCTGGGGTGTTTTCACTTGCACGCCAAGCGATTCAATTGGGTTATTTACCACGTTTAAGTATTAAACATACGTCTGAGTCTGAAGAAGGCCAGATTTATATTCCTTTCTTAAACTGGTTGCTTTTAATCGCAATTATTATCCTAATCTTGATCTTCAAAAGCAGTTCTAATCTTGCAAGTGCATATGGTTTGGCCGTGACCTTAACCATGCTCTGTGACACGATTTTGGTTGCTGTATTTATCTACTCGGCTTGGAAGTGGAGCCTACCAAAAGTACTACTTTTGATTATTCCGTTCTTTGTTTTAGAGTCGGTATTGGTCGGTGCAACTTCCCTAAAAATCTTGTCGGGCGGTTGGGTACCATTATTGATTGGTGCGATTGCTGTAACCATTTTAATGACATGGAAACGTGGTCGTGAGCTTACATTTGCTAAGCTTGAACATGATACTTTGGCTTTAGATTTGTTTGTAAAAAGTATTGGTAATAGCGTGCACTGGGTGCCGGGCGATGCAGTATTCATGACAGGTACGCCAAACGTTGTTCCGCATGCTATGTTGCATAACATCAAGCACAACAAAGTGCTGCATCAGCGTAATATCTTGGTCACTGTAGTGATTGAAGATGTGCCGTATGTTGAACCTGAAGAGCGTATTACGACAGAAACTTTAGCTGAACATTTCTTCCGTATTAAAATCTTTTACGGTTTTAAAGATGAAATGAATGTACCAAAAGCACTTGTGCAAGCTTACGAGCAGTTAGGTCTTGAATATGACTTGATGCACATCAGCTTCTTTATTTCCCGCGACCGTATTGTTCATTCGGTGGGTGATGGTATGTCTCCATGGAGAGAAAAATTGTTTATCTCTATGCAGCGTAATACCAGTCCAGTGAGTGACTTCTACCAAATTCCAACCAACCGTGTGGTTGAGTTAGGTAGTCAAATCGAAATATAAAAAGTTGATGCATAAAAAAACCAAGACAGATGTCTTGGTTTTTTTTGGCTCTGATTATTGAGCTTGTTGCATAGGTGCATCAGCTGGTAAAGCACCCTCTTTTGCCATCGGGTCTGCCGACTGAGTTTGATCTGCCGGAGGTGGTGGCATGTTTGGATCTTGTGGCGCAGGAGCCGCTTGGTTCGGTGCAGGTGGTACTGCATCAGTTGGTGCTGCTGGTGGCGCCATTTCACCGCCTGCTGGTGGAGCTGGTGGAACGTCTGCTGGAATTGGAGCACCTGTAGGCGCCGCACTTGTTGGTGCAGCAGAAACTTGCTGTACTTGTCCGCTATTGACTAAATCACTAATAGAGCCGGGTTGGCCATTTACGGTAGTAGTGACTTTGACTTTAGATAAGCTTTCTAAAGTGTCGCCTGGTTGGACTGCTGGTTCGGCCATAGCAGCCATACTACACAATCCTGTGATTACGCCAATACCAATAATCTTTGAATGGATCATTAAGTGGACTCCGATTATATTTTTATCCAAATTTGTGGAGCTAACCATGTCATAAGCCATCAGTGTTTTTCAACGAAAGATACGCAATTGGCGTAATTCAATAGCCAAAGCCACTCATAATTCCAACAGATTGTTACGTAATGGGTAATGGAGTTACAAAAAAGCTGACTATGTTTTAACCATTTGAAAGATAAGAGATATACTTAAAAAAGTAGGATTGTTAAGCTGCGTGTGGACAGTGGTATTGATAGAAACATGGCAACTAAAAAACGTAGTAAAGGTAAAAACTCTTTTTCTCTAAGTGGGCATTTTGGCAAGATTATTCTTGCTTGTATTGCTGCTGGAAGTTTTGCGATTGCTTTTGGTAGTGAAAAGATTTCGCAGTGGTTTTCGCCTTTAACGACTAACTCGAGTTGTCTTAATCAGTTCTATCGTGAAGTTCCACCTGCTTTAAATAAAGAAAGTCTAAAAAAAGACAGTTATCCGCTGTGCTTTAATGGCTTTAATGTTTTGTATTCAGGCATTTCTAAAACGCCGTTATGGTCGGCAGAGCATTTAAATGCAGAACGTTTAAGTGTCAAAATTAAGCGTGAAGATAATTTCCATGAAGAAACCCGTGTTGCTCAAAAACATCGGGCACTGTTAAGTGACTATCGTGGTTCAGGCTATGACCGTGGCCATATGGCACCAAATGGTGATATGCCAAATAAAGAATCCCAATCTGATAGTTTCTCGTTAAGCAATATGGTGCCTCAAGCGCCTAAAAATAACCAAGAAGTCTGGCGTAAGCTCGAAGAAGCGACCCGAGCTATTGCCACTAAACAAAAACAAGATGTTTACGTGGTGACAGGTCCTGTTTTTGAAGGGAAAAGACTTAAAACCATTGGACAAGGTGTAATTGTTCCTACCGCGGTTTATAAAGCGGTATATATGCCAAAAACTGGCGCGATCGGAGCGTATTACGCGCCCAACAATAACTCTCTACAAGTGAAAGTGGTGAGTGTTTGCTATCTAGAGGAACGCTTAGGCGTTAACCTATTTCCGCAGTTAACTGAGCAACAAAAGCGTAATGTCTATCGCTTACCTTTAACAGCAAGCCAAGTTAAGCCAAATCAAAAGCTCGACTATTTACACTGGGATGGTGAAAGTCAGTGTGAGCAAGACTTAAATGCTGACCAAATTCAAGCGCTACAAGACCAATTTAAAAAGCAAAAAACTGGTTCTTCGGAACCAATGGAAGCAAAAGTTCCAACGATTGACGAAGAAACCCGTCAGGCGATTGTGAAACAATTGGTGGAAGCTTTAGTGAACTATTTCCTGCAAATAATGAAATAAGTCGTTTTTTGTTGTTATTGCAAAACCGTAATTGTTTAAAATAGAATCTATAGACAGATCTGTCTATGGATCTTATTTTAATAAGGACAATAACAATGTTTGCCTCGATGTTTCTTTTCTCATTTGCAATGTCTATTACCCCAGGCCCAGTAAATACAGTCATTTTATCGACCAGTTTAAATCACGGTTTAAAAAGATCGCTTCCCTATATTTCAGGCGCCACCATTGGATTTACCTTACTTTTAATTTTTATGGCATTTGGTCTTCAGAGTTTATTAACTCAGTTTCCTGTTGTATTAAAAATTCTTGCAGTTTGTGGAACGCTATTTGTTTGTTATATCGGCATAAAAATTATTCTCTCCGCCGCCAATATTTCAATTTCAAATGCTCCTGTCGAACAGATGATTATTCCCAATTTTAAAGATGGGTTCTTATTACAGTGGCTGAATCCCAAAGCTTGGTTGGCTTGTGTGTCAGGTATTACCATGTTTACAAGCATTGAAAACCCGCAGTCATTGCCGGTCTTTATCGTTATTTATTTCTTCACTTGCTATGCATGTTTGTTTTTTTGGGGACTATGTGGCGATAAATTTTCAGTTGTGCTCAATCAGGGCAACCGTTTGAAATATTTTAATATCCTGATGGGAGCATTTCTAATTTTATCGGCACTTTTAATTTTGATTGATTTTTTTTAAATTGGTCGTATTACACTGTGAAGATATAACAACGAGATAACACTTATGTTTAAGCCATTTGAAAAGGGTACAGAGTCTTCATCAATTGAAGATTTAACATTAGAAAATGATGTCGATTGCGTCAGCATTTATGGCAATTTGCAAATCACTAAAGACAAAGTCGGGCTAGAGCAGGCAAAAGCCTTACAGAGCTTTTTAAACGATGTGGTTACAGCTTTGGAAAAAGAAGAATTGCCTGAGAAAATTGAACGTCCAGCTGAGCAAGAAATTAATAATCCGTTTTTGTAATAAATATTATTTTACTCAATTTGCTATCGCGACGGCGGCACGGATGCCGCCTGTTTCACTGCGTTACATGGAAGTAACGTCAGTGAAACGAATGAGTTTTGTCACTTTTGCTCATTCAAAAGTGAGGCATTACCTACACAACTACTATTTGAGTGAACAGGGTATTTACGGTCGTGCAGTTAATCCTTCTCCCCAGCTACCACTTTATAAATAATCGCCCCAATAACAGCACCTAAAATCGGCGCTACCCAGAACAACCACAACTGACTTAATGCAGCCGTTTCAGCAAAGAACGCAACACCTGTACTACGTGCAGGGTTCACCGAAGTGTTTGTAACTGGAATACTGATTAAGTGAATGAGTGTTAAGCCCAAACCAATTGCAATAGGAGCGAAGCCAGCAGGTGCACGGCGGTCAGTTGCACCTAAAATAATGATTAAGAAGAACGCCGTAAGTACGACTTCAATAATGAACGCTGAACTTAAGCCAAACTTGTTTGGTGATAAATCACCAAAACCATTGGTAGCAAAGCCACCAACACCGCTAAAGCCTGCTTGGCCTTGAGCAATAATATAGAGAACAAATGCAGCAGCAGTCGCACCAACCACTTGAGCAACAATATATGGAATTAAATCTTTAACATCGAAGCGGCCACCGACCCAAAGGCCAACACTTACCGCGGGATTGAAATGTCCACCTGAGATATGCCCTAGAGCATAAGCACCTGTGAGTACGGTTAAACCAAAGGCAAGGGCTACACCTGCAAAGCCGATACCAAGTTCAGGGAAAGCTGCGGCTAATACTGCGCTACCACAACCACCAAAGACTAGCCAAAACGTACCTAGAAATTCAGCAAAATATTTATTCATTGTGATTACTCATCTATTTAATCTATTTTAATTAATGTGAAATACGTCACAAAAATTTGAAGCATGTGACTATATGAAATTTTTGTTTTCAGTGTTGTTTTAATCAAGAAAAGATTTGTAAGTTTTGGTTGGTTATTCTTTGTCTAAAAAATGATCTCTCCATTGTTGGGGTGTCTGATTAGTCCAATGTTTAAATGCTCTTTGAAAAGCACTTTGTTCCGAATAACAAAGCAAAAGTGCGATCTCTTGTAAACTTAAATGCGGATCTTTTAAATATTCGGTTGCGAGCATAAATCTGACTTGCTGAACACGTTCCTGAAAGGTGGTGCCTTGTTGTTGTAAGTGTCGTTGGAGTTGTCGAACTGACAGACCTAATTGAGCGGCAATATGCTCAATTTGATATTGATTCTTTTGTAGACCAGTCAAAATTGAATGCTGTAAACGCTGATCAAGTTGGGTTGAATTTGGTAATTGCTCTAAAAGCGCTTGTGCTTGCTGCACCAATAGTTGCTGTAACGTGTGGTCAGCGCTGCTAAGCGGCTTATTAATTTCTGTAATTGGAATGAGTAACTCTGTACGTGGCTGGCTAAAACGAACGGGACATTGAAAGTATTGTTCATAGACTCTAATATTTTTAGGGGCAGTATTTAAGAAACGTACTTCATGTAGATGCACGTCTTCATGAGACATAAAAAGACGTAAGAATTGAATCACCAGTGCAATCGCGATTTCATCGGTAAGCTGGGTAGGGTGTAGCTCAGTCGCTTCCCAGCGAATACAACCATATCTTCCTTGTAGCTCAACCACTAATGGGCTCCCGTCATAAATTAGACGATGAAAATCATGATAGCGAATTAAGGCTTCACCTAAGTCATCGCAAGAGAGAGCAAGGTAGGCAATAATCCCTAAGTGTTTGGGTTGCACATATTTGGCAATTTCTAGCCCTAAACCTGGCTTTGGGTCTAGTTTATAAATCACTTCTAATAGGTCACGCCAAACGACGTAGTCAAAGCGTTCCAGATTTTGAACTTGTTCTAATTGTTCAGGAATAGCTAATTGATTGGCTTCGCAATAAGCTTTTAATAGATGTCCCAGCCCTCCATACACTGAGCCTGTATAATTTTTTAATTGTGGCATCCCTAACCACCTCTTTCTTGTCGTGATTTGTCAATGAAACCATAAATTCTGGTCAATACCTAGCATAACGAATTTTATATTCTGAATAAAAAGAAAAGGAGTTAGGTGATGTTAAAAGGGTTTATTGCCGGAATTGCAGTTGCGAATGCATTTGAATGGGTGGCACACAAATATATTTTGCATGGTGTACATCGTGCCGGAAAACCACGTTATAGCCCTGTGCCAAAAAGCATGGAATCTCATTGGGCACACCATCGTGAAGTACGTAAACAACAATTTCATGATAATTGCTATGTTGAGGGCGTTGGCAACTGGCGAACTAAAAATGAGTTAATTTCACTGGCAGTCGTGGCAACCGTTTCAAGTGCAATTTTCTATCCATTTTCAAAAGGTATGGCACTCGCAGCTTGGTACAGTGCCGGTAATTATTACTATATTCATCGCCGTGCACATTTAGAGCCGGATTGGGCAAAGCGTAAAATTCCATGGCATTACGATCACCACATGAACTCTAATCAAGATGCGAATTGGTGTGTGACCAAGCCTTGGTTTGATTATGTGATGGGGACACGTGTGGTATCTTCGGCAGACCTAAAAGAACAAAATCCTTTGGGTATTCGGCTACCTACAGCGCTTGCTAGACCACTGTCTCAAGCAGTAGAGAAAATCTTTCCGGCAAAATGGGTCGAGAAAAAAGAAAAAATAGAACTTCCTAGTGAAGTGAAAGAAATAGAGGGTGCTGCATAAAAAATAAAGGGGCATATCGCCCCTTTAAATATCAATAAGCTTACAAGCGCATTTCAATGCCTTGTTCAGCCAAATATTGCTTAGCTTCTGGAATCGTATATTGACCAAAGTGGAAAATACTTGCTGCCAATACTGCATCGGCACCACCTTGTAAAATCCCGTCTGCAAGATGTTGTAAGTTACCCACGCCGCCTGATGCAATCGTTGGAATGGTCACGCGGTCATTAATGGCACGCATTAAAGCAATATCGTAACCCGCTTTAGTACCGTCGGCATCCATACTGGTAATCAGTAACTCGCCCGCACCGTAGTCAGCCATTTTTACAGCCCATTCAATCGCATCAATACCGGTTGGTTTACGACCACCATGGGTAAAGATTTCCCATTTGTTGTCGCCAGTTTTTTTGGCATCAATCGCAACCACAATACATTGCGCGCCAAAGTGCTGTGACGCTTCTTGAACAAATTCAGGGTTAAATACGGCAGCCGAGTTAATACTCACTTTGTCTGCGCCTGCATTTAATAACGCACGAATATCTTCAACCTTACGTACGCCACCACCCACAGTTAATGGCACAAATACAGTCTCGGCCATACGTTCAACAGTACGGTAAGTGGTATCGCGTCCATGATGTGTAGCGGTAATGTCTAAGAAGGTAATTTCGTCTGCACCTTGTTCGTTATAGCGACGTGCCACTTCAACTGGGTCGCCCGCATCACGAATATCGAGGAATTGAACGCCTTTAACTACGCGTCCGTTATCAACGTCTAGGCAAGGAATAATACGTTTAGCAAGCATAGCTTTTTCCAAAAATAATCGCCGTTGGTGAAAGTTCCTACACAGGCGCTACACCTTCATGGAGGGAAGAGGTATTCTATCAAACTTCACAGATGTTTTTTGCAGGTTTTCCATGTCGGTTTATACCCCGTTGAGTTTAGATGAAGTTCGCGCCTTTGCTGCACCTTATGGATTAGAGGTGTTGGAGCTGAACCCAATTCAGGGAGGTATTCAAAACACCAATTATTTTTTGGTTGATGTAAACCGCAAGCAATATGTACTCACCGTTTTTGAAGAGTTAGATGCACAAGGGGCAGGTGAACTCATTCCTGTTCTTGAACAATTGGGAACTCATGATGTACCCGTTGCCGTGCCATTAAAGCACAGCGGACAAGCGGTTCATGTGATTGCAGAAAAGCCAGCACAGATTGCACCACGTTTAATGGGACACCATCCCATGCAAACCACAGTAGCGCAAGTTGCAGCAATTGCCGATGCACAGGCGAAATTGCATGTGGCTTTACAAGATTTTCCACTTGAACGTGAATATCGCCGTGATCATCAATACTGGACAGGCGTTGCAGAACAGCTTAAACCCAAGATGACTCAAGATGACCAAGTGTTACTTGAGCAGGTTTATCAAGCTTTTAATGTAAAAACAGCGCAGTACTCAAACCGACCAACAGGTTTTATTCACTCAGATTTGTTCCGTGACAATACTTTGTTTGAAGGTGAGCAGTTACAAGGTATTTTAGATTTTTACGAGCTAAATCAAGATGAATTGCTATTTGATATCGCAATTACCATCAATGACTTTTGTACCGAATATCCAGCAGCACATTTAAACTCTGACAAAGTAGCTGCTTACTTAGAGGCATACCAAAAAATTCGTGCGCTTACCTCAGATGAACTTGAGTGTTTAGATGTATTCTTGGCAATGGCGGCTTGCCGTTTTTGGTCAATGCGTTTGCAAGTTGCTCAAAAAAATAAAGAAGAAGGACGTACTGGCGACGACATTTTGCAAAAAGACCCGCAGGAAATGCGAGCAATGATGCAAGATCGTTTAAGCCATGTAAAAGCATAAAAGGGAATAAAGATGCGAGATCAGGGGCGTTTAGTCGAATGGTTCGATGAAAAAGGTTATGGCTTTATTCAGCCGGATGATGCTGAAAAAGAGCGAGTCTTTTTGCATATAAAAGATTTTGCACGCCCCGGACCTCGGCCAATTATTGGCTGTGCACTGGAATATCGGGTGATTCTTGATGAGCGAGGCCGCTTTCGTGCCCAGCAGGTCACCTATTTAAAAGCTTCACAAACTGGGAAAGCTTCAAAGCCTGCAAAAGCAGAATCATCTTTTCAAGCTAGGCCGTGGTCTGCAATGCAAATGGGGATTGTGTTTTATTTTGTTTTAATGGGAATTATGAGTTTTATTCATCTTTTACCCGCCTATACCTTATTGTTTGTTCTAATGATGAATGCCTTAAGTTATTGGCTATATTCACAAGACAAAGAAGCTGCACAATTGGGTAATCGCCGTGTGCCTGAGCAAACATTACACATCGTTAGCTTTTTAGGAGGTTGGCCTGCTGCATGGTGGGCACAACAAAAACTGAGACATAAAACACAAAAACAACCCTTTCGTAAGATTTATTTTTGTACCATATTCTTTCATTTACTTTTGATTTTGTGGCTAATTTCTCCCTTAAATGTGTTGCGGGGCTCATAAAAGTAAATTGTTTTATTAAACTTGAGAGGTATAAAAATGAATAGTTCTATCGACCAAGATCCAAATCGTACTTTAACACTTATTTTATATGTACTTTATATTGTTGCCATTTTTACAGGCGGCTTACTTGCAGTTATTGCTTTAATTATTAACTACGTAAAACGTTCTGATGTGCAAGGTTCAATTTTTGCGAGCCACTTTACATGGCAAATCAGAACATTCTGGTGGTATCTCGCTTGGAATATTATTGCCTTTCTGCCGTTTATTTTCTTGTTCTTCACGGGTGAAAATACCGATCTATTTGCAGGTGTTGCCATCTCATCGACAGTATTCTGTGTTGGCGTGATTGGTGCTGCGTGGATCTGGATTGTATATCGTGCAATTCGCGGCTTGATTGCTTTAAATGATAACCGTCCGATGTATCTATCTTAATAAATAAAAAAGAGAGCGTTAAGCTCTCTTTTTTATTCTCGAATTCTTTTAGTTTTTTTAATTGGCAATCTAAGTTTTAGTTCGCTGACTAAGACACCTAAAACGACTAATGCTCCACCCAGAAGAGCAATCAATGGCAAACGCTCACCCGCAATTCGACCAATAATTCCTGCCCAAACAGGTTCGCCTGCATAGATAATTGCAGCACGCGAAGGGTCAACCACACGTTGAGCCCAGTTCATCACAAATTGAATGAGTGCACTGGCTAAGCCTAATACAACAGCAATCACCACAAGAGGCCATGAAAATGCTGGAATCGTATGTTCACCCACGACAGGCATAATGGCAAAAGAAAGTAGAGATGCGACACCGAGTTGAATGATGGTGACGCGGCGTAAATTTACCTTTCCAGCAAAGTAGCTAATAAAAATAATTTCTAAAGCAATCGCAAAGGCACCAAGTACTGTTAAAAGCTGCCCAAAACTTAAGGAAATTTTCTCAAAACCATTTCCTGTCAATAAAACAAGTCCAGCAAAGGCAAGAGCGGCTCCCACCCAGGTCATGATATGTGGAGTTTTTCTAAAGATGAGCCACATTAAAATAGGAACAAGCGGGACATAGAGTGCTGTTAAAAAAGCCGACTCACTACTTGGAATGGTTTGCAAGCCAATCGTCTGGGTGCCATAGCCTGCGGCGATCACAAGACCAATTGCACAACCCGCGCCTAAATCTTTTAAAGTGACTCCTTTCATACTTTTTAATGAAATAAGTAGCAAAGTCAGAGCCGCTACAGCAAAACGACAGCCTACAAAAAACATAGGCGACGAAAAGTTAAGTGCATATTGCACCGTAAGAAATGTTCCACCCCAAATGATGGTAATCAAAATGAGAGCTAACTGTGGAGCTTTGTTTGAACTTAAAGAAATTGGTGACATATTCAAGTTAGAACGAATTGTGCAATATACTGCACATATTGCGCTATTCTTCTATTTTGTGCAATATATTGCTCATATTTTATTTGCTGCGTTAATTTATGAGCCAGTCGAGTACCGTTTTACAGCATGTCGGCACAAATATCCGTTCCTTAAGAGATGAACGAGATTTAAGCCAACAGGACTTGGCCGATCAGGCAGGAGTAAGTAGACGAACCATTGCTGCATTGGAAACAGGGCAAGTTAATATTAGCTTGGCTAAACTCGATGCGATTGCAGTCGTGTTGGGTGTAGATTTCAGAACGATTGTGAGTGCACCTGAGCATAAAGAACAAGTCTTAGTAAATGCACTCGCTTGGCAGGGTAGCAAAGAAGAGAGTAATGCTACTTTATTAGCCTCAGTTCCATCTCATACTCAAGTTGAGCTTTGGACATGGTCATTGGCAGTAGGAGAGTCTTATGTTGCTGAAGCAGACCCGGAAGGATGGCAAGAGCTTATTTATGTATTAGAAGGTGAGTTGACCATACAGTTTGCAGATAGCTCAAAAACCCTCGTTGCTGGTTCTTCATTTATATATGCCAGTTCAGTGACTTACACCTATATTAATAGTGGTAATGAAGTTCTGAAATTTATTCGTAATGTGGTGTATTGATTGATTAGACTTTAAGGTTTTATAAAAAAAATTTAAAAGTTTATCGGTGTAATTTTAAACAAAAAACACGGATAAGACTAAATAAGAGAAGTTATGATATTTCTTATGTAATGAAATTATTTTTAATTCGTTTTAATAGAAAAAAGATACGGAAATGAAGTTTTTATTAAGTTCACAAGATATTCAAAACTATAAATTTTTATGGCAGATTTCTAAAGAAAAATATAAGAAGCAGAAGGGGAGTATGTTTCTTATGTTTTTATTAGTAATGTTTACAGCATTCTTTACAACATTATTGCCATACTTATTAAAACTTATTATCGATTATTCTGCACAGGAATATGACTTTCCACTTGATGTTCGACTTCCATTTAATTTTTTATATCTGATCGCACTTGCTTATGCCGCAGCATGGTTAGCGAATGAGTTATGTAATTGGGCAAAAAATATTTTTAGTGCTTATTTGATGGTAGATTTCAAAGGGGCACTAATTTTTGCAGGATTAAAAAATTACTTAAATCTCAAAAAAGATGAACAAGATCAAATTGAAACTGGAACCGTGATTAGTGATCTTGCAAGAGGAAGCTCTGCTTTTGGTGAGATTAATCTAACGTTACTTCTTCATTTAGGACCAATTATTTTTCAATTGGTTATGATTTTCGTAGTTTTGTTCACGACCATTAGTTTACTTTTTAGTATTAGTTTTTTATTGATCGCTATTATTATTTTTCTAGTTTCATTTCATATAAATAAAAAAAGCAGTTCACTATTCGATGCGATGTACCAAAAAGATAATCAGGTGAATAGTCATTTGATACATCAGATATCAAACTCTTATGAAATTAAAGTGAAAAATGCGGTACCTTTTCAGTTATCAAAATTTAATGACACTCTAAATTTATCCATTACAACAGCTAAAGATAGGAATAAGAAAATAGGACTGTTGATGATTTCTCAATTGTTTATGATTTTTTTATTCTTACTCATTTTTATGCTATTTACAGTATTTCTTTCAACTGAAAAGCAATTAACCCCTGGCGCTTTTGTATTGATAAGTACTTATATTATTCAACTCACCAACCCTTTTCTGGCGGTTTCCCAAAGCTTGATGCGCTTAAATGGAAACTTTGTTGCTCTAGCAAAATATCGGCAGTACTTTAACCTCAAGAAAGAACAATATACGTCTTCTGCCATTCAACATTCTGAGGTTCTCTTCCAATTTATAAATGCTAAATTTTCATTAGGAAAAAGAACCGTAGATCATTTTAATTTAACAATATCAGCCAATAAAACGTATGTGGTAATTGGTCAAACAGGGCTAGGTAAAACTTCTCTGATGAATTATTTAATGGGTGTGTATCAGATTCAATTAGGACAGCTTTTGTATAAAGGTATTGATATTAGTCATAGGTTTTCTAAGCATATTTTTGATGAAGTGGTTTATGTTGCACAGCAACCTGTTATTTTTCCTTATTCTTTAAGAGAGAATTTGGTCTATAACTCACAGTATATATATGAAGATTCTTACTTACTTCAAATGCTTGAGCAGTTTAATTTATTACATATTCTGAAAAAGCATCAACTCACACTCGATGATGATCTAACTGAAATTTATAAGAATTTTTCAGGAGGAGAAAAGCAAAGAATTTGTATTCTTCGAGGTGTTTTAGCCCGTCCTCAGCTTATCATCCTAGACGAACCGACGGCAGCTTTAGATGTTGGTACAGCAAAAAATATACTTGAATATATTCAGCAAGTCGTTCCATCCATAATTATGATTACGCATTCACCCTATGCGATGGAAATTGCGGATGAGGTAATCGATTTAGAAAAATTATTAAATTAAAGATAATCAAAAATAAAAAAGAGCCTAAAGCGGCTCTTTTTTACATCTTAACAATTAAAGACGGTTTTCATCTAACAACAGCTGAGCTTCACGAAGATTTAGCGTACCTTCATAAATTGCGCGGCCTGTGATCGCACCTAAAATACCCGGTTGACCTTTTAAGTTACGAACGTCATCAAGGTTAGTTACACCACCAGAAGCAATTACTGGTAAGCCTGAGTATTGAGCCAAGTTTACAGTTTGCTCAACATTTACGCCTTGCATCATGCCATCACGCGCAATGTCTGTATAAACAATGCTAGACACGCCTGCATCTGCAAAGCGTTTTGCTAAGTCAGTTGCTTTAACATCAGTAACGTTTGCCCAACCGTCAGTTGCAACCATGCCATTCATGGCATCAATACCAACAATGATGTGGCCTGCAAAACGCTTACATGCTTCTTCTACAAATTCAGGTTCTTGAACTGCTTTTGTACCAATAATGACAAAAGTCACGCCAGCTTCTAAGTAGTGTTCAATCGTTTCTAATGAACGAATACCACCACCAATTTGAATTGGTAATTCTGGTTGAGCTTTAGCAATTGCTTCAACAACAGGTTTATGAATTGGAGTACCTGCGAAAGCGCCATTCAAATCAACCAAATGCAAACGACGTGCGCCTTCATTTACCCAATGCTGGGCAGTTGCAACTGGATCGTCAGAGAAAACAGTATCGTCTTCCATACGCCCTTGTTTTAAACGCACACATTTACCATCTTTCAGGTCAATTGCTGGAATGATTAGCATGCTTCCGCTCCTTGCTTCATCATGATTATGAAATTGTGCACATCTTAGCAAAGTATTGATCAATCGCTAAGCCTTAGAAAAGACTTTTATAACTTTACGCTTGAAGTGCGGTTTGAATGGTTTGTGAAATGTGACTCGGTAATAGACTTTGTTTTCTGAGCGCTTCAAATACCAATAATGCAGCATACGCATCGGCAGCAGCATAACTGATTTGCTGTGGTGTGAGTGGTTTTCGTGCCCAGTTTGAAGTCCCGACTTTCTTCGACTTTGCAAGGTACTGCCCAAATAACAAAGCTACTGCTTTTTGTAAGCCCATTTGCTGGGTAAAACCGAAATGACTAAAGCCTTTAGCAAGGTCGACACAACTTTCCAGCTCAATACCTTTTTTATGGAAAATATGCTTATCATTTTTGAGGCCAAAGCCGACTTTAATTTGCTTTTGGTTAGATAAAATCGGCTGTAAAAATTTTAAAGTTGATGAATTAACATGAAATAAATAGGCTTTTTGTGCTGTGGCAAGCTGAATCAAATGAGGACCTGTCGACACTTCACCTACTCGAAAAGTTGGTTTAGACTCAGAATCAAATCCCAAAATTGCGGCGTTTTTTAATTCTTCTTCAATAGTTTTGCATTGTTCGCTATTTTCAATCACCACAATATTGTGTTGGTTGAGATTTTCAAAAGGGGGTAGCTGCTGAATAGAGGCTTTATCAAGAAGGGCAACGGCTTCGGACATATTTAACAGCGTACAAATAAATTGGGCTATTCACTTTATATATGAATAAAGCCTAGAGAACTAGGCTTTATGAATATCTTTAAAAATTATTCAGACTGAGAAGGTGTACCAATAACAACACTTTCGCTTTTCTCCACATAGCCTTCATAGGTTGGAGCCATGATTGTGGCAACAATAGCAAAAACAAAAGCAAGTGGAATCAGGATAATATAAATCCAGCCTAAAACGCGTTCCCAACCTGGGGTAGGGCGTTGTGGGCCGTAATCATTATTGCCTTCTGTACCTTTTGCCGCAAAGAGATAAATCATGAAAATGAGGTTTACGACAGGGATGAGCATTAGCAATGAAAGCCATCCTGTATTATTGCGGTCATGTAAGCGACGAATTGTAAATACAAAGCTTACATAGAGGCAGACAATATAAAGAATGGCGATAACAATCATGCCTGCTGTAGAAAGGCCTGTTAGATCCTGACTAGATGTAAATCCAAAAGTGAATGCGATGGCAACAACAGCGATGCCGATGACGAGTGAAAATAAGAATGTCCAAGCAGCATAAGAGAGTCGCCCAAAACGACCACTAGCTTTAAAGGGGGAATCTTGTTGAATCGGTTGATTTTCGAAAGGTGAATTCATTTTGTTTTCCTAATCATTTGGTTTTATTTAAAAGTAGAAATATTCAATATTTTGTTGAATAAAATATCATTCTATAAATGATTGGTTGTTATTATAAATAAAAAAAAAGATCAGGCTATCTAGACCTGATCTTTTTCAGTTTTAAATCAGATTAAATATTCCATTCCACAAAGTTTTTCAGTAACTGCAAACCAGCAGTGTGACTTTTCTCTGGGTGGAATTGAGTCGCGAATAAATTATCTTTATGAATTGCTGTGCAGAAATTCACACCATAATCACAAGTTGCAGCTACAACGCTTTCATCTTTTGGTTCGACATAGTAACTATGTACAAAGTAAAAACGAGCATCTTGTTCGATGTTGTTCCACATTGGATGGTTCGGGTCCAGTTGGTGAACTTGGTTCCAGCCCATATGCGGCACTTTTAAACCTTCCATTTGAGGAAAATGTTTTACAACACCATCAAAAATACCTAGTGCATCTACGCCGCCATTTTCTTCTGAGCTTTCTAGTAGTGCTTGCATGCCTACACAAATCGCAAGAACAGGTTTATTAAAAGCAGCTTTACGTACTACTTCATCAATCCCTGCTTCACGCATGCCTTGCATACAGTCACGCATTGCACCAACGCCCGGAAAAACAATTTTGTCAGCTTGTGCAATTAACTTTGGATCATTGGTCACATCGACTGTAGCGCCCACATGCTCAAGAGCTTTCGCTGCTGAGTGTAGATTGCCCATGCCATAATCAAGTAACGCGATACGTGTCATTAGAGGCTACCTTTTGTCGATGCAATCGTGTTTTCTGCACGTGGATCAACTTCACATGCCATACGTAAAGCACGAGCAAGTGCTTTAAATACACTTTCGATTTGGTGGTGGCTATTTTTACCTTTTAAGTTGTCGATGTGTAAGGTCATAAGCGCATGGTTTACGAAACCTTGGAAAAACTCAGAAAATAAATCGACATCAAATGTACCAATGCGTGCACGGGTAAATGGAATATCCATAAATAATCCCGGACGACCAGATAAATCGACAACTACGCGAGATAAAGCTTCATCTAATGGTGCATAAAAATGACCATAGCGTTTTAAACCTTTTTTATCACCTAAAGCTTGTGCAAAAGCTTGTCCAAGCGTGATTCCACAGTCTTCTACGGTGTGGTGATCATCAATCTCGAGGTCTCCGTCACAATGAATATCGATATCAAATAAGCCATGTCGCTTGATTTGATCAATCATATGGTCTAAAAATGGAACTCCAGTGTTTAGTGTGCCTTGACCAGTACCGTCGAGATTTAAACGAACTCGAATTTTGGTTTCATTGGTATTTCTAACCACTTCACTGATACGTTGCGTCATGGACACGTTCCTCAAAAAACGTCAAAAATGATTGGATGTTAACGACAATTTCGCTGTGACGAATTCGTGACAGCATCATAGTTTGCTCAGGAGGGTTAATCAATGCCTATTACCGTACATGCTTATAGTTCTCTAGATAATTCAGAGATCCGCGATCAGCTTGAGCGTTTGTATGATACAAGTCCGGAGTTTGGTGACGGGCACGATGCGATTGAACAACTTGAACAAGATTTACAACAGTATACCACGCTATACACTGCTGAATTTAACACCAAAATTATAGGTGCAATTTGGTCTTCAGGACAAGGCGAAAGCAAGGTTCTTGAATATATTGTTGTGCATCCTGCTAACCGTGGTCGTGGGGTAGCTGAGCGCTTAGTTGAAGAAGCTTGCCGTATAGAAGAGTCAAAAGGTGTTAAAACTTTTGAACCAGGCTGTGGCGCGATTCATCGCTGTTTGGCTCACATTGGTAAACTACATCACTAAAAGCTTCTATTATTTTGTGTTTGTGATTTAAAAATAATCACTTGTTACAAAAAATACGGAAGTTGCTTGACGTCTTCTTATAAACATTGTTTAATACGCCCACTTCGGCGTGATAGCTCAGTAGGTAGAGCAACGGATTGAAAATCCGTGTGTCCCCAGTTCGATCCTGGGTCTCGCCACCATTATTTGTGTTTTCAATCCCTGATCCCATCAGGGATTTTTTTTAAGTATAAAAAATACTCATTTAAATCAGAAACTCAGGATAATTGTTGACTATTGTTCTGAGATGCGGCTTAATACAGGCCATCGGCGTGATAGCTCAGTAGGTAGAGCAACGGATTGAAAATCCGTGTGTCCCCAGTTCGATCCTGGGTCTCGCCACCATATTCGAAAAAGCCCCATACATTAACGTATAGGGCTTTTTTTATGTCTATCTATTTTGCCCCAACACATCGTTAATTCACCTGTGTATAAATCCCGTTTTATCCACAAGTATAGTTACTTATCCCCAAGCCCAAATATGTTTTTTTAATAGCGAAAAAGAAAGTGTGGACTAGGTGCGCTAGTCGGGTGGATTATCGCTAATAAGTCGTTTTCCTAAACACACAGCTTCTACTTCGTCATAGCCAAGCTGTTCGTAAAAGTTCAGTACATTTAAATTGTCTTTGCGGACAAGTAATTGTAGTTTTGGACAACCGCGGGCAATCAATCGCTTTTCAAGCTGCTGAACGAGCGCTGTAGCGATTCCTAAGCGTTGTTGGTGGGGATGAACAGCTAAATAGTTAATCCAGCCTCTATGGCCGTCGTAGCCGCCCATAAGCGTGCCAATCAGTTGCTCATCTTTAATAGCAACCAAAAACAAATCATCCTGTTGTGAGACTTTCCTGAAAATATCGGTTTCAGGATTATTCCAAGGGCGGGTCAGGCCACAGCTTTCCCATAAAATAACCACATCATCCAGATCTGCATTTGTAAATTGACGAATAATAAACATATGGATTTCTACTTTTTGTTTTGATGTGCTGAAAAGATAAAATAAAAATGAGGACTTGAGCAGTGTTTTATCAATAAATTAAACAAATAAAAAAGCACTCCCGAGGGAGTGCTTGAATTAAACCAGTGATTTAAGCTGATTTTGCAACTGGTTCTGCTTGAAGCATCTGACCTGTTTCTTCGAAGTTTGCATGCCAAGACAATGCTTCACGAAGTAAGTGAGGAGTATGTCCACCTTTAGCACATGCACGATCAAAGTAGTCGTTTAATGCACCACGATAAAGTGGGTGTACACAGTTATCGATAATAGCGCGAGCACGCTCACGAGGTGCTAAACCACGTAAGTCTGCTAAACCTTGCTCTGTCACTAAAATATCAACGTCGTGTTCACTATGGTCAACGTGGCTCACCATCGGCACGATAGAAGAGATATCGCCGCCTTTAGCAATTGATTTAGTCACAAAGATTGCCAAGTGTGCGTTACGAGCGAAGTCACCTGAACCACCAATACCGTTCATCATTTTAGTACCGCATACGTGAGTTGAGTTCACGTTACCGTAAATATCAAACTCAAGTGCAGTGTTAATGCCGATGATACCTAAACGACGTACCAATTCAGGGTGGTTGGAAATTTCTTGTGGGCGGAGCACTAATTTGTCTTTGTAAGCTTCGATATTGCCAAAAACTTTTTCGCCACATTTTGCAGAAAGGGTAATTGAGCTACCAGAAGCAAATTTCATTTTGCCTGCATCAATGAGTTCAAAAGTACAGTCTTGTAGTACTTCTGAGTACATAATGAGGTCTTCAAAATCAGAATCTTTTAAACCTGTTAATACAGCGTTGGCAATAGAACCAATCCCTGCTTGTAATGGACCAAGATTTTTTGGTAAACGGCCTTCTGCAACTTCTTTGTTAAAGAAAGCAATAAGGTGGTTTGCGATGCCTTGAGTCTCATCATCTGGAGGAGTTACGGTTGATGGTGAGTCATGTGTATCGTTAAATACAATACCTACAATTTTTGCAGGATCGATTTGGATTGCTGTTGTACCAATACGCTCATCCACTTTTGTTAATGGAATTGGAGTACGTGTTGGACGATAAGTCGGAATGTAGATGTCGTGTAGACCTTCAAAGCTTTCGCTTAAAGAGGTGTTGATTTCAACAATAACTTTTTCGGCAAAAATAGCAAAGCTTGCAGAGTTACCTACAGAAGTTGTTGGAATAATGCCGCCATCTTCAGTAATCGCAATTGCTTCAATCACCGCAACGTCTGGACGTTTAAGTTGCTGGTTACGCATTTGCTCAACAGTTTCTGATAAATGTTGATCAATAAACATAACTTCGCCGTTGTTAATCGCACGACGTAATGTGTTGTCTACCTGAAATGGCATACGACGAGATAAAACACCTGCTTCCGTGAGTTGTTTGTCTAAGTCATTACCTAAGCTAGCACCCGTAATTAACGTGATTTTTAACGGATTTTTCTTTGCATGCTCTACAAGTGCTTGTGGAACAGCTTTAGCTTCACCGGCACGAGTAAAACCACTCATACCAACGGTCATTCCATTTTCGATGAATTGCGCAGCTTGTTCAGCACTGATGACCTTGTCATGAAGAGAAGCTAGGCGAATACGACTTAAAGACATTGGACATCCTCAATATTGTCAAAACATAGGGGATTTTAGCTATGAAAAATTGAAAAGTGCATAGATGTTAGGCTAAGGTCTAATTTTGTAAATAAATGGCGGTATAAATTATATTGATGATTTTTATTTAATTGATTTTTATTGCTTTTATTTACTATTAAAACAAGGCTTTTAATTGCTGATTGATTAAATTAAAAGCGCTCACTCAATGTTTGCTTTATTTTTTCCAAAGGATTCGTCGTGGTATTTTCTTCAGTACTCGGTTTTGGGATGGGTAAAGAAATAATAACTTCTAAACCACCTTGTTGGCGATTATGAATTTGAATCTCGCCATGATGAATATCGACAATACGTTTAACAATAGCCAGCCCAAGACCACTGCCTTGAATGGTTCTTGCTGAGTCTCCGCGAACAAAAGGTTGCATTAACTCTTCAATTTGATCTGCTGGAATACCTTCACCATGATCAGCAACGGTAATTAAAATATATTCATTTTCAACTTTTGCACTGAGCTCAATTGGTTCAGCACCGTATCGTTTTGCATTATTAATCAAGTTGGCAATCAATCTTTTTAAAGAAAGGCTACGTGCCGGAATAATAGGCACATCCTGCATTTCGAATTGAATATCGAGAGGTTTAAATTGCACGACTAATTCTTGCAAAAGCATGTTGATATTGGTGTCTTTCAATTCCTCATCCGAACCATCGCGCATATACGAAATGAACTGATTGAGAATTGCATCCATATCATCTACATCGTAGACCAAGCCTTCACGTAAAAACTCATCAGGCAGCATCTCTGCTGTTAAACGTATGCGTGTAAGCGGGGTGCGTAAATCATGTGAAATACCTGCCAGCATAATACGTCGTTCACGCTCAGTCTGATCGAGTGTGTAGACCATGCGATTAAAGGCTTGGTTTACTTGACGAATTTCTAATGGACCGTGATTGGTATCAAGGTAAGGTGCTGTTCCGGATTTACTGTATTCATTGGCAGCATTTTGCAAACGACGCAGAGGGCGGTTCATCTGTCTGACCAAAATCAAAATAATGATAGCGGACAGTAATGGAACACCCACAACCCAACCCACTAAGAGCTCAGGACTGTAGTTGGCATAGGTTTTCAAAGGCTCACGAACCCAGTTTCCATGCATTTCCGGAGTTTGAATCCAAATGCGTGGGCTCGGTTTAAACTGGAAGTAAACGGTAACGTCTTTAGTCCCGATCTCATTTGCCAGTTTTTGTTCAACATGATTAGTAAAAAACTCCGCAATGACCTTTTCTCGGACACTTGGATATTCTTTGGGGTTGGTAACGTATTCAATACCGACTCGATTACGCAACCACGCATCAATATCTACTTCATTTTCACGATGAAAAATTCGTATATCGGGGTTATTGACGAGTTCAAGCTCGACTGCAAGATAACGGGCGTGTTGTTGAATTTCAGGTAAATAAAGAGTGCGCCAAAAGAACCATAACGACATAAACAAACTAAAGAACACCACCAGCAGTACCAAAATAGTGGTACGCATGGCAGCAGAACGTGGCTTTATTTTGTCGAGAAAACGTTCCCATCGAGTCCGTTTACGTTCTGAGTAGGTCACGTAATCGGTAAAGTTCTGTGGGGCGATTGGTTCTAAACTCACTCTATCTTATCTCAAGCTTATTCAGCACCATCTGGAACGAATACATAGCCCACACCCCATACAGTTTGGATGTAACGTGCACGTGCAGGGTTATCTTCAATCAAACGACGTAAACGAGAAACTTGAACGTCAATTGAACGTTCCATTGCACCCCATTCACGGCCACGCGCTAAGTTCATCAATTTATCGCGTGTTAATGGTTCACGTGGGTGTTGTACCAATGCTTTTAATACTGCAAATTCGCCAGTTGTTAGAGTAACAATTTGACCTTCGCGTGTCAGGGTACGGGTAGACAAGTCTAAAGACCATGGACCAAAGCTAACTACTTCAACTTGTTGGCTCGGTGCACCCGGAACTTCACGCACTTGGCGACGTAATACCGCACGGATACGTGCTAAAAGCTCATTTGGATTAAATGGTTTTGGTAAGTAATCGTCTGCACCAGCTTCAAGACCGGCAATACGGTCTGAATCGCTACCACGTGCTGTTAACATGATGATTGGCGTATCAATATTTGATTGGCGTAAACGACGGCAAATACTTAAACCATCTTCAACCGGTAACATAAAGTCGAGTACGATAAGTGAAAATAACTCACGTTGTAATAAACGGTCCATTTGCGAAGCATCGTGGGCAGTTTTTACAACAAAGCCTTTATCTTCCAAAAAACGTTGCAAGAGGGTACGTAAACGCACATCGTCATCGACCACTAAAATACGTTCGACACGATCCGTTTCGTTGTGTACGGTTTCAGGATGTTCAGCAGGTACAACTAAACTCATGATGTACTCCCTTTTAAAGTCATAATTTATATATTATTGGGTCGGAGAGGCTTATTGCCAACAAGCCCTCAGTATAATGCCGATGTTCTTGTTTAGACTATGTATCAATTTGCTCAAAATTACAATTTTCAAGGTAGTTTGAAACCAAAAAACAACATCTTAAGCCCATAATTTAGCAAAGACCGCTCAAAAAAAACAAATACTTAAATTTTCAATAATTTTTGAACACCTTAATCGCAATAACTCTTTGTTTGAAATGCATTATTTCTATCAGGCTTAATAGACTATCATAGAGCTTTTAATCGTTGAGTTGGGCAAATAGTTAAACCTGATGAAAAATTAGAAGAATAAAACAGTGCTCAACCTCAATCTTTTGATCTTTTGGGCTATGTATCAATATGATCATTTTCTCATAAATTATATTAAATTTTTGTCATATTCATGACACAAGTCATACGTTTATATTTTATAAATATTAAAAGGTAGGGTTCAGTCTTAATTTTTTCATAGTTAAACGCCTATTTTTATGTGCTCTAATCGTCGTAAAAACTATAAATATTCAGAGTCAATACAAAAAAACGTTTTGAATACGCAAACAAGTGTGGATTTTATGGGCTTGGTCTTTATAATCAGTGCTTTTAAACTTTATCCTTGTGGGATCAAACACGATGACTGACTTAGTTCAGCAGTTGGCAAGTGAACTTGCCGTACGTCCAAACCAAGTAGAAGCTGCCATCCGCTTAATTGACGAAGGTGCCAGTGTTCCATTCATTGCCCGTTACCGTAAAGAAGTAACACAAGGTTTAGATGATACGCAGTTACGCCAATTAGATACTCGTTTAGCGTATTTACGTGATTTATATGAGCGCCGTGAAAAGGTTATTCAGTCATTGCAAGAACAGAATAAATTGAGTGATGACTTGTTGGCGCGGGTGAATGCAGCCGAAACAAAAAATGCTTTAGAAGAAATTTATGCACCGTATCGTCCTAAGCGTACAAGTAAGTCTTTTAAAGCAAAAGAAGCAGGTCTAGGACCGATTGCTGAAAAAATTATTGCAGAACAAGTTGACCCGACAGAAGCATTAGCTGGTTTTAGTCACGAAGACTATCCAGATGTTGAAAGTCAATTAGATGCGATTCAGCATATTCTAATTGATGATTGGGCACAAAATATTGCGCTTACTACAGAATTAAAAGCAACTTTTGCAAAAACTGCAGTGTTAAAAAGTACAGTTGCTTCTGAAGAAAAGAAAGAAGTCGGTAAAAAATTCCGTGATTACTTTGAATTTTCTGAAGGTCTGAACAAACTGCCTTCACATCGTTTATTGGCGATGTTACGTGGCCGTCAAGAAAACGTATTAGGTTTAAAAGTAGATGGTGAAGATGATGCACCATTGGCACGTATCGAAACTGAATACAACCTTGAGCAAATTCAACCTCAAGCACGTCAGGACTTCTTAAAGCAAACTGCTAAATTGTTCTGGTTGGGTAAAGTTCGTCCTCAAATCGAGCATTCATTGCTGACAGAGAAGCGTCTTACTGCCGAAGCCGAAGCAATGCAGGTATTTGCTGAAAATCTTCGTCATTTATTGTTATCAGCACCAGCGGGTAGCCGTACGACTTTAGGTGTTGACCCTGGCATTCGTACAGGCGTTAAACTTGCAGTCGTGAGTGATTCAGGGGATGTACTTGCCCACAGCACGATTTATCCATTTGCGCCTAAAGAAGATAAAGAAGGCTCTATTGCTGAGCTTGCACGTTTATGCCGTGAATATAATGTAGAGCTTATTGCCATTGGTAACGGTACAGCTAGCCGTGAAACGGAAGCTGTAGTGGCTGAAATGATGGCTGCAAATACAGACCTTAAATTAACGCGTGTGACTGTAAGTGAAGCGGGTGCATCTGTTTATTCAGCAAGTGAACTTGCTGCGGCAGAACTTCCAGAACTTGATGTTTCAATTCGTGGTGCAGTGTCGATTGCTCGCCGTTTACAAGATCCTCTTGCTGAACTTGTTAAGATTGATCCGAAATCAATTGGTGTAGGTCAATATCAACATGATGTGAATCAAACTGGTTTGGCTAAAACACTTGATGCGGTAGTTGAAGACTGTGTGAACGCTGTTGGTGTTGATGTAAATACTGCTTCGCCAGCAATCTTGGCTTACATTGCAGGTTTGAATAAAGCGATTGCTCAGCAAATTGTTGAGTATCGCAAAGAGCATGGTCGTTTTGATAACCGTCAAGCTTTGAAAAGCGTACCACGTTTAGGCGAGCGTACTTTTGAACAAGCAGCTGGTTTCTTACGTATCCAAAATGGTTCTGAACCTTTAGATGCTTCTGCTGTTCACCCTGAAAGTTATGGCCTTGTTGAGAAAATTGTTGCAGCAAAAGCCACAACTGTGAAAGACATCATTGGTAATACCGAAATCATTCGCCAAGTAAAAGCTGATGAATTTGTTGATGACAAATTTGGTTTGCCAACAGTTCAAGACGTATTAGCTGAACTTGAAAAACCGGGCCGTGACCCACGTCCAGAGTTCCGTACTGCTAAATTCCGTGAAGATATCACTGAAGTGGGCCAATTAACTGAAGGTATGCAGCTTGAAGGTGTGATTACTAATGTCACAAACTTTGGTGCCTTTGTTGATATTGGTGTGCATCAGGATGGTTTAGTTCATATTTCTGAATTAGCGAATGAGTTCGTTTCTGATCCGCATAAAGTTGTAAAACCGGGTCAGATCGTACAAGTGCGTGTTATGCAGGTTGATGCTGAACGTAATCGCGTGAACTTAAGTATGCGTGCCGAAGGTTCTGCACCTGTAAAAGCACAGCGTCCACCACGCCGTGAGCAAAATAACGAACAACGTTTTGAGCGTAAGCCTCAAGGTAAACGTCCTCAACCACGTAAAGATCAAGCTGAACGTCCTCAGCGTAACAAGCAAGAAAAACCACAAGAACAAAAGATTGGTGGTTTAGGTGCATTGTTATTGCAAGCAGGAATTAAAGGTTCTAAATAAGAGTCTTTAAGATGATAAGAAGCCTCCAGTCGGGGGCTTTTTTATTGGTGGAGTATTATTTCTGAGAGGGATTAAAGATCGGTTAAGAAAAATCGCAGTCCTAAAGATGAGGTGAATCTTAAGATCAACAAATCGTTGTTAAATACACAATTAAATACACAACGTTATAGCATAACTAAACTTTAATGAGATTCAGTTGTCCGACATCATCAACCCAGCCTTGAAGCATTTATTCTCTTTCAGGCTGTAATAGTACAACTTTGCTTATTTCTTTTTATTATAAATGGTTGTTTTATGTCGGTTTTAAACCTGAAAAATAGATTTCATTTAAAAGACCTCTTATCCGGAGTTGTCGTATTCCTCGTCGCATTACCGCTGTGCTTGGGTATTGCTTTAGCCTCGGGTGCTCCCATCATCTCTGGTATTATTGCAGGTATTGTAGGCGGCATTATTGTGGGTTTACTCAGTGGTTCTCACATTAGTGTTGCAGGCCCAGCGGCAGGGCTGACTGCCGTAATTCTTGTACAGTTAGAACAACTAGGCGGCAATTATGCCGCCTTTTTATTATGTATTATTTTTGCCGGTGTCCTACAAATTCTATTTGGATTATTTAAGTTAGGATTTTTTGCCAACTTTATCCCTAATAATGTCATTTTAGGATTACTCGCTGCTATTGGTGTCATTCTAATTGCGACACAATTGCCTTACCTGTTCGGACTTTCTGATTTTTCATGGAAACAGGTTTGGACTTCAACACCAGACGCATTCCTTCAACGTTTTGATGAAGGGGCTGCCCTTATTGGTTTACTCAGTTTATTCCTAATTTTAGCGTGGGATAGTAGTCCGCTAAAAAAACTAACTTTACCTTCGGCTTTAATTGCAGTTGTGCTAGCAGCAGTTTTAAATTTTGTTTTAGTGAGTATTGGCTCTGCATGGGCAGTGCAAATGGATAACCTCATTCAGTTACCGAATATCTTACAAGCACCCGAAGAAGTATTAATTTTTCCTGATTTTAGCTATTTAGCTGAGCCTATGATTTACACAGGTGCCATTACGCTCGCTGTTGTAGCATCTTTAGAAACATTATTGAATCTAGAAGCGGCAGACAAGATTGATCCTCAAAAACGTTCTTCTCCTCCTAACCGTGAACTCTGGGCACAAGGTACAGGTAACATCATTTCGGGCTTAATTGGTGGAATGCCTGTCACCTCAGTGATTGTGCGTAGTTCGGTGAATGCAAATACGGGTGCGCGTAGTAAATGCTCTACCATTATTCATGGAGTATTGTTGCTGTTAGCGGTTTTGTTCTTCGTGCCATTAATGAACATGATTCCTCTGTCTGCATTGGCTGCGATCCTCATCCTGACAGGCTTTAAGCTTACCCATCCAAAATTATTTAAACAGCTTTATCAAAAAGGTTGGAAACAGTTCCTGCCTTTTATTATTACTTTAGTTGCAATTTTGCTGACTGATCTTTTAATGGGAATTTTAATTGGCCTATTCACCAGTAGTGCTTTTATTCTCTATGGTAATTTTAATAAAGGTATTCGTGTTTATAGAGAGAAGCGCTTACATGGCGTAGTGACTCGTATTGAACTTCCATCACAAGTAACCTTTCTTAATCGTTCTGCGCTGATTTCGGCATTAGAACATGTGCATAAACACCAACAACTCATTATTGATGCGACTCAATGTGACTCGATTGATCCTGATATCTATCAAGTTATTCAAGATTATCAAAGTGAAACGGCCATTAAACGCCAAGTAAATCTTAAACTGGTCGGGTTCAAACAACACTATCAAGACGTTGATGATGCCATACTTGATATTGATATTAGTACACATGACTTGCAACAAAAGCTGAGTCCTCAACAGGTCGTCAATTTACTTAAAGAAGGGAACGAACGTTTTGTAAAAAATGAACGTCTTCAACGCGATATTTATCGACAAATTCGTGTGACTGCAGATGAAGGACAGCACCCGATTGCAGCCGTGCTTGGTTGTATGGATTCACGTGCTCCTACCGAAATGATTTTTGATGTGGGTATTGGTGATCTGTTTAGCTTACGAATTGCAGGTAATATTGCTGGGCAAAAAGTACTGGGTTCTCTTGAGTTTGCTTGTCAGGCTAAAGGCTCTAAAGTCATCGTTGTTTTAGGACATACCGATTGCGGCGCGGTGACAAGTGCATGTCAATTACGCTTAGAGCAAAAGCAAGTGTCTGATGTGAAGGAAATGCCACACATTCAATATGTGCTTGGGCCATTAATGCATTCGGTTGATAGCGTATATGACATTATGCAGCCACGTGAATTAGGTAATGCTTTTATCAGTCAAGTCACAGCAATGAATGTTCACTACAACATCCAGTATATTATTAATAACAGCAGTGTGCTTAAAGATATGGTGGATCGAGGTGAGATTGTAGTTGTGGGTGCAATTTACGATGTAAAAACAGGGCACGTTCAGTTTCTTGATTGATCAGTTCCTTATTTTAAAAAAGCGCCTTATTTAAGGCGCTTTTTATTCGTTATGCGATTAACTCAAAATTACCAGTGTTCACCTGGGAAAATACGTGCATAAGCTTTTTGTGCCCAGTTTAATTTCTCGGTTTTTTGTCCCTTCGCTGCATCCGAACTTGGGAATAAACGGAAACCAATCGACATAAACATATTATTGATGCCTGGTGCTACAGAATAAGTCATTGAAGCTAAACGGCCTAAGTTCGTTGCCATACGTTTTGGACGTTTCACAATTGCATAAGCAATTAGGTCAGCAGCCTGCTCAGGTGAAAGTGTGGGTACATATTTATAAATTTTAGTCGGTGCAATCATTGGGGTACGAACCAATGGCATATAAATTGAAGTAATCGCAATTTTGTGTGCATGAACTTCGGCAGATAGACAGCGGCTAAATGCATCAAGAGCGGCTTTAGATGCGACATACGCAGAGAAGCGGGTTGCGTTTGCTAAAACACCAATCGAGCTAATGTTAATGATTTGTCCATCTTTACGCTGAATCATATGCGGCAAGATATTGAGAACTAGACGAACCGCGCCAAAATAATTTAATTGCATCGTGCGTTCAAAGTCATGAAAACGATCATAAGACTCATGTACGGCACGGCGAATAGAACGACCTGCGTTATTAATTAAAATATCAATGTGATCCACAGTTGCTAAAATTTCTTTAGATACTTGATCAATCATTTCCATATCGTTGAGATCACATGGGAAAATTGATGCCTTACCACCACGGCTTTCAATATCTGCTTTCACTTCTTCCAACGTTTCTTGGGTACGGGCAACCAGTAAAACATGGGCACCTGCATCAGCAAGTTTGTTTGAGATCGTTAATCCAATTCCACTCGAGGCGCCTGTCACTAAAATGACTTTATCTTGTACCTTTTTCTGGAACAGAGCTTCTAATTTTTTATTCACAGCATTTTACCTAAGTAGGGGCAGGGACTATTTATTCCGGTATGTAATTTTTATTTTTTACAACCGTAGGTTCATCCAGATGAACTCATAAATACTGCCCTTATCTTAATAGATGTTTAAAAATTGTCTAGTCTGTAAATATATGAAATTTAACAATTTATTTAGAGTAAAAACTCTAAAATACGATCTTAATCCATTAATTATTTTAATCATATAATAAATGAAAAAACAAAAAAGCCTCTATTTCCAGAGGCTTGTTGAATAGTTTAAAAGTTATACAGCTGAAAGTGCTTGTTCTAAATCGGCAATTAAGTCATCAATATGCTCAATTCCAATTGAAAGACGTACCATATCTTCGCTTACACCAGCAGATTTCAGCTCTTGTTCATTGAGCTGGCGATGAGTTGTAGTTGCAGGGTGGCAAGCCAAACTTTTTGCATCACCAATATTAACAAGTCGAGTAAATAGCTGAAGTGCATCAATGAATCGAGTACCACCTTCACGACCATCTTGCACGCCAAAAGATAAAATTGCAGAAGGTTTACCTTTTACATATTTTTGAGCAAGCTGATGCTGCGGATGATCTTTTAAACCTGCGTAATTGACCCATTTTACTTTTGGATGAGTTTTTAAATATTCCGCAATTTTTTGCGCATTTTCAGTATGGCGCTCCATGCGGAGATTTAGAGTTTCTAAACCTTGTAAAATTAAGAAAACACTTAGGGGGCTAATTGCAGCACCTGTATTACGTAAAGGTACAACGCGAGCTCGTGCTATATAAGCAGCCTCACCTAATGCCTCGACATAATTCACCCCGTGATAACTTGGGTCAGGTGTATTTAAAACTTTAAAGCGATCTGAATATTTACCCCAAGGGAATTTGCCACTATCTACAATCGCACCACCAATGCTATTACCGTGTCCACCGATATATTTAGTAAGCGAATGGATAACGATATCGGCACCATATTCAAATGGTTTTAATAAAGCAGGGGTGGCAACAGTATTGTCGACGATAACAGGCACCCCATATTCATGTGCGATTTTTGAAATTGCTTCTAAATCAATGATATTTCCAAGTGGATTACCAATCGATTCAACAAAAACAAGTTTAGTTTTATCGTCAATTAAATTGTTTAAGCTTTCTGGTTGTTGATAATCAAAAAAGCGAACTTCAATGCCTTGTTTTGGTAATGTGTGGGCAAATAGATTGTACGTCCCGCCATATAAAGTTGAGACTGAGGCAATGTTGTCTCCTGCTTCTGTAATCGTTTGGATGGCATAGGTAATTGCTGCCATTCCAGAAGCCAAGGCTAACGCACCAATTCCACCTTCAAGTGCAGCAAGGCGTTGTTCAAGTACAGCAGTGGTCGGGTTCATAATCCGGGTATAAATATTGCCCTGAACTTTTAAATCGAAAAGGTCGGCACCGTGCTGTGTATTATCAAATGCATAAGAAGTAGTCTGATAAATAGGGACCGCAACTGCTTTTGTTGTTGCTTCGGGTGAGTAGCCTGCGTGAATGGCTAAGGTTTCATCTTTATAAGTCATGATTACATCATCTTCGTGAGTTAAATATTGAGCGAGTCTAGCCTAAAATTTATGTACAAAATTGCAGAAATTCTGGTTTGTTTTCTAATTTTAGGAATAAAGATAGAAAAATATACGCTGAAACGCTGTATAAATCTTATCCATAAACATTTTGCAACTTATTGAAAAAGAAAATTGTTTGATAAATCCGTACGATGGAAATCATAACTTCAAGTTGTTGGGGTTTTCAGCGTATAATACGCGCGATTATTTATCGCTTATGCGATGTATTGGTTTTTCAATTGAGGAGTCCTGCGTGGCCCAATATATTTATACGATGAACCGAGTGTCTAAGATGGTTCCGCCAAAGCGCGAAATCTTAAAAGACATCTCTTTATCATTTTTCCCGGGTGCCAAAATTGGTGTACTCGGTTTGAACGGTGCAGGTAAATCTACCTTGCTTCGTATTATGGCTGGCGTAGATAAAGATTTCTCTGGTGAAGCTCGTGCACAACCTGGAATTAAAATCGGCTATTTAGAGCAAGAGCCGCCACTTGATCCAACTAAAGATGTTCGTGGTAACGTTGAAGATGGCGTACGTGAAGCTTTAGATGCTTTAGAACGTCTTGATCAGGTATTTGCAGAATATGCAGACCCAGATGCTGATTTTGATGCACTTGCGAAAGAGCAGGAAAAATTAGAATCAATTATCCATGCTTGGGATGCGCACAACCTAAACAACCAGCTTGAAATCGCGGCGGATGCCTTGAATCTTCCAGCTTGGGATGCAGATGTAACTAAGCTTTCAGGTGGTGAGCGCCGTCGTGTAGCGCTTTGTCGTTTACTGCTTTCGAAGCCAGACATGTTGCTTCTTGACGAACCGACGAACCATTTAGATGCAGAATCTGTATCTTGGTTAGAGCGCTTCTTGAAAGATTTCCCTGGCACAATCGTTGCGATTACGCATGACCGTTATTTCTTAGATAACGTGGCCGAGTGGATCTTGGAGCTTGACCGTGGACACGGTATTCCTTACCAAGGTAATTACTCTTCTTGGTTGGAACAGAAAAATGCTCGTTTAGAACAAGAGCAGAAGCAAGAAGAATCTTTTGCTAAAGCATTGAAGAAAGAACTTGAATGGGTTCGTTCAAATGCGAAAGGTCAGCAAAAGAAAAACAAAGCGCGTATGGAGCGTTTTGAAGAGCTTAACTCTAAAGAATTCCAGCAACGTAATGAGACGTCTGAAATCTACATTCCACCTGGCCCTCGTTTGGGTAATAAAGTTGTGGAAGTGGAAGGTATCAGCAAATCATTTGATGGCCGCGTATTGTACGAAAACTTATCTTTTACTGTACCTCCAACAGCAATTGTGGGTATCGTTGGTCCAAACGGTGCGGGTAAAACCACATTATTCCGTATGATGACTGGCGAACAGCAACCTGATACAGGTACTGTGACTTTAGGTGAGTCAGTTAAAGTGGCTTACGTAGGTCAGATTCGTGACACTCTAGACAATAACAAAACTGTTTGGGAAGAAGTTTCTGGTGGTTTAGATATCTTGAAAGTGGGCGATTATGAAATTGCTTCACGTGCTTATATCGGTCGCTTTAACTTCAAAGGCCAAGACCAGCAAAAACGCGTAGGCGAATTGTCTGGTGGTGAGCGTAACCGTTTACAACTTGCGAAAATTTTACAGCAAGGCGCAAACGTTATCTTACTGGATGAACCATCAAACGATTTGGATATTGAAACTTTACGTGCGCTTGAGGATGCAATTCTTGTATTCCCAGGCACAGTAATGGTGGTATCGCATGACCGTTGGTTCCTTGACCGTATCGCGACACACATCTTGTCATTTGAAAATGAACAGCCAGAATTCTACACAGGTAACTATGCAGAATACGAAGCTTATCGTCAGTCACGTTTAGGTGAAGATGCTGTTCAAAAACGTATTAAATACAAAAAAATTAGCGGATAATTTCTGTTAATTAAAAAACCAGCCTACGGGCTGGTTTTTTTATTTATGAAAAAGCCAATTTACTAAAGGCTTCCTGTAAGCAGCGCTTTGCATCAGGATGGCCCTGACTTGCGGCCTTTTGTAACCACTTTTCAGCTTCACTATAATTTTTATCTAGACCAAATTGTCCATTTAGATAACCAATACCAAGTTTAAATGAAGCATCTGGGCTACCACGTAAAGCTGCGCGTAAATAACACCACATGGCATTTCGGTCATTAGGAGTTATATCTAACCAATTTTGCATACGTTCATGATCTTGTTCGGCTAACTCTTCAAAGCGTAAACCTTGTTCAATCTCATCAACAGCTTGCGAATGCATATCAGAAGGTAAGTTTTCAAAAGCAAACAAGTGATTAAGCCCATGCTTGATTGATTTCATATTCATGATAGTTCTCCCTTGTTCCTCAATTTGATTGAATTGACTCACACTTTTAAGCTAGTCCCTTATATTGAAATATTATGTTTATTTTTGTAAATATGATATAGCGCATTTGGATGAAAACAGATGAGGTTTTAGCTTACATAAAAGTTACAGATGTTTTTACGCTTAGCGGAATTACTCTAACAATAGAGTATTCCTTGGATAATCAATAATTCTTTAAAAATAAAAATAGTTTTTTACTTAATGTTAGAAAATTTATAAATATTAAACAAAAGAAATTTTCTTAAACAAAAACCAGCCTACGGGCCGGTTTTTTATTTTAAGAGTGAAGGATTTTATTTGTTAAAGTCACCATGCAAATCTGACCAGATTAATGATGGGGCTACTGTAATAACGTCAAAAGTCATTGCTAGAGGATACAAAGCCATGCGTGTTACACGTTTAAATGGATGTTTCTTGGTTACTTCATCTTTTTGTTGTAGAGCGACTGGGTAGGGAGTTGGGAGCTGCTGTTGAATCTTCTGATTATCTGCTTTTTGATAAATCTTTCCTTTAAAACGGATTATGGTGAAAGGGTAGAAAACTTGTTTTTGATTTTCCATCGCCATAAATTGATTTTTAAAACCTAATGTATTTAAAAGTTCTTTTTGTTTTTCATCTATTTGAGAAGTAGGGGTATTATAACGAATCGTTATCTCGCCATGAAAATGGGTGGAATCATCCATCACAAGTACAAGAGGTGAGGGTGTCTTTATTGTTCTCTGTTCTACTGGAATGCTTTTGATAATATTTAAAAGATTTGAGCTGCCATCTGTCATTAAATAATTATAAGCTTGCCCCACAAATACGAAACCTTGTTCTTGCTGGTTTTGAACAGCTTGTCCCAAAGCAATGATTTGATCATTTTTTAAAACAGTGGTTTTAATTTCAGTTGTTTCATTTGGTAAGGCCTTAGACAATAAATTCGTTGCACAGCCTGTTAATCCAAGGCACATTGTTAATATCGATACAGAAAAAAGTTTGTACATCATGATTACTCAAAAAGAAATTATATTTATCTCGACTAATGTGAGAGAAGTTTTAAATTAAAAGATGTGAATTGGTGAATTGACGTTTTGTAATTTTATTACATGCCTACAGCCTGTTATAGTGGCTCTGTTCAACTTTTTAGTTTAATGGTGTGCTTTTGCCACGTTCCGCAGTTTTTATGTCCATCTTGTTTAGTTTGCTGATATTCCAAAGTTTATGGAATGTGGCGGCAGCATTTTGCGTGCATAAAAATCAGGAAAAGGCATTACAACATTTCGGTCATCATGCAGATTTAAATGTATATCAATCTTCATACCATATGCAGACTGAACATGTTGGTATTGTAGAAAATTCTGATAATGCTCCATTAAGCTGGCAAGATCATCACGATCATTTACCTTCATGTTTTCATGTAGTGATGACTGAAAATGCACAACAAGCTCAAGAACCTTTTGTGCGTGTACATGAGCTTTCACAAATCTATTACTGGTCTAATTCTTATCAGTCTCCGTATCTTGGCTCTTTAAATCCCCCTCCTGTCTTAACCCTGCTATAGGTGGGGTAGCCGAAAAATAACCCACCAGAAATTTATTTATTTCAAAGGGTTATCTTATGCTTAATTATATGTGCAAACAAAGCGCAGCAATCTTCTATGTAGATTACTCGCTTAAACATTCACGTCTTTATGTTAATGACAAGGCGGGATATAAGGTTCTGTCAAATTTTTCTGGAAAACAAAAATATCATTTTAATGAATCTGTTATCTCATCTCTGATGATTCACAGTGATGGAGGTTTATGGAAATGAATATTTTATTTACCCCCCGTGTTAGAACTGTGAGCTCCCGAGTGATTGGGCTGATTTTAGCTATTATCCTTGCTTTAAGTTTTAGTAAATGGCATTTTCAGGCGGCATTCGTGGAACATATTTTATGGTTCTTTGGATGGTTTTTTGTGGGCATCGGAGTAATGGGAAGAATATGGTGCAGTCTTTACATTTCTGGATTTAAGAATGCCAAGTTGGTGGCAGACGGTCCCTATTCTTTATGTAGAAATCCACTCTATCTGTTTAGTTATCTGGGTGGAGTCGGGATCATGTTGATTACAGAGACGTTTATCTTCCCAATAGTATTCACGCTTTATTTTCTCTGTTACTACCATTTTGTTATACGTCAAGAAGAAGCGTTCCTCAGTGAAAAATATGGAACTGTATATTCAGATTATATAAAGACAATTCCACGCTTTTTACCAAGTTTCAAAAATTTTAAAGAGCCTGAGTTCTATCAGGTTTCGCCGAAGCATTTCCGTATTTTTTTGACGCAGGTGGTGTGGTTTGTCTGGGTTGCGGCCTTAGTTCAACTTTTTGATGAGTTGCGACTACACGGTGTTCTCCCTTCATTGTTTAGTTGGTTCTAAAAAATGAAATGAAAGTATATCCACATGCTTCTTAGAGACTCAGAAGATTTGTCCTGAATTGATTAACTAAAGCATGCGAAAAATTAATTTTATTTCTGGATTAAGTCCTTAAATAAATTCGGAATATTTAGATCTGGTGATTATTATGTCTATTAAACTAAATACAAAAGCGGTTTTGATGGTTTTACTTCTTTCAACAAGTTTAGTTCATGCTGATGGAGGGTTAATATTCCTCGAAAAGAATATTAAGTCTCAGCAAGAAACAAAAGCTAAAGCTCAAGAAGATAAGAAACCTCATTTAACTTGTAAGCGTAAATAATTTTTATTTTGTAGGAAACTAATTACTTAATAATTAGTTTCCTATGAGTAAAGATAAAGATTCTTAATGATTTATTCTTATCTTTACTCAGGCGAGATTAGAAACGTTTCTATACTGCTACTTATAGATGTAATTTTATTACATGCCTACCGCCTGTTATAGTGGCTCTGTTCAACTTTTTAGTTTAATGGTGCGCTTTTGCCACGTTCCGCAATTTTTATGTCCATCTTGTTTAGTTTGCTCATATTCCAGAGTTTATGGAATGTGGCAGCGGCATTTTGCACGCATGAAAATCAGGAAAAAGCATTACATCATTTTGGGCATCATACTGCTTTGAATGTATATCAAGCCTCTTTTCATGCTCATAGTGAACAAAGCGATATGGAAAATACTTCTCATAAAGCGCCTTTAAACTTGCAAGATCATCATGACCATTTGCCAACCTGCTTTCATATTGTGATGACAGAAGTTGAAAAACAAGCTCAGGCGCCTGTAGTGCATGTACATGAGCTTTCGCAAATTTATCATTGGTCAAATTCTTATCAGTCTCCGCATCTCGGTACTTTAAAACCGCCTCCTGTTTTAACCCCGCTATAGGTGGGGTAGCCAAAACAAGCCCACCGCATTTCTTATTTATTGCGGGGCAAAAACATGTCTTCTATTTTTTCAACTCGAGTGGGTTCTACTTCTCACTTGGAGAGTAACGTTAAGATAACGTTAAAAAAGGTTTTAACAATCTCAAGCCTATCTGTTGCTATGCTATTGGCTGGACAAGTAGCGATGGCTCAGTCTGAGATTCAACAAGAACGTTATATTCAAAAAGCAGCGTTTAGTTTTGAACAGGCGCTGGCGCAGGTTCAAAGCTATCAAAGTCAGCAAGGCACTTGGCAAGTACAACAGCAAATGGCTGAGGCCAATTTAAAGCAAAGTCGTTTATGGGCTAACCCAAGTCTTTCCATTGAACAAACGGGTTTTCAGAGTGATCAAGAAAAAGAACTCGCGATAGGTATTTCTCAGCCTTTAGATATTTTTGGGCAACGCAAGGCTGCACAAAATTTAGCAAAAGTGGAAATATCAAAAATTGATTTAGCCGAACAGCGTTATAAGGCGGAGCTTGAATTAATTGTTAAATATTTCTGGTCACAAGTGGCTTTGTTTGAGCTTGAAAAGTCTCTCATTGGCGAGCAACTAGAAGTGAGTCAAGACAATTTAATAGCCTCAGAAAAGCGTTATCAAGCGGGCAGTATTGCCCAAGTTGATGTAGACCGAGTGCGGATGTCTCACTTGGAAAATCAGCGTTTATACCAACAAGTTGATTTAAAACTTCAAGTTGCTAAACAACAATTGGTGAACTTATGGGGAGGTGATTCAAGTCAGTTTCAGCTATTCCAAAGTCCAAATCAGTTATGGGCGTTGGCAGCAAATGTAGAACCAAGCCAAGATGCGCAAAATAATTTATTAGAGCGTGCTTTCCAACTAGATGCTCTTGCACAACAAGCCAATATTCAACAGCTTAAAGCAAAAGCAAGACCACAACCTACTGTAACCTTGGGGGTGAACAACACACGCTCACCAGAACAGAGTACGGATAATCAAATCCGATTAGGTGTGGAAATTCCTTTAAATCTTTTTAATCGCCAGCAATACGGAATCAAGATTGCTCAGGCCAAACAAGAGCTATCTCAACGTCAGCAAAGTTTTTATCGACAGCAAAATCAAGTTGATATTGAAACCTTAATGTCAGAGTTAAAAGGTTTACGCCTCCAGTTTAAACAACTGAATGATCAGCAAGTTCCTCTTGCCATTCAGGTTCAGCAAAAAACATTGCAAGGTTTCCGTTTAGGTAAATTCGCCGTTACCGATGTTCAGCAAGCCACCATGCAGTTGCAAGACGTGCGCTTACGTAAAGTCGAGCTATTAAAACAGGCTTGGCAAAATTCAATTGAAATTCAAAGTTTGCGTCTTGGGTTAGAACCAGAACAGATCATGGCGAAAGATGCCTTAATGCAACTCAATCAACGTGCTTGGCAACAAAGTCAAACATTCCCAACTCAGGCAGGAGAATAATAATGTCGACAAATTTAAAGAAAAATTCTCAATGGCTTTGGGTCGGGGTGATTGCTGCAATCACTGCACTATTAATTGGTTTATTGGTTTTAAATTCAAAAAATAAATCTAATTCTTCAGAAGCATCGGAAGGTCACGGGCATGCTGAAGAAGAGGGTGAAGAACACCATGAAGAAGGTGAAAAACCACTGCTACTCACTGCTCAGCAAATGCAGGAACAAAATTTAAAAATTGAACAAGCTGAACTAGGTGAAGTGCCTCAACTTCAAACTTATCCAGCAAAACTGGTTGTGAATACAGACCGGCAAGCCCATGTCTCACCAAGTTTTAGTGGTCGTGTCGAGGCGGTATATGTTGAATTGGGGCAACAGGTTAAAAAAGGGCAGGCTCTTGCAAGCTTATTGGTTCCAGATCTGGTCGATCAACAAGCCAATTTGCAAATTGCCCAGACTAATCTTGATTTAGCGCGTCAGGATTATGAACGCGAGCGAAGCTTATGGTCTCAAGGAATTTCTGCTAAACAAGACTATCAAAGAGCTTATAACGCCTATCAACAAGCGCAAATTCAAGTGAAAGCAGCTCGCTCGCGCTTAAGTGCTTTCGGGGCGGGTTCGGGCTCAGGAGGGCGCTATACCTTAACGGCGCCAATTGCTGGCATGGTGAGTAATAAAGATATTGTGGTGGGTGAAAACGTACAGCTAGCAGATCAGCTTTTTATTATTAATCAGCTTGATCAGTTATGGCTTGAGTTTATTTTACCAAGCACTGCAAATCTGAATTTACAGCCGAATCAGCAGATTGAATTTAAATCTTTGCAAACTGGGAATGTATTTAATGCTCAGGTTCAAAGTTTAACAACAGAGGCTGATGCTCAGACAGGGCGCTTACAAGTTCGCGCGAAGGTTTTGGCAAATAGCAGTGAATTACGTCCAAACTTGATGGTTAACGTTGAGTTGAATTCAGGTTCAACACAAAAAGTCACCCGTGTAAAAGCTCAGGCGATTCAACAAGTCGAAGGTAAAGACGTTATCTTTATGCCAAAAATGGTCAAAACAGGCTTTGAATTTGAACCTGTCACTGTGCAGTTGGGGCAACGTTCTAAAGATGGCCAGTGGGTCGAAGTTGTAAAAGGTATTAATCCAAGCCAGCGCTATGTGGCTGAAGGTAGCTTCTTGCTGAAATCCGAATTGGAAAAAGAAGAGGCGGAACATGGACATTAATAAACCTGAGCCACCCAAACCAGAAGGGTTATTTGATAGGGTTATTCAGTTTGCTATTCAAAATGCTATTTGGGTAATGCTCTTTGTATTGACTTGGATTGGAGTTGGGGTCTGGAGTTATCAAAAGCTTCCTATTGATGCAGTTCCAGATATTACTAATACACAAGTCCAGATTAATACTCAAGCCAATGGTTATACCGCTTTAGAGGTTGAACAGCGGATTACCTATCCTATTGAAAATGCGATGGCTGGTATCCCTAATCTGGAGCAGACTCGTTCAATTTCTCGCTATGGACTTTCCCAAGTCACCATTATTTTTAAAGATGGAACAGATATTTATTGGGCAAGACAGCTGATTAACCAACGTTTACAAGAGGCAGACGGGCAACTGCCTGAATCAGTTGATCCAGTTATGTCTCCTGTTTCAACGGGCTTGGGTGAAATTTACCAATGGGTCGTGAAAGCAAAATCAGGCGCTAAGAAAGCAGATGGTACAGCCTATACAGCCATGGATTTACGTGAAATTCAGGACTGGATTGTACGTCCTCAATTGCAACGTGTGAAAGGCGTGGCCGAAATTAATAGTATTGGTGGCTACAATAAAACCTATATTGTGTCACCTGATTTAAAACGTTTGCAGCAGCTCCAAATTTCAATTAATGAATTTCAAACTGCTCTGCAGGAAAATAATGAAAATCGCGGTGCAGGTTTTATTGAAGAAAACGGCGAACAACTTACCGTTCGTGTGCCGGGCATGCTAAGTAGTGTGGAAGATATTCAAAATATTACTGTGAGCACCAAAAATGGGTTACCCATTCGCGTGGCCGATGTAGCAAATGTTTCTATTGGGCATGATTTAAGAACAGGAGCTGCAACTTACAATGGTGAGGAAGCCGTTCTTGGCATTGCCATGATGATGATGGGAGAAAATAGCCGTACCGTTGCTCAGGCGGTTGATACCAAAATTAAGGAAATTCAGCCTACCCTACCTAAAGGTGTAGAAATCGAAACGGTTTATGACCGAACAAGTTTAGTAAACAAAGCAATTGCAACCGTACAGAAGAACCTTGTTGAAGGTGCAATTCTGGTTATTGTGATTTTGTTTATTTTCCTAGGAAATTTTCGAGCTGCTTTAATCACAGCCTGTGTTATTCCACTTTCGATGTTATTTACCCTGACAGGTATGGCTGAACAAAACATTAGTGCCAACCTAATGAGCTTAGGAGCGCTTGATTTCGGGATTATTGTAGATGGTGCAGTTGTTATTGTAGAGAACTGTATTCGACGTCTAGCAGAAGCACAGCATGCTTTACATCGACCCCTTACACGAGCTGAAAGATTCAAAGAAGTTTTCCTTGCAGCAAAACAGGCTCGTCGACCACTTATTTTTGGTCAAATGATTATTTTAGTGGTCTATTTACCTATTTTTGCTTTATCTGGTGTTGAAGCCAAAATGTTCCATCCAATGGCCATGACTGTTGTGATGGCATTATTGGGTGCCATGATTCTTTCTGTGACATTTGTACCTGCGGCAGTTGCTCTTTTTGTTACGGGTGAAGTGAAAGAAAAAGAAACCCGTTGGATGCAGCTTTTAAAGCAGAAATATCAAAATATTCTCGATCAGGCTTATCAACTTAAGATTGTGGTTGTTAGTTTTGCATTAAGTATTTTGGTACTCACAGGTGTGTTAGCTACCCAAATGGGCAGTGAATTTGCACCGCAACTCAGCGAAGGTGATTTTGCCTTACAGCAAATGCGTTCACCGAGTACTGGGCTCGAGCAATCACTTCGAATGCAGGAAAATACTGAAAAGCTCATTTTGAAAAACTTTCCAGAGGTGAAAGCTGTTTTTGCGCGAACAGGAACGGCTGAGGTTGCAACTGATGTGATGCCGCCGAATATCTCCGATGCGGTCATTTTGCTTAAACCACATGATCAATGGCCAAATCCTAAAGAGACACTAGCTGAGCTGCGTTCACGTATGGAGGCTTTTTTAGCGACATTACCGGGTAATAACAGTGAGTTCTCTCAACCGATTGAGTTGCGCTTTAATGAGTTAATTTCAGGGATCAGGAGTGATATTGGCGTCAAGATTTTTGGCGATGATATGCAAGTACTCAACGAGCAGGCTCAAGCACTCGCTCAGAAAGTACAAAAAATTTCAGGTGCTACTGCAGTTAAGGTAGAACAAACTAGCGGTTTACCGGTGCTGAGTGTCGAAATTAACCGACCTCTGGCTGCGCAATACGGACTATCTGCCAAAGCCATTCAAGATATTGTGGCGGCAAGTGTCGGTGGACAAAATGTTGGACAGATTTTACAAGGCGATAGACGATTTGATTTTGAAATTCGCCTAGAAGACCAGCAGCGTACCATCCAAAACTTAGCTCAACTTCCGATCCAGTTACCAAATGGCGGACTGATCCAGCTTCAAGATGTAGCTAAAGTTGAACGTACCTCAGGCTTAAATCAGGTGGGACGTGAAAATGGTAAGCGCCGAGTCATTATTACTGCAAACGTAGAAGGTCGTGACTTAGGATCATTTGTTCAAGAGCTAAGAACCACACTCGCAAAAGAACAACTGCCAGCGGGTTATTGGTTGGAATATGGAGGTCAGTTTGAAAATCTAGCTTCAGCTGCTGCACGAATGAAAATTGTTGTTCCATTGGCGCTTGCTATGATTTTTATTCTACTCATGGCTGTATTTCATAATGTTAAAGAAAGCTTGTTGGTATTTAGCGGCGTGCCGTTTGCTTTGTCAGGTGGTCTGATTGCACTTTGGCTAAGAGATATTCCGCTGTCCATGTCTGCTGGTGTTGGGTTTATTGCCTTATCAGGAGTTGCTGTTTTGAATGGTCTGGTAATGCTGAGCTTTATTAAAGAGCTTAGAGAAAAATTTGATATTCAAACAGCCACGTGGAATGGAGCGATCTTACGTTTAAGACCTGTTCTCATGACAGCTTGTGTTGCGTCACTTGGTTTTATTCCAATGGCTTTGGCTACGGGAACTGGTGCAGAAGTTCAGCGACCTTTGGCAACGGTAGTAATCGGTGGCATTATTTCATCTACGATATTAACTTTGGTTTTATTACCAGTCATTTATAGATGGATGAATGAAGGCAAGACAAAAAGCGTTGAGCATTCATAATGTCATCGATTTGAGATATCTTTTTTGATTACAAAATTTAAGTCGAAAAAGTGTTTGTAAGAGTTAAAGGTAAAGGTGTCTTCATCACTACCTTTAACTCACCATAAAGATAAATAAAAAGGAGTCCGCAAAATGGGTGGACATCATGGTCATGACCATAGTCATGCTGTAGTGACTGAAGGTAATGCTAAGAAATTAACGATTGCCTTAGCACTTACCACGACGTTTTTAATTGTTGAGGTCATTGCAGGTTTAATCACTCAAAGTTTGGCATTGCTGTCTGACGCTGCACATATGTTTACAGATGCAGCGGCTTTAGCAATTGCTTTGGTTGCCATTCAAATTTCCAAACGTCCTGCCGATAATAAACGTACTTTCGGTTATCAGCGCTTTGAAATTCTGGCCGCTTTATTTAATGCGCTCATGCTTTTTGTGGTGGCAATTTATATTTTATATGAAGCCTATATCCGCTTCTCTAAGCCACCTGAAATTCAAAGCTTGGGAATGTTGATTGTCGCGACCATTGGTTTGGTGATTAATCTCATCTCAATGAAAATCCTCATGTCGAGTGCCAATAACAGTCTAAATGTGAAAGGTGCTTACCTAGAAGTACTAAGTGATGCGCTAGGCTCGGTAGGGGTAATTATTGGTGCAATTATTATTTACTTCACCAATTGGTACTGGATAGACACGCTTATTGCAGTACTGATTGGATTTTGGGTATTACCAAGAACATGGGTTTTACTTAAACAAAGTATTAATATTTTGCTCGAAGGTGTGCCCGAAGAGGTTGATATTGAGAAGCTGCGTGCCGATCTACTTTCGTTAAATGGTGTGGAGAGTATTCACCAACTTAAAGTGTGGGCAATTACTTCGAAAAATATTCATTTAACGGTTCACTTATTTGCACCGCAAGCTGACCGTACCAAGTTATATCAAGATGCTGTTGAAATGCTTTCTCATGAACATGGTATTGGTGAAGTGACATTGCAAATTGAGGATGATGCCGAGATCAATTGTCAGCATATTAATCAACACGCTTCACATGAACATGCTGACGAAAAACACTCACATCAGCATTAAGCTGATGTGAGTAATTCATTAGATTTCCCATTCGTTATTGCAATCACGACATTTCCAGTGTTTTTGTGACTGCATAAATGCTTGCATAGACAATTTAAAGTCAGGCAAATCACGCCAGAACATAAAACCTGCCCCTACAGTAACCACAAAAGCAACGACAGTTGCAATTTGAAGAGAACTACCTGCACCATTGCCAAAAATCCACATAAAAATGCTAATCACTACTAAGAGCAAAAGCACAAAAATTGCAGGAATCAAGATAACCAGACTTTTAGGAACGACAGGTTTTGCGCTGTTAACGCCTTGGCTCACAGGCATAATTTTAACACTTTGACATTTAGGGCAACGATATTGCATGGGAACTCCACATTTAGTTTGAATCTATTCTAACGGAAATGTGCAGAAAGAAAAAAATTTGTAAGATATCGAGGAAATGCGTTGAGTTAGCAGAAAAATTACTTATGAATAAACAAAGAAATATAAAAAACAGATGATTTATCCGTACACATAAAAAATAAAATAATGTTGTAGAGCATGCTAATCTACAGAAAAATGAAGTGTGATTAGCACAATAAATGAGCTTAAATACTCGAATAGGATGTGGGATAAATATAAAAAGGAGAGAAGGACTTGGGTCAACAAGATGACAATAAGTCGCAGCCTACAACGACAGCATCGGTTTTAGCTACCCCAGATACCGCTAAACCGTCATTATCTCGTCGATTACTGCATAAGACATTGCAACATGCCCAAGATGCAGTTGGGTTTGCTAGCGACACGACACGTAATATTGCAGAGGTTGCTGATGCTGCTTTGGACGCGCTCGATCAAGTCACTACTCATACACGACGTGGAGTTGTCGGAATGACAAATCTGGCAGCAGGCACTGTAAGAGATATGGTGTCTGAAACCAGTGAGACAGCACGCCAAGTCGCATTGATTATGGCGCGAACTTTTTTAGGAAAAAGTACCTTAACGTTGTACTTGCCCGAAATGTTATTAAATAATCAAATCCGTAAGCGCATCGACCGCTCTGAAATTGATGATATTAAAATCAAATGTGGCAATGATAGCTTCCAAGTCGAGATCGATGGGCATTACCATCGTTTCATGTATCGTTTGAGTTTGGATTTTAAGGTATTGGAATGTCGTATTGGGCAGGAAAAATTCTTACGCCTACGTCAAATGGATGAAAGTCTCGATGTTCAGATTCGACATGGCGGTACCTTGTCAAATTGGGCTGTGCGTCGTATTGGTCGAGTTGGCTTTGAAGTCGTAAATATGTTGCCTATTCCATCACTCATTAATCATTTAATTGGCGATATTCCCGGAATCCAACGCGATGGCCACCGCATGTGGTTTATTGATCTAGAACAGGCAGGATTTATTGACTTTATTAATAACCGCTCATGGATGGTTGAAAAGCTTTTAAGTCTGACTGATTTTAGTATTTTACCAGGCTTGAATATTTTGAGAGAAAGTCGCGAGCTTGTGCAGCAGCTCGTAGATCAGTTTGAAATTAGGGGACTTCGAGTACAGTCTGGTCGTCTGGAAGTACAAGTAGGAATCGCAGGGTAATAGAACATATGAAAAGCTAATCATTGATTAGCTTTTTTATTTTTTAGGCAAGAAAAAAGCCACTGGCGTTATACAGTGGCTTTTTAGAATTTGGCGTCCCTACGGGGATTCGAACCCCGGTTACCGCCGTGAAAGGGCGATGTCCTAGGCCTCTAGACGATAGGGACTTATATGAGGCATACATCTGAAAAAAATATTGGCGTCCCTACGGGGATTCGAACCCCGGTTACCGCCGTGAAAGGGCGATGTCCTAGGCCTCTAGACGATAGGGACGTTTCAGAGGTGGGCGTATATTAGGTCGATTTAATAAAAGTGTCAAATAGTTTTCTGAAGAAATATTAAAAAAAACAGTTAAGCGATTAAAAATAACTCAAATTGTAGAAAATATATACATTTAGCCTTCATTTTTCTGAAAAGGCTCAATAATTGTCTTTATAACTGACGGGTGTTGTAAATACCCTAAAATCTCATGGGGCTGATTGGCAAAAGTATAAATTTTCTGATTGATAATGGCAGGATCAAAATTAAAAGGGGCTTCGCATAATGGAAAAGCTGTTAAAAAATCATCCTGAGAGTAAAAATTAAACCAATCGCCGTAGATGCATGGTGGTCTAGAAATTGGACTCGGAAGCTTGCTCTGAATCACGCGGAAAGATAAAGGAGAAGCTAGCGTTATAAATCGTTTAACTGAAAACCGATATGCAGGGTTTGAAAAAAGATTAAAGGCAATAACTGAGCCGAGAGAATGGGCAACGATAATATAATCTTCGTCCTCTCGCATTTTCTTTAAAATCCGCTCATTCACTTCCTGCATAAATTCAGGATTAGATAAGTACATATAAGTTTCAATCAGAAACTGTTGAATCAAGCTCTCATGTAATTTAGGGAAGTTATTTAAAAGAACAACCAACTCTTTGAGTACCCGATCTTTTACGAGTTGAGAGGTGAGATACAGTCGTTCTGAAAAGCTTTTTTCAACTTGGTCAGTTGAAGGTGATAATAAAGGTATAAATGGAGTATGTTCTTTCGTTGGAGGATTATTCTCATGTAAATGGATTGGCAAATAATTATTTAAAAATGATTTAGGTAACAAAGTTGTAAGATCTAATTGATTGCTGAGTTGATATTTGGTCATTAAATCGCCATAAAATGGCATATGGATATGAAGATCACGGACATTAATTTTGCAAGGCATTTGTTTTAGGCCGAGCTTAAACACTTTTAACCAATGCTGTTTCAAGCGATGTGCTGTGTAGTTTTGTTGATTCATCCCGTGGATAAATATAATTTTCATTCTATACAAGATTTTGTTTTTAATATAAATTTTAATCTACAACGGTATGTTGTTTAAAACCAGTATGCAGGCAAAAAAAAGTGTAGCTTTTTGCTACACTTTAATTGAATAAGGGCTGGTTTATTCTTTATTACGATAAAAAATAAAATAACTGACATAACATAAAGCTGTGAAAATTAGACAGCCTACAAAACCAGCACGCATTTCAGGGTCTGCTGCCATACTTAAGCAAGTAATAAAACAGAAAACGAAACCTAAAATTGGGACTATAGGGAATAGAGGAGCAGCATATTGTAAATCTTTAACCGTATGGCCTGATTTATACCATTGGCGGCGGAAATTGAACTGACTTAAACAAATGCTCATCCATACAATAACCATGGTAAAAGCTGCTACGCCAAGCAAATTCTTAAAAATAGTCTCAGGTGCAAATTGCTCTGATAACAAACCTGGAATTGCACCGAACATAGTTACCACTAGAGCTACGATTGGTGTTCCACTTTTTGATAGGGTAGCAAATACGCTAGGTAGTAATTTTTGTTCCGACAGTGACCACATCATACGTGAAGCTGCATATAGGCCAGAATTCGCTGCTGAAAGCAGGGCTGTAATAATTACAAATCTAATAATGTCATCCGCATATGGAATGCCAATATAATTAAATACAGTAACAAAAGGACTGCTACTTACACCGTCACCGCCTAAACCCGCAAGTTGGAAAGGAAGTAAGGCACTAATAACAATGATGGTGCCGACAAAGAAAATAAGTAGGCGCCAGATCGCGGCATTAATTGCTTTTGGTACATTTTGAGCCGGATCTTTGGTTTCACCAGCTGCTACACCAATTAATTCGGTTCCTGAAAAAGCAAAATTAACAATTAACATGGTCGTAAAAATAGGAATTAAACCATGAGGGAACCAGCCTTGAGCTGTCAGATTGCTAAATAGCGGAGCAGTTTGAGTACCATGGAATGGAATTAAACCAAAAATTGCTAATAAGCCGAGCACAATAAAGGCAATGACCGTAACAACCTTAACGAGGGCTAACCAGAACTCAGACTCAGCAAAAATACGTGTTGAACTAATATTTAAGCCAAAGATAGTAACTGCAAAAATAATTGTCCAAATCCACATGGAAATCTGTGGGAACCATTCTTGCATGAGTAGAGCTGCGGCAGTGAATTCGGTTCCAAGTGTTGCAGTCCAGGTGAGCCAGTACATCCAAGAAATCATATAGCCCGTACTTGGGCTAATGTATTTTTTGGCATAGGCACCAAAAGAACCTGAAACAGGCATGTGTACAGCGAGTTCTCCTAGGCAGAGCATGACCATATAAGCGATCGCGCCACCAAGAATATAGGCAATAATTGCGCCAATAGCTCCAGTTTGTGAAATGACTTCCCCTGAACCTAAAAATAAACCAGTTCCGATTGCTCCGCCCAGTGATAACATCACAAGATGGCGAGTACTCATGGCTCTTTTTAAAGGTGCAGTACTGTTCTGATGCTGATGAGCATCTAGTTGATTGTCAGATGGCTGCATATTACACATTGAGAGAATTAAGAAAGACGCTATTTTAGATAAAATAGACAAATGTGCAATCTAGAAAGAGATAAAGAATAAACAGTAAGGTGACGATAGAGTCTTTTAATAATTATTAAAGCAGAATATGGCGTCCCTACGGGGATTCGAACCCCGGTTACCGCCGTGAAAGGGCGATGTCCTAGGCCTCTAGACGATAGGGACTTGATGAGGCAAACACAAAGGAGCGTGGTGGAGTCAAGCGGGATCGAACCGCTGACCTCTACAATGCCATTGTAGCGCTCTACCAACTGAGCTATGACCCCAGTTTGTGTGAGCGCAATCTTAGGGTGAATGCGCTCACACGTCAACAAAAAAATGAATTAAACTTCGCTAGTTGCATCATTTTTCGGCAATTTTAAGCTCTCATTGAGTTTTTCCCAATTTTTAACTTCTTTCTTGCTTGGCCCACCCACAATTTCTAGGGCATGACGTAAGCGAGCGAAAGTTAAGTCAGGCCCAAGTGTAACCATTGACTGCATCACTGGTGTTGAGCTCGTTGAACCTGCAATTGCGATAAAGAACGCTGGCATAAAATCACGTAATTTAATGCCCATCTGATTCGCAAGATCCATTAGGGTTTGACTAACGGTGTCATTATTCCAAGTAAACTGACCTTCAAGACGCCAAATTGCAAATTGTAAACTTTGACGAACTTGCTCTTGAGTCAATTTCTTACTTTCAAACATTTCAGCAGTAATTTGTGGCATATGATTAAAATAGAAACCAGCCCAATTCACAGCTTCTGAAAGTAGATTAATACGTGGTTGAATAGCGGCAGCAATATCTTCTAAAGTGCTGCGATCACTCTTCCAAGTTAATAAACGGTCTAATAATTGACCTGGAGTTAACCCTTTGATCCATTGACCATTAAGCCAGTTCAATTTTTCAACATCAAAAATTGGTCCACCTAATGATACACGTTGAATGTCAAAGTTATCCATCATATCTTGTAATGTGAAAACTTCTCTTTCATCTGGCATTGACCAACCCATGCGGCCTAAATAATTTAACAAGGCTTCTGGTAATACACCAATGTCGCGGTAGTAATTAATCGATGTCGGGTTTTTACGTTTAGATAGTTTTGATTTATCTGGGTTGCGTAGCAATGGCATGTGGCAAAGTGTTGGCATTTCCCAACCAAAATATTGGTAAAGCAACTGATGCTTCGGTGCAGATGGAAGCCATTCTTCACCACGCAATACATGAGTGATTTCCATTAAATGGTCATCAACAACGTTAGCTAAATGATAAGTTGGTAAGCCATCTGTTTTAAGAAGGACTTGCATATCGACTTGTGCCCAAGGAATTTCAACTTCACCACGTAGCAAGTCATTAAATTTACAAACACCTTCTTCAGGTACTTTCATACGAATGACATGAGGTTCACCCGCTTCAAGACGGCGAGTTACTTCTTCTTGAGAAAGTTTTAAACCGCGGCCATCATATTTTGGTGTTTCGCCACGTGCTTGTTGTTCAGCACGCATTTGATCAAGTTCTTCTGCTGTTGCAAAACAGTAAAAAGCATGACCTTTTTCAACAAGTTCTAATGCGTATTGCTTATAAATTCCCATACGTTCAGATTGGCGATATGGTGCGTGCGGACCGCCTACATCTGGACCTTCAGACCAATTCAAACCTAACCAACGTAATGAATCCAAAATCATTTTTTCAGACTCTGGTGTAGAACGAAGTTGGTCTGTATCTTCAATCCTTAAAATAAATTCTCCGCCATGTTGTTTCGCAAAACACATGTTAAATAAAGCAATGTAGGCTGTGCCGACATGAGGAAAACCAGTAGGGGAAGGTGCAATACGAGTACGAACTTTCATAGATAAAGGGTCAGAATAAAAATTGAAACTATTATAACGAAAAAGCCCAGTATTCTGACGTTTTATTTAACGTCAGTCTGGGCTAAAACTGAAACGAAGAGGGGATGTTTCAGATTTTAAGAAGCATGCGGCTGGAAGATTGCCTGAACGAAACGTGAAAAACGTTCGTGTTGTGCAGCAAGAAAATTTTGAGTTGGTGTAACGCGAATCGTATTTAGAACTTTAAGCTCATCATTTGTAGAAGGTAACACAATAGGGTTACGTTTCTGCTGATCTAAAGCTTTTTCAATAAGCGAAGTTTGCTTATCTGAACCTGTTTTGTTTGGAATCTCTTTAAGTACAGCTGCTGCAGAGAACTGTGATGCCAAACCCAGCACCAAACTTAAGCTTAACGCTTTTCCATAATGAGTTTTCATTGTTAATCATCCCCTCTGTTTATTACATTTCATCTATTTTATGAATTTAACAAAATGTAAAATTACGGTAATGCTACGATTTAAACATAAATCTTAATAAAAAAGTTGAACTATGTCACACTTTTTACAAAATTTACCTATATTTTAATCTGGTCGACTCAAATGTAAACCATATGTATCCTTTACGCTTCATTATTTAACAAATTAATGTGTAGATAAAGTGAAGGTCCTAAATAATTTATAAGAATAATTACAAAATTTTTCAAAAATGAAATAACTTAGACATTCTAAGCTATATATCTAAAAAAGATTAGTAAAAAAGATATAAATATAAGTAATTGATTGTAAAAAATAAAATTAAAAATATAGTAAAACTAAAACGAATGATGGATTTTGTAAATGAAAAAAATATCAATAATAGCAGTCGCTTTGTATATGGGAATGGCGGTAACAGCGGCTCAAGCAGCTACCTCTTTTTTAAATGTCTCTTATGACCCAACTCGAGAGTTTTATCAAGAATATAACCAAGCATTTGGTAAGTTTTGGAAACAGCGGACAGGGCAAGATGTTGAATTTAAACAGTCACATGGTGGATCTGGTAAACAGGCTCGCGCAGTAGCCACTGGACTTGAAGCTGATGTAGTAACGTTAGCGCTAGCAAATGATATTGATGAGATTGTGAAAGCTGGTTTTATTCAGCCAAATTGGCAAAAAGAATTTCCGAATAATTCTGCCCCGTATACTTCAACGGTCGTATTTCTAGTACGAAAAGGTAACCCAGAAAATATACGCGACTGGAATGATTTAACAAAACCGGGTGTGGAAATTATCACCCCTAACCCTAAAACAGGTGGAGCACCGCGTTGGATTTATCTCTCTGCGTGGGGATATGCTTTAAAACAGCCGGGTGGAAATGATGCTAAAGCTCGAGAGTTAGTGAAAAAGCTTTATCACAATGTAAAAGTTCTAGATTCGGGAGCGCGTGGTTCACTTACGACATTTGCCGAACGTGGCATTGGTGATGTTTTGTTGTCTTGGGAAAATGAAGCTTTGTTGGCGACGAAAGGACTTGATAAAGATAAATTTGAAATTGTTTACCCATCAATTTCAATTTTGGCAGAACCATCTGTCGCGATTGTAGATAAAACCGTAGATAAAGATGGGAACAGAACACTAGCAAAAGGCTATTTGAACTTTTTATATTCACCTTTAGGCCAAGAATTGGCTGCTAAGCATTATTTCCGACCGCGTAATGCTCAAGTGGCGTCGAAATATGCAGCGCAATTCCCAAAAATTAAATTATTTACCATTAATGATGTGTTCGGTGGCTGGGCTAAAGCTCAGAAAACTCACTTTGCCAATGGCGCTATTTTTGATCAAATTTATGGTGGCAAGCAGTAAATAAAATATTTTAAAAATAGTAGACGAAATAGAAAATTTAAAAGCTAAATATTCATAGAGAAAGCAAGCAAACTTAAAAAAGTGAGCTTGCTTTCTTTTTTTGCTTAAAAAATGCTAACAAAACGGTTTTATCTATGAAAAATTAATATTTTCCTACAAAAAGCCGTTTGGCGTTGGTCATAAACAAGGTGATAATGTGCAGTTACATTTTTACGCAATGATTTAACACCTATGTCGCATATTTCTGTCTTACTTTTTGAGACCGTTGAGAGCTTATTGGCAGATCGCACAACAGGGGTGTATATCGATGCAACCTTCGGACGAGGTGGGCATACACGTTTATTGCTCTCGAAACTTGATGAAAATGCACGAGTATATGCATTTGATAAAGACCCTCAAGCTTTGGAAGTTGCGGCTGCTTTGGCGCAAGAAGATCCGAGATTTACCATTATTCATGCCAGTTTTGCTGATATTAAAGAAAAAATGCAGGAAATTGGTGTGATGAGTGTTGATGGCATTATGGCTGATTTAGGAGTGTCATCTCCTCAACTCGACCAAGCTGAACGTGGTTTCAGTTTTATGCAGGATGGCCCGCTAGACATGCGAATGGATAATTCCAAGGGGTTAACTGCAGCTGAGTGGTTACTTGAAATTGAAGAAGAACAATTAGCAAATATTATTTATCAATATGGCGAAGAGCGTTATAGTCGACGTATTGCGAAAGCCATTAAACAGGCTGGAAAACTCGATACGACAGCCCAGTTGGCAGAACTTGTTAAAACAGCTCATCCAAAATGGGAAAAACATAAGCATCCGGCAACACGTACATTTCAGGCAATTCGTATTGCAATTAATAAAGAACTAGATGATATTGAAGTATTTTTACCGCAAGCTGTAGACTTATTAAAACCAAAAGGACGTTTGTCTGTGATTAGCTTTCATTCTCTTGAAGATCGCTTGATCAAACAATTTATTCAAAAAGAATCGACTTTGGCAGAAGATTTCGGCTGGGGAATGCCACAGCAACAGGTAGATACAAGAAGGTTAAAGAAAATTTCACGGGTTCGTGCGAGTGAAGAAGAAGTAAAAGCGAACCCACGTTCACGTAGTGCATGGCTTCGGGTTGCTGAACGCTTGGAACAAAAAGGCGCGTAATGAAAAGCAGTGATGAAATTGAAACCACCGAAAATAAAGTGGTGAAAAAAGTTGTGGTATACACCGTATTAGTGGCGCTTGTTTTTATCAGTGCCATGATGGTGGTGTTTCAAGTATTTGAATATCGTCATGATTATAGAGAGCTTAGCTCTTATATGCGTGAACGTGATGATCTCAATGCTGAATGGGGACGTTTGCTTATTGAGCAACAAACCTTCGGTGCAACAGCACAGATTGGTACGCGTGCTGTAACCCAACTACGCATGTTTTCGCCACCTGCTGCAGAAACGGTGGTAATTTCTTTACCGATGACCTCAGAGCAAAATAAGTAAGGCCTTGCTGTATGGTAGATAAGCGAACAAAGCAAACACGGAAAAAACAGCAGTCTATTTCGGAAAAACCAACTCTTGCCTTTGATATGTGGCGGTTTTATCTGCTCTGGGCCACAGTACTGCTCTGTTTTGTTGTATTAATTGCACGTGCATTTTATGTGCAAGTGATTAATAAAGACTTTTTACAAAACAAGGCCAATGCCAATATTTTGCGTACGGAACGTATTGAGGCAATGCGTGGGGTGATTAGCGACCGTCATGGCGTGCCTTTGGCAATTAGTACACCGATTATGAAAATTGTCATTGATCCACGTGATTACTTTGATACTAAGCACCTATATGAAGAAATCACAGCGGAACTAAAAAAAGATCCAAATAATCGTAAGTTGAAACGACAATTACCAGATAAAAACCTAAACCTTGATGAGTTGGCGGATGTGGTTGGTTTAGATCGTGCAGACCTAAAAAAACAGATGAATGCACGTCCACGGTCTCGTTATTTGGTTTTGAAAAAAGAAGTGCCGCCACAACAGGCCGATCTGATTACAAAGGGTAACTTCCAAGGCGTTTATGCTGAGAAAACATATAAGCGTTATTATCCTCAACCACAGCCAAATGCTCAGATTATTGGTTTAACCAATAGTGAAGGTCAAGGGATTGAAGGCTTGGAAATGCAGTTGAATAAGCAACTGTCTGGTGTAGATGGCGAACAAAAAATTATTCGTGATAAACGTGGTAATCGCTTAAAAGTTTCAGAAGTTATTCGTGAAGGTGAGCCGGGCGAAAACATCACTTTAAGTATCGACTCTCGTTTGCAATATATTATGTACCGTGAGTTAACGGCTGCTGGTGTTGCAAATAATGCCCGTTCGGCGACAGCTATTGCTGTAGATGTTAAAACAGGCGAAATTCTGGCTATGACCAGTTGGCCTTCTTATAACCCGAATGATAAAAACGGTTTATCTAATAAAGATGCCATGCGTAACCGCGGCGCGATTGATATGTTCGAGCCGGGTTCTACCATGAAACCTTTTACAGTTTCTGCCGCACTCGAAACTGGACAATATACGCCAAATACAATTGTCAACACTTCACCAGGTTCAATGCGTTTAGGCTGGCATACCATTCGTGATACCCACAATTATGGCGCTTTGACTGTTAGTGGCGTAATTATTAAGTCATCAAACGTGGGTTCGGCAAAAATTGCGTTGTCACTTCCTAAAGAAACATTACCAAGCTTCTTTAACCGTGCTGGTTTTGGTAAACGTTCTGCTGTGAAGTTCCCTGGCGAAAGCTCTGGTTTAGTACTTCCTGTAAGCAAATTAAACTCTTCTCAACTTGGGACCATGGCTTATGGTTACGGTCTAAATGCAACTATTCTTCAGTTGGCGCAAGGCTATGCAATGCTTGCAAACCATGGCGTAAAAATGCCACTAAGCTTGCATAAGCTCGATCAAGCACCTAAAGGTGAGCAAGTTCTTGCTCCAAAAATTGCTGATCAGGTTTTGCTCATGCTCGAGCAAGTGACGATGCCAGGTGGTACTGCAAAGCAAGCTAATATTCCGGGTTATCGTGTTGGTGGTAAAACAGGTACTGCTCATAAACTTCGAGCAGACCGTAAAGGTTATTCAAATAATGAATACCGTGCTTTATTTGCAGGCGTAGCTCCGATTAGTGACCCTCGATTAGCAGTTATTGTAGTTGTTGAAAATCCACAAGGTCGTTATTACGGTGGTTTGGTTGCAGCTCCTGTTTTTGCACGCATTATGCAAGAATCATTGCGCTTAATGAATGTACCGCTTGATAAGCCCCTTGATACTCCAGAAAATCCTATTCGCAGGTAAGCTATGTCTGTTTCTTTCCAAGAAATTAATCCAGTCAAGATCGATGCACAGTGGTCTAAACAGCCTTTTCAAGGCTTTAGTTTAGACAGTCGTAAGGTGGCATCAGATCAGATCTTTATCGCTTTGACCAGTTATAGCCAACCTGAAAAAACACGCGCTTTTGCTGAGTCAGCTTTAGCGAATGGTGCACTTGCCATTATTAGTGAGACTGAGTTGGGCGTAGCGAATGAGTGGGTATGTTCTGATGTGCGTCAACGTATGGGTGAATGGCAAGAACGTTATTTACAACTTATAGATCCCGTAACACCAGTGCGTATTATTGCAGTGACTGGTACAAATGGTAAAACCACAATTTCGCGTCTAGTGGCGGAATTAATTAGCTCACAACAACAGCGTTGTGCTGTGATGGGTACTACAGGCAATGGTATTTTGCCAGACTTAACACCATCAACTCACACGACGCTTGATGCTTTACAACTGCAAAATGCATTGCATGATTATGCAAAACAAGGTGCAACTTTTGCTTCTTTAGAAGCAAGTTCACATGGTTTGGAACAAGGCCGTTTAAATGGTTGTGCGATTGAGATTGCTGTTTATAGCAATTTGAGTCGTGACCATCTGGATTATCATGGAACTTTAGAGGCTTATGCAGAAGCTAAGGCTCTTTTATTCCGTTTTAGTTCTTTAAAAGTAGCCGTTATTAATTTAGATGATGAGCATGCTGCTCTCATGATCAATGCGGCAAAGCAAAATCCTGCTCAACCGAAAATTTTAACGTATTCACTGACACAAAATACTGCTGATTATTATATTACTGACCTAAGTTATAGTTTGGCAGGAGCGACATTTAATTTAGTAAGCCAGCAAGGTTCTTTTGCTGTGCAAAGTCCATTATTGGGGCACTTTAATGTCGAAAACTTGGTTGCAGCACTTATAGCTGCTGAGCAAGCAGGCTTTGATTTAGAAGCATTAGTTGGTTTTGTGCCTAAATTGATTGGTGCACCTGGCCGAATGCAGGTAATTCGTGATGGTGAGCGTTTATTTGTTGTTGATTATGCACATACACCAGATGCATTAATTCAAGTGCTTAAAACATTAAAACGTCATGTTTCTAATCAGCTTTGGGCAGTATTTGGGTGTGGTGGGGACCGTGATCGCGGTAAGCGTCCACTCATGACTCAAGCAGCTTTACATGGCGCAAATCCCGTTATTTTAACTTCAGATAACCCGAGAACAGAAAATCCTGAACAGATTTTTGCTGACATGAAGCAAGGAATCGATTTTTCAGGGCATCGTATGCATGAAATTCATGACCGTCGTGAAGCAATTAAATTTGTTGCACAGCAGGCTCAAGCTGGCGATATTGTTGTGATTGCCGGTAAAGGACATGAAAATTATCAAGAAATTAATGGCGTACGTCACTGGTTTGATGATGTTGTTGAGGTTCAATCAGCAATAGCTGCGCAACATCATACAGTAGACGCTGCTTACCCTGCACAATAGGACAAATTATGCATACTTCAACCACCAGTACCGTGCCTTTGGAACCGTGGACAGCTCAACAATTACAACAGGCAACACAGGGCTACTGGCATAAAGACCAGATCCCTCAAACTGAAATTAAACGTATTTTGACGGATTCGCGTCATGCGGAAACGGGGGATGCCTTTTTAGCACTAAAAGGTGAACGTTTTGATGCACACGACTTTGTAGCTCAGGTTGCAGCGAATGGTTGTCAAATCGCTATTGTTGAACGTCCTTTAGATATAGAAATTGCACAACTCGTTGTTGCCGATACTCGCTTAGCTTTGGGGCAACTCGGCGCTTATCGCCGTGAGCAAAACTCACAATTAAAGGTGATTGCCTTAACGGGGAGTAGTGGTAAAACTACAACCAAAGAAATGCTAGGAAGTATATTGTCGCGCTTGGCACCGACGCTAATCACCCGAGGCAATTTAAATAATGACCTTGGTGTACCAATGATGTTGCTAGAGCTTCGCAATGAACATCAATATGCGGTGATGGAGTTGGGTGCAAGCCATCAAGGCGAGATTGATTACACTTCAAAACTCGTTCAGCCTCATGTTGCGGGCATATTAAATATTGGTACAGCTCATTTAGGCGAATTTGGTGGGCGTGAAGGTATTTGCCGTGCTAAATCGGAAATTTATCATCATATTTTACCAAATGGCGTTGCAATCGTGCCGCAACAAGATGACTTCACTGCCGAGATTTTTGATGCTGCAAAAGCGCATCATATTTCTACATTTGGTGTAGGAGGTGATGTCTATGCAACAGATGTGGAATTATTGCCTCAATCAACGAATTTTAATCTTCATACACCGCAAGGTAGCAGTGCAGTTAAGCTTCCTTTTGCGGGTGAGCATAATGTTCAAAATGCGACCGCAGCTGTAGCTTTTGCTTTAGCGATTGGTATTGGACTAGAAGATATTGTCCAAGGCTTAGAGCAAGCTCAGGGAGCCAAAGGTCGTCTTAACTTTATTCATAAATCACCTTACTTATTTATTGATGATACCTACAATGCCAATCCGACTTCTATGCGCGCTGCTGCACAAGTGTTGTTGCAACAACAAGGCATAAAAGTGATGGTCATGGGGGATATTGGTGAATTAGGTGATAGAAGTTGGCAAGAGCATCATGATTTGGGTCGTGATCTTGCTGAGCTTCCTTTAGACCATATTGTTGCTGTTGGACAGTTCGCTCCAGCCGCTCTCGAGGGTGCAGACTCTCATTCTAATAAAGTGAAAGCATTTCAGACACAAGCTGAGGCGCTTCCATTTTTAATCAATCTAATCCAAACACATCAACCCCAGTCCATGAGTTTCCTGTTTAAAGGTTCTCGCTTTACTCATATGGAAACGTTGATGGCTGATTTGATGGAGAAACTTTAAATGCTGTTATGGTTGTTTGAACAACTTGCGGGCTATCACAGCTCGTTTCAGGTCGTTCGTTATTTAACATTACGTTCTTTACTCAGTGTATTAACTTCACTGACCATTGGTCTGGTCCTTGGGCCGATCATGATTCGTAAATTACAAGCGTTAAAATACGGTCAGGCAGTAAGTTCGTTTGCTCCTGAAAATCATGCTAAAAAAATGGGTACACCAACCATGGGCGGAATTTTAATTCTGCTTTCAATTGGTATTAGTACTTTGCTATGGGCTGATTTATCTAACCCTTATGTCTGGATTGTGCTTGGTGTAATGGTTGTATTCGGTGCTGTAGGCTGGGCAGATGACTGGATTAAAATTCGCTATAAAGACAATGCTGGTTTACCTGCACGTAAGAAGTTTTTCTGGACTTCTGTTGCATCGCTGGGTGCTGGTATTGCGTTGTATTTAATCGCAACTCAACAGTCCAATGCAGAACATACGGCAAACATGCTGGATTTATTGATTCCATTCTTTAAGAATCTTTCAATTCCACTCTCAATTGTTCCGTTAGGTCTGGCATTTATTATATTTACCTATCTGGTGATTAATGGTGCTTCTAACGCAGTTAACTTAACAGATGGTTTAGATGGCTTGGCAATTATGCCGGTTGTCATGGTAGCTACGGGCTTAGGCGTATTTGCTTACTTATCTGGTGACATCCGTTTCGCTAACTATTTACATATTCCATATGTGAAATATACATCTGAACTCGTAGTAATCTGTTCTGCCATGATTGGTGCCGGTTTAGCATTCCTTTGGTATAACGCGCATCCTGCTCAAGTATTTATGGGTGATGTCGGCGCTTTAGCTTTAGGTGCGATGCTTGGAACAATTGCAGTTATGGTTCGTCAAGAAATCGTATTTGCAATTATGGGCGGTGTATTTGTAATGGAGGCAGTATCTGTATTCTTACAAATCGGCTCCTTGCGTATGCGTAATAAACGTGTGTTCTTAATGGCGCCGCTGCATCATCACTATGAAAAGCAGGGCTGGAAAGAAACGCAAGTTGTAATCCGTTTTTGGATTATTACAATTATATTAGTAGTTTTAGGTCTAATGACTTTAAAATTGCGATAGATCTTATTTTAGTGTCAATATAAAGCCAGTTCTACTGGCTTTTTTTATTGGAGAGGTGAATGACAAAAGTTGCTGGTCTAGATCAATTATCTGTGATTAATCAAAAAGTAGTTGGAGAGGGCGAAGTATTACCTCAAGTTGTACTTAAAGATGGAAGTCAGGTTCAAACAGGAACTGTAGCCACAATGCTGCACAATATTGAATTATATAATGCAGGGCAAAGAGGACAAATTGAGGAAGAGTTAAAGATCGCAATTCCAACCTTGGTCAAAGTAGGTCTGTTTGATTTGTTTCAGGTAGATGAGTGGATTAGTGGTACAAATGCAGGCCGTACCTTTGTTGGACTGCATGCAAAGGCTTATTTACAACAAAAAGAACAAGAGAATAATTAAAAGTGGCTAAGCAAATTTTAATGTGTCCTGTGTGTCGTCAGTCCCTAAATTTAACTAAAAGAACTTGGCGATGTGAGCAAGGACATAGTTATGATGTGGCTAAACAAGGTTATGTCAATTTACATGTTGTGCAACATAAACATAGTAAAAACCCAGGGGATACACCCGAGTCAGTAGATGCACGCCGTGCTTTTTTACAAGGGGGTTACTATCAGCCATTACAGCAGGCTGTAGTCGCTTTATTAAAGCAACTCAATGTAAAAGCGATACTCGATATTGGTTGTGGTGAGGGCTACTATACAAGTGCCATGCAGCAAGTCGTTGAGCAGTGTGTTGGTGTTGATATTGCAAAAAATGCCGTACAGCGCGCAGCAAAGGTTAATGCTGAAGTAACTTGGGTTGTAGGAACAGGGGCAACTTTACCTGTGCTAGATCAGAGTATGGATGCCTGCACCAGTTTATTTAGTCCTATTCCGCAAACAGAAATTGCGCGTGTTTTAAAAGATGAGGGTTATTTAATAGTTGTTACGCCTGCCTCGGAACATTTGTATGCCATGCGTGAAGCTCTTTTTGAACAAGTGAATCCTCACACGCCAGAAAAGTTTGTAGAGCAACTACAAGATTTGTTTGAGCTAAAACAAGAGCAAATTATTGATGCGCCTTTTGTGCTTGATCAACAGGCTTTAAAAAATCTGATTGCTATGACGCCTTATGCTTACAAAGCTTCTCCTGAGCGTCGCTTGCAGTTAGAGCAGCAAGCACAATTAGAAGTAACAGCATCTTTTCAAATTTATGTCTTTCAGAAGCGCAATAAAAAAGCCATCTAACGATGGCTTTTTCTATTATTCAATCTGATTAATCAGATTTTCTAATTCATCTTTTTCACGCTTAGGCGCAGGCTCCTGTGAAGGTTTCATAGCAGGAGGTGCAGCCTTAGATGGAATAACAATTTCTTCACCCGGTAAATCAGAGAAGTCATTGTCATTGCTCAGTTTCGGTTGTGGAGGTGCTGGGCGATAAAGTGGACGTGCTAATGGGGGAGCTGCACGATAAGTTTTCTTATCGCCTACTTCAGTAACGGTTTGTTGTTTGTCACGAGAAATAGGGCCTTGAGCATCTTTATCTAAACGAACCCAAGCTGCTGGCGTACCTTGTAATGCTTGACCCATAAAATTAATCCAGATTGGTAATGCAGCAATACCACCATATTCACGGCGGCCAAGCGTAGTCGGTTGGTCAAAACCAACCCATGCTACAGTCACTAACTTGCCGTTGAAGCCTGCAAACCATGCATCTTTTGCATCATTCGTAGTACCTGTTTTACCACCTAAATCACTACGGCCAATTTTAAGTGCAGCACGACCTGTACCATGCTCAATTACATCACGTAAGATGTTCGCCATATCATAAGCAGAGCTTGATTTTAAAATACGTTGAGCTTGGCGATATTGACTATTGTTTTTGTCAGTCTGTTTAAGATTAAGCTGCTTAGCTGCGTTTTCTTTCTGTTCTATGTCTTTATTCGTAACTTCAATGACTTCATCATCAGTCGTTTTAGGTTTTTGCTCTTCATCCGTTGTATCAGGTGCATTAATACATGGAATACATGCGTATTCTGGTTTGGCTTCATAAATGACTTTGCCGTAAGCATCTTCAATACGTTGAATGAAATGCGGTTGAACACGGTAGCCGCCGTTTGCAAACGTTGCATAACCAGTTGCCATTTGAATTGGTAATACTTGAGGAGTACCTAAGGCAATGGTGTAGTTACGTGGAATTTGATCTTCTTGTAAACCAAAATCCATAAATAATTGGCGAGTACGTTCAATCCCTACGGTTTGTAGAAGTCTTACTGATACGGTGTTACGAGACAAATATAAAGCACGACGTAATGGGATCATACCTAAGTAACGCCCATCAGAGTTTCGTGGTGTCCATTTACCAATCGTAATTGGACTATCATTCACCATACTATAGGGGGTCATACCTCTTTCTAATGCTAAAGCATAGAGGAATGGTTTGATCGTAGACCCAGGTTGACGCCAACCTTGTAGCGCGCGGTTAAATTTTGATTGGTAGAAGTTATAACCACCTACAATTGCTTCAATTGAACCATCGTTAGGATTGATGGCAATGAGTTGACCTTGAACTTTTGGAACCTGAACTAAAGACCATGCTGTTTTATTATCATTTGGGCGTAAACGAACAATATCTTTAACTTTCACAATTTGAGATGCACGTGAAGGAGCCCCACCTACACTATTTGCACTACGATAGGGACGTGCCCATGACATGCCTGACCACTGAACAGTAACGGTTGAGCCATCTTGCATTAATGCTTCAAAAGAGCTGCTATTTACCTTAGTGACTTGTGCAGGATAAGTGTTGGCATATGCTCTAAATTCAGTTAACGGTTTATCATGTGCTTCTGCACCACGCCAGCCATGACGACGGTCATAAGCTTCAAGACCATCTTGCACAGCTTTTTCTGCAATTGCTTGACGTTTAGCATTAATTGTTGTGTAAACTTTATAACCAGAATCAATCGCTTGTTCACCAAAATGCTTTACAAGTTCTGAACGAACCATTTCCCCAGCATAGGGATGAATATTATTTAAATCCCGATTGGGCATGTTTAAATTAATCGGCTCTGCAACTGCTTTTTGATATTCTGCTTGAGAAATATAACCCAGCTGTAACATACGGCCTAAAATCCAGTTACGTCGTTCGAGTGCGCGCTCAGGATTAACTACAGGGTTATATTTAGAAGGTGCTTTTGGCAAACCTGCGATCATTGCCATTTGAGCAATGCTGAGCTCATTAATGCTTTTGTTATAATAAATTTTAGCTGCTGCCGCGATACCATACGCATTTTTCCCTAAGAAGATTTTATTCACATAGAGACTGAGAATTTCTTCTTTAGACAAATTTTGCTCAATTTTTCGAGCCAAAAAGATTTCGGTTATTTTACGTTTTAAGGTTCTTTCTGGACTCAAATAATAGTTCTTTGCAACTTGCATGGTGATCGTTGAACCACCAGTTTGCACATCTGAACCCGTCACACTTTCGCTCAGAGCTCGACCTAATCCCTTAAAACTAATCCCGCTATGTTCAAAGAAAGAAGAATCTTCTGCTGCTAAAAATGCATGGATGAAAGCAGGAGGAATTTGTTTGTATTCAACCGGAATAGAAAGCTTACCACCGTACTCCGCAATCAGTTGATTATCTGAAGTATAGACCTGTAGTGGTTTTAAAAGCGGAGCTTTTTTTAGTGAACTCATTTCTGGAAGCGATGGGGCGATATAGAGATACATGCCATAAAAGCCCATCGGAAGTGAGACTAAGATAATAATAATGATCAAAAAAATTGGACGCACGAAGCCCAAACTGGATAGCTTTTTCATGATAAGTAAGCTTTAATAAGATCGAATACAAACTAATTGCGGTCAGTATAGCCTTTAGACATGCGGATTGTTAGATGAGATATTGTATCCGTGTAAAAATAAAGATCGAGATTATTGGTTTGTAATTTTTTTTGGGGATAAAAAAATAATAGGACAATAGTGTGCTCAGGTTATATCGTAAACCGAATAAGGGGTTAATGGGTGTCGATATTAGTTCGACTTCTGTTAAGTTGTTAGAGCTCTCTGTTAAGAACGGTAAATATTGGGTGGAAAGCTATGCTTTAACACCTTTACCTGAGAACAGTGTAGTTGAAAAAAATATCTTGAATCCTGAAGCAGTTGCAGAAGCTTTGGAAAGGGCGATGAATTTAGCAAATCCCCAAACCAGTAACGCTGCAATTGCTGTTCCAACATCGACGGTTATTCATAAAACTATCGAAATGGATGCAGATATGAACGATGATGAGCGTGAAGTTCAGATTCGATTAGATGCGGAGCAATATATACCGTTCCCTTTGGATGAGGTGAGCCTTGATTTTGAGGTTTTACCAGATCGACTGCCAAATCCAAATCGTGTGAATGTACTTTTAGTCGCAACGCGCACAGAAAATGTTGAAACACGCGTAGAAGTACTGGAACTGGTAGATTTAACGCCTAAACTTGCTGATGTCGAGAGTTATGCTGTCGAGCGTGCTTTTAGTGTGTTTGCTGATAGCTTACCCATGGGTGCAAGTACCATTGGTATTTTAGATATTGGCCATACCATGACCACATTATCGGTTATGCAAAATGGCAAAATCATTTACACCCGTGAACAAGTCTTTGGCGGTAAACAGCTTACTTTGGAAATTCAAAGTCGTTATGGTTTGTCATTAGAAGAAGCGGGACGCGCTAAAAAGGAACGTTCTTTACCAGATGATTATGACATCGAAATCTTAGAACCATTTCTAGATGCTGTAGTTCAGCAAGCTGCTAGATCTCTACAATTTTTCTTCTCTTCATCCCAATTCAATGAAATAGATCATATTTTGCTTGCAGGTGGTAATGCCAACATTCCAGGCCTTGCGAAATTGTTGCAGCAAAAACTTGGTTACCGAGTCACTATTGCTAATCCGTTTTTACAAATGGGCTTTTCTCCTCAAGTCGATATTCAAAAAATTGAAAATGATGCCTCATCATTAATGGTGGCGTGTGGCTTGGCCTTAAGGAGTTTTGATTAATGGCAACAATTAATTTACTCCCTTGGCGTGATGGGCTTCGGGAGCAGCGCAAAAAACAATTTATTATTTTATGTTTTGGGGTCGTTGTTTTGGGGATAACCACTGTATTTTCTGGGTGGTTTTATTTGAATCAAAAACTCAGTGATCAAGAACAAGCGAATCAACTCATTATCAGTACAAACCAGAATCTAGATCAACAGCTTAAAACCTTAAATGGCTTGCAAGAACAGCGTGACGCAATTATTGAGCGTATGAAGCTCATTCAAGGCTTACAAAGCCAGCGTCCAGTCGTTGTACGTTTGGTGGATGAATTGGTACGCGTGACTCCAGCAGCCATGTATTTGACTAAATTCAGCCGAACTGGAGATAAATTTACCATTGAAGGTAAAGCGGAAAGTCCAAATACAGTTGCAGAGTTATTACGTAATCTCGAAGCATCACCATGGTATCGCAACGCTTTTATGAATTCTTTCTTAGCGACTGAAGAGAAAAAAGATAAGGCTGTAAGTTCTTTGCTTCCTCGAGTAGAAGATAGCTATGGCAGTTTTGTTGTTACTGTTGATGTAGGGGAAATGGGAGTGACTACAACAGATGATACCGCCAATACGTCTGTAGGTACGGATAAGGAGGTAGCAAAATGAGTCCTCATGAACTTCATGAGCTGTCTTTAGAACAAGCTCCATCTAAGAAAAAAAAGATCACTTTAGAAAAATTTCTTCAGCAATTTAATACACTCGATATGAACAGCTATGGCAGTTGGCCATTATCTGTGAAAATTACGTGTTGGATTTTTATTTTCTTTGCTGTATTGGCCTTGGGCTATTTTGTTACTATCCAGCCAAAGCTCCAAGCAATTGATAATGCTCAGGCACAAGAAAGTAATTTATTAAATGAGTTTCGAGAAAAAGACTCAAAATTACGTAACTTGCAGCAATATCAGCTTCAACTTCAAGAAATGCAAGCCAACTTCAATCAGCAGTTAGAACAATTGCCAAAAGAAACCGAAATTCCAAGTTTAGTTGAAGATATTAACTTAACGGGAGTGAATTCTGGTCTGAAGTTTAAAAATATCCGTTTAGAAGATGAAGTGAAGCAGGAAATTTTTATTGAACAGCCGATTACGATTGAGGCAACAGGCGATTATCACGCTTTCGGTGCTTTCGTGAGCAGTATTGCGGCATTACCGCGTATTGTGACGATGCATGATTTTATTGTTGAAGCTGCTCCTGTTAAGGATAGTAAATCAGATATTCCTGTGCTTAATTATTCTATCAAAGCAAAAACTTATCGCTATATGGGCGCTGGGGAAAACCAAAATAATAATGACCCACAAGGGGGAAATGGTGAGACGCAAGCCAACACCTCCGATAGCCATAATGTAAATATTCCTTCTATCAAGAAGTCAAAGCGAAAGTAGGAGGATAATTAATGAAATTAAAGAAAATTTTACTTTCTCTTGGGGTGGGCTTGGTTTTAGTCGGATGCGACTCGAGAATTGATGCCGTAAATCAGCAAATGGCCGACATACGTAATCAGCCACCGCAAGCTATAAAGCCAGCGCCTGTTTTTACACCTGTCCCACAGTTTAATTATGCAGCCCATCAGTTAAAGAGCCCATTTTTACCAAGCTCGCTTGCTGCTGAACTCAAGATTATGGCGGGAAAACGGGTATATCCGAATTTCTCACGAGCACCTCAACCCCTTGAAAGCTATGCATTAGAATCCTTAAATATGAAAGGCAGCATGCGTAACAGCCGCGGGCAAGTCATGGCTCTGATCCAAACACCTGATCAACAAATTGAGCGAGTACAGGTCGGGAACTATATCGGGATGAATCAAGGTCGAATTACCCATATTGGTCCGACTCAGATTGATCTGGTGGAAATTATCCCTGATGGACGAGAAGGCTATGTGGAAAGACCAAGAACCTTAGTGTTAATTGGACCCGCACCCTAAAATTTAGGGAATAACAAAGAAAAAATTATTTTTAAAGATTATTTATTGGGGATGGTTAGACAATGAATCACGTATTCCGTCAGTTTTCTATGGGAGCTGTAGCAATTGCAATTATGCAGGTTGCGTCTGCACAGGTCAGCATGATTAATATTGTACCGACGCAAATAGCGGGTCAGGGTACGGAAATTCGAGTGATGTTTAATGGTTTGCCGCCGCAACCACAAGCATATCAACTTGAAAATCCTTCACGTTTGATTTTAGATTTTAATAAAGCGCAGCAGAATCTCACACAGTCAAAAGTAGCGATTGGAACGAATGAGGCGAGCTCTGTCGATGTAAGCTCTGATAATCAGCGTTCACGTTTGACTGTAAATTTAAAAGAAGCAGGTGCTTTTACTACTCGTATTGAAGGCAATACTTTTATTTTAAAAATTAATACAGCTCAAGCTATAGCGAAGCCCGCACAAACAAGTGTGATGCAACCCCAAGGTGTTTCAAATATTGGCTTTCAGCGCGGTGGTCAAGGAGAAGGCCTTATTGTTATCGATTTGCTAGGTAGTAATACCCCTGTTGATGTGCAGCAACAAGGTAGCAAAGTTGTAGTAAAAACATTAGGTTCTAAAATTCCCGCGCATTTAGCTAAACGCTTAAATGTTAATGATTTTGCTACGCTTGTTTCGACAATTGAATCTTATAACGAAAAAGGCAATGGTGTTATTACGATCCAATCCACTGGTAGCTATGAATATATGGCTTATCAGGCGGAAAATAAATTAACCATTAGCCTAAAGCGTCCTCAAGATAAAACTGTAAACCCTTCATCTAAGCCATCTAATTATTCTGGGAATAAACTTTCTCTTGATTTCCAAGATATTGAAGTTCGACGCGTTTTACAATTATTGGCAGATTTTACTGGCATTAATATGGTTGCGGCTGACAGTGTGCAAGGGAACATCACTTTACGTTTAAAAGACGTTCCATGGGACCAAGCACTTGATATTATTTTAAAAACTAAAAATTTAGATAAACGTAGAAATGGTAACGTTATTTGGATTGCTCCAGTCGCTGAGTTAATCAAAGCAGAAGATGATGAAGCAAAAGCTTTAGCACAAACTATTAAATTAGCACCGATCCAAACGGATTATATTCGTTTGAACTATGCAAAAGCAGCAGATGTGCTGAAGCTAATTGAAGATACCCGGGATGGTAAGACTGCTGTCGCAAACCGTACCTCAAATTCAGACTCTCTTGCTTTAGAAAGTTTATTGAGCTTCCGAGGTAGTGCTGTTGCTGATACGCGTACCAACACTTTGATTATAAATGATACTTCCCAGAACATTGATAAAGTTCGTAAAATGATTGATTTGATTGATGTGCAGATCAAACAAGTCATGGTTGAAGCTCGTATTGTAAGAGCCTCTACTTCTTTTACGAAAGAACTCGGCGTTAAATGGGGCATATTATCGCAAGGGATTACTAACAATAATAATTTGTTAGTTGGTGGGAGTGAAACGACCTTGTGGAATCTAAGAGAACCTAAAAAAGATGAAACCACAGGTGGTTACAAATACACGATTGAACGTCCAGATAATTTAAATGTCGATTTAGGGGTAACTAATCCAGCTGGAAGTATTGCCTTTGGCTTGATCAGTATGTCGGATTTCATGCTTGATCTTGAACTTTCTGCCCTACAAGCTGATGGCTATGGTGAGGTAATTTCCACACCTAAAGTGATGACCGCAGATAAACAATCTGCCAGAGTGGCGACAGGTCAACAAGTCCCTTATCAAACCACAACGAATTCTGCTGCTGGCGCTACAGCAAGTACTTCTTTTAAAGATGCGCTTTTAAGCCTGGACGTTACTCCGAGCATTACCCCTGACGGTAAAATTCAAATGAAATTGGATATTTCAAAGGATTCTGTTGCTGGTGAAGCACCTAATGGTGAGTTAATTTTAAATAAAAATAATATCAATACCAATGTACTGGTCAATAATGGTGAAACTGTTATTTTAGGAGGGGTATTTGAGCAGACGACTTCTAACTCACAAACCAAGGTTCCTTTCTTTGGAGACATTCCTGTAGTTGGGCGTTTATTTAGAAAAGATGTGAAATCTGATGATAAGCAAGAGTTATTGATTTTCGTTACGCCACGAATTGTTAATGACACTTTGGTGAGAAATCATTAATATATTTTTTAATGAAAGCAATTGAAATAGGTGGCGCCTTGCCAAGCAAAGCGTTTGAAACCCTGCCAAATATTTATTTGGTAGGGCCCATGGGGGCAGGAAAAACAACCGTTGGACGTCATTTAGCCGAACTATTAGGGCGTGAATTTTTAGATAGTGATCATGAAATTGAACGCAAAACAGGCGCCACTATTCCCTGGATTTTTGAGAAAGAAGGGGAAATTGGATTTCGTACTCGTGAAACCGTAGTCATAAATGAGTTGACCTCCCGTAAGGCCTTAGTATTAGCGACAGGAGGAGGGGCGATTACTCAAGCACCCAATCGCGAATTTCTAAAGCAACGTGGTATAGTTGTTTATCTGTACACCCCCGTAGAATTACAATTACAACGAACTTATCGTGATAAAAACAGACCTCTATTACAAGTTGAAAACCCTGAACAAAAATTACGTGATTTGTTAAAAATACGTGACCCTTTATATCGTGAAGTTGCGCATTACACGATTGAAACCAATCAGGGTGCTGCTCGTGATCTTGCTCAAAAGATTTTGCAACTTATTTTGTCCAACCCGCTAAAATAGCCAAACTTACTTGTGGTTTTATAAACTCATGCAAACTTTACATGTTGAATTAGGCGAACGCCGTTATCCTATTTTTATTGGCAGTCAACTGGATCCTAAGCAGTTGCTTGAGCCTTATCTTCATGGTCAACAGGTTATGATCGTGAGTAACGAAACGGTTGCTCCTTTATATTTATCTCATTATCAAGAAGCTTTAAAAAGTTTAGGTAAAACTGTAGCGACTTGCATTTTGCCAGATGGTGAGAAATATAAAGATATTCAACATTTAAATTTGATTTTTGATGCTTTACTTGAAGCTGGTTTTAATCGTGATTGTACGGTTTTAGCTTTGGGTGGTGGTGTTATTGGTGATATGGCCGGCTTTGCATCGGCATGTTTCCAGCGTGGTGTTTATTTTGTTCAAGTTCCAACTACGCTCCTTTCACAAGTAGACTCAAGTGTGGGTGGTAAAACAGGTATTAATCATCCTCTTGGTAAGAACATGTTGGGCGCATTTCAGCAACCTCAAGTTGTTTTGGCTGATATGGCTCAACTCGATACTTTACCTGATCGAGAGTTATCTGCTGGATTATCAGAAGTCATTAAATATGCTTTGTTAGGCGACGCTGATTTTCTGGTTTGGTTAGAGCAGAATATGGATGGGTTAATTGGACGAGATGCTGAACTTTTAGCAGAATCAGTTTATCGTTCATGTGCTCATAAAGCACGAATTGTTGCCAACGATGAAAAAGAGCAAGGCGAAAGAGCTTTACTGAACTTAGGCCATACTTTTGGTCATGCGATTGAATCTTACCTTGGTTATGGTACTTGGTTACATGGTGAAGCAGTAGCGACTGGCATGGTGATGGCAACTGATTTATCACAACGTTTAGGTTGGATTTCAAGCGATGATGTAGAGCGTACAAAAAAAATTATTCAACGCGCTAATTTGCCGATATCATGTCCAAAAATTCCATTGGATGAATTCCTTGGATATATGGCGCATGATAAGAAAGTCCTCAATGGTCAATTACGTTTAGTGTTGTTAAAACAACTTGGAAAAGCAGTAATTACCAAAGACTTTGATGTTGAGCTCATGAAACAAGCTATTTTGGCGAATCAACACGGATAATAAATTAAGGTAACACATGACTGTATCACGTACACTTTGGCAGAATGTTCAACAATATATCTGGTTGGTGGGTGGTATCGTCTGCTTGTTTTTGGCTTTTATTTTTTGGGTAATGACCGATAGTAAGAAGCTTGTTGAAGTTGAAAAAGCAGCTGATTCAGATACGCCAGTGCAAATTCAGCCGGAAAAAGTAGCAACAACGGCTAACTTAGGGGCTTTAGCTGATGAAGTTAGGCCTCTTGATTTAACAACCCGTACAGTCGCTTCAGGTCAGCACGAGGCTGAGTTTCGTGGTACAAAGTTCATTAATGAAAACAAGAAACAATGGACGCTTGAGCTTTTCCGCGCGTCTGATGAAGATATTGTTAAAAACTTTTTAAAAAATCGTAATGATCGTAATAAATTTATCTACTTCCGTTTAAGTGGAGAGAAGCAATCTGAACAATATGTTTTGACATATGGGGTGTTTAAACGTTCTGAAGATGCAATTCAGCAGTTAACCCAACTTAATCTTGATTTACCTGAATCAATTAAACCTCAACCGCAACAATTCTCTACATATGCGCCATTAGTTAATGATTTAGGGGCGGATGAGATGAAAGGTGGCATTAGTCAAACTTATGAAGTGCGGTTACGTCCTGCTGCCTTACCTAAAATTGATGAGTCTTTGCTCATAGGGACCGGGGTAGGTGGAGCTGTGAATACATCACCTAAAGTGGCTGCTCCTTCAACAAACTCTACAACTCGAACAACCATTATTCGTCGAGATGCTGAAGGGAATGTTGTGGATGTACATCAGTCTAATTCAGCTGCTGATGCGGCTAAAAGGGTTCAACAAAATCGTACAACTGAACCTTCTACGAAAAATGCAACAAATGAGGGCACACGAGGCAATTAATTATAAGTATAAATTGCACGAATATAGTGCAAAAAGAGGACGAGCATATATTTTTTGATCTTCTGTGGTGCATATTTAGTCATTTATTAAAATGATAACGCGAATAAAACCTAGCTATTTTTAACAAAAATAAATACTTAAATTATAAAAATCATATTGGCATAGTTTTTGCTTTATTCTTGTGCTTATTAATGTGCTGTAAACTATTTTGGCGCTCTAAAGAGTGAATTCTATGCAGAGTCGTGGGGTCGAACTGCTTTAAAAGAGTGCGAAATAAGTCAAAACATTTTTCTAGCAAAAACCAGTGTACGTAAAAATGGAACAGCGTATATTGGCTTATCAGCCCAAAATTTTTTTTTGTGAAACATTGAGCTAACTGTCGTCCGTAGGCACTATCGCAAAAAGAAGTTGTTTGTTTGACGCTCGAAAGAGCCTTATTGAAAGAAGGGTACGCTATGCACATGCCATCGCCTAATACTGTAGCTCCCGCTCAAGGTTTATATCAGCCTGATGAGTTTAAGGATAACTGTGGTTTTGGACTGATCGCCCATATGAAGGGTGAATCAAGTCATCATCTTGTAGAAACCGCGATTCACAGTTTAAGTTGCATGACGCACCGTGGTGGTATTGCCGCAGATGGCAAGACGGGAGATGGTTGCGGCTTATTATTGGCGATGCCAAAGCAATTTTTTCGTGATGAAGCAAAAAAACTGAGTGATATTACACTGAGTGAGATTTTTGCTGTAGGTACGGTATTTCTAAATATTGATCCGGCATTAGCGCAACATTCTAAAAATATTTTAAATAAAGAAATTGAGGCAGAAGGCTTACGCGTACTGGCTTGGCGTGTTGTCCCGACTAATAACGATGCACTAGGTGAAATTGCACTTCAATCTCTCCCTGCTTTTGAACAGGTTATTGTGAACTGTCCAATGGGAGTAACTGAGGTTGAGTTTAACCGTAAATTATTCTTGGCACGTCGCCGTGCAGAACAACAATTACAAAATGATCCATTATTTTATGTGACTACGCTTTGTTCGACAGTGATCAGCTATAAAGGCTTGATGATGCCGGCTGCAATTGCTGAGTTCTATACAGACTTGGCAGATGAGCGTTTAAAATCACATATTGTGGTATTCCACCAACGCTTCTCCACCAATACATTACCGCGTTGGCCTTTGGCTCAACCATTCCGTTACCTTGCTCATAATGGTGAAATCAACACAATTACAGCAAACCGTAACTGGGCATTGGCGCGTACTCCTAAATTTGAAAACCCATTATTACCTGGTCTTACTGAGCTTAACCCAATCGTTAACCGTACAGGTTCGGACTCTTCAAGCTTAGATAACATGCTTGAGATCTTGGTGGGTGGTGGTATGGATTTATTCCGTGCCTTACGTATGCTCGTACCACCAGCTTGGCAAAACGTAGAAACTTTAGATGCAGACTTACGCGCATTTTATGAGTTCAACTCTAAACATATGGAAGCTTGGGATGGCCCAGCTGGTCTTGTTATTCAAGATGGCCGTCATGCGATCTGTATGCTTGACCGTAACGGTTTGCGTCCTGCGCGTTGGGTAATTACCAAAAATGATTACATTACCTTGGCATCTGAAATAGGTGTTTGGGGTTATGAGCCTGAAGATGTAGTTTCTAAAGGCCGTGTAGGCCCTGGTCAAATTTTGGTAGTTGATACCTTAACAGGTAAAGTACTTGATACTAAAGATGTTAGTACGCATTTGAAAAACATGCGCCCGTACCGTGAGTGGTTACGTGATCATGCGATTCGTTTAAATGCAAACCCAGAACTTGAAGAACAATTAATCGATAAAGGCTTAACTGGCGATGCTTTAAAAGCGGCTCAAAAAATGTTTATGGTGACATTTGAAGAGCGTGACCAGTTGTTACGTCCAATCGCTGAGAGCGGACAAGAAGCTGTTGGTTCAATGGGTGATGATACGCCAATGGCTGTATTGTCTCGTCAAGTACGACACGTGACAGATTATTTCCGTCAACAGTTTGCTCAAGTGACAAACCCGCCAATTGACCCGCTACGTGAGTCAATTGTAATGTCGCTCGAAACCTGTTTGGGTCGTGAGCAGAATGTATTTGAGCAAGGTCCTGAGCATGCTGACCGTATCATCATCTCTAGCCCTGTATTGTCAAATTCAAAAATGCAGCAAATCCGTAGCATTGAGCGTCCGGGTTATGAAGCAGTTGATATCAATTTAAACTATGCTGAAGAAGAAGGTTTGCAAGCTGCAATCACACGTATCTGTGAAGAAGCAGCACAAGCAGTTCGTGACGGCAAGACTTTAATCGTTTTAACAGATAAAAATATCCGTCAAGGTTTATTGCCAGCAAATGCAGCACTTGCAACAGGTGCAGTACACCATTACCTCATCAAAACTGGTTTACGTACTGATGCAAACATCATGGTTGAAACTGGTTTTGCACGTGATCCGCACCAATTTGCGGTATTACTTGGTTTTGGTGCAACCGCAGTTTATCCATACCTTGCATATGACGTGATCAATGATTTGATTGCTAAAGGTGAGCTTTTAGGTGATCCAATCCATGCGCAAGCAAACTTCCGTAAAGGTATTGAGAAAGGCTTATTAAAAGTTCTTTCAAAAATGGGTATCTCTACAGTTGCTTCTTATCGCGGTGGTCAGCTTTTTGAAGCGGTAGGTTTGTCATCTGAAGTTGTTGATCAATGTTTCTTGGGCGTTCCAAGCCGTATTCAGGGCGCAACCTTTGCTGACCTTGAAAAAGACCAGAAAAAATTAGCAGCGACAGCTTGGTCAAATCGTAAGCCAATTGATCAAGGTGGTTTGCTTAAGTTCGTATTTGATAAAGAGTATCATGCGTTCAATCCAGACGTGATTAACTCATTACACAAAGCAGTTCGGTCTGGTAAATACGAAGACTTTAAAGAATATGCTGAGTTGGTAAATAACCGTCCAGTAGCGACAATCCGTGACTTATTTAAGCTAAAAACAACGAATTCAATTCCAGTTGAGCAAGTTGAATCAGTTGAAGATATCTTACCTCGTTTTGACTCGGCAGGTATGTCTTTAGGTGCTCTTTCTCCAGAAGCACATGAAGCAATTGCAATCGCGATGAACACGATTGGTGGCCGTTCAAACTCTGGTGAAGGCGGTGAAGATCCTGTTCGCTACGGAACAATTCGTAACTCGAAAATCAAACAGATCGCATCTGGTCGTTTTGGTGTAACTCCTGCATATCTAACTTCTGCTGAAGTATTGCAAATTAAAGTTGCTCAAGGTGCAAAACCAGGTGAGGGTGGTCAGTTACCAGGTGGTAAAGTAAATGGCTTAATCGCGCGTTTACGTTACTCGGTACCAGGTGTAACGCTAATTTCACCTCCGCCACATCACGACATTTACTCAATTGAAGATTTGTCTCAGTTAATTTTTGACTTGAAACAAGTTAACCCGAAAGCAATGGTATCTGTGAAATTGGTATCTGAACCGGGTGTGGGAACAATTGCAGCTGGTGTTGCAAAAGCTTATGCAGACTTCATTACCATTTCAGGTTATGACGGTGGTACAGCAGCATCTCCACTTTCTTCAATTCACCATGCGGGTTCTCCATGGGAATTGGGTCTTAGTGAGGCACATCAAGCACTTCGTGTAAACGATTTGCGCGGGAAAGTACGTGTACAAACAGATGGTGGTCTAAAAACTGGTCTTGATGTGATCAAGGCAGCAATTTTAGGTGCTGAAAGTTTTGGCTTTGGTTCAACACCAATGATCGCTTTAGGTTGTAAATACCTCCGTATTTGTCACTTAAATAACTGTGCAACCGGTGTTGCAACGCAGCAAGATCATTTACGTCAAGAACACTACATTGGCGAGCCGCAAATGCTCATCAACTTCTTCCACTTTATTGCGGAAGAAACTCGTGAATGGTTGGCTGCATTAGGTGTTTCTTCATTGAAAGACTTAATTGGTCGTGTTGATTTGCTTGAAGTATTACCGGGTGAAACTGAAAAACATGCTCACCTTGATTTAAGTGCATTGTTAACCTCACATCCTTCTGCTGAAGGTAAAGCACAGTACTGTGAGGTACAAGGTAATGCACCATTTGATAAAGGTGTATTGGCTGAGAAAATGGTTGCTGAAATGCTTCCTGCAATTGAGTCAAGTGCTGGTGGTCAGTTCAACTTCAACGTCGTGAACTGTGACCGTTCAATCGGTGCTCGTGTGTCAGGTGAAATTGCTCGTCGCTACGGCAACTTGGGTATGGAAGCACATCCAGTTGTAATGAACTTAACTGGTACAGCTGGTCAGTCTCTTGGTGTTTGGAATGCTGGTGGTTTACACATCCGTCTTGAAGGTGATGCAAACGACTATGTAGGTAAAGGTATGGCTGGTGGTCGTATTTCGATTTTCCCACCACAAGGTTCACCTTTCCAAACACAAAACACAGCAATTATTGGTAACACCTGTTTGTATGGTGCAACTGGCGGTAAGCTTTTTGCAGCAGGTACAGCGGGTGAGCGTTTTGCAGTTCGTAACTCTGGCGCATTTGCTGTAATCGAAGGTGCGGGTGATCACTGCTGTGAATATATGACAGGTGGTGTTGTGACTGTACTTGGTAAAGTAGGCCATAACTTTGGTGCGGGCATGACTGGTGGTTTTGCTTATGTACTTGACCTCGATAATGACTTCGTAGATTACTACAACCACGAGTTGATTGATTTAAATCGTATTTCAACAGAATCTATGGAAGATCATAAAGAGTTCTTGTTGCGTATTATCGATGAGCACATCAAAGAAACTGGTAGTGCTTGGGCTTATAAAATCCGCAATGAGTTCGATTTCTACAGCCGTAAATTCTGGCTTGTGAAACCAAAAGCTGCTAACTTGCAAACGCTTTTGAAAACAACACAAGCTGACCCACAATAATTCCACGACTGCAAAGACATAGGCAGGTGCGGGCAACAAGGAAATCCGCGCCTACCCACGGAGAGAGACATGGCAGAACGCCTAAATAATGACTTTCAATTTCTGGATGTACCACGTCAAGATCCAGAGAAAAAAGATATTACTGTCCGCAAAGCAGAATTTGTGGAAATTTATAAACCTTTTACATCGGAAACTGTCACTAATCAGACTCACCGTTGTTTAGGCTGTGGTAACCCATATTGCGAATGGAAATGTCCTGTACATAACTACATTCCAAACTGGTTAAAACTGATCGCTGAAGGCCAAATTTTCCAAGCTGCTGAGCTTTGTCACCAAACGAACACGCTACCTGAGGTATGTGGTCGCGTATGTCCACAAGACCGTTTATGTGAAGGTGCTTGTACCTTAAATGATGGTTTTGGTGCAGTGACGATTGGTAATGCTGAAAAATATATCAATGATACAGCTTTTGCTTTGGGCTGGCGTCCAGATATGTCAGGCGTAAAATGGACTGACAAAAAAGTTGCAATTATTGGTGCGGGTCCAGCAGGTTTAGGCTGTGCGGATATTCTAGCTCGCGGTGGCGTTAAACCAGTTGTATTCGATAAGCGTCCTGAAATTGGTGGCTTACTTACATTCGGTATTCCAGAATTTAAAATGGAAAAAGATGTAATGAAACGCCGTCGTGAAATTTTCACAGGTATGGGCATCGAATTCCGTTTAAATACGGAAATTGGTAAAGACATCACGATTGATGAATTACTTGCAGAATATGATGCTGTATTCATGGGTATGGGTACTTACACCTACATGAAGGGTGGTTTCCCAGGTGAAGATCTTGATGGTGTTTATGATGCACTTGATTTCTTGATCTCTAACGTGAACCGTTGCCAAGGTTGGGAAAAAGACCCAAGTGAATACATCAGCTTAGATGGTAAAAAAGTAATTGTACTTGGTGGTGGTGATACCGCTATGGACTGTAACCGTACTTCTTTACGTCAAGGCGCTCACGATGTAACTTGTGCATACCGTCGTGATGAAAGCAACATGCCAGGCTCTGCGCGTGAAGTAAAAAATGCCTACGAAGAGGGTGTAAAATTCCTATTCAATCGTCAACCGATCGAGATTGTTGGTGAAAACGGCAAAGTAACAGGCGTAAAAGTGGTAACGACACAAATGGGTGAACCAGATAGTCGTGGCCGTCGTAGCCCTGAGCCAATCCCAGGTTCTGAAGAAGTATTACCAGCTGATGCAGTTTTACTTGCTTTCGGTTTCCGCCCAAGCCCAGCAGACTGGTTCGGTAATGTGAATATCAATCTTGATGGTTCAGGCCGTGTTGTGGCAGTTGAAAAGCAAGAATTCAAATTCCAGACCTCAAACCCGAAAATCTTTGCTGGTGGTGATATGGTACGTGGTTCAGATCTAGTCGTGACTGCGATTTGGGAAGGCCGTCAAGCTGCCGAAGGCATTTTGGACTATCTTGGTGTTTAATAAAGCCATTTGTTAAAAGACAATAAAAAAGCCTACTTCAAGTAGGCTTTTTTATTGTCTACCATTAGTCACTTTGATGTTTTTGGCAAATATAATAAGCTTTTTTGCCCTTTTTAGCTTTTTAAGCTCGCGACATACTCGAAACTTCCTTCTTCAATACAATAGGTGTTGAATATGAACATGGCAGGTATGACGGCAGAAAAATCATATTTAAATCGTCGAAAAGCGTTGGGTATTACAGTGCGTCGTCTTGAATTTAATCCCAAAGCGATCAAGCGGCACTATTTTGCAAATTCACCTCTCATGTCGCATTTTTTAACTGCACTTTCATCGACGTTTCCAGTGGGTGAGCAATTTTTTGTAAATAGCGTACGTAACGTACGTGATAAAGTTTCAGATCCTCAGCTACAAGCACAAATTGCGGCTTTTATTGGGCAAGAGGCCATGCATTCCAAAGCACATGGCGAATTTAATGAAGCGTGGCGACGTGATGATTATAATCTGGACAGTTTTCAAAATTGGCTAAATCAGCGCGATAAATATTTAAGAACAATTCCACCTAAGCTGCAATTGGCATTGACCTGTGCATTTGAGCATTTCACTGCTTTACTTGGGGGATATATATTGCAGCATCCAGAGCTATTAAGAACGCTAGATGAAGATGCGCTAAAACTTTGGGTATGGCATGCGATTGAAGAAATTGAACACCGTTCGGTCGCATTTGATGTCTATCAACATGTATATGGTGATGATCGTATCCGTCGTTTATTGATGCGTAGTGTCACTACAGGATTTGCGAGTCTCGCTTTTTATGGGACAACACGTTTATTTTGGCAAGATAAATGGAACAGTTTACCTAAAATTGGAGGGAATTTATTTGGATTGTACTTGCTGGCTAAGATGCTCGTTCAGTTAATGCCTGAATATTTCGTATATTACAAAAAAGACTTCCATCCGGGTCAAAAAGATTATGGCAGGATGGTTAATTATTGGAAAAGCTCTTTAGCAGAAGAACATCAAATGGCAAGCTTTGAACAAGAAAAACATCAAAGATTGAGCTAATAGATAACCGGATTTAAAAATCCGGTTTTTTAAAATCAATAAAATAAAAGCAACACAATATTGCCAAATTCATCATACAATCAGGTAAAGAGGTTAAAAATATAAAGAAAAACTTGAGGATAATGTGACGATGAAAATGTTGAAACAATTTGCGATCGCAACAACACTTGCCAGTACCTTACTGTTTTCGGGATGTGGCTATAACACTCTACAAGTAAAAGATGAGGCTGTAACAGCAGCGTGGTCTGAAGTACAAAACCAATATCAACGTCGATCAGATTTGGTACCAAACCTTGTGAACGTAGTGAAAGGCTATGCTAAGCACGAAGAGCAAGTATTAACCGAAGTAACTCAGGCACGTTCTAATGTTGCAGGTTTAAAAGTTGATAAAGAAGTTTTAGAAGATCCCGCTTTACTTGAAAAATATCAACAGGCTCAAAGTCAATTAACAGGGGCATTATCTCGACTCATTGCTGTTTCGGAAAATTACCCAGACTTGAAAGCCAATACTCAATTCCAAGAATTACAAGTTCAGCTTGAAGGTACTGAAAACCGTATTGCTGTTGCACGTAATCGTTATATTACAACAGTACAAGACTATAACTCATATGTGCGTCAGTTCCCGCAGGCAGTAACAGCAAAAGTAATTGGTATGCATCCAAAAGCCAATTTCTCTGCAGAAGCATCTGCTCAACAGGCTCCAAAAGTTTCTTTTGATTAATTTAAATCAAGGAAGTGCCGTATGAGAGATACTCTATTGCTTCAATCAAAGCAAATTAAGGTCTTTATTTCGACCTTGATTTTGCTGTGTTGTGGTGTTCTTTTTCAGAATACGGCATGGAGTGAAAGTAATATTGCAACTGCTACGGATGAGACTGATACAGTAGTTGCTGGCAAACTTATTCAAAAGCAACAAACTCAAGCTTCTGCAACTAAACTAGAGGGGCAAGCTGCTTCAAGTGCTGCGCCTCAAGTCCAAGTTGCTAATGATATGGCTGATGGTGAATCAATTCGTGGTTTGCCAACTTTAAACCAGCCTGTGATTGATCAAGCCAATATCTTAAGCGAGGCTGAGAAGCAGCAACTTGATCAAAAAATTCTAAGTTTATACCAACAAGGCAAAGCGCAGATTGGTATTGTGATTGTTCCCACAACTGGTCAAGAAGATATCTTTGATTATGCATTACGTGTTGGTGAAAAGTGGCAATTAGGTTCAGCTAAACGTGACAATGGATTACTGATTGCAGTCGCTGTAAATGACCGCCGTATACAAATACTAACTGGTTATGGCTTAGAAGGCGTGTTGCTTGATATTGTGGCAAGTCGGATTATTCGAAACCAAATTACACCTTATTTTAAACAAGCTCAATATGCACAAGGTCTGAGTGCAGGTCTTGATGAAATCGGAAGAATTTTAAATCTTGACCCAGAAGTAGCTCAGCAAGCTGCGCAAGATTTAAAAGAACGTCAGCATCGAGCTGCTGAAGAACAACAGGCGAAGCAAACAACGCTGACAATGTCTTTATTTATTCTTGTTGCTGGAATTGTGGGCTCATTTATTGTCGGTCGTCCGCTTAGTGCATCTACAGCAGGTGTTGCTGCCGCGGTAGCAGGTTTTGTAAATGGCGCAGGGCTAGTCACTAGCTTACTACTTGGTTTTGGTATTTTCTTTTTACTCATTACTTCTATTGCCCAACTTATTTTACAGGCTATTTTAAGTGGTTCTGGTGGCGGTGGACGCGGAGGTGGCTTCGGCGGAGGTGGCGGAGGCTATGGCGGCGGCGGAGGCCGTTTTGGCGGAGGAGGTGCTTCAGGCTCATGGTAACAACATCAGAAACAACACAAATTATTACTCAGCCCAAAATTGAGGAATCTGTAGAACCTAGCCTAAAGCGTTGGTTCAAGCATTTTTGTTACTTGCCAGCCAGTAGCCGATATTTTTCAAAACAAGATAAAGAAGCTATTGCTGATGCTGTACAGCAAGCAGAACATGGGCATGCTGGGGAAATACAGGTTGTAATTGAAGGCCATATTCCGGTGTCACAAGCCTATAGACAAAATACCCGTTTAAGAGCACAGCAATTATTTGCAGAATTAGGTGTTTGGGACACTGCATTAAATAGTGGCGTATTGTTATACCTAAATTTATGTGAACGGACAGTAGAGATCGTATTTGATCGTGGTATTCGAAATGCGACTAACGAGCAAGTCTGGCAACAGATTTGTGAGGCAATAGTACAAAAGCTTAAACAAAAAGAATATCAACAGGCCGTAGTAATTGGCGTACAACAAATTGGAGAGGTGATGTCACGGTTTTATGATGAAAATATGCCTGATCAATCCAATGAGTTGGGTAATACTCCGATTATTCTTAATTAATTAGCCTTGTAACATGCCTATACTAGCTAATTTTTTTAATTTTAAAGGTGACTGACAAAAAATGTCACTTATTTATTCATTTTTAAAGAGATTTTATTCACAAAAACAAATATAAAATTTGAAGTGGGTAATTTGTTTTTTTTAATTTGTGATTTGGTTTTATAAAAAGCTCTATGACATTTTTTGTCAATTATTTACATCGATTTTATATTTAATATTTATTGAAATAAAATAACTTATTGTTTTTTAATTAGAATAAAAGTTGGCATGGATGCTGCAATATAGTTGATAGCTGAAAAAGCTTATATAAAAACATACATACAATCTTTGGGGAAAAGGCTATGAATGCACAAAAAGGTTTTACATTAATTGAACTCATGATCGTAGTTGCCATTATTGGTATTTTGGCAGCAATTGCGATTCCACAGTATAGTAAGTATCAAGCAAAATCTAAATTAACAGCAAGTTTGTCAGAGATTTCAGCAGGTAAAACTGTAGCAGAAGAGCGAATTAATAATGGAGAAGCAGTTACCCTAACTGATCTTGGTCTTCAAGCAACTACATCAAATTGTGATATTGCTGTAACTGGTTTTGCAGCTGGTAGTGGTGCGGGAACTATTGCATGTACAGTTAAAAATGCTCCTTCTCAAGTTACAGGTGCAGTAATGACTTGGACAAGAGTTGGTGCAACTGGAATTTGGACTTGTGCCACTACAGGTATTACAGATACAAATAATAAAGCACTTGCTCCTAAAGGATGTGCTGCATCTTAATATTAAGATAAATAAAAAAGAGAGGTTTGGGCCTCTCTTTTTTATTGAAGAAAATAAAAATGTTAAAAAACAAAATACAATTCCTCTTAATAGCAATTTATCTAATTGTGGCATTACTGGGTTATCAAATTGATTGGTCTGTCTTTCAATATGATGAGCTTCGCCTATTACAATTCCCCTTAGCATTATCTGCTTTATCAGTTTTAATCTTTACAAAAAAAATAGAATATTCAATTTTCACTCAAACTATTTTTTTTCTAATTGGTGTATTAACTGCTATACAGATAACAACTTATAGTATTTTTCAGTTTCAAGAGCTTTGGTCTGCGATAACATTATTATTTATATTTTCTGCTTTGACATATGAGTTAAGGAATATAAAAAATATAGAACATGGCCTAGCATTAATCGTCGTTTCAGCATTTATTCCTTGTTTATTTATTTGTGTTTCTATCGCTAATTTTATTTTATATAAACAATGGTTTGATTGGCAATTTAACTCTGGCACGATTCGAATTTATGACAGTGTTATCGTACCTATATTCTTTTTTCTAATTTTTTTAAAAAATAAAAATTACCCTTATTTCGATTACTTTTATCCATTTGCTATTTTCTTTTTTGCTCTAGCATGGTTTTTTGACGGAGCCAGATCCGCTTTACTTGCTGTAGCCACAGGATTGTTGTTTTTCTTTATATACTATCAAGAAAATCGAAAGCTCATTTTGCAAAGCTGTATTTACATTTTTTTAGCTTTTTTAATTTATAAAACTACGATTTATTTCGCTGATAAAAATACTATGACCGTAATGAGAGTGGGGACATCCATGCGTGCAGAGATGTGGAGTTTCGTTTTTGAGCAATGGAAAGAGAGGCCATGGTCTGGAGTGGGAGGAGGATATCTCTCAGAAATCCAATATAAATATGGACATCACATGCATAACTTATATTTAAGATTAATTTTTGAATGGGGAGTCGTTGGATTTATTTTTTTAGTTTGGATGATATATCAAATTGTCAGGTTGCTTAGAGATAAGAATGTTTTACCTATTGCGAAAGCTGGCTTAGCTGCAATTCTACTTGATGCGATGTTCTCAGGAAGTATGGTTTATCCCGCTTCACAAATGGCCTGTATATTATTCTTAGCATTTGCTTTTTCTCAACGGCAGCAGTCTAAAGAATATTTGAAATATTCTTATAGAGTGACAAAACTATTAATTGGTTTGTGGGGAGCTTTATTTTTGTATATTACGATCATGTATTTAGGACAAGATTTAATGTGCTGGGGGGGTGGTAGTTATGTCGGAAGGATGGCACCAAATTTTTGGTTTTATGGTGGAGCCGAACATCTCATTCCCGCTGATCAGATTCCCTAACAATATGTTGTGTGAATGCAAAAGAGTCATACATAGGGAATCTAAACGGTTCCTTGATGTTCCATGTATAATTCTCTCAAATTTTGATCTTTAACCTATCGCTATGCAAGTATTCTTCCTATTCCTCGCTGCAATCCTGTTGGGTTTTGCATGGTTGTCTCCATTCCACTATAGCCCTTGGGTCATGTTTTCAAGTGAAGTGAGTACATTCGGGACTGGGTTGTGCCTATTAGCCGCCCTAATTCAACAAAATATTAAAATTCCTAGGCCACAATTATTTTTGTTGCCATTTACTTTAATTCCTATGGTGCAGTGGGGCTTCGGTCTAGTTTTTGATTTAAGTACGGCATTATTGAGTACGTTTTATTTGTTAGGTTTTTGGTTCATGGTCTTGGCAGGTTACAACCTATCTTTAGATCAACAAAAGAGAGATCAGATTTTTTCAGGTTTTAGCTTATTAATCATTATTGCATCACTATTAACCAGCCTTATATCAATTTCCCAGTGGCTAAATATTGAATCACATTTAATTTATACCCTTCATCTGATTGGTAACCGTCCTTACGGTAATTTTGGTCAACCCAACAACATGGCAACTTTTTTAATTATTGGGTTGTTAGGATGTTTATACTTATATGAAAAGAATAAAGTAACTCTATGGTTATTATTGCCTTCAGCATTGATTATTTTGTTTACGATCGCATTGAGTCAGTCACGTACCTCATGGATTGTTTTTCCATTCTTATTTATCTACTGGATGGTTAAACAATTTGGAAAACAAAAAAGATTTGGATTTGTTCAGGGGTTTTTGTGGTGTGTAGGTTTTTTTGTAATAGCCGGTGTAGTTCTGCCATTTGCTACTAGTTTAATTGAAGCATGGTCAAGTACAGATGTAACCCAATCAAGTAGTTTGGTTGAAAGAGCAAGTTCAGGATATTTGCGTTTTAATATCTGGACACAAATGTTACTTGCTGTACAGCAGCACCCTTGGTTGGGTTATGGTTGGAATCAAACCAGTGTGGCACAAATGACGGTTTATCATGCTTTGCCAACAGGAGAGTGGACCACTAGTGCTCATAATGTACTACTTGATTTAATCATCTGGAATGGTATTCCACTGGGCGCTGTAATCATTACCTACTTTGCTTGCTGGTTTATGTGGTTAAACCAACAAGCTAAAAATACTATCTCGATTATAGCGATTATGATGGTCTGTACCGTGCTTATTCATGCTATGTTAGAGTTCCCACAACGCTATGCCTATTTCTTGCTTACTTGTGGGTTCCTACTGGGTATTGTTCAAGCACAGACTCCTGTACTTAAAGGAATCATTCTTAGTAAGTATGTTCTCCGCTTATCATGGGGTGTAAGTTTGTTGCTTATTATTGCGATTTTACGTGATTATAATGTCTATGTTTTAAATAGTAATTTGCTCTTTAATAATAAGCGTCCAAATGCTGAATTTATGGGAAGTGGTAAAATTTTTGTTTTAACGCAGTTTGAGCAGCGTTTAAAGTGGATTGAACTTAATCCCCAAAATATTTTATCTGAAGGTGATTTGGTTGAATGGGAAAATTTTGTAAAAAATAAGCCTACTCCATATAACTTGCGTAAGTACGCAAAATTGCTGGCTTATAATGGAAAAGTAGAGCAGGCACAGCAGCAAATATTTATTTTACAGCGTCTCTATAAACAAAAAATAACGCTACCAGAGTTATTAAAAGAGAAGTAATAAAAAAATCCCCTTGTACTCAAGGGGATTTTTATATAAAAAATTACATTTGGCTCTGGATATAGTTTTCAATACCCACACTACCAATAAGATCAATTTGAGTATCTAACCAGTCCCAATATTCTTCTTCTTTTTCTAAAATTTCTTGAACAAGGTCACGGGTGACATAGTCTTGCTCTGTTTCAGCTAAAGCAACCGCTTTTTGAATTGCCTCTATATTTTCTTTTACTTTACGAATGTCACAGTGCAGAACTTCTTCTGTATGTTGACCAATATAAAGCTTGCCTAAATGCTGAAGGTTAGGTAGACCTTCTAAAAATAAAATACGTTCAATGATTTTATCAGCATGTTTCATTTGACGAATTGATTCTTTATATTCAGCAGAACCAAGTTGCTCAATTCCCCAGTCATTAAACATGCGTGAATGCAAAAAGTATTGATTAATTGCAGTTAAATGATGATACAGCACTTGATTGAGCTGATTAATGACATCACGATTGCCTTTCATTGTAGCTACTCCAAAACAATTTCTGCCTCAAACTTAATTAAGGCAATCTATAAATCCATTTTAGTGAACAATCATAGAGATGGCGAGTAATTTATGGAACAGCAAATGAAAATCGCAATCAAAAACAACACAATATTAGAAAGAAGGTTTTTATGCCAAAAAAAACCGCTTGAATGTGGAACTATGAACGTTCCGCAAAAAGCGGTGGAGGAGTCAATAAATTTTGTTAAATATTCATTTTTATTATGCAGCTACAGAAATGCGAGCAGCGATTTCTGCTAATTCTTCGCTAATGATAGCGCGAGCTTCTGGTGCACAGCGTCCACAGCATGTACCAAGATCAAGCAAGTCGCGAATTTCACGATAGCTTTCAGCGCCATTTTCGATAGCGTCTTTAATATCCTGATCAGTAATGCCACGACACAAGCAAACGTACATGGGAGTGATCCCCAAATATAAATGCGATAATTGATATTATTGATAATTATTATCGTTTGTCAATGAAATTCATTTAAAATCTCATTTATCCTTATTGGGATTTTGGATAAAAAAAGACCACCTAAGCGGAAATCTAAGAAGAAATTAGATTTTTACACAAAGGTGGTTCATATTTTTAAAACCAAATATTTAGAGCTAGATATTTTGATTTTTATATCTTATTGATTAATAATTACAATTCCATCCATTTCAACTAATGCACCTTTTGGTAAGCTTGCTACACCAAGAGCTGCACGTGCAGGGTAGGGTTGAGCAAAATATTCACCCATGATTTGGTTTACAAGTTGGAAATTTGATAGGTCAGTTAAAAAAATATTGAGTTTAGCAATATCTGCAAGTGAACCACCAGCAGCTTCACAAACTGCTTTTAAATTATCAAATACACGGCGAATTTGAGCTTCAATACCTTCTACAAGTTCCATACTGTATGGGTCTAAACCAATTTGCCCTGAAAGATATAGCGTATTATCTACTAAAATAGCTTGAGAATAGGTGCCGATAGCAGCAGGGGCATTTTCAGTATGAATGACTTGGCGGGACATTTGGTTCTCCTTGATTAAATCTATTTCCATCATAATCGATGATAGCTTTGGACAAAAGTATCATCGATTTAATTGATTAAGTGGATTTGGAAAGTTTGATTTTGTTAAGGAAACAAAAATTTATAGCCAATAGTCTCTATAAAGTCTTAGCTTACTTTTGAAATTTCCATTTGTGGAGCAGGGGCATCTAAACGTTCAATACGTGGGAAACCATAGTGCATGCGTAAATCACGAATGACTTTTGCAATGTGCTTACGGTTATTCACTACAATATTCACAAAAGTTCTTTGCTCATTTGAGTGAACCATCTCTACCCCAGCGTTATTTTTACGACATTGATAAATCAGATCTGATACCTGTTCATCATTCATCGTCATATAAATAGCAAGGTAGGCAGTAAAACGGACATCATCTACATCATCTGCTTTCCATTGAAGCGGCATGATATTTTCAGGGTGTAGATGTTGTTCATGTAGTAAGTTATGACAGCGGATGCGATGCACAATTAATCCACGACGTGTTAAGTGTCCTTGAATTGGATCGCCTAAAATTGGATTGCAGCAGTGTGCATATTTAACGTCGACTCCTTCAGTGCTTTGAATAAGTCGATCTGAGTTTTCTACTTGTGGGTGTTTATCATGCGCAAACAGGTGATTTGCTACAAGTTGAGGTAATAAATCACCAACCGCAATTTGTTCAAACAATGTATTTTTATTATCGATATGACGCCATTGCAATAGATCTAGCCAGTCGGCTTCAGAAAGATCATTGATTGAACGATTAAAGAGTTTCAGTGCACGAGAAAGGGCTTGTGCTCCAACTAGACGTTGTTCTTCGATATCTTGATCTTTAAGCACATGCTGTAAAGCACGACGAGCTTTCTGCGTATTAATAAAACTTAGCCAGTCTGGGTTCGGTGTAGCTAAAACATCTGTAATAATCTCAATAACCTGACCGCTAACTAATGGGGTAGAAAGTGGTTTAATCTCACCATCGACTTTTGCGCCAACGGCATGGTTACCTAAAAATAAACTTGCTGAATAAGCAAAATCAACTACGGTAGCACCTTGTGGTAGCTCATGCAGTTGACCATGCGGTGTATATACCCAGATTTTTTCTTGGTGTAAGTAATCAAGTAAATCATTGAAAGTTGTTTTAGCACATTCGCCATCAATTAATGTATTTAGGTTCTGCATTGAAGCCTGAATGGCAGAGCGACAAGTTTGCGGCGCATTTTCGCCTAACACGACACCAAAACGAGCAGCTTTACGCATCAACTCGGTTTGAATAGTAAGAGATAGCGTCGTTTTTTCGCCTTTAAGTTTAATCAGTAAAGACTGGTTGCCGCCGGGTAATGGGCGACGAATATGGTCCTGATACTGGATAACCTGAAAGTTTTCTCTTAATGCTTCTACCAAGCGGTCACAGTCGGCAATAGACTGTAAAACGATTTCAAAAGCATGACTATGGGTAAGCTCTTGGAGATCCATCTCGTTTTTAACGAAATGGCGTAATAATTCGATATTATTATTTTTCTTTTTAATACGGCCTTGAATATGATAATTATGCAGAAGTTCAGCGAGGTTTTGTTCCCAAATACTTTGATATTTACATCGTTCTGGTTTTGTTTGAAGCAGCGCATTTTGAACGTTATCAAACATATCTAGATCAAGGTTTTGATAACAGAGATTCTCTAGATTATCGCCCATTTCATTCATGCCGACTAATCTTGCCATCGGTACAAATATATCAAAAGTCTCTTGAGCAATACGGGCACGTTTATCTGGACGTAAAGCACCTAGAGTTGTCATATTATGATAGCGATCTGCTAATTTAATAATGATGACACGTGGATCTTGTAAGGTCGCTTGCAAGATTTTTCGGAATGAAGCTGCCTTGTTATATTCTTTATCGCTTGATTGGCTAAGTTTGGTTACACCATCGACTAACTCAGCAACGGTTAGACCAAATTTCTCAATAATATCTTCTTTTGTATATTGAGTATCTTCAATAACATCATGCAAAAGTGCTGCCATTAAAGTCTCAGCATCTAAACGCATGTTTGCAAGGATGCAGCTTACCGCAATCGGGTGCAAAATATAAGGTTCGCCACTTTTACGTGTAATGCCAGTGTGCGCTAGATCGGCAAAATCGCAGGCAGCAAGCACTTTTTCGACTTCGCTTACCGATAAGTAAGGGTCGATAATTAATTTGAGCTGTTGCTTGGCTTGGCTGACCTCTTCGCCTGGCATAAATCACCCTTTTTCCTATTGCTGAAAAACTAAATCTATCTGCTTCTTAATGAAAAGCATATTGCGGAACTTGTCAAATTTTTCATTTGAAAAAGTGTATTTTTTTTTCAATGAAAATAATTGCTTTTCCCAATATGTTTGAATATGTCGCAAAGCCAAATAAAAAACCATCGCAAAAAAACGATGGTTTTTTTATGAAACAGAGTGAATTAGAAAGAAAAACCTTCTAAATTCAAGCTGTTTGTAGAAAGGGCAAGATCAAGACTAGAAGTTTGGTAATCTTGCTCACGTTGTTTAAGAATTTCTTTCGTAACGTGCCCTGCCGCGATTTCGCGCAAAGAAACTACAGTTGGTTTGTCGTTATCCCATTCTACAGTTGGCTCCATGCCTTGACGTGCCAATTGACGAGCACGTTTACTTGCAACGAGCACAAGCTCAAAACGGTTGTCTACATGATCTAAACAATCTTCAACGGTGACGCGTGCCATAAAAGTTCTCGTTTTGGAATGGTGAATTTGAACAGACTAAATAGTATAAAAGGCTTTCGATCTAGACTCAAGTTATTCCTGTTTTGGTTGAGGAGTAATCAAGTCTTGGATTAATGTTTGATGACGTTTTGCTTGCTGAGATAGCACTAAACGGTTCGCTGTAATCACAGCTTCAAGCTCATGTAAGGCTTTATTAAAATCATCATTGATAATGATGTAATCAAAGTTCGTGTAGTGCTGCATATCTTCTACTGCACAGCTTAAACGATGCTCAATGACTTCAACTGAGTCAGTGCCGCGATTAGATAAACGCTGACGCAGATCAAATTGAGTCGGAGGTAAAATAAATATTTGTTTGGATTCAGGGAAAAGTTTGCGTACTTGTTCTGCACCTTGCCAATCAATTTCAAGTAAGACATCGTGTCCTTGAGCTAACTGTTGTTTTACAGTAGCTTGAGAAGTTCCATAGTAGTTACCAAATACTTCAGCGTATTCGATAAAACCATCATGGTTGACTTGGTCTAGGAATTCATCTTTTGTAGTGAAGTGATAGTGAACACCATCTAACTCACCGGGACGTTGACCTCGGGTTGTATGCGAGACTGAAACATGTAAATTGCTCACACGGTCAAGCAGGGCTTTTACCAAAGATGTTTTGCCCGTTCCTGATGCAGCAGAAACGACAAACAATAGACCCGACATGATATTTTTCCTGATATGATAAAATATCTTCGCTATTGTAGTGTACCGTGCGTTTAAACTGAATAGTTTTAATTGCAAATATTCAAGAGAAATTCCCCTGTTTTATTAATTTTGAGGCTGTTATGGAAATTGTGTTAGCTAATCCGCGTGGTTTTTGTGCCGGTGTTGATCGAGCCATAGCAATCGTCAATCGGGCTTTGGAATGTTTCAACCCTCCTATTTATGTACGTCATGAAGTTGTACACAATAAATTTGTGGTTGATGACTTACGTCAGAGAGGGGCCGTTTTTGTTGATGAGCTAGATCAGGTTCCAGATGACTCAATTGTAATTTTTAGTGCGCACGGTGTTTCAAAAGCAGTTCAACAAGAAGCTGAACGCCGAGGTTTAAAAGTTTTCGATGCAACTTGTCCTTTAGTGACTAAAGTTCATATTGAAGTGACTAAATATGCGCGTGAAGGTACTGAAGCTATTTTAATTGGTCATGAAGGGCACCCAGAAGTCGAAGGCACAATGGGTCAATATGACAAATTAAAAGGCGGTGATATTTATCTGGTTGAAGATGAAGAAGATGTTGCTGCACTTACCGTACGACATCCTGAAAAACTTGCATTTGTCACACAAACAACGCTTTCTATTGATGATACAGCTAAAGTGATTGATGCTCTGCGTGCTAAATTTCCGCATATTCAGGGTCCACGTAAAGATGACATTTGCTATGCTACTCAAAACAGACAAGATGCTGTGCGTGATTTAGCTGAAAAGTGCGATGTGGTATTGGTTGTGGGTTCACCTAACTCATCAAATTCAAATCGATTGCGTGAGCTTGCAGAACGTATGGGTAAAGCTGCTTACCTTGTAGATAATGCTGATCAGTTAGAGCAGTCATGGTTCAATGAGACTTGCAAGATTGGTGTTACCGCTGGTGCTTCTGCGCCAGAAATCTTGATTAAACAAGTTATTCAACGTTTACAAGATTGGGGTGCTCAAGCACCGAAAGAATTAGAAGGGCGCGAAGAGAACATAACCTTTAGTCTTCCTAAAGAATTACGCATTCATGTAACTCAAGCATAAAGTGTGACTTATTTAACATACTGATTTTAAAAAGTTAAACAGATAATTGTTGATATGACAGTTATCTGTTTTTTTATACCCTTTATCTGCTTTGTATTTTTTTTGTAAACATAAAGCGTAAAATTTAATTAATAAATAAAAAATTTTTAAGTTTATTTGGGGTTCTGGGGATGAGGGGAATTATTCCGCAAGACGGGTTCACCTTAGTTGAGCTTATGGTGACGATTGCGGTCATGGCTATTATCGCGATGATGGCCGCGCCATCTATGTCGAATTTATTAGAAAGCAAACGATTAGATGAAAATCAACGAGACCTGATCAATACTTTGTCGGAAGCAAAGACTCAAGCGATACTTGGTCGACAAGATGTATCCATTAATCTGAATTCAACAGCCTCAAATACACCAACTTCTTTTAATTGGAAAGCTGCTTCCAATAGCACTCTTGAGCTTAAAAATATCGCTGCTAACGGTACACAGAGCTCATCAACAGCGACGACTTTAACTTTTAATGCAAATGGAGTGGTAACTAATATTACCCAAGATACACTTTTATCTATTTGTAATTCAAAAACAAATAAAAAGAAAATTCTTATTTTAACAAAGCTTGGCACATTAATTTTTAAAGCTGAGGAGACATGCTAATGCGGAGCTCTAAACAAAAAGCTCAAGTTGGGGTGGGTTTATTAGAAGTGTTGGTTGCCTTAATTTTACTTGCGGTAGGGGTTTTAGGATATGTTGCCTTGCAAGTCCGGGCTATGGATGCTTCTTCAGAAGCATTAAGCAAATCTCAAGCCATGATGATTATGAGAGGATTAGCAGAAAACATTCGCGTAAATAGTGCTCAAGCTAGTCAATATCCTGCGTTTGTTCGTAGTTATAGCAATTATTCATCTACTACCGCAGCTCCGACTTCCTGTTTCAATTCAGCTTGTACACCTTCTCAACTTGCCCAATTTGATGCATATCAAGCAGCAAGAAATGCTGATCAACTTGGCATGAAAATCACAATGACAAATTGCCCTGGGGTTACAAGCACAATGGCCCAGCAGAGACAATGTCTGTTTGTTTTTTGGGGAAAAACCTCTCCGGTAATTACAACAACTGAAGGAGTCACTAGCGCGGATGTGTCGAGTTGTATGAGTACAGATGGTGTATATACCAATAATTCAAATTGTTTGATGATGGAGACATATTAATGGCTCACTCATTTGTATCGTGGAAACAACGGGGCTTTACATTAATTGAGCTTATGGTTGCATTGGCTTTAGGCCTAATTTTAGTAGCTGCAGCAACTCAATTATTTATTGGTGGACTTTTATCAAGCCGTCTACAAAAAGCAAATGCTGAAATACAAGATAGCGGTATTTTTGGTTTGGAATATATTGCCCGTGATATACGCCTTCTAAATTATGGAAATGTAACCAACCCAATATTAACTGATATGACGCCTTGGGGCGGCGTTGTGCTAACTGGTTCAACAGCAACTAATAATAACACTGTTAATTTTGTCCCTAATGTCGGAGCAAATACTTATATTGCTAACACATTACTCAGTCGTGGCGCAGGAGATACGGTAAGTACAGTGAGCAATCACTGGAAAGGTCTTTCAAATATACAGAACAGTTCAAATGCAGCTGTGCAAAGTGATCAATTGACTATTCAATTTATTGCGCCTACGAATATGACCAATTGTGAAGGTGTGAATGTACTTGCAGGAGATTTAATTGTAGAGCGTTATTTTTTACGTCTTGATAGCAATGGTAGTTCACAGCAAGATTATGCACTCGTATGTGATGCAAATACTCCCTCTATTGTAGCCACAGCTCAACCGACAACTATTGCTGGGTTAGGCGACGCTGGTCAAATTGTATTGCCGCGTATTGATCATTTTCATGTGCTGTTTGGTGCAAAAAATGCGGCTGGCAATTTTGCTTACTATACCATTCCCCAATATCGCGCTGCTGCACAGGCTGCCCGAGATGCCACACCATCTGTGATGCCGCCACGAATTCTTTCAATACAAATATCTGTATTAGCGCGCTCTACTAATAATGCCCAAAGCAAAGCAATAGATCCTGAGCAATCTTTTTTTATGTTAGATCAAACCGTGCATGCTTCTGATAATACAACTCGATTCTTACGCCGCACTTATAACTTAACAATTGCTCTACGCAACGCGATGGGGGAAAGTCTATGACCCATTTAATTCATAAAAGTAGATCTAAGGAAAAAGGGGCAACCCTTATTGTTGTGCTTATTATTTTATTGATTGTTATTTCTGTAGGCGTTTTAGCAATAAGAGTGGCTATTGTTTCTTTAAAAGTTGCTACCAATAGCCAAGTTAGCCAATTAAATTTTCAGTCATCTGACACACCTTTAGAACTCATTGTGCAGATGAATCCTACCACCCTAACTAATATTACTAATGTGATTGGGGCGGCGCTGAAAGAGCACGAAAGTAACCCCGGTGCGGAATACAACTTTTGTTATAAGCCTGTTTCTACAACAAATTTTGCTCAGACCAGAGGTGCAAGTTTACTTCGAGCAGGAAGCGCTAATAATGCAGTCGTTGAAGATGGCGGCGTAGCGGGTTTCTGTGATTTAACAAGTGACTATGGAAGTAATCGCCAAGCAGTGGTTACTCAAGTTGCTGTAAGTATTCCAACAGATGCTGCTAGTGATATTCCAGGTTCAAATTTACCGCGAGGAACAAATACTTCGGAAGGTACACAACTTCCTAAAAGCATGCTATCTACGCAACGTATTCGAGTGATTACAACAGCTTTTTTACCAGCCTATGCATCTACCTCTATCGAAACTTTACAAAGAGATTGCTTAAGCACGAGTTCGGCAAAAATTAGCGACAATTTTGATACCGCTTTAACAGCTAAACAAACATTGGCGGAGTGTTTGGCAAATCATAACGTGCCTTTTAGTACTCAAGTTCAAGAATTTAACTATACCAATAAACTCACTCAAATTACGGCACCAGGTTCATAATGGGGAATATCATGAAACTAAAATTGAAGAATTTTAAGCCAAATAATTTATGGTATGCCATCTGTTCGAGTTCGGTTGCTTTTACATGGCTAATGACAAGTTCTGTGGTGCAGGCGAGTGATTTACAAATTTATGCTTCACCTACAGCGGGTAAAAAAACCATTGTGATGATGTTGGATACATCAGGAAGTATGACCAACAATAGTTATGGTGAAAACCGTTTGGCCCTGCTTAAAAATGGTATGAATGCTTTTTTAGCCAGTAATAATCCTGTTTTAAATGATACTCGTGTGGGCTTGGGAAATTTCTCTGCCAATGGTGATAGCCGAAGTGGACAAATTTTGGTAGCTGCTGCTCCTTTAGGAGATGCGAGTACTTTAAATACAGTAGGTTCTCAGCGTTATAAATTAAAACAGGCTGTTGCAAATTTAACTGCTGGTGGGGCAACACCTTCAGCGCATGCTTATGCAGAAGCTGCTGCTTATTTGATGGGTACAACAACCTATTCAGAGGCGAATTATACTATTCGAAAAGATAGCTATGTAAAGCGTGTGCGAAAATCTGATAATAGAACGGAATACTCATATTGTACGAATTATCGCGATTCACAAATCGATACTACAAATCTATGGCAACCTTGTCGTTCTAATAACTATTGGAGTAACTGGTCAACTTCTAATCCGGGTGTGGATACGGCAACTGCCTATGATACTTCTTCGGATTGGACTTATTCTTATACTTATTACTACACCACCTTTAATTATGCTGTAGCAAATGCAGATAGTGGCATTCCAAAATCAAAAACAAATGATACGACAAGCAATCCAAATATTGTTGTAGATAGAAATGCCTCTAATTTAAATGCTATTTACCAATCTCCTTTGCCTGCGGTGGCCAATCGCCAGAGTTGTGATGGGCAAGGAATCTACTTTTTATCAGATGGGGAGCCGAACAATACAACAAATACGCGTTCTGCAACTGTAATGTCGACAGCCCTAGGTAACACTTTGGGAGCAAATTTTACTTGTTCTGGAGGTTTGTCTAACACGACAGCAGACTCTGGTTGGGCTTGTATGGGGGAATTTGCAAAAAGATTATTTGATAAAACAAAAAATCCAGCTGGAGTTTCTATTCAAACAGCATTTGTCGGTTTTGGTAGTGACTTTTCTAGTTTAAGTTCTTCTGATGTAAAAAATGCCTGTCGTTTAAGTTCGAGAACCCAATCTGATCGTAAAAGTGATGATAATTGTTCGCCGAATCAGACCACAAATGCGGTCGCTGCACCTGGTTATGGAAATGGAGGATTTTTCCCTACCCAAAGTGCGCAAGGTGTAACAGATAGTGTTATCGCATTTATTAATAACTTAGATAAAGTTCCTTTAGAACCCTTAACCACAGGTGCTATCTCTGTTCCTTATGATGCACTAAATCCTAAAAATTTACAGGAATATGGTTACTTACGTGCTTTTGAGCCAAACCCGGCTAACACCTACTTAACATGGCGAGGCAATTTAAAGAAATATCATGTTGTTTTATCGGGAACAAATGCGGGCGCTTTTGAAGCTAATACAGGTGGGTTGGTTTACAACGCAACTGGGGCATTTAGAACGGGTACGAAAGACTATTGGAATAGCTCTACTTATAATGATGGAGGTAAAGTCTTTTTTGGTGGTTCATATGCAAAAGTTCCTTTACCAATTGCTGGACAAAATGAAACACGTGATGAAGAAGGAAATATCACAAAATATTATTACGCAGTACAAACTAAAATCCGCAACTTATTTACTGATGTTTCCGCCGTTGCATCAGATGGTAGCTTAACGAAAATATCGACTTCTGGAACTAATTTGCTAAAAATTCCAGCTACTCCACCAGAAGGAACTAATCCTTTTGATAGTGTGGCTAATACAGCAAGTTATATTTTAGGAAAATTTAATGCATCAACGGGACAAGATATTTTAAAAGCTTTCCCGATTAGCTTGAAATTAAAAATATTAAATTATCTAGGTTACTCAACTGATATTAGCGCTACGACTTTACCTTCGTCATTAGTTACATCGAATGAACCCTATTTATCGATGGGCGGTAGTATTCATTCTTTACCGGTACAGCTTACCTATAATGGAACATTAGATGAAAATGGGAATTTAACATCTGCGCGTGAACAATCCATTCTCTATGGAACGATGGAAGGTGGTCTGCATATTGTGGATGCCTCAACTGGTGTAGAACAAATGGCTTTCGTTCCCGCTGATATATTAAATGATCCGGTTGCATCAAAAGCTTTAGTGGTTGGCCAAAGTGATGCTACAGCTCCTGCTCACGGTATGGATGGGGCTTGGGTATCTGACCCTGCATATAGTATTACTACAACGGGAAGCGGTAGCTCAGTAGTATCAAAAGTAACTGCAAAGCAAATGAATATTTATGGTGGTATGCGAATGGGGGGCAGCAGCTATTATGGCTTAAATGTCTTAAATCCTGCTTCACCTAAGCTTCTCTTTAGAGTAGGAGCAGATCAAACTGATTATAGTCGCATGGGGCAGAGTTGGTCTAAACCTGTACTTGCAAATATACGTTATAACGGAGTTATTAAACGCGTTATGATTGTTGGTGGTGGCTACGACCAATGTTATGAAAACCCGAATATTACGTTGACTAACTCTTGCTTTACGAATGGAAAAGCAAAAGGGAACGCTGTCTATATTATTGATGCTAAAACTGGGGAACGCTTATGGTGGACTAGTGATACAGGCTCTAGTGTAGATAACTCTAATATGAAGCACAGTATTGTTAGTCGCATTAGTACCTTAGATCGAGATGCTGATGGTTTAGTCGACCATTTATATTTTGGTGATTTAGGCGGGCAAATTTTCCGTATCGATCTTAATAATAACCAGACCAAAACAAATTCAACTTATAGCAGTTTCGGTATTCGAGTTGTTCGATTAGCCAATTTGGCAACAAATGACTCAACTTATGATGCTTCGAATGACTATACCGCTGGGAATGCGCCGCGTTTTTATGAACCGCCAACAGTGACAATTCACGATTATGGAATCCGCACTTTTATTACTGTAGGTATTGCTTCAGGTGACCGTAGTACACCTTTAGATGTTTATCCGCTTACAGGTCGTGAGGGGATGTCACCGAGCACGGCATTAAGCGGAAGACCTGTAAACAACGTCTATGGAATTATCGATAAAGACTTTATTAAAAAGAATTTAATGTCTTTAACAGATAGCCAGCTTGAAACGAAAGATATTACTCGATCGATGCTTCGAAAAAATCCACAAATTTTACGATCTGGGGAAACACGAGTAGCACAGATTTTCTTTCCAAACACTGGGACGGGACAAAATGGTTGGTATCGTTCACTTTCTAGTATGAGCGATGGTACCGAGAAAGCTAATAATAGTTTCCGTATTAAAGGAGGTCTGAAAGCTTTTGAAGAGCCTATGGCAATTACAGGGACTTTAATTGTGCCTGTTTATGATCCACAGGGAACAGGTATTGTAGCGGCAGACCCATGTTTACCTCGGGTAGTAGGTGAAACTGACCAGCAGACGTTCTGTTTACCATTTGGCGCCTGCCTTAATTCTGATGGATCAATTGATCAGAATAAAGAGAATGGAAGTGGATTCAGAACAAAAACTGGTACTAATTGCCCAGTAGGAGCTTCTGAATGTAATACAAATATCATTGGCTCAGGTATTCGTGGCATAGCATTCGTTCCAAAAAGAGATGTACCTCCAGTGACTAATAGTTGTGGGAAATTACAACTGTCTGGAAACGAGAGTGGAACGGGCGAGTGGCAATGTACAAGTCACTTAGTTCCTGCGCGCTGGTATGAGCGTTATCGCTAAGGGATGACTGATGAATAAATATTATATTCTGCGGTTTAATCAGGGTGTTACCTTGATTGAACTCATGGTTGTCATCGTGATTGTCGCTATTTTTGCTTCAATTGCTATCCCTTCATATCAAAGTTATAGCCGCAGAGCGACTGCCTCTGCTGCTAAAGGTGAAATTCTAAAATTGGCAGAACAGTTGGAACGACATAAATCCAAGAACTTTACTTATAGAGGATTTACGACCACATCTGTAACTTTGCCACGGGGTGGTTATACGATTGAAATTAGTGATGATACGAGGACAGGAAATTTATTAACGAATGCTGCTGCAAATGGGCAAACATGGGTCATTAAAGCGACAACTACAGATTCAAGAAACATTAATTTTATTGCTAAGAATTCAGGTTTGCGTTGCCAAAGTTTAACAGCTACGGCTGTTGATAATGACTGTGGTGGAACAGTCACTTGCAATGTATGTGAAACAAATAGTGAGAATTGGCAATGAAGAATGGTTTTACCTTAATAGAACTCATGATTGTAGTAGCAATAATTGCAATTTTAGCAGCTATAGCGACACCTTCGTATTTGCAGTATTTACGCAAAGGGCATCGTACAGCTGTTCAATCTGAAATGATGAATATTGCCCAAACATTAGAATCAGAAAAAGTAGTTCACAATCGTTATCCGTCGAATGCGACGATTACTTCGATTTATGGTTCTAGTGTCAGTCCTCAACAAGGCCAAGCCCTATATAACTTAGCTTTTGCTAGCATAACTGATTCAAGCTGGGTGTTAACTGCTACACCTATTGCTACTAGTTCTCAAGCTAGTGATGGGATCATTTGTCTTAATGATCAAGGGCAAAAATTTTGGGCAAAAGGTGCAACTGATTGTGCGTTATCTGCCACATCAAATTGGCTACAGTAATTTTAAATTCAAAACTGCGGATAACTCAAAAAATAATCTTTCTTTCAGGGCGAAAATCACGTAGAATGTCGCCCTCTATGAAAGGGGTTTGAAGTGTTGCCGATGGTCGGCGCAGGGATAATCCGTAAGAATTATAAGGCTTTTATCATGGTTGTTATTCGTTTAGCACGTGGCGGCGCAAAAAAACGTCCATTCTATCAAATCGTTGTGACTGACAGCCGCAATGCACGTGATGGTCGTTTCATCGAGCGTATCGGTTTCTTTAACCCGACTGCACAAGGTCAAGCAGAAAAACTTCGTTTAGACGCTGACCGTTTTGCTCACTGGGTTTCTCAAGGTGCTCAACCTTCTGAACGTGTTGCTTCTTTAGCTGCTCAAGCTAAAAAAGCTACTGCATAATTTTTGTAGTAGGTAGCCCATGACATCAACACAGAATGTTCCCGAAGATCGTATTCAGATTGGACAGTTACGTTCAGCTTATGGATTGAATGGGTGGCTCTGGGTGTATTCAAATACAGAACCTATGAGCAACATGTTTGACTACCTGCCTTGGTACATTGAGACCAAGGCCGGTTGGCAAACAATAGATGTAAAACGTTGGAAACCCCATGGCAAAGGCCTAGTTGTCGCGTTGAAGGGTGTGAGTGATCGCACTGGAGCGGAAAGCTTGGTTGGCGCTAATATCTGGATTGCTAAGTCTCAACTGCCAAAAGCAGATGTGGATGAGTACTACTGGTCAGATTTGAAGGGCTTAACCGTGTTAGGTCTTGATGAAGAAGAACAGGAAGTAAACTTAGGGAAAATTCATGAGTTGTTTGAAACTGGAGCTAATGATGTGATGGTGGTGCATGCTACCCCAGACAGCATTGATTCAGAAGAGCGCATGATTCCTTGGCATAAAGATGTAGTACAACGTGTTGATCTTGAAGCTGGTCGTATTTACGTCAATTGGGGCGTAGATTATTAATCCTTTTAGGATTAATACAGCAGGAAAATAGAGGAGTCTGTAATGTTTTTTGCAGTCATTACGCTTTTTCCTGAAATGTTTGAAGCGATTACAGCTTACGGCATCAGCGGACGTGCGGCAAAACGAGATATTGTACAAGTCACTTGTATTAATCCTCGTGATTTTGCTGAGGGAAACTACAGAAGAGTGGATGAACGTCCATTTGGTGGTGGCCCCGGTATGGTGATGATGGCTGAGCCTTTGGCGAAAGCAATTGCACATGCCAAACAGCTTGCCTCACAAGCAGGACATGTTCATGTCCCTGTGGTGTATATGTCCCCACAAGGCAAAACCTTAAATGAACAGGCAGTACAGCAGTTTGTCGATTATGACGGCTTAATTGTACTGTGTGGACGTTATGAGGGAGTAGATGAACGTTTGATCCAGCATTATGTTGATCAAGAATGGTCAATTGGTGATTATGTTTTATCTGGTGGTGAACTGCCCGCTATGGTGTTACTTGACAGTATTATTCGCCGTTTGCCGAATGTAATGTCAGATGAACAATCAGCAGTACAAGATTCTTTTGTTGATGGTCTTTTAGATTGTCCACAATATACAAAGCCTGACCATTTTGAAGGGCTGGATGTGCCAGAGGTATTAAAATCTGGACATCATGGCAACATTGAAAAATGGCGCTTTTTGCAGCGATATCAACGAACTCTAGAGCGCCGACCAGAGTTGGTCGAAAAGGTTGAGTTGACTAAGCAGCAAAAGAAATGGCTAAAAGATACGCAAGAGAATGACGGTAATTCTTAATCGTTATTCTCAAGAACGAAAGTTCTGCAACCAGACGAGAAGCAGTGCTTCGAGTTAAAGCATAATTCTATTTAATGAATAGTTTTATGTATATTTAAAGGCTCTTTATAGACATATTGTCGTAAAGGGAAAGATAAACGGGTTGATATGCGCTTTAGCCTCTATCCCCAGCGGAACCTCAGACCTCTTCTGACTCCGCACATATTGGAGATTCCCACAATGAGTGGTAAACATCCTTTAGTTCAAGCTGTTGAAAATGCACAGTTAAAATCTGATATCCCTGCTTTTGCTCCTGGTGACACTGTCATCGTTCAAGTAAAAGTAAAAGAGGGTGATCGTGAACGTCTTCAAGCATTTGAAGGTGTTGTAATCGCTAAGAAAAACCGTGGTTTGAACTCTGCGTTCACAGTACGTAAAATTTCTAGCGGTGTTGGTGTTGAGCGTGTATTCCAAACTCATTCACCAGTTGTTGCTAAAATCGAAGTGAAACGTCGTGGTGACGTTCGTCGTGCTAAACTTTACTACCTTCGTGACTTGTCTGGTAAAGCTGCACGTATTCGTGAAAAATTACCAGCTCGTAAAGCGTAAGCTTATAGCGAGTAAAAAAATGCGCCTTTTGGCGCATTTTTTGTTTAAAAACTATAATCCTTGAAGTTTTAAACGGTTGGCATGTTGACGGTAAACCGAGACAGGATCGGAAGCAAAAATAGAACGTACCCCAAGTACTTGGTTCACTTCATCTAAATGGTTCCAGTTGTAATCATCACGAATTGTTTTACCAAATTTGGCACTGCATCTGGAAACAAGTCCATCATTATCACCGAATGGATCGACTACTAAACTACTGCCTGTTAGCGCAATATCAAATGGGTCTAATGGGTTGGTGAGAGCTTTATTTCCTGAGAAAGAATACATATAGATACCTTTCTCTTGATATGTCCCTTCACCACAAGAAGTAGTTGGTATACCCATTGGGAACTGAGCATTAAATTTTGCAGAACCTTGCGTAGATAAGCTATGAGCGCCTGCTAAAGAATCGTGTGGATAGCTTGTTGGATCTAAGCCTCCTGCCCAAGTAATGGCTGCTGAAAACCAGTTTACTAACGTTGCTACGCCTGAAAGAGGAGTACCCTCAACATTCAGTATGACATCTGCCATTGGTGATCCCTTATGAGGTGCACCAATTGTGGTGAGTGAGGCAATTTTTTCTGGCATGATACCGGCCACATAACGAATTGTCGGGCCCCCATGGCTATGACCGATTAAGTTGACTTTAGGTTTGCCAGTAATGGCAATGATCTCTTCTACTTGCTGGGCAAGTTGTTCTCCACGCATTTCTGTTGAGTTAAATGGGGATACTCTTGTCGCCCAAACATTTCCTCCATTACGAGCAAGGTCTGGAAGAATTTGGTACCAGTAATCGAGACCAAGGGTATCTGTTCCAACTCGGTTAAAACCTGCCATACCATGGTTAAAAACCATTGGATATTTGGTTTGTGCGTAAGATGAATAAACGAACGAGTTTTTAACTTGTTCAGCATTTGTGGCATGGGCCGCTGAAATACTCAGTCCTGAGAGCATCGCAGCGCAAAAATATATTAACTTCCTTTTCATTTTTTACTCACTATTTTTATTTTGTATGAAAAGCAGCTTCTTACTGCTAGTGAATTTTTAGCCAGTCCCTAAAAGGAAAGGCTTAATAATTAAATGGCAGTTCACCTCCCTGATCATGGACCGTTTCAAAAGTTCGAAGTCTTAATTGTTCTTGTGATGAGTTAAATTGTTGTTGGCGTAATTGTTGTATGGCTTGGTTTTTAGCGCTATCACTCATATTGCTTTTAATAATTTCATCTCGTCCACTCAGGTAACTTGTGACCCTTTGCTGCCAAGCACTACGTTGTGTATCTAATGTTTCTAGTCTTTGCGTTGCTTCAGCTCCAACGAGTGCTGTACGCATTTGTCTAAGTTCTTCTGCTGAACCATTGCGTGCTTTAATTTGTTTGGTCAGTGTATGTAAATCATCAAGTTTAGAGAGCTCTTGTAGGTTTTGTTGCCAGTCTTCTGGTAGTTGTTCAAAGCGTTCTTTAAGTTTTTGAGCCTTTTCAATTTCGCTTAAAGAAGAGTCCTCAAGTATTTGCATACGATCTAGCGTGTAGTTCTGATAGATATCTTCAGTTGAGAAGAGTCCTTCAATTTCAGAATTTGAAAAGAAACGTTTTCTTAGATCTTGAATTGAATTAAAAATCTTTTGAAAATAATTTTTATCTTGATGTTTTGATGACGGTGTTTGGATTTGAGCAAGCTGCTCACGGTATTTTAAGTAACGGGTCCATAAATCCAGAATCTGTGAGCGAGCTGGCTCTAAATATTTTCCCTGAATAAATTGTCCAAAGTGATTTTTAATTTGCTCTAAATCGTTTTCGCCATATTGGGTAATAAAATATTCAAAGCAGTCACGTGTTTGACTATTAACGACCAAATGTTGAGAACTATCAATTTTTAACTGACAGTTAACTTGGGTATCTTGCTGACTTTTACTATGGTAAGCATCTGCATTTAGCGATGAATGATTTGTAGGTGGAACAGATGCTAAGCTTTTAGCTTCATTCTGATTTATTTGAGTCGATGTATTTTTTGATTCTGGGCTTAGCCAATATACACATGCAATGAGGCCCAGAATAAAAAATCCGAGCACGCACCACAATACCTTCTTCTGCATCCCTTGCATAAAGATATCTTCCTTAAGTTTTAATTTGTTGTTTTTTTACTCGATCATTAATGTGCCATAAAATAAGTGAAAAGGCACCTAAATATTGTGAAAATATCTTGCCGAATTTGCTAACATGTCGGCACTTTTTTCTAGCTTTGTGTTCCAGTAAAAATGACGACAAAAAATCAAAAAATTTCTCGTCGCCATATCAGTGGTGTATTTCTATTAAATAAACCATTAGGCTTAAGTTCAAATGCGGCTTTGCAAAAAGTGCGTTGGTTATATCGCGCTCAAAAAGCAGGCCATACTGGAGCGTTAGACCCCTTGGCGACAGGTTTGCTCCCGATTTGTTTAGGAGAAGCGACCAAGTTCTCACATTATTTGCTGGACTCAACAAAGCGTTATCAAACCACTGTTCGATTAGGACAGACCACAACAACAGGTGATGTGGAAGGGGAGATTTTACAAGAGCGCCCTATTCCTGTTCTTGACCAAGAACTTATTGAACAAACTTTAGAAAAGTTTAGAGGCGATATTCAACAAGTTCCGCCCATGTATTCAGCTTTGAAAAAAGAAGGTAAGCCGTTATATGAGTTGGCGAGAAAAGGTATAGAGATTGAGCGAGAAGCGCGTCCAGTCACGATTTATGCTTTAGAGCTTATTGAGTTTACCGAAAATAGTATCACTCTGGATGTAACCTGTTCTAAAGGGACATACATCCGTGTATTAGGTGAAGATATTGGTGAGGCACTTGGCTGTGGTGGGCATTTAACGATGCTAAACCGGACTCAAACAGGACATTTTGAGCTTATACCGAGTTATACCATTGAATATCTAGAAAGCTTAACAGAAGAGCAAAGAGAAGCCTTGCTACTTCCAGTTTATGCTCCGGTTGACCATTTCTTGAAAATTCAAGTTCCGGAAGGGCGTGAAAAATACTTTTGTAACGGTTTAGAAAGCAATATTGAGCATTCTGCAGAAGCAGAAGTTTTGGTGTTTTCGGGTGAGCGCTGTTTAGGCTTAGCCGAGATTACCGATAAAAAACGGTTGGTACCTAAGCGTATCTTAAATTTGTAGTAGATGTAGAGTATAGAACATGGGCATGGAATGGGATGTTATCCTTAGTTTGATCTTTTTTGCGTTTACTGCAGGAGCAATTGATGCTGCTGTAGGCGGCGGTGGACTCATCCAGATTCCCGGGATCATGAGTACTTTTCCTAACATGTCGACTGCTACCGTGATTGGTACCAATAAAGTCTCATCTATTTTTGGTACGGCGTCGGCGGCTTATACCTTTGCTAAGAAAGTAAAGTTGCAATGGAAGCTTTTAGCCGTTATTGCCATTTGTGCCTTGATTAGTTCTTTTGCCGGCGCTGCATGTTTGTCACTTATTCCCCAATCGGTATTACGTCCTTTCGTGTTCGTCATGTTGATTGTGATCGCAATTTATACCCTAGTTAAAAAGAACTTCGGTCAAGTTCATACCGAGCAAAAAATTACCACGAAAATGTTAATTTTAGCTGCTATTGGTAGTTTGGCCATTGGTTTTTATGACGGTATTTTTGGGCCGGGTACAGGTAGCTTCTTTATTTTCTTCTTTATCCGTTTTTTACAAGTTGATTTCTTACATGCTTCAGCTTTGTCTAAAATCGGTAATTTTATGACGAACTTGGCTGCATTGAGTTTCCTCATTCCAACTGGACACGCGATTTTACATATTGGTTTAATGATGGCTGTAGCTAACGTGCTAGGTTCTATTGTTGGGGTACGTACTGCGCTTAAATACGGTAGTGGTTTTGTCCGTATTATCTTTTTAATTTTGGTGAGTATCCTGATTTGCCGTCTGGGCTATCAAATGTTTGTTACAGGCTAAGTCAAATAAAAAAAGTATGAGCTGATCTTAGAAAGCAGTTCATACTTTTATGTATCATTTAAAGCTAGAAATATAAAAATCATTACAGAAATTTACTAGAAAGAAAACTGTGTAAAAAATAGTCTCATTTTAAGCTACTTAAACATTATAAATTTCAACGTATGATAAACCTTGAAATAAAAAAGATTTTTTAGCTAAAAAATGAGGAAGAGAATGAATATTTTCGAAGCATTAAGAGAAAGCCATGAAAATCAACGTAACCTTTCTGAACAACTCATTCAGACACACGGTTTAACCGAAGAACGAAAAGAATTATTTGATGCATTAAAAAATGAACTTTATGCCCATTCAGTTGCCGAAGATCGCTACCTCTATATTCCTTTAATGTTTGATGATGTGGGGCTAGATATTACGAGACATGCTTTATCCGAACATCATGAAATGGATGAGTTGGTCGAACAACTTGAAAAAACTGATATGAGTAGTCCAAGCTGGTTAGCAACCGCCAAACAGTTGAGTGAAAAAGTCCATCATCATTTAAAAGAAGAAGAACATAAATTTTTCCAGCAAGCCGGAAAAATTCTTAAAGACAGCGAAAAAGAAACGCTGGGTAATAAATATTTAAAGGAATATAAAAAGTATAAAAAGCAGCAGTAGAGTAAACCTATGCAGCTTTGTTAGTACTTCTTAAAGTGACACCAATTGAGGCCAGCATTACGCAAGCCAAAGCCACCCATTGCAGCATGCTGATTTCTTCGTGAAGTAATAAGAAACCCGTTAATGCTGCCAATGCTGGTGCTAAACTCGTTAGAGTCCCATAAGTTAATTTATTGAGTTGTTTGAGAGCCATTAAATCGAGTGCATATGGAATTGCAGTCGCTAACACAGCAATAAGTAAGGCTTTACCCCAGTACTGTGTCTCAAGTAATGCAGGAGCATTATGCCAGATTCCAATTGGCAATAAGGCAATTGCAGAAACACCGATCCCAATTGTTAATGCATGCATCCCGATATTTTGGGTCACAACTTTATGACCGAAATAAATATAGAATGCCCAACAAAGTCCAGCCCCTAGCGCACATGCTGCGCCAATATAGGAAAAATTGTGTTGAACTGGGTTTTGCCAAGGTACCATGAGTGCAATGCCTAACATGGCAAGTGCTACCCAAATGTAATCACTCTTTTGTTTGATAGAAAGAAGTGCAAGACCTAATGGACCAATAAACTCTAAGCCTACGGCGATACCTTGGGGTAATTTTCCAAGCGACGTATAAAATAAGATATTCATTAGCCCCAAAGAGGCGCAGTACATCAATAAATCACGCCATTTTAAATAGGGTAAGCGTGACCAGATTTTCCAAGAGCGGAACATGATCGCGACTATGATTGTTGCAAAGCTTAGTCTCAAAACTGTAACGGTGAGCGGGTCTAATGTCGCAATGAGCTGTTTAGCAAATGAAGCGCTGATTTGGTATGAAACCATCGACAAAATCATATACAGCACAGCAATAATTGGAAGATTTTGCATGGAAAAATACTCTAGCGCTTCATCTGATATCTAAAAATAATGGCGGACAATTATAACGAATACTGTGTTTTACTTGGCGGATTTCATTAAATTAACTTGCTGTTTTTTCACGTTCTTGACGAGCTTTTTGGGTGGTTATGGTACAACCAACAGAAGCTGTAATAATGGTTGCAAGTGCTAGCCATTGGTTCCATAACAGATATTCGCCTAAAAAGATAAAACCAGATAGCGCTGCAACTGCGGGTTCTAGGCTCATCAATGTTCCAAAACTTAAGGGCGTCAAATTGCGAAGTGCCAACATTTCTAAAGAGAATGGGAGAGCACTGGCTAAAATGGCTAAACCAATAAAATAAAAAAGATTGGGAAGTTCTATAACTTGTGCAATTGACCCTGAAAAAAAGGTAATGGGTAATAAGATGCATGCACCCACACTCATTCCCAGGCACACCGTGTGATTGCCTGAAATGCCAGAAGGTTTTTGCCCAGCAATAATATAAAGTGCCCAACACGCGCCTGCGCTAATGGCAAATAAGACGCCGATCCAATCTAAACTATGAGCCTGATTGAAAGGAAAAAGTAAAATCAGCCCAATAATTGCGAAGCTCACCCAAACAAAATCATATTTTTGGCGTGCGTGGTATAACGCCACACTTAAAGGGCCAATAAATTCAAAAGCAACCGCAATTCCAATCGGTAAGCGTTCGATCGACAGATAAAATAGTGCGTTCATTCCTGCAAGCGCAAATCCATAAGCCAAGATTGCTTTCCAACGAACCTGACTAAAATTAATTCGCCAAATTCTAAAAATAATGGCAAGAATAATTGCACCTAGACATAAGCGCATTGCAGAGACAGTGAGCACAGGAAAGTTCTGAAACAGAATTTTTGCTAAAGATGCGCTGCTTTGTACGCTTAGCATTGCGAGAATGAGAAAGCCCAAAGCATGTAGCTGAGATTTCTGAGTCGAACTAGACATTTTATTATTTGATCGATTGGTATACTTTTCACATGATAATGTAAATGCCCATAAAAAAGCCACAGACATTGCTGTGGCTTTTTAATTTACAGTTCGTATTAGAACAATACGCGCACGCGAATTGTACCTTCAACTTCATGCAACATATCTAAAGCTTCTTGAGAAGCAGAAGCATCAACGTCCATGACCAAGTAACCGATGTCACCTTTAGTCATAAGTGATTGACCAGAAATGTTGATGCCTTGTTCAGCAAACAAGTTGTTGATTTTAGACAATACGCCTGGCACGTTTTTGTGGATGTGCAATAAACGGTGTTGGCCAGCTGTCAATGGCAATGCGATTTCTGGGAAGTTAACCGCAGAAAGTGTCATACCTTTGTCAGAGTAAGCAACAAATTTCTCTGCAACTTCTAAACCGATGTTTGCTTGCGCTTCCATAGTTGAACCGCCAACGTGAGGAGTTAAAATCACGTTGTCTAAGCCGCGAAGTGGAGACTGGAATTCTTCACCATTTGCTTTTGGCTCTTTCGGGAATACGTCAACCGCTGCACCAGCAATATGACCAGATTTGATTGCATCAGCTAAATCTTCAATCACTACACATGTACCACGTGCAGCATTTAAGAAAATTGCGCCTTCTTTCATTTTCGCAAATTGTTCTTTAGTGAAGAAGTTGCGTGTAGATGGAACATCTGGCACATGTAACGTTACAACATCTGCAGTTGCTAAAAGTTCATCTAGAGAACCAACTTGGCGAGCATTACCCATCGGTAATTTAGTTACTGCATCATAATAAATGACATGCATACCTAGGCTTTCAGCAAGAACTGAAAGTTGAGAACCGATGGAACCGTAACCCACAATACCTAAAGTTTTGCCACGAGTTTCAAAAGAACCGACAGCAGACTTGTCCCAACCACCACGATGACAAGCCGCCGATTTTTCAGGAACACGGCGAAGAAGAAGAATTGTTTGGGCAAGTACAAGCTCTGCAACCGAACGCGTATTTGAATACGGTGCGTTAAATACAGGAATACCACGTGCCATTGCTGCTTTAAGATCAACTTGGTTTGTTCCGATACAGAAACAACCTACAGCGATCAATTTATTTGCAGCTTCGAAAACTTCTTCAGTCAATTGGGTACGCGAACGAATACCAATAAAGTGAGCTTCTTTAATTGCTTCTTTAAGCGCTTCGCCTTCAAGAGCAGTTTTACGATAGTCAATATTGGTGTAACCCGCAGCGTTTAGAGTATCGACTGCGTTTTGATGAACGCCTTCTAACAAAAGGAAACGGATTTTATCTTTAGGTAGTGAAAGATGTTGGCTCATTACGGCTCCGCTACAAAGGCCAAATTTGGTGGCGGTATAATAACATACTGGGCAGCGCTATAGATATTTCGTTTATACCATCGCCTTATGGCAATTTTATCTATGTCTAATCACTTCTGTTTATGGGCTTGTCGAGCATTTAAAAATATGCTTTGTCTGTTAGTTAAATGCGATTTTTCTCTGAAAGCCCCATAGGAAGTATTTATTTACGTTAAACATGTTTTGTAGTGACAGTATCTCTATTCTGAACTTTATCGCTTGCGCGGATACATGTAGAATATAGGAGTTCCTAGAACATTATGGCTTTGCTCAGGTGAGAACCTTGAGAATTATGAGGTCATAGTCCCACCACAGTTTACTTCTTGCTAGGTCTGCAAACGATGAATGCTCCAGTCGCTTTAACACCTGAGTTACTCACCCAATTAACAGCAATCGTCGGTGAAAACCGTATTAAAATCGATGCTGATAGTCTCGAAAACTGGGGTAAAGATCATACCAAGCATTTTAATCCGAACCCATCGGTCATCGTTTTTCCGTCAACGACTGAACAAGTTCAGGCAGTTGTAAAGCTTGCGAATCAGTTTAATGTTGCGATTACACCGTCAGGTGGTCGTACCGGTCTCTCTGCCGGTGCAGTAGCAACCAATGGTGAAATTGTCATTAGCATGGACAAAATGAACCAAATTCTTGAGTTCTTCCCGGCAGATCGTATGGTTCGTGTCCAAGCTGGTGTTGTGACTGAGCAATTGCAGAATTATGCAGAAGAACAAGGCATGTATTATCCAGTGGACTTTGCGTCAGCAGGTTCTAGCCAGATTGGCGGTAATATCGGAACAAATGCCGGTGGGATTAAAGTTATTAAATATGGCATGACACGTAACTGGGTGCTTGGTTTAACCGTAGTGACTGGTAAAGGCGATATTCTACGTTTAAACAAAGGTATGGTTAAAAATGCAACTGGTTATGCATTACAGCATTTGTTTATTGGTGGTGAGGGCACATTAGGTTTAGTCACTGAAGCAGAAATTAAACTTGAGCGTCAGCCACAAAACTTACAAGTTTTAGTTTTAGGTGTTCCTGACTTTGATGCAGTAATGCCTGTATTACATGCGTTCCAAAAAGATATCGATTTAACGGCATTTGAGTTCTTTGGTGAACTTGCAATGCAAAAAGTTTTAGATCATGGACATGTACAACGCCCATTTGAAACTCAATGTCCGTTCTATGTATTACTTGAGTTTGAAGCACCATATGAGCCGATTCTCGATAAAGCAATGGAAATTTTCGAGCATTGTATGGAGCAGGGTTGGGTACTTGATGGCGTAATGAGCCAGAGCCTTGACCAAGTAGAAAGTTTATGGCGTTTACGTGAAGATATCTCTGAATCAATCGCGCCGTTTATTCCATATAAAAACGATATCTCAGTATTAATTACTCACGTGCCTGCATTTATTCGTGAAATTGATGCGATTGTTCAAGAAAACTATCCAGACTTTGAAATCTGTTGGTTCGGTCATATCGGTGACGGTAACTTGCACTTAAATATTTTAAAACCTGAAAACTTAACCAAAGATGAGTTCTTTGCGAAATGTCAGGTTGTGAATAAATATGTGTTTGATACCGTCAAAAAATATGACGGTTCAATCTCTGCTGAACATGGTGTCGGTATGACGAAAAAGCCATATTTGGAATATTCACGTTCGCCTGAAGAAATTGAATATATGAAAGCTTTGAAAAAAGTATTTGATCCGAATGGTCTAATGAATCCAGGTAAATTATTTGATCTTTAAGTTAGATCTATTTTGTAGGACTACATAGTTTCTACAGAGTAACCGACAAAGCCATAGCATCATAAAGCTATGGCTTTTGTTTTTGGTGATAAGTATGCAACGTTTATTTTTAATTTCAGCGCTTTGTGCTGGACTTTTCACTGGGTGTGCGACGACCAGTAAATTAATTCCTTTTGTGGGTTCTGATACCCCAATGCAACAAGTACTTAAAGCTCAACCCGAGATTGCAAAAGAGCACAACAATACATCAGTTCAGCAAGTATTTAACCGCGTAGAATCTCCAACTGTTTCCCGTATTACCGTGATTCAAACTGGTTTAATGGATGATTCTGTTTCTGCAATCCGAACAGAATATTCATTTAAATTGATTGATGAAAAGTGGCAATTGCAAAATAAGCAAAAGAGCTATCAATGTGCGAGAGGGAAAGGCTCTAGAGGGTTCCAGACCCAGCTTTGTTCTTAAAATATAAAAAAAAGATGATAAATATATCGTCTTTTTTATAGGCTAAGTTATACGCCACTTTCTAAAATTTTAATTTTAACGTCAACTACATCATCTTTAACTGCTTCATGATGTGCTTGCATATGAGACGTCGCTAAATGCGCTTCAAGATGGGCCACACTTTGCCATTTTTCTAGCATGACAATCGTATCAGGCTCGTGAGTTTGGAAGCTCGCATTTGATTTGTGATCAACTAAAGGTTCATAACCATGACAACCATCTTCTGCTAAAACAGTTGGAATGATTTTTTGAAAGGCATCCAATACGTTCTGGCGATGCTGTCCACCCGATTTAGTACGAATTTCCGCAATAATGGTTAGCATGGATTTCTCCTTATTAGGCTGCTGCAAATACAGTATTTAAATGTGCTTTATATTCTTCAACATAACTATCAACGTCAGGCATTTTAATTACGTCGTTTACAATAAACGTTGGAAGCGTACTCATGCCTAAGAATTGATTGGCTTTATGAAATGGTAAATAAACGCCGTCTACCCCTATGCCATGGAAGAACTGATCTGCATCGTCAAATGCTTCCATCGGTGCATTCCAGGTGAGTGATAGCATATATTTTTTGTCATGAATTAAACCACCTGAACCATATTTTTTTGAGGCATCAGAACGGCTACGACCATCACTTGCATAAAGGGAACCATGGCCTGTGGTAAACACATCATCAATATATTTTTTGACTGTCCAAGGTGCACCCATCCACCAGCCTGGCATCTGGTAAATAACGACATCTGCCCACAAGTATTTTTCAACTTCACTTTCAGCATCATAATTGCTGTCTGCACGGGTGACCTGAACTTCGTGTCCGAGTTCCGTGAGATGTGTAGTTGCGAGGGTGGTTAATGTGTCATTTAATTCACCGTTTGAATGGGCAAATTGTTTAGCGCCATTAATCACTAAAATCTTACTCATGGAGGTTGCTCTCATTAAATTCCTGTATTTGACGCCTACTGTATGAAATTTACTGTTGTAGAAAAATGCATGAATTGGAAAAATATTGTTGACAAAAAATCAATAATTATTGTGGGATTTTTATTTGATATTAATATAACTAATTAATATCAATAAATTTATGACTATTTACAAAGCTCAAAAGGAAAAAGTGGCCTATTAGCTTTAGCATTAATTTTGGGTAAATAGAGGGGAAGGATAATGAAAAAAAATTGTTTGTTGATTATTTTCAGCTTAAGCATATTAACGGCTTGTGCTCCGCCTCAAAAATCTTCAACTCAACTTGCTGATAGTCCGATACAGGCTGTATTATTTGATCAACCAGATCTTTTAAATGATGCAACCAATTTAGATATTTCGCAGCAAATGAATGCTGCAGATGATCCTTCCAATGCGCAAGTTACTATTTTACAAACAGAGCCTAGTCCAGATGCAGTGTCGAAAACACGTACTGAATATTTATTAAAAAGAGATCAGCAAATCTGGAAAATTGTGAATAAAAAGCAAAGTTATCAATGTACAAAAGGGGAGGAAACTACAGACTTTCAAGTTAACCCTTGTCCATGATGCTTAATTTTTTATCAAATATGTGGATAACTTTGAGTTTGTGCACAACCATAATTTGCATGCCTTTTTGTGTAAAAAACTGAAATTTAAGCTTCTTGAAATTGCATGATTGCTGATCAATTTAAAAAGTGCTATTGTTGCGCTCGGCAATAGTGCCAATTGGTAAAAATTACCGAATCTCACGTCATATATTTTTTCTCGTTTTAGACACCTTGTGAATACGGTGTTTCACACTCTAAACATGCACTCTCACGGCATATAACAACTTAACTAAAGATTGATTGACCATACATGTCATCGTCATGACTACATCTTATTTTATAGGTAGTCATAGAGACATATGGCCGCTATTTTGAAGTGTACAACTCATGAAAAATATTCAAACGGCAACGTTGAACCGTACAACGTTGATGTTTCCTTTGGCCTTAGTGCTATTTGAATTTGCGGTTTATATTGGTAATGACCTGATTCAGCCAGCCATGTTGGCAATTACTGAAGATTTTGGTGTAAGTGCAACTTGGGCACCATCTTCGATGTCATTTTATTTATTAGGTGGTGCATCTGTTGCATGGTTACTTGGACCTTTGTCGGACCGTCTCGGACGTAAAAAAGTACTATTAGCAGGAGTTTTATTCTTTGCTCTATGCTGCTTTTTAATTTTACTGACGACGCAAATCGAGCAATTCCTAGCTTTAAGATTTTTGCAGGGAATTGGCTTAACCGTAATTTCAGCTGTTGGTTATGCGGCCATTCAAGAAAGTTTTGCTGAGCGTGATGCAATTAAAGTCATGGCACTCATGGCAAATATCTCATTGCTTGCGCCCTTGCTCGGACCTGTACTTGGCGCTTTCTTAATTGATTATGTGTCATGGCATTGGGGCTTTGTCGCCATCGCTGTATTGGCATTACTCAGTTGGATCGGGTTGAAAAAACAGATGCCAAGCCAGCAAGTCAGTGTAACTAAGCAACCCTTTAGTTATCTTTTTGATGACTTTAAGAAGGTGTTTACCAACCGCCGTTTTTTGGGTCTAAGCCTTGCATTACCCTTAGTGGGCATGCCTTTAATGTTATGGATTGCTTTATCTCCAATCATTTTAGTAGATGAATTAAAGCTTACCAGTGTGCAATATGGTTTAGCTCAATTCCCTGTATTTTTGGGTTTAATTATAGGCAACATTGTCTTAATCAAAATTATTGACCGTTTACCTTTGGGTAGAACGGTCATGATGGGTTTGCCTATTATGCTGTTGGGTACACTTATTTTAATACTAGGTGTGGTATGGCAAACCTATCTCATACCTTGTTTGCTTACAGGTATGACTCTGATTTGTTTTGGTGAAGGGATTAGTTTCTCAGTCTTATATCGTTTTGCACTCATGTCATCTGAAGTATCAAAAGGAACAGTTGCCGCAGCAGTTTCGATGTTGCTGATGATGAGCTTCTTTGCAATGATTGAGCTAGTACGTTATCTCTATACGCAATTTCATTTATGGGCTTTTGCATTGTCTGCATTTTCCTTTATTGCTCTTTGGTTTAGCCAACCGCGAAGTGCTTTAAAGCAGGAAATGCAAGAAAGGCTGCAACAAGGCAATAATTAAATAAAAAAATACCGGAATTTATATTCCGGTATTTTTTTATTCTACTTAATCTCTTGTTCTAAAAGTTTGCCTTTAAGCGTTAATAATTCAGGCAAAGTTTCTAACAATAAAGTGATTTGTTTCAAGACTAATATATATTTTTCAGAAAGGTGTTCATGTTCAGTTATGCTTTGAATTTCTTGTAAGGTTTGTTCAATAAGCTTCGGGTCGGGAAGTGACTGCTCAAGAACACTCTGGCTTATAATTTGCTGGCAGCGTAACAATAATTGCAAAATCTGCTCATCATCAATTTTTTGACGCTGACTTCCTAACGCTGCTACGTAACTCAGTTGGCTGTGGCTATAAACCAAATAACGAAAAGCATAATGGATGAGTTGAGGGTTAGGGTTCGGTTCGGCACTTAAACTCGAGATCATATTTGATAGCTCGATTTGAGCATTATGCGCAGCACGACGAATTCGGCGGTACTCTATATCCTGATTTTTTCCATATTGATATTGTTCAACAATCACATTGAAATAATCTAAGGTGGCTTTGCTGCTTTTATTAATATTGTTGGGGATGTTTCGAAAGTTCCAGTCGGGCCAAATAAAGTTTACGGCAAGCCATGCAATAAAGCAGCCTAATAAGGTATCGATTAGGCGAGGTAAAATAATGCTGTAACCTGCACCTTTTAAGTTGAAAATGAGCAATACCATAAGGGTAGCCATGACTGTGGCTAAAGCATATTTCTTCTGGCGTAAGTAGAAAAAGCTAACTCCACAAATAATGGTAAGAATGAGCTGGCCTTCAATACTCGGTACAAAATATAAAATAGGTATTCCTAATAAAACACCAAGTACGGTACCAATCGTTCTTAATTTAAGTCGGCTTTTAGTCGCAAAATAAGTAATCTGACAAACAAACAAACTGGTCAGTAAAATCCAGTATCCATGCTGCGCAAAGGGTAATAACGAAATCGCATAACCTGCGGCAAAAACCACAGCAATCCGTATGGCATGTCTAAACAGGGCTGACTGCGGCGTAAGTTGTTGCCGAAGTTTTAAGATAAGATCTGAAAATCCTTGAATATCATCATCAAGTAAATTTAAGTGTTCTTGTCTTGTTTGGGTATTATTTTCAGGGACGGGTTGTGCATATTGTAGTTGTTCAAACTGTTCATGCATTCCTTTTAAATTATCAAAAATAAGTTTTAAATTTTTAACTTCAAAATTTTGTGGATGCTGTTGTATCCAGTCCTTTAAAGAACTTTCTAAATGGTTTAATACGGTTCGGCTTTCTAGCGATGGCTGAGATGGTCGATTATGCAAAATACACTGAGCTAGATCTTGGCACGCTTGTGCTTGTAAGCGTAGATTTTTCTGGAAACGGAAAATAAGATCACTACGGCTAAAATTCTGTTGAATATGTTCGTAATGTAAATAATTTGAAGTTGCTTGCTCGTGAATATCTCGTGCGAAAAAATATAGGTTTAGCCAATAGATACTTTTATTACTGACTCTTGAAGCTTTGAGTCGAGTAAGGAGTGAACTGCGTATTTGATTAAGACTTTGGGCAACTTGCGTATTTTGTAAGGACAGTTCATATAAAAGCTGTTCTACATTCTCTTTATTGTCTGGATCAAACAAACGTGCTTTCGCTTGCAGTAGAGCAGAAATTTCTTGAAAGATTTGTGAGAGTTTGTCTTGTAAGGGAAGTGTAGGTTTAATAATAAAAAATAAAATAGAAGTTAAACCGTACCACAGAGCACCATAAACAAAATAGGTAGGTTGTTGATACCAATGTGTATATTCGCCTAAACCGAACATACTATAAATAGAAAGCAAAATTGTACCAAAAGAAATCGTGGCATAACGTTGCCCTAATGCGCCTAGTAATATGAAAAAAGCACTTGAGATAGAGAGATATAAAATAAAGAAAATTTTGTAAGGAGCTAAAAAGCCGAGAATACTACTGACTGTAGAAAAGAGCAGACAGACATAGACCAAGTTGCGTAATCGAATGCTTAAGCGATCATCAAAGTCTGTTAATGCTGCTGCAATTGCCCCTAAGGTTACTGGAACAATCAGTTGATTATAGCCCAGCCAAAGCAAACCTAAAGTTGTGCCAGTGAGTACAATCAGAATTTGCAGGCAATAAATTAAAATAGAGTTTGTCTTAAAGCTATTAAATATTTGGGTCAGATAATTCACGGCTTTTTGTTCTAAATTAGAGAATACGTGAGAAAGCAGTATGTAACTTTAAATTTTATTACTTCAAAAATATTATTCTTTTTATCTACAAAAGTCAGTCACTTTTTAAAATTTTATGAAACTTAAGATCAAGTCTTAATGATTAATAAATTAGCAAAATTGTGGATATCTTTTTAGATACCCACAATTAAACAAGGGCATCAATTATTTAATCACACCACACGCAATTCGTGCTCCGCCACCGCCAAGAGGTTGAGGTGAGTCTGAGTAATTGTCGCCACCCGCATGGATCATAATAGCTCGACCCTTAATATCAGCAAGTTTCAATCGAGGTGCGATTACGGCCGTTGTTGCAACACCTGTGTTGTCGACCACTAAAACAGGTAGATCACCTAAATGGCCAGTGGTTGGAGTACCGTGATGAGGTGCTTGGTTCGGGTTATAGTGACTACCCGCAGCTAAAGCAGCGCCAGGTTTCCCATCTTTTACAGCAGGTGCACAAGAGGCGTTTTCATGAATATGGAAACCACGAGTACCACTTGGTAAGTCAGCAAGAGCAGGGGTGATAATTAAACCTTTGTCGCTATCTTGAAAGCTAATGGTACCTATTTTTTTACCAATACCGTTAGCAGTTACTTCATTTACATCAACCACTTTTTTTGTATGCATTGTGGTTAATGCTTGAGCCGTATCGGATACAGTTTTTGTGACTGAGCTACAGCCAACCGTGAAAAGAGCCGTAAGCGCACAAACTGCACCAATTTTATTAAACATCTGCATGATTGGATGTCCTTATAAATCTATATGATTGTTTGATTCAAACAAACGCAGGTCTAACCTACAAGTTAATTTAAATAGTTAATTTGTATCTAGAAACATTTTTAAATTAAATAATGAAGTCACTCTTTATCAGCTGAAGACTCATTATCAGAATCATAAATCATAGTGGTTTTTGGCATAGGTTCAGGCTCAATCGTTTCATGTAGCCATTCACGCCAAATTGCTAATAAAATAGCTAAAATTACAGGACCAATAAATAGACCTACTAAGCCAAAACTCGCAATACCACCCAACACACCAAACATAATTAATAAGAATGGAATTTTGGTGGCACCAGAAATCACAAGTGGTCTAATAACATTATCTGAACTACTGACAATCAATACACCCCAAACGACAACACCAATCGCTTCCATAGTTTGTCCCTGAGAGAACAACCATAAGCCAACGCCTAAATAAGAAATTGGAGTACCAAATGGAATTAAAGCCAATAAAAAAGTAGCGATGGTGAGGACCATAGGGTTTGGTACACCTGCTACGAAGTAACTTAATCCAGCTAAAACAGCTTGAGCAATAGCAGTTAAACCCACCCCATAAACGACTGCACGAGTTGTCTCGGAAATCGTATCAAGATAATGATGAATCCGAGGCCCAATGATCATCTCTAAAGCTTTGCTCACCTGAGATAAAATGAGCTGACCATCACGATAGAAGAAAAATAGGCTAAATACGGCAAAGCCAAGTTTGACAATATTTTTACTAATTTCACCGAGCAACACGCGGCCATAACTTAAATGGCTTTGTACCCAAGCTGCAATATTTTGAATCGTACTATTAGGATCGTTATTTAACTCATTGAGTGTACGAGAAATTTCTTTACCGACAAAAGGAAGATTACGTATAAAATCCGGTACGCTTAAATGACCAGAAAAAACCTGACGTTGTAAGTCAAAATATAAGTTGCGTCCTTCATGCTGTAAAATGAAAATAGCACATGTAAAAGGGATACCAACAACCAAAATGACCAGACTAATCATGAGTGTTGCATTTAAAGTATTACGGCTTTCTCCAAAAAAACGCTGAATTCTTAAATAAATAGGCCAAGTCATATAAGCAATGATGGCAGCCCAAAGTACAGGAACAATAAAATATTTCAGGATATTAAATCCTAAAAAAATCAAAATAAAAAACAGCCCAAACAATAAAACGCGCTGTAAATTAGGAGCGTATGGATGCACGAACAATATTTCTCTAATTTTCTACATAGAATAAAGTCATATTAACTGAAAAATAACCTGAGGCAAATTTTAAGGCTCTAATGTAAAGAACCTTATACATGCAGTTTTAGAGGACAAAAGTCCTTTAAAACCATTCAGCTTTATCTTCAATCAACTTGTTTAGAACGGGTTGCCATTGATTTTGAATAGTAATAAAGTTTTTTTGCGGTTTATCAAAAATACTCAAGCCCTGCATTGCCAAACTGCCATATGCAGTGCGTTCAGCAATCCATGCCACAGGTTCTTGTTCAATTTTTTCAAAAAACTGTTGAATATCTTTTGAGCTGGCACTGTTTGGTTTTACGCGATTAGCAAGAAGTAAAATCTGAACTTTGCCTTTGCGAATACGTTTAATATCTTGTAAATGCTTCAAAAAGCGACGAGTACTATCTATATCAAAAAATGAAGGCTGAAGTGGGGTAATAATGGCATGAGCTTCACTAATGAGCTGTTCAGCATGTTCACCTGAAAGAGCACCAGGTGCATCAATAATTAAATAGTCCAGATTTTTTGGAGCATCGCCAATTGATTTTTCATGACGCCAGTCTAGGCTTTGGATCGCCGCAACTGTATCAGGGCGCTGTTTTAACCATTGTAAAGCTGACTTCTGATTATCTGAATCTGCTAATGCTACCTTATATCCTTTTTGTGCCAATGCCGTTGCCAACGTAATGGCTGTCATGGTTTTTCCGCATCCGCCCTTTTGATTTGCAATAAGTATCGTTTTCATAAATCCAATTATTTTCAGCAGCACATTTGTTTATGTTTTATACCTTAGCATCTTTTTGTTAGAAGTAGATGACCGCATTTGACAAAAGTTTAAGCTGTTTCGTTATTTTAGATATGATTGCAGATCTGTCATGTTGATTTGTGTTTGCTAAGGAAAATTTATGTCTGTATGGCTTGCCATGCTTATTGGTGCTGGTATTGGAATTATTCTCACGACTCTTATTCTATCAAATACACGTAATGGACGAATTCGGGCTGAATATGAGCAATATATTGCTGAACTTGAATTAGAGCATCAACAAGCCCTTACTCAAGCGCAAAAGAGAAGTGTAAATACAAGTCGTGCGGTATTGAAAGGAAAAATGGCAGAACAATTTGCTCCAGTTTTACCTGAATTTCAATATTTACCAAGTGATGCAAAATTCATGGGTGATCCGGTGGACTATATTATTTTTGATGGATATACCGATTTTCGCGATGGCGATGGTACGGCAGAAGATATCAATATTATTTTACTCGATGTAAAAAGTGGCGGTGCTAGACTCACTAAAGGCCAACAGGCAATTGCTCAAGCTGTTCAACAAGGTAAGGTTCGTTTTGAAACGTTGAGAATAGATTTCGAAGATTAACAAGCTGTTTAATTCAGCACAAAAATAGACGAAATTGATCTGTATTGTTACTAAATTTCGATATTTTTTTCATCGCTTAAAGCTATTATAAATTGAAGATCTATTCATTTTGATCTAGCAATATTTGAGGTGTAACACGATGAAAAAACAACGTTTGATGATGGGCTTACTAGCTGCTATTGGCATGAGTTCAGCATTTGCATCGTCCTCAAGCGCATACAATATTGCCAACGGTTTGAGCCCGATAGAAAAAGACCAATCTATTTCTGTATTACAGCCTTTTCAAGGAAATTTCAGAATTCTGGGTTCAAAAGTTTATCAAAATGATGAACAAGCTAAATTTTCTCCTATCGACTATGCAGTAAGTTGGGGATTGTTTGCCCAGCCTGAAATCGCACGTCATATTTCAGTGAAACAATATGACCGTTATTTAAACTGGAAAATTCCTAAATTACCTGTTCCAGCAGAGCAAGCAATGCAAATGGTGTCTAACATGCACATTATTCCTGCAAATCCTGAAATTGCTCAGCAGATTAAACAGGTTAAACGTGGTGATTTAGTTTATCTAAAAGGTGACCTTGTCGAGATTAAAGACAAAAATTTAGTCTGGAAATCGTCGCTTACACCAACTGATACAGGTGATGGTGCTTGTGAACTATTTCGTGTGCAATCTATTCATTGGGTTGAAAAGCAAAATATATAATTTAAAAAGCCTTCATAAATATGAAGGCTTTTTTATAAGCACTATATTACTTATTTCTGTTGCGATGCTTTCCAATATTTTAATTGATTTTGCGCTTGTAAATAGTCGGCAAGATCATTGATCTGTTCATCTTTATTGGCTTGCTTATCACTCAAGTGTTTTTCTTGGTTTTCCCAATATTGATAAAGTAGACCCTGAATGTAACGGCCTTGCTCAGTTTTTAAATCTAAATCTTTTAACATGGTCAGAGAAGAGCGCACATTATCGAGAGTACGCTGTTGCTCAAACTCTGTAGTGAGGGTTCCAGCTTCATGCATTTTTGCTAATTCACTTTCCATCTCGTCACTCATTTCTGTAAAGCGACGGTCATAATCCTCTAACAGTGCAATATCGTGTGCATCATCAGCAGTGGCAGGGAATGTCTTAACAGGTCTTTCATTCAGTTTTTCTAACACCTGATCGGTAGATGAGGTGGCAGAAGGTTGCTCCGTCTTAGCAGGCTCATCTGCTTTTTTACAAGCAGTAAGAAATAGGCTAGAGCAAAGCAAAGACATTAAAATGATTTGAGATGTTTTCTTCTTCATAACTTTTCAACCAAACCTATTCACTAATTATTTAACGGGTAACGTACTTTTCTGAAAGTGATATGCATATGTAACATATGGGAAATCAATCTGATCTTGAGGACCTAATCCCGTAAAATCATAAACAATTTTTTCAAACTGTGCTTTGAGTTGTAATTGATCTTTTTCAGTCATTGCAGCAATAAAACTCGTAGAGAGTAAACGTTTACTCACGACTTGTTCGACAGAACCGTGTTGTGACTGTGTGAATGTTTGTAGGCTATCAAATACAAACAAATCTTGTTGTTCAAATACACGTTTCCACTTTTCACTATGATAACGAGGTGTGTCTCCTTCAAGTGGAAGTAGAAAATCAGCTAAGGCTTTTACCCAGTCCTTACGTTCGTCGCGTTGATTCCAAACGAGCCCTAAATGCCCTTTTGGTTTTAATACTCTATGCATTTCTGTTAGGGTATCGAAGTTGTCAAACCAGTGAAAAGATTGTGCACAAATAATCGCATCAATTTCATGGTCTGCTACAGGAATTGAATGGCTAAAAGCCTGTAATGTTTTGATATCAGGATAAACTTGTTGAAGCTGCTGTAACATCTCGCCAATTGGCTCAACTGCAATAACATCAGCATGTGTTTGTTTTAAGTAGGGTAAGAATTTGCCAGTACCTGATCCAAGATCGATAACAGTAGAGTTTTCCTGTATTTGTAGGCAATTTTGCAGCCAACTTACTATTTCTGCGGGATAATTGGGTCTAACTTGCTGATAAAGTTCAGCAGCCGAGCTGAAGCCTTTTTGAGCGGCAGGATGTAAGGATTGTGTCATATTTTGCGCTTTTTAATCTGACTGGCATCTATAAAATAAGATACTCCGCAATCATAAATTGGCAAAACACCTATTTTGTTTCATTTTTGACGTTGTATGTGGGAGTAAATTTTCTTTCGGTGTGAGCATGGATAAGCAAATTATTTTTGAAGACGAACACATTAGAGCCATTTTTTTACCAGGCGATTCTAATACATTGGTTCTCTCTTTTGGCGATTTGATTACCCGAGCGAGTGGCTTATCTATCAATGCTGAAAAGTCCCTAATTAAATACCAATATAATGTTATTGGGGTAATGCCAAAACAAAAATCATGGTTTCCTCAAGCGAGCATGATTGAGCTGGCAAAAGCGATTACGCCTATTTTAGAAGGCTTTAAAAATATTGTAGGTTATGGCGGTTCAATGGGCGGCTATGCAGCAATCAAATATTCTAATTTATTGAATATGAATCGTGTGATTGCATTTGTGCCTCAATATTCAATTGATCCTGAGCAGGTTGAAGATCGACGCTATGCCGAGTTTTTTGATGCTATAGCAAACAAAGACATGCAGATCCAGCCACAAGATGTAGATGCAGCACGTGAATACGTTATTGTTTATGATCCGTATTTTGCGACTGACCGTGAACATTATCTAAAAATAAAAGAGCTGCTACCAAACTTACATACGATCCATTTGCCATTTACTGGTCATGAAGCATTGTCTGTGTTGGCAAGTTCAAGTTTATTACATGATTTTATTGAACATGACTTTGATGAAATCTATTTTTATCAGCAGGTTCGTAAGGTCAAAAAGCAAAGTAAATTTTACTTCCGTAATGTACTTGCGCATGTTCTTACCCATCATGATGAAATGTTGTTAAAAATATTGCGTCAGAACGATTTTCAGCTCGATGAACGTTATTTTGATAACCCGCTTAAACAGGCTATTACGCGTAGCTTGATAAAGACGAAGCAAGCAACTGAGCTAGACTTTCAAAAGTTGGGTATTAAAGTACAGCGAATTCAAGAAGCTGCAAATTATAAAGAAGGTTTGCAGACCAGCTTTGGTTCAGTTTTGGTATTCAACCTCATCAATTCAAAGATTGAAAGTTATATGGTAGATACTCTGCTGGTGAATAAATCTTATTTGGTTCCAATTGTGGCTGAACACACAGGTGTAGTGCATATTGAATTAAATAATGAAATTTATTTGTTAGCGATGAATGACCGTAAGATCATTAAATTGTTCAAGAGTGAAGAGCCTTTAACGTCGGATATGAGCCCGTTTGTAGTCAAAAAATATTCTGACTCTTTTGCGATTAGCTATAAGCAACTAAATTTATCTTGTGATGAACAAGGGCTGTGTGAATTTACAGAAGGTTCGATTCAATCTACAGAACAGTTGACCACCATCAACTATTAAAACTTGATAGTGTTTAAATAAAGCTCAGACCTTTAGGTTTGAGCTTTATTTTTTGCTTAAAAAATATTTTTTTATAAACTTATTTATATATTTTTTTTAAATTCATTATTTAAATAAATAGTACGGTTATTGTGTGCATATTCACTGTATTAAAATTAGGCATATCTAGTAATATATATAAATATTATATTTATAAATAAATGGGTTTTTAATTGATATAAATTGAAGAAATGATGTGGGGTTAATTAAAATACAGTTATAACTATAAAAATATATAACTAGATGTTTTTAATATAGATTTTATTTTAACGTAGAGAGTTTGGTTAAAATAAGTTCATTATTCAAAGATAATTGCATATTTATTTTTTTCTCCTAAAATGATTTTTTACTAAATTGTCGTTACAGTTTTTTATATGCAATCATTAAATTATCGGAATAATGATGCATCGCAACATGGAAGTTCTGCACCTTTGAAACGAGCAATGAGTACTCGACATTTGGTGATGATCTCCCTTGGCGGTGCCATAGGTACAGGTCTTTTTTTAGGATCTGGTGATGTAATTTCCCAAGCAGGCCCAATTGGCGCAATTATTTCTTATTTTTTGGGCGGTTTAATTGCCTATACCGTGATGTTGTGTCTTGGTGAGCTAGCGGTCCATGTGCCTGAATCGGGTTCTTTTGGGGAGTACGCTCGTCGTTATATCGGTCCGGGTACGGGCTATATGATTACTTGGCTCTATTGGTTAACTTGGACTGCAACTTTAGGAACTGAGTTTACCGCTGCGGCTTTATTGGTACAGGAATGGTTTCCATCTACCTCGGTATGGGCTTGGACTCTTTTTTTTGGCGCCTTAGTCTTTTTTCTTAATATCAGTTCAACTCGATTATTTGCCGAATCTGAATTTTGGTTGGCCCTCGTCAAAGTTATCACTATCATCTGTTTCATTGGATTGGGTTTACTGGCAATTTTTGGTTTTATTCCGTACCAAGGGCATGAAACGGCACCATTATTTAGCAACTTGACGGCTCACGGTTGGTTTCCAAATGGTCTCTTCCCAATTTTTGCCACCATGCTTATTGTTAACTTTGCTTTTTCCGGTACAGAATTAATTGGAGTGGCGGCTGGGGAGGCTGAAAATCCAGCACAGACAGTTCCTAAAGCAATCAATGCGGCTATTTGGCGACTACTGATTTTCTTTGTGGGTACAATTGTGGTGATTAGTTCATTACTACCGTACCAACTCGCAGGACTTAGTGCGAATGAGGTAAGTAATAGCCCTTTTGTGACTGTATTTAATTATATTGGTATTCCCTACGCAGAAGACATTATTCGCTTTGTAATTATTACCGCTTTACTTTCTGCTGCAAATTCTGGTTTGTTTGCTGCCTCACGCATGATGTGGTCACTTTCTGCAAAAAATCAATTACCAAAAATATTTTCTAAATTAACTCCTTCGGGAACACCTATTGTTGCCATTACTGTAACTATGTTTGGGGCAATTCCTGGCTTGCTTTCAGAACAATTTGCACCAGAAACAATTTTTAAGAATTTGTTGGGTGTTGCAGCTTTTACAATGGTTGTGGTTTGGATTGCGATTTGTGTTTCACAATTTAACTTCCGTAGACAATGGTATAAGTCAGGCAAAACAGCAAAAGATTTACGTTTCGCAGCACCTCTTTTTCCTCTTACTCCAATTGTGGGTGGGCTATTCTGTATCATTACCTGTATCAGTATGGTGTTTGATCCATCCATGCACGTTGGTTTTATTAGTTGCATTATTTTTATTCTTCTTTGCTATGCAAGCTATTTCATTTTTTATCGAAAGAAAGATCTAGTGCAAGGCTAAGCTTTTTTAGTTGAAAAAATGTGTTTTTAAAGGTCCCGAAAGGGGCCTTTTTTGTGCCTTACAGGAACTACAAAAGAGAGATTTTCTGTATTTTTTTTAAAAATGAAGTTTTATTTTTAATCATGAAAACAAATATTGTTTTATAAAATTACCATTTATCGGATTCTTATTAATATTTATTTATTATTAATATTTGATTAAGTCTATGTTTAGCTTGGTTATTTGATAAAGAGGTTTTTTAGATTTTATGAAATATGAATTGGAAATGGATTTATTATAGATTTAATGTAGAAGAGGTATAAATTTTTAACAATTTAATAATGGTGAATAATTTTTAAGTTATTGTTATTTATAATTTTAATTTGGTGTATTTTTTTAAATTATGATTTTATTTTTTCTATAAATTTTTTTTATTAAAGTTAAGGTTTTTTTAATATTTGTTGTTTTTTTATTATAAGAAACAGTGCGATTTGATTATTTTTTCTCTGCTTATTTATTTTAAAATGTTCTAAATGAGAGTGCTATATGCTATATTTATTGGAAGATTTTATCGCTATGTGCCATCTCAATTTTAGTTGGTATCTGTAGAGATAATTAATCTGTAGCATTATTGAACAATGTTTATTTTTAAAAAGACTAATGGAGGGATCTATCGATTAGTCAAAATAATTTTTATGGACACTGATTTTTTGATAAATCATCGTTCTTTTTAACTCCCTAACGGTTATGCCATTTCTTTTGTATTTATATTTCAGCCGACTGGATTAAGTGGGTTGTGGTTAAACTTTGCTTTTATAAAGATAGCTTTATAAACAGTAAGTTAAGTGAAAGAAAGCTTGTAAAAGATATCGATATATAAAAGTAGATCATACTTTTAGTATCAACAAATGGAATTTAAAAAACCTAATGCTTTAGAAGAGCAGAAGGTTTAGTAAATAAACTAAGACTTTGTTATTGCAAGGTTTTGGTTGCTGAATAATAAAGACTATGGATTTATCAAATCTGAGTCTATGAAGGTATATAGGAAAAAAGATGTCAGATCTTTCATACGTAAACGAACACAGCGATGCATGGCAAACTTACTTGGCACAAATTGACCGTGTTGCTCCGTACTTAGACCACTTAGCTGAGTTTATCGACACTTTAAAACGTCCAAAACGTGCACTTATTGTAGACGTGCCAATCGTAATGGACGACGGTACTATCCAACATTTTGAAGGCTATCGTGTACAACACAACTTGTCTCGTGGTCCTGGTAAAGGTGGTGTTCGTTACCATCCAAATGTTGATTTGAATGAAGTGATGGCGTTGTCTGCATGGATGACAATTAAAACTGCTGTTTTGAACTTGCCATTTGGCGGTGCGAAAGGTGGTATTCGTGTTGATCCACGTAAATTATCTAATCGTGAATTAGAGCGTTTGACTCGTCGTTATACGACTGAAATTGGTCACATTATTGGGCCTCAAAAAGATATTCCTGCTCCAGACGTTGGTACGAATGCCAATATCATGGGTTGGATGATGGATACTTATTCTACAAGCCAAGGTTATACAGTAACAGGTGTTGTAACTGGTAAACCAGTTCACTTAGGTGGTTCTTTAGGTCGTGTAAAAGCGACTGGTCGTGGTGTATTTGTTACAGGTCGTGAAGTAGCTGCAAAAATCAATTTACCAATTGAAGGTGCGAAAATCGCTATTCAAGGTTTTGGTAACGTAGGTAGTGAAGCGGCTTTCTTATTTGTTGAATCAAAAGCGAAAGTTACACATGTTCAAGACCACACTGGCACAATTTTCAATGCTGATGGTATTGATCTTGAAGCATTACGTGATCACGTAAATGCAAACCAAGGTGTTGGTGGTTTTGCTGGTGCTCAATCAATTGCTGACGAAGATTTCTGGACAGCTGAAGTTGACATTATTGTTCCTGCTGCATTGGAAGGCCAAATCACTGTTGAACGTGCTCAAAAACTTAAAGCTAAGTTGATTTTAGAAGGTGCAAATGGCCCGACTTATCCGAAAGCTGAAGACGTTTTAGTTGAGCGTGGAATTGTTGTCGTTCCTGACGTGGTATGTAACGCCGGCGGTGTAACTGTAAGTTACTTCGAATGGGTTCAAGACATGGCTAGCTACTTCTGGACTGAAGAAGAAATCAATGAGCGTTTAGACAAATTGATGGTTCAAGCTATGGACGACGTTTGGAATACTGCAAACAGCAACGCTTGTACTTTACGTACAGCAGCTTACATCTTGGCATGTGAGCGTATCTTAAAAGCTCGTAAAGAGCGCGGTATTTTCCCAGGCTAATCTGCGGAAATTACTTTAGAAAAAGTGGTTTGAGCAAATATAAAGGATGTTATAGGGTTTATTTGCTCACTCCCTTTTTCTAAATGATTCAAATTTAAGTGTTATCGAATATATTAAATAAATACTGAGGTAAGCATGGAACAGCCAATTTCTGTAACTCGAAGCAACTTTAACGACTGGATGGTTCCAGTTTTTGCACCGGCAAATTTCATTCCGGTACGTGGCGAAGGTTCACGTATTTGGGATCAAGAAAATAAAGAATATATCGATTTTGCAGGCGGGATTGCAGTAAACGCATTAGGTCATGCGCATCCAGTGGCAGTAAATGCTTTAACAGAACAAGCAACAAAACTTTGGCATGTAGGCAATGGTTATACAAATGAACCCGTTCTACGCCTTGCAAAACAACTCACCGAAAATACATTTGCAGATAAAGTATTCTTCTGTAACTCAGGTGCAGAAGCCAATGAAGCAGCACTCAAACTAGCTCGTAAAGTTGGTTTAGACAGTGGTGTTGAGGGTAAAAGTGGTATCGTTGCATTTAACAATGCATTCCACGGCCGTACCTTATTTACCGTTTCAGCAGGTGGTCAACCTAAATATTCACAAGACTTTGCACCACTTCCAAATGGCATTAACCATGTTGCCTTCAATGACTTAGACGCTGCCAAAGCGGTCATTAATGAACAAACATGTGCCGTGATTGTTGAGCCAATCCAAGGTGAAGGCGGCGTTATTCCTGCTGATATCGAATTTTTAAAAGGTTTACGTGCACTATGCGATGAGTTCGGTGCTTTACTAATTTTTGATGAAGTACAAACAGGTGTTGGCCGTACCGGTGCACTCTATGCCTACATGAACTCTGGTGTTATTCCAGATGTGTTAACAACTGCAAAAGCACTAGGTGGTGGTTTTCCAATCGGTGCAATGCTAACAACCGATAAGTTTGCTCCGCATTTTTCAGTGGGTACACATGGCACGACTTATGGTGGTAACCCGTTAGCAAGTGCGGTTGCGGGTGCAGTATTTGAATTTATTAATACACCTGAAGTACTTGAAGGTGTAAGGCACCGCCATCAATATTTCCTTGACGCATTAAATAAATTAAATGCTGAATACCCGATTTTTCAAGAAATTCGTGGTCAAGGCTTACTGATTGGTTGTGAATTAAAAGCTGAATATGCAGGGAAAGCGAAAGATATTACGACTTGGGCAGGTGAAGAAGGTTTACTTGCTTTAATTGCAGGCCCGAATGTAGTTCGTTTTACACCGTCTCTGATTATTCCTGAACAAGATATTGATGAAGGAATTGCTCGTTTAAAACGCGCATTGGCAAAGTTGGCTAAATAAAAAAAAGGAAAGCTAGCCATGATGATCGTCCGTCATGCCGAGTTTCGAGACCTTGAAGATATTTATAAATTAGCAGGTAAGTCGGGTGTAGGCCTGACTTCCTTGCCACAAAATATGGATACACTTTCGGCTCGAATTTCACGTACTCGCAATACTTTAAATGGCAATGTCCATAAAAGTGAACAAGGTTATCTGTTTGTTCTTGAAGATACAGAAGCTCAACGTGTTATTGGGTTAAGTGCAATTGAAGTTGCTGTAGGACTCATTGAACCTTGGTACAACTTTCATGTTGGTACTCAAGTACACGCTTCAAAAGCATTAAATGTTTATAAGTCACTACCTACTTTATTTTTAAGTAATGACAGAACAGGTAGTAGCGAACTCTGTACATTATTTTTAGATCCAGAGCGTCGTGAAAATCAAAACGGTAAATTCTTATCGAAAATCCGTTTTATGTTTATTGCTGCCTTTAAGCAATATTTTGAGAAAAAATTAATTGCTGAAATGCGTGGTTTCTCAGACGAAAATGGATGTTCTCCATTTTGGGATGCGATTGGTCACCATTTCTTTAATATGGATTTCTCAACAGCAGACTATTTGAGTGGAATTGGGCAAAAAGTATTTATTGCAGAGCTTATGCCACGTTTTCCAGTCTATGTAGATCTCTTGCCAAAAGACGCGCAAGAGGTGATTGGAAAAATGCATCCACAAACTTTGCCTGCTTATCATGTGCTTGAGTCGGAAGGCTTACGCTATCAAGGATATGTCGATATTTTTGATGCGGGTCCAACCATTGAAGCCAATATTGATGAATTGAGAGCAGTAAAAGAAAGTCAGTTACTAAACGTCAAAATTACAAGTGAAGCTGCGGTCGGTAAGACCCAATATCTCGTTGCCAATGATAATTATCATGACTACAAGGCAATGTTGTTAAAGCTTGATCTTGTTGATAACACAATAAATTTAACACATGAGCAAGCTGAAAAACTCGGTGTACAAGAAGGTCACGTTGTTCGTGTGCTATCACTAAATCCAATGGAAGTATCCTGATGTCAAACTCTTTATTTATAAACGGTGTCTGGTTACAAGGCAGCGGCGCAACATTTGAAAAAACAAATCCGGTTGATAACCAAACTGTATGGTCAGGTGCTGAAGCAACTGCTGCTGATGTAGAGCAAGCTTGTCAGGCAGCGCGTACTGCATTTCCAGCATGGGCGCGTTTACCACTTGCAGAGCGTGTGGCGATTGTTGAAAAATTCGCGGCTTTGCTTGAAGAAAATAAAAAGCGTTTAGCAGAAGTCATTAGCCAAGAAACCAGTAAACCATTTTGGGAAACATTAACTGAAGTTCAATCAATGATTGGTAAAGTTGCGATTTCAATTCGTGCTTACCACCAGCGTACAGGCGAAAGCTCAACTGAAATGGCCGATGGTGTAGCATCTTTACGTCATCGTCCGCATGGTGTACTTGCAGTTTTCGGTCCATATAACTTCCCGGGCCATCTACCAAATGGGCATATTGTTCCTGCATTGCTTGCTGGCAACACAGTTGTTTTTAAACCAAGTGAATTAACGCCTTGGACTGCTGAAGAAACTGTAAAACTTTGGCAACAAGCTGGTCTGCCAAATGGTGTGATGAATTTGGTGCAAGGTGGACGCACCACAGGTGAAGCCTTGGCTGCCTCACATGAAATTGATGGTTTATTGTTTACCGGAAGTGCGAACACAGGTTATCACCTACACAAACAAATGGCGGGTGCACCTGAAAAAATTCTTGCGCTTGAAATGGGTGGCAATAATGCATTGATTATTGATGAAATTATCGATGTTGATGCTGTAGTGAATCTTACGATTCAATCTGCTTTTGTTTCGGCAGGTCAGCGTTGTACATGTGCGCGCCGCATCTTGGTAAAAAATGGTGCTGAAGGTGATGCATTTATTCAACGTTTTGTTGAAGTTGCTAAAAACCTAAAAGTTGGTAGTTGGAACGATGAGCAACAACCATTTATGGGTGGGGTAATCTCGTCAGTTGCCGCAACAAACATGATGAATGCTCAACAAAAGTTACTTGAGCTTGGTGCAAAAAGTTTATTAGCAATGACGCGTCCACAACAAGAGAGCTCATTACTTACCCCGGGTATTGTTGATGTAACAGGCGTGAAAGATATTCCGGATGAAGAATATTTTGGTCCGCTTACCACAATTCAGCGTTATGACAACTTTGAAGAAGCATTAAAAATTGCGAATGCCACTCGTTTTGGTTTGTCGGTTGGTTTGGTTTCTCCAAAGCGTGAACTGTTTGATGACTTACTCATTGAAGCGCGTGCAGGTATTGTGAATTGGAATAAGCCATTAACTGGTGCTTCAAGTGCTGCACCATTTGGTGGTGTCGGAGCATCTGGTAATCACCGCGCGAGTGCTTTTTACGCTGCTGACTATTGTGCTTGGCCGATGGCATCACTTGAAAGTGACAGCTTAACCTTACCAGAAAAATTATCTCCAGGGATTGTGTTGCCTTAAACACTAAGGAAAGAAAAAATGAAAGGATATGAAGTAAATTTCGATGGTTTAGTGGGGCCAACGCATCACTACGCGGGTTTATCGTTTGGTAATGAAGCATCGACGAAAAACCGTAATAATACCTCGAACCCCAAATTAGCAGCTAAACAAGGTTTGCTAAAGATGAAAGCTTTGGCTGACATGGGGATGAAACAAGGTGTACTTGTTCCGCATGAGCGTCCACATGTTCCAATGTTACGTCGTTTAGGTTTTACGGGAGATGACATTAGTGTTATTGCTCAAGCAATGCGTCATTCACCAGAATTATTATCATCTTTAAGTTCAGCTTCTCCAATGTGGACTGCCAATGCAGCTACTGTTTCACCTTCGGCAGATAGTCAAGATGAGCGCGTGCATTTTACAGCAGCGAACCTGAACAATAAGTTTCATCGTTCAATTGAAGCTGAAACTACAAGCCAAGTTTTACAAGCCATCTTTAAAAATGAACGCCACTTTGTACACCATGAAGCATTGCCACAAGTGGCTTTGTTTGGTGATGAAGGTGCAGCAAATCATAATCGTTTAGGTGGTGATTATGCTAAGCGCGGTGTTCAGGTGTTTGTTTATGGTCAACAACATTTAAATAATGGCCTACCGGGACCAAAACGTTATCCGGCTCGTCAGACGCGCGAGGCGAGTGAAGCAATTGCACGTTTGCACCGTTTAGATGATGCACATACCGTTTTTGTTCAGCAAAATCCTGATGTGATTGATCAGGGAGTTTTCCATAACGATGTGATCGCAGTAAGTAACCAACAGGTTTTATTCCATCATCAACATGCCTTTTTAAATCAAGATCAGGCTTTTGCTGAAATTCGTCAAAAAATGGCAAGCATCGGTGAAGACTTTATTTCAATTGAAGTCCCTGAAAACCGTGTTACCGTTGATGATGCCGTAGCAACCTATTTATTTAATAGCCAAATTTTGACTCGTCCAGATGGTGGAATGACCATTGTTGTACCAGAAGAGTCTCGTCAAAATGCAGCAGTGTGGGGCTATTTGAATGACATGATTCAGATGGGCACACCAATTGATGCTATTCAGGTATATGACTTACGTGAAAGTATGCGTAATGGTGGTGGTCCGGCTTGCTTACGTTTACGTGTAGCTTTAAACGAAACTGAGTTAAACGCTGTAAATCCAAAAGTACTAATGAATGATCAATTGTTTAGCACGCTCAATCAATGGGTAGATAAACATTATCGTGATCGTTTAGCACAAGAAGATTTGGCTGATCCGCATTTGTTAATGGAAAGTCGTATGGCACTTGACGAGCTAACCAAAATTTTAGGTTTGGGTTCGGTTTATCCTTTCCAAAAATAATGAGGAGGTGACATGCAAGATTTTCTAGCATTAACCTTACAAGGTGAGCAGCCTACAACCCGCGAAGGAAAACAAGATAATTTTTCTTGGCGTTGGCTGGGTGAGGGACTTCTTGAATGTACGCCAAACACACAGTACGACAAAGCCGTCGTACTGTCAGCTGGAGTACATGGTAATGAAACAGCACCAATTGAATTATTATCTCATCTTTGCACAGATTTATTCGCAGGACGTTTAAAGCTTGCTGTGAGGTTGCTGCTTGTATTGGGGAACCCTTATGCAATGCGTCAAGGCAAACGCTATGTGCATGACGATGTAAACCGCATGTTCTGTGGTGGGTATAAAAATCTGACTGTGACTGAAGAATCTAAGCGCGCTGAAGTTTTAGAGCAGACAGTTGCCACTTTCTTTCAGGAAAGTTCGAGTCAGGCAAAACGTTATCACTATGATTTGCACACCGCAATTCGTGCCTCTTTATTGCCTACTTTCGCTTTATTTCCATATCAAACGCATGGCTATGATGCAGATTTAAAAGCAAGTCTGGAAGCAGCTGATTTAGATGCTTTGGTTTATCACAATGCGGTAGGTAAAACGTTTACACATTTTACGAGTGAAAATTTTAAGGCTGCGAGTGCAACTTTAGAGTTAGGCAAAGCCTTACCATTTGGACAAAATGACCTGAGCCAGTTTGCAGCAATTGATGAAGTTATTCGACATGTGGTTTCTGATCAAGACTTGCCACCACGTAATAAAACAAAAATTCGGGTCTTTAAAGTAACTGATTCTTTAATTAAAAAAGATGAAGATTTTCAGATGAATTTATCGGCTGAGGCTCCAAATTTTTCGACTTTTACTAAAGGGGAAATCATTGCGACTCAACCTTCTGGTAATTATGTGGTTGAGCAAGATCAGGTCTGGATTTTATTTCCAAATCCAAATGTGAAAACTGGTTTGCGTGCGGGTTTAGTTTTAACTGAAATGAGTTGAATGCTTGATTTTTGAGAAATAAAAAAGGGCAATGAATTGCCCTTTTTTTATTTATGTGATTTATTAGTTAGTACCGAAAAGACCTTTAACCCAAGATTTCTTTTCAGCTTTTTGTGTAGACGCTTGAGCACCAGCATTTACATTTGCGTTTGTGTTAACTCCAACAGGGCCAACGTTAACACCCACATTTACACCAGTTTGAGCGTTAATTGCATGTGCTGGTTGAGCTGCATTTAACTTTGCTTGAGCATCAGCTTTAGTGTCAGCTACAAATTCTTTTTGCTCAGCTTGGTTTTGAGCTACACGAGTTTTTACTGCATCTACATGCGCTTGAGCATTAGCTTGTTTTTCAGCAGTAAATTCTTTTTGGTCAGCTTGTTTTTCTGCAACTTTAGCTTTTACAGCATCAACACTTGCTTTTGTATCAGCTTTTGCTTCAACTGCTAGATTTTTAGTACCGTTTACAGCTTTAGTCGCTACATTTTTAGTTCCTGTTACTGCTTCGGTAGCAAAATGTTTAGTACCAGTTGCAGCTTTAGTTGCTACATTTTTAGTACCTGTCGCAGCTTCGCTAGCAAAATGCTTAGTGCCATTTGCAGCTTTAGAAGAAAGTTCAGTCACTTTTCCTGTTGTTTTTTTAGTTGCTTTAACCGTAGTGTCAGCAGCTACATGACCAGCATGCTTAGCTGTGCTACCTACAGTGTGTGCAGTATTTTTGACTGTATTGGCTACGCCACTAACAAGACCACCCGGTTGTACATTTACTTGAGCAGAAGCACCTGCATTAACGCCTGCACTTTGTGCAAAAATAGAGGCAGAAGCAAGAACACTTGCAGTAACGATAGCTGTTTTCATCATTTTCATTGCGATATCCTTCAAAGAATATACCTTTTTAGTGAGGTATTTCATAAACGCAAACGAATCATAGCCAAGGTGATATAGGCTTGGGAACTCACTTCATCAAAATGTTACAACAGTGTTACGCTTAGTAAACAGACTAGGGATAAATTGTGAAGATTAATAAAAATTAATAATAAAGTGAAAAAGAATGTTTATTTGTTAGTTATGCTAATTAAACTGGTCTAATTTTGTCTTTTCTTTTTTTAACAGCAAATTTTAACTTTTCTGAAAATTACTCTTCTTTATCATCCTGTACCTATATCTCTAATTATGATTTGAGTCTCATTATTTGTTAGTGGAAACGGCATAGTTATTGCTTATTATGAGAATAAAGCGCTTTTTAGCACTTTTTTGAACCATATTCTGCCAGAAATATAAATGCACAGGGCAGAACTATATTTTTGCTTATTCGGGAAAAGGTACTTTAGCTTTTCTAATGTTTATATTTTATGAAATAGAAATTTCACATGAAATGTATCTAAAGAAATAGCACTTTATTTCGAATAATCAAAAATAAAAATAGATGTCTATAAACAAAAAAACAGAGATCTTAAATGATGAAAATTATTGCTTCCCTTGTCGTATTACTCGGCTTAGTCGCCGTTGTTCTCTATTTTAAGCCATCAAGCGGTGCATCTGATGTGTTCAATTCTGCCTTACCCAAGCCGAATTCATCACAATCAGACACTTCATCTTTACATTCTAAACTTAAGGAGCCTACTCAACTTAAAAACGTACCTTTAAATTCAACACAACCTAAACCAGTATCTGCAGATACTGTTCCTTTTTATGACACAAAAAGTGATCTTTCTATTCAACCGATTGATCCAGAAAAAGATCCTGCTAATGAAATTAAAACACTTTAAATAATCTAGTCTTCTTTATCCAAGAAATACTAGACGTTCAAATGTTCTTTACCAGAGAACTGCGGAGAAAAATAATGCAAAGTAAAACGTTATTACTATTAGGTCTATCTACAATATTAAGTACAACAGCTTTCGCTCTTCCTTTGGATTCTAAGGGAGCCAAACAGCAGTTAAATCAGGCAGCAAAACAAAAAGTGCTTCAGGGTAAAATCGATTTAGATGCCTTGGTCACCAATGAATCTAATGATTTAATTGTTGAATATAATATTCCTTCGGTGAGTGTGCCTTCCGGTTTAGAACGGCGAAGTTATATTGCAACGAATAAAAAGAATATACAGGCAAGATTTAACCGGGCTGGCGGCATCCAAGTGCTTCGAGACTATAATAATCTGCCTTTAGCTTTTTATCGGATTAGTAATCGCGAAGCTTTAGTCTCTTTATTAAATGATCCGAATGTTAAAGCGGTTTATCCAAATCGTATTAACCGTACTACAACCAATGAAAGTTTACCTTTAATTAATCAACCACAAGCAAACACCAATGGTTTCACGGGTGAGGGCTCTAGTGTGGCAGTGATTGATACAGGCGTAAATTATCTTCACTCTGACTTTGGGTGTACGGCAGTAAATACACCATCAAACACATGTCGGGTTGCTTATTCATTTGATAGTGCACCAGATGACAGCACTTTAGATGATGATGGTCATGGTAGTAATGTTTCAGGGATTGTCTCTAAAGTTGCATCTAAGACTAAAATTATAGGCATTGATGTTTTTAGAAAGGTCAGATCCCAAGGTAAATGGGTTAGTACTGCCTATGATAGTGATATTCTTGCGGGGATTAACTGGGCTGTAAATAATGCCCAAACTTATAACATCAAAGCGGTGAATTTAAGCCTTGGCGTACCGGGCGTTAAATACACTTCAGAGTGTAGTAATAGCAGTTATGCAACCGCATTTGCTAATGCGAGAGCTGCAGGCGTGGTCCCGGTGGTAGCTTCAGGTAATGATGCATTTTCAGATGGAATTTCATCTCCTGCTTGTGTTGCTGGCGCAGTAAGAGTGGGAGCTGTCTATGACAGTAACCTAGGTGGTTTATCATGGAGTAATTGTACGGATACAACTACAGCAGCCGACAAGGTAACCTGCTTTAGTAATGGAGGTAAGCTGGTGACTTTATTAGCGCCAGGTGCATTGATTACCGCAGGGGGCTATACCATGGGCGGTACATCTCAAGCGGCACCACATGTGGCAGGTACGTTTGCTTTATTACGAGCGAATAGTGTGAGTCCAGCAGAAACTATTGATCAAACCATTAGCCGTTTAAAAACGACAGGTAAGCCAGTTACTGATTCAAGAACAGGCTTGGTTTTCCCTCGTATTGATTTGTTAGCGGCAACAAATGGTTTAACTATTAACTAAATCGCTTATTTATAATTTTTAAAATAAGGTCCAAGAAATTTTAAATAGCTATAACCCGTTGCAAAAGGTAACTTCTGCAACGGGCTTTTTATGAAAAAGTATTAATTACACTTCTCTAAATTCGCGGGATTAAAGTTGTTTTGAAGCTTTTTAAAATTATTCTGAATTTCTGGATCGTGAATATTAAAAGTGGTTGAGCTTTTGGTTGTAGAGTTTGTTGCTTGATTTAATATACCTGACTCATCAGGGTATTGTTGGGTGAAAGATGTAGCTGAAATTAGTCCTTTATCATTAAATACCCAGTGTTCAGTCACATGTCCACCTCCTAAGTATCCTGTAAATTCAATCATACAAGCTTGTTTATCTTGTTTAATGAGTTTGGCTACATTACCTGTGGTGGATGGATAAGCCTCAATATTCGTATCTTGTTCTAAAACTTGCGCTTGAGAATAAGAGGAAGAAGAAGGAGGTGCAGAGGTCGCACATGCAGTTAATGCTAAACAGCATAATGTTGAAAAGAGGAGTTTTTGACTATTCATAGGGCAAATTCCTAGCTTTCTTATAGTTAATGACATTATTTCTAGATGAATATCTGTGTTTATAAGCGCGCGAATTTATCGCGCTATCCAAAAAATTAGTTAGCTGTTGTGCTCGACTTACTTAATTCACCTTGCTCGATCGGAATATTTTCACCATTTCGGCTACTGGTCATATTTTGTTTGGCTTGCTCTATTTTCTGTTCAGTAAATACTTTGGCTGTATCTGCTTTTTGTTGAACGACTTCTGCTTTTTCAGCAGTAAATTCTTTGGTGTCTTGCCATTTCTCACTAATTTTATTCGATGTTTTTTCAGAAGCACCTTGAATAGAGTTTCCTAAATTTTGTATGCCTTTGCCTGTTTTATACAACAGTACGCGCCCTAAGCTAGGATTGTCACCATAAGGTTGTGTTTTGGGTGTCGTTTCAACAACTTGTTGTGGCTGTGTTGTTTCTGCAAATAAGGTTGATGAAGCCAATATAGAACTTGCAACGCATAACACTTGTAAGGTTTTCATATGGATCAATCTCCCCAACCAGAATCAAAAGATGAAGTGGTGATCTTACTGTTAAAAATAAAGCTTGTACTGCAATGAGATAAAACCCATACGATTTGATTACGATAAATCATCATTTAATAGTAGTAAAACAATGAGACCAATGACTCACAAACAAAATTCAGACTTAATTAATTCTATAAACATATCTCGAGCTTTATGGTTACTCACATTTTTGTGCCAGAAAAAGTGATTTTGCATAAAGGAAAGATATTCAAACTTATAACTTTGAATATGGGCTAAATTCTTATATTGCTCATAAATACTCTTAGGTACTAAGGCCACCCCTGAGCCTGCACTCACACAGCCAATAATCGTGGCATAGCTGGTAATGCTAGTGATGGGAAGAGAGATATTTTTCAGTTTAAGCCATTCTTCGAGGGCTGCACGGTAAGGGCAGCCTTCAGTCCACATAAAGATTTCTTTGCCTATGAGGTCTTCTTGGCAATTAATTTCTCCCAAAGAGTGAGATGCAATTAAGACCATGTCTTCTTGGTAAATGCTGAGTTTATTAAGCATTGGAAAATCAATATTACCCGCGACAATCGCACCATCGAGTTTATGCTGAGAAATATCGACTAATAGCTGTTTCCATGTACCTGTAATAATTTGAATGGAAACCTCTGGATAGCGCCGATGATATTTCGCAAGTAAGCTAGGCAGACGAGTTGTGGCAGACGATTCAATCGCTCCAATTTTGAGTGGGCCAGAGGGTGGTGCATCAGGGTGAATACTACGTTTTGCCTCATCACATAACGCTAAAATTTTATGGCAATAATTTAGGAAAATTTCTCCTGATGGAGTGAGGTTTAAACTTTTTCCTTCTCGATAAAACAAAGGTGCTCCAAGCTCTTCTTCGAGTTGTTTAATCCGTGTCGTAATGTTGGATGGTACACAATGCAGTTGCATTGATGCCTTTGCCATTGTTCCGCATTCAACCACGGTTTGGAACATCTTTAACTGAGCGATATCCATGTTTTATCATTCACTTTTAATGAATATTAAACTCAATATAAGTTAATTTTATTCAACTATCCATGCGCATATGATGAAAGAGTTCCATTTCATTAGTGCAGATTTAACATGGCAATTTCTCTTGCTGCCGAAACCCAGCCTCCCGCATTTAAGCTCTATTTATGTATTGCTGTGACTGTCTTTTGTTGGGGCTATTCACCTATTGGCGTACATAGTGCCTTGCATTCATATACACCGCAGCACATTGCCTTGCTCCGCTTTTTGATCGCATCATTTTTTTTACTGCTTTTGGTCATGAAAAAAGGCATTCAGCCTTTAAAGTGGAAAGATGCTCCTGCACTTGCTGTATTAGGTTTTTTCTCTGTAACTCTGCATCATTTGCTGATAAATACAGGGCAGCAATATGTGACTGCGGTTGCCTCCAGCATTTTAAGTCAATCTATTCCGTTATTTACATTTATTATTTCAGCTTTGCTTTTTAAGGAACAAATCAGTTTCAAACAATGGTTATGTATTTTGTTGGGACTGGGCGGCGCCGTGTTGGTGGTCAGTGGAGATCATGGTTTTGGTGTACCTAGTCCTTATAGTTTATTGATTGTTTTAGCTGCAATTGCATGGGGTCTCTACTTTAATTTATATAAGAAATTTGCTTTAAATTATGATGCCTTGAGCATGATGTGCTACATCATTTGGTTCGGAACCATTCCTTTACTTTTTTATAGTGCTCATTTGCCTGATGAGATTTTACATGCCACTTGGCAAGCCAATATGTCGGTTGTCTTATTGGGTATTTTCCCAAGTGCGATGGCGTATGTACTTTGGGGCTATGTACTTAAAAATATGCCGTTAACGATTGCATCGAATTTTTTATATTGTTCGCCGATTGTCGCGATGAGTTTAGCCGTTGTTTTCTTAAATGAAAAACCATCAATGATGGTGCTGTTAGGTGGAGTGATTATTGTGGGGAGCTTGGTATGGATGAATTGGGGGAATAGGCGTACTATCGAATAAGCTATGTCATGCGCTACTTGTTTTAAGAGAATGAAATGATTGTTGTTACCTTGACCTATAAAAAACCATTAGCCGAAGTTAATGCTGTACTCAAAGAGCATATTGCATTTTTAGATCACTACTATGAGCAAAAGAAGTTTCTAGCATCGGGACGTCGAGAAAATAGAGTAGGTGGGGTAATTTTAGTTTTAAGCTCTTCGATTCAAGAAGCTGAAGCAATCATGAAAAATGACCCATTTTATATTCATGATGTGGCTGATTATGATTTTATGTGGTTTGAGCCGTCGAAAAGTTTAGAAGAAATTAATTCTTTTATATAAGAGAATTAATTTCTAATTTTTTAATGGATTGATTTTGAATTCTGAGGCATAGTCTTTTTGGGTTCAACTTCAACTTTTTTGATATTTGGTGCAAAAAGGAAAGATATTGAGCCAGTAACAATTAGACACGCGATTAAACTTACAGCAAACTTAAGTCTATATAACTTTAAATCACGAATATAAATTAGTTTAAGATGTTCAAATACTAATTCTTTAGTAAAAGGAAAGTTAGAATCATCTAATTCATTAGAGTAATCTAAAACTGTTTGATTGGCACGAATGTCAGTACGAAAAAAACCATTAATCAAATTAAATCTAAAAGTTCCACCCCCATAATAGGTACCTTTCTGAGCATAGCCGTCATTTATATGTTTACTTGGATTATCAATTGCTGAAAGAGCTGCTAATAAGATTAAAACAGCAATAAGCCAAATTGCAAAGATAAGCCAAGCCAACCCTTGTTGCCACCATAGACCATTAGAGTTTAAAAATTCATAAATTGTTCTAATCTGCGGGAAAGGAACAATACAACCTGCTAATAATGCTCCGATTTTAAAATCAATAGCACGAATATTTTGTTGAGTATCTTGAATGGCAGATTGCAAAAATGTGGATTTATCCATTTTGTGAAACCCAATTATTCATATATGTACTGACTGCATTAGACTCATGATAATCTGTATAATTTATTTTTTGACATAATCCCCTGTTATGTTCATTTAAATTCTGATGGAATATATCAGATAATATAATTGTTTTTCTGTACCCCTTATTAGCATAACCGCAATATTGTGCTGTCTTTCCAATCAACTCACCAATCCATGTAACTTCATTGATACCACTTCCTTTATGTCCAGCTTTTATAATTAATGCTTGTCCATAGTGGAGGCCCATACCAACTGAAAGTTGAGTATATCCTTTCTTCTTTAATTTGATGTTTAAAGTTTGGATTAATGAGTTTGCTTCGTAGGCAGTTTGAAAGACTCTATCGATTTCTGATTTTGTTTCTGTATTAAAAACGCCCCAAACGCAATCACCTTCAATATAGATTTGTCTAATATTTGGATTTCCGTTAAAAAGAGCAACTAGTTCTGAAATATAAGCTCTATAAATTTTTGCTAATACTTTCTTTTGATGTTTAGTAGCTAATTCTTTTGAACCTCGTATATCTATGAATAAGGCAGAGCAGTTTATATGATAGCCATTGGTATAGGTTAAGTTATCAATACTAGGAATTTGATTACTTTCGATATAATTATTATCAGAAGCATCTAATATCTCATCAATTCTTTCACGACTTTTTTCAAAATCATATACTTTATAATTAGCTTGCATTCTATTTGCTCAAAAAATAAACCCCACTAATTTTATAGCGGGGTTTATTAAAAAGATCAAGTATTATAAATACTTAACTCTGAAATACGCTCACATCAGCCACAGCAGTAAACAAGTTACGTAATTGAACCAATAAACGTAAACGGTTTGCTTTCAGGTCAGCATCATCTGCCATTACCATTACGCCATCAAAGAAGGTATTGTTAAGTACGCAAAGCATTACAAGCTTAGAATCTTTAATTAAGCCATTTTCTAAAGCTCTGGCAAAAAGAAGAACAGCACAATAGCTCCAAAAATTCCGCTTAAGATCAACCAGTCTTTTTTACGCATATCTGCAAGGCGAATCACCGAAAGATAAACACTGCTGAAAAAAACCAAAACAAAAACCAGCAAAACTAGCGGATTATTGAAGAAGAATTTGCTGATGCCAAATAGTACGAAAATAATGGTACTAGAAACCCAATACAGCAGAGCCAAAATAAATTTGTTCACTGATAAATTATGAACAGAACGATCTAAACGAGGCAAAGTTATAGCTAGCATAATCAGCCCTGCGAAACCGCCTAGAATAGAGATAATCATAAAGAACAGGCCGCTCATATCTGGTTTGGTCTTTATATGAGGATATAGCTTCCATAGACCATAACCGAATGCCATCAAAAGAGTGTGGCAAAGAACAAGGTAAGCATCTATACGGTAAAACTTTTTAATTGAAGTGGTATTCATTATGATAACTGCTGATTTATTCTTAATATTAAAAAACCCCACTAATTTATAGAGGGGTTCTCATTAATTTACAACCAATTAAGGCTTAGCCTTGCAACACGCTCACATCAGCCACAGCTGTAAACAAGTTACGTAACTGAGCCAATAAACGTAAACGGTTTGCTTTTAGGTCAGCATCATCTGCCATAACCATTACGCCATCAAAGAATGCATCAATCGGCGCGCGAAGTGCTGCAAGCTTAGAGAGTGCAGCAGTGTAGTCTTTTGCTGCAAGTAATGGTTCAACCACAGGTGTCACTGCTTGAAGTTCAGCAAATAATGCTTTTTCAGCATCTTCAACCAAGTTTGCTTCAACTACAGAACCTTCTGGTGCTGCTTCTTTTGCAAGAATATTAGCAACACGTTTGTTCGCAGCAGCAAGTGCAGCAGCTTCAGGTAATGTGCGGAAGTGGTTAACAGCATTTACGCGCTTGTCAAAATCAAGTGGAGATTTTGGTGCGAGTGCTTGAACTGCTTGAAGTACGTCAACAGCAACGCCTTGATCTTCGTACTTAGCACGGTAACGACCTTCCAAGAATGCAACAGCATCAGCAAGAGTTTTATCGTGGTCTTTAACGATATCGCCATAACCTTGAAGCGCAAGATTCACTAATTCTTCAATTGTTACGTCTAGCTCATTTTCAATGATTAAACGTAAAATACCAATTGCTGAACGACGCAGAGCAAACGGGTCTTTAGAACCTGTTGGTGCTTGTCCAATACCGAAAATACCAACTAGGGTATCTAAACGGTCAGCAAGGGCAATGGTTGTACCTGTTTTGGTTTTTGGTAAAACATCGCCAGCAAATTTTGGTAAATATTGCTCACCTAAAGCTTCTGAAACTTCAGTGTTTTCACCCTCAATACGTGCGTAGTAAGTACCCGCAATACCTTGAAGTTCCGGGAACTCACCTACAAGCTCAGAGGTTAAGTCACATTTAGCAAGTAATGCAGCTTTTTCAGCATCGGCTGGGTTTGCACCAGTGATTGCAGATAAAGCTACAGCAAGTTTTGCAATACGTGTTGATTTGTCCCAAAGCGTACCAAGCTGTGCTTGGAATACCATGTTTGCTAATTTTTCTTTACGAGATGCAAGCGGTTGCTTTTGATCTTGTAAGAAGAAGAATTCAGCATCAGACAAACGAGGACGAACAACTTTTTCGTTACCTTCAATAATTTGAGTCGGATCTTTAGACTCAATATTTGAAACAGTAATGAAGTAAGGCTGTAATTTACCTTCCGCATTGATCAAACAGAAATACTTCTGGTTGTCTTGCATCGTTGTAATGAGTGCTTCTTGAGGAACAGCTAAGTAGCGTTCTTCAAAAGTTGCACGTAAAGCTACAGGCCATTCAACCAGACTTGTTACTTCATCAAGTAAGTCAGCTGGAACAATCGCAGTTGCGTTAACTTCATCAGCTAACTTTTTCACTTGTTCTTGAATGGTTGCTTGACGCTTTTCAAAGTTCGCAACAACGTAAGCTTTTTCTAAAGCAGCTAAGTAGTCATTTGCATGCGCTAAAGTCACAGCTTCAGGTGCATGGAAACGGTGACCATAAGTCACATTACCAGCTTTGTGATCTTGAATAGTTGCGTCAATAATTTGGTCATCTTTAAGTAAGAGAACCCATTTCACCGGACGTACAAATTCGGTACGGCTTGCAGCAGAACGCATACGCTTAGCAATTGGTAAATTGTCTAATGCAGTTTGTAAAATCTGTGGAAGTAAAGCATCAAGACTTTGACCTTTCACATCTTTTAAATAGCAAACTTTTTCAACTTTACCTGCTTGGAATGTAGAAAGCTGATCAACAGTAATGCCTTGACCACGCATAAAGCCTTCGAGCGCTTTAGTCGGTTTGCCTTCTGCATCATAAGCCGCTTGAACGGCAGGGCCGTCAAAACGTTTTTGTGTATCAGCTTGAGCAGCATCGATATCTACAATTTTAAGCGCTAAACGACGTGGAGCTGCATAAGCTTCAATTGATGCGAAGTTTAAGCCCGCATCTTTTAAGCCTTTTACCGTTTCTGCTTCTAAAGCATCACGTAAAGTTTTTAAGCTTTTTGGTGGAAGTTCTTCACAGCCAAGTTCGAATAAAACAGTATGTTTGCTCATTAGTTTTTCTCCGCCTTTGCTGCTTCACTTTCAGCTTGTGCTTTTAACTGTGCCAATACTTCATCACGTAAGTGTGGTTCTGCCATTGGGAAGCCAAGCTCTGCGCGTGCTTGTACATAACTTTGTGCAATTGCACGCGCTAAAGTACGTACACGTAAAATGTAACGTTGACGCTCAGTCACAGAAATTGCGCCACGTGCATCTAGCAAGTTAAAGGTATGAGACGCTTTAACAACTTGCTCATACGCAGGAAGAGAAAGTTTTGCTTCAATTAAACGGTTTGCTTCTGATTCGTAAAAATCAAACAGTTCAAATAGTTTTTCAACTGGAGCGTATTCAAAGTTATAAGTCGATTGCTCAACTTCATTTTGATGGAATACATCACCGTAAGTTACAGTACCGAATTGGCCTTTCGTCCAAACAAGGTCATAAACCGAGTCAACACCTTGAAGGTACATTGCAAGACGTTCTAAACCGTAAGTGATTTCGCCTGTCACTGGGTAACACTCAACGCCACCGACTTGTTGGAAGTAAGTGAACTGAGTCACTTCCATACCATTAAGCCAAACTTCCCAACCTAAGCCCCAAGCACCTAATGTCGGAGATTCCCAGTTGTCTTCTACGAAGCGGATGTCGTGAGTAAGCGTATCAATCCCAATTGCTTTTAAAGAATCAAGATAGAGCTGTTGGATGTTGTCTGGGTTTGGCTTAAGTACCACTTGGAACTGATAGTAATGTTGCAAACGGTTCGGGTTTTCACCATAGCGGCCATCTTTGGGACGACGTGAAGGTTGAACGTATGCAGCATTCCAAGTCTCAGGCCCTAAAGCACGTAAGAATGTTGCGGTGTGGAATGTTCCAGCGCCCATTTCCATGTCGTAAGGTTGTAATACGACGCAGCCTTGTTCGGCCCAATAGTTTTGTAGGGCAAGAATTAAGCCCTGAAATGTATCAATGTGCGAGATGGCGCGACTCATGTAGCATCCACGAATTTATGAGAAAAATTGCCACTAAGTATAAGGATTTTGTGGGGGAGTGGCAAAGGCTTTAGCTATCCTTAGTTCTCATATTTTTTTTATTTGGTATATTATGAAATATAGTTTTGTACCATATACAGAAAATATCATTTTGGATGAGTGCGGGTATATATTCTTCTTGGAATATCAGAGGTTTATGTCTTTTTACTATTTCAAGTGTTTTAGGTTCGTTAAAATAGTTAATAAGCTTATCGAATTTTTCTAAAAGTATATAGCATTCTACAGAATACATTACATGTTCAGCATAATCGTTACTTGATCTAAAGTTTTGAATAGATTGATTTAAAAGCTCTTTTTTTCTTGGATTATCATTCTTGAGTAATTTAGCTAGTTCTAATTGATAAATTCCGCTGTAATGAAAATTTCCACCAAAAGATGGATCTTGCTTAATACCTTTCTGCGATATTTCTAAGGCTTTTTCATAGGCAAGGATTTTTTCATTAGTAGGTTTACTATCGAAAATTTTATTTAAAGGACAATATGCGCTTGCCCACCAGAAAAAGAATTCACCCGTTAAACTCTCTTTTAAAATTGGGAATAGTTCTTCACAAATAGAAACTAATCTTTCATTAGAATAATTTGGATCACCAGAAGAAGAATGGAACTCTTCATTACTAATATAATCTGTAACTATCTCAGCAATTTTAAATTTATTAATAGTAACATCACTTTTTAAAACAGTTATATAGTTTCTTACTTTAGATAATAGTTGATGTCCTTTCAGCTTTGATGTATTGAAATTAATTTCTTTAGTATAAAGCTCTAATTCAGTATAGGGCTGTTCAATAAAATCTAAACTACATTGTAAATTTTCAGCGATTTCCATAAATGTTTCATCTGCATCACATCTATAGATTACTTTTATTTCTTCATCTTTTTCTAAGAAATTGTGGCTGTCTTTTTGGATAACTTGATCACCATATTCTAGCCAATATAACCAATTATTATAGGGACGAAGTTCATTTAATGCATGCATTAGAGGATCATTTTCACCGCTATAACCAGCGACAACCCAAGTTTTATTACAACCTGTTGAACGTACAATTTGAGTTAAAGTTTCTTTATGTGCTTCAAGTTGGTCTGTAGTATTTCGCTGAACAAATCCAACATGTTGTCCATTTAAATAGACAATGCTTGGGTCATGTAAAAGCTCAGCATTTACTTTACCCATAGCCCCTAAATCATAAATGGCAGGAAATGGATACATACCAACCATGTAACAAGCATGGATTAAAAGAGGATCAAAATTTACAGTTAATATACGACTGAAATATCCCTGTTTTAATAATTCAGCAATTGCGATATGCGCAAAATTTAGCTTAGCTTTTTCAATATTTTTTTCATTATTTCCTTCAATAAACCACTTAAACAGCTCCTTGCGTTTAACGTTAGAAAGCTTAGTCATAATGTCATTGTATTGAAGTTTACTTAAGTCTTTTTGAGCAAATTTTTGCTCTTCTTGAGTAAAGTAGTTAGGAAAGTTCTCAATAGCAATTTTCATCAATTTTTGTGCAGGGGGAATTCCAGCAGATACAGAAATACCAGCACCTACCAATAAAATTGCACCGCCCTCATTCTTTGCATCTTCGAGCGAAGCAGCAAGATGCTTAAGGAGTTCTTCTTTGTTTTGTTCCATTGCTTATATTTTAAACTTTTGAATTTTTAGTGATTATATCTGATTTAATAAACAGTACTAGCTTGAGCAGAATTAAAACGTCACCTCATGACGCCGAGCGTACCTCACTGGATTAAATTTAAGAGAGCAAAATGATATTTTTTAAACGATGCCATAAATGAGTCGTTTGATATGTCTGATCGCATTCGGGAAAAACTACAGATTCTTGCTGATGCTGCTAAATATGATGTGTCTTGTTCATCAAGTGGCAGTGACCGTAAAAATAAAGATAAAGGTTTAGGAGATGCCAGCCATTCAGGAATTTGCCATAGCTATACCGAAGATGGCCGCTGTGTGTCTCTCTTAAAAATTCTATTTAGTAATGTTTGTATTTTTGACTGTGCCTACTGTGTTTCACGTCGTTCTAATGATGTCCAGCGTGCAGCATTTACGGTGCAAGAGGTGGTGGACTTAACTATTAATTTTTACCGCCGTAATTATATTGAGGGCTTATTTTTAAGCTCAGGCATTTTTAAATCGGCAGATCACACGATGGAGCGTATGCTTCAAGTCGTAAAGAAGTTGCGCCTTGAAGAAAATTTTAATGGTTATATTCACTTAAAAACCATTCCGGGAGCATCGCCTGAACTGATTCATGAGGCAGGTTTATATGCTGACCGGATGAGTATTAATTTAGAGATGCCGACCGAGGTAGGGCTAAAAACTTTTGCCCCAGAAAAATCACATCAGGAAGTGCAAAAAGATTTAGGTTTGGTCCGTGATAGGCTGATTCAGCTTAAAGATGAGCGACAAATTATTAAGCATGTGCCGAAATATGTACCAGCAGGGCAGACTACGCAAATGGTGGTTGGCGCCCATCAAGAGTCAGACCAAGATGTCTTATTTATGGCTGACAAACACTATAAAGAATTTAAACTCAAACGCGTCTATTTCTCTGGCTATATTCCAATTAATACCGAAAATAATTACTTGCCGGCAGTTGGTTCTGCACCGCCTTTGCTGCGTGAAAATCGTCTCTATCAAAGCGATTGGCTGATGCGTTTTTATGGCTTTCAGGTTGATGAAATCGTCAATGAAAAACACCCAAACTTAGACCTTGATGTTGACCCGAAATTAAGCTGGGCTTTAAGGCATCCCGAGCAGTTTCCAGTAGATTTAAACCGTGCCGATTATCAAATGATTTTGCGTGTACCGGGCATTGGAGTGAAATCGGCCAAAAAAATTGTACAGGCTCGCCGTTTTGGAAAAATCCATATCGATTTACTTAAAAAACTAGGCGTGGCCTATCAGCGTGCAAAATACTTTATTCGCTGTGAAGACAGTCCAAAATTCCAAAAAGAACTTTCTTCAAGCTTTATTCGGCAGCAGATTTTAACGCAGGGATCTTCGAAATATGTGCAGCAACTCTCGCCACAATTAAGCCTTGGGTTTTAGTCATGTTTAATGATGAAGTCGCTTACTATTTTGATGGTTCAATGGTTGGGCTGCTAAGCTGTGTTTTTCGTGCATTTCAATTTAAAGAATTACAAGTCAGACTCTGTTTGAATAATGCGGGTCAACATGGCTTATTTGCTGATAAAATTGAGGTTTCAAATAACGAGCAACATGCCGAGCGTGTTTGGTCTGCGCTACAAAAAAAGCTTTCATCTTCTTCGTTAAGACAATTTTATTTTGCTTTTTTATCTGAATCTTTAGATGCCTATCAGCATTTATTTAACTACTGTATTTATGTGTTTACTAGCCTTGTTTCCATTGAAAAAGATTATTCTAATCCAAGTGTTTTAGCGATTGCTCAGTGGACGAAGAAGGTCGGGCGAGAGAAGCATCGGATGGAAGCTTTTATTCGGTTTAAGAAAACCAAAGATGAGCTTTTTTTAAGTCTGGTGCGTCCAGATTTTAATGTTTTACCGCTTATTCAGCCCCATTTTAAACGGCGTTATCAAGATCAGCGTTGGCTGATTTATGATGAGAAACGTAAGTTCGGGCTGTATTATGACTTACAAGAAGTACATGAAGTTTCACTCGAAGCCTTTGAGGTTGACCGTAATTTAAAAAATGGCATGAGTCAAAGCTTTCAGCTTGAGCTTGATGAGCAGGAAGTTTTATATGATCAGCTTTGGAAGGATTATTTTAAGAGCGTAAATATTACTGAACGGCAAAATATAAAACTTCATGTGCAATATTTACCAAAACGTTACTGGCGCTATTTAAATGAAAAATTGATGGAATATTAAAGTTTTAAAATCATAAAGAATAGTTCAGCCAGTTTTCTTATTGTTGAAAGATATAATTTAAATGCACTTTATGTAGCTTTGGGCGTATACTTTTGCCCGTTATAAATAACGGCATATCCCTAAAGGTGTACTGTGAGTGTTATACAGCGAGAGTGGTTACAGATTTTAAAGCCAAATTTTAAGGTTTTACCTTTAAAAGAACGGTTACTTTGCGGTATTGGAGCGTTGTGTGGTTTAGCAATTTCCTCCTTAATTAGTTGGTATGTTCTCGGTGGAATTAATGCTTGGTACATCGCCCCAATGGGTGCCTCATCTGTTTTATTGTTCGCTGTGCCGACCAGTCCCTTGGCTCAACCGTGGAATGTCCTTGTTGGTAATACTCTGGCTGGAATTATTGGTGTTGCCTGTGCGCAGTGGATTCCAGATTTAACCACAGCTTTTAGTGTCGCAGTAGGTTTTGCCATATTTTTAATGATGACCACCGACTCTTTGCACCCACCGAGTGGCGCGGTTGCGATTACGGCTGTACTAGGTGGGGCCGCAATTCATAAGTTGGGCTTTTATTTTATTTTTTATCCAGTTTTACTCAATTCGTTACTTTTACTTGGATTTGCTGTTTTCTTTAATCGATTGATTGGACGACATTATCCGGTTACCGCACGCCTTAATGAACGTAGTAAAGATCCAACGCCTACTCAAAAAGTATCGATTCAACCCAAAGATATTGAGTACGCATTAGAACATCACACTGAACTTTTAGATATTAGCCAATACGACTTAGAAAAAATCATTTTAGAAGCGCAAGAGCATGCCAATGAGCGTATGGTCAATCAATATGTCTGTCAGGATATTATGAGCCGTGATGTGATTAAACTACATGAAGATGATGATATTCATCAGGCACTCGATAAGTTTAAACAAGTGAACTTGATGAGCCTACCTGTAGTAAATGCAGAAAACCATTTGGTCGGAACTTTAGCGCTGTATGAAGTCGTAGAATGGTTTAAAGGTGCAGCCGACCCTAGAAACTCTTGGCAGCACTATGTAAAACAAATTATGAGCCGTCGAGTGGTCACGGTACTACCAACTCAACCGATTCAAGATTTGGTGCCGTACTTTGTCGAGAAGTCGTTTAACTATATTCCTGTCGTTGAAGATCGTAAGCTTATAGGAATGATTAGCCGTGCAGATATGATTGCTGCATTACAGCAACAGTTAAATCGAAAGCTATAATTTTTAGAATAAAAAAAGCTACGGTTGATTAGGGGATGCAACCGTAGCGACCAAAGTTATGAATTAACGTACTTGTTCTTCATTTACTGTTCGGACGGATTGTCGATAGCCTTCAATATGCTCTGGCTGTTTTTTCGGAATGACTAACCATAAAACCAGATAAACTAAAAGTCCTGGAAAGGCTGCACTCATTATTGAGATCAAAACAAAAATGACACGTAGTAAAGTTACGTTCCAACCAAAACGTTCAGCAATACCACCCATTACACCGGCGATCATGCTGTGTCGGTTCGAGCGATATAAACCAGAACTGGCCATCTAATTCTCCTTAAAGATAAAAATTACAAGAAGCTATTGCTCTTGCTTAATAAAAATATGGTGTCGAAATTAAAGGTTTAAAGTCCTTTAAAAAGTAAAATAGTTAAAATATGTAAAGGATTGAAATGAAGGAAACCAACATCTACTAAAATGCACCCTTTCAGGGCTTAAGAGTTTAAAGCGGCAATCAGCTAATACCCGATTTGAATAGTAAATATAGCTGTTGCTGTTATCTGTGAATAATGTATATGTCTTTGAAGTGGTCTAGGTTTTCAGTTAAGCATGTGGTTGTAGCGGCTGCAATGTGCATGGCCCTTAGTGCTTGCGATATAAACCATACCAATTCAAAAGATCACTCGACTACAAGTTCTAGCTCTAATCATGAAGAAAACTTAATAAAAAGTAGCACGTCTATAAAAACATTAGATTATGTCGCTGGACGTACTTTTTTACCTGAAGACAATTCTGATCAAACCCAAAAATTAAATGCGGCCTCATTGCAATATGTAGGGCGCTATCATACTCGTATCTCATGTGAGGATGCTTTTGCTGATTGTGAGTCAGGCGAAGCTGAGTACATTTTAAACTTATTACCAAATGGTTCGGCTTATTGGAATGTTGTTCATTTTGGTCGTGTGGGAAGTAAAGACGGGGCTAAAAGTGCCGCTGTAAATCAGTTATGTCCTACTTTAAATTGGAAAGTAGATGAAAAAGAGCGTGAGTTAACGATTCAATGTCCGTTATCTAAAGTTAATTTTTATTTTAATCTTGATTCCGATAAAAGATTGGTCACGAACTTAGAAAAGCTACTTTATAGTGACTATGGGAAAAATCGTGAATTTTTAGAGCAAAATTATTTTGTTCCAAATCGGGCGTATGTTTTAACTAAAGAATAGATAACTGTTTTATATAAAAAGAGCGCAATATAAATTGCGCTCTTTTTCATTTCACTACTTAAAAATCATTAGTAGTCGAAGCTAAAGTGTTCAACTGGTAATGATGTTAGTGTGCGAGATGTAGTCACCATTGATTCTGCATGGCCTTGAGCACGTGGCAATAAACGGTCAAAGTAGAAATCAGCAACTTTGATTTTTGCTTTATAGAATTCAGCAGTTTCTTGGCCGTTACCTGCTTCTAATTTTTCAGAAGCAACCACAGCTTGTTGAGCCCAGAAATAAGCCATCATCACGTAGCCTGAGAACATTAAGAAATCTACAGAAGCAGAAGATACGATGTCGCGGTCTTTACGTGCAGCAAGCATGATACGTACTGTTAAAGTATTCCATTGAGCACAAAGCTTAGTTAGGTCCCAAGCAAAACGGCGTAAATACTTATTACGTGCATGTGCAGCACAGAATTTTAAGATTTCAGCCGTGTATTCACGAACTACTTTACCTTTTGAACTTAACAACACTTTACGACCAATCAAGTCAAGTGCTTGAACGCCAGTTGTTCCTTCATACAAGGTCGCAATACGGGCATCACGTGCGATTTGCTCCATACCCCATTCTTTAATGTAGCCATGGCCACCGTAAACTTGCATACCATGGTTAGCAGCTTCTAAACCAAGTTCAGTTAAGAAACCTTTTAAAATTGGTGTATAGAAACCAAGTTTATCATCGTAGTCTTCAAAAGCAGCTTGATCGCCACGTGTTAACGCATCTGTCATTTTGTCAGCGATTTGCGCAGCGTAGTAAATCATTGCACGACCGCCTTCAGCGATTGCTTTTTGAGTTAATAGCATGCGACGTACGTCTGCATGGTGAATGATTGCATCAGCAACTTTATCCGGATCTTTTTTACCAGAAAGCGCACGCATTGACATACGATCTTTGGCATATGGTAATGCGCCTTGGAAAGATAACTCAGCATGTGCAATACCTTGAACAGCAGTACCAATACGTGCTGTATTCATGAAGGTAAACATTGCATGTAGGCCTTTGTTAACTTCACCGATTAAATAACCAGTTGCATTATCAAAGTTGAGCACTGCAGTTGCAGACGCACGAATACCCATTTTGTGTTCGATTGAACCACAAGTTACTGTATTGCGTTCACCAACACCGCCATCAGCTGTAGGCATGAATTTTGGTACGATGAATAATGAGATACCACGAGTACCAGCAGGTGCATCTGGAAGGCGTGCAAGTACGATGTGAATGATGTTTTCAGTTAAATCATGTTCACCAGCAGAAATGAAGATTTTTGTACCAGTGATTTTGTAACTACCATCTGCTTGAGGTTCAGCTTTAGTTTTTACCTGACCTAAGTCTGTACCACATTGAGGTTCGGTTAAGCACATTGTGCCGCTCCAAGTGCCTTCAACAAGCTTAGGCATATATGTTTGCTTTTGCTCATCAGTACCGAATTGCAAAATAGTGTTCATACAACCAGAACTTAAACCCGGGTACATGGTAAATGACCAGTTTGCAGTACCCATCATCTCTGATTTAATCAGATTTAATGACATTGGAAGGCCTTGACCACCAAACTCCTCTGGGTAAGAAAGACCTTGCCAACCGCCCATTACGAATTGGTCATAAGCTTCTTTAAAGCCTTTAGGAGTAGTTACTTCACCGTTGTCAAAATGGCAACCTTCTTCATCACCAGATTGGTTAAGTGGCGACAATACGTTTTCACAATAATCTGCCGCACCTTCAAGAATCATATCAACTGTATCTGGATCAGCACTTTCACCATTTGATAAAGTTTTATAGTGAGCAGGGTAATCTAATACTTCATTCATTAAGAAGCGGATATCGTGTAGCGGGGCTTTATATGCTGGCATGGCTTTAATCCTAATTTTGAATCATTGTGGGATTATCTGTATCGATGATTTGATTATTCACTCACATGATAAAAATACAATGTTAATCGCACCCGAAAGAAATGTCAGAAAAGCGAATTTTGTCGAAAATAAATACACCTGAAATTATAATTTCTGCTACATTCAGGACTTATACTTTTATGTGAAAAAACAACTAATTTTCTTATTTTTAGCAAGTTTTGTTAAAAAGATAAAGCGATAAGGTTTTAAAAAAGGTTATGCATTTAAAATATCTCAGTTTATGTTTATTTAGTTTGGGTTTGACCGCTTGTGCGCAGCATAACCTACGTCCATCGGTAGCATCTACTCAGTTAGATCAAAAAGTCATTCAGGGTATGAATGCAATGTATGAATATCCAAGCTATGACTATCGTGGGCATTTTAAAGTTAGTGTAGATCCAAATCAGTCAAGAAAAATAAATAATGTTGAAAAAACAGTGCAGTTAGATGCTGCAGTGCAAAAAAAAGTAGATCAATATTTACGTGAACAAAAAATTAATTTGAATAAAAAACAGAAGCAGGCGCTCTATGCCGCAATTGCAAATGAGCAAGCGGACTCGGGCATTTCTGGTGAATCACGCTCAGAAAAAGTAAACGCCGTATTAATTAATTTATTAAATGACCTTCAATTTAGTTACGACGGTTCGGTTCATTATCGTCAAAAAATGGGGTCTTTAAACCTCACAGCAAGGTATGAAAAACCAACGCTTTTGGTACAGGCAAAATTGCCAATGGTACTTGATCTGAAGGATTATAAATTTTACGTTAATTATTTCGGGTTAATGCCTTATTTGGTCAATAAAGATAATCAAAATAATTTGGCGTATGTCGATTTTTCAAAATATAAAAATCTGTTTACAAATGTCGATATGAAGAAATTCGTTGAATATGCGAAAGCTTCTGGCGCTGTATCTTATCTTTTGGCTGAACCGCAAAATTTACAGCGTTTATCAATTAGTGACGCTGAGCGTAAAGCCGGGATTGTAGAGAAAATTCGTTTAAAAGATACGGTTGAAGCGTTATTGCTACAATCGCAGCTCTATAGTCAGGTCAATGCAAAATATTTGCAAAAAAATGTTTTAGGATTTGATGAAGAAAAAATTGCCGAATCTATAGCAACTGAATTAGCTGCTTCGGAAGCGAAGAGAAAGGTAGGTGGTGCTGAGGAGCAGAAAGTTTCTTCAGAAGATGCAGCCGCAGTTAGCCAGCAACTTTATTCACTTATTAATGCTCATTTTGGTAATGCCTTAGATTCTGAGTATGATGAAGACCAATCAAGTGTAGCTCAAGATGGGGCAGCCGAAGAGGATGCTTCTGATACGGCCCAAGCCGAAGATGTTGCTGTAGCAGATGCTGAAGAAGTCACACAAGATGAAGAAGTAGCTTCACTTACAGAAGATCAGTGTGTTGAATTACAGTCTCAAAAAAGTCCCGTTGCCTTAGGTGATATTAATTACTGTCAAATTTACGGTATTGATGTGCTTGATCGGAGTGCTGTAAATACCGAAAAAACTCAGATTAAGGCTCGTCAAGCTGCCTTGAAACAAACTTTTGCTGCTTATGATCAAAGCCAGTTTGTTAATGATGAAGCATTCAAAGCTCTATGGATCAAGCATAAGGCAGAAATTGAACAAGCTTTACCAAAACAAAGAAATCCAGTTACGATTGATGTCGGACTGGATGAAAAGGGCCGTTTAGTCAACGCAGATTATGATATTGCATATACACCAGCTGAATTTAACCATCGCTTTAATATTAAAGCAGACATGCAAATTCTCAATTATGGTAAAGCGACCCCAATTAATCAGCAGCAACTTAAACAAGCTAAATCAGTTGCAGAGGCAAGCAAAGGTTCTTTATTTGAAAACTTCGTAAAAGGATTTAGTGAAAAACTTGGGCAGGGTGATGTCTCTGAGCATCCAGTTGGTGCACATAGCGATGTACAAGATTTAGACTCGACTCTGGCGCTGTTGGCTAACCAAACTTATGATGCAACACATGCTTATGACAAAACGTATAAGGCTGTGTTTATTGCAAAATTGACTGCCGAAAAACCGTCATATATTCATTATTATTCAGTTCAACAGTTGCAAGAAATTGCCGAGGTCTATGCTTATTGGTTCTCTGAAGAGGAAACTTATAATCCTCAAGGTAAAGCCTTAGAACGTATTGAGGCGTTGCAGAAAAAACATCATCTTGAGCAAGAAGATCAATTTGATAATGACTTAGGTCGAGCTGTGGACCATATTGTGATCACAACAATACAAGGTGAAGCTGGGCGTGAAGCATGGCAAAAACTACAGAAACAATATAAGCAACCAGAACAGCTTTTCTCAAAACAGTATCAATTAGAGTTTGAAAAACAAAATGGTAGCTCTGATGAAGAAAAACACTTGTTGTCAGAAACTGCTGATATTTTAGGTAAAGTTTATGTCGCTGCTCGCAAACAGCAACTTACGGAAAAAACAATTCAGAATTTAAAACCTGAACATAATGAATTTATTGATTATGAGATTTTCCGAGATGTTTATAAGCAGATGGTTACAGCTAAAAAATAATAGATGAGATAAAAAAGAACCTACTCCGTGTAGGTTCTTTTTTTGACTTATAGAAAATCTTTTAATTCCGGCCTTACGCCATTCCAGATATAGAAAGCTTCAATGGCTTGACCAACTAGCATGCCAAAACCTTCCGCATAAGGTACATTGCGTTGTTTGGCTTGATCAAGGAAGCTAGATGGCTTGCCATAAGCCATTTCATAGGCATATTTGAAGTCTAAATTTTCTGGTAGTTGTAATGTATCACCAGACAGGCTTGCAGAAGTTGCATTAATGATAATATCAAATTTCCCTTCTAGCTCATTTAGAGAAATTGCTTGTAATTGAGCTTGAGGAACTGCTGCTTTTAGGTCATCTACAAGTTGCTCTGCACGAGCAAGAGTCCGGTTTGCAATTACAATCTTTTTAGCGCCAGCCTGCACAAGCGGATAAATCACACCACGCGTTGCACCACCAGCACCTAAAATTAAAATGGTTGTATTTTCTAGGTTCCAGTCTAAAGCTTGAATGGCTGCAACTAAGCCTTGGCCGTCAGTATTGTCACCATGTAATTTGCCATTTTCCATCCATAGTGTATTTACGGCTTTGGCAATTTGAGCACGTTCAGTCAGCACATCACACAAAGCAAAAGCCTGTTCTTTAAATGGTACGGTAACGTTCATGCCACTTCCGCCATTTTTAAAGAAATTACGCATACTCGCCTCAAAACCATCCAGAGGTGCAAGACGTTTTTGGTAGTCTAGGTCAACACCTGTTTTTTGAGCGAAAGCATGATGCAATTCAGGAGATCGTGATTGTTCGATGGGGTTGCCAATTACTGCAAACTGTTTGGTCATTCTTATATCCAAAATTTTAAAATGGCATGAGGCAGATAAAGTCTGTACTGAATATTCAGCAGGCCTCACTATAAGCCAAATTGGGATAAGAAAAAATATTTGAATGAGGTTCGGAAAATTGAAAAATAAAAAAGGAGATTCTCTAGGGTGGAAGCCAAAGAATCTCCAAAAAGCAAAAAATTAAGCAACTTTTTCTTTTAGATTTAACCAGTCACGTGGCTTTAGGTAATAGTCAGTTAAACGTTTCTCTGGTGAATCTTCATCCCATTCTGGACGATACGACCAACCTGCAAGGTTAGGGAGGCTGACTAAAATAGATTCGATACGTCCACCTGTTTGTAAGCCAAACAATGTTCCACGGTCATAGACTAAATTATATTCGACATATCTACCACGACGGTAGAGCTGGAACTCTCGTTGAGCTTCGGTGTAAGGCTGTTCACGGTGTTTTTCAAAAATTGGCAGAATGGCATTTAAATAACCATTGCCTACAGCTTGGATATATTTAAAGCAGGTTTCGAAATCCCAGCAATTTAAATCATCAAAGAATAAACCACCGACGCCACGCTGTTCATCACGATGTTTTAAATAGAAGTAGTCATCACACCATTTTTTATGTTCAGCGTAGACATTGTCTCCAAAAGGTTGACATAGGTCGTATGCGGCTTGATGCCAATCGATAACATCTTGTTCATCTGGATAGAACGGTGTCAAGTCAAAACCACCACCAAACCACCAAATCGGATCTTGACCTTCAGGCTCTGCAACAAATAAACGTACATTGGCATGGGATGTCGGAATATTCGGATTTTTAGGGTGAATCACTAATGACACACCGAGCGCTTGTGCTTTAGCACCAGCAATTTGAGGGTGTCTTTCTGTAGCAGAAGCGGGCAGTTTACTAATATTGATGTGAGAAAACATCACACCACCTTTTTCAATCACGGTGCCATTTTGCAAAACTCGTGAACGACCACCACCACCTTCTGGACGTTCCCAATCATCAATAATAAATTCACCCGTACCACCGCCAGCTTTTTCTTGTTGTTCTAAACCAGCACAGATACGAGCTTGTAAATCGAGGAGAAATTCGCGGACACGTTGAATATCTGTTGAAGTCGGATGTTGCATAGTGACCCTCAAAGATGATTGAGATAGGAGATAGATACATCAAAACACAAAACCATAAAAAAAGTAAGGGATTTTTAAGAAATGTCTTAAAAATCCCTTCCAATTATTTTTCAAATTTATAATTTTATTTTAGAAATCATCTTTTTGATAAAGGTGATCCATGCGTTCACGTTTAGTTTTTAAATATTGTTCATTAAAAGGATTACGTCCCACCGTTAATGGAACACGACCAACCACATTAATACCTTGATCCTTGAGTGCCTGAATTTTCAAAGGATTGTTAGTAATTAACTTAACTTCTTTTACTTTTAAGTGGTCGAGCATAATACTGCACATGTCGTAACGGCGTGCATCAGCTGGCAAATTTAAAAGTAAATTTGCATCTACCGTGTCATGACCTTGATCTTGTAAGGCATACGCACGAATTTTATTTGTAAGTCCAATACCACGGCCTTCTTGACGTAAATATAAAATAACGCCTTGACCTGCTTCGTTAATGAGCTTTTGAGTTGCCTGTAATTGAGGGCCGCAGTCACATTTTAATGACGCAAAAGCATCACCTGTTAAGCATTCTGAATGAACACGTACTAAAACAGGGCCTGTGGGTGGATTTTCTAACCCTTTAGAAAGTGCCACATGTTCTTCACCTGATACGGGATCTTGAAACACAGAAATATTGAATTCACCAAAAGCAGTCGGGAGTTTGGATGTTGCAATGAACTCTATAGGCACAGATTAACTCATCTTTTAACCGAAAACGGTTTAAAGTATAGCGTAATGCTGGGAGATTGGTCGAATTGTCATAATCATTTTGAGCACTAAGGTTTTCTTTTTTGTATAAAGAAGACGATAATAGTTGATAAATAGTCAGATTATTCAGGATAATCTGCCAACCATACCCATACTGTATGAGAGACTGCTTTGCATGACCTCGTTCGCAAATGTGGCTGATTGAAGGTGACTTCATTCGATTGTATGATCGACCCATTTTGACCCAGCTTAGGATTTGCCAGGCTTATAAAGGCTTTGCCACATATGTTGTATACCGAAATTCCAACTCAACGCCCTGTTACGCCATTGTTAGATGCAATTGATCATCCTCAACAATTACGTCAGCTCGAGCATAGCCAATTGGTTCAAGTGGCTGATGAGTTGCGTCAATATATTTTATATGCAGCAGGCCAGAGTGGTGGCCATTTCGGTGCTAACCTCGGCGTGGTTGAGCTGACGGTTGCGCTGCATTATTGCTTTAATACTCCAAATGACCGATTAGTTTGGGATGTAGGACATCAGGCATACCCACATAAAGTCTTGACTGGTCGCCGTGAGCAAATGACAACAATCCGTGCTAAAAACGGTTTAGCAGCATTTCCAGCTAGAGAAGAATCAGTTTTTGATACTTTTGGCGTAGGGCATTCATCAACTGCAATTTCAGCAGGTTTAGGAATGTCTTTAGCACGTCGCTATCAAAACGACCCATGTGATGTGGTGTGTATTGTTGGTGATGGAGCAATGACAGCCGGTATGGCATTTGAAGCCATGAACGATGCTGTTGCACATGACGCTGATTTAATTGTTGTGCTGAATGACAATGACATGTCGATTTCTTGCAGTACCGGTGGTTTTGCTAAGCATTTAGCTGCAATTTGGGAAAAAGGCCATTTAGTTAATGTCGATGAACATGGCGAGGCGTATGTACAGCCACATCCGAAATGGACGTACAACTCTCGTTTACATCAATCGGCAACAGATGCGGCCGATAATTTATTTAAAGCGATTGGTTTCGATTACTTCGGTCCTTTCGATGGACATGACGTAAATCAACTTGTTCAAGTATTTAACGCATTGAAAAAGCGTAAAGGTCCACGCTTAGTCCACGTTTATACTAAAAAAGGTAAGGGCTTTACTCCTGCAGAAGCTGACCCAATTACCTACCATGCAATTAGTAAAGTTAATGCGATTTCAGCGGGTAAAACACCGCCAAAATATTCAGATGTATTTGGTCAATGGTTGTGTGACGAAGCTGCACAAGATGAACGTTTATTAGCGATTACTCCAGCTATGTGCGAAGGCTCGGGCATGGTTAAGTTTGCTAAAGAATTTCCAAAGCGCTTCTTCGATGTTGCAATTGCTGAACAGCATGCAGTAACACTTGCAGCAGGAATGGCGTGTGAAGGATTAAAACCTGTCGTTGCGATCTATTCAACATTCTTACAGCGTGGTTACGACCAACTTATTCATGATGTTGCATTACAAAATCTTGATGTAACTTTCGGGATCGATCGTGCTGGTTTGGTGGGTGAAGATGGTCCAACACATGCTGGTGCATATGACTATGCATATATGCGTACAGTTCCGAACATGGTCATCATGGCACCAAAAGATGAAAATGAATGTCGTCAAATGCTACATACTGCCTATGTCTATAATGGACCAGCAGCAGTACGTTACCCACGTGGTGCAGGGGTAGGGGTGGAAATTCAGCAAGAGTTAACTGCTATTGAATTAGGTAAAGCTGAAATTGTTGCTGAAATTAAATCTGCTTCTGATGAGCAGATTACGATTTTGGCATTTGGTAGCCGCGTTATGGTTGCCATAGAAGCTGCTGAGCAATTTGCACAAAAACACGATGTTGGTGTACGTGTTGTAAATATGCGTTTTGTGAAACCACTTGATGAAAAAATTATTCGTGAGTTGGCTGAACGCACACATTTATTTGTCACTGTTGAAGAGCATGCAATTATGGGTGGTGCAGGCAGTGCGGTAAATGAGTTCATGGCACAAGAACAAATTGTGAAACCTATCATTAATTTAGGTCTGCCAGATTTGTTTTTACAACAAGCATCACATGGTCAAATGCTACAGGATTGTGGGTTAGATGCTAAAGGTATTTTGAGCTCAATTGAGCGAGCTTGGCTTAAGCTAAATCAGGTGGTTTAAACCCTTAATAAAATTTTTGAAACATTTTTTCCCCTAAAGCGCATTCATTTGCTAAAATGTATGCGCTTTTATGCATTATTCTTTGTCAAAATCTTCAAATTTGTATTGTAGTGGGTGTTCAATGGAACCTATGGTGGTTATGGCTGCGCGTGCGGCTCAAACAGTTGGTCAAGAGCTTTTAAAAGCGCATCAAAATCGTCATAAACTCGATTTGCAAGTTGAAGAGAAAGGCATTGATGGCCCGGTAACACGTGTAGATCGTTATTTGGAACAATTGACGATTGATACATTACGTAAAAGTTATAAAAACCATAGCTTCTTAGGTGAAGAGTTCGGTTTGCAAGAAGGCAAAGGCCACGATGCAGACTGGTGCTGGGTAATCGACCCGCTTGATGGCACGCAAAACTTTATTAATGGTTTCCCTCATTTCTGTATTTCTATTGCAGTTCAGCATAAAGGCGTTACTCAGCATGGCGTAATCTACGACCCAGTACGTGACGAATTATTCTCTGCAAGTCGCGGTCGCGGCGCGGTGATGAACCAACGCCGTATCCGTGTAAATGTAAAAGATACTTTAGAAAATACATTCTTGGCAGTAGGCCATCCTTACCGTGCTAAACGTGCTGGTGAGATCGTATCTTATGCAGAACAACACTTTGCTTCATTATTAGCTGTTACTCAAGCAGGCGCACAAATTCGTCGTGGTGGTTCAGCTGCCCTAGATTTAGCATATGTTGCTGCTGGTCGTTTTGATGGTTTCTTTGAGCTTGGTTTAAAACCATGGGATATCGCTGCTGGTGAGCTTATTATTAAAGAAGCTGGCGGTGTAGTGGTTGATGCACGTGGTGGTAATGAGTCTTTTGAAAATGGTCAAGTGCTTGCAAGTTCACTCAAAATGCTAAAACCTTTAATGCAAACTGTAGTTCCAGCTTGGGCTCAAGCCGCAAAATAATTTAATGATTTATAAATAAAACCCTCTATTATCAGAGGGTTTTATTTTTTAAGTGATTGGTAAATTTCAGTTAGTTCAATAAATATGAAGAAAGTTGATTAAAACACATGACTTTTAATTTCTTTCTGCTATAATCCGCCCACGCACTTAAATTTCCGTTCATTACCTGAACATTCTGTTCTATTCATTGTAAGCGCACGCTGTCCATAGAGAGGACCATTTCTTGCGCCCCGATCGCTCAGCGATTCTTCAGGTTCGGCCGTAATCAAGCGTGCGTTTAGTCCACATCGTCGTTACTCGGATTGCTGCTGAAAAAACGTTTCAGCTAACTTTGCTTTGCCGCTTTGTGCCGATGTCTATTTTGTATTTATTAAAAATGGAGCACCCACTAGGGTGAAACTCTCTATGAGCAAAACTTTTGCCGAATTTTCTTTGCATGAAACCTTACAACAAGCGCTTGAAGGTTTAGGTTTTACTACCCCGACTCCTGTGCAAGAACAATCTATTCCTGCAGCTTTAGAAGGAAAAGACCTTCTAGTATCTAGCCAGACTGGTTCTGGTAAAACTGCGGCATTTTTATTACCGACATTACATAATTTAGCTGGTCAAGAAACTTTTGTTCCGTTCAAAGAACGCATGAAAGCTGTGACCCAACCTAACATTTTAGTTTTATGCCCAACACGTGAATTGGCTCAACAAGTTAGCCAAGATGCGATTGCTTTCGTACGTCACATGAAAGGTGTTCGTATTGCTGCAATCATGGGTGGTATGCCTTTTGGTAAGCAAATCCAACAGCTTAAAGGTGCGCAAGTTATTGTTGCCACTCCTGGCCGTTTATTAGACTTAGTTAACCGTCGTCAATTAAAGTTAGATAAAGTTGAAGCTTTAATCGTTGACGAAGCTGACCGTATGTTAGACCTCGGCTTCTCTGAAGATTTAGAAGCGATCAGCGATTTAGCTGGTAACCGTCGTCAAACATTAATGTTCTCTGCAACTTTCGCTGACCGTATTATTCGTCTTGCTGAGCGCATGATGAATGAACCTGAGCGTATTGCAATTGAAACAGGTCACAGTACAAACACTGACATCACCCAAACTTTACACTGGACAGATGGTTTCGAACACAAGAAGAAACTTCTGACTCACTGGTTGGCTGATGAAACTCTTGATCAAGCGGTTGTATTCGCGAGCACTCAAGAAGATACAGATATGTTGGCTGAAGAACTTGCAGAAGCAGGTCACTCTGTAGTTGCACTTCACGGTGCAATGCCACAAACAGTTCGTAACCGTCGTTTACGTAGTATTCGTGAAGGTCGTGCAAAAATCTTGGTAGCAACAGACGTTGCTGCACGTGGTCTTGACGTACCGACAATTTCTCACGTAATTAACTTCGGTTTACCAATGAAACACGAAGATTATGTACACCGTATTGGTCGTACAGGTCGTGCTGGTCGTACAGGTCAAGCAATTACTTTAGCGACTTATCGTGAACGCGGTAAAATCCGTGCGCTTGAAGACTATTTAGATGCACGTTTAAGTGTTTCTGAAATTGAAGGCTTAGAGCCATCTCCACCTCCTGCTCGTTCAGGTCGTGATGGCGGTGGTCGTGGTCGTGGCGGCAACGGTGGTCGTGATGGTCGTCGTGGTGGCGGTTTTGGCGGTGGTCGTCGTTTTGAAGGCGAAAGCAACTTCAAACGTCGTGAAGGTGGTCGTGATGACCGTCCACGTCGTAGCTTCGATGACAAACCACGCGGTGAACGCCCATTCGGTGGTGAAGATCGTCCACGTCGTGAGTTCAATTCAGATCGCCCGCGTCGTGAAGGTGGTTTTGAAGATCGTCCACGTCGTGAGTTCAACTCAGATCGTCCGCGTCGTGAAGGTGGTTTCAATGATAAACCGCGTTTTGACTCAAATGATGACAACCGTGGTAACCGCGTAGATTACAAACCACGTCGTGAAAATGGTTTTGGTGATCGTCCAAAACGTAGTTTCGGTGGTGAAGATCGTCCACGTCGTAGCTTTGATGATAAGCCTCGTGGCGAGCGTCCATCATTTGGTGGTGAAGATCGTCCACGTCGTGAGTTCAACTCAGATCGTCCACGTCGCGAAGGTGGTTTTAACGATAAACCGCGTCGTAGCTTTGATGATAAACCACGTGGTGAGCGTCCAGCGTTTGGTGGCGAAGATCGTCCAAAACGTAGCTTCGGTGGTGAAGATCGTCCACGTCGTAGTTTTGATGATAAACCGCGTCGTAAATTCGACCGTTAATCAATAGTTATCTTAATTATCTTAAAGAAAGGCCAGTATTTATACTGGCCTTTCTTATTTTTCAGTTTTGTTATAAAATAACAAAGTGTGAATTGGTTCAATTTTTTATTAAATAATGAGTAAAATTAAACGAAAAGAAACAATAATGGCGCAGTTGAAGAACTTATTAGTTCAGCACGGTTTGCCTTATCTTTTTATTGCACTTGTTTTGTGTAATGGGGTTTATTTTGCCTATGCTTTTATAACTGGAAGTTCTATTGAACAATTTCAAATTTCTGAATTAACCTCTTTTTCCGAACATACTTCTTCTAATTCGATCAATTAAGTTAGCTTTGCTTTTGTCAAAATAACAACAAGTTTGCCAATTTTCAGTGTTATAGTATGCGTGCATAAAAGTGCAGGAACGATTGCCATTATGAATAATAAAACTCCTCTCTCGGCTCAACCACTTATTGAAGTGAAAAATTTGAGTTTTAATCGAGGGGAACGCGTCATTTATGACAATATTAGTTTAAATATACGTCGAGGCCAGATTACGGCCATTATGGGACCTTCTGGTACAGGTAAAACAACATTATTACGTCTGATTGGTGGACAGTTAGTTCCTGATCAGGGTGAAGTTTTGCTCGACGGTAAAGATATTGCCAAAATGTCTCGTCAAGAACTTTTTTCTGCCCGTGCACGTATGGGTATGTTATTTCAGAGCGGTGCTTTATTTACGGATATGTCCGTCTATGAAAATGTAGCGTTCCCGATCCGAGCGCACACTAAGCTTCCTGAAAATCTAATTGCTGAGCTAGTTGCTTTAAAACTTGAATCAGTAGGGTTGCGTGGTTCTGAACAATTAATGCCTACAGAACTCTCGGGTGGTATGAACCGTCGTGTCGCTTTAGCACGTGCAATCGCACTTGACCCTGATTTAATCATGTACGATGAACCGTTTGCAGGGCAAGACCCGATTGTAAAAGGTGTGTTGACACGTTTAATTCGTTCATTGCGAGAAGCTTTAGATTTAACCACAATTATTGTTTCGCATGACGTTCTTGAAACCCTTTCTATTGCTGACTACATTTACGTTGTAGCAGAAGGAAAAATTCAAGGGGAAGGAACGCCAGAAGAATTACAAGCATATGCTTCTCCATTTGTACGCCAATTCTTAACAGGTTCGGCAGAAGGACCGGTTGAATACCAATTTAGTCATCAAGCCTATTTAAATAACGAGGTTCGTCCATGAATACGATTGCCTGGTTAGGTAGACTCGTTATTGAGCGGATTCGAGGGATTGGTGTTGCGGCACTAATGCTCTTACAAATTGTTTTTTCTTTTCCTTCATCTGGTGGCTTTGGACGATTTATTTACCAAATGCATCGGGTAGGGGTAATGTCTTTGTTAATTATTACAGTGTCGGGCCTATTTATTGGTTTGGTACTCGGTTTACAAGGATATTCAATTTTAGTAAACGTCGGCAGTGAATCAATGCTAGGCACAATGGTGTCTTTAACATTACTGCGTGAATTGGCACCTGTAGTTGCTGCTTTGTTATTTGCTGGTCGAGCGGGTTCTGCATTAACAGCAGAAATTGGTTCAATGAAGCAAAGTGAACAACTTGCCAGCATGGAAATGATTGGTGTTGACCCATTAAAACAAATCGTATCACCACGTCTTTGGGCGGGAGTGGTCAGCTTACCGATGCTCACTGTCATTTTTGCTGCGATTGGTATTGTGGGCGGTAAAATGGTAGGTGTTGATTTTCTTGGCGTCGATGAAGGCTCATTCTGGAGCGGAATGCAAAACAATGTGCAATTTGGGCATGATGTCGTAAATGGCATTATCAAAAGTATTGTGTTTGCTTTGTTATGTACATGGATTGCGGTATATCAAGGATATGCATGTGATCCGACTCCGGAAGGAATCGCAACTGCAATGACGAGAACAGTTGTATATTCTTCATTATGTGTTTTAGGTTTTGATTTCGTGTTGACTGCGGTCATGTTCGGAGGGATTTAATGAAATCACGTAGTAGTGAGCTGGCCGTAGGTATTTTTGTTATTATCTTCGGTATTGCCTTGTTCTTTTTAGCCATGAAAGTTAGTGGCCTTGTTGGAACTAACTTAAATGATAGTTATACCATGAAGGCTCAGTTTGATAACGTCAACGGTTTAAAGCCTCGTGCTAAAGTAACGATGAGCGGTGTCACAATTGGTCGTGTTGATTCAATTACCCTTGATCCGGTTACGCGTTTGGCTACGGTAACCTTTGGTTTAGATGGAAAATTGACAAGTTTTAATGCTGAGCAGCTAAAAGAAGTTCAAAAAAATGCTTTAGATGAACTCCGTTATAGTTCTGACTATACGCAGGCTTCCCCAGAGCAACAAAAAGCAATGGAACAGCAACTGACCAGTAACATGAACTCCATCACAAGTATTGATGAAGATGCTTATATAATGGTAGCAACGAATGGTTTGTTGGGTGAGAAGTATTTGAAAGTCGTTCCAGGTGGTGGTTTAAACTATCTTAAACGTGGCGATATGATTTCAAATACCCAAGGAACTATGGATTTAGAAGATTTAATTAGTAAATTTATTACTGGTGGCGGTGCAAGTAAAGTCGCTGCTGGTTCAGCCTCAACAGAAGCAGATGCTCCTGCAAGCGCTAATAGTGATAGTGCGCAAACATCATTTGTTGAGTAAAAGATTATTTGAAGGAGTGGTTCCAGGTGAATACGTTGTTTAAACAAACCCTGACAGCAAGTCTTTTGTCTACCATGATTGCAGGTACAGCTTTTGCTGCACCTTCAGAAGCACCACCAGATTTTATTAAACGTGTTGCTGATGGTTTGATCGCTCGTTTAAAAGCAGATCATGCAAAATTACAAAGCAACCCTGCGCTAGTGAAAACGATCGTACGTCAGAATTTAGACCCGTATGTTGATTCACAAGCGTTCACTCGTATCGTGATGGGTACTTATGCGACAAATCAGTATAGTACAGCTGCACAGCGCGCTCAGTTTGAAACGAACTTCCGTAATACATTAATTGAAAATTACGGTAGCGCATTTGCTAAATATACAAATCAAAGCTATACCATGCGCCCTTACAAGGCAACTGCGGGTAAAAACCCTGTAGTGACATTGGACTTTAATCACAATGGTGAAAAAATTCCTGTTTCTTTCCAGTTAGCTGACAAAGGTACTCAATGGAAAATCCGTAATATCAATGTTTCTGGTATTGATTTAGGATTACAGTTCCGTAATCAGTTTGCTGCAACAGTGAAACGCAATGGCGGTGATTTAAACAAAGCAATTGCAACTTTCCAACCTGATGCAGATGCAGCGGTTAATCAAAACAAAAAGAAATAAGTAGGTGACGAGTGGTTCAGTATCTCAACCAACAATTGGTTGTTTCGGGAAAAATTGATTTTGAAAATGCGGAACAACAGTATCAAGCAGGTTTGGCTATCATAAAGAAGCAGCAAAGCTTCCCTCTAGTGGTAGATTTAACTGAGCTTGAGCATGGTAGTACCTTGGCATTGGCTGTTTTAGTTCAATGGTTACGAGAGACCCCAAAAAATGCTGGTTTGCATTTTAAAAATGTACCCGAGAAAATGCTGAAGATCATTCAAGCTTGCCATTTGCAGGAAGATCTGCATTTGATCTGATGTTTAAGATATAAAAAAGCACCTAAATATAGGTGCTTTTTTATGCTCGAAATTAGCATTTTATTACAAAGCTTAAATCCATTTTTTCCAGCGGAAATAAATGATCGGCCCAATAAAGAAGCCCATAATAATGAGCAAAACAATAAAGAAACTGGTCGTACCATGTGCAAAAGGTAATACGTCTGTGTTCATTCCATAAATACTGGCAATGAGCATAGGTGGAGCTAACATACTTGGTAAAATCGAGAATCGACGAATCGTGTCATTCTGTTCGGTGTTAATGAATCCGGACGTCGTATCAAGTAAGAATCGTACTTTTTGGAATAAGAAGGCATCATGCTCTACCAGTGAGCGCACATCTTCACTCAGTTCTCGAATGTCTGCGTCATAAATATGACTGCCTAAAGCACGTGGACGTGATAAGAAAGTAAGTACACGTCGTAAATCAATAAGACAAAGCTGTGCTTTTCCTAGCATGTCTTCTTGTTGAGCGAGGCGTGTAATCATGTCATCGAGATCTAGAATTTTTTCACGTTGGTGGTTATTAAGAACCTCTGTAGAATATTTTTCTAAATCTTTGTGGATATCTTCTAAGATATCCGCAAGCTCATCGAGTTTTGCTTCAAGAAGGCCTAATAAAATCCATGTAGGATCTTTATAGTCCATGTCATAGTCATTTCGACGAGCACGTGCACGAAAGGCGCGAAAGGCAACTAATTTTTCTCCGCGCATCGTGAACAAGCGATCTTTATGTAAAATGAAAGCGACCGTTTGCACCATTGCTAAAATGTGTGATGAGTCTTCTGCATCACCATCTACTTGGTAATTTTTATTTTTCGTTAAAAAATAAGTACTGATATGCAAAATACCGTCATCATCACGGTAAAATCGTGCAGAAGATGAAATGTCTTCAAGCGACTTGAGGGTTGGTAAATTTTGGTCATAGGCATCTAATACCCATTGTTGCTCTTCTTGTGAGGGTGCAATAAGATCAAGCCAGACTAATTCGGGATGTAGATCAAATCCACCATTGATGGTGGCATCTTCCAGACTTCCGCGTTCTGTGGCATAAAAGGCTTCAAGCATGTGTCTTTTTTCCTCACGCAGTCTGATGGAAATGGATGGGTGTATTTTAGACAAGGATTTGCCGAAAAACACTTGCCAATACGCTATTTTGCAAAAAAAAACTCTATCGATAGTTTAGTTTGTCAGCATGACAGTTCAATAAAACGGTTTTTTACACTATGAAATCAATTTGTATTTTCTGTGGTTCATCTCTTGGTTCAAACCCAATTTTCCAACAAATTGCCCAAGCTACAGGCGAGGCGATTGCAAAACAAGGTAAAACCTTAGTTTATGGTGGTGGTCGCTCAGGGCTAATGGGTGTGGTTGCCGATAGTGCCTTACAAGCAGGTGGACAAGTCATGGGTGTGATCCCTCGTGCTTTAGTTGATCGTGAGTTAGCTCATCCGGGCCTAACCAGATTATATGTGGTCGAAAATATGCATGAGCGCAAAACCAAGATGGCGGATCTTTCAGATGGCTTTATTGCTTTGCCGGGCGGTGCAGGTACTTTGGAAGAAATCTTTGAACAATGGACGTGGGCGCAATTAGGGATTCATCAAAAGCCATGTGCTTTCTTAAATGTAGCGGGTTTTTATGAAGATTTACTTAAAATGATTCAAGGGACGGTGGATAATGGATTCAGCCAAGCACGGTTCGTTGATAAATTGATCGCCTCAGACAACATTGAAGATATTCTTCAACAGTTTGAGCAATATCAGGCTCCTGCTCCAAAATGGACAAATGCAGATGTTCAACCATAAACGAGGTTAAATAGGTGAAAACAATTACGGTCGCTGCCGCAGTGATCTTAAATGAGCAAAATCAGTTATTGCTGGTAAGAAAGCGTAATACACAAGCTTTTATGCAAGTGGGTGGCAAGCTGGAACCTAATGAGGCGCCAGACATCACCATGCAACGAGAAATTTTAGAAGAAGTGGGTAGCTCTTGTGTGATTGAGCAATTCATTGGTCATTTTGAAACAGCAGCTGCCAATGAACCGGATCATATTTTAGTGAGTCACTTATATCTTGTTCAGCTTGATCAGGCTCCTAAAATTGCAGCCGAAATTGCAGAAATGAAGTGGATAGATTTAAATGATTCAGAAACTCAACTTGCCCCATTGACCCGAGAAATCGTCATTCCTTGGTGTGAAGAGTATTTATCTACAGTGCAATAGCTTAACTCTTCGGCGTTGCTGCTAGACAAGCCGTATGAATGGATGTGCAGCCTAATTGTTTAAGGGCTTGACTGAGCGCATGAACAGAGCTTCCCGTAGTTATTACGTCATCAATAATGAGAACGCGGCGATAACGTCGTTTCTCATGATGATAGGGTAAAAATTGTTGTTCGATATTTTCAAAGCGTTCTAGCCGAGAAAGTCCTTTTTGAGAGTGCTCATTTAAACGTTGAATTGGTTGCCAAACAGGTATTTTTAAGTGTCTGCTTAAGATATTGGCAAGTAGTAATGATTGATTGAAACCACGCTCGATTAAACGTTGATTGGAAATGGGCATAGGTACGATCGCTTGTATCTTGGGAAATTTTAATTGTTTTAAAATTTCACCTAATAAGATCTGATAATGTAACTTTTGTTCATATTTAAATTGCTGAATAATCCGGTTAACTGGATAAGCATAGTCACAGGCCACAAGAACAGAGTGATTATTACGTTGAATCGTTTGTTTAAGCCAAGGTAGCTGTTCCCAACAGTCTTTACAGAGCGAGTATTTTTCTCGCATGCCTAACTCGCACAATGAGCAAGGTGAAAATAACTGAATAAGAGGTTGGAAGTTTAAAAAATTAAACATAGGCGTAGCGAGGCGCCTCAGGAAGCCAACGTTTTAATAGAGCATCTGCCTGTTCTGGATAATCTTTTAAAACTTGTTGTGCCACATAGTGAGCTTGACTCAGTAGGTGGTCATCTCGCTCTAAACGAGCAACTCTAAATCCCATATCCCCAGTTTGTTTAGTCCCTAGTAATTCACCCGGTCCGCGTAACTCAAGATCTTTTTCTGCAATCACAAAGCCATCATTACTTTCTCTTAAAATAGAAAGTCTCTCTTGCCCATTTTGTGAAAGAGGTGTTTTGTATAAAAGTACGCAAAAGCTGGCTTGAGCCCCTCGACCTACACGACCACGTAATTGGTGTAGCTGAGATAGGCCTAAGCGTTCAGCATTTTCAATCACCATAATGGAGGAGTTGGGAACATCGACTCCAACTTCGATCACTGTCGTTGCGATAAGAAGCTGTAATTCATTATTTTTAAATGCTTGCATGACGGCTTGTTTTTCGTCAGCTTTCATTTTGCCATGCACCAAGCCAATGTTGAGCTCAGGGAAACGCTCTTTCATCTCTTGGTAAGTTGCTTCCGCTGCTTGTGCATCTAAAGTCTCAGACTGTTCAACCAATGTACATACCCAATATGCCTGTTTCCCATCTCTGCAATTTGAAGCAATACGTTGGAGTACTTCCTCTCGACGATCAAGCGGAATGGTAACCGTTTGAATGGGAGTACGGCCCGGAGGTAACTCATCAATAACTGATGTGTCTAAATCACCATATGCACTCATTGCTAGAGTTCTTGGAATAGGTGTGGCTGTCATTACGAGTTGATGAGGGGTGAACTGCTCAGCACCTTTATTGCGTAAAGCTAAACGTTGGTCTACACCAAAGCGATGTTGTTCATCAATAATAACTAGCCCTAATTTAGCGAAGCCAACATTATCTTGAAATAAGGCATGTGTACCGACAATAAGTTCCGCGTGGCCTTCTTTAATCTGTTGTTCTGCTTGGGCACGGGCTTTACCTTTTTGTTTGCCAGATAGCCATGCCACGGTTACACCTAATGGTTCAAACCAACGTTTAAAGTTCAAATAGTGTTGTTCTGCAAGAATTTCAGTAGGAGCCATTAATGCAACCTGCCAATCGGCTTCTAAAGCATGGCAAGCAGCTACAGCAGCAACTAAGGTCTTTCCAGCACCTACGTCACCTTGTACTAGGCGTAGCATGGGTTGGTGCTGTTTTAAGTCATTTAAAATTTCTTTAGATACACGTTTTTGTGCATTGGTCATTTGAAAAGGTAAAGCTTCTAATAGTTTTTTAGCTAATATTTTACTGCTTGAAAAAGCAGGTGACGCAATTTGGCGAATATAAGCACGGCGATTAAGTAAACTAATTTGATGTGCAACCAGTTCTTCAAAAATAAGCCGTTGCTGTGCAGGGTGCGAACCTTGAGCCAATTGGAGCATATTGGCATCAACGGGAGGTTCATGAATGTAATACAAAGCTTCTTTAAGCGCGTAGCCATTGGTATATTGCTTTGGAAGTAGCTCGGGTAGGGCATCGCTATGATGCTTTAAAGCTTGTTTAACGTATTCGCGCAGTTTAGGTTGAGTGAGCCCATCCGTACTCGGATAAATTGCTGTAAGCTGAGTTTTTGGTAGAGGTGTATGTTCATGAATGAGCTGAATTTCGGGATGATACATCTCAAGGCCGCGAGCACCTACGCGGACTTCACCAAAAATACGTAAGCGATGACCTGGTTTTATTTTATCAGTCAGGTTTTTATATATATGATAAAAGCGTAAGGTGACTTTACCGAATTCATCCTGAACCAAGGCTGCCATAGATTTTCGTTTTCCCGGAGGGAAGTCAATTGATTTGACTTCACCTTCGAGCAAATAGCTCCGTCCAACCACAAGTTGATTCATTGGAATAATCGTACTTCGGTCTTCATAATCACGTGGCAGATGAAACAGTAAATCATCTGTGGTAAAAATATTTAGTTTTTCGAGCAGGGCTGCTGAAGCCGATCCAACGCCTTGTAACTGATGGACTGAAGTCATGTCCCCTCAACGAGTTTTCTATGCATATATTATTTATCGGTTATGGTAAAACATCTCAGCGTGTTGCTAAACAACTATTTGAGAAAGAACATCAAATTACCACAATCAGCCGTAGTGTAAAAACGGATAGTTACGCAACACATCTTGTTCAAGATATTTTTTCGCTCGATTTAAGTAATATTGAACCTGTAGAGGTTGTATATATTCTACTTTCTCCAGACGAGAGTACGGTTGAGGGCTATCAACATACTTATGTTGATAGTATTGAACCGATTCGAGAAGCATTAAAAATACATCCAGTAAAAAAAATAATCATTGTCTCTTCTACGCGGGTGTATGGTGAAAATGCAGGAGAAATTATTGATGATTTTAGTGAAATTCATCCAAGTGATGAACAAGGCCATATATTGCGTAATATGGAGCTACTCTGGCAAAAACATTATCCAACTCAATCTGTAATTGTGCGCCCAACTGGGATTTATGGAACTTCAATTGCCCGTTTAAAGAAAATGGCTGAAAATAATCGAAGCTATCCAAATATACATTATAGCAATCGAATACATATTGATGATTTAGCAAGATTTTTGGCTTTTATGGCTGATTATGAAAATCCTCAATCAAGCTATATTGTGACTAATAATCAACCATTACCTTTACATGAAATTATAGGGTGGTTTCAAAAACAATTAGGATTGCCAGAGTTAACGTTAGAATCAAACCAAATCTCAGGTAAACGAATTTATGCAAAACATTTAACTACAATAGGTTTTCAGTTAGAACATCCAATTTGCTTTAATGACTATTTATTATGTTTAAATGTCCATAGCACTAAATAAAATTTTGATTAAACTTTAAATAAGAACAGAAATACCTGATGAGGCAGTCAAATTGCCGATAAAGATAAAAAGGTTGAAAGTGAAAAAAATTTGTTTAGCTCTTATTTTGAGCGTAACAGCTGTTGCGAGTTGGGCCGAGGATCAGGTGTGGTGTGCCTATGATCCGATTGGGTCCCAAGGGGATATTACTCGTCGTTTAAATGACATTCGGCTATATGCCCAGCAATATCAAGTCAAATTTAAAGTAGTGACCTATCAAAAAGAACAGCAGGCCATACAAGCTTTTGATGATGGTAAATGTTCAGGTCTAGCTGCATCCAATTTTAACACTTATCGTTATAACCAGTTTATGGGAAGTACGGCGGGTATCGGGCTTATTCCTAATAATCGTACGGCCAAGAGCTTCTTGCAGCTTTTAAATCATCCCACAATTGAAAAAAGGTTAGTTTCTAAGAATTATGAAGCTGTAGGGATGATTCCTATTGGAACGGCTTACATGGTTCTAAAAGACAAGAAAATCTCTAGAGTTGCTCAACTAAGAAATCAACGTATTGGGGTGCTACTTAACAATCCACCACAACAAGCGTTGGTACGAAGTGTGGGCGCTCAGCCAGTTTATGTGGATTTATCTAACGCAATTGTGCAATTTAAGCAAAATAAAATCGATATTATTCCTGTACCAGTGTATGGATTGTTGCCATATAACCTACAAAAAGAATTTGGACCAGATACTCAAGTCATTAATTTTCCTTTGGCATATTTCGGGGTCAATTTAATTATTAAACCACACGCTTATCCTGCTAATTTTGGCCGAAAAATTCGAGGATGGTTTGTTCAAAATAGCCAATTGCTGACTAACCGTGCGACACAATGGGAAAATCATTTACCTGCTTATTATTGGGTAGATGTCTCTTTTTATGAGAAGCAAAGTTATGACGTGATGGTTGCCAAAATACGTAATCAGTACGTCCTTTCAGGCTATTACGATGCTTATTTTGTTCAACTTATGAAGCGTCTGCGGTGTATGGATGATCCGCGTTATTTTGAATGTCCAATTCGCTAATAAAATAAAAGGCAACCGAAGTTGCCTTTTATTTTGAGTAAAGAATTTAAGCTTTTTTACGTTTTAAACGGCGTTTAGCTTGTTGAGATGCCATTGCTTCAAGAGCATCTTTTAATTCTTCGTCGGTAAAGGTCGTGATGTGCTGCAACATTTGTAAGGTTACTTCATCCAGTACCAACTGTGCGCCAGCAGCCATTTGACGGAAATTATCATCAAACTCGATTTGGCCTTGGTCATTGGTGCGAATGTAATTTTGCTGTGTAAGTACTTTTAAGAAGCTCTGGAATAAAGCTTTGTCGAAGAACTCTGGCGAATTAAATTCATAGAGAACTGACAAACGTTGTCCTAATAAATGACTTAATTCTTCAACTTGTTTAGCAGAAATATTACCTGAACCACGTTGAGTGATGAGCGCAAGTGTCATGTAGTAACGCTCAAGACTTTGCTTAACTGGTGTAGCTAAAACGACAAGCTGATTATGCTCTTCCGTATTAGGTGCTGAGCTAATCAAATTACCTTCATCATCTTGTTGAATAAGGTTTGATTGAACAAGTGCATCTGCATATTGCTCAACTTGTGTTTTAAGTTCGCTACTCTTCCATTTAAGGAATAATTCAGCTTTCAAGAATGGATAGAGTGTATAAATGACATTGGCTAAATCTGAACGGCTGATTTTACCATTATGTTCAACAAGTGAAGCAACCAAAGACGGTAAAACGAAAGCATGCAAGATGTTATTGCGGAAGTAAGTCAGAAGAACAGCTTGGTTATCTTCAATTGCAATAATATCGCCGAGTGCATGCTGAACTCGTTTAATCAGTTTAAGCTTTAAACCATAAGCAATAATTTCTTTACCAGAAAGTGGCGTTACTTCCATACGTTGATCATATGGGAAGTTTGATGCTAGATTTCGGTAAGCTTCAAGCTGCTTAATACAAATTTCTTCATCAAGCGTATGCTTTGGCGTCGCAAGCAAAATAATAGAAAGTAAAGAGACAGGGTTAATCACCACAGCTCGGTTAATATTTTCTAAAATTGCATGTGCAGAGCTATTTACTGCATCTGAAACGGCTTGAGGAATTGGATCGTCATTTTTCTCGATGTAGACATTTTCTGCATTATGTTGCTTAAGCAGATCATCAAGGAAGACAGGTTCGCCAAAGTTCACATGGACTTTACCAAAAATACGTTCAATTTTTCGTAAGGTTTTCACAATACCAAAAATAGATTCGGCCTCTTTTGGCTTACCTTGCATTTCGCCTACGTAAGTTGAGCCTTCCATGAGTCGTTCATAACCAATATAAGTTGGTAAGAAAACGATTGGTTTAGCACGGCCACGTAAATGGCTGTGAACTGTCATGGCAAGCATACCGGTTTTAGGCGGTAATAGTCGTCCTGTACGTGAGCGTCCACCTTCAATAAAGTATTCAAGTGGTGTGTTACGTGACAAGATGCTATATAAGTATTCTTTAAATACAGTGGTATATAGACCGTTTCCACGGAAAGAGCGGCGAATAAAGAATGCACCGCCTCCACGTAAAAGCTGCCCAACAAATGGTAAGTTTAAGTTGTCACCCGCAGCAATATACGGAACCATCAAGCCACGCTTATAGATGACATAAGACAATAATAAATAGTCAATGTGACTGCGATGGCACGGTGTATAGACAACTTCATAATCTTTCGCTAGTTCACGAACGGTACTAAAGTTATGTACTTCTACGCCGTCATAAAGCTGGGTCCATAAGCGTGTTAAGGCAAGGTCGGCAAAGCGTACTGCTGAGTGTGAATAATCCGATACGATTTCATTCACATAACCAATCGCACGGCGTTCAGCTTCAAGCATGCTCACTTTTCCGCGAATACTTTCACGGCGGATTGCTTCTTGTACATCACGAGATTTTACGACTGACTGCATGACATTACGGCGATCCGATAAATCGGGACCTAACACCACTTCACGCTGACGGTCTAAATAATCATTTAATGTACTTACAATATAGGTTGCTGGTGAAAGGTTCGGATAATGCTGCTGTGCATATTCAACCAATTCACGAAGCGATTGCGGCTCATGAAATTCTAAATAAGACTGACGGCCATGCAAACCAATATTAACCAGCTGCTTAACTGTACTTGGTGTTGCCCATGTGTCTGAAAATAATAGCTTAAACCAAGAATCTTCTTTATCTGGCGAACGGCCCCATAAAACGGTAACCGGAACAAGCTCTATATCAAGTTCAGGATTTTCTTGTAAAACTTCAATAAGTTTTAATAAACGTGGTGGAAAAGCATGAGGAGGCGGATTCAGTAAATTATTTTCATCATTGTGCTGTAAAAATAAAACTGATGCTTTTTCCTGATGAGTGCCAACAACTAATGGGTCTAACGCAGGTTTTAAATTTAAACGGCGCGTTTCTCCATCAACCACTAAAGCATTGCTTCGAGAGTGGTTTTGCAAGACATAGCAAACCACTTTTTGGCGCTCAGTTTTTGCTTCTGTTTCTGTTGTTTCTGATACTGGTTCAGTAGGAACTTCCCCAAGAACATGTGGTGTTACCACGAGGTCAAGTAGTTTACTCGAAAGCCGACGATACATTTGACCAAACCCACTCTTGGACATAAGAACTCCTACTTCTTAAAGACAAATCCCAGCACCAAATGCAGAGGGTAATTATTTTGCGGCATTTATTAAAAAAAACAATATGCTACTTTCTTATAAATTATAATGCTTTTGGCATATTTTATCGTTAAAAATCGTATTTTTAGCTGTTATATGAGCAATGTTCGTCAGAAGTTGACTGATTGTTCCATGTTCAAATAGTTTTTTATGGCACAATAGATTCTACACATCTGTACTTTAATACGATTTTTTACCTGAAATATGAAGGTATCTCTCATGAATGCGTTAACCCAAGAACTTGTCGATCTTCTCACTTTAGAAAAGCTAGAAGAAAATATTTACCGTGGCATAAGCCGTAATCTTGTCGGTAAACGTGTCTTTGGTGGACAGGTTTTGGGTCAGGCTTTACGTGCGGCATCTTATACAACCGATCGCCCCGCGCATTCTTTACATGCATATTTTTTATATGGTGGCGATATTAATGCCCCAATTATCTATGAAGTAGATCGTTTACGTGATGGGAAGAGCTTCGTAAGCCGTCAGGTTCGTGCAATTCAACATGGCCGAGTTATATTTTCGGCGATGGTTTCTTTTGCTAATCCCGAAGAAGGCTTGAACTATCAACATCAAGAACCAGAATACCCTGCACCAGAAGCCCTTAAATCTGAAAGTGAACTCAAAGAAGGTATTCTAAACTTCGTACCTGAAAATGTTCGTGCTAGCTTTATGCGTGAGCGTCATGTGGAAATTCGCCCAATTGATCCGGTAAACCCATTTCAGCCGCAACCCGAAGCTCCTTATAATGCTCACTATATTCGTACCCATGACCGTATTCCAAAACAATTAGATGAAATTGCCTTGCATCAAGCGATTGTTGCCTTTTATTCAGACTTTACCTTAATGACAACCGCGTTAAGACCACATGGGCTCAGCTATATTTCTCCAAGTTTACAATGTGCAAGTATTGATCATGCAATTTATTTCCATCGCCCGCTGCGTGCTGACGAATGGATGCTTTATGATATGGAAGCAACAGTCAGCGCAGCTTCTCGCGGCTTAAACTTTGGCCGTATGTGGCAAAATGGTCAGCTGGTATGCAGTACCGTACAAGAGGGTTTAATTCGTTTGAGGGAAATTGAAACGCAATAAATTTATTTATAAAGCCATCTCATCAGATGGCTTTTTTATTTTTAATTGAAACGATGTGACAAAAAATTGCTCGTATGAGAAGCAGGCTCATGTCATATTTGCGAAAGGATTGCCAACTGAAAAAAATAATGCTGATATGAACTTAAACACACAAATTCTTATTGCTGCCATTTTAGGCTTAGCCTTTGGTTTTATATTAACGCTATATCCCGATACTGCGTTTGTAAAACATAGTTTATATGGGTTGGGCATATTAAGTAGTGTCTTTATTGGGCTGCTTAAAATGTTATTGGTGCCCTTAATTTTTAGTTCGATTGTTGTGGGGGTGTCGAATTTGCAGGCGGGAGGGCAGTTAGGTCCAGTCTGGAAAATTACCTTTTTATGTTGTTTGACCACAACAACATTGGCTTTAATTTTAGGTATAAGTTGTGCTCATCTATTTGAAGTAGGGCGCGGTATAGATATCTCTATTTTCCAAACATCTATGCAAAATTATCAGGCACCTGATAGTTTAAACCCTGCAAGTTTTTTCACTAATTTTATTCAAAATACATTAATCAACCCATTTAAAGCCTTTAGCGATGGTAACGTTTTAGCTGTTGTGGTATTCGCCCTATTTGTTGGTGTGGCTTTAGTCCATGGCGGTGAGCGTTTCAAAAGTGTTCGCGTATTAAGTCATCAGTTTTTTGAAATAATGATGATGCTAGTCGGTTGGGTAATGAAGCTGGCACCTTTAGGTATTTTTGCTTTATTAGCAAAGTTAATGGCAACGGAAGATATTTCGGTATTAAGTCGTTTGGCTGAGTTTGCTGTTGTGGTGACGGGGACTACCATTTTTCATGGTGCTGTTGTTTTGCCGCTACTACTTTGGATTTTTGGCCGCATGAGTCCTTGGACTTTTTTTAAAGGAACACGTACAGCCCTGATTACTGCATTTGCAACCAGTTCTAGCTCTGCCACGATGCCACTTAGTATGAAATGCGCACAAGAAAACTTAGGTGTTCGCCCTCAAACAGCAGGATTCGTAATTCCTTTAGGCACGCAGCTTAATATGGATGGTACGGCACTATATGAAGCGGCAGCTGCACTCTTTGTGGCAAATTTGGTGGGGTTAGACTTAAACCTGACACAACAAATTATCGTGTGCTTAACAGCAATGATTGCATCACTCGGTGCACCTGGAATTCCGAGTGCGGGTATGGTCACCATGATTATGGTTTTACAGTCTGTAGGTTTGCCGGCTGAAGCAATTGCAATTTTACTTCCGATTGATCGCCTATTAGATACGGTAAGAACGGTGGTCAATGTACAGGGCGATATGATGATTAGTGTGGTGGTTGACCGTTATACAAAAGATAAAGATATAAGTGTCTAATCTCGTAAATAAAAAAGCAGGATTTAAAATCCTGCTTTTTTATTTTTAAGCGGCTTGAAGCTCGGCTCTTTTTGCTGCTGGAGATTGAGATAAATAACTTACCGCATCTTCAGTGCTGCCTTCTTTAACTGGATCATACCAAGGCATGAGGTAATCAATTTGTTGGGCAATCAGCCAAAATGGATTTGGTAGCACTTGGTTATCTTTGCGACTAATCTTAAGCCATTCTACAGCAACCCACACTGGGAAAAATCTAGATTTAGCGGCATCTGAAAAGCGAGGATCTTGTTTCATAATATGTGCAGCACCATCTACCCATAATCCAAGTACCAGTACAATCACTGCAAGACTTAAATAGTAGCGTGGAATATAGCCCCCACCAAGATGGCGGTATAAATCAAAAGCTACGGTACGGTGTTCAATTTCTTCTGAACCATGCCATTTAACTAGATCGACCATTTCAGGGTCAGCGCCTAATTCTTCCCAACGCTTGTTATAGAGCGCATATTTCCCTAATACACAGGTCATATGTTCGACGGTTGCAATAACGCCTAAACGGAAAAGGTCCCATTGCTCTTGTAGAAATTGAGGGACTTCTTTATCAAAAGGTTTATCTGCTAAGGCGGTAGTAAATAGATAATTCATAATGTCCAGATTTCGCTGGATATCAATATTACGCACACTTAAATATTCTTTATTGGCAGAAGTATGCGCATTGGCATGCATAGCTTCTTGGCGGATAAATGCTTGTACATCCTGTTTAAGTTTTTCATCTTTAATTTGCGGTAAAACTTTATTGTACAAACGGCAAAACCAGAATTCTCCGGCAGGTAAAATATTATTAATTTCATTAATAAAATAACTTGCGAAAGGTTGATTTGGAATCCAGTCAACAGGGGTATCTTTCCAGTCAAATTTTACTTTACGTGGAAGAATTTTATAGTCAATAGAAGAACCTAAAGCCTTGTTCTTCAAAAAAGATAATAATTTCATCATTTAGTCCTGATTTTTAACTCGATGAAGTTATAACGAGTATAAAAAAAGCCCCTACATTTGTGTTTAGCAATAGGGGCCAATTTGAATATAAATTTAATGAAGAAATTGTATCTGCTATGACAATTTAGCTTTCAGCATCCTCATCTGTGGCTTCAGGAATCGCATCGACATCAAATTCCGGCTCTTGATCAAGCGTAAAATGTAGACGTCCAGCCATAACACTGGCTAGTTCTTCTAAACCTAATTTATTGAGTGATGAGAAAAGTTGAATCGAGAAATCAAGCTTCATTTTTTTCAGCTGTTGCTTAACTTCTAAGAGTACTTTGTTTGCTGGACCACGATTAAGTTTGTCCGCTTTTGTTAGAAGGATGTGAACAAAAAGATGGCGTGAATAAGCCCACTCTAACATCATCATGTCGAAGTGCTGTAAAGGATGGCGAATATCCATCAGTAATACTAAGCCTTGTAAGCTTTTACGATGGATTAAATAGTTCTCTAACTCTTTTTGCCATACTCGTTTCATGTCTTCAGGTACAGCTGCGTAGCCATAGCCGGGAAGGTCGACTAAACGCTGATCAGGATTACCTAGACTAAAGAAGTTAATCATCTGAGTACGGCCAGGTTTTTTAGAGGCACGTGCGAGCTGTTTTTTATTGGTCAAGGCATTAATGGCACTGGACTTACCAGCATTTGAGCGTCCTGCAAAAGCAATTTCGTAGCCACTATCTTCAACACAAAGTGCCAATTTAGGTGCACTCATTAGAAACTCAGCTTGGCGTAACCAGTTTAGTGATTGCACAGCATAGGCTGTGATCGCCGGATCTGGGGCTTTTTCATAGCTGATCTTTTGCTTGGGTGCGAGTCTGGCTTTGGTGTCTTTCGATTTTTCACTACGACGCATAAAAAATAACTTTTTAAATGAGAGGGCTCGCGCCTAGTATAAAGGAGCTTGGGTATTCTTGCTAATTTTCAATAAATCAACTTATCAAAATCAGTAGAGGTCAGATTTGTAAAAATGCAATAGGGGAGTTGTCAGGAGCAGATTTTGATTGTTGCAAAACTTCTCCGAGTGTGTATTGGTCTAGGCTTTGATAAAAGCTCTCTAGAGCTTGATCTAAAATACCTTTTAAACCACAGTGACTGCGTAATACACAAGGGGGTGTATTGCACTCAACGATTTGATTGTCACCCTGTAATATTCGAACAATTGAACCTAAACTTGAGTTAAGTGCATCTGGGTTTAAGCGTATTCCACCACCTTTTCCACGAATGGTAATAATCCATTCCTGTTTGCCCATAAAGTGAACAACTTTAACTAGATGGTTTTGTGAAACATGCAAATCTTTCGCGATTTCTGCAATCGTGTAGGGTGCATCACTTGGGCGTGCAACATACATTAATATTCGTAATGCATAATCGGTAAATTTATTAAGCTGCATGATCACCAAAAATGGAAGAGAATAAAAAGGATGATCATCTTAGCCTGAAAGTTTAAATAAGAAAACTTTCAGGCAAGAGGTTTTTACATTACAGCGTTAAAGGAGCTGAAACCTGCACTTGATCCCCCACTCTGTAATGTTCAAGTAAAATATTAGCCACCGAAAACTCAGTGTGGTTTTCTTCAGGCTGCACTTCAAAGTGATACGAGTTATCTTCTTGAGCTTCTGTAAATTTAAAAGCTTTCGGTTGTTCAAGTTGTTGCTCGGGAACTTGTACTTTAACTGAAATAAAGGCATTTGCTGGGCTAGTCAGTACGTCTTCATGGTCAGTTGCTTTTAAAGTGAAGCGTTTGCCAGATTCCAGAGGATCAATTTGAGTAATTTCAAATGAACGCCAGCCAGCCCATCCACCTTTTAAGCTTTCAAGTTGTTCATATTTTTGTTTTTCAACACCAATCAAGATATCAGCCAACTGTAAGTATGCTTGCTTCCACGCCTCGATAAGCTCTGATTCAAATGGCACATTGAGTACTTCACTAATTGAATGAAGTAGATTGTCACCAACAATTGCATATTGATCAGGCTGAATATCTAAGCTCACGTGTTTAGTAGTGATGCGTTCAACAGCTTTGGCTAGAACAGTGGGGTTTTCAATATTTTCTGCATAAGCAAGTACAGCAGCTGCAAGAGCACGAGGCTGACGTAAGCTGGTTTGGTCATCTAAATTAAAAACATTTTTTAATTCGGGATTGTTATTCAACATACGCTTATAAAAGTATGTAGTCAGCGTAACGCCGTGTTCACGTAAAACAGGTACGGTAGATTTAACAAGTTCAATTTGTTGTGGAGTCATGGCTAGACCTTATTTATCTGGCTATATAAGATGTATTTAAAATACATCTTTAAAAAATTAATGGCAATAACTTTTTGAGAAAAACCATAAAAAAATTAGGGGATATAAAATCCCCTAGAATTAACACAGTTTTATTAAATTTTTTTTATTTTCCAAATAAAGAACCCAGTAGGCCTCGGACGAGTTTTTGGCCTGTACTTCCTCCTAAACTGCGTGCAGCACTTTTGGCAAAAGTTCCAACAATGTCTTGGGTGAGTTTGGCTCGTTCACGTGCTGCCCTTTCTTCCTCTTTTAGTTGCTCACGTGCCAAACGTTCCTGCTCTTTAGCTTGCTGTTTTGCTAAAGTTTCTTGTTCTTTTGCTTGTTGTTTAGCAAGTTCAGCATTTTGTTGCTGCTGTTCACGTTCAGCAACTTTATTCTGTAGCATTTCATAGGCACTATCACGATCTACAGCTTGTTCATACACACCAGCAATAATACTTTGCGAGATTAGGGTCTGACGCTCTTCTGGAGTGATAGGCGTAAACGAAGAGTAGGGAGGCATAACCCAACAACGTTCTACAATTTGTGGAGTACCTTGCTCATCTAGGCAACTAATGAGTGCCTCACCAACACCAAGTTCGGTAATCGCCTCATCAACTTTAAAGTTTGGATTAGCTCGGAAAGTATCTGCTGCAGTTTTTACCCCTTTTTGATCTTTAGGGGTGAATGCACGTAATGCATGTTGAACGCGATTACCAAGTTGACCAAGAACGCTTTCGGGTAAGTCGAGTGGGTTTTGAGTAATAAAGTAGATACCCACCCCTTTAGAGCGGATTAAACGTACAACTTGTTCAATCTTGTCTTGGAGTGCTTGGCTGGCATTATCAAATAACAAGTGAGCTTCATCAAAGAAAAACACGAGTTTAGGCTTATCCATATCACCGACTTCTGGTAGCTGTTCAAATAACTCTGAAAGCATCCATAAGAGGAAAGTGGCGTATAGCTTAGGCGTATTCATGAGCTTGTCAGCAGCAAGAATATTGATATAACCGTGTCCGTTTGCATCGGTTTGGATAAAATCTAAAATATTTAAAGCTGGTTCCCCAAAGAACTGTTCTCCACCTTGGTCGGCAAGAGCGAGTAAGTTACGCTGAATGGCACCCAGGCTGGCTGGAGATAGATTGCCATACTCGGCTTTAAACTCAGCCGCATGCTCACTTACAAAAGTGATCATGGCTTTTAAATCTTTAAAGTCGACTAAAAGTAAACCTTGATCATCTGCTATACGGAATACAGCAGATAAAACACCTTCTTGGGTATCATTTAAGTTTAGTATGCGTGCTAATAAAATTGGCCCAATTTCAGAAATAGTAGTTCGGATAGGATGACCTTGCTGACCAAATAAATCCCAAAAAACAACTGGGTTCGCTGTGAATGGAACACTATCAATTTGTAAAAGTTTTAAGCGTTCATTAAATTTATCCGAAGCTTCACCAGCTTTTGCGAGACTTGAAACATCGCCTTTAGCATCGGCAAGAAATACCGGCACACCGATTCGAGAGAAATTCTCTGCCAGAACTTTTAACGTAACTGTTTTACCTGTACCTGTGGCGCCTGCAATAAGTCCATGACGGTTAGCAAACTGGGAAAGCAAAACAATTTCTTTTGATGTGTCATTAATATTTTTAGCAATAACAATCGGTGTACCCATATATTTTTATCCTATGGTTTGAGTCACTATAATGTTGTCGTTTTACAGTTGTTTCAGTGCATTTTCGATATCTTGTATCAAATCTTGCGGATCTTCTAGTCCTATACAGAAGCGAACCAATAATCCTTGTTGTAAATGTGTATTCTCAAGTTTTCTCATCATTTTTAAATCGTAAAGCATAATCAGGCTAACGGGCCCACCCCAGCTAAAGCCGAGCTTAAATAACTTTAATGCATCGCAGAAGCGACGTACTGCTTTAATGTCATATTCAGGTTTGAAAATGATACTCACTAACCCCGCACTTTGACCGATGGTGCAGATTTCTTGCCAGTATTGATGGCCTGGGGCGTTCTCATCGCTTGGATGTAGAACTTGTGCAAATTGAGGTTGATTCTTTAGCCATTTAAGTAGAGTGTGAGCATTGGCTGACTGTTTTTCATAGCGTAAAGACATATGAGCAAGGCTACGTTGAATCTGTGCTGCATCATCTCCCGAAACTGCAATACCTAAAATGGCATGCGTACGGAATAGGCGGTGATGCAGTTTTTCATCACGAGTTACAATGCTGCCCATTAAGATGTCACCCCCACCGCTTGGATATTTGGTGAGTGCATGAATAGTTAAGTCGACTGACAGATGTTCATCAGAAAAATTAAAAGCATTAAACGCAAGTCCAGCTCCCCAAGTGTTATCAAGGGCTGTTAAAACACCATGTTCTTTAGCTTTTTTAACTAGATTTTTAAGATCAGGGAATTCTAAAGTAACCGAACCTGCAGCTTCTAGCCATAGTAGTTTACTTTTGTCGGTTGGCTGAAAGCTTGATGCATCAATTGGATTATATACTTTAACGATGATCCCATATTGATCTTGTAGATAATTTAGATGTTCTAGATTTGGTCCATAAATATTGTCTGGAACCCATACTTCATCATTAGTGCTTAAAAATGTTGAGTTCACAATATTAATTGCTGATAAACCACTCGGTGCAAGCAAACAATGCAAACCACCTTCAATTTGCGCAATATTGTCGCCTAGTGTGAAGGTGGTAGGAGTGCCATGTGTTCCATAACTATAGTCATAGGGGTCAGTCCAATGACGATCAAAAAGGTGCGAAGTCGATTTAAAAATAATAGTTGATGCGCGAAATAGGGGAGGTTGCACTGTTTCAATGAATTGCGGAGCCTTTCTTGGGGCATGAATGAGGCGAGTCTGAAAATCGTTGTGCTTTTTCATAGTGCATTATGTTTTAAATGATAAAGTTAGATTAAGAGAAATTTAAACTATTCGCTAGATTTATAAAGTTTTGTAAGACGTTTCGTTACAGTCGACCCATAAAACAAAAACTTGGCTTTATTTTTGCAAAGACCTCTACAACATTCTAACAACAATAGGTTTAAGCGCATGAAGTCGCATTTAAGAGTTCATTATTTTCAACATATCGCAGGTGAAGGCTTTGGGAGTTGTTATTCATTTTTAAAAGCTCACCATGCGACTATTAGTTCTACGGAATTTTTTGCACTTCCAGTCGATCGGTCACTTGAAATAGAAGCTTTACCCCGAATTGATGAAGTTGACTTGTTATTAGTCATGGGTGGCACCATGAGTGTAAATGACGAGGCTAATTATCCATGGCTTAAGATTGAGAAAAGATGGTTACGTCGTTATTTGGCAGCAGGGAAGCCGGCTATAGGTCTTTGTTTGGGTGGGCAGTTAATTGCTAATGCATTAGGGGCGGCAGTCAGTCGAAATCGCTATCAGGAGCTTGGGTGGTCGACAGTTCAAAGAGTAGCAAACCTACCTCAAGACAGCTTCCCATTGCCTGAAAAAATAAAGGTGATGCAGTGGCACAGTGAAACATTTGAAATACCGAAAGGTGCCATACATTTGGCTGAGAATATAGCTTGTCGTAATCAGATGTATCAAATTGGGAAAAATGTGTTGGGCTTTCAATTCCATCCAGAGATGACACCTGCGACTTTAAAACTTTTGCTTGAAAATGAAGAGGAGCTATCTATTTTTAATGGAGAATATGTTCAATCTGCAAGTGAATTACAATATTCGGAAGCGCAAAAATTTGAACAAGGTAATCAACTCTTAAATAAAGCGATTGAATTTGTCATAAATGCTTAAATGATTTATCAATGCTAGGTTAAAGCACGTTTTGAACAAAAAATAGAAAAAGAGAATTGCATAAGACTTAAACAATCGTTATAATGGGCGACCCTCAAAAGGAGGGGCATTTACTGCGAAGAAAGTAGTAAATGTGCATTACAGTCGTGGCATCGATCATGACCTTAGTGATTTTCACTGCCTTTGACACTTACCAATGGGTGAGATGCGTCAAGGGTGATTCTTTATATGTTTGGCTTGGAGTTTACTGGTATGTCTAACCAGAGAATTCGTATCCGTTTGAAGTCTTTTGATCATCGTCTGATTGATCAATCTGCTCAAGAGATCGTAGAAACCGCTAAGCGTACTGGCGCACAAGTTTGTGGTCCAATTCCGATGCCTACTCGCATCGAACGCTTCAACGTTCTTACTTCACCGCACGTTAACAAAGATGCGCGTGACCAGTACGAAATTCGCACCTATAAACGTTTGATCGACATCGTTCAACCTACAGATAAAACTGTTGATGCATTGATGAAATTAGATCTTGCGGCTGGTGTTGATGTTCAGATCGCTTTGGGTTAAGGCTTTCGGTTGATTAACTTCTAAGTTAATTAGGCCGCTTTTTTAGAGGTTTATGCACATGGCTATTGGTTTAGTCGGTCGCAAATGTGGTATGACTCGCATCTTTACAGATGCAGGTGTTTCTGTACCTGTTACAGTCATCGAAGTCGATCCAAACCGCATTACGCAAATCAAAACACTTGAAACTGATGGTTATCAAGCTGTTCAAGTAACTACTGGTGAACGTCGCGAATCTCGCGTAACTAATGCTCAGAAAGGTCACTTCGCGAAAGCTGGTGTTGCTGCTGGTCGTTTAGTTAAAGAGTTCCGTGTTACTGAAGCTGAGCTTGAAGGTCGTGAAGTTGGCGGCACTATTGGCGTTGATTTGTTCACAGTTGGTCAGGTAGTTGACGTAACTGGTCAATCAAAAGGTAAAGGTTTCCAAGGTGGTGTTAAACGTTGGAACTTCCGTACCCAAGACGCTACTCACGGTAACTCAGTTTCTCACCGTGTATTAGGTTCTACAGGTCAAAACCAAACTCCTGGACGCGTGTTCAAAGGCAAGAAAATGGCTGGTCACTTAGGTGATGAACGCGTAACAGTACAAGGTCTTGAAATCGTATCTATTGACGCTGAACGTTCTGTTTTAGTTGTTAAAGGTGCAATTCCTGGTGCAACTGGCGGCGACGTGATTGTACGTCCTACCATCAAGGCCTGAGGGGAAATACCGTGAATTTGAAAACTGTTTCCGGCTCTGCTGTTGAATTGTCTGAAGTTGCTTTCGGACGTGAATTTAACGAAGCTCTTGTACACCAAGTTGTTACTGCTTACTTAGCAGGTGGTCGTCAAGGTACTCGTGCTCAGAAATCACGTGCAGACGTTTCTGGCGGTGGTAAAAAGCCATTCCGTCAAAAAGGTACTGGTCGTGCTCGTGCGGGTTCTATTCGTAGCCCTATCTGGGTTGGCGGTGGTAAAACTTTTGCTGCTCGTCCACAAGATTGGTCTCAAAAAGTAAACCGTAAGATGTACCGCGGTGCAATGCAATGTATCTTAGCTGAACTTGTTCGCCAAGATCGTCTTGTATTAGTTGAAGAGTTTGCTGTTGCAGCTCCAAAAACTAAAGAATTGCTTGCAAAGCTTAACGACTTAAATGCTGCTCGTGCATTAATCGTTACTGACGCTGTAGATGAGAACTTATATCTTGCAGCACGCAACCTTCCACATGTAGATGTGGTAGATGCAACTGCAATCGATCCTGTAAGCTTGATCGCGTTTGATAAAGTTGTGATGTCTGTAGCTGCTGCTAAGAAAATTGAGGTAGAACTCGGATGAACAACGAACGTATCTATCACGTCCTTAAAGGACCAGTCTTCTCAGAAAAGGCACAAGTTTTAGGTGATACTGTTGGTGTTCAAGTATTTAAAGTAGACATCAATGCTACTAAGCTTGAAATCAAAAAAGCAGTTGAAAAACTTTTTGGTGTAGAAGTTGTTAAAGTTAACACAACTATTACTAAAGGTAAGACTAAGCGCTTTGGTCGTACATTAGGACGCCGTTCTGATGTTAAAAAAGCATACGTCACCCTGAAAGCCGGCCAAGATGTTGAAATGGCTGACTTGGGCGATACCGCTGAAAGCGCAGCGGAATAAGGACGAAAATTATGCCGATTCAAAAATGTAAGCCAACGTCTCCAGGACGTCGCTTTGTAGAGAAAGTGGTTCATGACCATCTTCACAAAGGCGCGCCTTACGCACCGTTGGTTGAAGCTAAAAAACGTACTGGTGGTCGTAATAACAACGGTCACATTACTACTCGTCACGTTGGTGGTGGTCATAAACAACACTATCGTATCGTTGACTTTAAACGTAACAAAGACAGCATCCCAGCTGTTGTAGAGCGTATTGAATACGATCCAAACCGTACAGCACATATTGCTTTATTGAAATATGCTGATGGTGAGCGTCGTTATATCATCGCACCTAAAGGCTTACGTGCTGGCGATAAAGTACAATCTGGTAACGATGCTCCAATTCGTCCAGGTAACTGCTTGCCACTTCGTAATATGCCGATCGGTTCTACACTTCATAACGTTGAACTTAAAATTGGTAAGGGTGCGCAATTAGCGCGTTCTGCTGGTGCTTCTGTTCAGTTATTGGGTCGTGATGGTTCTTACGCAATTATTCGTCTTCGTTCAGGCGAAATGCGTAAAGTACATGTTGAATGCCGCGCTGTAATTGGTGAAGTTTCTAACCAAGAAAACAACCTTCGTTCATTGGGTAAAGCTGGTGCTTCGCGCTGGCGTGGTGTTCGTCCTACCGTACGTGGTATGGCGATGAACCCAATTGATCACCCGCATGGTGGTGGTGAAGGGCGTAACAAAGGTATTCAACCTGTAAGCCCATGGGGTCAAAAAGCTAAAGGGTACAAGACACGTACCAATAAGCGTACGACTAAGATGATTATTCGCGACCGTCGCGTCAAGTAAAGGAATCTGACTAATGCCTCGTTCTCTGAAAAAAGGCCCATTCGTCGATGCGCACTTGTTCGCTAAGGTTGAAGCGGCTGTTGCTAGTAACTCTCGCAAGCCGATTAAAACTTGGTCTCGTCGTTCGATGATCCTTCCAGATTTTGTTGGTCTAACAATTTCTGTTCATAATGGTCGTAACCACGTTCCAGTAATTGTTACTGAGCATATGGTTGGTCATAAACTCGGTGAATTCGCGCCAACTCGTACCTATCGTGGTCACGGTGTTGACAAGAAATCTAAACGTTAATAGGTGTCATGATGGAAGTAACTGCTAAATTACGCGGTGCCGCTATCTCGGCACAGAAAGCACGTTTGGTTGCAGATCTTATTCGCGGCAAATCTGTTGCGCATGCTTTAAATATCTTAAACTTCAGCAATAAAAAAGCTGCTGTTTTAGTGAAAAAAGCATTGGAATCTGCGATTGCAAACGCTGAACACAATAACAGTTTAGATGTTGACGATCTTAAAGTATCTACGATTTACGTTGACGAAGGCATGAGCCTTAAACGTATTATGCCACGTGCTAAAGGCCGTGCAGATCGTATTACTAAGCGTACTTGTCACATCACCGTTAAGGTAGGGGTTTGATATGGGTCAGAAGGTTCATCCAATCGGTATCCGCCTAGGTGTTGTGAAACGTCATAACGCTAACTGGTATGCGAATCCGAAACAATACGCTGAATACTTGCTTAAAGATCTTCAAGTTCGTGAGTTTTTAACTAAAAAACTTAAGAATGCGATGGTAAGCAATATTCTTATCGAACGTCCATCAGGCGCTGCTAAAGTAACTATTAGCACAGCTCGTCCTGGTATCGTAATCGGTAAAAAAGGCGAAGATATTGAGAAATTACAGCGCGAACTTACCAGCATTATGGGTGTTCCTGCGCAAGTAAGTATCAACGAAATTGATCGCCCAGACTTAGATGCGCGTTTAGTTGCTGAAGCTATCGCTTCTCAATTAGAAAAGCGTGTAATGTTCCGTCGTGCTATGAAGCGTGCGGTTCAAAACACTATGCGTGCTGGTGCTAAAGGTATCAAAGTTGAAGTGTCTGGCCGTTTAGGTGGTGCAGAGATTGCTCGTACAGAATGGTATCGTGAAGGTCGTGTACCTTTACATACGTTACGTGCAGACATTGACTATGCAACTATGCGTGCAGAAACAACTTACGGTACGATTGGTGTTAAAGTTTGGATTTTCCGTGGCGAGATTTTAGGTGGCATGAAACAAGTCATGAACCCTGCTCCTGCTGAAGATCGTCCAGCTAAACGTGGTCGTGGTCGTGGTGAAGGTCAAGAGCGTCGTGGTCGTCGCGGTGACCGTGCTGCTGACAAGGGAGAATAATCCATGTTGCAACCTAAACGTACCAAATTCCGTAAGGTGCACAAAGGCCGTAATACTGGTCTAGCGCATCGTGGTAGTACAGTATCATTTGGTTCGATTGCAATTAAAGCAACTGAACGTGGTCGTATGACTGCTCGTCAGATTGAAGCTGCACGTCGTACTATTAGCCGCCGTATTAAGCGTGGTGGTAAAATCTTTATTCGCGTATTCCCGGATAAACCAATTACTCAAAAGCCTCTTGAAGTGCGTATGGGTAAAGGTAAGGGTAGCGTGGAGTACTGGGTTTGCCAGATCCAACCAGGTAAGATCCTGTACGAAATTGAAGGTGTGAACGAAGAATTAGCGCGTGAAGCATTTGCTTTAGCTGCTGCTAAACTTCCGTTTAAAACCACTATCGTGACTCGGACGGTAATGTAATGAAAACTAAAGATCTACGTGAAAAATCGGTAGAAGAGTTGAAAGCTTTGCTTGATGAGCAACAGCTTAATCAATTCCGTCTTCGTATGGCGAAAGCAACTGGTCAGTTGGGTAAATCGCATGAAGTGCAAGTTGCTCGTAAGACAATTGCTCGTATTAAGACACTCCTTACCGAAAAACAGGGGAACGGACAATGAGTGAAAAAACAGTCCGCACGTTAACCGGCAAAGTAGTAAGCGACAAAATGGACAAGTCTATTGTTGTTCTTATCGAACGCCGCGTTCAACACCCGTTGTATGGCAAATCAATTCGCCGTTCAACTAAGTTACACGCTCATGATGAGAACAATGTTGCTAAACTTGGCGATGTTGTGACCATTAAAGAAAGCCGCCCAATTTCTAAAACTAAAGCTTGGACTTTAGTGGAAGTAGTTGAAGCAGCTGCTGAGTAATTCGACGTTCTTGTTGCATCATCGGTCAATTTCGAGTACTCTTTGAGCCTTTCGAAATTGTGACCGGTGATGCTCGGTTTTGGAGTAGGGCAATGATTCAAACCGAAACTATGCTCGACGTAGCAGACAACAGTGGTGCTCGCCGCGTACAATGTATTAAAGTACTTGGTGGTTCACATCGTCGTTATGCTTCTGTTGGCGACATTATTAAAGTTACTGTAAAAGAAGCAATCCCACGCGCACGTGTTAAAAAAGGTGACGTGATGAATGCGGTTGTAGTTCGTACTAAATTCGGCATTCGTCGTCCAGATGGTTCTGTGATCCGTTTTGATGATAATGCTGCAGTTATCCTGAACAACAACAAAGCTCCGATTGCTACTCGTATCTTCGGACCAGTGACTCGTGAACTTCGTACTGAACAGTTCATGAAAATCATTTCATTGGCTCCTGAAGTTCTATAAGAGGCAATCATGGCTAAGATTAAAAAAGGCGATCAAGTTATCGTGATCGCAGGTAAAGAAAAAGGCAAACAGGGTACTGTATTGTCTGTTTCTGAAGACCGCGTTAAGGTTGAAGGCCTTAACTTAGTGAAGAAGCATCAAAAGCCGAATCGTGTAACTGGCGCTGAAGGCGGTATCGTTACTCAAGAAGCTTCGCTTCATATTTCAAACGTGGCAATTTTAAATGCTACAACCCAGAAGGCTGACCGTGTTGGTTACCAAGTGATTGATGGCGTGAAAACTCGCGTTTACAAATCAAATGGTGAATCAGTGGCGGTAGCGAAGTAATAGGTTGAAAAGGCAATGGCCAGACTTAAAGCACGTTACAACGAAGAACTTAAAGCGAAGTTACAAGAAGAACTTAGCATTAAGAACGTGATGGAAATTCCACGCATCACAAAAATTACCCTAAACATGGGTGTAGGCGCAGCTGCAACTGATAAGAAATTATTAGATGGCGCTGTAGTCGACATGCAATTAATTGCTGGTCAAAAACCAGTAATTACACTTGCTCGTAAATCTATCGCTGGTTTCAAAATCCGCGATGGTTGGCCGATTGGTTGTAAAGTTACTTTACGTGGCGACCAAATGTACGAATTCTTGGACCGTTTGATCTCAATCGCAATCCCTCGTATCCGTGACTTCCGTGGTTTCTCTTCGAAATCATTTGATGGTCGTGGTAACTACTCAATGGGTTTGAAAGAGCAAATCGTTTTCCCTGAAATCGATTTCGATAAGATTGATCGTATTCGTGGTATGGATATTACTATTACTACGACTGCTCGCACCGATGACGAAGGCCGTGCGCTTATGCGTGCATTCGGCTTCCCGTTCAAATAAGAGGTCGATATGGCTAAGAAAGGTATGATTAATCGCGAATTGAAACGCGAAAAAACAGTTGCTAAATACGCTGCAAAACGTGCTGAATTAAAAGCTACGATTGCAAACGTAAATGCAAGTGAAGAAGAGCGTTTCGAAGCGATGTTAAAGTTACAAGCATTGCCACGTAATGCATCTCCGGTACGTCTTCGTAACCGTTGTGGTTTAACTGGTCGTCCTCATGGTTACTTCCGTAAGTTCGGTTTAAGCCGTAACAAATTACGTGACACAGTAATGCAGGGTGATGTACCAGGCGTTGTTAAGGCAAGCTGGTAAGGAGCGACTAAATGAGTATGCAAGATACCGTTGCCGACATGCTAACACGTGTTCGTAACGCACAAATGGCTAAGAAACAAACTGTTTCTATGCCTTCTTCTAAGTTGAAAGTTGCTATTGCAAACGTACTTCAACAAGAAGGTTATATTTCAAATGTAGAAGTTGCTCAAGAAGAGACAAAATCTACTTTGACAATTACTTTAAAATATTTCGAAGGCAAACCAGTTATCGAAATGGTTAAACGCGTAAGCCGTCCAGGTCTTCGCCAATACCGTGGTAAAGATAAACTTCCAAGCGTTAAGCAAGGTTTAGGTATTGCAATTGTTTCTACAAGCAAAGGCATCATGACTGATCGCGCTGCACGTGCTGCGGGCGTTGGTGGTGAAGTTATTGCTTTTGTTTCTTAATAGGTGATTCCTCATGTCTCGTGTGGCTAAAGCCCCAGTAACTGTACCTAATGGTGTAGCAGTTACTCAGAACGGCCGGCAGGTCGAAGTGAAAGGCAGCAAAGGTACATTGTCTTTCAACCTGCATGCGCTGGTCGAGCTAAAACAGGAAGAAGGTAAACTTCAACTTGCTCCAGTTAAAGAATCGAAAGATGCTTGGATGCAAGCTGGTACTGCTCGCGCTGTATTGAATAACCTTGTAAAAGGGGTTAGTGAAGGCTTCGAACGTAAGTTGCAGCTAGTTGGTGTTGGTTATAAAGCTGCGGTTAAAGGTACTGTTGTAAACCTTAACCTTGGTTTTTCACACCCAATTGACTACGCTTTACCTGAAGGTGTAACAGCGGAAACTCCAACTGCTACTGAAATCATTTTGAAATCAGCAAATAAGCAGTTGTTAGGTCAAGTAGCGGCAGAAATCCGTGCATACCGTTCTCCTGAACCATATAAAGGTAAAGGTGTTCGTTATTCGGATGAAGTCATTCTTCGTAAAGAAGCTAAGAAGAAATAAGGCGCGAGGTTCTTATGAACGAAAAGAAACAATCCCGTTTGCGTCGTGCGAAAAGCACACGCTTGCACATTCGTGCATTGGGTGCGACTCGTTTGTGTGTAAACCGCACTCCGCGTCACATCTATGCTCAAGTTATTTCAGCAGATGGTGGCAAAGTTTTAGCACAAGCTTCAACTTTGGATGCATCTTTACGTAGCGGTACTACAGGTAATGTAGACGCAGCTACTAAAGTAGGCGCTTTAATCGCAGAGCGTGCGAAAGCAGCTGGTGTAACTAAAGTTGCATTTGACCGTTCTGGTTTTAAATATCATGGTCGTATCAAAGCCTTGGCTGATGCTGCTCGTGAAAACGGCTTGGAGTTCTAATCATGGCTAAAGTTGAACAAAACGAAGGTCTTGTTGAAAAGCTGGTTGCCGTTGATCGTGTAGCCAAAGTTGTTAAGGGTGGTCGTATCTTCTCTTTCACAGCATTAACTGTTGTGGGTGATGGTAATGGTCGTGTTGGTTTTGGTCGTGGTAAAGCTCGTGAAGTTCCAGCTGCTATTTCTAAAGCACTTGAAGCTGCACGTCGCAACATGATTACTGTAGACCTTGCAGGTACTACTTTACAACACCCTGTGAATGCTCGTCATGGTGCAAGCCGTGTATATATGCAACCTGCTTCTGAAGGTACTGGCGTAATTGCTGGTGGTGCTATGCGTGCCGTTCTAGAAGCTGCAGGTGTACATAACGTACTTGCTAAATGTTATGGTTCTACTAATGCTGCAAACGTAGTAAACGCAACTTTTAAAGGTTTGCGTGATATGACTTCTCCTGAGAAAGTCGCTGCGAAACGTGGTAAATCAGTAGAAGAAATTCAAGGGTAATCAATCATGAAAACGATTAAAGTTACCCAGACTAAATCTTCTTCACATCGCTTGAAAAATCACAAGCTTTGCTTACAAGGTTTAGGTCTGCGTCGTATTGGTCATACTGTAGAAGTGCAAGATACGCCTTCTAACCGCGGTATGATCAACAAAGTCTACTATATGGTTAGTGTAGAGGAATAAGCCATGACTCTGCGTTTAAATGAACTTGCGCCTGCAGAAGGTGCAAAACGTGAACACCGTCGTTTAGGCCGTGGTATCGGTTCTGGCGTTGGTAAGACTGGTGGCCGTGGTGTCAAAGGTCAAAAATCACGTAAAAGTGGTGGCGTTCGTCCAGGCTTTGAAGGTGGTCAAACAGCGATTTATCGTCGTTTACCTAAATTCGGTTTCACTAGCCAAATCGCTTTAAAAACTGCTGAAGTACGTTTATCTGAGTTAAGCAAGGTTGAAGGCGACATCGTTAGCCTGGAAACTTTGAAAGCTGCGAATGTTGTTCGTCGTGACCAAATTCGTGCTCGTATCGTACTTTCTGGTGAAATCACTCGTGCATTCACTGTTCAAGGTGTTGCATTGACTAAAGGCGCTAAAGCTGCGATTGAAGCAGCTGGCGGTAAAGTCGAGGAGTAATCTCGAGTGTCTATGTCTCCTAGTTCTTCAGGTCATGTCAACATGATGAAAGGTCAGCCATTTCATGTGAAATATCGTGAAATTATTCGCCGGATGAGTTTTCTAATCGGTGCATTGCTGGTCTTTCGACTAGGAGCGCATATTCCAGTACCAGGCATTAATAATGCTGCGTTAGAAAATTTATTTCATGCGAACCAAGGAACTATTCTTGGGCTATTCAATATGTTTTCTGGCGGTGCTTTAGAGCGAATGTCTATTCTTGCTTTAGGGATTATGCCTTACATTTCTGCATCAATTATTGTGCAGTTAATGTCAACAGTAATTCCTTCACTTGAAGCCTTGAAAAAGGAAGGTGAGCAAGGTAAGCGTAAAATTAATCAATATACGCGTCAGGGTACTTTATTACTTGCAGTGGTTCAGGCAGTCGGTATGTGCGCAGGTTTGATCGGTCAGGGTATTACTCTGACAGTTGGCCTTGCCTTTTATATACCTGCAGTTACTTCACTTGTCGCTGGAACTATGTTCTTAATGTGGCTGGGTGAGCAAATCACTGAAAGAGGTATTGGTAACGGTATCTCAATGATTATTTTTGCAGGGATTGTTGCTGGTTTGCCTAATTTAATCATGCAATCAGTATCTTCTGTAGATAATGGTCAAACAAGTTTAATTGGTCTTGTAATCTTTGGTCTTTTGTCTTTAGGTGTATTGGCAGCCATTGTGTTTATTGAAAAAGCACAACGTCGTATTCCAGTAAACTATGCGCAAAAGCAACAGGGACGTCGTATATTTACAGCACAGCAGACGCATTTGCCATTAAAAATTAATATGGCTGGTGTAATTCCTGCGATTTTTGCAAGTTCTTTACTATTGTTCCCAGCAAGTCTTGGACAATGGGTGGGAAGTGCAGATCCAAATGCTGGTTTTATTAAAAGTAGCTTACAAGATCTAGCTTTAGTATTGTCGCCTGGACAGCCTTTGTATTTGGTGCTCTTTGGTGCGTTAATTATCTTTTTCTGTTACTTTTATACGGCTTTAGTATTTAGCCCTAAGGAAGTATCAGAAAATCTAAAACGCAGCGGAGCTTATGTGCCTGGTATTCGCCCAGGTGAGCAAACTGCTCGTTACTTAGATCATATTCTTAATCGTTTGACATTTATTGGTGCGATTTATATTACGGTCATCTGTTTAATGCCAATGATTCTACAAAGCTCTTTTGGGATTCCATTCTATTTAGGTGGTACCTCATTATTGATCGTAGTAGTCGTTGTTATGGACTTTATGGCTCAGCTACAAGCGCATTTAACATCTCATCAATATGATAATCAAACATTAATGAGAAAAACGACTGCTCATCCTAAGGGATAAGCGCACTTAGAGGTTTCATCATGAAAGTACAAGCTTCTGTAAAGAAAATTTGTGGTAGCTGTAAAGTTATCCGTCGTAATGGGGTTATTCGCGTAATTTGTAGCGCAGAACCTCGTCATAAGCAGCGTCAAGGTTAATCTAATCAAGACCTGTTGATTTCAGTAGGCGAATTGGGTTAATATCCGCCCCTCAAGATTTTTGTGGGGCGGTTGATTATCTCTACTGCCTTTTTGGAGAAAGTGAATGGCTCGTATTGCCGGTGTAAACATTCCGGATAACAAGCATGCTGTTATCTCCCTCACTTATATCTTTGGTATCGGTCGCCACACTGCTAAGAATATCTTAGCTGCAGTTGGTATTACTGAAACTACTAAGATCCGTGAGTTGGACGATGCTCAGCTTGATGCGATTCGTGCAGAAGTTGCTAAGGTTCCTACCGAAGGTGACTTACGTCGCGAAATTTCCATGAACATTAAACGTTTAATGGATTTGGGTTGCTACCGCGGCCTTCGCCATCGTCGCAGCTTGCCTGTCCGTGGTCAACGCACCAAAACTAACGCACGTACCCGTAAAGGTCCGCGCAAACCGATTAAAAAGTAAGATTTCTGGAAGCTAAAAGATGGCTAAAGATACTCGCACACGCAAGAAGGTCACCCGTACCGTCTCTGAAGGTGTTGCACACATTCACGCGTCTTTTAATAACACCATTGTTACGATTACTGATCGTCAAGGTAATGCATTGGCTTGGGCCACCTCAGGTGGACAAGGCTTCCGTGGTTCACGTAAATCAACTCCGTTTGCTGCTCAGGTAGCTGCTGAAGTTGCTGGTAAAGCAGCTTTGGATTACGGTTTGAAAAATCTGGACGTCCTTGTAAAAGGTCCTGGTCCAGGTCGTGAGTCTGCGGTTCGTGCATTAGGCGCAGTGGGTTATAAGATTAACAGCATTACCGATGTGACTCCAATTCCTCACAACGGTTGCCGTCCACCTAAAAAACGTCGCGTGTAAGGAGAAACATTCATGGCTCGTTATATTGGTCCAAAATGCAAACTCTCTCGCCGCGAAGGGACAGACCTGCAACTTAAATCTGGCGTTAAACCATTTGACGTCAAAACTAAAAAAGCTAACAAAGCTCCTGGTCAACATGGTCAGGCACGCGGTGGTAAGCAATCTGAGTATTCACTACAATTACGTGAAAAACAAAAAGTCCGTCGTATTTACGGTGTGTTAGAACGTCAATTTAGTAACTACTATAAAGAAGCAGCTCGTGTTAAAGGCGCAACAGGTGAGAACTTGTTGAAATTGCTTGAAAGCCGTCTTGATAACGTTGTTTATCGCATGGGTTTTGGTTCTACACGTGCAGAAGCTCGTCAGTTGGTAAGTCACCGTAGCATTACTTTGAATGGTCGTCGTGTAAACATCGCATCTATTCAAGTTAAAGCTGGTGATGTAATTGCGGTTCACGAAGGTGCTAAACAACAATTGCGTATTAAAAACGCGATTGAGTTAGCTACACAACGTGGTATTCCAGCTTGGATCGAAGTTGATCATTCTAAGCTTGAAGGTACGTTTAAAGCTGCACCAGATCGTTCTGATTTACCTGCTGAAATCAACGAAAGCTTGATTGTAGAATTGTATTCTAAATAATCCTTGAGGTAGCAATAATGACGCGTACTGCAAACGAGTTTCTAACTCCGCAAGCGATCAAGGTCGAAGCGGTAAGCGGGACCTCGGCAAAAGTGATTCTAGAACCTTTAGAGCGTGGTTTTGGCCATACTCTAGGTAATGCTTTACGTCGCATTCTATTGTCTTCTTTACCTGGCGCTGCTGTGGTTGAAGTAGAGATAGAAGGTGTCGAGCACGAGTACAGTACTTTAGAAGGCTTGCAGCAGGACATCGTCGAGCTCTTGCTGAACCTAAAAGGATTGTCTATTAAGCTGTTCGATCAAAATGAAGCATATTTAACATTAGAAAAACAAGGTCCTGGCGATATTACTGCTGCTGACCTTCGTTTACCTCATAATGTTGAAGTGGTTAACCCAGAACATTTAATCGGTACTTTAAGTGCTTCAGGCTCATTAAAAATGCGCTTGAAAGTTGCTCAAGGTCGTGGTTATGAAACATCTGATTCTCGTTTCCCTGAAGGTGAAACACGCCCTGTTGGTCGTTTGCAATTAGATGCTTCTTATAGCCCGATTAAACGTGTTTCTTACACCGTTGAAAATGCGCGTGTAGAACAACGTACTGATTTAGATAAACTGGTAATCGACCTTGAAACAAATGGAACGGTGGATCCTGAAGAAGCAATCCGTAAAGCGGCAACAATCTTGCAACAACAAATTGCAATTTTTGTTGATCTTCAGAAAGACCAAACTCCAGTTGCTCAAGAGCCTCGTGAAGAAGTTGACCCAATCTTGCTTCGCCCAGTAGATGATCTAGAGCTTACTGTTCGTTCTGCTAACTGTTTGAAAGCAGAAAATATTTACTACATTGGTGATCTTGTTCAACGTACTGAAGTTGAGTTGTTAAAAACTCCTAACCTTGGTAAAAAATCGTTAACAGAGATCAAAGATGTTTTGGCATCGAAAGGCTTACAACTCGGTATGCGTCTTGAAAACTGGCCACCAGCTAGTCTTCGTATGGACGACCGTTTTGCCTATCGTAGCCGTTAATTAAGTAGGACTATCACCATGCGTCATCGTAATAGTGGTGTGAAATTAGGCCGTACAAGCAGCCATCGTAAAGCGATGTTCCAAAACTTGGCTAATTCTTTATTTGAACACGAGTTGATCAAAACAACTGTTCCTAAAGCTAAAGAATTACGTCGTGTTGCTGAGCCTTTAATCACTCTAGCAAAAAACGATACTGTAGCAAATCGTCGTTTAGCATTTGCTCGTACTCGTAATGCTGCAACTGTTGGTAAATTATTTACCGTACTCGGCCCTCGTTACAAAGAACGTAACGGCGGTTATCTACGTGTTCTTAAAGCGGGCTTCCGTGCTGGTGATGCAGCACCGATGGCTTACGTTGAGCTTGTAGATCGTGAAGTGAACACTTCAGCTGAATAATTGATTTTATTCAAGAAAGACCGGTTTTATACCGGTCTTTTTTATTTCTAGTCACAAAATAAATTATAAAAATGTCCTCAAGTGACATAAAAAAGTAGATAAACGGTCAAACTTGACATTGTGTATTGTCAAAATTGTGTTTTAATAAACTTATATTCTCAACAATGGGTATAAAAATAAAATGGAAAAGCAAGTTGATATTTTAATCATTGGCGCAGGTATTTCAGGAATTGGAGTTGCTGCCCATTTGTCAAAAAATTCTCCACAGCGACAATTCGAGATTTTAGAGCGTCGTGAGTCTTTTGGTGGAACATGGGATCTTTTTCGCTACCCTGGTATTCGTTCAGATTCAGATATGTCTACCTTTGGTTTTAACTTTAAACCATGGTGTAAAGCGAATGTATTAGCTGATGGTGCTTCTATTAAAGGGTATTTAGGTGAAGTAATTGATGAATTTAAATTAAAAGAAAAAATTCATTTTGGTCATCGGGTACTTTCTGCTAATTATGATTCAGCTTCAAAAAAATGGCAGGTTGTAGTTGAAGATAGCAATAAAAAACAGCAGACTTGGATTGCCAACTTTGTTGTAGGGTGTACAGGTTACTACAACTATGACCAGGGCTATGCGCCTTCTTTCCCAAATCAAGAAGCATTTAAAGGGCAACTAATTCACCCACAGCATTGGCCTGAAAACTTAGATTACGCGGGTAAAAAGGTGGTTATTATTGGTAGTGGTGCAACAGCGATTACTTTAGTTCCAGCAATGGCTAAAGGTGGGGCAGGTCATGTGACCATGTTGCAGCGTTCACCAACGTATATTGCTAGCGTTCCTTCTATCGATTTCATCTATGAAAAAACGCGTAAATTTATGTCTGAAGAAGCAGCTTATAAATTTACCCGTGCTCGCAACATTGGTATGCAACGTGCTATTTATGCGTTATCTCAAAAACATCCTAAAACGGTACGTCGTTTGCTCTTAAAAGCAATTGAGGTACAACTTAAAGGTAAGGTTGATATGAAGCATTTTACGCCTTCATATAATCCTTGGGATCAGCGTTTATGTGTAGTGCCAGATGGTGACTTGTTTAAGATTTTACGTGAAGGCAAAGCAAGTGTAGAAACTGATCAGATTGAGAAATTTACCGAAAAAGGTGTTTTGCTTAAATCTGGCAAACATCTTGACGCTGACATCATTGTTTCTGCAACAGGGCTACAAGTTCAGATTATGGGTGGAGTTCAGGCTACTCTTGATGGGAAACCAATCAACTCATCTGAACATATGCTTTATAACGGCATAATGCTCAGTGATGTGCCAAATATGGCGATGATAATTGGTTATGTGAATGCATCATGGACACTTAAAGTGGATATCGCTGCCGAATATATTTGTCGCTTATTAAACTATATGGACAAAAATAGTTATGATGAAGTGATTCCATCGGGTGATAAGACGGTGATGGAAGAAGATACCGTAATGGGTAAACTATCTTCAGGTTATATCAATCGTGCAGCACATGAACTTCCTAAACAAGGTAAGCGTGCTCCATGGCAGGTGACTAATAACTATTTAGAAGATAGAAAGTCCCTAAAAAATGCAAAATTTGAAGATGGGATTCTTCATTTTCATAAGCGTTCTGAAGCGAATGAGCGTAAACCCAAATTAGTATCTTAAGCCATATTAAATAAGAAAAGGGGCGTAATGCCCCTTTTCTTATGAAGGTATCAAAGTGTTCTTGAAATTAATTCTTTCATGATTTCATTTGTACCTGCATAAATTCGATTTGCTCGATGATCTATGTAGGCACGCGCAATTGGATATTCAAGCATATAGCCATAACCACCATGTAATTGAAGACATTCATCTACAATCTTCGAGAACATGTCAGAAATTTTATATTTAGCAGCTGCGGCGGCTTCGACACTCAACTTCTCTTCAAGTTGTAATTCCATACAACGATCTAGATAAGTACGACAGAAATCGATTTCTGTTCTAAGTTCAGCAAGTTTAAAGCGTGTATTCTGAAATGCGCCTATAGGTTTACCAAAAGCCTTACGATCTTTTGTATATTGAACGGTATGTGCAAATGCTGCTTCAGCACCTGCCTGACAAATAATAGCAACTAACATTCGTTCCCATGCTAATTCTTTCATGAGCATGATAAAGCCCATACCTTCCATGCCTAAAAGATTTTCTTTAGGAACACGAACGTTATCAAAGAATAATTCGCAAGTATCTTGGCCTTTCATACCAATTTTGTTGAGAGGTTTACCTTTACTAAAACCAGCACGGTCTGCTTCCACAATAATTAAGGATAAGTTCGCCGAACCTTTATCACTATTACCAGTCTTACAAACGACTACGGCCATATCGCATAAGTAGCCATTTGTAATAAAAATCTTAGAACCATTAATGACATATTCGTCACCATCAAGAACCGCTGTGGTTCTTACCGCTTGTAAATCTGAACCGGTGCCCGGTTCTGTCATGGCAATAGCAGTCACCACTTCTCCAGTGGCCATTTTCGGTAACCATTTTTGTTTTTGCTCTTCATTACCAAAATTGTTAACGTAATTAGCAACAATGTCGGAATGCAAAGAAAAGCCCGTACTAGAGTCCATCGCATACGCTTGTTCTTCTATAAGAATCATACTGTATAGACGATCTACCCCAGAACCGCCATATTGCTCTGGCATTGTGGTGCAAAGAAGACCTAATTCGCCAGCTTTATTCCAAAGATCTCGGTCAACATGTTGCTGTTTCTCATATTTTTCTATATTGGGAACTACTTCCTTTTCATAGAATTTGCGCACTGTCTCACGGAAGGCTTCGTGTTCCTCATTGAATAATTGTCTCGGTAGCATATTTGGAATAGGACGGATGGCACCAGATTGCATTTGTATTTCTTCCTTGGTTCAGGTGTGATGTTATATCCTAAACATACGGAAGCATTTCATCCCGAACAATGTGATGAATGCTCAATTATGAGTACAATATGATAAATTTGGTCAATTTGATATTTTTAGCGATCTTTAGGATGTGATCAGGTAAACTAGGCGCACTATCAACGCAGATGGGGACGTAAATGTCTGACGAAATGACCTTGGAAGAACGTAAAGTAATTTATCGAGCACGCCGCGGCTTAAAAGAAATTGACGTCTATTTTGACCCGTATGTAAAAAACTATTATTTAAAAGCTGCTCCAGCAGAAAAAGCATTATTTGCAGAGTTAGTTGATCAAGAAGATCCAGATTTATTAGATTGGTTCATGGAAGTTTCTGAGCCTCCACGTACTGAGTTACGTGAATTTATTTATAAATTAAAACAGTATGTACATGGCTAAACTGTTTTGATAAAAGAATTAAATTTTGAGCTGAAATATAGCCGTGTCTCGGTAATATTTCAGCTTTTTATTGGTTTGGGTTTAGCAATCTTGCTTTATCAATTATTAATGCCGATATGGTGGCTATGTGCTGTCATTTTTATATTTATTGGTTTTATTTTCTTTTTAAAGCAAACACAAATATCTCAAATTGAATATTTAGATCAAAAATTATGGTCGGTTGCATATTACTCGGAAAAAGAAATTTACCGTGCGGAAATTAGAAAAATAATTGATTATCAGATGTTTGTAGTGATTTATTTTGAAGGGGCATCTGCGAAAGCAACAACTGTTTGGTTCGATCAGCTTTCTATTGAGCAGTGGAAAAGATTAAAAGTTTTAGAAAAACTCTATTAATTGTTAGACAATTCTACAATTGTATATTTATTTAAAAATTATAAAAAACAAAAACTTAATTATTTTTTTATTCCTTGAGCTTAGGATTGTCTAATTAAAATATAGAAAAAAGCCAAGGAAAGACAATTGTCTGACAATTTCACCTATGGGTATCTATTTGATCGGTTAAAGTACAAACACCAACGTAAAGTGTGTCGGAGGTCTCAAAATGGAGATGCCAACATGGTCGTTCTTGGTCATTGCCATAATTTTGGCAGTGGTAGTAGGAAGAGCAGGAACTTTACTCAGGGAATATCTTAACAGAGTTAATATTAACAAAGTTAAGAGACAGAGGATGCAAGGTCGTCGATCAGTCAATTATTAAAATTGGTTAATCGATTAATTTCATCAAGTGTCCAGTAACTGGGTGCGATTGTAGTAAGGAGGTCTCTCATGGAGATTTCAATGTGGATGTTTCTGTTAATTGCAGTAGTTATGGCTGTAGTAGTAGGAAGAGCAGGAACTTTACTTAAGGATTATATAGAACAAAAATAATATAAGCCGTTAAAAGCTTGTCCCAGTTAATAAGTAGCATGTGCTGAACCGTCGCAATGCTACTTTTTTTTGCCTAAAATTTCTGTTTCCTTGAAAAACTGTCAATTTTATCTGCTGTGAAGTGTGTCAAAGTATAAGCGCTACAATTAGAGTAATTACTCTTTTATTCAAGATATGCATCTGCTAATGTACATCTGAAAAGGAAAAAACAAATTACATAGAGGACAGGAAGATGTCTAAAGTCCAAAAAATAAGCCAAGGTTTGGCGGTGAGTTTTCTTGCAGCTTCAGTTTTATCAGGTTGTTCATACGTCGTGAAAACCGGAGCAAATGTTGCTCTAGGTTTTACGGAAAAGCACGTCGTTCCGCCTATTCTGGCAATGCAAGATGCTGAAATGGTTTGTAATACTGGTAGTGCTTTAACACCAGCAATCATGTCTACTAAAGGTATGGGCGCAGATCCAACACGTGTTGCGGTATTAATGTATGCTGCTTCAGGCGTATGTGCGGAAAATCAAGCATTAGAACAGGAATTGCGTTATTTGCGTGCCTCAAAAGCTGGTCAAGTGACAGAAGCCCAAGATGCACGTATTGCCCAAAAGCGTTGGGCGGCAATTGCTGCTGAACGTCAATATACGGGTTATAAGTTGTTTGCTGATCGGTGGGAATCTAAATATAAATATCACTTAGGTGATTCTTGCCCAACAATGCGTAATGATACTGATCAAACTGTTTATTTACTTGGAATGATCAGTGGTCTTCAAGCTGTAACCAACGATATTAACTCAGGTGGTGCAGTCAATGTCCCTAAAGATATCGCTGCTATTGTAGAGCGTGGCATGGTTTGTCTAGATAATGAAAAATTCTGGGGTGCACCTAACGCAACTCGTGCAGTTATCTGGACCTTATTGCCAGGTGCTGATGAAGGAAAGCCTGATCCATACCAAACTTTAAAACAGTCAATTCAGATTGGTGAGAAAAAAGGTGTTCGCCTATCTCATGCTTTATATGCGGTAGCTGCCCAAGCAAGCGGTGATGATGCAAAAATCCGTGATGCGTTAAGATCTTATGCAGCGTCTCAAGCTGATGACAAACCTGTCAATCCCAACTTTAAGTTAATCGATAGCATGGCTGGCCTTATTGTACGTGGTATCTCTGACCGTTATTGGACTGAGCATACTGGTGTACGTACCGGAGATGATGGGATGTCTCATTTCTGGGATGATAAGAATGAAGGTGCCGCAGAGCTAGATGAGTTGTTTGATGGGGGAGCGGCATCTGAAGTTCCTGCTGATTCATCTGCTCCACCAGCAGCGCAGTAAAGAATATTTGAAAGACTAACTTCTTGCGAGTCTATTGTTAAGTTCTACAATAATCGTAAGAAGTTTAATTTCAAGGAGTGTGCCATGAAGGATCATGTACTGAATAGTAAAGTGCTTTTGGTCGCAGTGTGCATTTCCATATCTGCTTGTCTACAGGTGTTTCCTGATATTTTTATTTATTGGCGCGAAAGTTTACTTGGTGAATTCTGGCGTTTATGGACTGCTCATTGGGTACACGTGGGATGGGTTCATTTCCTTTTAAATATGATGGCATTCGCCTGTTTACCCTTTATCTTTCCGCATACAAAAGCATGGCATCTTTTAAGCCTACTTTTGCTGTTGCCACCTTTTATTAGTTTGATGTTTTATTTTTATTTACCTTATATCGAAGCGTATGCAGGGCTATCTGGCGTCTTACATGGGCTATATACAGCGGTTGCTTTAGTTTATCTGCAATATCGTAAAGAACGTAATTTCGCTTTGTTGGTACTAGGTTTAATCGTAGCCAAACTCATATGGGAAAATACATTCGGCCAAACAGGAACTGCCCAGTTAATAGGGAGCCCTGTTTTAACTGAAGCCCATTTATATGGAGCGATAGGTGGAGCAATTTTTGGAGGATGCTATTGGCTTTTCCAGAGATTAAAAAAGAAACATTGACAATACAAACTGTTAAAAAAGAGATTTTAGTCATTCTTTATTAACAAAGTTTGATGCAAATTTGATCGTTGAATAAAGGGATTGGTAGAAGGGGGATGGATTTAACCCCTGACCAAGAAAAATTGCATGACTCAATTCTTTAATTTTTAGGGACTTGAGAGAACAAAATTGGAATATTTATGCAAGAACATCAAGAAAAAAGATCTGGATTAGGTCTACTGGGTTATATCTGGAACGAATGGATCTCAACATTCGTTATCCTTATTCTGCTATTAATGACTCTGATAATTGGTACCGGGGAAATGATCCACGGACAGTTATTACGTATCGGGGAGCGTCTTTATGGTGACCCTGCTACAGGTATGCAATATTCTTTTTTGCGTGCTGAACCTGAAAAGCCGACTTGTGATCGACATCCAAATATCGAGGCTCAAGTAAAAGAACAAATGAAAGCGAATGCGTCTGATGATTTCGCAAGTTTCTTTGGTGCAGCGTCAGAAAGTGATGTCCGTGCATCGCTACTCGCAGCGCAGCAACAATGTGATGAAAAATATCAGGCATATGATAAAACCATAAAATATATCGAAGCTAACCCAGGGGTACGTACTTACCGTGCTATCGAGACAGGTTTCTTTGGTATTTTTAAATTCGGTACAGAAAATCGCGCAATTTTACTCATCTTTATGGTTCTAATTTCTGCGATTACAGCATCGTTGAAATTTCATCATATTGGCTTGCGTAATCCAGCTACAAAAATAGATTACAAAGTTTATTCCATCTTCATGGTGATTGGTAATGCTTTACTAAGTACCTCTGTAATTAGTCAGTATCGTTCAGTCATTAATTCCGGGGTAACACCTACCTATGAAACGGTGACTATTTACTGGATCTGGATGATTTTATTTGTTGTCCTGACCTTAATTAGTCTTTACCAATTGTTTGTTTCACCTCCACCAAAACGTGAAGGCGGTAATATTGGCTTAGCCTTACTATGTGTGCCTTTATATGCTTACATGGCTGTGATTACGGGCGTAGCGTTCACGTTCTTCATGGATTACCCAATGGGACAAGGGATTTACCTTGGTTTATTGGTTGAGTTCTCAGGTATTTTCTTAAACCTTGCCTTATTTATTTGGGCAGGTATGCTTTTGACTCAAACACGCGTTATGGACTTGTTCCTTAATGTACTTCGTCCATGGAACTTGGCGCCAGAAACCTTAACTTGGTTAATTCTAATTGCTGCTGCTGTACCAACAGCCTATACAGGTGCATCCGGTATCTTCGTTATTGCAGCAGGTGCAATTATTTATAAAGAAGTCTGGAATGCGGGTGCTCGCCGTCAATATGCTTTGGCTGTGTCTGCAATGTCAGGTTCTTTAGGGGTAGTTGTACGTCCATGTCTACTGGTTGTTTTAATTGCAATGCTTGATAGCCGTCATGTCACGTCGGATGAGCTATTTGGTCATGGTATCTATGTATTTTGGTTAACTGCATTTATTTTCTTGGGTGTTTCATTACTTTTGGCTGAAGAAAAATTCCGTGTGAATTCACCAAAAGTTGCGATTCCAGGCATGATGCGTGCATTTGTACCCGTAATTCCATACATTTTAATTACTGTTGTTGTTCTTGCGATTTATAAATATGCACTAGACACAGGAATGAACGAATTTACTGCACCAGTAATTTTGCCATTAGTTCTGATCGCAATGATCCTATATGACAAATTGGTCTCTACAAAAGAAGCTCCTGCAATCAATATTCATGAGGCGATTGTTCGTGAACACGAACAGAAATCACCATTCCTACGTGCCCATGATCCGCATAGCTCTCAATTCCGTCTCGGTTTTGGTGGAGCACTTCGTTTTGCGACTTTAGAAACTGTAGGTCATATTGGTGCTCTGATTATCTTGATGGCCCTGTCTGCAAGTGTAGGTGGTTTAATTGAACGCTCTGAAGTGGTTGAATTATTGCCGACTCATTTGGGCAGTATCTATATCTCACTTGCATGTATTGCGCTATTACTTGCCATTATTGGTATGTGTACAGATCCATTTGGTGCTGTAATTTTAGTTGCTGCAACCATTGCGCCTGTGGCATACGAAAATGGTATTCATCCAATTCATTTCTGGATGATTGTATTAGTTGCATTCGAGTTTGGCTATGTAACACCACCAGTTGCCTTGAACCATTTACTCACGCGGTTGTCCGTTGGAGATGATGAAGTGAATGCTGCTGATGCAGAAGCGAAAGAGAAATATACAAGCTTCTACTTCCGGTATGAGCGCTGGTTGCTACCAATTATTGTCTTGTTCTCATCACTAGTATTGGTTACTTATGTGCCATATGTATTTAAGTTATTCGATTGGTATAAATAACTGAAATCAAATTATCGGTTATACAAAAAGCCTTCCTAAATGGAGGGCTTTTTTAATAAGTGGATTGAGTAAATTTAGAAACAGGTAATTAGTACTATTTTAAAATCCAAATAAAAAAAGCTAAAGATAGATGACTTTAGCTTTTTTAAGAGTTTACTCAAAAACTATTGCTGTTTGAGCTGAGCTTCAAGCAATTTAACTTGTTCTTCTTTGAGTTTAGTTAATTGATCAGCATCAGCATGCTGAGCTTTTAAGGTTGCTTCCTGATCTTTTAACTGGCGATGAATATCTTCAAGTTTAGATACTTCTTCCTTCGCTAAAGACTCTTGGGCTGGTACTGGTTCTTTAAGCACATTTTCACTGACAAGTTGCTGAGAGCTTGCATTTTCAGCTAAGGGTTCAGAACTTGGTAGTGGATCGGTCGGTTTCAGTTTAGCAGGAGCGGGTGTTGAGACAGGTTGTGGATCAACCAGTGGTGCTGACGACTCGGTTTTTTTAAAAAACCATTGCGCTGCAAAAAAAAGCACTACGAGAATGCTTAAGCCCCCAATTAAAATCCATAATAATTTTGAGTTTTGTTTTCTTTGTAGTGGCATGTTTAAGACCTTTAGTCGGGACGACGTGGCTTGAACTGTATTACCCCAATTTCATCAGGTATAGCAGGTGTTTCAGGCTCATCCACATGAGTCGGACGATTTTCGCTATAACCGCATTCGATACATTCAATCCATTCGTCTTCTGCGGTGGTTAGCATGACAATTCGATCCATGGCTTCACATTTTGGACATTTTGCTCCAGCAATGAAACGTTTTTTCATCTTTATCACCCTAACCACACGATCAATTTAGGCCCATAGTTTAAGCGGTTTTGTTGTCATTCGTCCAACCTTGATGACGTAACAGCGCGTCAATTTTAGGCTCGCGCCCACGGAAATTAACAAATGCCTCAAGCGCAGTGTCTTTTCCACCCACAGCTAGAATTGCCTGACGGAATTCTTTACCCGTTTGAGTGTTAAAAATGCCTTCATTTTCAAAACGATCAAATGCATCACTTGCTAAAACTTCTGCCCATTTGTAAGAGTAATAACCTGCGGCATAACCGCCAGCAAAAATATGACTAAAACTATGTTGGAAACGGTTGTAGTCGACAGTAGGAACGACCGCATATTGCTTACGAATATCATTTAATGTTTGCTGAATTTGCTCACTGTTCAGGGCAGGTGTTTTGGTGTGAATGGTCAAGTCAAACAACGCAAATTCAAGCTGACGCAAAGTTTGCATACCAGATTGGAAGAATCGGGCATTTAATAAAGCATCCAGTAATTCTTGTGGCAAAGTTTGTTTACTATCGATGTGTTCACTTAGTACATCGAGGCTTTCTTTATCCCATGACCAGAACTCCATAAACTGGCTTGGTAGCTCTACTGCATCCCAAGCAACACCGTGCGTTCCTGCAACCGAGATATTATCTACTTCGGTCAACATATGATGTAAACCATGTCCAAACTCGTGGAACAAAGTAATCACTTCGTCATGAGTCAATAAAGCAGGTTGGTCACCTACTGGAGGAGTGAAATTACACACCATGTAGCAAATTGGTTTTTGTAAACCATGAAGTGTTTGCATGCGCGAACGGAAACCATTCATCCATGCGCCGCCACGTTTACCTGTACGTGCATAGATGTCAAAGAAGAAGCCACCAATCACTTGGCCTTGGTCTTCTAATTCAAAATAGCGTGCATCTGGATGCCAAACAGGTGTTTGTCTTTCAATAATGTTAATGCCGTATAGACGCTGCACAATCTGGAATAATCCCTGAATAACTTTAGGTGCAGGAAAATAAGGTTTTAATGCTTCTTGAGATAAGTTGAATTGTTGCTGTTTAAGCTTTTCAGAATAGTAAGTTGTATCCCAAGGTTTAAGTTCATCAACACCATCTTGTTTGGCAATTTCTTGAAGTTCGGCAACTTCTTGAAGCGCAGGAGCACGCGCATGCTCTGCTAGGTCAACCAAAAAATCATGTACTGTTTTTACGTCTGGTGCCATTTTGCTTGCCAGAGAATATTCAGCATAGTTATTGAAACCAAGTAGTTTCGCCATTTCCTGACGAAGACTCAAAATTTCTTCCATAATTTTGCTGTTATCAAACTCAGTTTGTTCAGACTGATCAGATGCACGAGTTACATAAGCTCTATAAAGCTCTTCACGCAATGCACGGTCATCGGCATAAGTCATGATTGCAAAATATGCTGGAAAATCTAGGGTTGCTACAGCTTGATCAAGTTCACGTTGTTTGCCGTACTGTTTTAATAATTCAATATTACTTTCTGGAAGACCTTTTAGCTGATCTTCGGTAAGTGGCTTAAAGTAAGCTTGTGTTGCATCAAGTACGTGATTTGAAAAATCAGAAGAAAGCTGTGAAAGACGCGCAGAAATCTCTGCATAACGTTTTTTCTCTTCACCCTCTAAGGCTACACCAGAAAGTTTAAAGTCACGTAAAGCTAGGCGAATCGCACTTTGTTGGGCTGGGCTAAGCGACGTATAGCCTTGACCATCATGGATGTGTTGATAAGTTTGATAAAGCGCCGTATGTTGACCAAGCTGAGTGTAATATTCACTCAATGCTGGTAATAAGGATTGATAAACTTCTCTCGTTTCTGAATTACTCATTACTGCATTTAAGTGCGATAGAACACCCCATGATTCACTTAGATTATTTTCAAGCGTATCGACTTGCTCAAGTACGGCAAGTTGCTGAGCTGTATCTATAGGTGCGGCTGTAAGTGTATTTAAAAACTCTTGTCCAGCTTGAATTGCTTGCTGAATATCCTGTTTTAAATTTTCTAATTTGATTTGATCAAAATGAGGAGTTGGTAAAGTCGCTTGCTGTAAAGTCATTGCTAATAGCCACATTATTTTTTAAACATAGTATTAGATGTAGGTCCTCTGAAGTCGGAAATCAAGCTTAATCTGTAAAATAACCCTTTTAAAAAGAAATAAGCCTCCTATTGGAGACTTATTACTAAAACGTGATAATTATTTACTCATTATTCAGCCTTTGATTTTGCATTCGACTTTTTCTTTTTAGGCTTCGATTTTTTCTTCACCTTCTCTGGTTTAGTCTCAGCTTTTGCTGAGGTTTTTTTACCAGATTTTTTGGTGTAAGAACTTGGCTTGCTTTTTTCTTTCTTTTTGTGAACAGGTCTTTCACCATCACTGCTGACGGTTGGTTTACTAAAGACTTCTTCGTTAGCCTGTGCAGTTGTTTTAGTCGTGCGCGGTGCACGGCTACGAACTACTCGGCCTGCATGAGTTACTTGTTTAATCAGCTGGAAGTCAATTTTACGTTCTTCCAGATTGACGCCAGCAACCTGAATTTTAACTTCATCGCCTAAACCAAAGACTTGACCACGATTTTGACCTACTAGATTTTGACTCGCTTGGTCATAAATAAAGAAGTCATCGCCGAGTTGGCTAATATGAATCATGCCATCGACATATAGATCTTTCAGCGTCACAAACAAACCAAATTCGGTTACTGCACTCACAATACCTATAAACTCATCCCCTAAATGCTGTTGCATGTAGTGGCACTTCAACCAAGTCGTTACGCTGCGAGATGCTTCATCAGCACGACGCTCGGTTTGAGAGAAATGTTCACCTGCATCATCTAGTGCAGCACCAGAGAGTGGAAAAGGCTTTTGTTTGAGATGTGCTTTAATGGCACGGTGTAATAATAAATCTGGGTAGCGACGGATTGGCGAAGTAAAATGCGTATAAGCTTCATAAGCCAAACCATAGTGCCCTGCATTTTTAGCGCCATAATAAGCTTGCATCATTGAGCGTAATAAGACAGCATGAATGCTCGGTGCATCAATACGATCTTTAGTTGCCTCAATAACTCTTTGATAGTCTGCTTGAGTTGGCTGGTCAGGGAAGGGTAGACCCAGTAATTTTACAAAGTCTTTTACTTTTTGAATACGAGAGAACTCTGGCGCTTCGTGCACGCGATATAACATTGGAACATCATGTTCTAATGCATATTCAGCCGCAGCAACGTTAGCAAGCAACATACACTCTTCAATGAGCTTATGTGCTTCATTACGTGTACGTGGCAAAATTTCTTTAATCCCGCCTAGCTCATCAAAAGTCATGTAGGTTTCAATGGTTTCAAATTCCATTGCATGACGATCAGCACGTAAATTTTTCAAAATCTGATAAAGCTGGAAAAGCGTATTCAAAGATTTATGAACATCACGATCTTTTGGAATCGCATCTGTTGCGCCGTCAAAATATTGTGCTACCTGTGTATAGGTCAACCGTGCTTTTGAATGCATGACCGATGGATAAAAATCGTAACCTGTTACACGGCCTGTACGAGAGAGCTTCAAGTCACAGACCATACATAAACGGTCTACATGAGGGTTCAAAGAGCATAAGCCATTTGATAAAGCCTCTGGTAGCATCGGTAATACAAAGTGAGGGAAGTATACAGAAGTACCACGTTCCTCAGCTTCTTCATTGAGGGCTGAGTCTAAGCGTACATAATGGCTAACATCAGCAATCGCGACAACTACACGATAACCGCCACCTGGACGCTTTTCTGCATAAACCGCATCGTCAAAATCTCGAGCATCTTCACCATCGATCGTAACTAATGCTAAATCTCGTAAATCGATGCGGCCTTCACGATCTTGAGCGGAAGGCTCTTTAAAACTTTCAGCTTCTTTTATAACTTCATCTGGAAATTCGTAAGGTAAGCCAAACTCAAGAATAGTTTGTGGAATAATAATTTCTGTATCAGCTTTGTCGGCCATAGATTGAATAATATGCGCCGTCGCAAATTCTTCACGAGTCGGATAACTATCTATTGCGACACGTAGCATATCGCCAACATTTGCTTCAGCGTGGGTTACCAGTTCTTTTTCTAAGGGAATAGGTTGGTGCTGATTTGGATTGTTGGGTTGAATAAAATATTCGCCATCGTGAACTGACAATTTACCAATTAATTGTTTAACACGATGCTGTAAAACTTCTGTGATAAAACCCCAAGGTTTACCTTTACGGTCAACCGAAGTCTGGCGCACTCTAACTCGGTCACCATTAAATACTAAACGTAATTCGCGTTCAGGAAGTAAAAGATCAGTTTGACCATCAATATGTGCCGTACCTAAACCTTTACTATTAATGTAAACAGTTGCCTCATAGGTTGGTTGATCTGCCACCAACTGAAATTTAAAACCGTCTTTCATGATTTGGCCATCACGAACCATGGCACTTAAGCGGTGACTTAGAGCTTCAATACTTTTTTGGTCATGAATATTAAAATGATCGACAAGTTCTGCATGAGATTGCGGTGTCTGCAATTGTTCCAATGTATCTAAAATAAGAGTACGGCTTGGAATAGGATTGTCATAACGTTCAGCTTCAGCTTTTGCTTCGGGGTCAGCCCAGTTTTTTGTCATGTCGTTTGGTTTCACGCTTGGCAGATAAGTTTAGCATAAGTCATGCAGACCCGAACTGCACGTTTAGGTTTGCAATAATGTGTTATGCACTACAGTATTTTAATGAAGAAATAATATCTATCTTAACAAGCGTTTGATCGAAAAAGACGAAAATAATGAGAAAATTGCTTAAAAAATAATTCATTGAACTAAAAAACAAGAAAATTTCACTATGATGACTTGAACAATAGGGTTTTAGTTTGTATTATGGCGGCTCGTTCCGGTGAGGTGGATGAGTGGCTGAAATCACTTCCCTGCTAAGGAAGCATACCTATTACTGGTATCGAGGGTTCGAATCCCTCTCTCACCGCCATTTACTTAATGCGCTCATAGCTCAGCTGGATAGAGCACTTGGCTACGAACTAAGGGGTCGGGAGTTCGAATCTCTCTGAGCGCACCAAGTAAAATAGAACGAATCGCTGAAAGGCACACAAGTTACGCGCTCATAGCTCAGCTGGATAGAGCACTTGGCTACGAACTAAGGGGTCGGGAGTTCGAATCTCTCTGAGCGCACCAACTTGAAGAATTAACCGCTTTTATAGCGGTTTTTTTGTGCCTGCTTTTTAGTACTTTAAAAAAATCTAAATTTATAACTTTTTAATTATATTAGAGATAATCATAAATGAACTTAGCTTTATTTGACTTTGACGGCACGATCACTCACAGCGATACATTCAGCCTATTCCTTAAATTTTCTTTAAATAAAAAAGCTCAAATACTAGGTGGTATTCGACTTGCACCTTATATAGCGGGTTATAAGCTTGAATGGGTAACCGATAAAACTATTCGAACTAAACTCTGCCAAGTGGGATACGTGGGCTATGATGCGGATTCCCTAAAATATATAGGGCAAGAGTTTGCTAAAAATGTACTCCCTACCTGTGTGCGTCAAAATGCTTTAGAACGTATTCTTTGGCATAAACAACAAGGTGATCAGGTTGTTGTTGTATCTGCATCATTAGGCGTTTATCTAGAAAGCTGGTGCCAATCTTTAGATTTAGACGTTATATGTAATCAACTTGAAATACGTGATGGTATTTTGACAGGTGATTTTATTAATGGTGATTGTGGTTATTTAGAAAAAGTAAATAGAATAAAAAACAAATATGATTTAACTCAGTATTCTACAATTTATGCTTATGGTGATACACCTAATGATTATGCAATGTTAGAGCTGGCGCATAAGAAATATTATAGATGGGAAGAAATGAATTAATATTTAAAGATATATCAATAAATAAAGCCACTTGTAATAAGTGGCTTTATTTTACGACTTATATTAAACAGTATTGAAAGAGTTTTCTAAGAAGTTATCAGTAAGTAATGATGTAGGTACGATAGTATGCGTTGTATTAGTTACATTAGATACTGTAGACGTTACACCACCGAGTAAGCTGCCACCAGTTAATCCACCTAGTAAATTAGAGATAACATCTAATCCGCCTTCCCCAGTCACACCGCCCGTTAAGCTACCCACGATATCTGTTACGATGCCGATAGGGTTGTCTGTACCGCCAGTAACGCCACCAGTTAAGCCGCCTAGAAGGTCGGTCACTAAGCCAAGAGGACTATCACCATCTACGCTACCAGTTAAACCGCCAAGTAAATCAGTAACTAAGCCTAGTGAGCTATCTCCACCAGTAACTCCACCAATAGTTCCTGTCAATCCACCAATGATTTCTGTTACTAATCCAGTAGCAGTTGTTCCATTTGTAATAAGCGTATCGAGAATACCAGTAGCAGATTCGGTAGCACCTTGGATGTCACCACCAACTAAATCAGAAACAACTTCAAGTGCGCCGTTTACTGTGTCGCGAGAAGTTTCAAAAGTTAATGTGCCGAGGTCGGCAATTTCAGAAACAGGATGTTCTGCTTGTGGAAGAATACCAATGATTGTGTTAGCAACAGTGTCGATACCAGTGTTGATAATTTCAGTTTTTAAGCTTTCTACACCCTGAAGAATATCAATACCGCCTTGAACGACATCAATGACTGGAGAGATTGGAGAAGTTCCACCACCGATTCCGCCAGTTACACCACCAATGATGTCAGTGATTACCTCAAGTGGGTTTCCATCAACACCACCAGTTACACCACCGATGATGTCAGTAATTACCTCAAGTGGGTTTCCATCAACACCACCAGTTACACCACCGATAATGTCAGTAATTACTTCAAGTGGGTTACCGTCAACGCCACCAGTTACACCACCGATAATGTCAGTAATTACTTCAAGTGGGTTACCGTCAACGCCACCAGTTACACCACCAATAATGTCGGTTACCACGCCAAGTGGGCTATCACCACTTGTTGCGCCGCCGATAATGTTATTAATAATTCCAGTAGCAGTTGTGCCATTTGTAATCAGCGTATCGAGAATACCTGTTGCTGATTCAGTAGCCCCTTGAATGTCGCCACCAACTAAATCAGAAACAACTTCAAGAGCACCATTTACCGTGTCGCGTGAGGTTTCAAAGGTTAAAGTACCAAGATCTGCTAGGTCTGAAACTGGGTATTCAGTTTGTGGAAGAATACCAATAATAGTATCAGCAACAGTGTCGATACCAGTATTAATGATCTCAGTTTTTAAACTTTCTACCCCTTGTATAATATCAATGCCGCCTTGAACAACGTCAATAACTGGTGAGATTGGAGATGTGCCATCACCGATACCACCAGTTACACCACCGATAATGTCAGTAATTACTTCAAGCGGATTTCCGTCAACGCCACCAGTTACGCCGCCGATAATATCAGTAATTACTTCAAGCGGATTACCATCAACACCGCCAGTTACACCGCCAATAATATCGGTAATTACTTCGAGAGGGTTACCATCAACACCACCAGTTACACCGCCAACGACATCTGTAATGCTGCCGACAACCTCAGTAACAATACCAGTCGCAGTTGTGCCATTAGTGATTAATGTTTCAACGACACCAGTAGCAGACTCAGTTGCGCCTTGAATATCTCCACCCACTAGATCAGAAATAACTTCAAGCGTGCCATTTACTGTGTCACGAGAAGTTTCGAAAGTTAAAGTGCCAAGATCAGCAATTTCAGAAACAGGGTGTTCAGTTTGAGGAAGGACACCAATGATAGTATCCGCAACAGTTTCAATGCCAGTATTGATAATTTCAGTTTTTAGGCTTTCAACACCCTGAAGAATGTCGATACCACCTTGAACAACGTCAATAACTGGAGAAATTGGAGAAGTTCCAAGATCAATACCGCCAGTTACTCCGCCAATAATATTAGTTACTGTGTCTACAGGACTTGTAGAACCGATACTGCCAGTAACAGTACCAACGGTATCAGAAATAAGGCCCGTTGTGGTCGTAGTAAGGGTATTTGTTACTGTAGATAGAGTGTCTGAAAGTAAACCAGAGGTTGATATCTGACCCTCAACAGAAGAGCCGCCCGTTACAGTAGTGTTCACCGATATAATGTTGCCCAAGTCTTGAGTCACTTTTGATATCGAAGATACGAGATTTTTTAGTAAAAACATGTTGGTCTATTTCCTGTATAATTATGTATTTTTAAGTAAGTATTATTTATTGCGCGAGTTAATTAATGAGATGTGTATCTCAATAATTGCGATTTAGTATTGGTTAGATCTCAAAAGCTGTCAATGTGTATTTTTAGTCACATTTTTTGTTATTAAATAATATTTAAAGAAATAATAATTTATTTAATTTAGACATAAAAATAATAATAATTTTTATATTATATAATTTTAACTAATTATTTTTTTAATCATATTTTCACTTATTTGAAGCATTATCTTAGTTAAATTTCATGTAGGCTTATAATGGTTAGGTTCAATCAGAAATATATTATTTCTATAATGTTGACTAAAACAGTAGCCTTTATCTTCTAGGTATATGGCCAAATACTTCAAAAAACCGTTAAAACTTATTTGAAAAAAAATATTTCAAATACATCTTAGGTGAGAAAAACTTCAATTTCTTTAACCACGATTTTATATAAAATATGGTTCTGGCTAAGAACTAGACGTTTGATGACAGAAAGATGAAAAAAGGCTTCCTAAGCTATGAAAAATGCGTATAATGCGCAACATCAAGTACGCGCTCATAGCTCAGCTGGATAGAGCACTTGGCTACGAACTAAGGGGTCGGGAGTTCGAATCTCTCTGAGCGCACCACTTGAAGAATTAACCGCTATATATAGCGGTTTTTTTGTGTCTATTTTTTTATTATTTCCATTCAAAAGCTAGTGCTCATGGCAACTAGCTCATAAATAATTTGAAGTCGAAAAAGTTAGCCAAATGTCTTAAAACGGCTTTCGTCTTCAATAAAAGCTTTTTCGCCTACTTTGCCTTCAATTGAACCAAATACTAATTGAGCTCTTAATTTCCATTGAGCAGGAATATCAAAAGCAGCATTAATTTTCTCATCGATAATTGGATTATAGTGCTGTAAAGAAGCTCCAATACCTTGTTCAGCCAATACACTCCATACTGCAAACTGTGCGATTGCGGTTGAGTGTTCAGACCAAACGGGGAAATTATCTGCATACGTTTCAAATTGTTCTTGTAGACTTTTAATTACATTCTGGTCTTCAAAAAATAAAACTGTACCGGCACCCGCTGCGAAACTTTGGATTTTTTGTTCAGTTCCAGCTAATGCTTCGGCAGGAACAATAGTTTTTAAGACATCTAAGACAATATTCCAGAAGTTTTGATGAGATTGATTAAATAAAATCACAACACGAGAAGATTGAGAGTTGAACGCTGATGGGCTATGTTTGACCGCCTCTTGAATCAATTCTTCAATTTCCGCAGAAGTATGTTTTAGGTTTTTCCCGATCGAATAAATAGAACGACGTTTTTTAATTAATTCTAAAAAGCTTGGTTGATTGAAAAGAGAGGACTCTTGAGTGGATTGAGTAACCACATCTTTTGAGACTGTTGCTTTTTGATTTAAGCCAAATAATTTTGCAAAGAAAGACATGAGACATTCCACTAAGAAGGTGATGCTCTTATTGTAGAAATTTTAAAAACTGAAATAAGCTCAAAAAATATGAATCTACGTTCTATATATGCAACGTAGCTGATCTTCCAATCTAATAATAAGCTTCATCTTTAAACAAATTAAAAAATAGCTTTTGATTCATTTTAAAGCTGAAATGAATATGCTCTAATAGTTTAGATTTATTGAGTATTGATGCAGTGCAATGACCGAGCAAAAAACAGCTTTATCTCTACGTTACTATTTGAATTTAGAAGAGTCACAAGATGGATTTTCATTAGTGACTTTTGGAAAAAAGCAAATTACCCGTTTTCTAACACCTGCGATTAGTATCGCAATTATTATTTGGGGATTTTATTTAGGTCTCTCTGGTGTTGGTCGATATTATGTCGGGTTAGGCGTGTTTTTTCTGGTGATGCAAGTTCTGATGCGTTACTGGCTTTTACCCATGTTATTTAAGCGTCAATTTATTCGTTACCAGTTCGGAAAGAGCGAGCAGGGAATTGACTTATATCAAGATTATTTTGAGCTTTATGCCAATGGTCGTAAGCAAGTGATGCAATATGCGGATGTACAAACTTTTGCTAAAGGCAAATTGACTTACATGCTTGAGCTAAAAAATAAAACTGTAATTATTGTACCAAAGCGTGCTTTTGCGCAGCTTTCAGATCAAACCATATTTGAAAATACATTTAAGAAATAAATTATTGGAATTATTAGCCGCAACAACAAAGGAAGCCTCATGAATACACGTCCTTCAAAAATCGTTTGCGTGGGCAGAAGTTACGCCGATCATGTTAAAGAATTAAATAATGCTATGCCTGACAGACCTATATTATTTATTAAACCACCGAGTAGCTTGATTGGTTTAAATGACGGTATTTCATGGAATCCAGCTTGGGGCAGTTGTCACTTTGAGTGTGAATTAGTTTTGCGCATTGATCAGCCTTTAAAGGGTGAAACAGACCCTGAAAAAGCTTTAAAGGCGATTGGGGCAGTGACGTTGGGTCTTGATTTAACAATGCGTGATTTACAGAATGATTTGAAAAGTAAAGGTCATCCATGGGAGCGTGCCAAAGCTTTTGATGGTGCTTGTGTTTTGTCAGACTGGGTTGATACAAAAGAAATTACAAATTGGCAAGAGACCAAATTCACTTTCCATATTAATGATGAATTGCGTCAAGATGGTAATACTGCACTGTTAATGTTTACTATTGGCGAACTGTTAACTGATATTAATCAGGTCTTTTCACTCGAACCAGGTGATGTGATTATGACAGGTTCACCAGCTGGGGTTGGTCCATTATACTCGGGTGATCAGTTGAAAATGACATTAAAAGGTGCAACGCAAGATTTTGTATGGGAAACTTTTGTGAAAGCCTAATCTGTTCTTAAAATGGACAATAAAAAAAACCTATTTTTTCAATAATAGGGTTTTTTTATTAGCTAGGAGATAGGGTATTTCTATTAATAAATAGCTCTATTTTCTATTTCTCTTCAAAAATTGTTGAGAGAGGAATCGAAAGCTTAGCAGCCAAATAATCGTTAGATTCGACCAAAGCAGGTCCAATTTTTTCCATCCATTCATCGTCATCATGTGCATTTAGAACATCTTCCCGTAGTGGTAGCGGGTAAGGAAGAGCTGTAAAAAAACCCCAAAAGTCGACTTGAGATAAATTACGAGCAAGCACATATTCATCTTTATCTGTGCGTTTAATTAAATTCTGCTCCTCTAGTAAAAGCACATAAGCTGGCCAACGGCCAATTTCTCCACGGCCTAAAATTTCTAGAGCTTCTTTATCATTTACACTTTCACCGAGTTTCTGCTTTTTATAAAACAATTCAAGGATATCTAATAGCATTAAAACAGGGTGCCGTTTTTGCTCTTTACCTGAATGAAAGGCAGTTAAAGCAAAACTCACTTCTACACCTAGCAAAATAATATTCCAAGATAAAAAGACCCATAGCAGGAAAATGGGTACTGCTGCAAATGCTCCATATATGATTTCATAACTGGTAAAGTTTGACATGATAAAGCTAAATAGATTTTTGAGTATTTCAAACAATGCTGCACTTAAACATGCGGCAATTGCTGCCGAATATAGTGGAACTGTGCGATTGGGAATGGTCCAATATAAAATGAAAAAACCCAAAATGGTAAGAGCAAAAGAAATAAGCCAAAGTAGAAATGCACCATCAAGTTGATACCCCGTGAAGTTATTACTTAATAAGTTCATGGAAGCGACTGTAGATGAAATGACAAATGCACTTCCTAAGATAATCGGACCTAAGGAGATGATCGTCCAATAACGCATAAAGCCCATAATGCCACTGCGAGTTTCTTTAACACGCCAAATACGATTAAAAACTGTTTCAATTGAGGTCAGCATTAAGACAGTAGTTACGAATAAAAACAGCACACCAATAATGGTTAAGTTGCTGGATTTTTCTGTAAAAGCATTTAGTGCTTTATCAAATGCGATTGTGCTCTTCGGTAAAAAATTGCTATAAATTAAATGTTGGAGCTGTTGTCTTGCTGGTTCTAAGGCTTTAATTGAAGAAATAATTACTAAAAAAACCGTTAACATCGGCACAACTGCAAATAGGGTTGTATAAGTGAGAGAGCCAGCTTGTTCACGGCACCGATCAGCTTCAAAACGCTTAAATACATATAAAACGAACTGAAACCAGGTTTTATTATAAAAAGGAAGCTTATTTAAAAAACGTTGTAACATGCGTCGTCTATCCCGATTTTTTTAATCATCATGTTGGGCAATTGATAGCTTATCAAAGTATGAGCTTAAACACTCAAATAGTAGATTAGAGCAAAATAATAACTTATAGAATTAAAGACATTCTGTAAGTTTACTATGCGCTATAGAAAGAATTGTAGCTATAAACTTTTTTCAAAAAAGTAGACTTTCTGTTGTCTGAGCATGGGTTTATCAAAAGTAGAAAAAACTGTTACTCGTCGAATTTGAGAAATTTGCTCGTGTTATCTTTGGTGCTATACCATCAATCACCTCTAGAATTTCATAAAATTGGTTGCGCCAAAAAAATAAAAAATCCCGTATAGTGTTCTTTTTAACAAAATTTATGAAACCGATGCAACCTTACATTCTTGTACTCTATTACAGCAAATATGGTTCTACTAAAGAAATGGCTCATTTAATTGCCAACGGTGTTGAGTCTGTGGGTATGTCAGTGAAAATTCGGACAGTGCCAAATATTGCTCCAGTCGTCACCATAGCTGAGCCAAGCATTCCGGAAGAAGGCGATATCTATTGTACGTTAGATGATTTAGCAAATTGTGCTGGTTTGGCCTTAGGCTCTCCAACTCGCTTTGGTAATATGGCAAGTGAAATGAAATATTTTTGGGATCAAACCACAAGTCTTTGGTTGAATGGGGCATTACATAATAAACCAGCATGCGTTTTTACTTCTTCTGGTTCAATGCATGGTGGGCAAGAAAGTACTTTACTCACTATGCTACCGCCGTTATTTCATCATGGGATGATGATTTTGGGATTACCAAATGCAATTCCAGCTTTATCTAACACTAAAACAGGTGGAACGCCGTATGGAGCAAGTCATGTAAGTGGACCGCGTCATGACCAGAACTTAAGTCAGGACGAAAAGATTTTGTGTGAAGCTCAAGGCAAGCGTTTAGGCGAAGTTGCTAAAAAGCTTCTTACCGCACTGTAATTAAATAAAAAAGAGCGGATTATCCGCTCTTTTTTATTTGTACAATTTATTCTTTTACAAAAGTAACTTTGCCATCCGTAAGGGAATGAACGCGTGCTAATGATTCAACACGGTAACCCTTTTCAAGCAATAAATCACGGCCCGGTTGGAATGATTTTTCAATTACGATACCCACGCCTACAACTTCTGCATTTGCTTGGTGAATTAAATCAATCAATCCCAATGCTGCTTGACCATTCGCCAAGAAGTCATCAATAACTAATGCTTTATCAGTTGAATGAAGGTGCTTGTTTGAAATCGCAATTGTACTTTCAGTTTGTTTAGTAAAACTAAATACTTTTGAGCGATATAAGTCATCTTTTAGCGTCAATGACTGATATTTACGAGCGAAAATTACAGGTACACCAAGTTCCAAACCTGCCATGATTGCAGGTGCAATACCTGATGCTTCAATGGTAATAATCTTGGTAATCCCTGCATCTTTAAAGCGAGCGGCAAATTCTTTACCAATCTGCTGCATGAGTACAGGATCAATTTGGTGGTTTAAGAAAGCGTCGACTTTCAAGACTTGATCAGATAGAACGATACCTTCTGTTAAGATTTTCTGTTCTAGTGCGTGCACGGGAGAATCCTCTAGACGGATGCTTTTAAAGCAAATGCGTATTTTAAAAAGCATCCGAAAAAATGCAAGCTTTAATTCGTCTTACCTGTATAACTTGTTAATAACAGGCCATAAGAAGTTTTACCATCAATATGGCTAACTTTAACTGGTAAATAATCTAGTTTTGGGGCTAACCAAAAGACTGTACTACGTTCAGGCTTTTTATGTTGTAAAACGACTTTAATGGTATCGAATGTGCCATAAGAGGTTTTAATTTTCTCATTACCTTGTTTTACAAATCGACGATTTTCAACTTCTTTTGCATCTGCAAGTGGGTAAGAAGTTTTAAGTGAACCATTTTTTAAATCTTCACGCAGCTGTAACTCTGCATTTAGCTCATCAAGAACGCCTGCCTGCCAAGCAAATGAACGGGCTTTATCATCTTTCTTCGTAGAGATAGTTTTGCTATTTGGATTAAAGTTAATACTCATGGTGTTGTTATGAATCAAAATTTTGCTGGTACGGCTAAAACTTTGAGACCCAATTTTACCATTGTTGAAACTGAATTTACTTGTCTCACTTGCAGAAGCAATTCCACCTGCTTTTGCGGTGAAGTTATAAGTCCAGTTATTACCTTGCTGACTTAAAGCACGGGTAGCCGTACCCATACCTTTATTATTATAAGTAAACTGATAATTTGCCTGAAATGGGCTCATGGCAAGAGCATGGCTTGAGAAGCCTGCAAAAAGCAAAGTTGTTGAAATACCTGTTGCGATGCCAAACGATTTCAGAAATTTTGTTGCCATAAGTAAGTATCCTTGTACAGACTAAAAAGTCAGTGCTGATGCATCTGTAACTTAAACATATTATGCCTGCTGATCATGAAGAAAAAATCAGGATTTATGCTAAATGTGTAATCTATTTGTGTTTTTTGGCAGCTAATTAATTTTCATTTATATCCGTTTATGCACCTTTTTGCTGAATTGGTGTTATTTCAGAGTCTTCTAATTCATCTTCAAAATCGTCTTCGTCCTGATCACGGTAAAGTAATGCTGCTAAATTCACATTTCCAAATACGACTAATTCAGCTTCACGAACCCGTGCGTAATTTACATGCACTTTACCTAATGTTTCGATGATACTAGCTTTTTTACCAAACCAGCGGTTGAGATCAAGAAATATAAGTTCATCACGTTCTTCTGCTACATTAAAACGTTCAAGAATCATCCCTAAAGGGTCTTTTTTTAAAATTTTATGGTAGTAAAAAACTGCGGCTTTTACGGCAATTTTTTGCCAGAAGTTTTTATATTTTGCTTCAATAATTTGTGTATTACTAATTTGTTCAAAAACTAAAAGCTGTTGTTCTTTATTAAATTCCATTTGAATCAGTTTTAAGTCGACGGATAATGTAGTTTCTAAGCCTTTTACATGCATGGTGGCATATAATCTTAACCAGTCATGATAAAGATCAGCATGTAGGTCATCTAAAAACTCAACATTATTAGTGACGTAACGTTGCAAAGTTGCATTCAGAAAGGTTTGCGATAATGTAAAATCTCTTTCTTCCTCAATGAATGCTTCTGCTTTTTTATAGACTTTTTGAAGGCGTCTGACTAATGAGGAAAATAGCGTTTGCATAAAAGAACTTCCAGAAGATAATTTACTAAAGAGCCCAGACAATCTTTATTATGATAAAAAACGGGTTTTGATATTGCAGTGTAACAAATTTAATTGATACATTTTGACAAAATGAAAATGGATAAAACCCTCTATTTGAAGTGAATCACACTTTTATCCATATTTGAATATTAGTTTACATTTTATTCGGTATTAAACCGTGGGGAAAAGGCATTTATATGCTTTTAAGATTATGCTGAACAAAAGAAGCCGATTCATAGAGCCTTTTCATTATTGGTGGCAAGACAGAGTCTTTGTTGCTGCAACAATATTAGCAATTTTGCTGCATATTTTTGTATTGCTCATTCAATTTGCTATGCCCAGCCCGTCAGAGCAATCTACTAAAGAAATTGCAATTTCAATTCGACCAAACAATGAGCCAGTTCATCAGGCAGATTTTTTAGCGCAAGCAGACCAGCAGGGTTCAGGTGCATTTCGTGAGGCTCACCGGACTTCTAGTGATACTCTAAATCCTATGCTTAGGGATGCTTCAACTGGAAATGCAGAGTTAGAAACTTTGCAAAATATTCAGCAACAAAGAGAGCTTAAGTTTGAAGAAAAGGTCTTAATGACAGTTTTGAGTTGGCAGAAACAAGCGGATGTAAGTCAAAGAAAAAAAGAATTAGAACAATTACAAAGTCAATTTCAGGCAAAAGCTGCGATGGTTGCCAGTCTTGAAGCACAATATTTACAACGTAGACAAGATTTCAGCCGCCAGCAAAAAATAAAAACAGTAGACGGAATTCAAGCAAAGAAAGATGCCTCGGCTGCTTATTTAGATAAGTTCCGTGAAAAAGTAGAGCTTTACGGTAATCGCTATTATCCGGAAGAGGCCAAACAACAACAGCTAAGAGGTGAAGTGCGTTTAATGGTGATTTTGAATGCTCAAGGCGGAATTCGTGCAATCCGACTGCTTGAAAGCTCAGGGCATTCAATACTAGATGAAGCAGCTAAGTCTTCAGTACGTCGCGGCGCACCATTTGGACATTTTGATGCCAATATGAAAGACATTTCGGAATTACGTATTGTACGTACTTGGCGCTTTGACCCAGCTGAAGCTGAATTTGAGGTTCACTAATTAAAAAATGTGGATAACTTTTAGGATATCCACATTTTACTAATGATCACATTATTCCTGATAAGGATTAGCAATATTGAGTTTTGCTAAAATTTCAATTTCTAAGCCTTCCATCTCTTCAGCATCTTCATCACTGGTTTCATGGTCATAACCGAGCAAATGTAAAACACCATGCACTAGTAAATGGGCAAAATGATTTTGGGCAGTTTTTTTCTGTTCTAACGCCTCTTGTAATACCACTGGAATGCAAATAACTAAATCACCTAGAGGTAAGGCATCTAGCATTTGTAAAACTTCTTCAGGAATATCACTTGGGAAAGATAAAACATTAGTCGGTTTATCTTTTTCTCGGTATTGCAAATTGAGTTGTTGGCTTTCGTCCAGATCAACGCAAGCAACCCCAATTTCACAATCTTCTTTATAACCAACGTGGTGTAAAGTTGTCTCAATAATTTTTTTGAGTTGAGCTCGTTTGAGCTCTAACTCAGGTGATTGAAAGTCTTGTTGTAAACTTAAACTGATTTTCAAAATGAATCCTTAAGCATCCTGATGTTGCAAGTCTGCTGCTGTATCGTTTTCAGCAACTAATGCCTCTTGACGTGCTTTGCGTTCAGCACGTGCTTCAGCATTAAGACGCTGTTGTTCACCATCCCAACCCTCATACGCTTCAACAATTTTTTGAACAAGTTGATGACGTACAACGTCACGGGAATGGAAACGGGTAATATGAATTTCTTTAATATTCTCGAGTACACGTAGTGCATGTGCCAAACCAGATTGTTGGCCTCGAGGTAAATCTACTTGGGTAATATCGCCTGTAATCACTGCACGAGAGCCAAAACCTAAACGGGTCAAGAACATTTTCATTTGTTCTGGCGTTGTGTTTTGAGCTTCATCCAAAATTACAAATGAATGGTTAAGTGTACGACCACGCATATAGGCAAGAGGGGCAACCTCAATCACTTGACGCTCAATTAACTTGGCAACTTTTTCAAAGCCAAGCATTTCGTAAAGGGCATCGTAAAGAGGGCGTAGGTATGGATCGATTTTCTGAGTTAAATCACCAGGTAGGAAACCGAGCTTTTCCCCAGCTTCCACGGCAGGACGTACAAGTAAAATCCGCTGGATTTCGTTACGTTCGAGCATATCTACTGCGGCGGCAACTGCTAAATAGGTTTTACCTGTACCAGCAGGGCCAACACCAAAAGAAATGTCGCTTTGCAAAATACGCTGTACATAACGTTTTTGATTGGCACCACGTGGATTAATGCGGCCTTTTCGAGTTTGGAAATAAACATCCATTGGCGCATCATGCTCATCCATTTCTTCTCCCACTAACTCGAAATTACGTTCAGTTTGAGAAGATTGAATTAACAGGTGCAACAGATCAGCACTGATTTGCTGGGATACCTCAGACTCTTCGTAGAGTCGTTGCAATAATGCTTCGGCTCTCCCAACAGCATCTATCTCACCATCGATATGAAAAACATCTCCACGATGAGTAATTTTGACATCTAAACGCTGTTCAATTTGCTTAAGGTGCCCATTATAGGCACCCAAGATGCTCTTTAAACGTTCCATTGAAATTTCAGGAAATGTTACGGTACGTCGAATCGCTGCAGTCAAGAGAAAACCTTTCAGTAGACTTTAGAATACCTCTACATTACGCCACGTCAGGCTCAAGATTCAAGAGTTCACCGTAAACTAAATTTAAAGTTTTAATTTCAGTAATCTCGATCTCTGCGAAACGACCTACCCAAGAAGCATCACCTACGAAAGTGACTAGACGTGTATTATCGGCTGTACCTAGTAAAATATTAGGGTCTTGGTCCGAAACTTTTTCAATAAGAACACGTTCAATTTTGCCAAGCATTGCATCAGTTTTTTCAATACTAGATTGTTTAATCACTTTTTGAACTTGAACTAAACGCTCTTTCTTAACGTGCTCAGGCGTAGTATCAGGCAAGTCTGATGCAGGTGTACCTGGACGTTTTGAATAGACAAAACTATACGAGTGGTCAAAATCTAAGTCTTTGATAAATTGAAGTGTTTCAGCGAAGTTTTCATCAGTTTCACCTGGGAAACCAATAATAAAGTCACTCGATAAATGCATATCTGGACGTATTTTTCTTAGCTTGGCAATCTTATCAATATAAACATCAATCGTATGATTTCGCTTCATTGCCTGTAAGACATCATTTGATCCACTTTGAACAGGTAAGTGTAAATGTGACACCATTTGAGGCAAATCTTCATAGCACTGAATTAACTCATCAGAGAACTCAAGTGGATGTGAAGTTGTATAACGTAAACGGCCAATACCCGGAATTTCTGCAACGAGTCGTAACAATTCAGGGAAGGTGCAGATGCCGCCTTCGAAAGTTTCGCCGCGATATCCATTTACATTTTGACCCAGAAGTGAAATTTCACGAACACCTTTTTCAGCCAGACCTGCAATTTCTGCAAGTACATCATCTAATGGGCGAGAAACTTCTTCACCGCGTGTATAAGGAACTACACAGAAAGAACAATACTTAGAGCAGCCTTCCATAATAGAAACGAATGCTTTAAAGCCTTCTACACGTGGTTCAGGTAAAAAGTCGAACTTTTCAATATCTGGGAAAGAAATATCAACCAATTTGATTTTATCTTTTTTGGGTTTTTCTACTTGAGCATTATGTTGATCAAGCATTTGTGGTAAACGGTGTAATGTTTGTGGGCCAAAAATCATGTCCACGTAAGGCGCACGTTTTTGAATATTGTCACCTTCTTGAGAGGCAACACATCCACCCACACCAATTATCAGGTCAGGATTTTTGTCTTTGAGTTTGCGCCAGCGGCCTAATTCACTAAATACTTTTTCCTGCGCTTTTTCACGAATAGAACACGTATTCATGAGCAGAATGTCTGCTTCATTAGGGTTGGTCGTTAAAACGTAGCCGTGAGAGTCGCCTAAAAGGTCTGCCATACGGTGACTGTCATACTCATTCATCTGACACCCTTGAGTTTCAATATAAAGTTTTTTTATTGAAACATCAGTGGTGTGCGTTGGCTGGGTAACAGTGTTTTCTGAGGCAGCTTTGGCACTATTGGGAATGAAGGTTTGAACCGTCATGCAGGCTCCTAACAGATCGATCTAAAAAGAATAAATTGGCCCAAAATGGGTCAAACCATTTATTATAGCAGTATTTGAGCCGAACCGATAACAGTAAACTTTCAGAACATGACAAGGTTTTTGTGAAGTAAATTAGGTGAATTTTAATGATGTTGAATCATAGAGTTACATAACACAACAAAAGAAAGCACGAAGAATAATTAAACTATGCGTTGAAGGTGAATAGTCAGGGTTTAGCACATTTATGAGACCAAGTAGAAAGAGCTCATCAATACATAGTCGTGTAATGAAAAATAAATATATGCATCGTAGCTGGTTAGGAGCTATGTGTTTACTTGGTTGTTCATTTACTTATGCTGCCGAAGAGCAGTTCAATGATGCCTTAAATGCTGCAAATAGTGGTAATACTGCGTTATTAGACCAATATCAGCTTGCAATGCAAAATGATGTATTGGGATATTATCCAGAGTATTGGAAACTCAATACCAACCTTGGCTTTCAACCCACTGCCTCTATCGTAAGCTTTGCTCAACGCTATCCACAATCAGCAATGGCTGAAAAATTAGCAGCTGATTATGTTGAAGAAAAAGTTAAACAAGCTGACTTTGCATCTGCACAACCTGTTTTATCTTATGTTACCAATCCTGACCAAGCCGAAAATTGTGCTTTAGCACAAGTGCGGGCGAAAAGCGGCGATGCTTTAGTCTTTGCTGAATATAAAGATGTTTGGCTAGCGACTGAATCACAACCTGAATCTTGTGTGGGCTTAGGTCGCATGATGTTATCTAGTCCTTTAATGAGTGTACAAGATAAACAACAGCGTCTATGGGTACAGTTGCGTGCAGGTTTGTCGGGACAGGCGCTAGCGACAGCACAGACTTTGGGTTTGAATTTGTCTTTGGCTCAGCTTAACCAAATTCAGGCCAACCCACTTAACTATTTATGGAGTGCGCCTAAGACAAATGATGCAGATTATGCTTATTTGATTTTCGCGTTAGGGCGTTTAGCTAATAATGACTTAAGCAATGCTTTTTCGAATGTGCAGCGTGTCGCTCAAGGTACGCCACAAAATGTACAAAAATATTTATATCGTACGGTAGCCTATATTGGTGGCACCACGGTGATGAAAAATAATTTTAATCGTGAAGTCCTTCAATACTTTGATGCAAGTTATGGTTATCCATTAAGTCCGGAAGAAGCTGAAATTTATGCGCGTCAGGCGATTAGATTTGGTGCGTGGGAAAGTTTAATACGTGCCATTGATAGTATGACTGTATCCCAAAAACAAGAAGACCGTTGGCAATATTGGCTTGCTCGTGCAACAGAACAGCGTGGTGATAGTGCTTCTAAAGCAACAGCACAACAAATTTATAGAAAATTGGCTCAGGCGGGTGACGACTATCATAACCTTTTAGCAAAAGATCGTTTAGGTGAGCGTTATAACCATCAGCCCTATGATGATCAGCCAACGGCAAGTGATTTAAGACGTTTGGATCAGAATATTCACTTTAATCGTGCTTTTACTTTAAGACGTATTAATGCCAATCCAACTTATACCAACCGAGAGTGGAATTGGGCAGTTCGCCAAGCTTATCTTCAGCATGACGATGGGCTACTTTTAGCTGCGGCAAAGCGTGCTCATGACATGGGATGGTATGACCGTGCAATTTATGCAGCAGATCGTACAACAAATAAGCATAATGATACTTATCGTTATGTGACTCCTCATAAGACTAATGTCGTAAGTCATAGTTACAATGCAGGAATTGATCCTGCATGGGCTTATGGTTTAATGCGTCAAGAAAGCCGGTTTGTTACTTCTGCGCGCTCTCACGTTGGGGCGGGCGGTCTTATGCAAATTATGCCTGATACAGCGAAGTTGATTGCACGTCAAATGGGTGAAACTTATAATCCGGCTGCATTAAATGAAATGAATACCAATATTCGATATGGAACATTTTATTTGTCGATGATTCAGGGACAATTAAGTAATAACCCTGTTTTGGCGACAGCAGGTTATAATGCGGGGCCTAATCGGGCTAGACGTTGGCAACCGGACTACCAATCAATTTCGGCTGACCAATATACTGAGACAATTCCATTGTTGGAAACCAGAGACTATGTCAAGCATGTTATGACGAATGCAACACATTACGGCGTAATATTGGGCCAAGGAGCCCAGTCGTTATCGCAACGTATGAAAGTCATTCCAATGCGTACGTCGCCTTAATTTTAAGGTGGTTGATGATGGATCTTCTTTTAATTGGCATATTCAAGTTTTAATTAAATGAAATATAGATATTGGGAACTTCGTTCAATTTTGCAACTTGCATGGTGGCTCATCTGTGCGGGAGTAGGGTTGATGAGTTCTGTTTTACATGCCGAACCTGTTAATTTACAGGGGTATGTTATGCATGTGCAAATGACACCTGCCGCATGTGCATTAGATCCCTCTAAACAAAAACAACGTAAATGTCTTGAAGGATATTCACTGACAATTACAGGTCTCATGCCGGAAACAAACCAAAGTAATTGCTCAACAGACAGTTCTGCAACCTTGTCTCCATTGCAAGCTAAAGTCGTGGCTCGGGTTATGCCCGATAATAATGCTCGTGTACAGCTATGGAAAAGTGTAGGCGGATGCGTTCCTATGAATGCAAGCCAATATTTCCGTACTGTTATTAATTTTGCTGAACGTCTAAAAATTCCGGCTAGTCTTACAAGTTCAACAAATGTTGAAATGCAACAATCTGCGTTAAGACAGCAATTCATTCGCCTTAATCCGAGCTTACCTCAAAATGGTATTCGTTTTAGTTGTCAGTTATCGCGTTCGGATGTGGTCTTAACAGAAGTGAAAGTTTGTTACACGGTAAAAGGCCAATATAAACAATGTGCAAATCATGTAGTATCGAATTGCCCTGGTGAAATCATGATTAAAGGTAGTTACTAAAGGTGATGGTCATTTCGTAAGAAAATGCTCGTCATACATTGAATCTATTTATAAAGGTTAATTTGTATTTTCTATCAGACTTTTGGTGAAAATGAGTCGCTTTTACATGCATCTGCCAAATCTTTAGAGTACAATCTTTGCCGTTTATGATGATTTGGTTAGATGGAATTCCTATTTAGCCCGATTAAGGACACTCATTGGAGACAATTACATGAAGCAACCCGTTCGTGTTGCCGTGACTGGCGCTGCAGGTCAAATTGGTTACAGCTTATTATTCCGTATCGCAAGCGGTGAAATGTTAGGTAAAGATCAACCTGTTATTTTACAATTGCTTGAAGTTCCAGTTGAAAAAGCACAACAAGCGCTTAAAGGCGTAATGATGGAACTTGATGACTGTGCTTTCCCTTTATTGGCTGGCATGATCGGGACTGATGATCCGAAAGTTGCATTTAAAGATGCTGACTACGCATTATTGGTAGGTTCTCGTCCACGTGGTCCTGGTATGGAACGTGCTGACTTGTTAAAAGTTAACGGTGAAATTTTCATCGGTCAAGGTCAAGCATTAAACGAAGTTGCTAGCCGTAACGTTAAAGTATTAGTTGTAGGTAACCCTGCAAACACTAACGCTTACATCGCAATGAAATCTGCTCCAGATCTTCCAGCGAAAAACTTCACAGCGATGTTGCGTCTTGACCACAACCGTGCGTTGACTCAAGTTGCTCAAAAAGCTGGTGTGGCAGTTGCTGATATCGAAAACTTAACAGTTTGGGGCAACCACTCTCCAACAATGTATGCTGACTACCGTTTTGCAACTGCAAATGGCGAAAGCTTAAAAGACAAAATTAACGATCCAGCTTGGAACAAAGACGTATTCCTTCCAACTGTTGGTAAACGTGGTGCTGCGATCATCGAAGCGCGTGGTTTGTCTTCTGCTGCTTCTGCTGCTAACGCTGCAATTGACCATATGCGTGATTGGGCGCTTGGTACAAACGGCAAATGGGTAACTATGGGTATTCCATCTGATGGTTCTTATGGTATTCCTGAAGGCGTTATGTTCGGTTTCCCTGTTACAACTGAAAACGGTGAATACAAAATCGTTCAAGGTTTAGAAATCGATGAATTCAGCCGTGAGCGTATCAACTTCACTCTAAACGAGCTTGAAGAAGAACGTGCAGCAATTGCTGACATGGTAAAATAATTCATCAACTTGATGAGTTAAAAAAGCACTCTTTATAGAGTGCTTTTTTATTGAACCCTGAAAAAGGGAACACAAAAAGCAACAAGAAAATATAGACACTATCATGCAAGTAAAAACGTTTTATTGTTAGATTAGTTAATAGATGATTTAAAAGAAGTTATAGGAGAATAACAATGTTTGAGCAGCAACCTACATTAGAGCTTTTATTTGATCAACTGGGTTTGGACTCAGATGAAGCAAGTATTGAAAATTTTATTAAGACACATCAATTGCCAGCCGAACAAAAATTACATGAAGCTTCTTTTTGGTCAAAGGGGCAAAGTGATTTTTTAAAAAGTCATTGGGAAAAAGATGATGAATGGATTGTGGTGATTGATGAACTGAATGAACAACTGCATGAAGACAGTGTAAAAAAATAATTTCATAAAAAATAAAGCCTGTTTTACATGTAATACGTAAAACAGGCTTTATTACATTAAGGGTTTAATGTGTTTTTACTTTTAATTGATCTTTATACCATGGTTCATGACGAACAAGATCAAATACAGGTTGGCCATGAAGTAGTTCAAGATTGCACGTAGAGGTTGATAAATATTTAGTTAACCAATGTCGTGTTAGTGCTGATTCTTGTCGTGCTGCTGAAGCATAGGCCAAAAAGAAATAGATATCGGCATGCTCATGATGCGCTAAGGGCTTCAAAATTTGTTGAGTAATTAACGCAAAACGTTTTTCTTTATTTAATTCAAAATAAAGCATATAGGCTTTGGCTAAATGTAAAGACAAATTAAGATATAAGCTCAATGGCATTTCTTCATATTCCATACGAGCTTGTTCAAGCAGAACAATAGCTTCTTGTAAAAAATGAAGTTGCTCTTGGCGAACACGACTTAATACTACAAGTTGCATGCGTAACTCAGCACGCTCTAAAGCAAGCTCAGGCGTATTTTCAGTCAAATAAAGTTGGTCTGTTTCACCAATTCGGTTCACAATTGTTTTACTTTCAATAGACATACGCCATCACCTTTTTTAATCAATAGCTTTTATATCGGGTTCATTTAGCAAATTTAAAGAGTAACCTTTAGACCCAGATGGAATTTCCACTACGAAGCCAAGCCGTAATAGAGAGTCTTTGTTGTTTTGAGATTAATACTTCATGTAATAAATCGCTTTGAAATATTACCAGGCGATTGGGTTCAGGATTAACAATATGCCATTTTTCATTTTTATCTTGCAGTCGTAATTGTCCACCCCAATCTTCTTGCCATTCTGGGTGTAGGTAATAGACAGTTGACATCATACGATCATTTTTTTGTTGAGGATTGTCTCGGTGTAAAGCATAGAATTCACCCAAATTATAACGAGCAAAATGAGCTTCAACCTCTTTAATCCCTAAATAGAATGCTTGATTTAGACTCTGTGAAAATAAACTTAAAGTTTCAATATGTTGTTGAGCAATAGGAAGCTGATCGTTAATCCAGAGAATATGGTCACTGCGAATATTACTGACTACGCCGTTTTGAATACCTGCTTCTCTAAATTCATCCATGTGATGGCTGCACTCATTGGCGACCTGAGCGCGATATTGATCGGGATAGGCTTGATTTATAATGGCAAAGCCATGCGTATTTAAATCATCCAAAATTTGATCCAAATTCCATGAATCAGGAAGCGAGTGAGAGTGCATATAACCTCAGGTAGATCGTAAAAATATCAAGCAGCTCTATTTTAGATGATCACAACCTTACGAAAGAATATTTTTTTCATGTTAAACTATTTGTTGAATTGAGGAATTAAAGTCAACATGAATTACCGTCACCATTTCCATGCGGGCAACTTTGCAGATGTTATGAAGCATGTGCTTTTGCTACAGCTGCTCAACCGTTTAAATGCTAAAGATAAACCTTATCGTTATATCGATACGCATGGAGGGGCAGGCAAATATGATTTATCTCTGGCACCTGCACAAAAGTCTGGAGAGTTTCTCACAGGCATTCATCGTCTAGTTCAACTATCTGATATGGAAAAGCGTCAGGCACCTGAAGCGATCCAGCAATATTTGAAATTGGTTGAACAATTACGTTCTGAGGAAGGAAAGGGTAGTTATCCTGGTTCTCCTTGGTTTGCTTTGCAAGGCATGCGTGAAATCGACAAAGCGACTATATTTGAAATGCAGCGCGATGTATTTCAGCAATTACGTCATAACATTCGTGATAAACGTGCAGGTTTACATGAACGCGATGCATATGAAGGCTTGCTCGGTGTAATTCCGCCAAAAGAAAAGCGCGGTCTGGTTATGATTGACCCTCCTTACGAATTAGAACGTAAAGACTTTCCGCAATTAGTTGAACTTTTACTACAAGCTTATAAAAAATGGCCAACGGGCGTTTTTGCGGTTTGGTATCCAATTAAAGACCGAGCGATGATTGAACGTTTTGAAAAGAAAATGTTTAAAACGGGTATTCGCCGTCAGTTAGTTTGTGAAATTTGTGTATGGCCAGATGATACCCCTGTAGGCCTAAATGGTTGTGGTTTATTAGTGATTAACCCACCTTGGCAGTTCTCAGAACAAGCAGACCAAGCACTACAGTGGTTATTCCCGCATCTACGTATGCAAGAAACTGGTGGTCATGCTGCTGTTCGCTGGTTAGTAGGTGAGTAACAGTTAACTTAAATCAATGCACATGTTTGGAATAGAAAATAATGACAAATGCGCCTAAACCAGAGCAAGATTTAACTCATAATGAACATTCATTTGATGGGATTACATTTGAAGTGGTTGAAGAAGAAGATAATCCGGAAGGACAAAAAGTGAAGCGCCGAGGTATTTACCTTTGGCCTAACTTAATTACAACCGCTGCTCTGTTGTCCGGTTTCTATTCCATCATTGCAAGTATGAATGGGGATTTTAACCAAGCGATCTATGCCATTTTTATTGCAGCGCTACTTGACGGTTTAGATGGGCGAGTTGCTCGAGCGATTGGTGCACAAAGCGCTTTTGGTGAACAATATGATTCTCTATCGGACTTGTTAGCTTTTGGTGTAGCTCCAGCAATGTTGATGTATAGCTGGAGTTTGCATGATTTAGGCCGTATTGGATTAGCATGCTGTTTTGTTTATACAGCCTGCGCAGCCTTCCGTTTAGCACGTTTTAATGTGCAAATTGGAGTTGTTGATAAGCGTTATTTTATTGGCATTGCAAGTCCACTCGCTGCCATTATCATTATTTCACTCGTCTGGGTTGCTCGAGATTATCCTTTCATTTTTGATTTGCGGGATATTGCGATTCAAACGATTAATTCTGTTCTCATGGTTGTTGTGGGATTACTCATGATTTCCAATATTAAATATTACTCTTTCAAACAAATGGATCGTAAACGCGTTCCCTTTGTAGTTATGTTGCCAGTAGTACTGATTTTTGCAGCAATCACTTATAATATTCCAATGGGCATTTTGACTGTTTCAATTATCTATGCTCTCTCTGGTTTTGTTACGACTCTATTGGCACGCAAGAGTAATGAAACAATAAAAACATAAAATAGAAGAGGTTCAGTATGCCTAAGTTGATAAGTCAAATTAATCAATTACAGCAACTGGGCCTGAATCCTAAAGAGGGGGTTGTTTATCAACCTTCTCGTGGCTTTTTTAAAATTGTTTATCAAGGCTTAATTCTTCCAAATTTACCGACCCCACTTCGTTATTTTAATTACATTAGTTTAGTGGGACAACCGCGGATACCTCTTTGTTATAACACTCACACCATTACAACTTCGGCAATAGATACTGCAACAGTGCTTGTAAGTAATAGCCAACATAGTGTGGGGCATTTAAAAACATATTCTATTCGTCGCCAATGTCAGTTTGATTCGACCTTATATCAATTTGATAAAATTGATGTGATTCAATGGCAAATCCCGACAATTCGCCTTAAACGCTTAGACCCAGAAATGGGATGTGATCTTTTGATTCAAGTCCCTGAGAATATATCTAATGCCTCTGCTTTGCAGTGGGGTGTTTCTGACTATTGGTCAACATTATGTGTATGTGAAGGTGAAATTTTTTATAAAGGACAGAAATATCAAATTGAAGGGTTGGGGCGATTTAAACACGCGCGAGCTTTGCATTTGCCGTTCTTATCTTTATGTTTCTATACGTGCCAAATTATTAACTTAAATGAAACGACGCAGCTTACATTCTTACAAATAAGAAATCAGTGGAATATCATCCTATGTTCAAGATTAGATATTCAAGAATTTGGGAAGCCTGTTGAAAGTTTTACAGAAGACGTAAATTTACATATCCACCGAGTTTATCCAAAGGTTAAAACACCGAATAGTAAAGAGATGTATTTGCCAAGGGAGTTTTCTTGGCAATGTGAGAAAAACGGAAAAATAATTTTTGAACTTTATGCACAAAGCCGTGGTGACTACAAGTTTGGGTTGGCGGCTGGGTATGTGGGAAGCTTTCAATATCAATTAAGCTGGAATGAACAGTGTCTGCAAGGAGAGGGTGGATATTGTGAATATATAGATTGTCGACCACTTAGATGGCAAGAAAAGAATCAAGACGAGAAGATCTTAGATAAATTGATGCTTTTACAACCATGTTTATATAAAAAATGACTATTTTTATCGTTTTTGATTAAAAAGCGAACTGTTGTTTCACTAATATTAAAAAAGGGGTTGCAAAG
>NZ_LRPE01000038.1:37101-273432 GCF_001605885.1 Acinetobacter lactucae | reverse complement strand
TAGTCTCCAATTCTTTAAACTTTAAAATGAATTGTGATATAAAACATATTATTTAAAATGATAACAAGAGTATTAATAATGAAATTTTCAGGATTTAAAATATTTCCCTTTATATTGGCTATAGTACTTAGTTGTAGTTCTATATATGCTAATGAAAATGAGAAAAGTTTATATAGCACAAAAGCCTTTTTAAATATTTGTGTGAGTTCGAGAGGAAATCCAGAATTAATAAATAAACAAGCAAAAAATATGGGATTTATCCAAATGCCTGATGAATATGCTGTACATTTTCTAAAAAATTATAATGGTCATGCTTGGATGATAAGTTCTTCTGAAGGAAAATTTGTTATTACTCAACTCGATAATGGAGTATGTTCAGTATTTATAAATAAAGGAAATTCAACTGAAATTCAAAACAATTTGGAAAGTTGGTTGCCTCCGGAATCTACTGGTCTAACTTATAAAAAGGAAATATCTAAAGATAAAAATTTAACCACAACAAATTATATTATTTCTAAAGATGGAAAGGTTTTAGAGACATGGATTTATACTAGTTCATTTGATAAGAATGCTCCACTAGTTGCTATTATTTCTCATCAAATGAATTAATTAGAGTAAAAAGGAATGTAATGTATAGAAGAGCCAACTTTAATTAAAAGGGCTCTTCTAAAATTGGTTATTTCAGCTGTCTACGCGCATGTTTTAGAGCAGTTCGAAGGCCTTCTTCTAAAGTCGGGTGATAAAAAGGCTTCTCTAGAATATCGTTTAACGTTAACTCTTCCCCGATTATCCAGCTTAATAAATGAGCCATGTGTTCAGTTCCTTCTGTAAATAGTTCAGCACCTAGAAGCTTTTGGCTTTCTCTTTCTATATAAACTTCAATCGCTCCTTTATTCTTTCCAAGAACTATTGCTCTTCCTTGACGTTCATAAGAGGTTTCGCCTGTAATAAAATCTATACTTTCATCTTTTAGTTGCTTATAACTTTTTCCTACGATCGCCATTTCAGGATCACAAAATACAATTCCTAGTGGGGTAAGTGTTTTAATTGAATTAACTTGTGGATAATTCATACAGTTATAAACAACTTTTTTACCTTCATGGGCTGCTTCGTGTTGTATTGGTGTTGAGGTATAAGCATCACCGACAATAAAAATTGGATATGTACTTAACTGTTTGGTTTTAGCATTTATAGGTAATAACTTAATATCCTTGAATGAATTATCAATATTTTCTAGTTTTAAAGTATCGAGTAAACTTGTACGGCCTGTTGCAGATAAAACATATTCAACTTGAAGAGTTTTCTCTTTTTTCTCAAATTTGTAATTTAATAAAACGCTTTCATCACTGCATTTAACTTCACTTGGTAAAGTCTCGAATAGAATAGATAGTTCTTTTTCTAGCTCTTTTTGTGCAAGTTGTTGAAGTCTAGAACTAGTTAATATTCCAATTCGTTTACTGCGAGCAAAGATTGTAGTTGCTACCCCTAAACGATGCATAGCTTGGGCAATTTCAAGTGCAATCACACCACTACCAATGATACCAATAGATTTAGGCAGTGTTTTCAACTCAAATATTTGATCTGTTGTTATAAGTCGGTTTCCAAGTTCTTTTTTCCAAGTTTTATCATAATTAGGAGTTGAACCCACCGCCAGAATAAAACTTTTTGATTGGAACTGTTTTCCATTAACTTCTACAGTTTGTGCATCAATAAAATGTGCTTTACCAGAAATTTTATGCTCTGCAGGCCATTGTTCTACATCTTTTAAGGTTGCTTGTGTAAAACGATCACGTAAAGTCTGTACATGCTGCATCACTTGTTCAGTATTAATTTTTGCAGATACATCCAAAGCAACCTCTTGAGCATTTTGAATGTCAAACATTCTGTTTGCTGTAGAGATGAGAACTTTACTTGGCATACAGCCTACACGAGCACAAGTGGTATCCCATGGCCCATCATTTATAATTAAAATATTATTTGTATGTTTAACGGCTTCTTTATATGCACTAATACCAGCAGTACCGGCACCAATAATAATAATATCGAACATTATGAATCCTGATATCTATAAATTTTTCATTTAATGAGTTACATAATAAAACATAATGTAATTTATGTTTACAGAGTGTGGTGAATATGATTACACTAATAAAATAAATAATTAAAAAATCTTATACCTTTAGGAAAGATTGGGGAAATGAAAAGTATGTATAAAAAACAACTTACCTTGAAGTTGTCAGCTATTGCTGTATCAATTATGTTAGCAAGTTGTGGTGGGGGCGGTGGTGATGGTTATTATCAAAATGGCTCATCCAATAGTAATTCATCTGAAAACAATAACAGTGGATCACAGCAGGCCACTGCTACAGCTTTAAAGATCGAATTAGATAAATTATCAGTTGCAGCGACGAATGATACTTTAACAGTTACGGTTAGAGCTTTAGACAAAAATAAAGGTGGTGTTGCTGGTGCTAATATTAATTTGGCGTTAGTTGATCCAACAAATAATGTATCTCTAGAAGGGGTATCAACTCAAACTACAGATGCAGCAGGTAATGCTGTATACATTATAAAAACTCCAAAAACATCAAGTTCAATAAATGAGTTGGTGAAAAATGGTTTTAAATTAATTGTATCTACAAATAATGGTGCGCTTACTCAAGAACAGACTGTAACAGTAACAGGTAGCAATAGTACCGTTGAGGCTGATACCACTAGTATTGTATTGTTTGATGCTACAAAAACTTCTTTAAATGTTAGGGGAGACCAGACAACTGTTACATTAACAGCTGTAGATGCAAATGGTGCAACTTTAGCAAATCAAGCGATCACACTTAAAGTTAAAAATTCAGTCTCAAACGGTGTTAGATTTACACCAAATGCTACTCAAACTGATGCAAATGGTCAGATCACCTATACTTTATCTTTTAATGAAAATCAAAGATCCTCATCATATAGTGTTGCTCAATTTGTAACAGATGATCTTGTTTTAGAAGCTAACTTTGGTCAATCAACAAAAATTTATACTTATAAACTCGATGTCGTTAATTCTGATGTACCAGTCGCAGTAGGTGCAATTGCTGTAGCATATAATCCGACAACTATGGAAGATACAACGGATGGAGTCTATTACTATAAAAATATCTCAGTACAAGTAACTGATGTGGATGGTAAACCGATACCAAATCAAGATGTAGTTATGGGAGTTAATGCTCTTGCCTACTATAAAGGTATATTTGATTTTTTTGACACTTCTAATCCTGCAGATGGTAAACCAGATGAGTATCTTCCTGCTATCAGAATCGCATGTACTTCACCGGTTCAAGCTGTAAATATTAATGGTGAAGTTATTAACCAATTAAAGCCGCTTAAAGAAAACTCTACAGTACAAGTTGTATCGTATATTAATAATGCTGGTACTGCTGCAACCAATAATAAATACACAACAGACGGGAACGGACGCTTTGACCTTAAGATTCAATATCCTAAAATTTATGCGTCTTGGTTAACTGTTCAGCTAACGGCTAAATCTACAGTTTCGGGAAGTTTAATTAAAGGGTCTACATCTCTTACTTTAGATTACTTGAAAAAGGATGTCACTGTGAGTGATCGTATTGCCCCGAATATATTAAGCCCATATGGCATAGATCCAAATTGTGCAAATGGTAAGTAATATGAAAAGAAGCAGCATTTAAGCTGCTTCTTTTTTTTTAAAGATGTGTACCCATCGTTACTCCGACAGTAGGTTTTACCTGCATTGAGGAGCATGCGCTAACGATTAAACAGCTTAAAAGAACGAAAATAAATTTATTCATAGAAAATTAATAAATGAATCAAAAGATATAAATACTCTAAATTAATATTATTTTTAGTTCTGTTGAGTTCGTGCAGAGATATGCAAAATAATTTATCAAAAACCCTACTTTAAAGAAGAAAATAGGGTTTTAAAGAATACCAATTTTTAAACTTAGTCGTCTAACAAATCCATTTGTTTTGCTAATTGATATAGATTATTTGAACGGTTTCCTGTGCGGCAGAACATCAGCACAGGTTTTGGCAATTCATTATAATGATTAGCAAAAGTACGTACATCTAGCTCAGTAATCTGTCCAGCTACAACAGGTTGATAAACATAGTCTAAGCCTACTTGACGTGCTGCTTCTTCAATCTGGGCGCTTGTAGGTTGTTCTGGACCGCCTTCCATATCTGGTCGGTTATTAATAATAGATTTAAATCCTTTTTCTACAACTTGGCCAACGTATTCTGGACCAATTTGACCTGCGAAACCAACATTATCTGACATTTCGTCACTCCAAAATTTAACAAAACCTCTTATGCTGTATCATAGCATTAAGCTTAACCTGAGATACAAGACACTAAAAGGTTGTTCCTGCATAGATAAAACTTATGTCATAGAACAGCTCTAGATTTTTAAAAGGCGATCAGGATGTTTTTTGTAAATTCATTACTTCGACCATAATGCCACGGAGCACATATGCACGCTTATACGGTTGAGCCTTTATATGTTCCATGTGATCAGGAAATGATCGCAGCTGACTTTTATATTCCAAAAACAAATAATAAATCTGCGGTAATTATCATGGCGCATGGTTTTGCCGGATTGCGTCAATTTAAACTCATTCAATATGCCCAGCGATTTGCACAAGCAGGTTACGCTGTTATTTTGTTTGATTACAGATATTGGGGCGGCAGTACTGGCAAGCCTAGAGAAATGGTCTCCATCAATTCACAATTAGAAGATTGGAAGACGGTGATTCAGTATGCTTCGACTTGTAAACTCGTAGATAACAGAAGGATTGTGCTTTGGGGGACTTCTTTAAGTGGGGGTTATGCGCTAAGCCTAGCTTCTGAGTTAAAGAATATTCAAGCGGTTTTAGTGCAAATTCCTTATGTAGATGGCGCTGAAACTGCCAAGCTCTATCCTTTGCAGCGCTATCCCCAAGCATTAAAGCTATCGAGTCAGGATTATATGGGATCAAAGATGGGGCTTAATCCAAAGAGGTTGCCTGTTGTTGATCAACATAACCTATGCTTTATGCCTACTGCAGATAGTTATTATGGCTATTTATCGATTGTGAATCCTGACTATTATTGGAGTGGGGAAGTTCCTGCTCGTGTCTTTTTTAATCTGATGCGATACCGTCCAATCCAAGTTGTGCGCCAGATTAATATTCCTGTTTTATTTATTGCTGCTCAAAAAGATTCACTTATTCCTATTGAGTCAAGCCGTGAAGCCGCGACAAATATTGCGCCTTTTGTGAGTTATCATGAATGGGATATGAAACATTTTGATATCTATCACGGTTCATGGTTTGAAAAAGCAGTGATAACCCAATTAGAATTTTTACATCAGCATATAGGAGTGATGTAAATGATTATTGTATGTGCATCGTGTGGTGCTAAAAACCGAGTTCCGGAAGAAAAATTTTCAGAGCAACCAAGCTGTGGGCAATGTCATCAGCCATTACTACCGCTTGCACCAATTGAGCTAAATGAACAAAATTTTAGTAACTACATCACGAATAGTGATCTACCTATTCTTATAGACTTATGGGCAGAATGGTGTGGACCTTGTAAAATGATGGCTCCACATTTTGCGCAGGTCGCAAAACAGAATCCAGGCGTTATCTTTGCCAAGATTGATACCGAAGAATCTCCTCGCTTGAGCCAAGCTTTTCATGTGAGAAGTATTCCGACACTTGTCTTAATGAATAAAACGACAGAGGTCGCGCGTATTAGCGGTGCATTACGTGCGCCTGAATTGCAACAGTGGCTCGATCAACAACTTCAAACGAATTTCGGGAGCTAAGGTGTCAGAAGCTTATACCAAACCAGAAGGAATTTTATCCTTACAAACGATTGCCATGCCAGCAGATACAAACTGGAGTGGTGATGTATTTGGTGGATGGATTGTGTCACAAATGGACTTGGCTGGAGCAATTCACGCAGAACGTTTCAGTCGTGGCCGTTGTGCTACGATTTCTATTAATCAAATGACCTTTTTGGTTCCGGTAAAAGTTGGCTTTGTCATTAGCTGCTATACCAAAATTTTAAAAGTTGGAAATACTTCTATTCAGATGCAAATTGAAGTTTGGGATAGTCATGATGACTCTCGTGAACCAATACGCATTACTGAAGGAGTCTTTACATTTGTAGCAGTAGATGTAAAAGGTAATAAGCGTCAAATACCCGAAGAAGCGAGACAAAAGTTCTTAGATATTCAATAAAACGTATAAAGCCTGAATATCAGTATTCAGGCTTTAATTTTTAATTTCGACAAAGAACTCATTTTTAGGATTAAAACATCGTATTTGTATTTTTGCTTTGCTCAGGAATATTTTGTATTACATCCCAATGCTCTACGATTTTTCCATTTTCTACACGAAATATATCAACAATCGCTCTTCCTCGATCTTTTTCATTTTCAGTCGAATGGACATGTAAAACGACAAGATTACCTTCAGCAATTGCACGTTTAATCTCATTTTTAGCTTGCGGATTCTTCTGGAATTTTTCAGTGAAGAAATTAACAAAAGGTGCTTTGCCATCTGGAACATTAGGATTGTGCTGAATGTATTGTTGACCAATATAGCGGTCTGCATATTCTTTGACTTTATGTTTTAAAAAGACACCTTCATAAAAGTCGGTCACTATTCTTTTGTTTTGAGCGCTTACTTTATCAATTGTTTCTGATTTAGCCGAAGTTACTTTACTGATTTTAATGTGGGGTTCGGTGGCGTGAGAACTTATTGTTGTAAATATTAAACTGGTAAATAAAGAGGAAAGGATTAGTATTTTTTTCATTTTTAACCTCAAGATACAAAATATTAGTTTTTATATCTTGAGGTAAATAACCATCTAAAAATACTTTAGATTAGTTATTATTTCTTACGTTTAGGTAACCATGCCCACAGCATTTGGCATTGAATTGGTTCATTGCCTGCGTCATCAATCACAGTAACAGGAATCACAAGTTCACCCTTCTCATTATCTGCAATAAACTTTTGTTGTTCAGCAGACAATGTCGCTGTAGCAGTCAAACCGCCTTCAACCACTTTTAAATAATCTACATGTAACGATTTGATTAATAAAATGCGATTATCAGGAATATGTAAACCGGTTAGAAAGCCTGTTGCAGTTTCTGCTAAAAGAGCCATAGCCGCAGCATGCACTCCCTTAATATGATTCTGCATATTTTTTTGGTTATCTAAACGGACAATAACGTGGTTTGAGTCTACTTCCAGATAGCGAATATTTGCTGTACCCACCATTGGCACGATACGACCAAACGCCTTGCTCCAAAGCGTGCTCCGAATACCTTTAGGGAATTTTGAAGTTGCTTTTACTAGTTTTGATAGACGGTTGGATTGAGACATGGGATTACCTTAGCTTTAAATGGCCGACAAGATATTAATCTTTAAAGTTATTAAACTGTAATGGCACACCGAATTGTTGTTCACGTAAAAAAGTCATGACTTGTTGTAAGGTGTCACGCTTTTTATCAGTCACACGAATTTTGTCGCCTTGAATAGAAGATTGCACTTTAACGCCACTTTCTTTAATGGCTTTATTAATTTTTTTTGCAGTATCAGAGTCAAGACCGTCTTTAAGTTTAATAACTTGTACAAAATTTTTGCCTGAAGCAGCGGCTTTTTGTGGATCAAGTGCTTGAACATCAATTTTACGTTTATAAAAATGATTTTCTAACATGTTATAAACTTGTTCACACTGGAAATCACTTTCGGTACTGATTTTGATTTCTTTATTTTTTTCGTTTATTTCAACTGAAACATCATGACCACGGAAGTCAAAGCGTGTTGCAATCTCTTTTTGTGTGTTTTGTACAGCATGATTAACTTCAAATAACTCTAATTCAGAGACAATATCGAAAGAAGGCATAGTTTAGACCTTTACAAAGTGAAAGAATATTTGAGATGCTAAGAGGGTTTTCTTCATTTGCCAAGTGTTGTTTACATCAAAGGAGTGCACAATGATCCGTAAACAAGAAATTACAACATTTGAATTCCCAGAAAATGCTGTTATCTGGGATGTCCGTGATACTAATGCTTATGCAGAAGGGCATGTTAAAGGTGCGGTGAATCGCCCAATTAATGATTTGAATGCTGATATTTTGAACCAGGTCTCTGCGGGTCAGCCGATTTATATTTTATGTGGTGGTGGTAGCAAAGCTCCTCGTGCAGCTGAGAAACTAGAAGGATTGGATGCCTCGCGTGAATATGTCGTGCTGATGGGCGGGACACGTGCAGCTCGTGATGCTGGCTTGCCCTTAGAGCAGGGCGCATAAAAAAAAGCACCTTCGGGTGCTTTTTTATTGAAGTAAATTATTACGGCTTAAAATAAGGCTTTTTAGGTTTCACTTTCTTTTGGAACCGTTGAGGATTCAATTTTTGTAATAGGCGGTCCGGCACTGGACAAGCTTCTCCTAACATCAGGGCAACTAAGATTTCACTGCACAGCGGGGCAAATAAGAAGCCTTTAGAGCCAAGACCTGCAAAAGTAGAAATTCGACTATTCTCAAGCATTTTTCCAACCAGAGGAAAATAATCCAAGCTTTGTGCCCGTATAGATGCACGCCCTTGCCATGTCGAAGGTGACGGTAATTTTTCAGCATATTTAGGGAATACACTGTGGATTAATTCAAAGTTATGCACATGGTCTTCGATAAGTACATCTTGATCTTCACGATTTGGGTAGAAAGACGCGCCTAAAATCATCTGTGAGGCATCAAGTTGCATGCAATAGCCACCATAGCTATAAGCTTCATTTAAACGCAGGGGAGCAATCGTATTATTAACCCAGCTCACTTGTCCACGTATTGGTTTTAACTGCGGATAGCTTTCAAATAAAGCAGCACTTTCTCGAGCACAGCACACAACAACATGGTCTGCCTCAGCAATAACCTCATTATCAGCATGCAATTGAACTTTATTTTCAAAAGGAACCAGTGCTTTGACATGGGCAATTTTTAGAGCAATTAAAGGGTGTTGTAAAATTTCATCACGTAGTTGATGTGGTGAAACGGAACCAGCCTCAGTTAGTAATATGCTTGAATAATTAGTATCAAGTAAGTTCGTTGAGTTGGTAACAACTTGAGCTGGATACTGATTTACCAAATCGAGAAGTTCATCTGCATTTTTCAATGCAATTTGCTGTATTTGTAGTGGGCGGAATGCTTTGAAATTTTTATAAAAATTTAAAGCATGTTGCCAACTTAAGGTCATGAGATGTTCATGACTTTGTTCAATTGGACATAGTTTTGGATTAAGTAAGGCTAAAGGATTTCCAGAGGCACCCGATAATGCTTCTGTTTGCTCATATAAGGTGACTTGATGTCCACGTGCTGCAAATGCCCACGCCGCGGTTAAACCTGCTATACCAGCCCCTACAATCGCAATATGCTGTTGTTCTGTACCGAGACCGAGTGAGTCTATTTGCTTTAATTGTGACTGCTCTTCATTAGTTTCAGACAGTTTCCAGACCGCTTTAAGCATTTCTCGTTTATGTCCAAAACCACGCGGACGAGAGATATCGATACCATGTGCTTTTAGCCCACGTTTTAAAATGCCAGCGACACTAAAAGATGCAAATGTAGTGCCATAATCCGAGAGACGGACAATATTGTTTAAAACATTTTGTTCCCACATGTCAGGGTTGCAAGATGGGGCAAAGCCATCTAAAAACCAAGCATTCACAGCTTTAGTTTTAGCCATGCTTGGGAAAATTTCTTGCGCATCTCCAAGCCATAGATCAATACTAAAACGTTCTTTAGGGAAGGTTAAGCGATGACATCCGGCAATAGGCAGGGGGTATTGTTCAATTAACTGATCCGCAAGCGGTTTAAGCTCATCCCAGACATTTAAAGCGCGAATAAGATCAGCTTTACTTAACGGAAATTTTTCTACGCTAATTGCATGTAAATGGCTTTGATTATTAGGACGGACTTGTTGCCAAAGTTGCCATAGTGCAAGAATATTTAAACCCGTACCAAACCCGGTTTCTCCTACACTGAAATATTCAAATTCTTTTAAATTGGCTAATCGTTCTGATAAGTCATTACCATTTAGAAAAACATGTCGTGTTTCAAGTAGGCCATTATCTTTAGAGAAGTAGACATCACCAAATTGTTTGGAAATGGGAATCTCGATACCATCGACAAATTCCCAGTCCAGCTCTGCTGTTTGGATACGGTTTGATACGTTCATTGAGTTTAATAGATCGCTTGGTATTACCACTGGCGTCGACGTTTTGTATGAATATAACTAGCAATAAAGAAACCTAGCAATACGCCACCCGCTAAGGTAACAGCGCCATATAAAAACATTTGAGCACTTCGTTCGCTTTGTAAGACTTGAACCTGAACAGAGAGGTTATCATTTTTTAGCTGTAACTCTTGGTTCTGGGCGAGCGCTTCAAGGTTGGCATGTTCTAGCTGTTTTAAGCGAGATGCCTGATCTTGAACTAAGGCTTTGATTTTTGCATCTTGCTGTTGCTTGTTCTTTGCGAGCTGTTCTGCTGTAAGCGGTTTTGTTGCAGTTGGTGCTGTCGTCGCTGCTGTTTTAACTCCAGTTGCAGGTGTTGGAGTTGGTTTAGCTGCTTGAGTTGAAGGCGCACTTGGAGAAGGCGTTGCTGGTGTCGCAGCAGGTTCAACTGCCCCAGCAGTTGAACATATCAAACACAAGCCAAGAAAGCTTTTGGTTGCAAGCTGCATGCGATTACCCTTTTGGAAATGCTTTATTAAACGGTTTTACATCAACGTGTGCATAAATGCCTTCTTTAACAAATGGCTCTTCTTTTAACCATTCATCTAATGCTTCGCGACTGTCGAACTCAACAATCATGGTGCTGCCATAGAAGCCTGCTTGCGGATCATTAGGATCTTTTGGCATAGCACCCGCTGTAACTAGGCGGCCTTCATCATCGAGTTTTTGTAAACGTTCGATATGCTGAGGGCGTACTGCCAAGCGTTTTTCTAAAGTTCCTTCGTTATCGGTACAGCTTAGAACAAAAAAAGGCATGTAATCGTATCTCTATAATCAATCTGGAAGCATTTTAAGCGTCTGGTGACTTAAAATGTTTACGTAAAATAATGAACTGAATAATGATAAATGAAAACATCACAATCATGTCACCAAATGCAGTAAATTCGCCCCAATATTTTCCGCCTTGAAATAAAAATGCGAAGAATACATGCAGACAAGACATCACGACAAACATTGCTGCCCAAGCGAAGTTAAGATTTTTCCAACCTTTTTCACTCAAATCTAAAATAGGGTCAAATAAGCGTTGAATGAGTGGCTTACGGTCTTTACCAAACCAAGGAGATACCAGGAATGCGCCAGCGAAAACTAAATTTAAAATCGCAGCCTTGAGACGAATATAGAAATCGTCACTTAACATGAGGGTAATGCCACCAAAAATGATAGTCATAAACAATACAAACCACTGTTGTTTATCTAGACGAAATTTTTGGAAAACAAATAGGGCACCATATACCACAAGCATTGAAATAATTAAGCCAGTCGTCGCTACAAGAATATTATTATTATCGACACCACCAGCAGACCCGATCAGTTTCAGTAAAGGATGCTGGGTGTTAGTTGGATCAACTGTTTTATATAAATAGAAGAAAATAATTAATGGAACAAAGTCCAGAAGTGCTTTCATGTTAGAGTATCTGATCAGGTTTGGCGAATGGCATAGTATAAAAGATGCAAGGCATAGATTTACATACACATAGCAATATTTCTGATGGAACTTTGTCTCCAGAATTACTGGTGCAAGCTGCTATTGATGTGAACCTACATACATTGGCTTTAACTGATCATGATACAATGGATGGGTTGCAGCGTGCAAAAATCGCTGCACAAGGTCATGATTTAAATATTATTTCTGGTACAGAGATTTCTAGCCAGTGGTCGCGTCCAAGCACTAAGAAGAGTTATGGTGTACATATTGTTGCTTTAAATATGCAAGATGAAGCACCAATTTTAGAAGCATTAGAACAACAAAAAAGAGTTAGGGCGCAAAGAGCTAAAGTGATTTGTGAACTGCTGGAAAAATGTATTGGTTTTCAGATTTATGATGATGTTCTTGCAAAAGTAGAACATCAAGCTGACAGAGTAACAAGAACACACATTGCTAAAACATTGGTCGAGAAAAATGTCGTGGCTCGACCTCAACAAGCTTTTGACCGTTTCTTAAAGGAAGGAAAGCGTGCCTTTGTAAAGTTCGAAGGCTTAGGATTAAAAGAAACCATTGATGTGATTCATCAAAGTAAAGGGTTTGCCGTATTAGCTCACCCAACGCGTTATGATTTATCTGCAACCAACGTTCGCTATTTAATTGAATTGTTCGCAACATCCGGTGGAGATGCAATTGAATTACCTCCACCTATTGAACCTCTATCCACACGCCAGATGATTGATCGAATGATTGAACAATATCAGTTGGCGGTTTCAATTGGCAGTGATTTTCATGGTGAAAATATGCCATGGATTAAACTCGGAAATACGCCCAAACCCACTGATAAGCAGCATGGGATTTGGGAACGTTTTCTTTAAACTTTTTACAATAAGTTGTTGTCTTGAGCCTGAATAGGCGGTGGAGTAGGTTTACCGAGTGTCCCTAACAGTTCAATCTCGATACTACGTACCATAGCATCTAGCGGCAAATCATTACTTTGAGTACCGAATGGTTCTTCAATTTCAGAACTTAGTGCATCCAGACCTAAGAATGTGTATGCCAAAATCCCCACCAATAAAGGCGTTGCTAATCCAAGCAATGAGCCCAGACTAAACGGCAACATAAAACAGAAAAAATAGACTGTGCGGTTGAGTAAAACTGAATAAGCAAATGGAATTGGCGTATTAGCAATTCGGTCACAGCCAGTCTGGACGACGCTTAAGTCAGCAACATTTTTATTCATTTGTGCATAAATAATGTCAGAGATTTCACCTTCTTTAAGCGCTTGCAACAATTCCCAGTGAATGAGGCTAAGTGTGTACTGAGGGGCGTTATTTTGTTGGTAGAGTTGAGTGAGTGCTTGCTGACTCATACCACTGGTTTGTATTAACTCAGTTGGATTCGCCGTTTGGCGACGTAAACGGTCACGTAATACATTTGCGAAAACAATCACGTGTTGAATCACACGCTCACGGCGAGCTTGGGTTAAAATACGACAGTCTCGGTCAAAATGACGCGAAGTTGCAATCAAAACGCCCCATAATTTTCGGGCTTCCCACCAGCGGTCATAACACGCAGTATTTTTAAATCCTAGGAAAATAGAAAGTACGACACCAATGAGTGTAAAGCCAACCAAAGGAATCTCTGGAAAGCGATAAAGATTGATGTATTCCACTCCACCAATGATTGCCGAGATCAGCATTACAACGCCTAGGGAGGGTAAAATTTTGGGTAAAATTGTGCCTCGCCAAGAGAATAATACTTTGAAAATACTAGGCTGTTCCCGAACAATCATTTTATTTTAAACGTCGCTATTTTTGTTTTGATCTTCTAGGCTTAGTCGTACTTTGTCAATATCATTGAACTGATATTGTTGGTGGGTTGAGCAGTTGTTGTTCAGCAAAGGAAAAGCTTCCTTCTGGTGAGATAATAAAATGGTCGAGCAGACGAATTTCGACAAGTTGACAAGCCTGTTCAAGCTGTTGAGTTAAGGCTATATCTTCGGAAGATGGTTGTGGTGAGCCAAAGGGATGATTGTGAGCAATAACGAGCTGACAAGCATGTTGTTGTAATGCGTATCTTAACGTTTGATTGACCGAAACCGCACAATGCTGAACTGAACCAAAGAATAGCTTTTTAAAATGGAGTTTTCTGAGTTCAGGGTCTAGACACAAGACCGCAAAAACTTCTTGTTTCTCGCCCTTTAATTCGTAGCGCAGATAATCCAAAACTAAGTCAGATGAATGAAGGCTGAGATTATTTTTTTGAAAATGATGATCGAGATAACGCCGTCCTAGTTCTTTGACTGCCAGTAATTGTGAATATTTCGTTGCTCCAATCCCATTAAATTGAGTTAACTCACTTAATGGCGCATCAAACACTGCATTAAGGCTACCAAAATGTTGAATGAGTAAACGTGACAATTCGACTGCTGAATGTTGCCTTGAACCTGAGCGAAGAAAAATCGCCAGCAGTTCTGCATCTGATAGACTTTGTGGACCTTGTTGTAATAACCGTTCTCTTGGCCGTTCTTGTTCAGGCCAATTTTTAATAGAAGTATTCATATTCCCCAGCATAATTCGCTTAAAATTTTATTTTGTTTGCCCAATCAATCTTGGGTCTGCGCGTATTTAATGCTATTGTGAGCGCCACTGCAACAGAAAGGTATCCTGTTCGTGAGCTTTGATCTAAGCGTTATTCCTCATAAAAACATTGTTTTAGCTGTTACTGGCGGAATTGCTGCCTATAAAAGTGCCATTTTAGTCCGCCGCCTCAAAGATTATGGCTTTGACGTGCGAGTGGTGATGACACATGGTGCTCAGGCATTTATTACCCCACTAACTTTTCAGGCTCTTTCTGGTAATCCTGTTCATACTGAACTTCTAGACCCGGCGGCTGAGGCGGGTATGGGACATATTGAATTAGCGCGTTGGGCTGATTTATTACTAGTCGCACCTGCAAGCTGTGACACATTGGCTAAATTTGCAAATGGTTTGGCCGATGATTTACTCAGCACAGTATTTTTAGCAACTAAATCTCCTGTCTGGGTAGCTCCGGCGATGAACCAGCAAATGTGGGCGGCTAAAGCAACTCAGCGAAATTTACAAACCTTAGTCGAAGATGGCGTACATGTGATCATGCCGGATGCGGGTGAACAGGCTTGTGGTGATGTCGGCCTGGGCCGTATGCCTGAGCCAGAAGAAATTGCTCGCCAAGTCGCTGGTTATTTCCATCAAGCTCAACGTGCCATCGCTGAGAAATTTGGACTGTTGGCAGGTAAGCGAGTAGTTATTACTGCTGGGCCAACACGTGAAGCGATTGACCCTGTCCGTTATATCTCAAACCATAGTACTGGAAAAATGGGCTTCGCTTTAGCTGCTGCCTGTTACGCTGCTGGCGCGCAAGTGACTCTAATTGCTGGACCTGTAAGTTTAGATACGCCGAATGGTGTTCAACGTGTAAATGTTGCCTCAGCACGACAAATGCTTGACGTCAGTATGGACTCGTTAGAAACAGGCTGCGATATTTTTATTGCAACTGCTGCAGTCGCCGACTATCGCGTAGCAGAAGTTGCTGAGCATAAGATTAAGAAAGCAGGGGATGAGCTGAATGTTTCCCTTGTAAAAAACCCGGATATTGTGGCAACAATTGCAGGTCAGGAAAAACGTCCATTTATGGTGGGCTTTGCAGCCGAAACACAAAATGTTGAAGAATATGCGGCAGGGAAACTGGTTGCTAAAAAACTAGACATGATTGCCTGCAACGATGTATCACGTGCTGATATTGGATTTGCTTCTGATGAAAATGCGATGACAGTTTTCTTTGCTGAAAGCTATCACATGAAAAAGCGTGAGTTAGAGAAAGCATCTAAACAAGAAATTTCTCAACAGTTGGTTGAAGCTATTTCGGATGCTCTGCGCCGTAAATAATATGTTTTAAATAAAAAACCGCGAATAAATCGCGGTTTTTTATACTCTTATTTAGACAATCAAGGAATTTCATCTTCAAATTCAGGTTTAACCTGAACAATGAAATCTTGACGGTTAAGACCACGCCACAATGCAAATGCAGTACCGATATAAATCGAAGAATAAGTACCAACAAATACACCAACAAACATTGCAACAGAGAACCAGTGTAGGCCATCACCACCTAAGAACATCATCGCTAGAACAACTAGCAATAGCGTCATTGATGTATGAATGGTACGACGTAAAGTTTCAGTTAAAGCAATATCGACGATTTCACGAGGAGTCGCACCGCGAATTTTACGGAAATTTTCACGGATACGGTCTGACACTACAATGTTATCGTTAAGCGAGAAACCAATAACAGCAAGTACCGCAGCTAACACTGTAAGGTCAAATGGCCATTGGAATAATGCAAAAGCACCAATGATAATGATGATGTCGTGGAATAAAGACATTACGGCACCCATCGCGAGTTTAAACTCAAAGCGAATGGTCACGTAGATCAACATTAAGATAAGTGCAAGTGCAACGGCACCAGCAGAACGAACATAGAGTTCATTACCAACTTGACCACCTACAGAGTCCACTTTATGAACTTGGGCAGGATTATTTGGTAATTGTACAGCCTTAGTGATCGCGTTATTAAGATCTTCAACCTTAACTTCTTGTACTGGCATACGCACAAGTAAGTCTTTATTACTACCTAAGGTTTGTACTACAGCATCTTTAAAACCAGCTTTATCGAGCGCCTGAATAACTTCAGACTGATTGGCTGGTTGAGCATAGTTAAGCTCAGCTGAAACACCACCCGTAAAGTCTAAACCTAAGTTAAGACCTTTAGTCGCAATAAAGAAAATACTTGCCAAAGTAATAAGGATCGAGAAGATTGCCGCAGGTTTGGCAATCTTCATGAACGGGATGATTTTTGCATCATCCGGACGACCATATTGTTTTGAATCTTGTTGAGTCACTTTAGTCATCATCGATCTCCTTAAATGCTCAACTTTTTCAAATTACGGCGTTTACCATAAATGATTTGTACGATTGCACGAGTTACTGTAATTGCAGTAAACATCGAACAAATAATACCGATCATTAATGTTACGGCGAAACCTTTGATTGGGCCTGTACCAATTGCAAACAGAATGAATGCAACGAGGAACGTGGTTAAGTTCGAGTCAAAAATGGTGTTATAGGCTCGATCGTAACCGGCCACAATGGCCTGTTTGGGTGAGGCCCCCCAGAGTATTTCTTCTCGGATACGCTCGCATATTAATACGTTCGCATCGACCGCCATACCAATGGTAATAACGATACCGGCAATACCCGGTAAGGTGAGGGAAGCTCCAATCCATGACATCACGGTTAAAATCATTGCCAAGTTAAACACAAGCGCAAAGTTTGCGATTAAACCGAATAGACGGAAGAAGACTACCATCCAGATTGCAACGAGCAAGAAGCCGATTTGAGTAGACAATACACCTTTATCAATGTTTTCTTGACCAAGGCTTGGACCCACTACACGCTCTTCAACAAAGTACATTGGTGCAGCTAAAGCACCAGCACGAAGCATTAATGCAAGTTCAGATGCTTCTTGAGGAGAACTTAAACCGGTAATACGGAAAGTTGAACCTAAAACAGCTTGAACTGTTGCTGCATTAATGACTACAGACTCAGTGTATGGCGTACGAACTTCTGTTTGTGCACCAGTTTTTGGATCTGTGACATAGTTAATTTTTTGCTTGTTCTCGATGAACAATACCGCCATGCGTTTACCAACAGCATTACGGGTTGCATCAGACATTAGCTTACCGCCAGCACTGTCGAGCGTAATATTTACCTCGGCACCGCCAGAGTCCTGACTAAAGCCAGAGCTCGCATTTTGAACACGCTCACCAGTCAAGATTCGGTTACGTTGCAACAAGAGTTGACGGCCGCTATCTAAAGACTCATAAGCAAAAACTTCTGTGCCCGGAGGTAAAGGTTGGCCATTATATTTACCCGTATATGGATCAATATATTGATCATTTAAGTCAGAAACTAAACGGAATTCGAGGTTCGCTGTACGTCCTAAAACACGCTTAGCTTCAGCAGTATCTTGTACACCCGGTAATTCAACAACAATACGGTTGCTACCCTGACTTTGTACCAATGCTTCTGCAACACCAAGTTCGTTAATACGATTACGTAATGTTGTTAAGTTCTGATTTACAGCATATGACTGAATTTCTTGGCGACGTACATCAGTATAAGTAAGCTTTAAAGTAGAACCTGTAGAGCTTGCTAATGCCTGTTGGGTATATTCATTCCCATTACGACGTAAAAAATCCATTGCTGCATCACGGTCAGCATTGTCAGCAAATTGAACAGTGATCACATTATTCGTTAATGCAAGACTGTTAAATTTGATCTTGTTTTCACGGAACTGACGACGCAAATCGGTGGCAGAGGTTTCCATACGTTGGGCAACGGCTTTGTCCATATCTACTTCAAGCAAGAAGTGGACACCACCACGTAAGTCCAAACCAAGTTTCATTGGTTTTGCCCCAATCTTTTGCAGCCATTCTGGTGTGGTTGGTGCAAGATTTAGGGCGACAACATATTCATCACCTAAGTCACGACGTAATACTTCTTTTGCCTTTAACTGCGCTTCAGATGAACTGACACGCAATAGGGCAGCATTATTTGTAAAAGTATTGTCATGGCTCGCAATATTTGCTGTTTTTAAAATTTGCTCTGCTTTTTTCACCACACTTTGATCAATTTGGGTGCCAGCTTTGGCACCGGAAATTTGAACAGCGGGCTCATCCGGATATAGACTAGGCAGTGCGTATAATGTACTGATTACCAGAACAACCAGAATCAGTAAATATTTCCATGCAGGGTAACGCATTCGCTTTCTTCTTAAATGAAAAAGCCGTGCTAAAGCACGACTGTTTTATGATTAAAGGTTATTTAGAGTGCCTTCAGGTAATACTGAAATTACGCTGGCACGCTGAATTTTTACTTCTACACCACGGCTAAGTTCAACAACTGCATAGTCACCCTCAATTTTGGTCACTTTGCCCATTAAACCACCAGCAAAAACAACTTCACTACCTACACCTAAGCTTTCGATTAAGGTGCGGTGTTCTTTAGCACGTTTTGCTTGAGGACGCCAAATTAAGAAATAAAAGATTGCAACGAATACGACAATCATCAAGATGTTCGGCAAAATACCAGTAGTTGGGCCAGCTGCCGGTGCTGCATGAGCAGCAGAAATTAAAAAGCTCATTTTGATTTCCTAAAGTTAAAAATATGAGTCAGATAACTGACATAATCCTAATTCGTTTTGCAATTTACCTTGTCTTGAGGTTGAGCGCAAATCTGGCTTATTCATCAACAGGACATGGCGGAACTTCTAAACCACGACGGGCATAAAAGTCCTGAACAAATTCATCAAATGTGCCATTGTCTAATGCATCACGCATACCTTCAGTCAAACGTTGGTAATAACGTAAGTTGTGAATAGTACCGAGCATAGACGCTAACATTTCTCCACATTTTTCAAGGTGGAATAGATAAGCACGGGTAAAGTTCTTACAAGTGTAGCAATCGCAATGTGGATCGAGCGGACTCTGGTCATGGCGATATTTACTATTACGAATACGTACCAGACCATCCGTGACAAAATAATGACCGTTTCGAGCATTACGAGTTGGCATTACACAGTCAAACATATCGACACCACGGCGCACCGCTTCAACGATATCTTCTGGTTTACCAACGCCCATCAAATAACGCGGTTTATCATGTGGCATTTTATTCGGTAGATAATCTAAAACTTTGATCATCTCTTCTTTAGGTTCACCTACAGATAAACCGCCAATTGCGTAACCGTCAAAGCCGATTTCTAAAAGGCCATTTAAAGACTCATCGCGTAAGTCTTCATACATGCCACCTTGAATAATGCCAAATAACGCATTGTGATTTTTGAGCTCATCATGATGATGGGTTTTACAACGTTTTGCCCAGCGTAAAGAAAGCTGCAATGATTTTTGAGCTTCTTCATGTGTTGCAGGGTAAGGTGTACATTCATCAAAAATCATCACGATGTCAGAGTTCAAGACCTGCTGAATTTCCATAGAAATTTCAGGTGATAAAAATACTTTTGAACCATCAATCGGTGAGCGGAAAGTAACACCTTCCTCTTTGATTTTGCGCATTGCGCCAAGACTAAAAACCTGGAAACCACCAGAGTCAGTCAAAATTGGCTTATTCCATTTAATAAAGTCATGTAAACCACCGTGTTCTTTAATCACTTCAAGACCCGGGCGCAAATATAGATGGAACGTATTTCCTAAAATAATTTGTGCCTGAATGTCTTCGATGTCACGAGGTAACATGCCTTTGACTGTGCCGTAAGTCCCCACTGGCATAAAAACAGGTGTTTCAACAACACCATGTTCTAAAGTTAAACGACCACGACGGGCGCGCCCCGACTGACCTAATTTTTCAAACTTCATCTAAAAATCCTGAACACGAGCAGAGGCGAAGGAACAGTTCGCTGCTAAAAAGAGGGCTATTTTCCTTGATTCTGCGACGTAGTTCTACTACTAAATGTAGCCGTTATATAAAAAGATGGGAGAAACTAAGAATAGGTTTTATGGCATAGATATTTTAATGAAGGGAATATCTAAAATTCAGGCTTATAAAAATTATAATCGACTTGGCAAAGCTAATCGATATTGCTAAATATTTGCATCCTTATGATAGAAGATGTGTATAGATAATTAACAATATCGATCAGAATTTAATTTTTAAACTTCTAACTTATCAATCAGCATTGCATCGCCATAGCTAAAGAAACGATAGCGGCTTTTAACTGCATGTTCATAGGCAGCCAAAATGTTGTCTCGATTTGATAGCGCTGATACCAACATGAGCAGGGTGGACTCTGGTAAATGGAAGTTAGTAATTAAACGGTCCACGATGCAGAACTCATAACCTGGATAGATAAAAATTTGCGTGTCGCCAGTCCAAGCTGCAATTTTACCGCCATGAGCTTGAGCTGCACTTTCTAAAGCACGTGTCGCGGTTGTACCAATGGCAATCACTTTATTGCCGCGTGCTTTAGTCGCCAAAATTAAATCAATGGTTTCTTGAGGAACATCACACCATTCACTGTGCATGACATGATTGGTAATGTCATCAGTACGAACAGGCATAAAGGTGCCAGCACCGACATGTAAAGTCACAAAAGATTTTTGAACATTTTTTTGCTCTAACTTTGCTAGTAACTCTTCGTCAAAGTGCAAGCTAGCAGTAGGAGCGGCAACACTGGCAATTTTTTCAGGATTATGGAAAACCGTTTGATAGCGTTCTGTATCAATTTCCTCTGCTTCACGGTTAAAGTAAGGCGGAATAGGTAACTGACCATATTGCTCAAGTACAGGCAAGATCGGCTGTGAAAACTCAACCACAAATAAGTTTTCGTGACGGCCACGTACAATCACTGGAATATTGTCGGCACCGATAAAAAGCTCCGCACCTGCTTTAGGTGAGTTGCTTGATTTAATATGACAATACGCTGTGGTGTGGTTCAGCATACGCTCAACCAGAATCTCAATCGCACCACCTGTAGAGCGTTTTCCTTTAAGTCGAGCTTTCATGACCTTAGTGTCATTAAGCACTAATAGATCACCTTCTTCGAACAGATCGATAATGTCTGTGAACATGTGATCGTGATATTGACCTTTCGAGTCTAAGTGCAACAACCGTGAAGCACTACGTGATTCAAGAGGGTAACGGGCAATAAGTTCATCAGGTAATTCAAAGGAAAAGTCAGACAGTTGCATATTTGAGAAAAAACACCGCAAAAATTGGGCCTAGTATAAACTTTTTCACTTTTGTATGGCTGTGCTTCTAGCCGAAATCATGAAAAATGTTTAAATGGTCTAAAAGTGAACGATAATATTCACTTAGGGTTTGACAAGTTTTACAAACGCGCTAATATACGCAACACAAACATACTTCCTCTCCCGAGGTGGTGAAATTGGTAGACGCGGCGGACTCAAAATCCGCTGTCAGAGATGACGTGTCGGTTCGAGTCCGACCCTCGGGACCAAGATTCAGAATCTTATGATTCTACGAAAACCCCTAAACTAACGGTTTAGGGGTTTTTTGTTGGATATAAAAAAGTGGATAGAGCTTAAGAAATTATGAAATGATTATTTAATCCCGAGGGTCGGGCTCGAATTTCTAGCCATAAATTTAGAGTTTATAAAAATCTTTCAATTTTTAAGCTCAAGAAGTTTTTCTTTAAATACAAAATGAGCTTGATAAAAGTGAAACTGATCAAAAATCTAAGCTCTTATTCAAATATTATTTTTTTACACTATGTTTTACTAATATTCTGAACTCGCATTTCTAACATCTTACAATTCTCTACCTTCAAACATTTGTTGTATTTTTCTAAAGCATACCCACTTTATGTATCTGAAAACCTTTAATTGAAACTTCACATTTCTATTTCGAAAAGAACGTTGCTCTTTTTATGTACTGTGTTAAAGTTTGTAGTAGATCATAATGATTATAAGTACATTTCTTGATTGAGAGCGGTTCCGACCAAAAACGACAAAATCTGTGAGGCGGGCAATGACATTCCAACGTTTAGAACTAAATCAGGTTGAGCAGTTAAGTGCTTGTAGGATATCTCTGTTGCTTGGATTAAATGCCGAGCAGAACTATATCGAGCAATTTTTCCGATTTAGTCTTCGTCTTTTAAATTGTAAAAAAGCCTTGTTAACTTTTAATCAGGAACCTTACTTTTGGCACCGTTGTCCTGAAGGTATGACGGCAATCTCGTTTAAGCCATCAAAGCATTTAAAACAGTGTTTCGCCAAACAACAGATCATTAATCACTTACATCCTTCTTATCAAAATTTAATCAATTATTTAAAAGAATTAAATATTGAGTGCAGCAGGGCATTGGCCGTGCATCTTTTACACCCTGATAAAACCTCGATGGGTTTTGCTGTCTTTTTTGATGACGATGCGGCAACATTTGAAGATGACGATATTCAACTACTGCTCGATTATTGTTCTACTTTTATGCAGCAAGTCGAGTTGAAGTTTAACTATGAAGAGTTAAACGAACTCTATGAACAACAGGTAGCGATTAATTCGAGTAAAACAAAGTTTTTCTCAATTATTTCGCATGACTTACGTGCGCCGTTTCATGGACTGCTCGGATTTTCAGAGGTACTCGCTAAAGAGCGTGAAACCTTAGATGAATCTAGTATTCAAAATATTGCAGATTATTTATACGACACCTCGCAATCAACCTATAACTTACTTGAAAGTTTACTAACATGGGCGATGGCAGAAGGAGGGCGTTTTGTTTATCACCCGATTAACTTTAAGCTTAGACAAGTCAGCAATATCGTTTGCGATGTACTGCGCACATTAGCTTTAAAGAAAAATATTGAACTAGTCAATGATGTTCCAGATGATTTAAATATCTATGCCGATATCAATATGATGACCTCTGTAATCCAAAATTTGGTGTCAAACGCGCTGAAATTTACCGACATTGATGGATCGGGTAAAGTTTTTATTGAAGCTCGGCAAGCTGATAAAAATATAGAAATAATAGTTCGAGACACTGGTTTAGGCATGACCGAAAAACAAATGACAAATTTGTTCCATCCACGTATTACAGCCAGTTTTAAAGGAACCGCAGGTGAAAAAGGCGCAGGCTTAGGTTTGAGTCTTTGTAAGCGTTTTGTCGAGATTAATCAGGGACAAATTGACGTTAGTTCTAAAGAAGGTGTTGGAACAACATTTAAAGTTTTACTGCCTTCAGCTCAAGAAAGTCACGAGACGCTTACCGAACATCATTCTACATCGGAAGCAAAATTAGTCTAATCCCTTTTCCTAGCACTACTCGAACTGTTATAACTAAAAAGAGAGTACGAGGAAAAGAGCTTTTTATATGAATGCGGAGCAGTTACAAAAAACATTGCGTGCGAGTCAGTACGCAGAACAAGTTTTAGCCTTGCATCAAGCTGTTTTAGAAAAAGATTATCAAATAGATCAATTTACTGCGCCGCTCTCGACCGAACAGATTTACCAGTTCGTACAAACCACATTAGATGGAATTAATGATGAAACGCTTTGGATGCGTGGTCTGCGCATTTTACGTTGTCGTTTAATGTTCCGTTGGATCTGGCAGGATGCCAATCAGCTTACCGATGTTGTCACACTCACTCGTGAACTTTCTGATTTTGCCGATGCCAGTATCTGTGCAGCAAAGGATTTTGCGCGTGTAGCACTTGTGGCGAAACATGGGGAACCGTTAAGTTATTCTGGCAAAGTCCAAGACTTGATTGTGGTTGCCATGGGTAAACTTGGTGCTCAAGAGCTTAACTTATCGAGTGATATCGATTTGATTTTTGCCTTTGATGAGCAAGGCGAAACCAATGGCCGCAAATGTATTGATGTACAGCAGTTCTGTATTTTATGGGGACAAAAACTCATTTATTTACTTGAGCACATTACCGCAGATGGTTTTGTATTTCGAGTTGATATGCGCTTACGCCCTTGGGGCGATGGTTCGGCACTAGCGATTAGTCATGCAGCTTTAGAAAAATATTTAAGTCAGCATGGCCGTGAGTGGGAACGTTATGCATGGATTAAAGCGCGTGTTGTAACGGGTGGTAAAGAAGGACAGGACTTGTTAGAGATGACGCGTCCTTTTGTATTCCGTCGTTATGTCGATTACACCGCCTTTGCTGCCATGCGTGATATGAAAGCGATGATTGAACGCGAAGTGTTACGCCGTCATATTGAGGATGATATTAAACTCGGCGCAGGTGGTATTCGCGAAATTGAGTTCATTGTTCAGGTCTTTCAGCTTATTTACGGTGGGTCTAAACGTGAGTTACAAGACCGTCAATGTTTAGTCAGCTTAGAACATATTGGCGAAGCAGGTTTATTAGAAAAACAAGCTGTATTAGAACTTGAAGATGCATACTTGTTTTTACGCCGTGTTGAACATGCAATTCAAGCTCTTAATGATCAGCAAACCCAGTTATTACCAGAAGAATTAGACCTAAGACAACGCATTATAGATACTTTGGGTTTCGCAAGCTGGAATGAATTTATTGATGTTCTTAATGAGAAACGTCAAAAAGTCAAAGTTCAATTTAAGCAACTCATTGAAGATACCAGCTCTAATGCAGCAACAGAGAATTATGGGCAGTTAGAGCAGCAGCTAGATGAAGTACTAGATGAGAATGCGAAAAATCTGATTCATGAGTTTTGGCATGGGCACGCACTCAAAAAACTTCCTTCAAATGCTGTGCAGCGTTTAAAAACGTTTTGGCCTCATTTAATTGAAGCGATCTTACAGTCAGAACAACCACAAACTGCATTATTACGTTTAATGCCGCTTATTGAATCTGTTATGCGTCGAACCGTGTATTTGGTGATGCTGATTGAAAGTAAGGGGGCACTGCAACGCTTAGTAAAAATGGCGACTGTAAGCCCGTGGATTTGTGAAGAGTTAACTCAATATCCGGTACTGCTGGATGAGTTTTTGTCGATGGACTTTGAGCTACCAAAACGTAAGGACTTAGAAGACTCATTACGTCAGCAGTTACTTCGTATTGAGATTGATCAAGTCGAAGATCAAATGCGAGCGCTTCGCTTATTTAAAAAGAGTAATGTACTCACGGTCGCTGCAAGTGATGTACTAGCTGAAAGTCCTCTCATGAAGGTATCTGATGCATTAACTGATATTGCTGAAGTGAGTGTGAATGCAACACTTAATTTGGCTTATCAAACAGTAGCAAAACGTCATGGTTACCCGTGCGATGTTGATGGAAAGCGCTGCTCACTCGACTACAAAGCTTTTGCTGTCATTGGTTATGGCAAAGTGGGCGGTATTGAGCTGGGCTATGGTTCTGACTTAGACCTTGTCTTTATTCACTATCTAGATGAACAAGCTGATACGGATGGAACGAAGTCCATTAGTGGCTTTGAGTTTGCTATGCGTGTTGCTCAAAAGTTTATGTCACTCATGACGACACAAACACTAGATGGTCGTGTCTATGAAATTGATACACGGTTAAGACCTTCAGGTGAAGCTGGTTTATTGGTGACGAGTCTGAAAGCTTATGAACACTATCAGTTGAAAAGTGCATGGCTTTGGGAGCATCAGGCATTAGTTCGAGCGCGTTCTATTGCTGGTGATGAGGCGCTTTGCCAGAAATTTGAAATATTTCGCCGCGAGATATTGACTCAGTCTAGAGATGAGGCTTATGTTCGTGAGGAAGTGCTGAAAATGCGTCAGAAAATGAAAGACCACCTAGGTTCGTCTTCTGAACAAAAAAAACATGGTATTTTTCATTTAAAACAGGACGCAGGTGGTATCGTAGATATCGAATTTATGGCACAGTATGCTGTACTTGCATGGAGCGGGACGAAACCCGATCTCGCCCATTATTCTGATAATGTAAGAATATTAGAAGATGCTGCTAAAGCAGACTGCTTATCCAGTGAAGATGCCACAGCATTAATTCGAGCCTATCTTAGTGAACGTGCCGAAAGCCACCGTTTAGCCCTTGCAAATCAATCCATGCAAGTAAGCGCAGCGGACTGGCGTAGTACCCGTGCGGTCGTTTGCAATTTATGGCAAAGATTAATAGACCCAACCGCCTCGGTTGAGTTGGATAGTGAATGATTTTATAACAATTTGGAGTGTTCCATGAATTTGGCTGATCGTGATGGTTTTATTTGGCAAGATGGACAATTAATTGATTGGCGTGATGCAAAGATTCACGTTTTAACCCATACTTTACACTACAGTATGGGCGTATTTGAGGGTGTTCGTGCTTATGAAACTCCTAAAGGTACTGCCATTTTCCGTCTTCAAGACCACACAAAACGTTTGTTAAATTCAGCAAAAATTTATCAAATGAAAGTGCCGTATGATCAAGCAGCGCTTGAACAAGCACAAATCGATGTTGTTCGTGAAAATAAATTAGCTTCTTGCTATTTACGCCCACTCATCTGGATCGGTTCAGAGAAACTTGGTATTGCAGCAACAAATAACACAATTCATGCCGCTGTTGCAGCATGGGCGTGGGGTGCTTACCTTGGTGATGAAGCGATGGCGAAAGGTATTCGCGTTAAAACTTCATCGTTTACTCACCATCATCCAAACGTGACCATGTGTAAAGCAAAAGCATCTGGTAACTACACATTGTCAATTCTTGCTCATCAAGAAGTTGCACACTCAGGTTACGATGAAGCAATGCTCATGGACCCACAAGGTTATGTGTGCCAAGGTTCAGGTGAAAACGTATTCTTGATTAAAGATGGTGTTTTACATACTCCAGATATCGCTGGTGGTGCACTTGATGGTATTACACGTCAAACAGTAATGACGATTGCTAAAGATCTTGGTTATCAAGTAGTTGAGCGTCGTATTACACGTGACGAATTTTATATTGCAGACGAAGCATTCTTCACAGGTACTGCTGCTGAAGTAACACCAATTCGTGAATACGATGACCGTCCAATTGGTTCGGGTACCCGTGGTCCAATTACGACTGAAATCCAAAAAACTTACTTTGATGCGGTTCAAGGTAGAAATCCGAAATATGAACACTGGTTAACTTACGTAAAATAAGTTAATCCGTTAACATAAAAAGGCGAACATAAGTTTCGCCTTTTTATTTTTTTGCTTAGGGAGTTTCTATGCATATTGTCTATGTGTCTGATGGTAAGGCAGGACACCGCTCACAAGCATTAGGCTTGTTTCAGGCAATGCAAAGACAACAGCCAGAAACAACTTTTGAAGAAGTCCTAATTACTGATTTGCCCATTATTTCTTTAATTCTGGCACTTTTCTCTTCAAAAAACTCCTTATTTAAACAAGCGCCTGATTTTATATTTGGCGTAGGAAGCCACACACATTTTCGTGTTTGGTTACTCGGTAAAATTTTTAAAAAGGCTAAAACGATTATTCTAATGAAGCCGAGTTTACCGATTGGTTGCTTTGACTATGCGGTTATTCCAGAGCATGACGGCATTCACGCCGACAGCCATGTGATTGTCACACGTGGTGCACTCAATCCAATTCGTAATGAAAATCGACATCAAACAGCTAGGGTTTTAATTGCATTAGGTGGTTCATCTAAACGACATCAATGGAACCAAGATAAAGTATTAAGTAGTGTTAAAAAAATTGTTGAGAATAATCCAAACGCTGAAATTATTCTGACGACTTCACGTCGAACTCCAGCAGAGTTTGTCGATATTTTAAGGCAACAAAACTTTGCCCAGCATTTACATATATTTCCGGTTGAGCAAACACCTCAAGGCTGGATTTTTGAGGAAATGCAAAAAGCAGAAGCTGTATGGGTAACAGAAGATAGCGTGTCTATGATTTTTGAGGCACTTACTGCAGGCTGTCGAGTCGGGGTGATGGCAATGGACCGTTTGAAAGACGACCGGATTACGCACTCAGTTGATCAAATGTTAGAATCACAATTAATTTCACAGCAGACTTGTGTTGTACAGTTACCACAACCTTATGCTTTTAAAGAAGCGGACCGTGTGGCAACATATCTTTTAGCAAAAAATTAAATTTTTTATTTTGAGTAAATAAATGAAAATATTGCATATTGCAAATTTTGGCTTTAATAAACAAGGCGCCCATTTTTACTGCACAGACCGTAAAATTTCTGCCGGATTAATTGAAAATGGCCATTTCGTTTATGATTTTAGTTTTCGTGACATGGCTCGTATGGGAACCATTTTTAAAACAAAAAAACTGGGTGCCAATTGGGCTAATAAAGAAGTTCTAAAGGTCGTTAATAATATTGAACCTGATCTGGTGCTCATTGGGCATAGTGACTTAATGAGTCCAGATGTTCTAAGACAAATTAAAGAATCTTATCCAAATACTAAAATTGCATTTTGGTATGTTGATCCGCTTTATCTTGAAAACAAACTCGGCTTTGTCAAAGCATTCTCGCCATATTTAGATGCTATTTTCTGTACAACAGGCGGAGAATATCTACAAAAGTTAAAGCAACCTCATTTAAGCGTGGCCTATTTGCCAAATGTCGGTCACCGTAATGTAGAAACACTACAGCAATTTTCAAACTCTAAGACTGACAAGACTTTTATTTTCTGCGGTGTGGTCTATAAAGAACCTGAGCGTGAAAAGTTCTTAAAGGACTTGGCAGATGCATTGCAACAAGGTCATGTGAACTATCAATATTATGGTTGTTTTGAACAACCTGGTGTTTATGGTAAAGCGTATTATAAAGTTCTCTCTGAAACAAAAATGGGACTTAATTACTCACGTCGTAATGATGTAACCTTGTATAGTTCTGACCGTATTGTACAACTGACTGGTAATGGTTTATTGACTTTTAGCCCAAGAATTCCGGGCTTTGAGAAGCTCTACACCGAGCAGGAAGTGGTTTACTTTGATGACCAGTTTGATTTGGCCAAGAAGATCCAATTCTTTGATCAAAACCCAGATCAGGCTGAAAAAATAGCGAAAGAAGGCTGGGAAAAAACACGCAAATCTTTCAATGCTAAGCGCATCACCCAGTTTATGGTTGAGGTGACATTTAAGCAGCCCCTTTCAGAAGATTATGAATGGTCACATGAGGTTTATGCATGATGTGGTTTTTGTACGTTGCGGTAGGCCTACTAGCACTTGCTGCACTGTTATATGTGCTGGGTAATTATACATTCTGGCTCCCGTTTCGTTCGAGTAAACTACCACGCATTGTGATGTTGCATCAGGTTACCCCTAAAGATGCAGCCTCTGGTATGAACATGCCTCCTGAAAAATTTGAGCAACTTTTACAGTTGTTGACGCGTAAAAAGGTTACTTTTTGCTTTGTTTCCGAGCTTGAACAATACCGTAATCAAAAGAATGTGGTTGCTTTAAGTTTTGATGATGGCTTTATGGATAATTATCTTTATGCCTATCCATTACTTAAAAAATACAATGCAAAAGCAACCATTTATTTGGCAACGCAAATTGAAGGAATTGAAAAGCTAACTCATGAGCAAATTCATGAAATGGCAAATTCAGGTTTCATTGAGTTTGGTGCACACACACAACATCATGTGAACTTACTTAAGCTTGATGATCAAACTGCTTACGATGAAATGGTTCAGTCTAAACGTGACGTTGAAGCGTTAGTTGGAAAATGTCCGAGCTTTGCTTATCCATTTGGTCGATTTAATGAAAAGCACCAGAAAATGGCTCAAGAGATTGGCTTTAAAAATGCCGTATCGACTCGTAAAAAAATCGAAGCGTATGAAGTAAGTAATCAATTTAATATTCCACGTGTCAGCACGCATGGTGCCATGAATGCTTTACAGATGCGTATCGCCCTTGCTAAAGGACGTTATAAGTTATGAATAAAATTCCATGTAGTGTCTATATTGTCACCTTAAATTGTGGTGCTTGGTTAGAACGAACTTTACAAAGTGTCAGTGAGTTTGATGAAGTTATTATTTTAGATTCGGGCAGTACTGATAATACTTATGAAATTGCACAGCACTTTGAAAATACGAAAATTTCTCATCAAGACTGGCAAGGTTATGCTGGGCAAAAAAGTTTAGCTTTAGCAAAGTGTCGTAATGATTGGGTACTCAATCTAGATGGCGATGAAGTTTTATCTAACGAGTTAAAACAAGAAATTATTGAGACCATTCAGCAAAACAAACTTGATGCATTAATCACACCAATTAATGATGTGTTCTTAGGTGTTCCAAACAGCAAGCATACTAAAAAACATGCAAAGGTGCGTTTTTTCCGCAAGTCTAAAGGGCATTATGACCTTGCTAATAAAGTTCATGAAAATGTGGTTGTAGATGGTGAATCTCAGCGTGCCCAACACGACATTTATCATTATGGTGAGTCGAGCATTTTCGTTAAAGTCGAAAAAAATAACCAATATTCCAACTTAAAAGCATTAGAGAAATACCAAAAAGGAAAGTCTCCAAGTGTTGCAAAATTGATTTTGGTCATGCCTGTGACTTTTATGAAGTCTTATTTTATTCGCCGTAGTTTCTTAAATGGTTGGCGTGGTTTCGTAAATAGTATGATTAACGCGTTTTATGCTTTTCTAAAAGAAGCCAAGCTTTTTGAACAGGCCATGAATAAAGATAAGAAATAAGCAGGTAAGCTATGAAAATTGTTCAGGTATTGGCAACCAGCGGTGGAGTTGGTGGTTTAGAGCAGCACACTTTTAACCTTGTTAATGAGCTCTCTTTAAATCATGAAGTACATGTGATTGCACATCCTTGCTATGTAGAAAAGTTTAGCCAACAAGTACATTTTCATGCCGTCGATTTTGCACGTAGCCGTTGGAATATTCTTTTACTCTGGCAACTTAAAAATTTTATACAGCAAATTCAACCTGCTATTGTTCATGCACAAGCAGGAAAGGCGGCTGAGCTGATTGCCCGCATTAAGCCATTTTTATCTGGCCCGAAATTTGTAACGACGGTACACGGTACTAAAAAGAATAAATCCGCTTATTTAGCTGGTGATGCAGTTATTGCAGTGAGCCAAGCGCTCACGCAAAGTATTCCTGAGTCTAAAGCACACGTGGTTTATAACGGTGTATATCCTCAACCTGCTCTTACAGCTGAAAATAAAGAAAAGTTGCTTCAATCGATTCAAAAAGATTTTGCTGAGCTAGACCCTAAGAAAAAAGTTGTTATGTGTATTGGCCGTCTAGAACCAGTAAAAAATATCAGTTTATTGATTGAGTCGATGCAACAGATTGATGCCAATTTATGGATTGTAGGCGATGGTTCACTTCGAACAAGTTTAGAGAAACAAGTCAGTGAATTAAAGATACAAAATCGGGTCGCTTTTCTTGGGTTTAGAACTGATGCACGTGATCTGGTGCAGTTGGCTGATATTGTGGTTTTATCGTCAGACCGTGAAGGTTTTCCACTCGTTATGGTCGAAGCATTGCAGGCAGATAAAGCAATGGCTTCAACTAAAGTGAACGGTGTGATCGAGTGGTTGCCAGCGCCATATCTAGCAGAAATTGGAGATGCTCAAGGTTTAGCAAAAGCGATTAAATGTGCGCTTCAACCTGAGGCTCAAAATGATTTTAGCCCTTTATATGCAAAAGCCAAAGCTGAACTGACTGTACCAGCCATGGCTGAGCAGACGCTTAATATTTATAAAGGCCTGCTGAAAACTTAATTATTTTTTGGCGTAAGGCGGATGGCATCAAGTACCACAAAGTTATCTTCGACATTAATGGTATGGCAACCGTCATCTGCCTGATTCCAGTCTGGTAAAACCACTTCTAGTAATTTTTCTTCATAGGTTGTTGGACTAAGCTGAGTAATCGCTTTTAATTCGATATTGCCGCCATAACGTTTTAAAGAATCTTGGCTTGGTCGAACCAGCTGGCCTTTATAAATAAAAGGTTTGCCTGCCATACGAAACTGCTGACTGCCTCGGCATACTGGATTCATTGGGTGCTCTTGCCATTCAGGATTCAAAATATCTTTGGTAAAGAATAGATCTAAACGGTCACCAAACTTCTTACAATCACGACGCGTTGAAGTAAACAGATACCATAATCCCTCATTGTAAAAAGGGGTGCTATCGACTGCTTCAATATTTTCCATTAGGTTAGAATGCTTCTCCCATTTCATTGGGAAATCAGTACATTTCCAGAGTTCGATGGTTTTGTTGGCAGAAGTTTCTGGGACCATATACCAAGTGTTATCTATTTTAAATACGCAAGGATAGGAGAGATGATAGTCGAGTTTTAAAATAGTTTCAGGCGGTGTGTAGGTGCCATCCTTAAAGACTTCTAAAACTGAAAGAAAGCCTACCGGATGTTGATCATCGACTTCTTCAAAAAAAATAAAATGGCGGCCATTTTCATAAGCATAAAAGCTATCTGCAAATGTGAACTTTCTAGGGGAATGGATCTCAAAGAGTGAATCTAATTGCTCAAGTGTTGTAAAAGGGTGCTCTAACCAGCCGAAACGCATATACCAATGAGAGTCAAAAGATTTTGCTTTTTTTGCTTGTTGGTACTTGTACCATTTTTTTTGAATTAAACGAATCATGACAATACAAGAAAATAAAAAAGATATATTAACTCTATTTTACATTAGATATGATACTCGCTGTTTAAAAGGGGAATAGCTTAATGAAGATTTATGTTGTAACTATCGAAGATGAAAAATCACCTCGTTTAAGTAAATTCCTCAATCAAAACTTTTTTGAACAAGGAAATTTACCTATAACGAAAGTAGGAATTAAAGGGGTAGATTTACCTGTAAAGCAATACTTTGAAATGGCTGTAAAAGGCCGTTCCCAGCCTTTAACACCGAGTGAGCTGGGATGTACCTTATCTCATTTGAAGGCTTTAGAGCTTTTCCTTGAATCGGAAGATAAATATGCATTGATTTTTGAAGATGATGCGATATTGCCTGATGATTTAACAATTAATAAATTAAAACAAGAATTAGAAAAAGTATCCTTACCATCGAATTTGCTATTTAGTTTAGGTGGCATTCAAATGAAGGAGTGCCTAAAAACAAGAGGTGAATTTAAAGACTATAATTTTTTGAATAAAAAAGTATTAGAAGTGGTCCCAGATTTTTTTCATCGTGCTTGTTATGCGTTTGCTTACATTGTTGATAGAAAAATGGCAGAAACATTACTTAAATATCATCATAGAATAAGAAAAGCAGATGATTGGAGCTATCTGTTTGATTTCGACTCAACCGTTCATATTTTAATGTCATTTATTATTGATCATCCAGTAATTGAAATTGGTGAAAAAGATCCAATATTAAGCCGATTAGAAAATGAGAGGGCTAGAACTGAAGATTTAGAAAAAAGTAAATATGGTCATGGTTTAAGAAAAAATTTAGCGAAATTATATTATAATCGCTATTTTTAATTTTTATTGATTGTATTTTGGGGAATCGAGAATTTTATATGAAAGCTTTAGTTAGTATTATTGTGCCAGCCTATAATGCCTCCAATACTATTCTTGATACTATTAAGTCAATAGATGAACAAACCCATATAAATTTTGAGTGTATAATTGTAGATGACGGATCAAACGATAGTGATAAGCTATGTGAAAATATAGCTGATTATTTAAATAAAGATAAATATAAATATTTAAAAAAAGAAAATGGAGGAGTATCTAGTGCTAGAAACTTCGGAGCAAATATTGCCTGTGGTGATTATTTGATGTTTATTGACTCTGATGACAAGATTGCACCGAGTTATATCGAAAAATGCTTAAATATATTACTAACCCACCCTGATTTAGCATTTGTATGTACAAATGTTCAAGAGTTTGAGCGCTCAAGTAATAAGATTAGTCATAAGATAATGAGTTTGAAAGATTTCATTTTTCATAATGCTATTTTTCCATGTATTGCTTTAATGCGGACTGCTGATTTTAAAAGAATAGGAGGTTACGATGAAAAACTTAAAGTATGTGAAGATTGGAACTTATATATATCTTTATTGAAGCAGAACGAAAAATATTTTGTTATTCCTGAATATTTATATTTTTATAGAAAAAGATTCGATCAGTCTAGTTTAACTGATCAAATTGATTGTCAAAAAATTTCAAAAGAAATAGCTTTAAATCGAATATTCGATAATCATAAAGACTTATATAGTAATCGATTAGGTTCAATCTGGAATGTGATTGAAAAGAATAATGAAGTCATCAAGATTTCTAAACAGTACACTAGAAGAGTTAGTCTTATTTTTATCCTATCATTAATAAGCTTATTTATTGCATTTTTTGTTGAGTTCTCTCAATATATTAAAATGACTTTAATTTTTAATATATTTCTTTTTGTACTATTTCTTTTTTTTAATAACAAATTTAAAAAAGAAATAGGTACGTATAGATATTAATACTCTTTAGAAATCAAGAAGTGAATCTTTCTTAACTTTGTTTGATTTAATATATGGCTCTAATAAATTTCTATCTGAACCAATTAGTTTTATAAGATATGGCATATTTACTGGTCTATAGTTTAATACTAATGACTCAATAAAGTGGATGTGAGATTTATTGTTAAACCTATGATAAATAAAAGCGTTCTCATCACAGTTAATTAATGTGATACTCATCTCTGTTTTTCTAAGAACTTTTTGACAAGCTACATAAATAACAAGATATTCAAGTCGGCCAATATTTTGAAAATATTCATCATAGTTTGGACAAGATTTTTTTATCTCGAGGATGTAGTTTTTAACTCCTGATCTAACTGCATAAATTAGCTCATCTAACCATTCTTTAAAGAAAATATTATTTCTTTCTGAGGCTAAAAGCCAACTTTCAATGACTGGGTACTGTCTTACAGTTGTATTAGAGTCTCTATAATATCCAAATGCTTTGGTTTTATTGTTATTACATAGATCAATAATCCAGTCCAAACTACTATAAAGAATTACACTTGCATCCACCCATATACCTCCATATTTATATAATAGAGATAAGCGTAGTAGATCAGATTTTAATTGAGGAGTGAGGCCATCAAATTGCGAAAAGTCAATTTCACAGAAATCATTTATATTGTTGTTATCTAAAATATGAATCGTATATTCTTGATTCAAAATTTTAATACATTCTAGACAGCGCTCTACGAGTTCAGGTTTTTTAGAATCCCAATATATCCATATAATTTTTGGAATATTAATTTCATCTTCAGATTTAGGATGAAGGATAATTTGATTTGCTAGGTTGTTAGGTTCAATATTTTTAATACGCTTATCAGTATAAAATCTAAGATGAAATCTTAAAAGGAAAAACATTTTTCTTGTAGATTTTCGTAAACCCATAACAACCTCAAATGATAAACAAAAATTTCTTTTTATTTATCCGCATTTCCTTTTAAAACCATGTAAATCAATGAAACAAAAATGAGTAATGCACCAACTAAGCTACTTACACAGAAAAATAAAATTCGTTGATTTGTAGTCATGTTAAATAATTCATTTGCAAGAATATAGCGCATGAAAAACCATTGTGCGAGGGAGAATACAATCACCACTAGAGCATGTCGACGTACATCAGGGCGCATAGCCATAAAGCTGACCTCTTAATTAAAAGCAGCCTATTATGCCACTGACGTGCTTTTTCGCAAAGCATAGCTTATGAAAATTGAATGTTTGTTTAATACTGTCTAATAAAAAACCCTGCATAAGCAGGGTTTTTTAATTTGAAAATCTAAAAAAATTATTTAGATTCTTCAGCTTTTGGCTTTTCACGTAAGCGGATGCCCAAGTCACGAAGCTGATTTGCTTCAACAGGAGCAGGTGCTTGAGTAAGTGGACATTCAGCAGTCTTAGTTTTCGGGAATGCAATAACGTCACGAATTGAAGTCGCGCCAGTCATAAGCATAACTAAACGGTCAAGACCGAATGCCAAACCACCGTGAGGAGGAGCGCCATAACGAAGTGCATTAAGTAAGAAGCTGAATTTCTCTTCTGCTTCTTCATCAGAAATACCAAGCGCTTCAAAAATCGCTTTTTGCATTTCTAATGTGTAAATACGAAGTGAACCACCACCAACTTCAGTACCGTTCAATACCATGTCGTAAGCAACAGAAAGTGCTTCACCTGGATTGCTCTTCACATCTTCTACGCTAGATTTAGGCAGCGTGAATGGATGATGAACAGAAGTCCATTTACCATCGTCAGTTTCTTCAAACATTGGGAAATCAACAACCCAAAGTGGAGCCCACTCACAAGTTGAAAGATTCAAGTCGTGACCAATCTTGACACGAAGCGCGCCCATTGCATCATTTACGACTTTAGCTTTATCCGCACCGAAGAATACGATATCGCCATCTTGTGCGCCAACACGTTCCAACAGTTCAAGTACAATCGGTTCAATGAATTTAACGATTGGAGATTGAAGACCTTCAATTCCTTTAGCAAGTTCATTAACTTTAATGTAAGCCAAACCTTTTGCACCATAGATGCCAACGAATTTGGTGTATTCATCGATTGCACTACGTGGCAATGATGCTGCACCTGGAACACGTAAGGCAACAATACGACCTTTAGGATCTTTTGCAGGACCAGCGAATACTTTGAACTCTACTTCTTGCATTAAGTCTGCAACGTCAACGAGTTTCAACGGAATACGCAAATCTGGTTTGTCAGATGCATAGTCACGCATTGCTTCGCTATATGGCATACGGCGGAATTTTTCAAATTTTACGCCAAGCAAGTCGTTAAATAATTTAACAGTCATGCCTTCCATCAAATCCATAATTTCATCGTCATTTAAGAACGATGTTTCAATGTCGATTTGAGTAAATTCTGGCTGACGGTCAGCACGCAAGTCTTCATCACGGAAACATTTCGCGATTTGGTAGTAACGATCAATACCACCCACCATCAACAATTGTTTAAACAATTGTGGTGATTGTGGAAGTGCGTAGAAGCTACCATTTTGTACACGACTTGGTACTAAATAGTCACGTGCGCCTTCAGGAGTTGCACGAGTTAAAATCGGAGTTTCAACGTCTAAGAAACCGTGATCGTCTAAATAATTACGGATCAAGTTAGTTACTTTAGAACGGAAACGTAAGCGATCTAACATTTCTGGACGACGGATGTCCAAGAAACGATATTTTAAACGGTGTTCTTCTGACACGTTAATCGTGTCATCATTTAACGGGAATGGCGGAGTTTCAGAAGCAGCAAGAACTTCGATTTCTTTGCCTAAAACTTCGATTTGACCACTCACCATATTTTGGTTTTCAGTACCTTCATAACGGCGACGAACACGACCTGTAATTTTTAATACATATTCAGAACGTGCTTTATCTGCTGTTGCAAATGCTTCTGGAGTATCTGGGTCAATAACCACTTGAACGAGACCATCACGGTCACGCATATCAAGGAAAATAACACCGCCATGGTCACGGCGACGATGTACCCAACCGCATAGTGTAACGGTCTGGTCGATTTGGGCTTCAGTTAAAGAGCCACAGTAATGAGTTCGCATCATGATGAAGATTATCCAAACTATATTGGCTGAAAGGACGGATGCGTAAACCGCGCACCGTCAAAAAAGTAAGTTTTCGATTATGCCTTGTTGGATGGTTTGTCACAAGAACTAGATCAAAAAACCGCAGAAATTAACCCGAAAATGAGCAATTTGGCAGCACTTTTAGTTATTCATCCCATTCTTTTTTGCCGATCTAAAACCAAGAATAGTAAGCATCCTAAGCTAAAGCTACTTAGCCAGCCTTGTATAAATTCATTAATAGAGCGGCCCGTGAAATAATAGGTATTGGCATGCCAAACTTCATGAGGAATATAGCGGGCATAATCCCAAAAAGAAAATAGGCCTAGCATTGTAGATAGAATTAACAGACACCATGCAAAAATTTTAATTTTATAGTTTACTTTCCAGTGTTGTTTATAGCGCTGATAATAGTGAATACACATCCAAGCAATAAAAGGTAAAGCAAGAGCAGAGGAGCCTAACTGTAAAAGACGATGTAAGGGATAAGGGTGGCCAAAAATATGAACTGTGGTTGCTAATACATCTTTAAATATAAAAGTCCGAAAGTCCGAGTGTGTTAGACCATCCCAGATTAAATGTGTCGCAATTCCTAAAATAAGTGCGAGTAATGTTCCAATAAAAAATAAAAAAATACCTTTTAAAGAGTTGAGGCCAAGATCATGTTGAATGCCGAAAAAACGATAAATTACAGGCCGGTAAAGTAAATACCAAATTGCACAGAATAATAACCCTAATGCAAGGTTTGGGTAGAAAAGTCCCTTCCATTGATGAGTCAACATACCTGATTGCATCGTAAATAAGCGGTAAAGATCGGGTGTCATACTGCCAATTGCTAAAGCTGCAACTGGTAAAGTGTTTTGGCTAAGCTTGGAAAGAGGTGGTGCTATAACGGCATGAGAGATGGTAAAAGGCATTAGAAATCAGAAATTACTCACATCATTTAAGTGGCAGTCTAACGAATCATCTGATTAGAAATGTTTTTTATTGCAAAACAACTGAAATGTTATAATATAACAAAACAAAAGGCGTAGCGATCAGAGAATCACCTCATGTTGTTCTATAAAAATATTTTGACCCTATCCATTTTAGCTGCAATATCGGTACCTGTATTTGCAGCAGAAAGTGAAAATGTTGAAAAGTTAGAAACTATTCGAATTAAGGCTCATCCACTTGAGCAAACTTCACAAGATTTTGCTGTGGCAGATACTGTGGTTGATCAAAAGCATTTGACGCAAGGCGCTGCTACCATTGGGGATGCACTGAGTAGTGAAGTCGGAATTTACGCCAATCAGTTTGGGGCTGGTTCGAGTCGTCCAGTCATCCGTGGACAAGATGGACCACGCGTTAAAGTACTCCAAAATTCATCAGAAAATATTGATGTCTCGACGTTGTCTCCTGACCATGCCGTAACAGTAGATCCTGTGCTTGCAAAACAAGTCGAAGTAATTCGGGGGCCTTCAACTTTACTGTTTGGTGCGGGGACTGTCGGTGGTTTAGTTAACGTCATTGATAACAAGATCCCTACGCAAATGCCTGAAAACGGTTATGAAGGACAAATTGGCTTACGTTACAACACTGGAAGTGATGAAAAACTAGCGAGTGCTGGCGTAACTGTTGGCTTGGGCAGCCAAGTTGCTTTACGTGTTGAGGGGTTAACTCGTGATGCGAATAATTATATTGCACCAAATTATATTCATGAAGGTGAAAAAGAGCGCCGTGTAGACAATACTTTTGCTAAGGGTGATTCAGTTAACGTTGGTTTGTCTTGGATTTATGACCGTGGTTATACGGGTATTTCTTATAGCAATCGCAGAGACCAATATGGCTTACCAGGGCATAGCCATGAATACGAAAGTTGTAGTGCTCATCTAGGTGGAAGACCGCATTTGCATTGTGGAGACCATGAACATGAAGAGGGTGAAGAAGGTCACGATCATGAGCATGAAGAACATGAGCACGAACATGGCGGCCCATGGATTGATTTAAAATCTGAGCGTTATGATTTTAAAACCGAGTTAAATGATCCATTCGCCGGCTTCCAAAAGTTACGTGCACAAGCGAGCTATACTGACTATCAGCACGACGAAATTGAAGAAGGAATAATTGCGACCCGATTCCAAAACAAAGGCTATGATGGTCGTATTGAGTTAGTACATAACCCGATTGCAAGTTGGGAAGGGGTGATCGGAGCACAGCTAGGCCAACAAAAATTAGATTTAACTGGTGAAGAAGCTTTTATGGCTCCGACCACTACCAAAAAGTGGAGCATATTTGCTTTAGAACATAAACAATGGAAAGACGTACATTTTGAGCTTTCTGCACGTGCAGATCAGCAAGAGATTGATGTAGACGATAACTCTAAACAAGATTTTGATGGTTCGGCATTTTCTTACGCAGGTGCTGCGAATTGGGAGTTTGCACCAAACTATAAACTTTCTTTTGTGGCATCACATCAAGAGCGTTTACCTTTAGCTCAAGAGTTATATGCAAATGGTGGACATTTTGCGACGAATACTTATGAGTTGGGGAATGATCAACTCAGTAAGGAAAAATCGAATAATGTTGAATTAGGTTTACATTTTGATAATGACAAACTTGATTATCATCTGCATGTTTACCATAACTGGTTTGATGACTACATCTATGCACAAACCCTTGACCGTTATAAAGACTTCCGTTTAGTTCAATATACTCAAGATAAAGCACGTTTCTATGGTGCTGAGGGTGAAATTGGCTATCAAATTACTCCAATGTACAAGATCAGTGCTTTTGGTGACTATGTACGCGGCAAAATTGATGCAGAAGGGAACGCTCCACGTATTCCAGCGGGACGTTTAGGTACTAAAGTTGATGCAGATTTTGGCGATGGATTTAGTGGTTCTGCCGAGTATTACCATGTCTTTAATCAAGATAAGATCGCAGCTTACGAGACCGAAACTGATGGCTATAACATGCTTAATCTAGGTGTGGCATATTCTGGACAATATGGTGCAAAAACAGATTACCGTGTTTATATGAAAGCGAATAACCTGTTAGATGACACGGTTTATCAACATGCATCGTTCTTATCAAATATTCCACAAGTTGGACGCAATTTTACAGTAGGTGTTGATTTTAGTTTTTAAGGCTTTAACACGAAACTAAACTTGAAAAATCAATCCAAAAGACCTAATTTGAAACCATCAAGTTAGGTCTTTTTTATGCGTATTTTTCAACGAATTCATCAAAAAATAAATTGGTCAGGGCGTCGTTATATGGCGGTATTACTTTGCGTTGTTGCTATTGCATATCTTGCATCGGCGATTTACCACACAGTAAAACCATTACCACAAGGGATTAACTTTAGTGGCAAGCTTAGACATGCCGATGTCAAATTTTTAGCTGACAAAACCTACCTGGATGCTAAAGGACAGCAACAGGTTGATCAGCACATCTTTGATGAAATCTTGAAAATGATTGATGAGGCGAAAACCACGATTGTGGTGGATATGTTCTTGTTTAATTCTGAAGTGGGTGACTCAAAACTCAAGCAAAGACCGTTAATGCAAGAGTTAACCGATGCATTAGTGAGTAAGAAAAGACAGAACCGCCAAATTCAGATCGTTATGATTACCGACCCGATTAACTCGGTATACGGTGGTATCAGCCCTGAACACTACCGTCAGTTACGTCAGGCAGGTGTCGATGTGATTGAAACCAATTTAACCCCTTTGCGTGCTTCTAACCCGTTTTGGTCTGGCTTCTGGTACATCTGCTGTCAAAATATTGGCAATAATCCTGAAAAGGGCTGGTTACCAAATCCCTTCGGTGATGAAAAAATTACACTGCGCAGCTATCTAAACTTATTTAATTTTAAGGCCAATCACCGTAAGACTGTTGTGGTCGATACCGATGCTGGTTGGAAGTCATTGGTAACCTCAGCAAATCCACACGATGGCAGTTCTAGACATTCTAATGTCGCGTTGGTTGTAACAGGGGCAACAGCTGCTGATGTTCTCCAAACTGAAGCTGCTGTTGCGCAAATGTCAGGCAGTAGCTCTCCATCACTCATTTTAGGTGACTTTGAAAAAGATGTAACCAAACCTCAAGTTCAGGTGTTAACTGAAGGGGCGATTTATCAATCTGTATTGAAATTGATTAATTCAGCGAAGCCGAAAGAGCACCTTGATTTAAGTATGTTCTATTTGTCTGAACGTAAAATTATTCAAGCACTAAAAAATGCTCAAGAGAGAGGGGTTATTGTCCGAGTTTTGCTTGACCCAAATAAAGATGCGTTTGGTCGACAAAAGAATGGTATTCCTAACCGTCAGGTAGCTTCAGAGTTACATGCTGCCGGCATTCCAATCCGTTGGTGTGATACCCATGGTGAGCAAAACCATAGCAAAATGATTTTGAAATATAATGGCCAACAAGCAGAGTTGATTGTAGGATCGGCCAATTTTACGGCCCGTAATTTAAAAAATTATAACCTTGAAACGGATATGTTGGTCATTGGCAAAGTTCAAGATCAAGTTTTTAAAGATGCGCAAGATTACTTCAATACCTCGTGGTCAAACCTAAAAGATAGACAGATGAGCGTAGATTATGCGAAGTATGCAGATGAGTCTAAAGTGAAGTATTGGATTTATCGTTTTATGGAATGGTCAGGGTTGTCGACTTTCTAATGACCATCTTTGGAGTTTTCCAAAAACTGGCAAGGTGATTGGCGACAAGGATGTCGCCGTTTCACTGTGTTGCAGGGAAGCAACATCAGTGAAACAAAGGTTTTTGTCACTTTTGACCTTTCAAAAGTGAGACACTAGCTTATACAAAAGAAATTAGAACATCACTGTAAGTAACGACTGTGCAATAAGAAGAATAAAAGTAAATAATATGATTTTAAGGCGCTGGCGGAATCAATTGATCCAACGCTTTATCATCAAGTTTTTCGATTTCACTCAAATCAGTCTTAATTTTCCACTGTGATTCATCATCTACAGGATTTGGCAAACGAGCTTCAAGCCAATCACAGACCACATCAGGAGAAAATTCAGGATGATTACATTGAATAATCCATGATAAAAAATCTTTGGCTTCACCGTTCATGTAAGGTGGTGGTGAAACAGGGAAGAATAATGTGGGTAGGCGTTCATTCGTCGATAAATAATTTAAAACATGACCAAGCTCTTGTACTGTTTGCCATGCAAGGGCATGCTCTACGTCAATACTGAACTTAAACCACCAAGCATGTTCGCCATCTGCTCCATGAGCCATAATTCGGGCTTCTTGTACACTTGGAACTTTACAAAAAAATTGATGAAGACGCTCAAAACTGATTTCAGACACAGCAATTGACCTAGTTTGAAAAATGCTAATGGTAGCACAGATACAGATTCTTCATATTTTCTTTATAGTCATTACAAAGTTTAGCAATCAAAGCTGTTTTATTCATGGTTTCTCCTTGAGTCTCTTCTAATCTAGCTTCATATCAAGATTAAAAGGAAATAGGCCATGAAAAAGCCAATCGTTCTTGTACTTTCGACATTAATGTTAGGTATATCAGCTACCGCGATGGCCGATTCAGGTCATCGTTGGGATAATAAACATGGTAAAAACCATGATCGATATGAGCATCGTGATGATCGCCGTCATGATTATCGTAATGATCATCGAGCACCAGCTTGGTCGAATTCTGATCGTGGCAAGCATTATGGTAACTATGTTGCTTTTAAACGTGGTGAACGTATTCCTACTCAGTATCGCCATAGCCGCTATTATGTTTCGGACTGGCGAGCACACCGTTTATATGCGCCACCACGTGGATACCACTGGGTTAAAACCCCTAACCAATACTTATTAGTAGACTCGAGACACAATATTTACCGAGTTCGTTAAATGTAAAATAAAAAAGGCCTCAATATTGAGGCCTTTTTTATGCTAACTCGTCATCTTGTGGTTGAGGAGTTTTCAAATTGTTTGAGGCTTTTGCATGTTTCTCTTTCATCACTGAAGGATAATTCCAAGATGCAAAACGAACGACTAGAATAGATAAGGCTAAAATCAAAATTGAGCCAGTAATAATGACTTGATCGATATCTGCTTTGTGGTCATGTTGAATATCTGAAATGAGTAGACGGGTTAAGGCCGTAATTGCGACATAAATCAGAAATCGCACAGGCATATGATTGGTTTTAAAGTAAATTCCAACCATTGCTCCAAGTTCTAAGTAGATAAATAATAATAAAATATCATCAATTGAAGCATACTTCTTGACGGTCAGAATTTCAAAAACTGTATTGGCTGCGGACCATGCCACCATACACCCGATAATAAACAAGGCTGAATAATGAAAAGCTTCAACGGCATAATGACCAAATCGGTCCAGAATGCGCTCATATTTTTTGGGATCAGGCATAGTAAAGTCTTTTATTTACTTAGGAATGTTTAGAAATTAAACAAATTTTATGCCAATTGAAATAGTAAAAACAAAATAAAAAAAACGCCTGATTTTTCAGGCGTCTTTACTAAGTTTTAATTCAACTCGGGTGTTAAGGTTATTTTCACTATAAAACGGAAAGCCTATTTCAAATTTGTATATTGTTGAATCACTTCATTAAGTGAAACATGACCTAAAAAATGACCGATACTCTCAGGAGGCTGTTCTTGCTCAATTGCATGTGCGAATTTTACGGCTGGTTCATTTTGTAATTGTTCATAAAGACGTTTACAGTTTGGAAATTGATCAATATCAATAACATCATGATATTTTAACCAGCGTGCGATACCAGCGTAGTAGCCATCCACAAAAGATAATTGATCGCCCATTAGCCAAGTTTGATTTATCAGGCTATTTTCTAAAGCTGTAAATGCTTTTTTAACTTGGGCTGCTCCATATTCACGCAATACTTGTTTACTACCTTCTGATGAAGAATGTTCAAGGCTATACCAGAGTGGGCTAAATGCATTGAATAAAGTCGTATTCAAAAAAGCTAGTTTCTGATTAAACATATTAAATTGTTCTGTTCCTTGTTCATAGTGAAAAGCCGCATTCAAGCTTTTTGCCATGATATGGTTCAAGATCGCCATGCTTTCCGTTAAAACTTTGCTATTGTCGTAGAGCAGAGCAGGCGTTTCACCCATTGGATTAATTCGGCGGTATTCCTCGGTGTTGCATTGAGCTGGCATCTCGATTCTACAAAGTTGATAGGGCAAACCTGACCATTCCAACGCAACAATAGAGCCAAATGAACAACCAGAAGGGACGCCATAAAATAAAGTGAAAGTTGACATGATGATTACTCTTTTGTGATGTGTAAAATCATCTTAAGTCGGCAGAAAAGTTTCTAGTAGTCAGGTATTATGAAACTTATTGTCTACATATATGGACATTGAAAAATGCGACTTAGACAAAACTTGAATGATGTTTATCTTTTTGTCGTTGCTGTAGAGCATCAAGGATTTTCTGCCGCAGCTAAACAGCTTAATTTACCTAAATCAACGATTAGTAAGCGTGTTGCAATATTAGAAAATAAGCTAGGCTTAACCTTAATTCATCGTAGTTCACGTAGTTTTGTCTTAAGTGAAGCAGGAAAACTGTTTTATCAACATGCCAAAAATGCGGTCGATGAATTTCGTTACGCAGAAGAAAATTTATTAATACAACAACAAGAGCCAAGTGGTGTAGTCAGGTTGAGTGCTTCTGTACCGATTGCACAATATCTTTTATCTGAGTGTTTGCCTGAACTTGCAGAACGTTATCCTAAGTTATTATTACAAATAGAAGTAACGGATCGTTATGTTGATGTCATGAGTGAAAACTTTGATATCGTGATCCGTAGCCATTTTCAACCATTGCCGGATTCTGGATTAATTCAACGTGTACTTAAACACGATAAAATTATTGCTGTTGCAGCGCCTACATACTTAATGAATGCCGCTCCTATTCATACCCCAATAGATTTGCTCAAACATGAAGGTTTATGGCCTGACTTACAAATGAATCCATGGCATTTTCAAAATATACATGGTCAGAAAGAAGTCGTAAGGCCAAATGTTCGCTTTGTGGCGAATGAGTCGGAAATCTTGAAGGGAGCTGCAAAAAGAGGAATCGGTATTACGCTTTTACCTGAAACTTTTTGTATTAATGAATTAGCAAATGGGAGCTTAATGAATATTCTGCCAGATTGGTCTGCTGGTAATGTAACGACCAGTTTGCTTATGTTAACAAGGCGAGGGTTATTGCCTAGTGTAAATATTACTGCCGATTTCTTGGTCGAGAAATTAAAAACTTAAAAGGTATTCTACTTTTTATTGTTGGAAACAAAAAACGCCTGATTATTCAGACGTTTTTTATGAAAAGATTAATTAAGCTTGATTGGTAAAGTAATCTTCACTAAAGCCCATAATTAAGTTAGAACCTGCTTTAATTTTTGCAATACGCGCATCAATATCAGGCAAGATACGTTCAACAAAGTATTGAGCTAAAGCAAGTTTGTTTTGGTAGAAATCACCAGACTTATCTTTTGCTGCTGCTGAAATTTTTGCAAACATATACGCGAAGCTGAGTAGACCCACTGCATGTAAATAATCAACCGCAGCCGAGTTCGGGAACTCTACATTTTCAGCAGCTTGCTCAATAATAAACTGAGTGATTGCTTCGATTTCAGTTGCAGCATCTAAAGTTGCATCTTTAATGAAGTTCAAATCGGTATCTAAGTCATTTGCAAAGTCACGAATTTCAGTGATGTATTCAGCAATGAACGCACCGCCACATTTAATGGTTTTACGACCAATTAAATCTTGAGATTGAACGCCGTTAGTTCCTTCGTAGATTTGAGCGATACGAAGATCACGAATACATTGCTCCATGCCCCATTCACGAATATAACCGTGACCACCGAACACCATCTGAGCATCTAAAGTTGCTTGGAATGCTGTATCTGTGAGGTAAGCTTTTGCAATTGGAGTTAAAAGCGCAACGCGGTCATTGGCTTTTTTCACTGCTGCTGCATCAGTCGAGAATTTAGTGATATCGAGTTGTTGGCCTACATAGACTGCAAAAGCACGAGATGCTTCATTGTTTGCACGTACGTTTAACAACATACGACGTACATCACCATGGACTAAAATGCTGTCAGCAGGCTTGTTTGGTGATTGAACACCAGCTGCACTACGACCTTGTAAACGGTCAGTCGCGTATTGAGCAGCATTTTGATAAGCAAATTCAGAAGCACCTAAACCTTGAATACCCATTGATAAACGTTCGTAGTTCATCATGACAAACATGGCAGCAAGACCTTCGTTCTCTTTACCAACGAGGTAACCTTTTGCTCCATCAAAGTTCATTACACAAGTTGCAGATGCTTTAATACCCATTTTATGTTCAATAGAACCTGGGCCAACATGGTTACGGTCACCTAAAGAACCATCTTCATTTACAAGGTATTTCGGTACGATAAATAGCGAGATACCACGTGAACCCGCAGGGGCATCTGGAGTTTTAGCAAGTACCAAGTGAATAATGTTTTCTGCTAAATCATGGTCACCGCCGGTGATAAAGATTTTAGTACCTGTGATGTTGTAAGTACCGTCTTCATTACGTTCTGCTTTAGTTTTGATAATACCTAAATCAGTACCGGCATGTGGCTCGGTTAAGCACATGGTGCCTGACCATTCACCTGAATAAATCTTAGGTAAATAAGTTTCTTTTTGCTCTTGAGATGCGTAGCTGCTTAAAGCCATACCTGCACCCACTGAAAGAAGCGGGTAGAGCATAAATGATGGGTTAGTCGCGAATAACATTTCATCAGAAAGAACGGTGAGCATTTTTGGCATGCCTTGACCGCCCCATTCTTCATCGGCACCTAAGCCAATCCAACCACCTTCTGCATATTGACGAAATGCATCTTTAAAACCAGTTGGTGTGAATACTTCGCCGTTTTCATAGCGAGCACCTTCTTCGTCACCGGTACGGTTTAATGGATGAGTCACGTTCTGAGCAAATTTAGCCATTTCTTCTAAAATTGCTTCAGCTGTTGCAGCATCTACATGAGCAAGTTTCTCATTAGACTGCCAAAATTGTTCTGCTTTGAATACATCATTTAAGATGAATTTCATATCAGCTAAAGGAGCATTGTAAATTGGCATAATCGTTCACCTTTTTTGTGCACATTGGCCTGTGCTAGATATCCTGTAAAACGAAATGGATATGGAATTTAAAGTGTAAATTTATCATTGATTTTATAAAAAAAGGACCGTCAAAACTGAGCAGTCCTTTTTTGTTTTTTAACATTGCATATCGCAACTAACTATGGTTAGAAAGCGAAATGTTCAGCATCTAATGACATTAATGGATCTAGACCACCAGCAATAACATCTACATGTGAGCGAACACGTGGCAAGATTTTTTTGAAGTAGAAGCGAGCAGTAGTTACTTTCGCATTGTAGAAGTCAACATCGGTAGTACCGGCTGCTAATTTCTCTTGTGCTACAAGCGCCATACGAGCCCATAGGTAAGCTAAAGTGATATAACCTGAGAAGTAGAGGTAATCTACAGCAGCAGCACCGACTTCATCTGGATTTTGCATCGCACGCATACCGATTTGCATAGTCAGATCGCCCCATTCTTTGTTAAGAGCTGCAAGCGGCTCAACAAATTCTTTCATAGCAGCGTTGTCTTTGTTTGCTTCTACGAATTTATGGATGATCTTAGTGAAGTCACGTAGCATTGCACCTTGAGTTTGCAATACTTTACGACCTAACAAATCAAGTGCTTGAATTTCAGTTGTACCTTCATACAAGCAAGCAATACGTGTATCACGTACGATTTGTTCCATGCCATGCTCAGAAATAAAGCCATGACCACCGAAGACTTGTACACCGTGCTTAGCAGATTCAGAACCTGTTTCAGTTAAGAATGCTTTTGCAATTGGAGTCAATAAAGACAAGATGTTGTCAGCAAACTTACGCTCTTCTTCAGTTTCGCCTTTTTCAACGACGTCAGCATATTGAGCAAGTAAGTAAACAAGAGCACGACCGCCTTCAGCAAACGCTTTTTGAGTTAAAAGCATGTTACGAACAGCAGGGTGAACGATAATAGGATCTGCTTCTTTTTCTGGAGCTTTAGGACCAGAAAGTGAACGCATTGCTAAACGTTCTTTCGCGTAAGTCAACGCACCTTGGAAAGATGATTCAGACGCTGCTAAACCTTGAACAGCAGTACCAATACGTGCTGTGTTCATGAAGGTGAACATACAGTTCAGACCACGGTTTTCAGGTCCGATCAAGTAACCTTTCGCTTGGTCAAAGTTAATGACACAAGTTGCGTTACCATGAATACCCATTTTGTGTTCGATAGAACCACAACGTACCGCATTACGTTCGCCAATAGATCCATCTGCATTTACATTGAATTTAGGAACGATGAATAATGAGATACCTTTAGTACCTTTTGGTGCACCAGGTAGGCGAGCAAGAACGATATGGATGATGTTCTCAGCCATGTCATGTTCACCAGCAGAGATAAAGATTTTCTCGCCAGAGATTGCATAGCTACCATCAGCATTTGGTTCTGCTTTAGTACGGATAATACCTAAATCTGAACCTGCATGAGACTCAGTTAAGCACATCGTACCTGTCCAAACACCTGAAACAAGGTTTGGTAAATAAGTATTTTTTTGTTCATCAGAACCGTGATGTTCTAATGTACGCACAGCTCCGTGAGACAAGCCTGGGTACATACCCCAAGACCAGTTTGCTGTACCAACCATTTCAGAAATTGCAATACCTAAAGAGTTAGGTAAAGCCTGACCACCGTATTGTTCTTCTGCTGATAAAGACGGAAAGCCAAGTTCAATATATTTTTGATAAGCTTCTTTAAAACCTGTTGGAGTAGTGACTACACCATCATTCCAAGTACAACCTTCGCGGTCGCCAACTTGGTTTAAAGGAGAAAGTTCATTTTCACAGAAGTCCGCCGCAGCTTCTAAATATTGATCAACCAATTCACGGCTTACGTTACCTTGGAAATCAGGTAATTTTGCATAGTGTTCTTCAGCATTTAATAATTCATGCAAAACGAATTGCATATCACGTAAGGGCGCTTTGTATTGTGGCATATCGGGTTCCTCAATACTGGTGAAACCAGAGTTATAATCTTAATCTATGATAATGTGCCATGAGGCACCTTGGACTACTACATCGTGCAACAACTTGCATAACTGTACAAGCACCTCAGGACCTTTACTTTGTGACTGCAAAGTCAAGAAAAAAATACTTAAATGATGTAAGTGCTTTGAGTGTAAATACTTTTGGTTATGTTTATATGATACAAATAGTCAAAATCGTAAATAGTTATGTATAAATAAAAGGCGCCTATAAGCGCCTTTTATTTCATGATTTTTTAAAATTATTTTGCTTGAGCTGATGCAGGAGCAGGGGCGTTAACTGGTGGTTGAGGGCGTTTTGGTTCAAAACGAAGATTACAAGTGCCTTCAAGTGTTTTATCGCCAACTTGAACATTTACTGTTTGTCCATTGGCCTTGCCATCACAAGCTTTTTGGATTTGTTCAAAACGCGCTTTGCGTTCTGCACGATGTTGTTCCCATGCTGCTTTTTGCTCTGGTGTGAATTCACGATGCTTCATACGGTGGTGACCCTCACGTGGGCCATCATGCATCATTCCACGCTCTGGCTTTGGTGGCTGAGTTGTCGATTGACACGCCGCCAAACTTCCCATTGTTACAATTGCCGCACTGAATAATGCAATTTTTGCCGTCATTTTCATGTTTAAAAGCCTTTTAATGTTGTGTTTTAAGATGGCTTAAAGATTAGATAATAAAGATGTAGAAACAATGGAGAGTTTTTCTTTTCGTTGTTGGTTACAATGCAAAATATAGCGTAAAAATGAGAGAGTGCTTTTGAACGTTCTACGTGTTCCCATTGCATTACGGTTATTTTTGACAGTCTTGCTCACCACATTGCTTATTGCGACTGCAAGCTTGAGCGTTTTGCACTGGACAATGCAAAAGAACTTTGCCAAATACGTGGCTGACGTTGAAATGCAGAAACTCGACCGTCTCATTACCAATTTGGGTGATGTCTATACGGTCTACCATGATTGGGGGAATGCGATTCAGGCACAGATTTTACAAATCGAAGGAACTGCGGCTCCCGATGACTACGATCGTCTCTCACAGTGGTGGCTTCGTCGCCAATATGACATTGCCATACAGCAGCATTCTTTTGATGAACATACGCTTATCAATATTTCACCTCAAGTTGCACCAACAAATAAAAATACTATTTTTAGTGATGAAGAGTTAAGAACACTTGAGCAAAATTTACCTTCACAATATCAACCTTTTGAAGGATTACGTTTCCCTTTAAGTGCAAACCAATTTCGTCCAAGTGATGATAAAAATAAATCAAAGAAAGGAAGCTTAAAAGATATTGAAACCCAAAATGGTAAGAAGCGTTTTATCGCTTTGCCAGACCGCTTAGGGTTGAGTTCGCGTTTATCTCTATATGACGCTCAGCACCAGTTTGTCGTAGGTGAACCACCTTCTTCAGATCAGATGTCATTTCGGCCGATCATCTTAAATAATCAAGTGGTGGGATATTTAGGTTTAAAACCCGTTTTGGATAAAGAAGATGCTCTGAGTATTAATTTCTTTAGTAATCAAAAGCGCTATTTACTCTTAATCTATGCTTTGACTTTACTTTCAAGTTTAGTTGCAGCGCTATTAATGGCGACTTATTTTAAAAAACCGATTCAGCGTTTATTAAATGCAACCAATGAATTAACTAAAGGAAATTATCAGCATCAAGTTGTGATTAAGCGAAATGATGAGTTGGGTGATTTATCAACCCAATTGAACCATTTGGCGGAGATTTTACATCAGCATGAAGAGTCGCGACGTCAATGGGTGGCAGATACTTCCCATGAATTAAAAACGCCTTTGGCTGTATTACAAGCACAAATTGAAGCAATGCAAGATGGGATTCGAAAAGCAACGCCTGAACATCTAGAGGCGATGATGCGTCAGGTTTCAAGCCTGAAAAAATTGACTCAAGATCTTGCAGACTTGGCGCAGGCAGATGCTCAGCAGCTTAAGTGTTATTTGAGTTCTGTAAATCCATGGGAAGTGGTGTTACAAGAAGTTGAAAACTTTAAACCAAAACTTGAGCAGGCTGGTCTTGAAATTCAGGTTGAAGGGACAAGTTCTCCGCTATTATTAGACCGTGATCGATTTAAACAGATTGTTGTTAATTTAATTAGTAATAGTATTCGTTATACAGAAACAGGTGGCAAAATTCATATTCATACGAGCCAGACTCCTCAAGAGTGGACTTTGTATGTCGATGACAGCCCTTATGGTTTAAGTGATGAGCAGTTATCCCGTTTAGGTGAACGTTTCTATCGCGTAGATGATTCGCGTACGCGTAGTACAGGTGGAACAGGGCTTGGCTTGGCTTTGTCTTGTAAAATTGCGCAAGCGCTTGATGGTACACTCAGTTTTGAACATTCACCATTAGGTGGTTTACGTTGTGTACTTACTTTTAAAAAGCAGAGTTAAATATAAAAGGAAAAATATCTCATGAAACATGTGATGTTGGTTGAAGATGAAGTGGAATTAGCACATTTGGTGCGTGATTATCTTGAAGCTGCCGGTTTTGAAGTAAGTATGTTTCATGATGGTCAAGATGCCTTTGCGAGTTTCCAACAACGTAAACCGAATTTGATGATTTTGGACTTAATGGTTCCTCGAATGGATGGCTTAACGATTTGCCGTAAAGTTCGTGAACAATCAGATTTACCGATTATTATGGTCACTGCCCGTACCGAAGAAATTGACCGTGTATTAGGTCTCAACATGGGTGCTGATGATTATGTATGTAAACCATTTAGTCCAAAAGAGTTGGTGGCTCGCGTACAAGCTGTTTTACGCCGTTTAGAGCGTAAGGCAGAGCCTGAACAAAATGATTCTTTCCGAATTGATAAAGCTCAGCAAAGAATTTGGTATCAACAAAAATCATTGAGCTTAACGCCAACCGAATTTCGCTTACTTGAGCTATTTTTAGAGCATGTGGGGCAAGTTTATTCACGTGCACAATTATTGGATCACATTAATCCAGATAGCTTTGATGTTGCCGATCGCGTAATTGACAGTCATATCAAAAACTTGCGCCGAAAAATTAGTGAAGCGGCTGAAACTGGTAACCGCCATGAGTGGATTCAAGCAGTTTATGGTGTAGGTTACCGCTTCGAATACCCTGAAGAATAAGCCTTCATAAAAGTTATTCTGTGGATAACCACAATGTTATCCACAGAAAATGTGGATAGTTTTAAAGAGTTATGGATAAATTATAATCTTGGTGTGATTGGGTACTAATTGCCAAATTTCATCTATATCTATATTTCTAACCGCGATACATCCTAACGTCCAATCCTTATGGGGCATATAAGTCGAGCTAAAAGGCATCGAGAGTAAAGATTTTGGAACAGATCCATGAATCATGATATCTCCACCTGTTGGTTGATTATGTTGCTTGGCATAAGCAATATCTTTCGCATCGGGATAGGAAATATGCAAAGATTTATAGTACGCACTTTGTGAGTTACGCCAATCTATAGAATAAACTCCCTCAGGTGTTTTTCCGTCATTTTCAAAATGTTTATGTCCTTTGGGATTAAAGCCAAGACGAATAGGATATTGCCGAATTACCTCTTCATTATTTTTAAGTAGAAGTACGCGTTGGTTTTTAAATACTTCAATTGAGGTGATGGGCTTTGTCTTGATGAGTTCTAATATCTCTTTATTTGAAAGCGCTTGATGACTTGGCGTAAAAGTTGGTAAATATTTTTCATATTTATAAAAAGCGATTCCGAGTGGAACTATAAGAAATGTACAAATAATGATAGGTATAATTTTCATATATTATTCTTTGATGTTTAAGAAACTCTCCTAAGCGATTTAAGAGAGTTTTAGTCTTTAAAGTATTAAGAAGAACAGCTCACTGCTACATCTGGAACGTCACTTGGTAATGGCCCCAAATCTTGTGGTTGCTCAAGCTCTAGTTGTCTTGTGTAAGGGTGATTAAGTAGCTTAAATAAGCGGTCAACTTCACTAAAGTCATCTCGTTCAGCGGCTTCAATAGCACGCTGTGCCATGTGATTACGTAAAATATAAACTGGATTTGCTTTTTGCATATTCGCATCCAGCTCATCAGTATCTTGATGCTCACGAATGCTTTCATATTGGCTAAGAAACGCATCAAACTGTCGAGTATCAAGACAATCATCTCGTAAAGCTTTGTATTCTTTATTTTGAAGACGAATAAAACTTTGCGTGTAATCAAGTTGTTCAGTTTGTAAGATTCTTAAAAAAGCAAAACTACAATCCAGACTGTCTTTATGGAAATGGGGAAGTCCCATTTTTTGACATAAACCTTGCCCATAGTGCTCTAAAAAGATCGGTTCAAATTGTTCTAAGCAACGTGCTAACTCTTCTTTGAAATGATCTTTTTGTTCGGATTCAGCGAGAGGAATTAAGTTGTTTAACCACGTCCATAAGTTCCAATGGCCTATACTCGGTTGATTTTGGTAAGTATAGCGACCTTGATAATCAGAATGGTTATTGATCCAGTTCGGACGGAAACGCTCCATAAAGCCATAGGGACCAAAATCGAGTGTTGAACCTGTAATATTTAAGTTATCGGTATTCATGACGCCGTGAGCAAACCCAACCAATTGCCATTTCGCAATCATGATTGCAGTACGCTCAACTACCTTTTGGGCAAAGGATAAAATTGGATTTTCGGATTCTAGGCATTCTGGATAATGCCATTCAATACATTTTTGAGTGAATTCTGACAGCAACCCAGGCGCGTACTGATTAATCCATTCAAAGTGTCCTAAACGAATATGACATTCAGATGTTCTGAGTAGCATTGCGCCAAGCTCTAGTTTTTCACGCTGTACGCCTTGAGTCGAGGTTGTAAAACCGACTGCATGACTAGAAGCGACGCCTAAAGCATTTAGAGCATGTCCTGCTAAATATTCACGGACCACAGAACGTAATACTGCTCGCCCATCTCCCATTCTTGAATAAGGGGTAGGGCCTGCACCTTTTAGATGAAGGTCGATGGTTTGACCCTTTGTATTTATTATTTGCGCAATTAGTAAGCCACGGCCATCGCCGAGTTGGCCAGCCCATTGTCCGAACTGATGACCAGCATAAACCATAGCCAGAGGAGGAAATTCAGTGAATGTAAGCTGTCCGCTACAGATCTCAACCCATGCATTTTTATCATCTTCTGACCATTGCAGTTCATCAGCCAAGGCACTGTTAAAATGTCCTGCTTTTGCACCACGCAAAGGTGATGGTTGCTGAACATGAAATAATTTAGACGGAAGCAAAGGATAGAGTGGATTAAACTGCATAGGTTTAGCAAAATAGAGAGAGCGGATTTCACTATACCATAGTTAAAAAGCGAGCATAAAAATAGCTCCCGAAAGAGCTATTTTAGATCAGAATTTATTTTAGTCTGATACTACATTGGTGTTCTTTTTAATGTTGCGCATTAAAGTTTCTAAACACTCACGATGATGACTTAGACGATGCTCAAGTAATTGGAAATCAACTTTAAGCTTATGATCCATTTTATGGATTTTTTCAGCCATCGCTGCTTTTTTCGCTTGTAGCTCTTGCTCTTTAAGCTTTGCCCAGTCATTTAATGTATGGGTAAAAGCTTCGTATTCCTGAGCAATACGTTGTTTCATCTGAGTCATATCAGCATTTACATCGTGACCATAAATAGCAAGGTCTTGTTCAGCATATTTAAATTTCATCGCTAATTCAGCTTTCTTAATATTAAAGCTTGGAATACGACGTAAATTTTTAGCTAGACCGAGTTTAGAACATGACCAAATTAACCATTTTGTTGGATCATATTGCCACCATTTCACACCATTACGATAGTCGTATTGGAAGATGTGGTGATAGTTATGGTAACCCTCACCCCAAGTAGCAATAGCCAACCAGAAATTATCACGTGCAGTGTTTTCGTCTGTATACGGACGTTTACCCCACATGTGACAAAGTGAGTTGATAAAGAATGTAACTTGATGGCTAATGATTAAACGCAATAGACCACCTAAAAGGACTACGCCCCATAAGTCGCCAGTTGCCCAACCAATTAAACCTAAAATACCAACATGAACTGCAACTACAAGTAGCGCATAATATTTATGCTGGAACATGACCAATTTATCATTGAGAAGGTCTGGTGCATTTTTAAAGTCAGGCTCAGATGGAGAATGATCGCGGATCATCCAACCCATATGGGCATACCAAAAACCACGTTCAATTGAATATGGATCTTCATCAACATCATCAACATGTCGATGGTGAGTACGGTGACCAGATGCCCAGAACAAAATACTATTTTGTACGGCAAATGTTCCACCGATCATTAAAAGAATTTTAAGTGGTAACGACGCTTCATAAGCTCGATGAGCCCAAAGGCGATGGTAACCAGCAGTAATCCCCATACTACTTAGAGCTAAAAGAAAAAATAAGCTTACCCATGCGCTTACACTAAAATCATAATAATACGCATAAATCGGGATTATGATTGCGGCAAGAATTGGTAAACCAATTAAGGTAATGCTAGCGGTCCAGTTAATTGGGGCTTTGAGTGGGGCGGAAGTCATATCCGGCAGCGCTCCTAGAATCCTTGTGAAACAAGGTACAAAGACAAAACGACATAGCAAAACCAATCATCAAGATATATTGCTATTCTATCCTTCATATTAGCACGTGCTTAGTGAGAATCACTAGCATTATTGTACAGATGTATTGAAAGAACCGTAACAGAATTAAACTATGTCAAAAAGTTTTTCAAGCAGGAGAAGTTGTTTAATGAACGTACAACGATTGAAAAAAAAGAACAGCATTGATATTTCTAGAAAATTATCTTTGAAGTGCGTCTTGGTCACAATCAGTCTTGTATTAGCCGCATGTCAAAGTGCACCTGAACAAAATACAAAAAAAGTTCAAACAAAAAGAACAGTTCATCAGACTCAAGCCCCTATTGTAAAAAAGAGAGTGAGTCCGGATGGCGTTCAAGATATTGATTGGCAGATCACCCAGATCAGTGGCCATAAGGCAAAATTCTTTACACAGTGGCCGACGCTCTCTTTAAATTCTGCTATCAAAACGGTATCAGGCCATACTGGATGTAACGCAGTTTTTGGTCGTTATACATTTGATTTTAGCCAACAAAAACTTGACATGCAGGTAAATGCAGGACATTTAAGCTGTGATGGTGCTTTGGCCCAAGAGGCAGAGCTGGTGGATGCTTTGCAACGTATTCAACGCTTCCAACTCGTAGGTAATACGCTATATCTACTTGATCAGAGTGGGCAACGCCTTATTCAGGCACAAAAGAAATAAAAGGTGGTTTTACCACCTTTTTTATATTTATAGAGCTTGTAACATCGTGGTTGGAATATCTGTAATTAACCCTTGTACATCTAAATCCTTAAGTCTTTTTGCTCTTTCTACATCATTTACTGTCCAGACACTAATATTTAAGTCGGCCTGCTGTGAAAGCTGAATCATTTCATCTGTTGCTAGTTGATCGTGCCAGCCAATATGACAGCAACCATATTGATGAGCGAGTTCAATTGCTGTTGCTCCAACTGGAAGCTCCACTAATAATCCACGTTTGAATTGAGAGTTTATGTCGCGTAAGGCAGTTAAAATTTGAAGATCAAAGCTTGTGATGGTGACGACTTTCTCAAAACCTTGTAATTCGGCCTCAAGCTTTTGAACAATTTTTTCTGCTAAAACCATGTCTCTTACAGCTTTCACTTCGACTTCAATATGATCGAAGTTATCAAGTAAATTTAAAACGCCTGTGAGAGTTGGTGTTGGCTCTGAACTTGGCCAGTCAGGCCAGTTTTGACGATGATCAAATGAGAGTGCTTGAGCCAAAGTAGATTGCTCAACAATTTGATCTACTCCAGCTGTACGTAAAAAATTATCATCATGGATTACGACCAACTCTTCGTCTTGAAGCTGACGAATATCAAATTCGACACCACGAATACCTAAATTTTTTATGTGCTGAAAACCGCCTAGTGTATTTTCAGGAGCTTCTTTGCGTGCACCACGATGACCAATAATGCGCATAATTTTCTTCTATGAAATATTTTGACTATGGTCTCTTTGAAAAGAGCAGAGACCATGTTTAATCTAATCTATTTTTAAATAATCTCATTAATATTTTTTTGCCAAAGCACTTCTTGACCACCTTCGGCACGCTGTAAAGCTCGTGATGCAACAAATAACCAGTCAGATAGGCGATTTAAAAGTTGAAGGGCAGTGGCTTGAATATTTTGATCACGAGTTTGTACTGACATCAGAGATCGTTCTGCACGTCGACAAACAGCACGTGCTTGATGAGCGTAACTGCACGATAAAGTGCCAGACGGCAGAATAAACTCTTTAAGCATAGGCAAATCTTCATTCATACGGTCAATTTCTTTTTCAAGAAACTCAATACAAACGGGCTGGAGTAAATTGTAATTTGGAATACAAACCTCTCCACCTAAATCAAAAAGCCAATGTTGAATAAGACTCAGGCTTTTATCCCAATTGGCCTTGTCAGTTACTTGGCTATTGGTGATTTGAGCACGAAGTACCCCAATTATGGCGTTAAGTTCATCGACATCACCAAGTGCTGCAATTCGTAAATCGTCCTTGGCAACACGAGAACCATCGCCTAAACCTGTGGTACCTGAGTCGCCTGTGCGTGTATAGATTTTGCTTAAACGGTGTCCCATGATGTATATCCTGAACATAAAAAAGGGATAATGTCGGTCAGAACATTACCCCGAAACTGGAGTTAAGAAAATATTTTTATAATAAAGTTTTGCTTAGTAGCTCAAGGTCACACCAGCAGATGCAAGACGGCCACTGGCAATATAGTATGAACCGACTTCTTTATTCCATGCAGTCTTATAGTCTGTATCATATAAATTTTGGATATTAGTAAAGATTTTGACATTTGGGTTCATTTGCCAATAAGCGTTAAAATCAATAGTAGTATAGCCTGGAACATCTTGTATATCTTTTGCTTTGCCTTTTGCAACAAAAGCTGTGTTGAAGCCATATACACCATTATCCCAACCAATATTCATATTAAAGTTTTGACGTGGGCGATTTGGCGCATCTTGATCAGTTTCATCATTCTTAGGTTGAATGTAAGCATATTCAGCATTGATAAACCAATTATCTAGTGACCATTTTAAACCTAACTCAGCCCCAGTTAAGGTTGCTTTATCAATATTATAAAATACGAAATTTGTTGCAGCAGAAGATACCATCAAGTTATCAACCTTAGTTTGATAAACCGAACCATATACATTTAAGCCGTGATTTAGTTTTTGATCAAATCCAAGTTCATATGACACACTTTCTTCTGGTTTTAAATCTGGATTTCCTCCCCACCAAGCTGGTTCCGTAATAATTTGTCCTACAACTGGTGCACGGAAAGCTGTACCAATATTTGCATATACACTTGTGGTTGGTGTTACAAGAAGGCGCCCCGCAAGTTGTCCAACTGTATGTGTACCAAATTGGTCATTATCTTCTACACGAATACCTGCTTGGGTATTAATGCCATCATGTTGATATTGATGTTGTAAATAATAGCCAGTCGTCTTATTAGAATTATCGAATCCTGTATCGCCACTATAAGCAACTACTTTCTCTGCAGTTGTTTTATTATGTTCTACCCCAAATAAAATATTTTGGCTTGGTGTAAATTGCCATTTAATATTTGAATCTACCTCTTGTTGCTTTGTATTTACAATTGACGGATACGCTGCTTTTATTAAATTATATTGGTCTTCAAATTGAGAAAGACGAGTATTCCAAATAATATTGTTAGTCAAATTAAGGCGGGCGTTAACATTATATAAGCGGTTAGTAAAATCATACGCTTGCGCTGCGCCATAAGAAAAAAAGTCTCCAGTACCTTTATTTTCTTTGATTTCAGCTGATAAAGCATATTGCTCTTTTTCAACGCCAACTTTAGCTGAATATCCTTTTTGATCAAAACCAGCTTTGCGATTGTCATTGCTAATGATTTGATCACCATCTGTTTCAAAACGTTGACCACGAATTTGAGCATAATAACCATCTTGGGCTAAATCTAAACCTAAAATAGATTTATAAGTATTCTTCTCACCAGCTTCGATTGTCGTAAAGATTTTATTTTGTGTAGGAGTTTTTGAAATTAATTGAATTACACCGCCAATAGCATCAGTACCATATTGAACTGATGCAGGACCTCGTAATATTTCAATTTGTTTAATATCGGTTGTATCAAATAAGTGAATATTTTGACCAGCTACAGTCGCAGTATTTGAACGCATACCGTCTTGTAAAAATAGAGTGTGTCCAGCACTAGCTCCTCGGATAAATACAGAAGCTGTTTGGCCATAACCACCTGTTTGATGGATAGTTAAGCCAGCTTCTTTTCTTAATAGCGAGGGTAAATCTGCAATTGGATTTTGTTCTATTGTTTTTTCATCAATAACTGAAATACGCGCCGGAACTTCACTCGCTTTTTCAGCACTTTTTGAAGCAGTGACTACAATTGGATCAAGTTGAGTTGCGTTGGTGGTATCTTCAGCAAAAGTAACAGGTGAAAACCCCATCGCAATAGCGATAGCCCCTACCAGACGAGTAGGTTGAAAAGAATTAGACATAACATGCTCCATACATTCACCCCACGTGAATGATCGGGTAGATAGATGAAACAAGTAGGTCTCCGGACTTCAGCGCCATATTTATGTTATGGACATATTCACCTTCCCACATGATTGCAGTGGTGTAAGTCGCTCTCGACTTAAAAAATATGCTTTACATTGTTACCGTTGCGGGGGCAGTGCCGGACTTTCACCAGCTTCCCTAAAGCATTAATTGCTTACACTTGCTTCCAATTTTACGCAGTATAAAGTGACGATTTATTTCATACAATGTCATTTAGCCCAATTCCCAGAGAACTTTTACGCAAGGGGCAAAAATTGCATTACAATGGCGCTTATTTTAAGAAATGGTTGTAGTTTAAACAGCTCATGAGCCAATCAAACCAAAAACGTACACGAGCAAAAATCTGTGGAATTACTCGCATTGAAGATGTTCAGGCAGTTATTACTGCTGGAGCAGATGCGATAGGTTTTGTTTTTTTCCCGCCGAGTCCAAGAAACGTGACAATTGAACAGGCAGAAGAATTAGCAAAAGTAATTCCACCTTATGTACAAATGGTTGGTTTGTTTGTTAATGCAAGTGCTACTGAAATTCAGGATGTACTTGATTGTGTTCCCCTAGATGTATTACAACTACATGGCGATGAAACTCCTGAACAATGTCAGGAAATAGCTCGCCATTGTAAACGTCGCTGGTATAAAGCGATTCAGGTTAAACCTGATCTGGATGTAGTTGCTGAAATTCAAAAATATCAGATGGTTGGTGCCAGTGCTGTATTGCTCGATGCGTGGCATCCTGAGCTTAAAGGGGGCACAGGACATCAGTTTGACTGGTCTAAATTTCCAAAACTTGATATTCCTTTAATCTTGGCAGGTGGTTTAACCCCTGACAATGTCATTGACGCTATTCATACTACCGGTGCTTTTGCAGTAGATGTGAGCGGAGGCGTAGAGTCCGCAAAAGGTATAAAAGACCAACAACTCATTGAACGATTTATGCAAGGAGTCCAACGTGGATCAGCAAAACAATGTGATTGACTATACACAGTACCCAGATGCTGCAGGGCATTTCGGTATCCATGGCGGACGTTTTGTGTCAGAAACACTCATGGCGGCATTAGAAGATTTAGAAAATCTCTATTCTCGCATGAAAAATGATGAACAGTTTCTGGCAGAATTCGACCGCGATCTAGCCTACTATGTAGGTCGTCCTAGTCCACTTTATTATGCTGAGCGATGGTCAAAAGAGTTAGGTGGTGCGCAAATTTATCTTAAACGTGAAGACTTAAACCATACAGGCTCACACAAGGTAAATAACACGATTGGTCAGGCGTTATTGGCAAAGCTTTCGGGTAAAAAACGTATTATTGCTGAGACTGGTGCAGGGCAGCATGGTGTAGCAACTGCAACAATTGCAGCACGTTTGGGTCTTGAATGTGTTGTTTATATGGGTGCCGAAGACGTTAAGCGCCAAGCCATGAACGTTTATCGTATGCGTTTATTGGGAGCAACAGTTGTACCTGTACAAAGTGGTTCTAAAACGCTGAAAGATGCCATGAACGAAGCGATGCGTGACTGGGTAACCAACGTTGATACGACGTACTATGTGATTGGTACAGTTGCAGGCCCACATCCATATCCTCAACTCGTTCGTGACTTCCAGTCGATTATTGGCCGTGAAGCACGTAAACAGATTTTGGAACAAGCAGGTCGCTTACCAGATGCATTAGTTGCTTGTGTCGGCGGCGGTTCAAATGCAATGGGCTTGTTCTATCCGTTTTTAAACGATGCCAACGTGAAAATGTATGGCGTTGAAGCAGCTGGTTTTGGTATTGAAACTGGTAAACACTCTGCACCGTTAAATGCGGGTCATGTTGGTGTATTACATGGTAACCGTACTTACTTGATGAGTGATGAACAGGGCCAGATTATTGAGACACACAGTATCTCGGCAGGCCTTGATTATCCAGGTGTTGGTCCTGAACATAGCTTCTTGAAAGATATGAAGCGCGTAGAATACGTGCCGATTAATGATACAGAAGCTCTGCAAGGTTTCCGTGATTTAACCAAAATCGAAGGGATTATTCCTGCACTAGAAAGCTCGCACGCGATGGCATACGTCTCTAAGCTTGCACCAACCATGTCTAAAGATCAGATTATTATTGCAACTGTTTCAGGTCGTGGCGATAAAGATTTAATGACAGTTGCACGTATTGATGGCGTAGAAATGGTCGAGATGTAAGAGGATACAACAATGCCAAGTTTGTTTATGGTGATGTTGGGCGGGCGTCATGCCCGTGCTAATACAGAAGTTCATGATGTAGTCATGGCGGTAGGGGATACTTTGGAAGAAGTTTATCCTCAACTTAAACAGGCTTGGTTTGGTGAGGCTCAAGGATTACATATTGATGCTTGGGCCAAGCTCTCAGGAGTTAGCTCTCAAGAGCAAAATTATCAAATTCACTTTACAGATGCTGCTCCACAACCAGATGACTTAAAGTTATATTTAATTAATCTGGGCGGATATAATGCAAATGAATTCGGTGAACTTCACCGTTATGAGTTTGTGGTTGCACCAAATGCGGTAGCTGCCAAACAATTAGGTAAACAGTTTATAGATCAACAGTGGCAAAAAGCACATACAGATCGAGTCATTGATATTGATGACTGCTTAGCAATAGATTGTGTAGCAGGGCGCTATATTCATTTAATAAAAGGCGATTTTGCTGCAACAATTTGGGAAAATACGTATTTGACCGTGGAATAGGTCATTTGAAATCTAATATTCATATGGAAGTGGGTAAATGGATTTAATTCAAGAAAATGGACAGCCTCGCTACGGGCGTTTTGAATCTGTACCGTCAACCATTCACGTACAACATTATATTTATAAAACCCCTTATGGTAAGGTCTTAAAAGGCTGGCGTAAGCAATTAAAATACAAGAAATTTAAATTCTGTGGCATTCAACACAAACACTTTAGTATTGGTCTGGCTATTGCAGATATCGGCTGGGTTGGGCATGGTTTTTTCTATATTTATGATCATGAAACAGGGCAGGTTATTGAGTGGAATGCCATTCAGCCTTTAGGTCATAAAACCTATCTTGATGAACAGCCGTTGTTTAATCAAAGTTATTTTTCTAAATCTCCTTATCAGTTTGATATTCAGCATGCCAATGGTGTGCGGTACATTCGAGTCACAAAATATGGAGAGATTCAACTTAGCGCTCGAATTTTTTGTGCTGGAACCGATATATTAAGTTTGTGTACGCCAACTGGCATCAACGGTTGGACTTATACCCAAAAGCAGTCCACTCTGGCTGTAGAGGGCATGTTTATTAATAAACAAAACCAAGTCGTACAATTTGATGAAAAGACATTTGCATCTTTAGATGATACTTGTGGCTTTTTGCGACCTGAAACAGCTTGGTTCTGGCTTTCATGTAACTTTTGGGATGAGCAAGGGCGGCGTATTGGTTTAAATTTAGCTTCAGGGGTTAATGAAAGCTTTGGTAATGAAAACTGCTTATGGATTAACGGAGTTTTATTTCCACTAGCAGATGTTTTATTTGAAAAAGTAAATGATGAACTTTGGCAAATTAGCTCTTTAGATCAAAAGCTTAATCTGCAAGTACATATTGGTTGGTGCAGGTACGAAAATATTAATTTAAGAATGATCGGCAGTCAGTTCAATCAGTGGCAAGCTAAAATTAGTGGCACGATTGAACATGAGGCATCCGATATAATCAATTGCAATGAACAATACGGCTTACTAGAACAACATTATGCAAAATGGTGACAAGCAGGTTATAAACCTGCTTGCCAGAATGCTTCACCAGCTGCAATTGGGTCATTGGTCTTTTCAAGTGTTTCAATCCAAACTGGATATTGACGAATGACCGGATGCTGACTTGGATGAAAATCTTTTTTAAACCAATCTAAATATTGGCTTTTCATGGCGGTTAATGTGCCATTTTTACCAAAGAACCAAGGTAAGCCTTTAAGGCTCATCAAGAGTCGTTCTCTAGAACTAAAGCCATCACATTTCAACATGACATTGGTGCGATAGAGAGTAAAACCAAACATGAGTACTGTCGTAAGAACCAATACAAAACGACGAGTTGACTCAGGAACTTCACCCACCTGTTTCATGACATCAAAAGCAACATCGCGGTGCTCCATCTCTTCAATGGCATGCCACGCAAACAGTGCTCGAACATAGGGGTGAGCATTTTCTAAAGTTTTTTTATGGCTATAAAAGGTTTCTGCCATTAACGCTGTTAAATGTTCAGCCGCCGCCGTCATCGCAATGTTGTATTGCGGTGAGCGTTTGGTGAGCTCAAAACGAAAAATTCTTTTAAGCGTGGCTGTGAACTGATCAACAGGCATACCTTGTTCTTTCATGAGCTGATTCATTTTGTCATGTGCAATACCGTGTTGAGCTTCTTGTTTAATAAAGTCTGCAACCCGTTTTTGTAGTTCTGGATCATCAATTTTGTCACGGAACATACGAACGCATTCGATGAAATAACGCTCCCCATCGGGAAAGGTTAAGCTGAGTGCATCAAACATACGAGTCAAAAAAGGATCATTATTAAACCAAAAGCGTGGTGCTTCGCTTAAATGAAAATCTAGATCTTTACGAACCACGGGCTCGACTTGATAAGAAACATGTGCGTTCATATTTTTATTTCTCGCATCTAACATGTTCATTAGTATGTCGCGAATGGTCGGCTTTGTTTTGACAGTTATTGCCAATTTTTATACAGTTTGCGACAAGATGGCATTAAAAAAAGGATGAGCCATGCAGGATTTTACGATTTCAAATGGCTATTTTTATCTGTGGAATACCTATCTAAAAGAAAAAGGAATCGATTGGCAGGGATTAAATCTTACGGATGTTCAGGCCCGACAAGTTCAAAATATTTTAGCTTCATCTATTGATGCTCAATCTTCTTTAAATTTTTTTCTTGAACTTTTAGAGCTGACAGAGTCTAGTCTACAAGTTTCTAATTTGGCCTTGGAAATGGCAACTTGTATTACACCTGCCAATTTTGGTGTATTGGGTTATATGGCTTCTCGAAGCGGCAGTTTCTCAGAGGTTCTTGAATATATTATGAAATTTCATCGACTCGTGATTGACGGTGAGCAAGTCGTGCCTATGCAAGTTGAACAAGATCCTTCTAATATCCGTTTGTATTGGCCGTTAGTTGATGCCAGTAATATCATTCTTTGTGAGCTGACGTTAGCGGCTATGGTACAGCTTGCTAAACAAATTGCTCCTTTTCATGATTTTCTCTTGCAGCATGTTGAGTTCGTGCACCGCTCACGTGGTCCATTAGTTCACTATCAGCGTTTCTTTCAATGCAAATTATCATTTGAGCAACCTTACTATGCATTAACTTTTGCAAGTGAAGGATTAAATGTTCGTCCTCGTCATGCAGACCCAACCTTAATGCAACTTTTGGTGAAACAGGCAGAAGAAGCATTGGCTCAGCGCAAATTACATATAGATTTAGCTCAACAGATACATTGGATTATTCATGAATATTTAAAACATAAGCAACAAGCCCCTAAAATAGAGGATATTGCTATCGAGTTGAATATTTCAGTACGAAGCCTACAGCGCCAACTTCAGTCGTTAAACACTTCATTTAAATTAATTTTAGATGCTGAACGCATGAAACGCTGTGAAATATTGCTTCATCAAAATGAAAGTCTGACTACAATTGCTGAACAGTTAGGATATTCGGACCAGTCGGCACTTGCACGGGCGCATAAAAATTTGACAGGACAAACTTTACTCACACGAAAAAGGGAATTGCAACTCGCCCATAAAAATATTGATAAATAAACTTTGAGTGGCGATTTTTTACTCATTCTGCGATCTAATAATGGCTCGAAAATAGGAAGCTTTGATCATTGAGAAAAGTTTCAAAATATTGATAAATGTACGCTATGGGTTGTATGAATCATACAATCGAATATCGCCATAACGTTAGACCTATTCAATGGACAAAAAATAGCGTTAAAATGCGATGTTCTTGTATTTCTACAAACAACTCCTCAATTTTAAATAATTCAAGGAAAGCACAACCCTATGTCACGTCTTGCCACCCGTTTTGAAAAGCTTAAGTCCCAACAACGTAAAGCGCTTGTATCTTATGTTATGGCGGGTGATCCACAGCCACAAGTAACGGTTCCGTTACTGCATAAAATGGTTGCGGCAGGAGTAGATGTCATTGAGCTTGGTCTACCATTTTCAGATCCAATGGCTGATGGTCCAGTAATTGCGCTTGCAGCTGAACGTGCGCTTGCAGCAGGGACCAATACGTTGGATGCACTCAACATGGTAAAAGAGTTCCGTGAGCAGGATCAGGAAACACCTGTTGTTTTAATGGGTTATCTAAATCCGGTTGAAGTAATTGGTTACGAGAAGTTTGTTTCTCATGCGAAACAATGTGGTGTAGATGGCTTATTACTTGTGGATTTACCACCAGAAGAGTCAAAAGAATTTGGTGCTGTGTTGAAACAACATGATATGGACCAAATTTTCTTACTTGCGCCAACTTCTACAGATCAACGCATTCAACATGTGACTAATCAGGCAAGTGGTTTTATTTACTACGTTTCACTTAAGGGTGTAACTGGAGCAGCAACACTTGATACGGCAGAAGCTGCTGCGCGTATTCAAAAAATCAAAAATGCCACTAATATTCCAGTGGGTGTTGGTTTTGGTATTAGTGATGCCGCTTCAGCAAAAGCAATGGGTAATGTTGCTGATGCCGTGATTGTAGGTAGTGCTTTCGTTAAAAATTTTGCAACGTTGGCAGCGGATGACGCTGTTGAACAGACGGTGAGTAAAGTCAAGGAGCTTCGAGCAGCGCTCGATGAGTTAGTATGAATCAAGAAGTGAAACCAGGGAAAGTTCTTAGCCCTTCGACACCATGGACAAAACGTCCGGTTCCAGGTATTGAAGTCGCAGATGAGCAACAAATTCTCAAAGCAACATTTACTGAGCCAACGATTGAATGTCCTGAATGTCATGCACTAGTGACACGTACAGCAATTTCTTTCAATGCTTATGTTTGTCCGCAATGTGATGAACACTTACGAATGAAAGCTCGTGACCGCTTGAACTGGTTCTTCGATAATGTTGTAACTGAATTGGGTCAAGAATTTAGTGCCAAAGATCCATTAAAGTTTGTTGACTCTAAACCGTATCCAGATCGTATGCGTGAAGCGCAAACCAAAACTGGTGAAACGGAAGCATTAATTGCCATGCAAGGTAACTTAAATGGCGTAGATATGATTGCATGTGCTTTTGAGTTCGACTTTATGGGCGGCTCAATGGGTACGGTTGTAGGTGACCGTTTTGTACAGGCTGCCGAGCTTGCAATTGAAAAACGTCAACCATTAATCTGTTTCGCAGCTTCTGGTGGCGCACGTATGCAAGAAGGTATGTTGTCACTTATGCAAATGGCGCGTACTTCTGCTGCGATTCAAAAATTAAAAGATGCTGGCTTACCGTATATCGTGGTGTTAACACATCCTGTGTATGGCGGTGTAACAGCTTCTTTAGCAATGTTGGGTGATATTCATATTGCTGAACCTAAAGCGATGATTGGCTTTGCTGGTAAACGTGTAATTGAGCAGACTGTACGTGAAACTCTTGAAGAGCCGTTCCAACGTGCTGAATATTTGCTTGATCATGGTGTAATCGATCAGATTGTTCATCGTCATGCTTTACGTGATACTGTATCTCGACTTGTATCGAAATTGATGAACTTACCTTGAACCAACAAGCTCCACTTTCAATAGACTCTTTAGATACATGGCTCAATTATTGGAGCCATGTTCACGTTACAGGGATAGATCTTGGACTGGAACGTGTAATTCCTGTTGCAGAAAAGCTGGGTGTAACTCAGCCTAATGCTAAAGTTTTTACAGTAGCCGGAACGAATGGTAAAGGCTCAACCACAACCACACTGGCTGCGATATTAAACGCACAGGGTTATAACGTTGGGCTATATCAGTCACCGCATATCTATCGTTTTAATGAGCGAGTCAAATTAGGTGGAGTTGAAGTCGATGATCAAAGTCTGATTGATGCTTTTATTCAAGTCGATCAGGCTCGTCGCGATTGTGATTTAAGCTTATCTTTTTTTGAAGCAACCACTTTGGCTGCTTTTGTTATTTTTAAACAACAACAATGTGATGTATGGGTGCTCGAAGTCGGTTTGGGCGGGCGTTTAGATGTCGTCAATGTGATTGATCCTAACGTTGCAGTGATTACTAATATTGGCCTAGATCACACAGACTGGTTAGGCGATACCATCGAAAAAATTGCTTTTGAAAAAGCAGGTATTATTCGTCCACATATTCCAGTTATCTTTGCGGGTGAGCAACCATTACCGCAAGCAATTCAAGATAAGGCACAAAGTACACAAGCAGAGTTATATACCGTTAATCGTGATTATTTTTATAAGCTCGCAGATGATGGACAAAACTGGTACTTTGCTTCGGAAGGAACCACTTTAAAACTTCCGTTAGGTATATTAGCGATTGAAAATATTGCTGCGGCGGTTGCTGCTATTTTAAATAGCGGACTTGAGATTTCTCAGTCAGCATTAGAAAAAGGTATTCAAACTGCTCGCTTAGCTGGGCGTTTTGAACAGCGTCAAGTGGATGGGAAGACGGTCATTTTTGATGCTGGACACAATCCACATGGTGTTGAATTTTTGTTAAAGCAATTGCGAAATTTCTTAGAATACAATAAACAGTACACAGAAGTTGTCGCAGTATTTTCAATGCTGGCAGATAAAGATATAAAATCAGTAGTCGATTTATTGAAACCTACTGTTTTACATTGGAAAATTGCTGAATTGAATGTGCCGCGTGCTGCACCGATTCAGCAACTCAATGATGCCTTGCAAGGCCAGACAGTACAACAATATGGCAATATCAAAGAGGCTTTTAAATCAGCGCTTGAGCAAACAAATAACAATCAGCTGATTTTGGCCTGTGGTTCGTTTCATACTTTAGAAGCGATTTGGGAGTATTTGGAAGAATGTCAATGAATAACAAACAACGCTGGATGGGTGGCGTTGTTTTACTAGGAGGTGGTGTTTTATTGGCAGCATTACTTCTAAAAGGAAATGAGGAAATAAAACAGGTTGAAGCTCAACCATCCGCATCCACATCGCCAAAAACTCAAACTAAACCAAAACAGACAACTGAAGGGCAAATGGTACAACTACAACCTCTTGCGGTTGATGTTGAAACTGAAAAACGTTTGCTTGAAGAGCAGCGTCGTGCGCGTGAAAAAGCCGTTGCTGAGCAAGAGGCACGTGCAGCTGAGTTTTTAGCAATGCAGCAGCAAGCTGAAGCTGATGCCGCTCGTAAAGCTGCAGCAGAGTACGCTGCGATTAATGCGCGCCGTACAGCGGCTCAAGAAAGTTCAGATAATATTCCACCGGAGTTAGTGGGTGAGGCGAAAGCTAAAAACCAGCAAACCAATACGGTGAATAAAACAACTGATACTGCAAAACTAGATGCAGAGAAAAAAGCAGCTGAAGCTAAACGACAAGCAGAAGCAGACAAAAAAGCGGCTGATGCTAGGCGTCAAGCGGAAGCTGACAAGAAAGCAACTGAAGCAAAACGCCAAGCGGAAGCTGACAAGAAAGCAGCCGAAGCAAAACGACAGGCAGAAGCAGATAGAAAGGCTGCGGAAGCGAAGCGTCAAGCAGAAGCAGACAAGAAATCTGCTGAAGCCAAGCGACAAGCAGAAGCTGATAAAAAAGCCTCTGATGCTAAACGAAAAGCGGATGCTGAGAAAAAAGCTGAAGCTGAAAAAGCGCGTGAATTGCTTGAAAATGGCGATAAAAAGTGGATGGTTCAAGTGGCTTTGGCTGCTAACCAAGCAAATGCAGATGCGGTTGTTTCTAAATTACGGGCTAAAGGCTATAAGGTAACTACAAGCCCAACCAGTAAGGGTATTCGTATCATGGTTGGACCTGCAAAAGACCGTGAGACAGCAGATGCTGCTCGTAAGAAAATTACTTCTGATTCAAGTTTAAATATGAAATCAGCATGGGTAATTGACTGGGTGCCACTTGATCAGCGATAACGGCTGATTATCCCCTAAATCCAATCAGGAACACTTCAAAAGCTTTATTCTTGTTGAGGAGTGTTCCATTCAATAGGGGGTCTTGAAGATGAATACAACGATCAAAATATTAGAAAAATTTGTTTTTGCACATGATTCAGTGATTAGCGCACTGTCTGGAGTTGCTTGTGTGGGGGAGGATGTTTATTTTGTTGGTGATAATCTCCCTTATTTATTAAAAATCAATCGAACCCAGAACATGGCCGATACAACGGTCTTTGAAAAAATCCCGTTATTTGATCCTTCAGAGCAAATACCGCTAAGTGCATTAAGCAAAGAACAGAAGCCGGATTTTGAAGCTTTAACTTGCATAAGTTGGGACGGACAATCACAGCTTTTGGTGATGGGCTCGGGTTCTACAGAAAATCGAAAACGAGCATTACTCTATAACCCTGTTAATGATCAGGTCAAAACTTTCTTGGAAGCGGTTGATTATGATTTTTTGCAGTATCAGGTTGAATTAACAGGCGGGGCTGATCTCAATATAGAAGCCATATGTTCAGACCATCGTTATCTCTATATTTTTCAACGTGGTAACATAAATCTCCATCATGGGGTTTTAGTCTTTGATCTAATCAAAATTCAAGCAGGCAAATCCTTAGCAAATGCACTTATACATTCGCTCAAATTGAGCTTAGCTGAGCTTGAAGGTTCAGCAAGTGGCATTTCAGATGCTTGTTTTTTAGCGGATAAAAATTTGATTATTGCTACAGCTACAGTCGAACAAACACTCAATACCTATGATGACGGTGCTGTATTAGGAAGTTTTATCTTGGTGTTTTCGCCTGATGGTAAAGCTTTAGCGACTCATTTGATTCAAGATGCGAAAGGACAGACACTGCCAATCAAAGTTGAAGGGATTACTTGGTTCGAGTCGAGATCTGATGGGGAAGTCTTTTTATTAGTGACAGACAGTGATGGTGGTGATTCTGAAATTTTGAAGATATTACTCAGCAACGCCGCTTTGGGAAAATCATAAAGTTAAACCATATTTTTGATGATTATCTATCTTTAAATGTATATTTTTGGATGTAATTGATAAGAATGAAAACAAGAAATAAGTTGGTGATTGAGCCAACTTATTTGCCTAATAATTGCATTTGCATACAAAAGTAATCCAGTCTTTAGCTAGAGGAATTCGACAGTTGCTGCTGAATCCATCTTACATTTTCAGGCGTAAATAAACGGTCAATATTCTTCCAAATAATATGATAGCCATAACCACCTTGCTTCATTTCTTTAACCGCATCATCAATTGCCCAATTTTCAAAAATAATGCGATACATGGCAACACTGGCGCCTGTACGATCTGAACCATGGTAGCAATGCAATAAAACGCGCTGATCATTCTGCTTGGCAATTTTGATTTGCTGCATGACTTCTAAGAGATCTTGTCGATCAATTGCCCAAGTGTTGATAGGAATATGCACAAGATTAAAATTTTCATTTTTAAAAACTAAACTATCTGCGTCTTTGGCTCTTAAATTAATAATGGTTCCAATTTGATTATTCTTTAATTCTGAAATCATTGCAGCATCAGGTTGTTCACTGCGATAAACATCATTACTAATTTGATAAAAATTATGAGTCTGAGAAACTAAGCTTCCCCAATCTTGTGGTCGATGCTCATGGGCAATACTTTCGTGCTGCATACACCCTTGTAAATTTATACAGATAACAAGTGTAAGGAGCGATAATTTCTTCATGTTTGATACCGTTTCAGCTCATCAGGGTCGTGAGCACAAATTATTTCAATCGTTGGTTCATATTGAGCCAAATGCTGTAAGCGTTTGAGGTTAAAAAGACGTTTTTCATTATCTTCTGCAAATGTTTTTTCCACCAAACCAAGTGATCTTAATTTATTTTTAGGGTTTAACTCTAGGTGTGAGTAGTAGGCATCTCCACAAAATAATAACCATTGATTTGGTTGCTTTATGGCAATACCGCAATGTCCAGCCGAATGTCCCAACAGTGGCACCATTAAAATTTCATCTTGAAACAGCGGAAAACCTTTTACTTTTTCGAGGTTGAACCATGCCTCACCTTGTTGATATTCAACAAAGTTCCAATATCGATGATCTTTATATTGATTGGTTCGATAGCGAAGTTTTCCCTTAAAGTTCGGAAGTTGCGCAGCATTATATTCTGCTGCTAAAACATGAACTGTCGCATGAGGAAAATCTGAGATACCGCCAGCATGATCAAAATCAAGGTGAGTGACAAAAATATGCTGTACATCTTTGGGGCTAAATCCAAGCTTTTGGATTTGTTGGATCGCACTAAATTCAAGATTATGCTCAATATTGCCTAAGCGTTTAACTAATGAGCCTAGACGTTGCTTCATATGTAAGTAATCTTGCAAGCCAAAGCCCGTATCGATAAGCACTAAGCCTCGATCAGTTTCAACTAAAAGACAATGACAGATTACCTCAGCTCGAAAGCCTTTTTGTCCAAATAAGGGGGCACAAACCGGGCACATGCTGCCACACTTTAAATGATGAATTTTATAAATCATGATTTTTATTTTTTTACCGAATCGCTTCGAGTTATAACTGATCTGAGCAATAAAAACCATGATTATTCAATACATAAATAAAAAAGCCATCACTCTGGATGACTTTTTTGGGTGTGATATTTAAACAACTTCTGCCTACGCGCTTCGCTTGTCTTGCGCTTCGATTAAAGCCTTTTTAAAGGCTTTAATCTTGCTCAGGCTGTGGCGTGAGGCGTAAATAAGGTTTAACAGCCGTATAGCCTTTAGGGAAACGTTGTTTGATTTCTTCTTCATCTTTAAGTGATGGCACAATCACGACATCTTCACCTTGCTGCCAGTTCGCAGGTGTAGCAACTTTATGCTTATCTGTTAATTGTAAGGAATCAACAACACGTAAGACTTCATTAAAATTTCGGCCAGTCGAAGCAGGGTAGGTAATAATTAAGCGAACTTTTTTGTTAGGATCGATAATCACTAATGAACGTACTGTCAGAGTTTCACTGGCGTTAGGGTGGATGAAACCATAGAGCTCAGATACTTTACGGTCTTTATCCGCAATGATGGGAAAGTTGACAGTTGTATTTTGTGTTTCATTAATATCGTTGATCCAGCCTTTGTGCGACTCTACATCATCTACAGACAAAGCAATCGCTTTAACATTACGCTTCGTAAATTCATCTTTTAATTTTGCTGTGTAACCTAACTCAGTTGTACATACAGGGGTATAGTCAGCTGGGTGTGAAAATAAGATTCCCCAACTATCCCCTAAAAAATCATAAAAATTAATGGTGCCTTCACTCGATTCTTGTTGAAAATCGGGAGCAGTATCTCCTAATCGTAGAGTCATGATCTTTCCTCAATTGCTCATAATTTGTTATTCGATTGAATGAATATGCAGCATTTACTTTATGATTAAAATTATTGTTTTTGTATTTTATTATGAACTTTTTATATAAGTGTAAATATATATGACTAAAAGTCATTATTTTAAGTGCTTAATCAATGTAACTTTAAGGTAAATTTGCTAAATTAGATTTCTCGGAAGTTATGCTTAATCGATGAGCGTTAATGGTGTGTTTTTGGTGCTCGGCACATTAAGGGGAGATGAGATGAATGAAAAACCGTTCATCTAACTATCAGATTTTTTTTAGGGGTTTTGTGCAAACCCCTTGTACTTCAAATTTCTGACACCATAATAAACGACTGAGAAAAAGTTTATTCATTTGACCAAGCAAGATTTAGAGAGTTTATCCATGTTGGCAAGTCTGATCGGAGGTATCTTCGGTACAAAAAATGAGCGTGAACTCAAACGCATGCGCAAAATTGTTGAGCAAATCAATGCGCTCGAGCCGACGATATCAGCTTTAAGCGATGCAGACTTATCTGCAAAAACTCCAGAATTCAAACAACGTTATAATAATGGCGAAAGTTTAGATAAATTACTTCCAGAAGCGTTTGCAGTTTGTCGTGAAGCTGCTAAGCGTGTGATGGGTATGCGTCACTATGATGTTCAGTTAATTGGTGGTATTACCTTACATGAAGGTAAGATTGCCGAGATGCGTACGGGTGAAGGTAAAACCCTTATGGGTACTCTAGCGTGTTATTTAAACGCTTTGAGTGGCCAAGGTGTACATGTCATTACTGTGAACGATTATTTGGCACAGCGTGATGCCGAGTTGAACCGCCCATTATTTGAGTTTTTGGGTCTATCAATTGGTACGATTTATTCAATGCAAGGTCCGTCAGAAAAAGCGGAAGCTTATCTTGCAGATATCACTTACGGTACCAATAACGAATTCGGTTTTGACTACTTACGTGACAACATGGTGTTTTCTTTAGCAGAAAAGAAACAACGTGGCTTGCACTATGCCATTATCGATGAAGTTGACTCCATCTTGATTGATGAAGCACGTACACCATTAATTATTTCTGGTCAAAGTGAAGATTCTTCACAACTCTATGCTGCAATCAATACGATTCCACCTAAATTACATCCGCAAAAAGAAGAAAAAGTAGCAGACGGCGGTCATTTCTGGATTGACGAAAAGCAACGTTCAGTTGAAATGACTGAGGTTGGCTATGAAGCTGTTGAACAAGAACTTATTCAGATGGGCTTGTTGGCCGAAGGCGAAAGCTTATATTCAGCAACAAACCTAAATCTTGTTCACCATGTATCTGCTGCTATTCGTGCGCATTTCCTGTTCCAACGTGATGTTCACTATATTATTCATGATGGTGAAGTCGTTATTGTCGATGAACATACGGGTCGTACGATGCCGGGTCGTCGTTGGTCAGAAGGTTTGCATCAAGCGGTTGAAGCAAAAGAAGGCTTAGAAATTCAGCCTGAAAACCAAACTTTAGCGACAACAACATTCCAGAACTATTTCCGTCTCTATAAAAAGCTTTCAGGTATGACAGGTACGGCTGATACTGAAGCTGCGGAAATGAAAGAAATTTATGGCCTTGATGTTGTGATTATTCCAACTCACCGTCCAATGATTCGTAATGACCAAAACGATTTAATTTATTTAAACCGTAACGGTAAATATAACGCGATTATTCAGGAAATTATGAATATTCGTCAGCAGGGTGTTGCTCCGATTCTGATTGGTACGGCAACGATTGAAGCCAGTGAAATTTTATCTTCTAAGTTAATGCAAGCTGGTATTCACCATGAAGTGTTGAATGCAAAGCAGCATGAGCGTGAAGCTGACATTATTGCTCAGGCGGGTAGCCCGAACGCAGTAACGATTGCAACGAACATGGCTGGTCGTGGTACGGATATTATCTTGGGTGGTAACTGGAAAGCTAAGCTTGCCAAATTAGAGAACCCAACTGCAGAAGATGAAGCACGTCTAAAAGCACAATGGGAACAAGACCACGAAGATGTATTGCAAGCTGGTGGTTTGCATATCATTGGTTCTGAGCGCCATGAATCACGTCGTATTGACAACCAGTTACGTGGCCGTGCCGGTCGTCAGGGTGACCCTGGTGTTTCTCGTTTCTATTTGTCTCTTGAAGATGATCTGATGCGTATTTTCGCAGGCGACCGTGTCGTTGGCATGATGCGCGCGATGGGTTTGAAAGAAGATGAAGCGATTGAACATAAAATGGTGAGCCGTTCAATTGAGAATGCTCAGCGTAAAGTTGAAGCGCGTAACTTCGATATTCGTAAGAACTTATTGAAATACGATGACGTGAATAATGAACAACGTAAGATTATTTATTCACAGCGTGATGAAGTATTAGCTGAAAACACCTTAAAAGACTACGTTGAAGAAATGCATCGTGAAGTGATGCAAGGCATGATTGCTAACTTTATTCCACCAGAGTCAATTCATGACCAGTGGGATGTGGAAGGTTTAGAAAATGCTTTACGTATTGATTTAGGGATTGAGCTGCCAATTCAAGAATGGTTAGACCAAGATCGTCGTTTGGATGAAGAAGGTTTGGTTGAGCGTATTAGTGATGAAGTGATTGAGCGTTATCGTCAGCGCCGTGCTCAAATGGGTGATGAATCGGCAGCAATGCTTGAACGTCATTTCGTTTTAAACTCTCTTGATCGCCATTGGAAAGATCACTTAGCTGCTATGGATTATTTGCGCCAAGGTATTCACTTACGTGGCTATGCGCAAAAGAACCCTGAACAGGAATATAAGAAAGAAGCTTTCAATCTGTTTGTAAATATGCTGGGTATTATTAAAACTGATGTTGTGACTGATTTGTCTCGTGTACATATTCCAACACCAGAAGAGCTTGCAGAAATGGAAGCTCAACAGCAGCAGCAAGCTGAATCAATGAAGCTTTCTTTTGAACATGATGATGTAGATGGTTTAACGGGTGAAGTTACACTTTCTCAAGAAACCATGAATGAATCTGCCGATCAGCAAGCTTTCCCTGTTCCAGAAAGCCGTAATGCACCATGCCCATGTGGTTCAGGATTAAAATATAAGCAATGTCACGGTAAGATCTAATCTGCCTTCACAAAAAAAAGCAGAACAATTGTTCTGCTTTTTTTATGTTTGTAGTAAGCCTGTGAATAATGTTTGCAGTTTTAAGCATTAAATGCTATTTACTTCTCATCCAGAGTGTATGTTGGAAAGACAATGAAAAAAGTATTACAACCTTTATTTTTAACTGTTCTTGCTGTACCAAGTTTTGTTTTTGCAGCAGAAGCAGCTTCAGCCCCTCAAACGACAACGGTTGACAAAGTACTTGCAGCAAAAGGCCCAACTTCGGCTCAAGCTGTAGTGAAGCAAGAAAATACGACAGTGATTAGCCCTCGTACAGGGATCCGCTATACGTTGGGTAACACAGGTAATCGCCCAATTATTTTACAAACTACAGCGATTGCTCCGGCAAACTCAGCAAACATTAATCGAATTGTGGCAAGTAACCCAGCTCTTTCTGCAAAAAGCCAAGAAAAAGCAAAAGTTGCTTTAATCGGTGAAGCAGCTGTAGCAGGACCAGCGGCAGTTGCAGCAAGTAATGTAACAGCGCCAGCAGCAACAAATAGTGTTGCTCCAGCAAATCCTGCATCAATGAATTAATTCGTTTTTGTATAAAAAAGCCGGTTCAATTTTGAACCGGCTTTTTTTATGGGGTGTTTTAGAACTTTAAATCTGGTTATTTACATCATCATTTTTTGTTTCACGAATAAGTAAGAAGGCAACTAATGATAAAAGTGATGCCGCAGTAAGATAATAACCAACCGCATACAAGCCATAAGTTTCAGCAAGTTTAGTGGCAATAAGTGGGGCAAAAGATGCACCAAAAATACCAGCTAGGTTAAAGGTTAATGCTGAACCTGTATAACGAACCGAGGTTGGAAAAAGTTCAGAAAGAACTGTACCAATTGGACCATAGGTTAAGCCCATAATTGATAAACCTGTACACAAGAAAAGGAAGACGATTAAGGTATTTTCTGACTCTAACATACTAGAGAAGAACAAACCGAAAATCGCAGCAGCGATACAAACGCCAATAGAAGTTGTTTTACGACCAAATTTTTCTGCAAAAATAGCCGATAAAGGAATAAATGCAGCGAAGCAAAGTGTGGCAAAAAGTTGAAGTTCTAAAAACTCACCACGTGCATAGCCAAGCTTTGTGGTTCCCCAGTTTAAGGCAAATACGGTAGTAAGATAGAACACAACAAAGGTACAAATTGCAGCAACTGTACCAAGAATAAGCTTACCTGTATGTTTGGTTAAGACTTCTTTAAATGGAATATTAACTTCTTTTTGCTTATCTAAAACCTTTTGGAAAGCTGGAGTTTCATGCAGTTTTAAACGGATGTATAAGCCAACAATCACTAATACAGCACTAGCAATGAATGGAATACGCCAACCCCATTGCATGAATGCTTGCTCTGGAATAACCGCACTTAATAGTAAGAATGAACCTGTTGCCAAAATAAAGCCAATTGGAGCACCTAGCTGAGGAAACATGCCATACCATGCTCTTTTACCTTTTGGGGCATTTTCAGTCGCTAATAATACTGCGCCACTCCATTCACCGCCTAAGCCTAGACCTTGTCCTAAACGACAAACGGCTAATAGTAATGGTGCGACAATTCCGATTTGGGCATAGGTTGGAAGCAAACCAATACATACAGTTGAAATACCCATGGTCAGTAAAGCTGCAACTAAAGTTGCTTTTCGGCCAATACGGTCTCCGAGATGGCCAAATAATGCGGCACCAATAGGGCGAGCAATAAAGGCAATTGCAAAGGTTGCCAGAGATTGTAAGACTGCGGCACTGCCACTACTAGCAGGGAAAAATAGGTGTGGAAAGATAATCACGGCAGCTGTTGCATAGATATAAAAGTCGAAGAACTCAATGGTTGTACCGACTAAGCTTGCAAACAAAACTCGTGTTTTTGAATTCGTGGCTACTACAGGAGCAGCAGTCGCAGAGGTTGACTCCATATAAGTCCTTATATCCGTTAAAATTTATTTTTAATTACTACTCTTTTTAAGACGTGTTTTTCTCAAAGAATAGCGTGAAAGAACATCATCCATGACTCTTTCAGGATCACTGAATATGAGTGAAAAATGGACTAAACTATGTACCAATAGATGGCAAGAAAATGTGCCCCTGCACCTAAAAGCACAAAAATATGCCAGATCGCATGGGTATATCTTACCTTTTTTAACGCGTAAAACAATGCTCCAACCGTATAAGCTAATCCGCCAATGATTAATAAAATCAACGTATCTTTACTTAAATAAGTACGCATATCATCCATAACAAATACAGCAAGCCACCCCATAAGCACATAAGCAAGTAAAGAAATTTTCTGAAAGCGGTGAATGAAAACTAACTTGAAAAGTGTACCAATTGCAGCAATGCTCCAAAGTGCAATAAGCAAAATATGAGCTTTTTGTGTAGGTATAGCAATGCTTAAGAACGGGGTATATGTTCCAGCAATTAAATAATAAATAGCAGTATGGTCGAGTTTTTTATACCAGTAGCGTAGGTTTTGTGTTTGAGCAAAATGATAGAGTGTAGAACTGGTAAAAACTAAAATTAGGCTAAATGAATATACCCATAAGCCCACCCATTGAGCAGTGGAAAGATAAGATCCCTTTATAATTAAAAAGATAGAAGCTACAACCGCCATAACAACGCCAGCACCATGACTATAGGCATTAAATAGTTCTTCTTTTGGATCGTAAGTTTCCAACACAGATTTACTCATAACTTTAATTTTTTGATTAAAAATACAAATGTATAGAAATACAAAACAGTCGTAAAGTTATTTTATTTTTAATCCTAGACCCTTTAAACTTCTATTTTATATGAGTCTTCATTTTTCAGGTATATCCGTGTCGGTTTTCTCCTTTGAGCAAGAACAGCAATTCTTTCATGAAATCAAGCAAATGCTTGACCAACAAGCTTTTGAACGTTTGATCTTGAGCCAATATAAGGGAGAGCTGGCGCAGCTGGAAAAAATCACTTTCCGCGTTGTAGAGCTACATGGACAGAAACAGCTTTCAGCTCTATACCATCACACGACTCAAGATATGACTAAAAACTATTCATTTCAAGAGGGCTTGCAGCAGATTGAGCAATTAATCACTCAGTGTAAGCAAGCAAACTTATTTTCGACTACTCAAGAAATTCAACTTAAAAAAAATAAGAAAAAAGCCATATTAAATATGGGTAAAAAACAGGCAGTAAATGCGACACAAACGGTTCAGGCGCATGACCGTGAAAAGCAGCGCTATGTACAGCAAGGGAATGCATTTTTAAAAGAGCTGGGTATTACTGATGAGAAAGCCCAAGTTATTCCAAGCATGGCTCGTAAATGGAAACAGATTAATAAATTTATCGAAATTTTTGCGAGTGCCTATGAACAGATTGATGCATCTCAACAAGAGTTACGCATTGTCGATTTTGGCTCGGGGAAAGGTTATTTAACTTTTGCGTTATATGATTATTTGCAAGAGCAGCAAAAAACACCGTTGATTACTGGTGTTGAATTGCGCCCGAATCTGGTTGAGTTTTGCCAGAATGTTGCAGACAAAGTGCATTTTAACCACTTAGACTTTTTTGAAGGTGACGTTCGTAGTTATCAACCGGAAAAGCTGGATGTAATGATTGCCTTACACGCATGTGATATTGCGACAGATTTTGCTATTCATACTGGAATCCGTTTAAACGCTTCGATGATTATGTGCGCGCCATGTTGCCACAAAGAGTTACGCCCTCAATTACATAGCCCAGAAGTTTTACAACCAATGCTACAGTTTGGTATTCATGCTGGGCAACAAGCCGAGATGCTGACCGACACTTTACGTGCGTTACTTTTAAAAGCGTATGGCTACGAAACTAAAGTTTTTGAGTTTGTATCGCTTGAACATACCAGCAAAAATAAAATGATTTTGGCAACAAAACGCAAAAATGTTTCACAACCTGATGCCAAGATTATGGCTCAAATCCAAGCATTGAAAGAGATGTACGGGATTAAAAAACAAACGTTGGAATTGTTAATGCAAGATCAGTTGCCAATCGAAAATATTGGCTGCAAGTGCTAGGACGGGGAATGGATGTATAAAATTGTAGAGGGTGGTTGGAAACAGCTTGAGAAAGATGCCAAATACATCCGTGAGCAAGTGTTTATTCAAGAACAGGGAATTGCACCTGAAGATGAATGGGACGACTTGGATGCGGTAGTTCTACATTTTATTGTCTATGACAAAGAACAGCCTATTGCTACAGCACGTTTGTTGCCACAACATAGCGTAGGGCGTGTTGCTGTTTTAATGTCTTATCGAAAGCAAGGTATAGGTAAAATTTTAATGCAGCATATTATTGAATATGCGCGTCATCATAAACTGCCTTATTTAAAGCTTTCAGCACAAACCTATGTAACAGCCTTTTATGAAGCTTTAGGTTTTCACGTGCAAGGCGAGGTTTACCAAGACTGTGGCATTCCACATATTGATATGGTTTTGAAGTTAAATTGAGACTTCTTTTTAGAAATCTCAATTTTAATTTATTTCATTGCATTCCAACTTTCGATGGCCTGTAAGCCAGTCTCTAAACCAACTTCATAACTGTAGCGAAGCTTTTTCGGATTGGTAGTTAAACGGCCAGCCATATTTTTAAGTGGCGGTGGACACACTTCTAAAATTTGTTGGTCTGGATTTTCACCACGAACAAAATCTACTGAAGCGTTATAACGAGCACAGCGGCTACGCAAACTATTTGCAAAACCATAATGATGTTTAAAAGCGTATTTTGCGAGGAATTGATCACCTCGACTACTTGCCTTGAAGTAGTTTTTCGGGCGAGTGCGTAAAACTAACAGTTTTTTGACGCCACTTTGCTGAGCCGTCCAGCGAACGGGTAAGGCATCTGCAACACCACCATCAAAATAAGGTTCACCCATAATATCAACAGGATGACGCGTTAAAACTGGAATTGAGCTAGAAGCACGAAGTGCATTGAGTAAATTATCTTTACCCGCACGAAGATATTCTGCATGACCTGTTTTGGCATGGGTCAATACCATATAAAAATCTGGATTTTTAGCAAAAAGACTCTGTTGATCAAGAGGGTGCTCTTGCTCACCAATTTCCCACATCCATTTTAAATCAAGTAAATCGCCGCCTTTAAAAAAGCGTTTGTAATCGATGAATTCTGGACGGAGTGAATGATCAATATAAAAGGTTAGCGTGCGGCCTTGCTGGCCTGCTAAGTAGTTGGCGACATTGGTTGAACCAGATGATACGCCAACATATAAATCGAAAGGGTTGAACTGTTGTTGTAAAAACGCGTCAAGTACACCACTGGTAAAGGCACCGCGCATGCCTCCACCTTCTACAACCAGTGCATTACGGGAAAAATCTGTCATTTGAAAAATATCTAATTACTGAGTTGATTGCTTGTGTTCTTGCATATCCATTTCAGGCATATTGTCACTATGTTGAGCGTGTTGCTCAGTAGAGTGTTCAGCCTTTTGCTGCATTTGCTCTTGTTGAGCTTTGCGCTGTGCACCTGGCATATAGTCAGGTTCATTACTCATCGCTAAATAGAAAAAACCAAGGAAAATCGCACTTAAGACACCAACGATCAGAACAAATTTCCAGCCTAAAATTGCTGACTCGGAAGAATTTTTATCGGACATAAGGATTTCTCGAATGTGCTGTAGAAGCACAAAAATGAAGTCTATTTATAGCATATTTAGGCAGGGGGCAGGAATCTTAAAGGTCATAAAGAAAAACCCATATAAATAAAATATATTTATATGGGTAAGGTTTATGCAGTTTTTGAATATTCAGTAAGTCTAAGTTATTGAATATTTTGTTTCTGCTCCGCTTTGGCTTTTAGTAAGGCAGGTGGGGTAAAACGTTCACCATATTTTGCAGCCAATTCTTCGGCACGTTTTTGTGCTTTATCAGTACCATACTGATTTAGGAATTGAATTGCTCCTCCCGTCCAAGGTGCATAACCAATTCCAAAAATAGAACCGACATTGGCATCAATTACAGACTCTAATACACCTTCTTCATAACAACGTAAGGTATCTAGCGCTTGTACAAACAGAATGCGATCAATCATATCTTGTTCAGAAATATCATGATCTTTTTTCCAGCGGTTTAAGCCTTCCCATAGATGCTTTTTACCATTTTCAGGATATTCATAAAAACCAGCTCCAGCCGCCTTACCTTTACGGTTTAGCTCATGAATCATGGTGTGAACGACTTCGTCTACAGAGGTTTTAGGTAAATCTTTTCCTTCGGCTTGCAGGGCTTTACGTGCCTCACCAGCAACATGTTCGGTTAATGTTAAAGACACTTCATCTTGAATAGCGAGTGGTCCAACTGGCATGCCAGCTTTAAGGGCAGCCATTTCAATGCGTGCTGGGTGGACGCCTTCTGCAAGCAAACGCATACCTTCTTGAATGAAAGTGCCAAACACACGACTGGTAAAGAAACCACGGCTATCATTAACGACAATTGGTGTTTTTCCAATTTGTTGTACAAAGTCGTAGGCTTTGGCAAGGGTTTCACTTGAGGTATTTTTGCCTTTAATAATCTCGACCAACTGCATTTTGTCGACAGGGCTAAAAAAGTGTAGGCCGATAAAAGCTTTATCATCCTTACTTGCTTGCGCTAAACCTGTAATTGGCAGGGTTGAGGTGTTTGATGCCATTACACCGTTAGGTGCTAGATATTGCTCGGCTTCTTGAGTGACTTTAGCTTTGAGTTCTTGATTCTCAAATACGGCTTCAATAATTAAATCACAATCTTGTAATTCTGCAGCAGAAGCTGTAGCCGTGATGAGCGATAAAACCTGATCACGTTTTTCTGCCGTCATGCGGCCTTGTGAAACACGTTTATCTAGCAATTTCTGAGAATATGCTTTGCCTTTCTCTGCATTTTCAATAGATACATCTTTAAGTACAACTGGAATGCCTTTAATGGCTGTTGAATAAGCAATGCCTGCACCCATCATGCCTGCACCCAACACACCAACTTTAGTGGCTTGCCATTTTGCAACGTCGGCAGGGCGGCTTGCACCAGACTTAATTGCATTTAAACCATGCCAGAAAGTGCCGATCATATTTTTAGAAATTTGGCCTGTTGTAAGCTGAGTAAAATAGCGAGACTCAATACGCAGTGCAGTATCTACATCGACTTGAGCGCCCTCAACTGCGGCAGCCATAATCGCTTCAGGGGCAGGGTAACAACCTTTAGTTTTGTCTCTTAACATGGCTGGCGCAATTGCAAGAATTTGTGCAACTGCTGGAGTTTTTGGATCGCCACCCGGAATTTTATAACCCTTCACATCAAACGGCTGTTGAGATTTTGGATTAGCCTTGATCCAAGCAATTGCTTTATCTAAAAGTTCTTGTTCATTTTCGGAAGTGTCATGAATTAAGCCTAAAGATTTTGCTTTATCAACACCAAACTGTTTACCTTCCATTAAAAATGGGAACGCGTTTTGAAGCCCCAATAGACGTACCATACGTACAATACCGCCGCCGCCCGGTAACAAACCTAAAGTAACTTCTGGTAGGCCAAATTTACTTTTCGGGTCATTAATTGCAATACGATGATGGCAACTTAATGCGATTTCCCAACCACCGCCAAGTGCCGTGCCATTTAATGCTGCAACCACTGGAATACCGAGCGTTTCAATTGTACGTAAATGACCTTTTAGCTTTTCAACCATATTGAAAAACTCAGTCGCATGTTCAGGCTGAACTTGAATCAGCTCATCTAAATCACCGCCTGCAAAGAACGTTTTTTTAGCTGAGCGGAAAATTACACCTGAAAGTTCTGTTTCTGCTTTAAGTTTCTGAGTCGCTTCATCGAGCGAGTCACGAAACTCGGCATTCATGGTGTTCGCAGATTGACCAGTTGAATCAAGCGTTAAAATGACAATATTGTCGGCATTTTTTTCGTATTGAATTGCACTCATCTTTTATATCCCTAATTTTTATACGCGTTCAATAATGGTGGCAATACCCATCCCACCGCCAACACAGAGCGTCGCTAAACCGCGCTTTTTATCTTGTCGTTCAAGCTCATCAAGTAAAGTGCCTAAAATCATGGCACCTGTTGCTCCTAATGGATGACCTAAAGCAATCGCACCACCATTTACATTGACCTTTTCAGCAGGGACGTTGAGTTCATTAATAAAACGCATAACAACTGCCGCAAATGCTTCATTGACTTCAAATAGGTCAATATCATCAATCGTAAGCCCAGCTTTTTCTAAAGCTTTACGTGCAGCAGGAGCAGGGCCAGTCAACATAATGGTTGGGTCAGTACCAACTAGTGCAGTCGCCAAAACTTTAGCGCGTGGTTTTAAATTTTGTTCTTTTACCGCTTTTTCAGAAGCTAATAAAACTACAGCTGCTCCATCAACAATACCTGATGAGTTACCTGCGTGATGAACATGATTTACTTTTTGTGCTTCTGGATATTTTTGCAAAGCGACTGCATCAAAACCCATTTGTCCCATCATTTCAAAGCTTGGGTTGAGTTTTGTTAGCCCTTCGAGTGTTGTATTACCTTTAATAAATTCATCTTTTTCTAAAATCACCACACCTGCGTGATCTTTTACTGGCACAACTGATTGATCAAAATAACCATTTGATTGAGCCGCCGCAGCTTTTTGTTGTGACTTCACAGCAAAATTATCAACATCTTCACGGCTATAGCCATCTAAGGTTGCAATGAGGTCGGCTCCAATGCCTTGCGGAACAAATGATGACTTAAGGTTTGTTTCTGGGTCTAGCGCCCATGGTCCACCATCAGAACCCATTGGAATGCGTGACATTGATTCAACGCCACCAGCAACCACTAAATCTTCCCAACCGGAGCGGACTTTCATGGCTGCCATGTTGACTGCTTCTAAACCTGATGCACAAAAGCGATTGATTTGCACCCCAGCAACATCATCGTTCCAACCTGCTGCAATCGCTGCTGTTTTAGCAATATCACCACCTTGGTCGCCAATTGGTGTGACACAGCCTAAAACAATATCATCGACTTTAGAGGTATCGAGTTGATGGCGCTGCTGTAATTCATTTAATAAGGTAGTGAGTAAGGTAATTGGTTTTACTTCGTAAAGAGAGCCATCTTTTTTTCCTTTTCCGCGTGGGGTGCGAATGGCATCAATAATATAAGCCTCGCTCATAACAGTTCCTTTTTTATTACTTAAACTTTAGTTGTGTTTTGAGTGTACTGGTTTTGAAAGGCAACGCAATGACGATAAGCGCACCAGTCAGGTGATGATTTTTGCCAATAGAAATACAAAAAAGCCCAAGTTGAACTTGGGCTAAATGTGAAACTTAAATAGATTTAAGTATTAATGGTAACCGTGTAATTGACGATATAAGCCTGGAGTTACACCCGTCCACTTTTTAAATGCGCGGTGGAAGGTACTCGTTTCACTAAAACCAACTTGTTGAGCGACATCTTCAAGTGTTAATTCAGGATTGAGTAATAAGTGAATTGCAGCATCTCGACGTAAGGCATCTTTTACGCCTTGATAGCTTTTACCTTCAGCAGCCAAGCGGCGACGTAAGGTCTGAGGAGATAGATACAACATTGATGCAACGTCATTAAGCGTTGGCATTTCTTCACCAATTTGGCTTTTGAGCACTTCACGAATACGAGAAGTTAGCGAATTGGTATTTTTGAATTTTACTAAAAGCTGAGCAGGTGCTGCTTTTAAGAACTCTTCTAGCGTTTTTTCATCTTGGCGGATTGGCAAATCAAGATAATCAGCCGCAAAGGTAATTTCCGTACGCGGTGCATCAAACTGCATGACTGGTGCAAAAAATAATGCATCATATTCATCTGCATGGGCAGGACGTGGATAGCTAAAATGAACACGCTCTAATGGCAAACGACGTTCAATTAACCATGATGCTAGACCGTGCCAAATCATGAGCATACTTTCAGTAATGAAATGATCTGGATCTAAAGTTTTTGGAATGAGGGGAACGAGACGTGCTTCATGCTTGTCACGTTCTAGCGTTACAGACCATTCATCGCCAAATAATTTGTAGAATTGAGATGATAGTTCAAGAGCTTGGCCCAATGTTTTTGCATGAATAATCAACTGACACATAATGGCAAAAGTGCCCAGACGACGTGGTTGTACGTCAAATCCAACGTGTTCATCCTGTGTGACCATCCACAACATTTTTATAAAACGAGTGTATTGTTCTGGTGAGATTCGAGCTTTAGGTTGACGTAATAGTTCCGCTTCAATACCCACATGTGAAAGGAGCATTTCAACATCCATGCCAAGGCGTTTTACGCCTGTCAAAGCCGCATTCACGAAGTGGATGCTAATCGTATCGCGACTCATATTGAATCCTTCAGTCTCTTTGATGTTCACTTTAAATTGACCTAAATGACCGTCTAAAAAAATAAATTGGCGATTTACAACAGAGTAAAAGCACTTTTTACATGTTAAATTGCCGAAATGATCAAGGTAAATGGCTGAACATGACATTGTTTTAGTATATTTGCTTAACTAATATAAAAGAAAATTCGAATAATAGTGGTTAAAAATACGATGACAACAGCATTAAATGGACTTAAAGTTCTCGATTTCTCGACGCTCTTACCAGGACCTTTTGCGACAATGTATCTGGCTGATATGGGAGCAGAAGTCATCCATATCGAATCTCCATCACGTCCTGATTTAATCCGAATCATGCCACCATACGCAAATGGTCAAGCAACGGCACATAGCTATCTAAACCGAAATAAACAGTCGATTGTTCTCGATTTAAAAGATAAGGCGAGTATTGATCTGATTAAAGCTAAAATTTCTGAGTTTGATATTGTCATTGAGCAGTTCCGACCTGATGTGATGCGCCGTCTCGGATTAGACTACGCGACACTTGCCGAAATTAACCCACGTCTCATTTATTGTTCAATTACAGGATATGGACAGACAGGGAGCTATAAAGATAGAGCTGGGCATGATATTAACTATTTAGCTTTAGCGGGTATTGCTGGATATAGTGGCCGACAAGACAGTGGTCCGCCACCGCTCGGTATTCAAGTTGCAGACATTGCAGGTGGTTCACTTCATGCTGTCATTGCAATTTTAGCGGCGGTTGTCGAACGCGGACGTAGTGGAATGGGACAATATATTGATATTTCCATGACCGATTGTGTTGCTAGTCTAAACAGTATGGCCGCATCAGCAACACTTGCTGCACAGGTTGAACAGGCACCAGAGCATGGCATGCTCAATGGCGGTATTTTTTATGACTATTATATGACTCAAGATGGCCGTTATCTTTCAATAGGTAGTCTTGAGCCACAATTTATGTCTGGTTTATCAGTGGCTCTTGATTTGCCTTTATTATTACAAAAGGGCGCTTCTTTAGATGTAAAAGATCGACAGGAAGTTAAACAAGCGATTCAAGAGAAAATTAAAACGAAATCATTTAAAGAATGGCATGAAATTTTTACAAATCTTGATGTGTGTGTAGAACCTGTTTTAAGCCTAACTGAGTCGTTAAATTCGCCTTTAGCACAAGAACGTGGATGGATTGTGGATGTACCTTTGCAAAATAATACAGCGGATACAGAACCACAATTGGCTTGTCCAATTAAGTTTTCAAGATCGAAAATGAGATATTCCTTTATAGGTCAAAAACTTGGTGAAGGGCAATGGTAAAGAGATGAGGCCATTTTTCATACAATGTGTATTAAGATTATTATTAGATTAATCAATCGATTAACATTTTGAATAATTTCTTTACATAAAATTAGCGTACCCTTTATAAACAAAGACATAAAAGGTATGTAAACATGAAAACACATAAATCCTTGATGGCTTCCTGTTTATCCGTTTTATCAATTACTCTTTTTATACAGCATGCACAAGCTGCTGCTGCATTCGACCCAAATAGTCCTTGGATGTTGGGTGATTGGAACGGTCAACGCACTGCGTTACAAGCACAAGGTTATGATTTTTCTTTTGGATATACCGGCGAATATGCCGGTATTTTAGATTCAAAAAATACATCTACGCATGGTAGTGCTTATACGGGGCAACTAGCACTAGGAACTCATTTTGACCTAAACAAAATTTTAGGTTGGCAAGACACTGAAGCTCAAATCACATTAACTTATCGTGATGGGCAGTCGCTTTCTGAACATTCACCAGCTTTAGCAGGGCACTTAAGCTCGGCACAAGAAGTGTGGGGGCGTGAGCAAACTTGGCGTTTAACAGATTTATGGATTAAGAAAAAATTCATGGATCAAAAATTAGACGTTAAAGTCGGTCGTTTTGGTGAAGGTGAAGACTTTAATAGTTTTGATTGTGATTTCCAGAACTTGGCGCTTTGTGGTTCGCAAGTCGGTAACTGGGTGGGCGATCAGTGGTATAACTGGCCAGTAAGTCAATGGGCAATGCGTGTTAAATATAACTTGCAACCTGACTTATATACGCAAGTTGGTGTATATGAATACAACCCAGAAAATCTGGACCGAGGCAAAGGTTTTAACTTAAGTACTGATGGTTCTCACGGTGCAATTATTCCTGCCGAAGTAGTTTGGTCACCTAAATTAGGTGCTCAAAGTATGGCGGGTGAATACCGTTTAGGTTATTACTACAGTACTGCTGATGCCAAAGAAATTGCAGATGAAACCAAAAACTCTCATAAACAAGGGGTGTGGGTAACTGCAAAACAAAAATTATTCCAGCCTGCTGATCAAACAGATCGCGGTTTGACAGGTTTTGTCAACCTGACTTTCCACGACTCTGATACCAACAAAATTGATAACATGCAAAATGTAGGCTTGGTCTATAAAGGTTTGCTCAATCAACGTCCTCAAGATGAGTTGGCACTCGGTGTGGCTCGTATCCATATCAATGATGATTGGAACGATGTTCAAAATAAAGAATATGACACTGAATACAATACCGAGCTTTACTACGGTATTCATGCCACTAACTGGTTAACTATTCGTCCAAATGTGCAATATGTTCGTCATGTTGGTGCATTAAAAAATGGTGATAACACTTGGGTTGGCGGTATTAAATTCTCAACTGCATTCTAAGCGTAATTACTCCGAAAAACGGATTGTCGAGGGCTAACTCATTGATTGAAGTATCCTGACCTTCCGTTTTTTCTTGATGCCTGAATTTGTTTTAGATGTATTGGTGATGCCATTTTTCTATAAGGTTCTTGGCACATCTTTCCTATAAAAATGATGATTGATAAGAGGTGGTTTATGAATCAACCTACTTCAAGATCAGGTTTAACGACTTTTACCGTAATTATTATTGGGTTACTGGCGTTATTCCTGTTAATTGGAGGTATTTGGCTCGCTACACTAGGCGGTTCAATTTACTACATTATAGCTGGTGTATTACTTCTCATTGTTGCATGGCAACTCTACAAGCGTGCTTCTACTGCTTTGTGGATTTATGCTGCATTCATGCTAGGTACCATTATCTGGAGTGTCTGGGAAGTTGGAACAGACTTTTGGGCGCTTGCACCACGTTTAGATATTTTAGGTATTCTTGGTTTATGGTTATTGGTTCCGGCTGTAACTCGTGGAATCAACAACCTTGGATCAAGTAAAGTTGCCTTATCTTCAACTTTAGCAATTGCAATCGTGTTGATGGTTTATTCTATCTTCAATGATCCGCAAGAAATTAATGGAGAAATCAAAACTCCTCAACCAGAAACTGCTCAAGCCGTACCTGGTGTTGCTGAGAGTGATTGGCCTGCATATGGTCGTACTCAAGCAGGTGTGCGTTATTCTCCATTGAAACAGATCAATGACCAAAACGTAAAAGACTTGAAAGTTGCTTGGACTTTACGTACTGGCGATCTTAAGACAGATAACGACTCTGGTGAAACGACCAATCAGGTTACACCGATTAAAATCGGTAATAACATGTTTATTTGTACAGCTCACCAGCAGTTAATTGCGATCGATCCTGCGACTGGTAAAGAAAAATGGCGTTTTGATCCGAAACTTAAAACGGATAAATCGTTCCAGCATTTAACTTGTCGTGGTGTGATGTACTACGATGCAAACAATACAACTGAGTTTGCAACGAGTCTTCAAAGCAAGAAATCTAGCTCTACACAATGTCCACGTAAGGTATTTGTACCAGTCAATGATGGCCGTTTAGTGGCTGTAAATGCTGACACTGGTAAAGCATGTACTGACTTTGGTCAAAATGGTCAAGTGAACTTACAAGAGTTTATGCCATATGCGTATCCAGGTGGTTATAACCCAACATCTCCTGGTATTGTGACTGGTTCAACTGTTGTTATTGCTGGTTCTGTAACAGATAACTACTCAAATAAAGAGCCATCTGGTGTGATTCGTGGATACGACGTTAACACTGGTAAACTTCTTTGGGTATTTGATACTGGCGCAGCAGATCCAAATGCAATGCCGGGCGAAGGTACTACTTTTGTTCATAACTCACCAAATGCGTGGGCACCTTTAGCATACGATGCCAAACTTGATATCGTTTATGTACCAACAGGTGTAGGTACACCAGATATCTGGGGTGGTGATCGTACCGAGCTGAAAGAGCGTTATGCAAACTCAATGTTAGCGATTAATGCTTCTACTGGTAAATTAGTGTGGAACTTCCAGACAACCCATCACGATTTATGGGATATGGACGTACCATCACAACCATCTTTAGCTGATATCAAAAACAAAGCTGGCCAAACTGTTCCTGCAATCTATGTATTGACGAAAACAGGTAATGCCTTTGTGCTTGATCGCCGTAATGGTCAACCAATTGTCCCTGTAACTGAGAAACCAGTTCCACAAACAGTTAAACGTGGACCACAAACTAAAGGTGAGTTCTATTCAAAAACTCAGCCATTCTCTGACTTGAACTTGGCGCCACAAGATAAATTGACTGATAAAGACATGTGGGGTGCCACTATGCTTGATCAGCTCATGTGTCGTGTATCTTTCAAACGTCTAAATTACGATGGTATTTATACTCCACCATCTGAAAACGGTACTTTAGTTTTCCCTGGTAACTTAGGTGTATTTGAATGGGGTGGTATGTCAGTTAACCCTGACCGTCAAGTTGCTGTAATGAACCCGATTGGTCTGCCATTCGTAAGTCGTTTAATTCCTGCCGATCCAAACCGTGCGCAAACTGCAAAAGGTGCGGGAACTGAGCAGGGCGTACAACCGATGTACGGCGTACCGTATGGTGTTGAAATTAGCGCATTCTTATCTCCGCTTGGTTTACCTTGTAAACAACCGGCTTGGGGATATGTAGCTGGCGTTGATTTGAAAACTCATGAAGTGGTATGGAAAAAACGTATTGGTACAATTCGTGACAGCTTACCGAACTTGTTCCAGTTACCAGCCGTGAAAATTGGTGTGCCTGGTTTAGGTGGTTCAATTTCTACTGCTGGTAATGTCATGTTTGTTGGTGCAACTCAAGATAATTACATTCGTGCGTTTAACGTTACTAATGGTGAAAAACTTTGGGAAGCGCGTTTACCAGCAGGTGGACAAGCGACACCAATGACTTATGAAATCAATGGTAAGCAATATGTTGTGATCATGGCTGGTGGTCATGGTTCATTTGGTACGAAAATGGGCGACTATTTAGTGGCTTATGCCTTACCGGATAACAAATAAAAAAGCATTCATAGAAAGGGCCTGGATTTATCCGGGCTTTTTTTATGTCGATTTATATTAAAGCTTATCAATAAAACCGTTATTAAATATGCAAAAAAAGCATTTTATTGATGAATAAAAGCTCGCTATGCTATCCGCCTTAATAATGAATCTACTAGCCATACGCCATGTATTTATATACCGATTTCGACCAGCAACTGGTTAATGAACGAGTTGCTCAGTTCCGTGATCAAACAGAACGCTATTTAGCTGGCAAACTTTCTGAAGACGAATATCGTCCATTACGTTTGCAAAATGGTTTATATGTGCAACGTTATGCGCCTATGCTGCGTATTGCTGTGCCGTATGGCTTAATGAATTCTAAACAATTACGTAAAGTTGCTGAAGTTTCAACTGCTTATGACCGTGGCTATGCACACGTATCTACACGTCAGAACATTCAGTTAAACTGGCCTGCGCTTGAAGATGTGCCAGACATTTTGGCGGAACTTGCAACTGTACAAATGCATGCCATTCAAACCAGTGGTAACTGTATTCGTAACACAACGACTGACCAATATGCAGGTGTGGTTGCTGGTGAGATTGCAGATCCACGTCCAACATGTGAATTGATTCGTCAGTGGAGTACATTCCACCCAGAGTTTGCATTCTTACCGCGTAAGTTCAAAATTGCTGTTTCTGCACTTGAAGAAAAAGATCGTGCGGCGACTGCATTCCACGATATTGGTGTTTATATCGTACGTAATGAAGCGGGTGAAATCGGCTATAAAATTATGGCGGGTGGTGGTTTAGGCCGTACCCCAATCATTGGTAGTGTCATTCGCGAGTTTTTACCACGTGAAGATTTAATTGCTTACTTAGAAGCAGTTCTCCGTGTTTATAACTTGCATGGCCGTCGTGATAACAAATATAAAGCGCGTATCAAAATTCTTGTTAAAGCATTAACTCCTGAAGTGTTTGCACAGAAAGTTGAAGCTGAATTCGAACATACACGTGAAGCATTGAAAATTCAGCCAGAAATCTTGAAAAAACTGGATGAAGAATTCACACCGTTTGATTATCAAGATTTAGAAGATGAAGACTTCACAGCTTTATTTGCTGAGCATCCAAAATTCAAACAATGGTTCAATATCAACACGCATGCGCATAAAGTGAAGGGCTATCGTATTGTTACGATTTCTCTAAAACGTGCAGGTATTGCACCGGGTGATATGACCACCGAAGAAATGAATTTTATTGCAGATCTTGCTGATAAATATACGTTTGGTGAACTTCGCACGACTCACGAACAAAACATTGCTTTGGCAGATGTGCCTCAAAAAGATTTGTTCGATGTATGGCAAGCGCTTGAACAACAAAATATGGCGCGTGCACATATCGGTTTTATTACCGATATCATTAGTTGCCCGGGCGGTGATTTCTGTTCACTTGCAAATGCGAAATCAATTCCAATTGCTGAAGCAATTACACGTCGTTTTGATGACTTAGACAAAGTCTATGATCTTGGTCATTTAGATCTAAATATTTCTGGTTGTATGAATGCTTGTGGTCACCACCACGTTGGTAACATCGGTATTTTAGGTGTAGATAAAAAAGGTGCTGAGTTCTACCAAATTACATTAGGTGGTAATTCAGACCATGATGCATCAATCGGTGATATCTTAGGGCCATCATTTGCAGCAGATGCTGTCCCTGATGTCATCGAAGAAGTATTGAATACTTATCTTGATTTACGTACTGAAGGTGAGCGTTTTGTTGATACATATCGCCGTGTAGGAATTCAACCATTTAAGGAGCGTGCATATGCTTAATACAGCTCTACCAGTGCTTTATAAAGATGGCACGATTGCAGATAATACTTATCAAATCATTGCTGAAGATGGTGTTGTTCCACAAGGTGACGTTGTTATAACAACAGCTCAACTCGATCAATTAGCTAATATTCAAGGCAAAAAAGCTTTGTATGTGACTGTGAATGATTCACCTGAAGAGCACGCATTTCCATTAAATGAACTTGATGCAATTTTCATTGAGTTTGCAGGTTTTGGTGATGGGCGTGGTTATTCGTTCGCTGCACTATTACGTCGCCAAGGTTTCAAAGGTGAATTGCGTGCAACTGGCGATGTATTTAAGGATGTCTTAAATTACTTAAAACGTTCAGGTTTTGATAGTTTTGTGATTAAAGAAGGTAAAGATGTGCAAGAAGCGGCAGCTGGTTTGCAAGACTTTACCAACCCATATCAAGCTTCAACGGCCGTACAGCAAGCAAGTTATCAAACTGGTGCTTAAATAGTTTTAAAATATAGAAGGCTGAACTCTGGTTCAGCTTTTTTTATGAATAATTTTCACATGATTCAACTGAAGAATAATAATGTTAGGTTTAATTTCAAAAATAAATCCCGGTGCTTGGTGGTTACTGTTTGCTATAGCAACAGATGTTCTTTCAACATTTTATTCTGCTAAGGGGGATGGTTTAGTCAATAAAACAGCTCAGGGCATTGCTCTGGTTTTGTATATTATTTCTTTTGCATGTGCTGCTATTGCTTTGAAGTATATGCAAGCTGGAATCTTGTATGTGCTTTGGTCTGGAATAGGTGTATTAGCGACGGCTTTTTTAGCAAAGATTTTTCTTGGTCAAAATATTGATATTGCTGGGTGGGTGGGGATAGGTTTTATTACTGTAGGTTTAATGATTATTGCGCAATATTCCAATATAGATGTTTAAAGCCCTTATAGAAATACTAAGTATCTCTATAAGGGTAGTTAGATATTGAAAACATTAAGTATCAAGTTGACAGTTAACCATCCACTTTATACCGAACTGATCGGTAAAAGCGCCGTACAGTGCACCCCAGAAAGTTTTTTCTAGAGGCATTTCAATTTGACCATTAACAGATAGGGCATCAAAAAGTTGTTTTGCTTTTTCTTGCTCATCTTTTTCAAGATTGATCGAGATATAGTGATTATTTCCTTGGGTAAAAACACTGTTAGGGGCACAGAACTGATCATTTGTATCTGAAGCCATAAGTACAGTGTATTCATTAATTGGTAGAGAAACATGAAGAACTAGATTTTTGTCGGCTTCCGATAATGTTACACCTTCAGGCGCGGGCATATCACCATAACGGCTTAACATGGCGAATTCACCGCCAAATACTGATTTATAAAAATTAAAGGCTTGCTCTGCCTGACCTTGGAAATTGAGATAGTGATTGAGTTGCATTGTTATTGTCCATTGTTGTTTTCGTTTAAAGGAATAAGTTAAAACTTAAAAGTGATTTTGTGAGTCATTTTTTGTAGTTTTTTCATAAAAAAAATCCCACCGAAGTGAGATTTTAAAATAATGAATTTGGATTAAATGAGTTCAATTGCAACGGCTGTTGCTTCACCACCGCCAATACAAAGTGCAGCAATACCTTTTTTACCGCCAGTACGTTTCAGTGCATGAATAAGAGTAAGAATAATACGAGAACCTGTAGACCCTACTGGATGACCGAGGGCACAAGCACCACCATTGATATTTACTTTTTCAGCATCAAGTTTGAAGTCATCAATTGGGCACATGGTAACCATAGCAAAAGCTTCGTTAATTTCCCAAAGGTCAACGTCTTGAGCATTCCATCCCGCTTTTTTAAGCACTTTTTCGATAGCACCAACTGGAGCGATCGTAAATTCTGAAGGATGCTGAGAATTTGAAGCTGTCGCGATAATTTTTGCAAGCGGTTGTAAGCCGCGTTGCGTAGCAACTTCACTTGAAGTTAATACTAATGCAGACGCGCCATCCGAAATAGAACTCGCATTTGCTGCGGTAATTGTACCGTCTTTTGCAAAAGCTGGTTTGAGTGAAGGAATCTTATCAATCTTTGCATTTAAAGGTTGTTCATCTTGATCAATAACGACATCGCCTTTACGACTAGGTACGGTAACTGGAACGATTTCATCTTTGAAATAGCCTTCAGTAATTGCTGTTTGAGCACGTTTCAAAGAGCGAATCGCAAAGTCATCCATTTGTTCACGTGTATAGCCACGAGTATTTGCCATATCTTGAGCAAAAGAACCCATTAAACGGCCAGTTTCAGCATCTTCAAGCCCATCAAAGAACATGTGATCTTTAATTTCACCATGGCCCATGCGGTAGCCAGCTCGTGCTTTTGGTAAAATATAAGGTGCATTTGTCATAGACTCCATGCCGCCAGCAACAACAACTTCAGCACTACCAGCTTTAATCATATCAGCGGCTTGCATAACAGCTTTCATGCCAGAACCACAAAGCTTGTTAATCGTTACTGCACCTGTAGAGTCTGGTAAGCCAGCTTTACGCATGGCTTGGCGAGCAGGGCCTTGTTTTAAACCAGCAGGAAGGACGCAACCCATAATGACTTCTTCGACATCAGTAGGTTGTAAACCTGCTCGTGCGATTGCTTCTTTAATCGTTACAGCACCTAATTCAGGCGCTGTAAGTCCTGATAGTGATCCTTGAAAACCACCCATGGCAGTACGAGCACCATTCACAATTACGATGTCAGTCATTGTTGTAATCTCCGATTGTTCTTAATCTCAAAATAAGAAATGTTTAAAACCTAGGCAGTATATTGCAAAAATCAAAGAGAGATATCTTCTGCATTAGACTGTAGAGTTCTAACAATTTTTAAGGTCTTCAAAACGGGTGTGTCCCATTTTGCTGAGGATTAATTTAAAGTTTTTATCTTGGTTATAAGAACAATAAGTAAAAGTGCCATTAGATTCGCGTGGAAGACCAGTGTCACCCTGAAATACAACACTATTTAGTTTTTTCCCAAACTTTTGAAATTTTAAAGAACCATAGTGATGGTCAAGTTCAATATTGCTTAAAATCTCCTCATAGCTTTCTCTCTGTAGGTTATGATTTGTGTCTACAAAGCTGATAAGGCCTGTATCCCAATTACTATTACATATAGACAAATCAACACTTGGGCAAAGTACGACGCTCTTATGTCGTAGAATTGCGTCGTATTTGGCTTTTTGTATATGAATTGTGAGTAGTCGAGATGAATTTTTTAATTCTACAGAAGCCATAAATTGATGATATAAAGGAAGCGCTATAGTGATCATAATCATAAGAATTGCGAGCGTTATAGTGAGTTCCAACAACGTGAAACCGGGAGTTTTAAACATTAAAATTCCTTAATATATAAAGAAATATTTTGATTTTATGCTTTCTATCAATGATTTATAATGATTTTTATAGTGAGGAAACACAAAATTAAATAAAGGTTATCAGGATGCTAGAATACTGGTAAAATCACCGTAAGCGAAAGAAAGAAGTTGTTCATATTTGCTAGTTGAGTGAAAAATTACCGAATTACAACGGAAATTGTAAGTAATTTTGTCAATAATTTACTTGATTAAAATTATCAAGCACTTGGAAAGTCTATCAAGTGTTTGTATGATTCAAATGTGAATAGCTTAAAAATAATACTGGGGTGAAAATATCTCAGGGGCCAATAAATTTAGGCTGAGCTTGAACAACAATTGTTATCTCTGGAGGATATCCATGAAATTGAGTCGTATTGCACTTGCTATGCTTGTCGCTGCTCCATTAGCTGCTGCTAATGCGGGCGTAACTGTTACTCCTTTATTAGTAGGTTATACTTGGCAGGATAGTGACCACAACAACGATAAATTAACAGATCATGCTGAATTACAAGATGATTTATTCGTTGGTGCTGCACTAGGTGTTGAATTAACTCCTTGGTTAGGTTTCGAAGCTGAATATAACCAAGTTAAAGGTGATCTTGAAGGTACTGGCGTAGCTGGTTCTGAATACAAGCAAAAAACTATTGCTGGTAACTTCTACGCAACTTCAGATTTGATTACTAAGAACTACGACAGCAAATTCAAGCCGTATGTATTATTAGGTGCAGGTCAAACTAAAACTGAGTTTGATGGTATCTATGAAGACAAGAAAGACACTATCGGTAATGCCGGTGTTGGTGCTTTCTATCGTTTGAACGATGCATTATCACTTCGTACAGAAGCTCGTGGTACTTATGATTTTGACGAAAAATACTGGCGTTATACAGCTCTTGCTGGTTTAAACGTAGTTCTTGGTGGTCACTTGAAGCCTGCTGCTCCTGTAGTAGAAGTTGCTCCAGTTGAACCAACTCCAGTTGCTCCACAACCACAAGAGTTAACTGAAGATCTTAACATGGAACTTCGTGTGTTCTTTGATACTAACAAATCAAACATCAAAGACCAATACAAGCCAGAAATCGCTAAAGTTGCTGAGAAGTTAACTGAATACCCTAACGCTACTGCACGTATCGAAGGTCACACAGATAACACTGGTCCACGTAAGTTGAACGAACGTTTATCTTTAGCTCGTGCTAACTCTGTTAAATCAGCTCTTGTAAACGAATACAACGTTGATGCATCTCGTTTGTCTACTCAAGGTTTCGCTTGGGATCAACCGATTGCTGACAACAAAACTAAAGAAGGTCGTGCTATGAACCGTCGTGTATTCGCGACAATCACTGGTAGCCGTACTGTAGTTGTTCAACCTGGTCAAGAAGCGGCAGCTCCTGCAGCAGCTCAATAATTTGAGTTCTTGAACAGTAAAAAAGCGACTCGTTAGAGTCGCTTTTTTTATGGCAGTTTTTAATATATTTAATCATTTTTAAATCTCCTAATTCATAATATTTTTCAAAAATTGGCAAAAATATTTACCAAACGCCTTTCTTCAATTGCTGTTTAGTATCTTGCCTATCTTTACGATGTTGGGCACGAGGTTTTTCCGTTTCATGCATCCCACCTTTGTGAAGTAAAGGAGATAGAGCCACTTGATTACGGACTTTAATCTTTGGCATTTCTTTAATTTTCATGCTTTAACCTTTAATACATAAAACTTGTTTTAGAGTATGAACGACTTCAATGAGGTCTGACTGATTCGCCATGACTTCATCAATGTCTTTATAAGCGCTTGGAATTTCATCCACAACGCCACTGTCTTTACGGCATTCAATACCTTGGGTTTGTTCAATAAGATCTTGCTGATTAAAAAGAACTTTTGCTTTGCTTCTGCTCATCTTGCGACCGGCGCCATGAGAACAAGAACAAAATGATTCAGGATTTGCTTTGCCTTTAACAATATAAGATCGTGCTCCCATTGAACCTGGAATAATTCCTAACTCATCCAAACCTGCTCTAATCGCTCCTTTTCTTGTAACAAAAAGGTTTTCACCAAAATGTGTTTCTTTGCTCACATAGTTATGGTGACAATTGATTGCTTCTTTTGTCATTTGAAAAGAAGGTAGAAGAGGGCGGATCGCTTCTAAAATTAATCGCATCATCTCTTTGCGATTTTCAAAAGCATATTCTTGTGCCCACTCTACAGCTTCTACATAATCATCAAAACTTTTTGAGCCTTCAGCAAAATAACTTAAGTCTTTATCAGGTACATGGCCAAAGCGATGCTGCGCTTCTTTTTTGGCTAACTCAATAAAGTAAGTACCAATAACATTACCAAGCCCTCTGCTGCCTGAATGTAGCATTACCCATACATCTTGATTCTCATCAATACATAACTCTATAAAGTGATTACCACCACCTAAGGTCCCAAGTTGTTTTTGCCATGTTGCATCAAATTGCCGAAGCATTCGGACAAGACCAGGATGCTTTTTGATAATTGGTTCTAAGCGTTTTTCAAGTGGAATAATGCTAGAAGCTTTCGCTTTGACTTGTTTATGCAAAGCAAAGCCAACCGGTACTTTACGTTCGATCGCATCACGCAAACGACTTAAGTTATCAGGTAGTTGTGAAGCCTTTAAACTCAAGCGAATTGCATTCATTCCACATCCAATGTCAACTCCTACAGCAGCAGGAATAATGGCGTGTTTAGTAGGAATAACACAACCTACAGTAGCACCTTTGCCCACATGCACATCAGGCATAACTGCAATGTGAGAATAGATGAATTGCAGCTGAGCCATTTTCTTGAGTTGTTCGATACTTTCACTATCTATGTCTTGAGTGAAAATTTTAACAGGGACACCATAGAGTGTCTCCTTGTTTAATATTTTTTGTATGCCCATAATTTTTCTCTTATTTTTGTCCGAGCAGGCATAAAAAAACCTAGCGAATGCTAGGTTCTAAATTTAAGCATTCGGACAAGTGGTGTGAATTTGTACACTTGTCCGTGAGCTGACATCGTGCCAAATTATTTAATCTGTTTTACCTTGTACTAATGGCATGATGTCCTCCTTATTTAAAAGCGCCGTTGAAAATCTGAACGGCATTTTACGCTTTTTAAATCAAAGATCAAGCTTTTGATCTTTGATTTACCTTTAATGACCAGTTTTAATCTTGCTCAGGTTTGACGTTCATTTGATCGTAAGAAATCAATTTGGTTTTATTTTTCCACTTATAGCCTAACCAAATAATCAAGAACAATGGCAAGCTAATATAAGTTGAAAGTAGACCTAACCAATCAATTTTTCCGCCTAAAATAGCTTGATAGTTTTGCCCTAAGATAATGATTGAACAGAGAATAAATGCAAACCAAGGGGCAAATGGGAAAAATTTGGCACGATATGCTAAATCTTCTAATTTATAACCTTGAGCAATATATCCTTTACGGAAACGATAGTGTGAAATCGCAATTCCTAACCAAACAATAAAACCGCACATACCAGACATATTGAGTAGCCAGTTAAATACTTGCTTTTCTCCAATAAATGTCGTCAAGAAACAAAACGCGGCAATCAGTGTTGTAGCATATAATGCATTCATTGGAACGCCACGACCATCGAGTTTTGCAAACCACTTTGGTGCACGGCCTTCTTGAGCCATTTTAAATAACATACGAGTTGAAGAATACATGCCTGAATTACCTGCTGATAAAATAGCAGTAAGAATGACGGCATTCATTAAACCCGCAGCAAAAGCAAAACCTACTCTTTCATAGAGCAACGTAAAAGGAGATAGTGCGATATCTTCAGTGGCAGCTGCTTGTAGTAAATTCGGATCATCATAGGCGATTAGAGTACCGATAATGAAAATACATAGGATGTAAAATAATAAGATTCGCCAGAAAATCTGTTTGATTGCCAGTGGAATCGTCTTCTTTGGATCTTTTGATTCGCCCGCAGCAACCCCAACCATTTCGGTTCCTTGGAAAGAGAATCCGGCAATCATTGCAACACCAATCATGGCTTGTAAACCGCCAACAAAAGGTGCCTCTTTGTAGGTCCAGTTCCCGAAAGTTGCCACACCAGGAGTTAGCATGATCTTGATGATCATGGCTAAGCCAATAATAATAAATGCAACAATCGCAATTACTTTGACCATTGAGAACCAGAATTCACTTTCCCCAAATCCCTTTACTGTCATGGCATTGATCAGAAAGATAACAATAAGGAATAGGGCACTCCAATAGAACCCTGGAATATCAGGGAACCAGAACTTCATAATAAACTGAACCGCAACAAGTTCGAATGCAACCGTAATTGCCCAGTTATACCAATAGTTCCAGCCTAGAGCGAAACCAAAGCCTTCTTCAACATAACGACTGCCGTAAGTAAAAAAGGCACCGGATGTTGGTGTATGAGTTGCAAGCTCACCTAAGCTGGTCATTAAGAAGTAAATCATAATACCAATGAGTGAATAGGCGAGTAGCGCTCCACCTGGGCCAGCATTTGCAATGGTTGATCCAGAAGCAAGGAAGAGGCCTGTACCAATGGAACCACCAATGGCGATCATATTCAGATGACGAGCCCCAAGCTTACGCTGGAGTTTTTCAGGAGCATGTGTTTCGCTCATGGAGATTCCTTACATAGTTTGTTATGCACAGGCATATAACACCTTAAAGCCTTGAAGATCAGTTTTAATCTGGCACTGACCAAAGTGCTTCTCAATTAAGATCGGATAGTTTAAAAAACGGTTTGCTACAATCCATAGCTCACCTGATGCCTTTAAATGTTTTTTAGCGTTTTGGCAGAGTCCTTCACTTGCATCATAGTTGGTATGAATACCTTGATGGAAAGGGGGATTACTGACAATGGCATCGAGTTCTGTTGGAGCATCTGCAATACCTGTAACAGGCTGCAATCTCAACTGGTCTGAACCTATTCCATTTCGACTAAAAGTCATTTCCGTTGACCGTAAAGCGAAAGCATCAATATCTAGGGCATGAATAATATTACTTGAATTTATTTTTGCCAAATAGCAACTGATAATTCCAGCACCACACCCGAAGTCGGCAATTCTACCTGATTTCACCTGATTAAGATAAGGGAGTAAAACAGCAGTTCCGACATCGAGATGATTTTGACTAAAAACACCAGGAAGGGCACAAATCGTAAGTTCTTGTTCATTAACATGAACAGTGTAAGTTTTAAGCCAACTTTCGAGAGGTTTAATTTGTTCTGTTTTCTCAATTTTTAAGTGCCATAGCTGACAGTGGCGTGCGCTATCGAGTTTAAGTACTTTGCCGAAGCTTTGTAGTTGTTTGGCAGCGCGTTCAACACCACCCTTTTTTTCACCCACTAAAAAAACAGACTGATCAGTTTTCAGATTGCTCATGACTACATGCAATATGTAATTTAACAGTTCTTTAGATTTGGGAACAAAAATAACGGCTTGATCGAACTCTTGTAATGGGAACTCAACTGAGAAATGCGCATTTGTTCCATTATTTATAAAGCCTTGATAGTCAGCATGATTCCATGTCCAGACTGAAGCATCAATATCAGCTGGTAATTGACTGACTAGGGCATCATTCGGTGCATTAATGAACAAGACTCTACCTTTTAAATAGTCTTGTTGTCTCAATACCACTTCACTTCTAGGATCCATGTACATCTCTCATGAAGAAGAATGCCCAGTGGAAACTGGGCAGTAATCAAAATTAAAAAATAGTTATTTGTGTGTTTCGGGAAGGACAACATTTAAAATTAATGCTGCTATACCGCCTGTCGCTACGCCAGAACTAAAAATATTTTTAAATAATTCTGGTAGGTGTTCCAAAATTTGAGGAACTTGAGCAACTCCTAAACCTAGTGCAAGTGAAATTGCGATAATTAAAAGTGCTCGGCGATCTAAATGAATCGATGAGAGGATATTAATACCTGATGCAGCTACGGCACCAAACATTACCATCACAGCGCCCCCTAAAACAGCTTGAGGAACTGCTTGTATTACACCAGCTACTGCTGGAAATAAGCCCAATAAAATAAGTAAAGCAGCAATCCAGATACCCACATAACGACTAGCTACGCCAGTGAGTTGGATTACACCATTATTTTGAGCAAAAACAGAACTTGGGAAAGTATTAAATAATCCAGCTAATAAAGAGTTTGCACCATTTACTAATACACCACCTTTAATGCGTTTCATCCATTCTGGACCATTAACAGGTTGGTTTGAAAGTTTACTGGTTGCAGTCACGTCACCAATCGCTTCTAAAGATGTGACTAAGTAGATAAAAGCCATTGGGATGAATAAGCCCCAAGAAAAGCTTAAACCAAAGTGCATCGGCGTTGGAATCTGTACAAGAGGCGCATCTTTAATACCTGAGAAATCTAGGTAACCCATAAATCCTGCAAGAATGTAACCAATCACTAATGCAATTAAAATGGCTGAGCTTTTAATCCAAACCACTCGAATGCGGTTTAGCACAATAATAATAGCAAGTACGGTACATGACATAATAAGGTTGTCTGCACTTGCAAAAGTATGGTCTTGCATGGCTTGGTAGCCACCACCCATGCTAATCAAGCCTTCCTTAATAAGCGTTAAGCCAATTAATAAAACAACAATCCCCGTGACCAAAGGAGTAATTAATCTTTTTACCCATGGAAGAATTTGCGAAACACCCATTTCAATAAAGGAACCAGCAATTACTACACCAAAAATTGCAGCCATAACTTGGTTTACAGGTGTTCCTGCGGCAACCATTGCACTACCGATACCAATAATGGGACCAATAAAGTTAAAGCTTGTGCCTTGTACAATCAGAAGACCTGCACCAAATGGGCCAACTTTTTTACACTGTAAAAATGTAGCAATACCTGAAATCACCAAAGACATCGATAAAATCATGTTGGTTTCAGTGGGTGATACGCCTAAAGCTAAACAGATTAAAAGCCCAGGTGTAACAATTGGTACAATAATCGCAAGCAAATGCTGGAACGCTGCTAAAAAAGCTATCAGGGGTTTTGGTCGATCATCTAAGCCATAAACAAGGTCAAGATGGTCTTGAGAGTGTTGATTGGACATGGGTGTAGGTCCGCCGCAATTTCGCAAATTGGCGCTATTCTAATCGAGATACCTATCTTTACAAAACGAAATACAGGCTAGTGGAAATTTTTTTTGTCAATGTCAATAAACTGTCACTACTCAAGAGTAGTGTTTTTCTGTATAATTTGCCCTCAAATTTCAGGCGTTTCGAATTTTCATGTCAGATATCAAAAATCTCCGTAATATCGCAATTATTGCGCACGTCGACCACGGGAAAACCACACTTGTCGATAAACTACTTCAGCAATCAGGTGCTCTCGGTGACCGAGCAGGCGAGATTGAGCGTGTCATGGACTCAAATGCGCTTGAAAGTGAACGTGGTATTACCATTCTTGCAAAGAACACTTCTATTACTTGGTTAGATAAACGTACTGATACAACTTACCGTATCAACATCGTGGACACCCCGGGACACGCCGACTTCGGTGGTGAAGTAGAACGTGTAATGTCGATGGTTGACTGCGTATTACTTTTAGTTGACTCTCAAGAAGGTCCAATGCCACAAACTCGTTTTGTGACACAAAAAGCCTTTGCTCGCGGTTTAAAACCAATTGTTATTATTAACAAAGTAGACAAACCAAGTGCACGTCCAGATTGGGTTATTGATCAAGTATTTGATCTATTTGATAACCTTGGTGCAACTGATGAGCAATTAGATTTCCCAATCGTTTATGCATCAGGTCTACGTGGTGTAGCGGGTCCTGCTCCTGAAGAACTTGCAGAAGACATGACTCCGTTGTTCGAAACGATTGTAGATATCGTTGAACCACCAGCAGTTGATGTTGATGGTCCATTCCAAATGCAGATTTCATCACTTGACTATAACAGCTTCGTAGGTGTTATCGGTGTTGGTCGTATTCAACGTGGTTCAGTAAAATTAAATACTCCTGTTACTGTAATTGACAAAGAAGGCAATACACGTAACGGCCGTATCTTAAAAATCATGGGTTACCATGGTTTAGAGCGTATCGATGTTGAATCAGCATCTGCTGGTGATATCGTATGTATTACTGGTATCGACGCACTTAACATTTCTGACACGATTTGTGATCCGAAAAATGTTGAAGCATTACCAGCTTTATCTGTAGATGAACCTACAGTATCTATGACTTTCCAAGTAAACAACTCTCCGTTTGCTGGTAAAGAAGGTAAATTCGTAACTTCACGTAATATCCGTGAACGTCTTGACCGCGAATTAATTCATAACGTAGCGTTACGTGTTGAAGACACTGACAGTCCAGACCGTTTCAAAGTATCTGGCCGTGGTGAACTTCATCTTTCAGTTTTAATTGAAAACATGCGTCGTGAAGGCTTCGAAATGGGCGTATCTCGTCCACAAGTAATCATCAAAGAAATTGATGGTGAAAGACAAGAGCCTTACGAAAACGTAACTTTTGACGTTGAAGAACAGCATCAAGGTGCTGTAATGGAACAAATGGGTCACCGTAAAGGCGAGATGACCAATATGGAAGTTGACGGTAAAGGCCGTATCCGTATTGAAGCAACTGTACCTTCACGTGGTTTGATTGGTTTCCGTTCTGAATTCTTGACCATGACTTCTGGTACAGGGATCATGACTTCAAGCTTCTCGCATTATGGTCCTGTTAAACAAGGTACTGTTGCGAAACGTCAAAACGGTGTATTGATCTCTATGGTTCAAGGTACTTGCTTGGGCTATGCATTGTTCAGCTTACAAGACCGTGGTCGTTTGTTCGCTAAACCACAGTTAGAAGTTTACGAAGGTATGATCGTGGGTATTAACTCTCGTTCAGACGATATGGTTGTAAACCCGACTAAAGCGAAACAATTAACTAACGTTCGTGCATCTGGTACAGATGATGCTTTAACTTTAGTACCTGCAATTGAATATACGCTTGAACAAGCGCTTGAATTCATTGAAGATGACGAGTTAGTAGAAGTAACACCTAAATCAATCCGTATCCGTAAGCGTTACTTGACTGAAAATGAACGTAAACGTAACCGTGATAAATAATTTTTCTTAAATGAAAAAGAAAAAACCGCTAAATTAATTTAGCGGTTTTTTTAATCGTTATTTTTCAAATTAAAGTAGGCTTAAAATCATATTTTTGTTGTAAGAGAATATGTTGTTAAAGTGTGAAATAACTTTCTTTTTTTGATAAAAATATTAAATTATCAATATCATGGCGAGTACTATCTAATTCGATAAGATGCCAATGAAAAAGAAAAATATGACGTGTTTCGGCCCCCGACATCTGGAGATGTTTAGATGAGTATTATTCAAGAATTTAAAGAATTTGCCATTAAAGGCAATATGATGGATTTAGCCATCGGTGTGATTATTGGTGGTGCTTTTGGCAAAATCGTAGACTCTTTGGTAAAAGATATTATCATGCCAATTATTAGTGTGATTACTGGTGGTGGTGTTGATTTTTCACAAAAATTTATTGTATTAGGTGCAAATCCTAACAATTTACAATCTTTAGATGCTTTGCAAAAAGCAGGTATTAATGTTTTAACTTATGGTAACTTCCTTACCATTTTAATTAACTTCCTGATTTTAGCTTGGGTTGTGTTCTTAATGGTGAAATTATTAAATAGACTTCGCCGTGATAAAAATGAGCCAGAAGCTCCAGCTGCAACTCCAGAAGATATTCAATTATTACGTGAAATTCGTGATGAGTTGAAAAAACAACCTTAATCAGATTTGATATAAAAACGGTACCAAGAGTACCGTTTTTTATTATTTAGTATTTTATGCTGAGCTAAAGATATTGTTAAAATTGTCAAAACAAAGATATGTTCAACTTCGAATATTTTAAAAGGATATAAATTAATGAATCAGCTTTTTGTGTATGGCACATTATGTCCAAATAAACCAAATGCTCATATTTTAGAGCAAATCGGTGGAAGTTGGACAAAAGCTAGTGTGCGTGGCGTGATTCATATTTTAGACTGGGGGCCAGATAAAGGCTTAAAAGCACTTGAGTTAGATTTACAAGCTGATTGGGTGGAAGGCTATTTATTTAGCACTGAAAAATTGGCTGAAAACTGGCAGATGCTAGATGATTTTGAAGGTTTTCAATATCAACGTGTCATCGCAGATATAAAATTAGAATCAGGTGAGTATATTAAAGCCTGGACATATCAACTGAATGCACAGGCTCAAGCTTCTCAAAATCATAATTGAAACAATGGAATCAACGTAAGCTGCCCATTCTGAATTTAACTTCTAAAAGGTGGTAACCAAACTGACTTTTGATCGGACCTTGTAACACACGTTCGGCAGCTGTAAAAACAACTTTATCAATAACAGGCACTAATTGCCCTTTTTTGACTTCACCAAGTTCACCACCACGCTTTGCCGAGTTACAGGTGGAATATTGTTTAGCAAGCTTGGCAAAATCAGCACCACTTTGTAGCTTCTTTTTTAGCTGTTCGGCTAAGTCTTTATCTTTGACTAAAATATGTCGGACAATTGCTGTTTGCATGTTGTCTTCCTCCAAAAAATTAAGGCTTTCTCAGCTTTTTAAGCGGTTGGCACTGTGGGCAAAATACGCTGGCACGCTGACCAAGTTTCAAATTTTCTAATGTGGTTTCACAGTTAACACACATTTCTCCTGCACGACCATACGCGAGCAAGGTTTGCTGGAAATAACCATTTTCACCCATGGCGTTGCTGTAGTCTCGTAAAGTCGAGCCACCTAAATCAATTGCCGACTTTAAAATACGCTTAATCTCGACAACTAGTTTCTCAATTTGTTGCATGCTTAAATCACCAGCAGGTTGTGCAGGGTGAATGCCAACATTAAACAGGCTCTCAGTTGCATAAATATTGCCTACACCAACCACTACATGATTATCCATGAGTGCAATTTTTATGCCGACAGCCTTATTTTTAAGTTTAGAAGCTAAATATTCTGCGTGAAAGTCAGCACTTAAAGGCTCAGGTCCCAAAGTATCAATCAGTTTGCCTTGAGTCTCAGGGTTAAGCCAAAGAATGCAGCCAAAACGACGAGGGTCATGGTAGCGTAACTGCTGATCTTCAAATTGTATAATCAGATGATCATGCTTTCTCAGTTCGTCATTTGGTTCGGTCAGACGAAAGCTTCCAGACATTCCTAAATGCCAAAGCATTTGATCTTGTTCAAACTCTGCCAAAATATATTTTGAACGTCGATTTAATCCAATAAGGCGTTGTCCAACAAGTTTTTGAACATCATCTGGTATAGGCCAGCGTAAGCTAGGATTGCGTACTTCCACACTTAGAACTTTTTGATTCAATAGGGGAAATAAACTGGTTTTGGTTGTTTCGACTTCGGGTAACTCAGGCATGCCAACTCGCAGAATTAACAGATATACTGGATTAATCAAGTATAACGTGTGGTATGTAATATTTCAGAGATTACTATGTCAGATATTTTACCATTAAGCTGGTTTCAACGAGAAACATCAGAAGTGGCTTATGATTTAATAGGTTGTGTTTTGTGTAAGCGACAACCTGATGGCCAAGTTATCCGCTGTACAATTAGTGAAACTGAAGCTTATTTGGGTGTCCGTGATAAAGCTTGCCATAGTTACAATGACAAACGGACAGCTCGAACAGAGGTGATGTATTGCCCTGGTGGGACAATTTACGTCTATTTAATTTATGGCATGTATGAAATGCTCAATCTCATTACTCAGACACAAGGCGTCCCTGAAGGGGTAATGATTCGCTCAGCATTTTTAAGTAGTGCTTCAACCAAAAAAGAATATAAGCTTTTAGCTGGGCCTGGCAAATTGACGCGCTACTTGGGTATTGATCGATCTTTAAAAGGCCAGACTTTAGGTGAAGAATCTGGACTATGGATTGAAGCGGCATCAACGCGGCCAGAAGTGGTATTGACGCCACGTATTGGAATTGATTATGCCGAAGAAGCAAAACATTGGCCTGAACGATATTGCTGGAAAGACCACCCATCTTTGAGTCGATAATTCTAATCTGGAAATCAATTTTTAGATATTGATGAAGAGTGTTCCAGATTTACAACAATGCAGACCGAATTCAATAGCCAGACAAGACACAGCTTTTTGTTATCATAACTACAATATAAATAAAGGAAATAAGCATGTCCTTATTACGCTTAGACCGATTTCATCACTGTATTTTGATGAGTATGGGCTGTATTTCTAGCCCACTCGTTTGGGCAGAAGATTTAACACAAGACGTAACTGTATTGCCAACGTTACATGTGGAAGCAACCCGTACCGATACAACCTATTTGCAAACACCTGCTTCGGTTTTTCGAATAGATGCACCCCAAGCTGACACTTCTTCACAAGTAAATTTAACCGAAGTTGTGAAGGGGATACCGAGTTTACAGCTTCGCAATCGTGAAAATTATGCACAAGATTTACAGTTATCTATGCGTGGTTTTGGTGCACGTTCTACTTTTGGTGTCCGTGGTATTCGCCTTTATGTAGACGGTATTCCTGCAACAATGCCGGATGGACAAGGCCAAACCTCTAATATCGATTTAAGTAGTCTGGACCATGTTGAAGTTCTAACAGGACCTTTTTCTTCACTTTATGGAAATTCATCGGGCGGGACAATTTTAACTTCTACTAAAGAAGGGCAAGGGAAAGATTCAATTGAGCTGAGCTATTCGGGAGGCAGTCACGATAAAAGCCGAGCAGGACTCGTGCTACAAGGCGGGGCAAAGGGTGCGAATGAACCAAGCTATGTTATTAGTTCATCGTATTTCGATACGGATGGTTACCGAGAACATAGCGGTGCAGAAAAAGTATTAAACAATGCAAAACTCAGTTGGAACCTTGATGATGGTAGCAAAATCAACTGGATAACCAATTATGTAAAAATCCATGCAGATGACCCACAGGGACTAACGCATGATCAGTGGAATACTAACCCAAGACAACAAGTTCCATTTTTAAAGCAATTTAATGTCCGTAAAGATATTGAACAAACTCAAACGGGTGTGACGTGGTCTAAGCCTGTTAATGATAAAAATGAACTCTATGCCATGGCATATTTAGGCAATCGCCAAGTGACTCAATATCAATCTATACCTAAAGGTGAAGTGAAGCTAGAAGAGGGTAAGCCTATTTATTCAGGTCAAGCTAGCCCAAAGCATGCTGGTGGAGTCATTGATTTTGAGCGTAATTATTATGGCGCTGACTTCCGCTGGACGGGTAAAGAGTTACTTCCAAATACTACTCTAAGCGTTGGTGTTGCACTCGATGCAATGGATGAAGATCGTAAAGGTTTTGAAAACTTTAATTTAGTAAACGGTCAGCCTTATTATGGCGTCAAAGGTAAGTTACGCCGTGATGAAGACAATACTTTGTGGAATATCGATCCATATTTACAAGCTTCATGGCAGTTCTTACCAACATGGCGTTTAGATACAGGTGTACGTTATAGCAATGTCCACTATAAGTCGGAAGATCGCTATTTAAGTAATGGCGACGATAGTGGTAAGACTGATTACAATAAAGTTTTACCTTCTGCTGCTTTAAGCTGGCAAATTTTACCTGAACTCATGGCCTATGTGAGTTATGCCAAAGGATTTGAAACGCCAACTTTTACTGAAATGGCATATCGTCCAGATGGAGAAAGTGGTTTTAATTTTGATTTGACCGCATCAACAAGCGATACCTATGAAACGGGCTTAAAATCACAAAACCAATTAGGTGATTTTACTTTGGCAGTTTTTCAAACTAAGACCAACGATGACATCGTTTCTGCAGGTAACTCAAATGGGCGTTCAACATTCCGTAATGCAGATAAAACTTTACGTGAAGGCGTAGAGTTCGCATGGAATAAAAAGTTGTGGAGAGATCTAACAGCGATTGCAAGCTATACATATTTAGATGCAACTTTTGATGCTGATATTCCAGCTTTAGGAAGTATTGCTCAAATTCCATCAGGCAATGCTATTCCAGGAATTGCCAAAAACCAAGCTTATGCTTCTTTAGCTTGGCAGCCATCGCACGGGCTATATGGCGGTGTAGATGTACAGTATATGGATAAAGTATACGTGAATGATACCAACAGTGACGCAGCGCCAAGCTACAGTGTAACCTCAGCTAATGTGGGTTATGCATGGGTAATGGGTGACTGGAAAGTGAATAGCTTTGCCCGTGTCGATAACCTATTTGATAAAAACTATGCAGGTTCAGTGATCGTAAATGACGGTAATGGACGCTACTTTGAACCAGCGGATGGACGTAACTGGAGTGCAGGTTTACGTGTAATTAAGCAATTCTAGGAATTTAAAATGGCAAAATTATTTGAAACGGTTAACTTTGGTTCACTACAACTGGTCAATAGAATTGTAATTGCTCCGATGTGCCAATATTCGGCAACAGATGATGGCGAAATTACGTATTGGCATGAACAGCAATGGGCAAACTATGCATTGTCTGGTGCAGGGCTCTGTATTGTGGAGGCGACTGCTGTACAGCCTGAAGGTCGAATTAGCTATGCTGACCTTGGACTGTGGAATGATCAGCAACGTGACCAAATTAAAGCGTTGTTAGCTAAGGTTCATACACTTTCACCAATGCCATTTGGAATTCAGTTAGCACATGCAGGTCGTAAAGCATCTACTGAAAAACCGTGGTTAGGTAAAGGTCAGATCGCAAAAGATCAGCCTCATGGTTGGCAAACGGTTGCTCCAAGTGAAAGTACCTTTTCAGTGCATGATGCAGCCCCCCATGCTTTGACCATTGCTGAGATTAAACAAGTTCAACAAGACTTTGCAGCAGCTGCAAAACGTGCGGTAGAGGCTGGATTTGAGTTGATTGAAATTCATGCGGCGCATGGTTATTTATTACACCAATTCTTATCGCCAATTGCCAATCAGCGAACTGATGAATATGGCGGTTCTTTAGAAAACCGCATGCGTATGACCCTTGAGGTTCTTCAGGCAATTAAACTCGCTGTACCAGAAGGTTATCCTGTAGGTGTTAGATTGTCTGCGACCGATTGGTTAGAAAGTATTGAGCACTGGGATGTTGAATCAACAGTGGGTTTATCAAAAGCTTTAGAGCAGTTGGGTGCAGCCTACGTGCATGTGTCTAGTGGTGGTTTGCACGAGCATCAATCAATTACGATTGGGGCGGGCTACCAAGTCCCTTTTGCTGAACAGGTTAAAAAGCATGTGTCTATTCCAGTCATTGCTGTAGGGCTAATTACTGAGCCAGAGCACGCTGAACAAATTTTAGAAAACCAGCAAGCCGATGCTATTGGTCTTGCTCGTGCAATGTTATATGACCCAAGATGGCCTTGGCATGCAGCAGCAGCTTTAGGTGCAGAAGTTAAAATTGCACCTCAGTATTTACGTTGTCAACCTCATGGATTAAAGCAGCTTTTTAACTCTTTTTAATTGTATTGGGCAAAGTCATCTTTGCCCATTTTTCTTTCGCTAAGTGAGGACGGTCAGTGGTTTTTCAGGTTATTTTACCTATCTTGATATTGCTATTGATGGGCTATGTTTGTGTCCTCATCAAATTGATAACGCCTGAACAGATCAGGGCTCTTAGCGCATTCGTAATTAAAATTTCCTTACCGGCTTTTTTAATTCATTCCTTGGCAAATAAAAATTTACAAGACATTTGGCACCCAGCTTATTTTCTTGCTTATGGTGGCGGGTCCTTAATTTTATTTTTCTTGGCTTTCCTTCTCTATCGAAAATATTTTAAAAATAGCTTAACCCACAGCGCCGTTATTTCGATGGGCGCATCTATGTCCAATACTGGATTTATGGGAACAGCTATTTTAACCATGTTGATAGGTAATCACGCTGCCATCTATATTTCTCTAACACTCATCATTGAAAATTTATTGATTGTGGCACTGATGCTCATTTTGGCCGAAGCTGGTTTACATCAACAACAAAGTCTTTTGCCGCTTTTAAAACAGACTTTTTTAAACTTACTTAAGAATCCTGTAATTATCGCTATTTTGGTTGGGATGGGATGCATTCTTTTAGATGTTAATCTTCCTACAACGCTTGATCAATCATTAGAGTTACTTGGGCGTACAGCTTCGCCTTTGGCTTTGTTTGCCATTGGCGGAAGTCTAGTCGGTATTGGAATCACAACAGTAAATACAGAAAGTGTTTTGTTGGCGATCTTTAAAGTTGTGCTAATGCCATCTGTTATTTTTGCACTTTTTTTAATAACTCCAAATGTAAGTCGTGAAATGCTTTATGCAGGAACATTAATCGCTGCTTTACCCATGCCGATTGCTTTCGGAATTTTTGGACAGGCTTATGGCTTAAATGAAAAAGCATTAACACCGCTTATGATTAGTACGATTGTTGGTTTTATTGGGGTGAGCGGGCTTATTGCTTTGTGGTGGTAAAAGAAAAGCCCCATAAGGGGCTCATCATTCATTATTTTTTAGGTGCTGGCTGTGCGGGAGCATTGGCAGCTTGTTTGCTCTTTTCTGCAATAATCTTATCAACCGAAGCTAACGATTCTTTAGCATTTGGCACATTTTGATTGGCAAGTTCAGTAAAGATCTTTTTCGCTTGCGGTAGATTTTGCGGAATGATATTGCCGTTTGCCATCATGGTTGCTAAGGCCATAGAGGCAGGTGCATAGCCTTTTTGTGCAATTGACTGTAAAGCTTCGATGCCTTGGCGTTTCATTAAAGGATTTTTATTCTCAACACCTTGGCTAATGTCATAGAGTGCTTTGACCTGAATAGCAGGGTAGTTTCCTTTTCGAATTAAAGGCGCTAATTTTTGAAGCGCAATTTGATGTGACTGCGGTTTTTTCTGAGCAAATAAAATCGTCGCAATTTTCACAGTTGCATCATCAGAACCTTGAGCTGATGCCTTTTGAATATATTGACTGAATTTGTTGCTATCTTTGGCAACGCCTAATTCACCAGTCTCATAAATTTGTGCAAGCGTGTAACTCGCTTGGGCATAACCTTTATTTGAAGCGTCTTCATAGTATTTTAGGGCTTTAGAAGAGTCTTTTGCTGTACCTTGGCCCATTTGAGTCATATAGCCTAAGTTATAGATAGCTTGGGCATTACCTGATTGGGCTAAGCGTTGCATTTCTTGAAATGCAGCGGAGTAATTTTTTGCTGCATAGAGTTGTTCAGCTTGTTTAAAAACATCGGTTTTCGCAGCAGTTGCTGAGTTATCAGCTGCAAAAATTGATGCACTTGAAAGGGTGATTAGGCTTGCGATTAGTAATTTCTTCATTTCTTTTTAACCTTTTACTTCGTAGCTACATCATTCCATTGATGCATTGAATAGTTTCAATTTCTCATCATAAATATTGATTGCTGAAAGTAAACAGCCGATTTGTATATAAAGCACTGCACTTTGGGCAAATTGTGGAGAAAAATACCCACTCACATTCATGTAACGGAGTGGGTAATATTGTTATTTTGCTGATTGGAGTAATGCTTCAATTTGCTTGGCATCAGTTGGTACGCCAGAAAGTCTTTGGCCATCTTGCAAGAACAGGGTAGGTGTTCCATCGATATTTAGTTTTTGACCTAAAGCGATATTTTTCTGAATTGGGCTTGAGCAACTCTTGCTACTAGTAGGCAATTTGCGCTTAAGCATATAGTTTGTCCAAGCTTCTGCTGGATTTTTTGAACACCAGATTTGATTTGAAACTTTTTCAGCATTTGGATGCAAACTGGTGAGAGGATAAAGGAATACATATACCGTTACGTTATCAACCCCAGCCATATTTTCTTCTAGGCGCTGGCAATATGGGCAATCAGGGTCACTAAAAACATAGATTGTACGTTCGCCTTTACCTTTCACGTACTTAATCGCTTGATTTAATGGCAAGCTTTTAACGTCAATCTTACCCAATTCGGCAATACGTTCTTCAGTCATATTTTTTTGTTGTTTGATGTCGACTAAATTACCAACAAAAAAGTATTTAGCATCTTGATTGGTATAAACAATACGGCCGCTTGTATACACTTCATAAATGCCTTGTACAGGAGATTGATAAACACCTTTTACAGGCAAATCGGGATAATTCGTCTTAAGATTTTGTTCAAGTGTTTTAACATCAGCATGAGCAGAACCGAAAATAGCCAGACTCAACATGAGTGTAGCAAGTTTAGTTTTCATCTTTTTTCTCTTTAATTTCAACAGGGCTAATGATGGCATATAAAGCTTAAAAAATTGACGTTCTAATCTAATGAAATCATTAGTGTTTTGTATCTATAAAAAAGCCCACTAACTTAGCAGTGGGCAGTTTGAACTAATAAAAGTTATTATTGTGGTCTTGCTACGTCGCCACTTAAAGCTTCTGGTAACTCAAGAACTTGAAGCCCCAACTCTTGTAGAGCAGCAGGTTTAGCAACAACTAAAGCAAGATAACCTTGATCATTTGCAATACTATTGACGACTTCAACGTCGTTATTTAATTGAGTTGCTGAAGCAGGCGCTTCACCTGTACCCTGAACCAGATGTAACCAGTGTTTTGGTTTTGCTTTAAACCAAAGACGCGCCACAATTTCCTGACCTAAATAACAACCTTTATCGTAATTGACGCCTTCACGTTGATGTAAACGTAATTCTTGTGGCTGGAATTCATGTTCGGTTGCCTGTGTAATCCAAGCTTGACCAGTCATAATGGCTTGTTTTTGCCATTCTGAAATATCAGTTTCAGCAGTAGTGAATTCAGTTTGATGATTCACCACTTTTGGGAACACAATGCCTTGTTCACTTAAGGCCATTTTTGAAAAGGCACCATACTTTTTAATATGTTTGGCAAACTCTTCAGCTTGATCTTGAGTAACTACAATTTCAAAACTTTCAGGATTAATCTTCTTTAGCCATAAGCCAAAGTGAATACGACCTTTAAGATCACAAATAGCTGTATAGCGAGTTTCATTTTCAGCTAAACGTTCAGTATCTACAGTAACTTGGCCTTGTAAAAACTTTTGTGCATCTACACCGTTTAAAGCATATGAGGAGAAAGCGAGCAGACTCATGATTAATCTCAAATTCAATATGTTTCTTTATGATTGTTGACTATTTTGCTCCATTTTTACTAAAAAATCAGCCATAGTTTTCGTAATTTGATTTTCTCTCGAAGAAAGCTTTTTTGTTTAAAAAAACACCAAAAATATACGTTTGGATAAATCGGAAGGTTTAAGCTAATAACGATAATTTCAATAATTTTAAGGAAATTAAAATAAGGAGAATATGATGGCAACAGGAACAGTGAAATTTCATCGCGTATTTAAGGCTCCAGCCGAGCGAGTCTATCGGGCATTTTTAGATCCAGATGCTTTAGTAAAGTGGTTGCCGCCTCATGGTTTTACTGCCAAAGTTCATAGTTTTGATGCAAATGTTGGTGGCTCATACAAAATGAGTTTTACCAATTTTTCGACAGGTTCAACACACGCTTTTGGTGGAACATATGTTGAATTAGTTCCAAATGAACTAATTCGCTACAACGATCAATTCGATGACCCAAATTTACCTGGGACTATGCAGGTGACTATTACCTTAAAAAGTGTATTGGTAGGTACAGAAGTGCATATTACGCAAGAAGGAATACCAGAAGTTATTCCTGTAGAGGCCTGCTATTTGGGTTGGCAAGAATCCCTATCTTTGCTTACTTTATTGATTGAGGCTGAAATTCCAGATCAATAAAGTCACCTACTTTCTTATAAAAGAGTAGGTCACGTGACCTACTCTTAACTAACATAGCTCTAGTTGGTTTTGCTGTTCCAGTAATTTAACTATGGCTGAAAAATCGACTTGTTGTGCATCGGGTTTGGAAATCTGATTAAACTGTTGCTGAATAAAACTAAAAGCTGGAAGTTCCAAATTATTTTGAGTAACGAGATTTAGTGCAATCCCAATATCCTTTTGTAATAAATCTAATGCAAAAGTTTTTTCAAATTTGCGGCTTAAAACACGTTGCATCATGATGTGTTCTGAAACATTGCTTTTGCCACTAGAGTGGTTAATGCAGTTCATTGCGGAATGTAAATTTACGCCTTGAGATTTAAGGATACTTAATCCTTCTGCTAGCGCCCAAAGATGTGTTGCCATTAATGTGTTATTGATGGCTTTTACTGCAAAGGCAGCACCACTTTCGCCGACATATTCAACTAAATTAGCAAACGCTTGAATGATTGGTTTTGCTCTTTTAAAAGCAGACTCGTCACCTCCGACCATTACCGTGAGAGTTCCTCGTTCAGCTCCAATCGTTTGACCCGAAACTGGTGCATCTAAATAATCAACTCCGTTTAATTTGAGCTGTTGGCTGAGTTTTCTTGCCGTCTCTGGCACACCGCTAGTGCAGTCTACCCAAATACAGCCTTGTTTTAGTTGAGAACCCGTAATTAAATTTTCTACATCTTGGTTAGTCGGTAGGCATGAAAAGATAATATCTGCTTGTAGAGCTTGTGTCAGGTCTACAGCTTGTGTACCAAAGGTTTGTTCATGTTGCTTAGCTTTTGCGAAAGTACGATTCCAAACATAGACTTGGCTACATACTTGGGTTAAATGGGAAGCCATATGCCATCCCATTGCTCCTAAACCGATAAATGAAACACTTTGAATCAAGGAATTTCTCCAGACTTAGAGATGTGGGACAGAATTAAGCGGTTCTACTGACTTTTCAATAGATTGGCTCTGAGATTTTTCTGTTCTGTTGAGTAATAGGTTAAGAACAATTGCTGCAAGTGTCGCAGTTCCAATACCTCCTAAGTCAAATGGCCCAATATGTAGACTTAAATTGCCAGCACCCATAATCAGGCTGACTGCTGCAATAATTAACGTACTATTTTGGGTGAAATCAACTTTGTTATCGATCCAGATTTTTGCTCCAGCTACAGTAATTAAGCCAAAGACAACAATGGATGCACCGCCTAATAGAGCAACAGGGATGGTACTAATGATTGCTCCAAATTTAGGAGAAAGGCCGAGTAGAATTGCAAATAGTCCCGCAACCACAAAAATAGTGGTGGAATAGACTTTAGTTACCGCCATCACGCCAATATTTTCGGCATAAGTCGTCATACCTGTACCACCAACAGAAGCTGATAAACTTGTACAGATACCGTCTGCAAAAAAAGCGCGTCCCATATATGGAGATAAATTGCGTTCTGTCATGGCAGAAACAGCTTTAAAATGCCCTAAGTTTTCAGCAACCAAAATAATCGCAACAGGTGCGATCAATAAAATAGCTTTGGCATCAAAGACAGGTGAATGAAAAGTTGGTAGACCAAACCATGCCGCTTGACTGATTGCACTAAAATCGATGGGTTTGCCGAACCCCAAAATATTGGTGAGTAGGAAATAAATAAAATAAGCGCTGATAAGTCCGATAAGTAATAGAAGGCGGCGAACCATACCTCTTGTAAAAACGGCAACGGCACTAATACACAAAATGGTAATGACCGCCATCCACATGTCAAAGCTATTTGTCGAAACGCTTTTAATTGTTACAGGTGCAAGGTTTAAACCAATAATCATGACAATTGCACCAGTGACCACGGGTGGCATGAGTTTTTCAATCCATGCAGTTCCAGTTTTCATGACAATTAAACCGATGCAGGCATAAATCAAACCACAAATGATTGTGCCACCAAGCGCCACAGCTAAATTTGGATTTGATCCAACCCCTGCATAGCCTGTGGCGGCAGCGACTGCACCAATAAATGCAAAGCTTGATCCAAGGTAGCTTGGCATGCGTCCACCAGTAATTAAAAAGAACAAGATAGTGCCAATACCTGTAATAAAAATGGTGAGGTTCGGATCAAAGCCCATGAGTAACGGAGCTAAAACAGTGGCTCCGAACATAGCAAAAGCATGTTGTAACCCCAAAACAATGCTTTTACCGGGAGGAAGATATTCATCAATTTGTACGGGAGTTTCTAAATTACCTGTGTGCGGCTTAAATTTAGGAAACCAAGATTCTTTTGTTCGCATAACAGATCCTCTTTTTCATTTTTTATCTGCATTAGCATGCTGTTTGTAATTCGCAATAATTGCGGTTGAAGTACATAAGTGCATTAAGCCCACTTTGGTGTTTCATTGCTTTGACCGAACAAAACAAGACATCATGACTCCCGATACTCATGCTTTGTACAATTTCACAATCAAATGACACCAATGCCTCATTCAAAATTGGAGAACCAGTGAGTAGCTTGCTCCATTCCCCATGAGCAAAGCGTTCTGGCATTGGTGTTTTTCCACCGAATATTGTAGATAGCGTACTTTGATGAGCGGCCAGTGTATTGACACAAAGCACCTCGTTTTGTTTAAAAGTATTAAACACTGATGCCGACCGGTTGAGACAAACCAATAGTGTCGGTGGCGTATCGGTTACGCTACATACCGCGGATGCTGTAAAACCAGCTTGCCCAGCAGGTCCATCCGTCGTGATGACATTCACTGCTGCTCCAAGATTGGCCATACCCTGTCTAAAAGTATGCTGATCTACTTCTAAATGTGTTGAGCATGTTTGAGCCTGCTGAATAGCAGATGGAGTTAAAACCTGTTTCTCTTCTCTTTTTTGCATGATTGCTCTCCAGCCCCGATACATGATCATCACAATGAATCGAGGCTAAAACATCACATCAGTTATGATGCTAAAGGTTTTTATCATTGACATCGTTTATCCCACATGGGCAATCGATGCAATTTCAATTAAGGCATCGGGTTTCACCAAGCCGCACTGGATACAAAAGCGAGCAGGTTTGTCACCCGGAAAATATTCTGCATATACCGTATTCACTGCGGTATAGTCCGCCCAATCTTTAATGAAAATGGAATTGAACGTTACGTCATCCATGGTGCCACCCGCAGTTTCAATCACTTTTTCGATTGTTTCTAAAATATGGCGAGTTTGTCCTGCAGCATCACCAATACAGACCACATTATTATTTTCATCAAAAGCCAATGTGCCTGAGACATACACAATATTGTCTGCTTTGGTTGCAGGAACATAGGGTGCAAGTGGTAGGGATGTTCCTGCAGGAATAACAATTTGTTTAGACATAAGATGCTCCAAATCAAAAAAATTAGATAAAATTAAATGTATGAGTTAGGCAGATTGCTGTAGCAATGTTGATGCCGAACTAAAGGTTTCAATAAAACTATTGGTGTCAGATACCCATCCAAAAAAAGTTTTAATGTTATATAGGGCTGAGTCATGAGCCTCTTGAGGTCCGGCTTGATAACAAGCATCTTTAAGTGCAACACCGAAATATTCCAAAAAGAAACCATCACGTAAGGTCGACTCAACACAGACATTGGTGGCAATACCAACGAAGACTAAATTACGAATGCCACGGGCACGTAAAATGCTGTCGAGCGCCGTGTTAAAGAAACCGCTATAACGTGGCTTTTCAAGAATGATGTCTTGTGGGAGAGGTTGTAACTCATCAATTAAAGCAAAGTCCCAACCGCCTTTAGCTAAAAGTTGGCCTTGTAATTCGGGGCGTTTACGCATGGTTTTTAAGGCATTGGATTTATGAAAATTTGGTGAGCCTAAACCACCAGCTTCGACGTAGCCCTTATCCCAGCCATTTTGAAAATAGATGACCTGAATCCCTGCACTGTGTGCAGCATCAATCGCCTTTTTAATATTTTCGACTACAGGTTTAGTCTTTGACACATCAAAACCTGCTAAATCTAAATACCCACCTAAAGAGGTGTAGGCATTTTGCATATCAATGACAACAAGCGCAGTTTGTTCTGCTGCTAATTGAATATATTCAGGTTCGGCTTTCAACACTTTGCCTGTACCAATCTGTGCCGTGAATTCAGCACACACAATATTAGACATTTCATTCATGCGCTTTTCTCCAAAACAGTTGGTTCGGCTTGCTCTTTCAGTTCGGTAACGACACTTTCACGACATTTCATGAGCGGTTGAATACGTTGACCAAAATCTTCTACGCCTTGTAAAAAGTCATCAAAGGTCAACAAAATTCCCTCTGTCCCTTTAATCTCGGAAATTTGATCGAGCATTTCTGCGACATTTTTAAAAGAGCCAACAATGGTGCCCATATTGATATTGACGGGAGAAAGGCTAGAGGCCATGTGGCGAATATTGGTGTCAGTGCCAGACACTTTATCTTTTGCACCTTGATCTTGTAGCCAACGAATAGCTTCCATGTCCGCACCATCGTTATAGTGTTGCCACTTCTGCATTGCAGCTTCATCTGTTTCGGCAGCAATTACCATAAACAACACATAGGTCTGTACATTGCGTCCAGTTTTGTCGGTTTGAGCTTTTAAACGGTCATTAATTTCGGCATAGGCAGTTGGTGTGTTTAAACCTTTTCCAAAAACAAAATTGTAGTCGGCATATTTTGCGGAAAAAGCTAAACCTGCATCTGATTGTCCTGCACAGATAATTTTCATATCAGCTTGAGGCTGTGGTTTGACCTGACAATCATTCATCTGGAAGAACTCGCCTTTTAGGTCTGATTTTCCTGTTGCCCAAAGTTCACGTAAAACTTCAACATATTCAGATAAGTAGTCATAGCGCTTAGCAAAATATTCATCGCCAGGCCACATACCCATTTGGGAATATTCAGGCATTTGCCATCCGGTCACGACGTTTAGTCCAAACCGACCGTTAGAAATCGAATCTATGGTCGATGCCATACGTGCCACAATTGCAGGAGGCATGACTAATGTTGCAGCGGTTGCATAAATTTGGATTTTACTGGTGACAGCAGCGAGACCTGCCATGAGGGTAAATGTTTCAAGGTTATAGTCCCAAAACTCAGTTTTGCCACCGAAACCACGTAACTTAATCATGGAAAGTGCAAAGTCAAAACCGTAGTGTTCAGCACGTTGTACAATTTGTTTGTTTAACTCAAAGGTAGGTTTATATTGCGGTGCATTTTCTGAAAGCAGCCAGCCATTATTTCCAATTGGACAAAAAACGCCGATCTTCATCTTGATTCCCCATCGTGAGTTTAGGAAGTCGAACTGAAAGCTATAAAAGATATAATTTTCAGTATTTGTTTGTATTTTTAATAATGCATAGCGCGTGCCAACTTTAATATTTAAATATTTATCAATATCTTGTATTTATTGTTTGGTATAATTTTTATCAAATGGTAAAAAATAATGCGATTATGCACCAAGGAGGAACTAATTTGCTTCATTGTGCATCATTTGATCAATTTTACTTTTGGAAGGTGTATTACATCCAATTTTATAAAATAGCAGAATAAAAAAAGGCGACATTGAAGTCGCCGTGTAGATCTAAGGTATTTCTCTTTTGAGATTGAAGAGGGTGTTATGGACTTAATAACTCATTCCACCCGACAAGCCTCTTCAAAATTTAAACGGGGGAGGCGAGTATAAACTTTTTGAGGGTCGCCATAGCCGATATTAATAATGAGATTAATATGATGGTTTGTCCCTGCGAAAAATAGCTCATCCACTTGTTTCGCGTCAAAACCAGACATTGGACCTGTATCTAAACCTAAACTACGGCATGCCATAATCAAATATGCTGCTTGTAATGAGCTATTTCGAAAAGCAGTATCATGAGCCATTGTTTCACTGGATGTAAACCATGATTTTGCATCGGCATAAGGAAACAATTCTGGCAGTTTGTCATAAAATTTTGCATCGGTTGCAACCAAAACAGTGACAGGAGCTGTCATCGTCTTTTCTACATTGCCAGATGATAATGCTGGCTTGAGTTTTTGTTTAGCTTCAGGTGTTGTTAAAAATACAAAACGAGCAGGACTACAGTTGGCAGAAGTTGGTGCCATTTTGACTAAGGCATAAATCTGCTGAATTTGCTCAGGGCTGACGGCTTTGTCTAACCACGTGCTGTGGGTTCTAGCTTCTAAAAACAGTTGATCTAAAATATTTAATGTTTTTGTATTCATGATAAGGCCTTAATGCTATGGAAAAATTGAATGAAAGTTTGATTTAGTTGTTGGGGTTCGGTCACTGTTGAGGCGTGTGCGCCCGAGGGTAAAATGCAGAGTTGACCATGACCGAGTTTGGTAAAAAGATCTTGTGATTTATGTACAGGAACTAAAAAATCATCTTGATTGGCAACGATATGAATTGCAGTGTCTTGTAGTGCCTGTACGTGCTCTGCCTGTAATTCAAAATGCATTAATGCCTTGAGTCGGGCAAAGACATTTGTCTTGGGTGGAAAGCCTTGGAGTTGAATATCTTCGGTATTTTTAATATGGCTATGATTCTGAGAAATCCATACAGGAGGATACAAAAATAATGCCTGTGCACGCACATAGGCTTCAGCGCCCGCAGAGGCTAACAATGCGATACGGGCATCAAAACATTTTTGCGTATGGGCATCTAGTTCATCCCACGCATTAATCAGTGTAAGGCTGAGCATGGTAATTGAGCTAGATTGCAGTTGTTTTGAGAGTTCCATTCCGATGATGCCGCCTAAAGCATGCCCGATCATATGGAATTCATGAATTTGAAGATGTTCTAATAAGTGTAGTACTTGATTTGCCATGTCACACATATGGTAGTGTGCAGGTAATAAAGCACTGTCTTGGTGACAGCCTTCTTGGTCATAAGTCACGATGTTGAAATGCGTACTCAACGATTCAAGTTGTGGGCTCCAAAAACTAGCATGACCACCTAACCCAGATGAGAAAATCAAATAAGGGGCATCTTTTTGAGCTGAACACGGATAAATATAATATTTCATTTTTTACCATTTGATAAAATAATGAAAAATTCAAAAGCAATTTATATGCCTGAATTAATCAGTAATGGCAAATTGAGACAATATTTAGCGCAAAAGATTTAGATTGTAGAGGAAGGCAAATCAATGTGATGATTAAGCCAATGATATTTAGATTGAGCTGAGTAGGTGTCAGAAATGGATATCCAAATTAAAAGAATTTATGAAAAGGCCGACCCTAGTGACGGTAAGCGAGTTTTGGTTGACCGCCTATGGAGCAGGGGAATTAGTAAAGAGAACGCTCATTTAGATTTGTGGTTAAAAGAAGTGGCTCCTTCAACTGAACTTAGAAAGTGGTTCCATGCTGCAACACCAGATCATTGGGAAGAATTTAAGCAGCGTTATTTAAAAGAGCTTGAAACCAACTCCGCAGTTGAAGAGCTACAACACATCGTAGCAGAACATACAGTTACGCTTTTATATTCAGCAAAAGATGTTGAATATAACCATGCAATTATTTTGAAAGAATATCTATTAAGCAAAAAATCAAAATGAATATATAAATTTTTTTTTGGTAAAAGTCTTTTATTTAAAACTTTAAAAAATGAGTTGTATCTCGCATAATATACTTTTTGAGATTTTTTTCATGTCTTTGCCAAACTGCCCAAACTGCCCAAACTGCCCAAACTGCCAATCAGAATATACTTACCAAGATGGCGACTTATTGATTTGTCCTGAATGTTCACATGAGTGGAAAGAAGGAGAAGCATCGCTTACTGAAGAACAAGAAATTATTAAAGATGCGAATGGAAATGTCTTGGCAGATGGCGATAGTGTCACTGTAATCAAAGACTTAAAAATTAAAGGTTCATCTTCAGTCGTTAAAGTCGGTACAAAGGTAAAAACGATTCGTTTAGTTCCAGATGCAAGTGATGGTCACAATATTGATTGTAAAATTGATGGCATTGGTCAGATGAAATTAAAATCTGAATTTGTAAAAAAAGCTTAAACTGTTAATTATTATTACATTTCAGCAGAGATATATGTCTATATCTCTGCTTTTTAAATTCCTAACATCATTCTAATTTTATTACGAAAAAGTATAAAAAATGGGCTATCCAAGGAATATTTACGCCTTTATATTGTCATTAATAACAAATAACTTTCGTCCAGAATAATAACGAAAGTCATACCCACACCAACAAAAAAATGAGGTTTTTATGGCAGGATGGTACGAAATTTCGCAAGCGAGTGATGGTCAATATCGGTTTATTTTGAAGGCAGGAAATGGTGAACCTATTTTAAATAGTGAGCTATATAAGGCAAAAGCCTCTGCTGTAAATGGTATTGAATCTATTCAGAAAAATAGTGGTGATGACGACCGATATGAGCGTTTAACTGCAAAGAATGGGAAACCTTACTTCAATTTAAAAGCTGCAAATCATCAGATTATTGGCACGAGTCAGTTCTATGCGAGTGAAGCTTCACGAGATAAAGGAATTGAGTCGGTTAAAAACAATGGTTCATCGACAACTATTAAAGACTTAACTGTTTAAGCATAGATTTTTATGGTGATTTAAAAACTGTTTCTTTTAAGGGGCAGTTTTTTATTTGAGCAGAATAGTACGAAATTTAATATTGTGGTGGCGGCATGGATGCCGCTTGTATGGCTGCGGTAACATGGATGTACCGTCAGTCATACAAATGGTTTTGTTACTTTTGCCAAAACAAAAGTAAGGTATTGCCTATATAAATAACATTTGCATGTCACTACCATTTGACGCAGTGACATGCATGTAGTTAACGCGCTAACTTAGCTAAAAGCTCTTCTTTAGTTAAATTGCTCGCTTCAGCATCGCGGCGGCCTTTATATTCAAAAGTACCTGCATCAAGACCTTTTTCACCAATCACAATACGGTGTGGAATACCCATTAACTCAAGGTCAGAGAATTTAACGCCTGGGCGTTCATTACGATCATCAAGTAATACGTCAAAACCTTGAGCTTGAAGTTCTGCATAAAGTGATTCTGCTGCTTCAAGAGTACGTGGTGATTTATGCGCATTCATTGGAACAATTGCAATTTCAAAAGGTGCAATGGCTTGAGGCCAGATAATACCTTTGTCATCATAGTTTTGTTCAATTGCAGCTGCAACAACACGTGTTACACCAATACCGTAGCATCCCATAGTTACTGTAAATGGTTTGCCATCTTCACCTAGAACTTTACAGCCTAAAGCTTCAGAGTATTTAGTACCAAGCTGGAAAATATGACCTACTTCAATACCACGTTTAATTTGTAGTGTGCCTTTGCCATCTGGAGATGGATCGCCTTCAACCACATTACGTAAATCAAAAACTTCGCTAATTTGCGCATCACGTTCCCAGTTTACGCCAACTGCATGTTTGTCTGCTTCGTTTGCACCAGCAACGAAGTCTGAAAGAACAGATGCAGCACGGTCAACAATGACAGTTAAGCCTTTTTCGATTAAACCTTGTGGACCAGTAAAGCCAGCAGTTAAACCAAATGCTTGAAGTTGTTCTTCAGTTGCAAACGTAAGAGGAGCCGCAACTAAAGGATGCTTCTCAGCTTTAATCTCATTCAGTTCGTGGTCGCCACGTACAAATAGAGCAACGACAGGAACATTACCTTTTTCATCAGCAACACCTTGAACCAATAATGCTTTAACAGATTGCTTTGGATCTGTATTTAAGAATTGGCATACATCATCAATTGTTTTTTGGTTTGGTGTTTCAACCAATTTAAATTCTTGGGTAGGTGCTGCACGTTCACCAACTAAAACAGCCTCAGCCATTTCAACGTTTGCTGCATAATCAGATTCAGTTGAAAATGCGATGTCATCTTCACCACTAGCAGCCAATACGTGGAATTCGTGTGAAGCTGAACCACCAATAGAGCCTGTATCAGCTTGAACTGGGCGGAAATCTAAACCTAAGCGAGTGAAAATACGGCTATAAGTATCGTACATCACGTCATAAGTTTCTTGTAATGATTCTTGAGTTGCATGGAAGGAATAAGCATCTTTCATGATGAACTCACGTGAACGCATTACACCAAAACGTGGTCGAATTTCATCACGGAATTTGGTTTGAATTTGATAGAAATTTACAGGAAGCTGCTTATAACTTTTAAGTTCGTTACGCGCCATGTCTGTAATAACTTCTTCATGCGTTGGCCCAAGTACGAATGGGTTCGTATGACGATCTTTAAAGCGTAATAATTCAGGACCATATTGTTCATATCGACCCGATTCTTCCCAAAGACTTGCGGGTTGAGTCACGGGCATGAATACTTCCATTGCGCCTGAACGGTTCATTTCTTCACGAACAATCGCATCTACTTTTTTAAGCACACGTGTTCCCATCGGCAGCCATGTATATAAACCAGATGCCAATTTACGAATCATCCCCGCACGTAACATGAGCTGGTGTGAAATTACTTCAGCATCATTTGGGGTTTCTCTCAACGTTGCAAATAAAAAGCGGCTTGCGCGCATGGAAAAAGTCCTAAAAGTTAAGCGTTATAAAAACGCAGATTATACGATAATCGCTGCATTATGACATGAATCGTCGTGTTTGACGCAGCATAAAGTTTTTCAAGTCATCCAGATAAGTGAAAATGACGGGTACAACCACAAGAGTCAACAGAGTAGAGGTTATCACACCACCAATAACCGCATGAGCCATTGGTGCGCTTTGCTCACCGCCTTCGCCGAGACCTAAAGCTAAGGGAACCATTCCCATCACCATAGCACTTGTGGTCATTAAAATTGGACGTAAACGGGTCTTACCAGCTTGTAAAATAGCATCATAACGGCTCACACCCTGATCCATCGCTTTCTTAATAAAATCGATCAGCAAAATCGCATTTTTAGTGACAAGCCCCATCAGCATGATAATACCAATAATCGAAAACAGATTTAGGGTGCTTTGGAACAAGAATAGGGCAAGAAAAACACCAATTAATGATAATGGTAAAGACGCCATAATAGCCGCTGGATGAATAAAGCTATTGAACTGAGAACCTAACACAATATAGATAAATACAATCGATAGGGTAATAGCAGTTAATGCGTATCCCGCAGATTCAGCCATATCGGCATTTGCCCCTTGTGTATCAAATGTATAGCCTGCTGGTAGCTTAAATGCCTTTTGCATTTTGTCGATGTCTTGACCAATGTCTCCACTAGGGCGCCCTGAGGTATTTGCCTCAATAAGAACCTCGCGCTCAAGATCACGTCTGTTAATTTGCGAAGCCCCAAGCTTTTCTTCGGTCGTTGCGACTGCACTCAATGGAACTAATATATTTTGTCCGGTTGCATTGGTTTTATTAGAGTTGATATATAAATTTTGCACATCTTGCGGAAGCATACGTTTATTTTCATTTAAACGTAAATTCACATCATAAGTTTCGCCATCACGGTCTTCCCAAGTAGTGACATTATCACCAGCAATTAAAGGTCGAATGGCATTCGCAATTTGGGATACAGATAAGCCTAGGTCACTTGCCAATATACGATTAATATGGACACCCAAAGTCGGTTTAGGTTCTTTCAATGAACTTTCTAAATCAACTACGCCTTTAATTTTTTCCATTTCAGCGATAAAGCGATCTGAAATTTTCTGTAGTTCATTTAGGTCAGATCCTTTAATAGAAATCATGATGGGCTTTTGGCCGCCAGAGACAGAGTCTTGTGCTGCGGCAACAGAGGTCACTCGAATCCCTGCTACTGTTTGCAAACGATCACGGAACTCATTGTTGAGAGTATTAAGATCTGAGCTACGTTCTTGTTTTGGCTTTAAAGTCACCCCTAAACCAGCATGGTTTTTACCAGAGTCTACTTCACTGTTAACCACGCCATACGTAGAAACGACATCGGGGAATTGTCTAATAATTTGATCGACCTGATGTAATTTGGCTTGAGTATATTCTAAAGAAGAATCTACAGGGGTTTCGAACTGAATGCGGACTTCACCTTTATCTGGTGTAGGTACAAATTCGGTCCCGATGAGTTTAGACAGCCCTAATGCAGCAAATAATGAAGCGATTGCAACAATAACCGTGATTAAACGGAAGCGTAGAGCAAGCTTTAATAGCTTTTCATAAACATGAGTAAGCCGATCTAGCAAATTAGAAATATGGTTAAAAAAACGTTGTAGCCAATTATCTTTTTTCTTTACAGGATCTTTCCAATGAGCTGAAAGCATTGGGTCGAGCGTAAAGCTAATAAACATTGAAATTAAAACAGCCGTACTGACCGTCACACCAAACTGATAAAAGAAACGTCCAATCAGACCACCCATGAAGGCTACGGGTAGAAAGACTGCCACAATAGTCAGCGTGGTTGCGAGTACGGCTAAACCAATTTCTTTTGTCCCTTCAAGAGCTGCAGTCACATGATCTTTGCCGAGTTCAGTATGCCTGACAATATTTTCTCGAACTACAATTGCATCATCAATGAGTAAACCAATACTGAGCGATAAAGCTAACAGCGTCATCATGTTAATGCTAAACCCAAATGCCCAGATAAAAGTTAAGGTTCCGAGCAAAGTAATAGGTAAGGTTAGACCGGTAATCACTGTAGAACGGAAAGAGCCTAAAAATAATAAAACAATTAAAACTGCTAAAGCAGCACCTTCAATAATGGTTCGAACAACATCTTTGATTGAAGCGCGAATACCTTTAGAGCTATCAGCTACGACTTTGTAATCTAAACCCGCAGGCATTTGATCTTTTAATTTCTCTAACGTTTGATAAGTCTGATCGACGACTTTAATTACATTGGCATCGGAACTTTTTAAGATATCGACTGAAACTGCAGTTCTTCCATTATAAAAGGCACTCGATTGTAGTTCGGCTTGTGTGTCCTCAACGGTTGCCACTTGCTTTAAAAAAATGGGCGAACCATTTTTATTGGCAATCACCAAATCGCCAAATGCAAGGGGATGGATAACTTTCGATTGAATCTGTACGACCAGTTCAGAATTTTTTTGTTGTAAGGTTCCGGCAGGGACTTCAATATTTTCATTTTTTAAGGTGTTAATGACCTGATCAATACCAATGCCGTAGCTTTGTAATTGTGCAGGAATAACCTTTATTCGGATTTGCCGCTTTGCATCACCCAATAAATTCACATTACCGACACCTGAAACAGTTTTAAGCTGAGGCACAATTTTTTTATCTACATACGAACTTAATTGCGCCAAACTCATGCTGTTTGATTCAAATACGACTGACATGATTGGGCTGGAAGAAGGGTCATAGCGTTGCACAATCGGTGTATCAATTTCATCACGGAACTGTGCTGTGACAGGTGCAATTTTGTCACGGACATCCTGAGCAGCAATCGCCGAAGAAGTATCAAGATTAAACTCGGCAATCACCATTGAAAGGCCTTCACTTGAGCGTGAAGTAATCTGTTTAATCCCTGAAATTGTATTAATTTGATCTTCAAGTTTTTTTGTTATATCTGACTCAACCGCTTCTGGTGACGCACCCGTATATTGTGTAGTGACTACTACGAATGGGAAATCTATATTTGGAAACTCTTCGACAGTCATACGTTTCCAAGACGCCAACCCGAGTACCATTAAGCTGAGCATCATCATAATGGTAAAAACGGGGTATTTCACACTGATTCGAGTAAACCACATACGCTATTTGCTACCTTATTTATTTTTGTCGGTTGTAACCGTCACTTTTTTATTAATGTCGGAATCTTCAAATTGAATACGGCTGACCAGATCTGTACTTTGTAAACCTTCGACTAAAGCAATATTATCGTTATAACGCTGTTCAACCACTCGAATTTTAACTTTTTGAATGGTGTGATTGCGTATCACCCATACAAAAGGGTCATGTTGCATATTTTGAATGCTGTCTAAAGGAATAGTTTGGCCTGAATGAGTGTCATTGCGCAGAATATTTCCATTAATGAAAGCCCCAATGCTTAACGAATCAATTTTTTCTTTAGGAGCAGCGAAAAATTCGATTTGTCGGCTATCTTGATCGGCAACAGGTGAAATACGAGTAAGCGTTGCGTTTAATTGTTTTGAATTGCCCTGAATTTGATATTGAATGTTGCTACCTATCTTAAGCGCAGATTGTTGTTCAATAGGTAGCTTTGCCTGTATTTCAAGCTGATCTGGATTTACGATTTCAAATAGTGTTTGTCCAACTGAAACAGTTTGACCGGGTTCAACTTGTCGTTTAGTAATTACACCTGAAATTGGACTAGTAATAATTCCGTCCTGATCAGCTTTTTTAGCAATATCAACATTGGCTTGTTGTGCTTTTACACTTTCAAGTTGCCCTTTATAGTCCACCTGACTTTGTTCAAACTCGACCTGAGCAATAAAACCTTGATTGAATAATCTTTGTTTTCGATTCATTAAATTACGAGCAAGTTCAGCTTGTGATTGAGCCGATGCGAGGTTGGCGCGTGCTTGCGCTAATCTTGCAACATTGTCCTGATTATTCAATCTCACCAGAACTTGACCTTTTTGTACCTGTTGACCCACATTTGCCGTGACATTCGTCGCTGTTGCGCTGACTTGCGCCTGAATGGAACTTTGCTGAACCGCACGAATAGTTCCTGTAAATGCGGTTTGAGAGTCAAGTGCTCCTTGTTTAACTGCAATAAGATCTTGAGGAATAAGCTCAATTTTTACAGGAGCTGAGGCTGTGGTTTGAGTTGTTTCTTGCTTATTACATGCAGTTAAAATTAAACATAAACTAATAATACTCAGTTTAAAAAAAGTAGAAGGGGTGAGATGCATTGTGTGCATACAGCATCATCCTATAATTCAAATTTTATTTTGCCCCTATTCTTGATAAACCTTTGCAGTTATTCAAGCTTTTTTAAACGTTCGATAATATTTTCATACTCATTATTGGTTCGGTTATAGCTCTTGGAAAGGATTTCAAGTGTTTGTTTAACTCGATTAATATTATTTAGATTGTTCGCAATCAACGCTTTATGACGTTCAGGAATCGTTTCTCCTTTTCTGAAATACTCCATTTCCTGACGCTTAAATAAAATTTTGTCTTGTTGTAATTGATTAAGTTGTTCCTGCTGATAATTAATTTGCTTTTTTATAGACACTAATGCCTGATCTCTTTTAATCGAAGCGGTCTTACTATTGCTATAAGCTTTTTTTAATTTGATATCTTGTTCTTTATGCCTTGCCAATAATGCCCGTTGACTTGATTGATTTAAATCAGCTTCAGCATTATACGAGTGGTTTCTTTTTATCACTTGCATATTCCGATCAAGAGCTTCATAACCATAACGAATATGAGCGGGTGTGACGGATGTACTAATATTGGCAATACCATGTTGATCATAATAACGATACCAAACCGCTTTGGGCGTATCGGCAAGAGCAACACTAGACGGTAAGAAAAAGAGTGATCCGAAGGAAATAATGCCTATAAATACAGACAAGCAATTCCTGTAAAAGGCATATTTCATCCCATCATTCATTGAAAATCCCCAAAAAAGATAGCTAAGTCGCTTATTTTTAAATATTTAATCTTTATTATATTAATTATTATTTAGCTGAATAAAAATATAGTCATTATAAAAAAATTGATAATTTTAATTAAAGTGTGATGAGGTTAAAAGTTATTGTTTATAAATGAGAAAGTAGACAAAAAAGCCTCATTGAAAATAGACGACGAGATATGTTAAAAATGCGTGTAAATGTGTAAAAACAAATTTAAGTTAAATTGCATTTATATTTTATTTTTATGGGGATGGAAGATTAAATGGAAGATGCATTCCAAAATCTGAAAGTAATGGTGATTGATGACTCAAAAACCATTCGCCGTACAGCAGAAACCTTATTACAGCGCGAAGGCTGTGAAGTCATTACTGCTGTGGATGGATTTGAAGCTTTGTCCAAAATTGCAGAAGCAAATCCGGATATTGTTTTTGTCGATATCATGATGCCTCGTTTAGATGGTTATCAAACTTGTGCTTTGATAAAAAACTCTCAAAATTATCAGAACATTCCCGTTATCATGCTCTCTAGTAAAGATGGTTTATTTGATCAGGCAAAAGGGCGTGTGGTAGGTTCAGATGAATACTTGACGAAACCTTTTAGCAAAGATGAATTGTTAAACGCGATTCGTAATCATGTAAGTTCATAACCAGTAATTTGAGGGCAAAAAAATGGCACGTATTCTCATTGTAGATGATTCACCAACAGAAACTTTTCGTTTTAAAGAAATCCTAACCAAACATGGTTATGACGTGCTTGAAGCATCAAATGGTGCAGATGGTGTAACTCTTGCAAAGGCAGAGCAACCAGATCTTGTATTGATGGATGTTGTAATGCCGGGTGTAAATGGTTTTCAGGCAACACGTCAGATTACCCGTGATGAAGACACTAAGCATATCCCTGTTGTGATTGTGAGTACTAAAGATCAGGCAACTGACCGTGTATGGGGCAAGCGTCAAGGTGCAATCGATTATTTGATTAAGCCAATCGAAGAAAATCAATTGATTGATGTAATTAAACAATTTCTAAATTAACTCATCCATCCATAAAAACATAAATAACGGGCATTTTGTACCCGTTTTATAGGATCGAGTATGGCAGCGAATGGATTTATCGAGTTACTTCGTTTGTCTAAACGGGGTAATAAGAATTACGCTTCAGTTCAACATGAAGCACAGCGATGGTCAGGAATTGCTTTTGAAATGAGAGGGCAATACTTCGTCGCACCACTTGGGGAAGTGTCAGAAGTAATCTATCCGCCAAAATATACACCTGTTCCAAATACCCAAAGTTGGGTAAAGGGATTGGCAAATATTCGAGGAAGATTACTTTCAGTGTCTGATTTGGCGCATTTTATTTTAGGGCAACGAAGTTCATTTTCGTCAACTCAAAAAGTATTGTGTATTAGCCATCGCGACCAGTATGTGGGGTTGGTCGTGGATCAGGTTTTGGGGATTCAGCACTTTAATAAAAAAAGCTTTTTTTCTCAAAGCTTAGACTTAGAGGAAAATCTAAAAGAATATTGCCAAGGTTATTTTCATCAACATAACCAGCATTGGCATGTCTTTTTATTTAGTCGTTTATTGCAAAACCCACATTACATGAATGCATCGACAAAATTTATAAACTAATTTTTACGCTGTGAAAACAGAGTATTTTTCTGGGGAAAAGCTATGGGCTTTAAGCTTAAAAAGAAAGGCAGCAGTCGGGTTGCGTCCGAAAAATCGGGGGGCAATTTTATTGCAACAATCCAGTCAAGAATTGAGCAGTTTGCCAGTTTATTTGGGGAAAGTGAAAAGTCCAAGCCAATCCTATATGCAGCACTTTTATGTTTTGTGCTTGCATTAGTTTCTCTAGCTTATCTGTTTTATAACGTACCACGACATAACCAGTTAATTCGAAGTCTCGGTGAGTTACGGTTGTTATCTCAAACGATTTCTAAACAAGCAACTGAAGCAACTGAGTCTGGCTCTCAAGAAGCAATCACCAAGCTACAGCAGTCTCAAAAAGACTTTAATGAAAATTTACTTGAGATTGAAAATATTCACGGTAAGTCGAATGATGAATATCAAAAAGTTCAAGTTATGTGGACTGAACTTTCAAAAAACATTGATTTGATTTCAGCACATCAAAAAGTTCTTAACCAGCTATATGACACCAACATCTCTATTAGCGAGACGGTTCCTGAGATTCAGGCGGAATACAACTTGATGGTTGACCAAATGGCACGCCAAGGTTTGCCAAGTAGTCAGGTAATTATTGCTAAGAACCAAGTCTTCATTGCCGAACGTATTTTACGTTCTATTAACTCGGTATTGAGCGGTACCGATGGAAATGTATCGACTAGCGATTTTGGTGTAGATATTGATACGTTTGGTACGTACTTAAATGCTGAACTTAATGGTAATGCTGAATTGGGTGTAGACCGTATTGCTGATCCAGCCTTACGTGAGTCTTTAGAGAGTATTAAATCTGAATATGACAAAGTTTTAAAATCTGCTGCTGCCACGGTATTAAAAAATGGTAACCAGATTGTCAATGTTCGTCAGGCATCTTCTCAGATTTTCTCTAAATCAGATGTGATGTTAGATAACTTGGGACATTTATCTGATGTAGCAAGAAAGAACTGGCTTACTTTATTCTTGGGTGCGGTATTAATCAGTTCTTTAGCAGGCTTAATCTTCTCGGTATTTAAATTAATCACATTACGTAGTGTGATGGATAAGCAACGTGTTACTCGATTACAAGACGAGTATGACCGTAACCAAAACGCGATCTTACGTTTACTTGATGAAATCGCCGATCTTGCAGATGGTGACTTGCGTTCATATGCAACTGTATCTGAGGATTTTACAGGAGCAATTGCCGACTCGATTAACTTTGCGATTGACCAACTACGTGACCTTGTATCCCGTATTCATGAAACCTCTCAAGAAGTTGCTCGCTATACGCAAGATACGCAAAATATTACCAACCAATTAGCAGAGGCATCTGAGCATCAGGCTCAAGAAATTGCTGGTGCATCAACAGCCATGAATGAAATGGCGCAATCGATTGACCAAGTATCTTCAAATGCATCTGAATCTGCTGAGGTAGCAGAACGTTCGGTACAAATTGCCTCTAATGGTGCGCAAGTGGTAAACCGTTCGATTGAAGGTATGGATACAATCCGTGAACAGATTCAAGAAACGTCTAAACGTATTAAGCGATTGGGTGAGTCTTCACAAGAAATTGGTAATATCGTATCGCTCATTAATGATATTGCCGATCAAACAAACATTCTTGCATTAAACGCAGCAATTCAAGCATCTATGGCGGGTGAAGCAGGCCGTGGTTTCGCCGTGGTTGCTGACGAAGTACAGCGTCTTGCAGAGCGTTCTGCATCGGCAACTAAACAGATCGAAACTCTGGTTAAAACGATTCAGACCGATACAAATGAAGCTGTTATTTCGATGGAACAAACCACCACTGAAGTTGTGCGTGGTGCAAACTTGGCAAAAGACGCGGGTATTGCCCTGGATGAAATTCAAAAAGTATCGGGTGATTTGGCAAACTTAATTGCCAGCATTTCTGATGCAGCAAAACTTCAATCCGCATCTGCCAGCCACATTGCTACCACCATGACAGTCGTACAAGAAATTACTTCACAAACGACAACAGCAACCTTTGATACAGCACGCTCTGTTTCTGAACTAGCAAACATGGCAGAGTCATTACGTGAATCGGTAACGGACTTTAAATTACCTGATTAAATTGGGGATGAGAATAGCTGTTTCTGTACCGCTATTCTTCTAAAAAGTATTAACAACACCAGATAAATATTGGGGAAAACAGCTATTTTTCTGGTGTTGACTCTGTCGTTTTTCTCCATTTGGGAGACAAGCAAAAGAAGCCTTTGCTATGAAAGAAATATTAAAAACTTTAACTGAAGCAATGATGCTACCGGAAGATAGCTATTCTCAACAAGATGATGAATTTCTTGAAATCTTTGTCGAAGAAATTGAGGAAATTTTTGTTGAATTACAATCTTTGATTGACGAGTGGATGCAATCTGAAAATATTGCTAAGCTTATCGAAATCCGCCGTTATTTTCATACATTGAAAGGTTCTGGCCGGATGATTGGTGCCAAATCATCTGCTGAGCTTGCTTGGACTGTAGAAGATACGCTTAATCGGGTAATCAATCAGAGTCTCGGATTAACTCCTAACATCCAACAATATGTTCAGTTGGTATTTAAGTTCTATTTCTTTAAGTTAGTCGATGACTTCAAATCTAAAAAAGATCATAGCCTAGACTTTAGGCCCCTCATTTTATTGGGGCAACAATTACAACAACAGCAAAGTTTAGAACCCGCTTTAGACGAACTTTTATTATTATCAGATATCCTTACTGCTGAAACTCAAACTGGTTTAGAAACACATGATTTAGAACCAGAAACAGCTAAAGTTTTAACTATATCTACTCCAGAAGTCGCTATAGAAAATGAGCAGACCCTTGCTGAAACCTTAATTTTATTTATGGAAGAAGCAGAAGAACACTTAGCGACGATTGATCAGTTTTTAGAACAAGAAATACATCAGCATGAAAGTTATAATGCTTTAATACGTGCGTTACATACGTTACGCGGCAGCTCGGCCATGGCGCATGTTGAACCAATCTTTGATGCCAGTACCAAGGTTGAGCATTTATTTAAAACACTATTACAAGAAGAGCTTTCTTCTCACTCTGAAGAAATTTCATTACTCCGTGATTATCGTGAGTTTATTCGAAATAGTTTAGATCTATTGGCTGCACATTGTTCTACTGAGCAATTGGAATCTGATCTACAAAAATTTAATCAGATTTGGGATGCTTATATGGAGCAGCATGGTGAGCATTCAAGCCCGCTCATGCCTCCACATGGATTAGTGTCTCAGTTATTACAGCTAGATGTTGCTGAATTACTTGATGCGGAATTAGATTTTGAGAAGGGAATACGGACAGAGTTTCCTCATTATCTTGAACGGTTAAGTGAACAAGCAGATGTTTTGCTGCAACATACTCAATCGCAGGCAATGATTGGTTTATATGAATATACTAACCAGTTGAAAGAAAGCTATGACATATTACTTGAACGACCTGATTTATTACAATCAGACTATGTTTTTGAAATTTATCAAAAAGCGCACCAACAATTAATTCAATTATTTGATGCCTTAGCTGCGGGACAAAGAGTAAGTATTATTGAGCAACACCAAAATGTCTTGGAAGAGCTAAAACTATATACTCAATATATTCCAATTCTTAATATTGAACCAACCTTTAATACTGAAGTTGAACAAACAACGAATAAACCTCTGATAGAAAATGTATTCACTGATCAGGTCACAATAGGGCAAAGTGTACAACTAGATCGACAATTCATTTCGTCTGAGCATGTAAATCGTCATTTTGATCCAGATCTATTAGATATTTTTCTTGAAGAAGCTGATGAGTTGCTTGAAGGGATGGATACAGATCTTAATATTTGGGTTAAAGATCAAGAAAACTTTGCCGCTCTTAATAATCTGATGCGTTATTTGCATACCTTAAAAGGTGGGGCAAATATGATTCAGGCAACTTATATTGGTTTAATTGCACATGAATTAGAAAGTATTTATGAGCGATTAATTCAAAAACAGTTAATAGCTTCGTCTGCTCTCATTGATTTTATTCGACTAGTTCAAGATGACTTGGCTGACCGTCTTCAAATAGTACGTGAACAGCATCTAGATTATGCTGCTTCTCATACTATTCAAGCGCTTAAAAATGCAGCCCAGACCTATGATTCATTTAGTTCTACTGTTAAAGATGAGCAAACACAAACTGAAGCATATGTTATACCTGAATTAAATTTTGAAGCATTACAGCAAGAAGTAATAAATAATACGGCATTAAGCTTCAGTGAGTTAACTTCTGGTTCTGAGCAGATTGCCGAGTCTAATAATCAACTTGTTGAACACGCTGAATTACAAGTGCTTGATACTGACCAAGGCTATAAAGAAACTCTCCAAGATCAAGATATTAACTCTGTTGTCGAGCAGACGTTTATGGAGGAAGCGGCCGAACTATTAGAGATGGCCGATCACTTATTAAGACAATGGTTCGAGCAGCGTACAAACCGTAGTATCTTGCTTCAACTGCAAAGGGCAGTGCACAGCTTGAAAGGTGGTTCCCGTATGTTGGGACTTGAAACCGTACAAGCGATTGCTTATCAGCTCGAAAACGCTTTTGAACAGTTTGCGCTTCATCATTTTAGCTCAAATATCTATGACAACTTATTAGAGAGTGCAATTGTCTGGTTAAAAGAGGCAATTTTTAAACAAAATTATCAACACTTCGATGGTTTACAACAAAGTCTGGAAAATATTCAGTTCATTGAAACGGCAATTCAAATTCCTAGTAAGTTAACTAGAACGGATCTCTTTAGCTCGGAACCTTTAATGAGTTTTGTGCAAGGTGACGGTACAGAACCACCGCCAATGATGGGCGCGTGGGAGCACACAGAACGGCTTGATCAAAATAATGAGATGATTCGAGTTTCGGCAGATTTAATTGAAAAAATGATTGATCTGTCTGGTGAAAACTCGATTAACCGATCGCGAATTGAAATGGATTTAAGCCAATTTGGTCATACCTTAGCGGAAATGGAATTGGCTATTCAGCGACTTGCAAATCAGTTACGTCGAATGGAAGGCGAATTGGAAACCCAAATTATTGCAAAACACGGTATTGAGAACTCGCGTTATACGGAATTTGATCCTTTAGAGATGGACCAATATTCTTCATTAAATCAGTTATCAAAATCTCTTGCCGAGTCTGCATCGGATTTAGTAGATTTTAAAAATACATTATCTGAAAAGATCAGAGACACCGAAGGTTTATTGGTACAGCAATCGCGTATTCAGGCTGAAATTCAAGAAGGTCTTATGCGAACACGTTTAGTACCATTCTCTCGATTGCTACCTCGTTTACAAAGAATTGTAAGGCAGACTTCTACCGCGTTAAATCGACCAGCAGAGCTTTTTGTTAATAATACAGAGGGCGAGCTGGACCGGACAATGCTAGAGCGCTTGGTTACGCCACTTGAGCACATGCTTAGAAATGCAATTGACCATGGACTGGAAGACCGGGCGCAACGTGAGCAAGCGCAGAAGCCTGAAATTGGACGCATTGAACTGAATATTCATCGTCAAGGTACAGATGTTGTAGTTACATTTAAGGACGATGGACAAGGTATTGATATCGAGAAGGTTCGTCAAAAGGCATTAATATCTGGTTTGATTCACTCTGAACAAGTATTAGAACATCAAGATATTTTACAGCTGATTTTCCATCCTGGTTTAAGCACAGCCGATCAAGTCACTCAGATTTCAGGTCGTGGCGTAGGGTTGGATGTAGTGCAAAGTGATATTAAGGCCTTAGGTGGACACGTAAGTGTCGACTCTGTCTATGGGCAGGGCACTGTCTTTACCATACGTGTTCCAACGACAGTAGCCGTTAGTGATGCCTTAATGGTTAAAGTTGCTGATCAGCAATTTGCAATTCCATTGGCTCAAATTGATCGAATTGTGCGGGTTTCACCCGCCTCATTAGAGCAATATTTCGGAAGTGCACAAGAGTTCTTTGAATTTGAAAATAAGCGCTATCCACTACGTTATTTATCTGAGTTTATTGGTAATCAACCAATTCCGCGCTTAAGTGGAATGATGTATTCATTACCAGTATTAATGATTAAAGCAAATAATGGACAAACCGTTGCATTATTAGTTGACCAACTGATTGGCTCGCGCGCACAGATTGTAGTTAAACCAATTGGACAACAATTCTCTAGCATTGGCGCGATTGCAGGAGCAACTATTTTAGGTGATGGTCAAGTTTGCTTAATTTTAGATGGACAAAATATTGCTCGCCAAATTCAGTCTACTCGTCGACATAAGCCGCTTAATGAAACTATCTATAGACAACGCGAGTCTGACGAACGACGTCTTATCATGATTGTAGATGACTCGGTAACTGTACGTAAGGTGACGTCTCGCTTACTTGAACGTCAGAGCTATGATGTAGTCACAGCTAAAGACGGGGTTGATGCAATTGAACAGTTGGAAAATATTAAACCAGATCTCATGTTACTTGATATTGAAATGCCGCGAATGGATGGCTTTGAGGTGCTTAACCTCGTTCGACATCATGATCTACACCAAGATATGCCAGTGATTATGATTACATCACGAACTGGTGAAAAACACCGTGAACGAGCATTTGCTTTAGGTGTTAACCAGTACATGGGTAAACCTTTCCAAGAAGAAGACTTACTTCACAATATTGATGCCTTATTCATGACATTTGAAGGGGGACTTGCCTAATGCAAAGTAATATAACTACATCTTTAATTAATGAAATGGATCAGCAAGAGCTTCAGCATTTAATTACTGTCTCAACTGGTTTTATTGATGCATATATTATTGAGTGCCATCAGCAAGTGCCGATGCTATTGCCACAAAATATAGTGTTATCTGCTATGGATGTTAAAAATGGTATCAAGCATATTGAATGGCATGATGTAAAACTCCCTGTTTATTCGGTTCACAATGAAATGGATTCGCGAGCAGTAGCATTAGTCATTGAAAGTGAAGACATTAGTCAACGTTTTGCACTTATGTGTAAATCGATGCCAGTTTCAGTTCGTCTGCGTATTTCTGAAGTCGTAGATGAAAATGAAGATATACAAGAGTCTTTACAGCACCCAACTGTATTTAAATATGTACGTATGGACAATCAACGCTACTACGTTCCTAATTTGCAATATATCCAAAATTCATTTCATCTATAAAAAAAGGAACTCATTTCGAGTTCCTTTTTCTTATGAGAAATAAAACAATTTGTGGAGGATATTAAAATCTATATTCAGGATACTTAAACTAGAGTAAATTAATGAAATATGAAGATTTTTAAACTAATTAGGGAGGCGAATAATTGTATATTATACTTAAATATAATATATTTGTTGATATTTATTTTTAAGTATAATGACAATGGATATCGCTTCAATTAAAAATTTCATAGAAAAAAATAAAGTTAGACATTTATCAAATAAAGTTTTACATACTCATCCTTCACCTAAAATGTGGAAAACAGATTTACCAGAGAACGAAAAAAATTATTTGCTAAAGAATACCGAAGCTCAATATAAGTCTATAAATTTATATTTAGGTATTCCTTATTGTATTCCTACTGATCCACCTCATTGTGGATTTTGTCTTTTCCCTACTCAAGACTATAAAGGTAAAAAGGAAATAGACTATTATTTAAACTTTTTAAATAGAGAAGCTCATTTATATAAAGAATTTTATCAAGGCGCTCAACTAGAAAGTCTATATGTAGGAGGAGGTACACCTAATTTACTTCAACCTCATGATTATATAAAACTGGCTAACATTATATCATCCGTTTTTCCGGACATGGGGGTATCTACACCCATAGAAATGACTTTAGAAGGTATTCCTCAACTTTTTAATGAAGATAAAATAAGAGCAATTAAAGAAGCTGGTTTCAATCGAGTCAGTATGGGGGTACAACAGGTTAATGATGAGCTAATCGCTACCAGTGGTCGAAAACAAACAAGAAAGCAAGTTTTCGATGCGATTGAGTTATTTCACAAGTATTCTCTATCTTGCAATGTTGATCTGATCTATGGTTGGCCAAACCAATCGATTGAAGCAATGCTAGAAGATCTAGAAAGTATTGTTCAATCAGGAATAAAACATATTACTCATTATGAGCTTAATATTGCTGGTCGATCTGATTTTGCTACAAAACAAAAGCAGAATACGCCATCTATTGAGAGAAAAATTGAAATGTATAACATTGCAAAACAATTCTTAATAAGTAAAGGCTATAAACAAAAAACAGTATATGACTGGGAAAAACCAAATGATAATCATCTGATCTCAGAAAAATATTTATATGAAGATAATCTCCGAGACTGTTTACATGAAAATGGTCAAAATAAAATAACGACAATGAGCGGATTAGGCTATGCAGCGGTTAATATGAGATTATAGCCTAACTCATCAGAAATTAAGTCTGTTTCAGCAATGAACCACCGAAACCTAAATGAATATTATGATGCGATATCTTTGAATAAGCTTCCTATTGAACGTATGTTTGTTCATGATACTGAAGATGTAAAACTAATCTGGATATTCCAAGCATTACAAGAAATGAAAATTAATACTAAAAAATATGAGAAAATTTTTAGTAGTGATATTAAACTCGACTATAAGCCTATATGGGATGTCTTAGTTGAAGAAGGCTGGGTAGAGTATGGAGATGATTATATTAAAATTATTAATGAGGGTGAGTTTTATACTCCACTCATTCAAGCATTGCTAAGTCAACCTAGAATAAAGTCTTTACAAAAGTAGAAAAATAAATGTCAATTCATAAAGAACTACATATTTTAAAAACAGATGATCATGGCGAATTTGCTTTATGGGAAATTTCTAAAAGAAATAATTCTCTGATAAAAAAAGAAGCAATTTTCTTATCTCATGGTGCATTTTCGGATAAAACTGTCTGTATAGGCATTGCAGATTATTTGGCAAATCATGGTTATATTTGTTTTATTTTAGAGTGGCGAGGCCATGGTACTAGCCCAAAAACAGATATACCATTTAACTTTGAAACTGTTGCACTATATGAATATAAAACTGCATTCCATTATATTCAACAACATTTTAATATTACCTCATTACACTGTGTAACCCACAGTGGTGGAGGTTTATGCTTAACCATGTTCTTGATTAACTATCCTGAGTATTTAAAAAATATTCAAAGTATTACTTTTATTGCTTGCCAAGCATTTGGAGCGGTAAATAATTCCTTTGATTTTATTAAATTATTTTCTGCAAAACTAGTTGTAAAAGGTCTTGGTCAGATACCTGCTAATAAATTTAAGTTAGGAAGAGTAAATGAAAGCTATTACACGATGCGACCATGGTTTAATTGGAATTTGAAGCAAAATTTTATAAGTGAATATAAAAATATTGATTATAAAAAACATATGAGCTCTATTAGAGTTCCCATATATTCTATCTGTGGAACTGGCGATAAATTTATTGCACCTGTTAAAGGGTGTTATAAATATTTAGAGGCTTTTGAGAATAAAAATAATATATTTCGCGAATTTAGTGATTCTAATAATAACTTGGAAAATTATTCTCATAGTCGAATTGTACTTAGTCAAAATGCGGCTAAAGAAGTCTGGCCAACTATATTGCAATGGATAGATAAGAATTCCAAAGCAGCTTTTTAAGCTATTTATATTAAAACTAATTTTCTAGTTTATTGAATGTAAATAATATTCAACATTTTTAAAGAAGGTACTGATACTTTAAATATAAAAAAAAGCGCCCCAAAAAGGGCGCTTTTTCAATTTATTAGATCTTAACTTTTACTTAGCTAACAAATTTTCTAAAATTTGCTCATAAATATCGGTTAGTGGATCAAGGTCATGTACGTCAACATGTTCATTAATTTGATGAATTGTTGCGTTCAGAACACCTAACTCTAATACCTGTGCGCCTGTTGGAGCAATGAAACGTCCATCAGAAGTACCGCCACTCGTTGAAAGCTCGGTTTCTGTACCTGTTACGTTCAAAATTGCAGTCTGCGCCGCATTAACGAGTTCACCGACTGGTGTAAGGAACGGTAAACCAGAAAGATTCCACACGATTTCATACTGTAAACCGTGTTTGTCTAAAATTTCATGCACACGTTGTTTAAGTTGTTCTGCTGTCACTTCTGTTGAATAACGGAAGTTAAAAGTAACTTCCAATGTTCCAGGAATGACATTCGTTGCGCCAGTTCCAGCATGAATATTTGAAATCTGAAATGAAGTTGCAGGGAAATATTCATTTCCATTGTCCCAAACAGTTTGGCATAGCTCTGCCAAAGCGGGTGATGCCTCATGAATTGGGTTGCGTGCCAAATGTGGATAAGCTACATGTCCTTGCTTACCTTGAACCTTTAATACGGCATTAAGTGAACCGCGACGGCCATTCTTAACAATATCACCCAGTTTATGAGTGCTTGAAGGTTCACCAACTAAACACCACGTCATTTTTTCGTTACGTTTTTCAAGAGTCTCAATAACTTTAACCGTACCATTAATAGCAGGGCCTTCTTCATCAGAAGTAATTAAAAAGGCAATTGAACCTTTATGATCAGGATGTTTTGTGACAAAACGCTCAGATGCAACGACCATGGCTGCAAGAGCAGTTTTCATATCGGCCGAACCACGACCATATAATTTGCCATCGCGAATTTCAGGTATAAACGGATCTGAATTCCATGCTTCTAACTTACCTGTAGGAACTACGTCAGTATGACCGGCAAAACAAAATACAGGTTCTTCAGTTCCTCGGCGCGCCCAAAGATTATCAACTTCACCGAAACGCATTGGTTCAATATGAAATCCAATTTTGGCTAAACGGTCTGCCATGATGGTTTGGCATGTATGGTCAACAGGAGTAACAGAAGGCTGTTGTAACAGGTCTAAGCTAAGCGAGAGAGTATCTGAGTGGTTCATACCGAAAATTGCGTGCTGATCAGGTGAAATATAGTCCGATATAATAGGCGAATCTCTATAGGAAGGGTACGTAAAAATAAAAAAACCTTATCGGAAAGATAAGGTTTTTTCGTGACAACTCTAACTTACATTTTATCTTGTGTTTTTTCAGCAGTATTTGTTACGGCATCACCTGCTTTAGAAACATCTTGCCCAAAACCTTTAAACGTATTACACCCTGTTAAAATAACAGCAACCATTACAGACGCAGCTAAAACTTTTTTCATCATTTTCTCCGTTTAAATTTAATAATGAAGTAAATTTAGATTAAAAAACAAACGGAAAAAGAAACATGACTGTTTAATAGTAAAAACGTTATAAAATGTTTCTAGAAGCTTAAAACTTATTGTTAATTAGCTTAATTTTTGCAAGTTAGTGCGAAATCGACTTAATGTTTAAGTATGAAGGATGCCTAAACATATAAAATATGACCTCTTCACTACTTTTACAATATAAACCATCTGTCCACCAGTGCGCTGAATCTGAACTAGGCGATTGATTTGGACACAACCATTCGTGTCTTTCTAATCGATAAAAGGGAGAGTGTGGAATGGTAGTACCCCAATATCCTAAACGACGCTTTAAATTTATCCATTCTGGTAGCGACTTTTGAAAATTTAACTGAAGTGGCAAGTAGAGTTGTCCTTTTAAAACCGCAAAACGTTGTTCGATCTTAAAATTTAATGCTTCAGAGAACTGAAATTGCTTATTCGTAAAATGATAAAGTTTTTTGCTCAGAGTATCTTGGCGATTCAACCCAATCCATTGTTCTAAAAGTAAATCCGCTTCGCCTAAATAGTATTTTAGCGCGACTTCCCAGTGTTCAACTTGTTGAGTTTCTTTATTTAAAATCAAGAAATCTAACTCACCTAAAGTTATTGCTCCTTCAATTTTTTGAATACTATGACCCAACAATTGATATGGATGATAATTATCCTCTTGTAGCCAGAACCAAAGTAAATTCTCAAAGCGTAAGCCTAAGCGTGTACTTTTAAGTTGAGATAAAAACTGTATTAAAGGCTCTGGTGACTGATCGAGCTCTTTTAAACGTGGTAAATAATTTTGGAAATGCTCTTCCCATATTTCTGTGGGATGCAGCTTAAAGTGATGTTGTATAGAAAAACTTTTTGGTAATTGGCTAAGTAAATTCGGACTAGCGATACAAAAAGCCAGCTGTCGCACTATAGGATGTCGAAATTGAAGCCATGGTTCGAAATAGGAAGTTTTCACTGAGGCAATATTCATATATTTAATACTCGATGCAATTCATCCTAATTTCATAAGGGATCAACAAACAATATAAGAAAAACACTTTATACTAACGCTAACAGCAGGTTAAGGTTTATATATGCGAACATTGTTCTGGCGCTCTTTGGTCGTGATTTTTATCACACTAGGCATTATTGGAGCAATTTTACCAGGTATGCCCACAACAGTGTTTTTGATTCTGGCTGCATGGGCAGCTTCAAAGGGATGGCCACAAATGGATGACTGGTTATTAAATCATCCCAAATACGGTCCAACATTACGTGATTGGCGAGCCAATGGTACAGTGCCACGTAAAGCCAAGTGGATTGCAAGCATAATGATGGCAATCAGTGGCCTGATCATGCTATTTACTTCAGCACCGCTTTGGGTCAAGGTTTTTACTGATACTACCATGTTCATCGTTGCAGTTTGGTTATGGCTACGGCCTGAGCCAAAAAGTGAAACTGCGCGTAGATAAAAGAAGATTGAGAACCTTTTATTTTTGGCGCAAGACAACTTCTTCCTATAAATTTTTACTTAAACTCAAAATATTTGAGTTGATATAAGAGAGTAAGTTCAATGTCTCAATTTAAGCTCGAAGATGCTGATGTCCTCATCGATTTGGCAAACCAAACCTTAACTTTGCCTAAACATAATAAGTTTTATGTCATTTCTACCGGAAAGAACGGAATCGGTGAGCAGGAGAATACGGGTAAAACTCCACGTGGATGGCATAGAGTTGCAAAAAAAATTGGTGCCCAATCTCCTCAAAATGCGGTTTTTATTGCACGTAAGCCAACAGGGGAGGTTTATAGTAGTGAACTAGCGGCACAATTCCCTGAACGAGATTGGATATTGTCACGTATTCTTTGGTTAGATGGTTTGGAAGAAGGCTTTAACAAAGGCGAAGGTCACGACACCATGCAGCGTTATATCTATATTCATGGCACACCTGATAAAGAACTGATGGGTGTTCCCATGTCACATGGATGTATTCGAATGCGTAATGAGGAAATCATTGAATTGTTTGATTTAGTCTCTGAAGATGCATTGGTTTATTTGTCTGAGCAATCTTTAACCTAAAATAGGATTTTAAAAATTCTTATTTAATTAGCTGAATGATCAAAATATTAAAATAAGTGCTTAAATAAAATACAAAAAATTGTTTTTTACTTAATAATGACTTATTTTTAATCATTCATTCGCATTTTTTTGAAAAGTTGTCGAAAAGCGTTTGACACCTGTTAAAGATTCTCTATAATGCACCTCACAAACGATGAAGACGTTAAGGGCGCTTAGCTCAGTTGGTAGAGCGTCTGCCTTACAAGCAGAATGTCGGCGGTTCGATCCCGTCAGCGCCCACCAAGCCTTTACGTTAAGCTCTCAAGTGCAGCGGTAGTTCAGTTGGTTAGAATACCGGCCTGTCACGCCGGGGGTCGCGGGTTCGAGCCCCGTCCGCTGCGCCACTTAAGACTTAACATCGTTTACCCCACAATTTCGATATTGTGAAAGTGCAGCGGTAGTTCAGTTGGTTAGAATACCGGCCTGTCACGCCGGGGGTCGCGGGTTCGAGCCCCGTCCGCTGCGCCACTTTTCAGTTCGGGTTGTGTTTGGAAGAAGATTTGAGATGTAAAAATTTTAAATCAAAAAATTAATAATTTATTAGTTTTTTCTTCTTGGGGCGCTTAGCTCAGTTGGTAGAGCGTCTGCCTTACAAGCAGAATGTCGGCGGTTCGATCCCGTCAGCGCCCACCATATATGTGACCATGCTTTATTTTAAAGTATTGTAGTGCAGCGGTAGTTCAGTTGGTTAGAATACCGGCCTGTCACGCCGGGGGTCGCGGGTTCGAGCCCCGTCCGCTGCGCCATTCTCTTGATTCCCTTGTCTAGAGAATGTAGAGTATAGAGATACATTCATTATCTTTTCTCATTAAGGGCGCTTAGCTCAGTTGGTAGAGCGTCTGCCTTACAAGCAGAATGTCGGCGGTTCGATCCCGTCAGCGCCCACCATATTTCCTACCAGAAATTTAAATCTCTCTAAATTAATATTATTCTATAAATATCTTATGCTTGCATGTAAATTTATTTACTATGTGACTAACTATAGGCTCAATTTTTCTATTTTAAAATTAAAGCCTTTAGATTTTTAAGTTATTGTTTTATTGATCGTTAGTTTTTAATTCTTCAGCTTTATTACTTCTATACTTATGTCTTTGGTGGGTTTTTAGTGCTCATTAAATTTGTTTCATTAGAGACTAAATATAAGAACTTAATCTGTACTTTATTAACGTCAACGTATCTCAATTTTATAGTTGTACTGCTCACTAATTTTTCAAAATAAAAAAAACTGCTATTTTTTAAATAGCAGTTTTTTAGATTAAATTATTTTAATATTCGTTTAAAAGCCATCCACTCGCGTATGCGAAGTATTCACGTAACCATGCATTGTAGCGAGTAGCCAATGGTGTCTCGGCAGCGACTCCATAAACTTGGGTATAGCCCTGTTTTTTTGCGATTGCTACTGCTCGAGGAATATGAAAGTCACTTGTCACGATAGCGATTGGCTGGTCTAAGGTAATCTGATGTTGTTCTAATAAGGGTTTACTATTTTTTAAATTAAGCTCAGTACTAGTACTCTTATCTTCAAGGATCATTTGGTTTCTTGCGATATGATACTTTTGTTCAAGATAACGAGACATAACCAATGCTTCGCTTTCTTTTTCTGAAAAATCAAGACCACCTGTTAAAACAATCTGTGCTTGCTGCTGTTTTAGGGCTAAAGGGGCAGCTGTATCTAAACGTTTTGCAAGAATTGTAGATGGCTGGCCATTTTCGACACCACTTCCTAAGACAATAATTGCTTTTACTGGGGGAATATTATTTGAAGTATTCTTATTTTCTTTAATAAAGCTAAAGAAATAGCCTAAGCCAATTAACCATATCCAGAAGCATAACCACCCAAAACGCCAAAGTGTGTGTAAGCGATAGTGATAGAAGAAAAAGCGCTCTAAGTGATAATAAAATAAAGAATATAGGCAGAAGAAAGCACCTAAAATTAAAGGAATAACAGTGCCTACATTAATTTTATTGAGACAAATTAGAACTAATCCATCTAAAAATAAAATCGAACCAATGATTGCTAGGAAAATACGGATCCACTTACTGACTTGCATTGTGCTTAGAGTTGCAATTTAAATTGCAGACAGTGTATGCAAAATCATTCTGAATGCAATAAAAAACCGAGTAAAGCATTTAAGCTATTACTCGGTTTTTTGTTTTTATTGGTCTTTAATAAACATCACGGCGGTAGCGGCCATGTTGTCTTAGCTCATCTACCTGTTCTTCACCTAGAATTTCGATAAGTGCTTGATCGACTCCACTTGCCATACCATCAATACTACCGCATACATAAAGAACAGCACCGCGCTTTATCCAGCTTACTAATTCTGCTGCATTTTGACGGATTACATCTTGAACATACATGCGTTGTTCTTGATCTCTCGAAAATGCTAAATCGAGACGTTTTAACATTCCTGTGGTTTGCCATGCCTTAATAGTTGACGCATAGAAGAAATCATATGCTCTTTGACGTTCACCAAAGATTAACCAGTTTTCAGTGTAATCATGGCGCGTACGGGTGTGTAATAGGCTCATTAAGCCAGCAATACCAGTTCCGTTACCGATACAAATAATAGGGCGGTTATCGTCAATAAGATGGAATGATTCATTAGTGCGAATACGCAAAGCAATTTCATCATTGACTTGCGTATGTTGAGTGAGCCAACCCGAACCTAAACCTAAGTTACCAGACGCATCATATTGTTGACGAACAACTAAACGAAGGACTTGTTGAGAAGGAATACTCGCAATCGAATACTCCCGTGTTGGTAAGTTAGGAAGCTGTTCTAATAAATGGTCCAGATTAGCAAATGGTTCAATTTCTCCTGTTAAATCTTTATTCCAAAGTGCTTTTTCGATTGAAATCTGTAATGAATCAACTTTTGTATTTTTAAGAATATGATGCTTCTGCAAAAAGTCGTGAATTCGTTCAGGGCTATTACCAGGTTGAATTTCAGCAATATCACCCGCTTGCCATAGTGCTTCGTGCTTTGCATTAAGCTCAATATTATAAGCAGGTTGGCCTAAGCTATTTGGATTGAGTAAGTCACGTTGCTGCAATGTCCATGTATCAAAGACTTTTTCTAGATTTACAGCATGCAAATCTAATTTAGTTGCTTTTGCTAGAGATTGATTCCAGTTCTGAATATCCGATGGGTTTGCATTATCAACTTCAATTGTATTGAAGAGGGCATGAGCACCATTCGCTTTGAGCCAAGCGTCCACTGCATGACCAAAACTACAATAAGTGTCTGGATATTCTTTAGAACCGAGAGCCAAAACAGCATAGTTGATGTGCTTAAGGTCTAAATTCGATTTTAAAAGCTTCTTAGCAAAGCTTGTAGCGAGATCAGGAGCATCACCAGTACCATAAGTACTGATCACGAATAAAACCTGTTGATGTTGTTCTAGATCAGTTTGTGTGAGTTGCTGTACAGGTTTAACCTGAACAGGTTGGTGAGCTTCTTGTAAACTTGTTGCCGTACTCCAAGCGAGTTGTTCTGCTACACCCGTTTGAGTTGCATAAGTAATCAACCAAGGCTTTGCATTTGGATCAATGTATTGTCCTGCTAAAGACTGGCGAGCCGCCTGTGTTAATTTTTTCTGTTTACGGCGTTTAAGATACAGCATCCACCCAGTAACCAAGAACAAAGGCATTGCTAATGAAGCAAGCATCGCAACGAATTGATAAATTGGTCCAAAAAAGCTACCACGGTGTACAGGTAACATGCTGCTCATAATCTTTTGATTAAGCTTTTTATCTTCGTAAAGCTCTATCTTTTCGATATTACCAGTTTGGTAATTATAGATGGCTTGGTTACGTGCACGTTCGTGTTGTGGAGTAGCATCGATAAAAGTTAACTCAATTTTTCCATCATCTTTTTTTGGTAAGTTCATGGTTAGAGTTGAATAACCACGTCCAATCTGACTATTGAAGCCACTCCATGTTTCATTAAGTGCTGTAATGAGCTGAGTATTATCTAATTGGGGTTCTGATTTTTTATCATGATTACGGTCAGCTTGTTTACCTTGTTGCATTCCACGATTTTGAGGAGTAACATCATGACCTTGTGGTTTAGGTTGCTCGACTCCCATTACTTTGAACATGCCACTACGCCACCAATCATAAGACCAATATAGACCTGTGCATGCAAAAAGTAGATAAAAAACAATGACCCATGTGCCGACAACAGCATGTAGATCCCAAATAAAATTTCGGCCTTTGAGTTTCGCTTTAACAGCAAGCCATTGACGAGCAGAGTGCTTCTTAGGCCAGCGTAAATACAATCCACTAAGTACGAAGTAAATTAACATAAGTGCGCAGGCACCAGTAATTTGTTTACCAACTTCACCAGCGGTTAAATTACGATGAATTTGTTGTATGAGTAACAACAACTTTCGGCCTTTAATATCTGGAAGAACCTCAGCGTTATAAGGGTTCACCATCATATTGTAGCCGCGGCGTTCACCTTCTTTTTCAATATTTACAATAGAAGAAGAGGTAGGGTCCTTGGCGATCGTAATGCTATTAATTTTGATTTCAGGCTGAGTTGTATTGAAATGCTGATAAAGCTGCGCAGGAGTTAATTTTGGAGTGCTTTCAGCTTGAACAACATAACTATCAGAATTCACCCATTTTAAAATTTGTTGGTCATAAGAATAAATTGCACCTGTTACACCCATAATGGATAAGATTAGGCCAGCAGTAATACCCAGAAACCAATGAATTTGAAATAAAATTTTTTTAAACATGGTCGAAAATGTAAACATGATGGAGATCTTGTAACGAAGTATAGCGGAAGATTGGGGAGATAATATGGATTTTGGAGATAATATTAATTTTCATTATCATTTATTTTTAGCTTAATAAAAAACCTCCATGAGGAGGCTTTTTATGAAATATAGAATTACAAGGTTTTTGGCTCGCCAACAGATTCTTTTAAGTGCGTGCGAATTGTATTGAAGGAAAAGTTCTTAGAATCCATGCGCTTAGGTAGGATATAAGCACCTTGTTGTTCTTGGCCTTTTGGATCTTTTACTTTGAAATTGACCAAAATAAAATCAGGTGTATTGTACCATTCGTAGATATTTTTCCATCCAATAGTACCTACGCCTTCTTGTAAGCCCATTTGTTGACGCATCACAATACCATGAGGCTGCACACCTAAACGAATACCTTTAATTTCCTGTACCGGAAATTCATTCATTTTGCGTTTAACGTACCACTCTAATCCGTATTTACGACCTAGGTAGTAAAGTACTACAGCAACAATAGCAACCCAGCAAAAAACAGTAGAGTAGTTCTTAATAAAAATAAGACCTAATATAGCAAGGGCTAAAACGACACCCATAATTGCCCAAATTTTTGTGCTGATTTTATTGGTGCTGCGCCAGATAAGAAGCTGTGCATTACGTTGTTCAGCTTCTGACACGTCATAGGGAACAGGCTGAAGCGTATAAGCGTATAAAGTTTTCGCGGTCATAGTGCAAATAACAAATTGTAAACTGTTTTAAGTTTAGCATTAATTGGCATGAGTCAGGAAAGGATATTATGCCAATTTCATACTAATTTCCGACTCAAATTTATAACGATGCAAGCTCGCTGGCATCATTATCCAGATCATGACTTAGCCGTTGTTTTAGCATACTAAAACGGTTCAATACGCCAAGCATGAGTGATAACTGCTGTAAAATAATGAGTGATTTTTGATCCTCTTCATTATTTTGACTTAGACGCTGCCGTATCGTTTGGAGCATATTTTGTGCTGTAAGATCAGGCATTTCGTCTCTCAATAAAGCCCCTTGAATGTCATCCAGCGCTTGGTCTAAGAGTTTAAGCACAGCTTCATCTTGAATGCTTTCCCGATGTGCTCCAAGTGCTGCGATATAACTTAAAAAGGTATGATTTAAACATAAAAATTCAAAGATATCTGACTTACGGGTAGGGTCAAAGTCTGGCTCTGTCGCTAAAGTTGAAATAAGTGAAGCAACCTCGGCATCAGTATTATGGGCAGCACGTCTTACAATACGGTAATTCAGCGCATGATTGCGACCTTCATGATATTGTTTAACAACTTCAGCTAAATAGTTGCATTGAGCTTGTAATGAACGTCTGATGTTGCGAGGTAAGCGACGGAACTTCCAGTCGGGCCAAATAAATGTCACCCCAAACCAAGCTAGGGCACAGCCAATTAAAGTATCTACAAATCGCGGAATAGCAGCGGCCATTGCCGAACCATCTAGATTAAAGTTAATTAATGCCAAAATTGTAATAAACGCGGTTGCTTGAGCATATTGCTTACTGCGTAACTCAAAAAACAAAACTCCGCTCAGGATTAACATTATTAGTTGTCCTTCTACAGAAGGTACTAGAAATACAATTGCTAGGCCAACAATAATCCCAACTAATGTTCCGACAATTCTTAAGCGTAAGCGACGTTTGGTTGCATTAAAGTTAGGTTGGCTTACAAATAGTGCTGTAAGCATAATCCAATAGCCGTACTCAATATTGGTCATTTGAATCAACACATAACCAATAAAAAGAACAATTGAGACGCGAATTGCGTGGCGGAAGAGTACAGATTCGGGAGTTAAATTTTGTTTTATTCGAACAACAATATCATTCCATCCTTGTAAATCATCATCTTTCAGCTGATTTTCGGCTTGCTTTACTTTATCAGATTGAATGTGTTGTTCTGTTTCTAAGTTGAGTAACTGAGAGTCGATAGATTTTAAGTTTTGATATAAAGCGAAAAGAGCATTTACCCATAAAAGGTCATAATGCTGATCACGTCTTAGCTTCTCTAAAGATAGTCTTAGGTTCTCAAAACTTTGCTTAAAGCGTTTATTATGATTATAAGGTTTACGTTGTAAAATACATTCATTTAGTTCTTGGCAAGCTTTACCTTGAACTGCCAAAATTCGTTGAAATCTAAATAAGATATCGCTGTGCTGAAAAATTTTGGCTAATTTTTGATAGTCGATATGGGCTGAGTCAGCACGCTCATGAATATCTTGAGCGACAAAATAATAATGTAGGCTTCGGCGCGTATCTTTTTGTCCACGGTCACCTTTTAAACGAGTCAATAACGCCGTTTTTAAATCATTAAAAATCGTAATTAACTTACCATTTTCTAATGACAGCTCAATCATGCTTTGCTGATAGCTGGCAGGTGTCATATCTACATCAAATAAATTTGATTTTGCAAATAGAAAATCACCTAGAGATGCGTAAGACGCTGCGAGTTTGTCTTGAAGTTGGCGAACGGGAAATAATAAAAAGCTAATCGTTGCAATGAGGCCATACCATGCTGCACCTGCAACTAAAAGGGCAGGTTGAATATACCAATGATCAAAAAGGTGAACACCCAACATGGTATAGACGGACACAACTAAACAACCATAAGAAATGGTAGCGTAACGACGTCCTAGCGAACCTAATAAAATCCAACCAATACATGAAGCAATTAAGCCTAAGGCAAAAGCCATGGGATAGGGGAAAAGTAATTGTACTGAAGCTGCGGTAACGAAGAATCCAATATAAGTATAAATCAGGTTCATGATTCGCACTGAAAAGCGATCATCAATATCACTTAAACCTGCTGCGACTACACCTAAAGTGAGTGGAATGGTTGCTAATTGATGGCCCAAAAAATAAGGCACGAAAGCAGTTCCTGAAAAGGCTATCAGCATTCGTACGTTATACATAAATGTTGTGTTATAAGTCGCTCTTTTTAGGCGTTTAAACCAAGATTTCAAAGGAAGTCCTTGCTGATCAACCTGAGTGATAAAGGATTTGTGTATTTCTACACCAATGTTGCACAAATCATACGATAGACAGTGTAAGCTTGTCTGTATGCAAATGATTGAAAAATGAAATATCGTTATGTCTGAACAAACGGCCCAGCGTCAATATTCTATTGGCTGGATTATGTTGCTCGCTTTGCTTACGGCTTTAGGGCCGTTATCCATTGATATGTACTTGCCTGCATTGCCACAAATGGCTCATGATTTTGGGGTAAGTACGCAAATGGTGGCAAATACACTACCAGCTTATTTTTTTGGTTTAGCTATCGGACAATTAGTTTATGGTCCTCTAAGCGATCGTATTGGAAGAAAGAAACCACTTTATTTTGGCCTTGCGCTTTATGCAGTCGCCAGCTTATTTTGTGTAATGGCTACCAGTGAATGGAGCTTGATTGCGGCCCGTATTTTGCAAGCCTTAGGTGGTTGTGTTGGTGTAGTCATGGCTCGTGCGGCAATACGCGATAAATTGGACGTTCAAGGCTCTGCACAAGCTTTCTCAAGCATGATGATTGTCATGGGGCTTGCACCAATTTTGGCTCCTATGATCGGGGCATGGATTTTAATTTGGTTCCCTTGGCAAGCTATTTTTATCGCGCTTTCAATTGTGGGTGCACTATGTTGGCTGTGTGTACATTTCTTTTTTAAAGAAACTTTGGCAACTGATAAAAGGCTTAAGTTATCGCTCTATCAAGTGGTGACTTTATATGGAGCTATTTTCAAGGATGCGAGTTTCCGCTTACCTATGTTTGCAGGCTGTTTAACAGGGGCTGCATTATTTTGCTATATCAGCTCAGCACCTGCCGTATTTATGGATCAGTACGGACTTAATCAACAAGAGTTTGCTTACGTATTTGGACTAAATGCTTTTGGCATTATGTTGATGTCTTCTTTAAACAAGCATTTAACAACACGTGTTGAAATTACCAAACGCTTAAAATCGGGTTCCCTTGTGCAAGTGACTGGGGCCATTATTGTGTTTATTGCTGGTTTAATCCCTGCAGCGCCTTTATGGCTGGTTATGGTAGGATTATTTTTAGCTATTTCAGGTATTGGTTTAACAGGCCCAAATGCAATGGCACTCGCAATGTCCAAACAAGGTGCTCGCGCAGGGACAGCAAGTGCGATCATGGGAAGTATGCAATTCGCTTGTGGCCTTTTAGGTGGCGTGCTTCTTAACTTCCTGATTTGGTCTGCATCGCTCAATATGGGAATAATGATGGTGTTATTTACATTGAGTGGTTTTATTGTTGTATTGAAAGCGACACAACAGGTAAAAGCCAAGCCATTCCCTTAACTTTTAGAGAATGGCAACTTATAGTTTATTCGTCTAGAAAAACTGCGAAATTTTCAACAGGTTCTCTAGGTGTGGTAAAGGTATTTACAATATGATCAGGGTCAGCATGACCTAGTGCAATTGCACATACTAGCTCTTCGTCATCTGATGCACCCAACACATCTAAAACTATAGGATGGAAATGGTTCCAAGCTGCTTGCGGGCATGTGTCTAAACCACGTGCTTTGGCAGCGACCATCACATTTTGGATCATCATTGCGATATCCATTTTAGAGCCGATTCCCATCGTTTTATTTACGGTAAAGAAAAGACCGACTGGAGCATCAAACAGTTTAAAATTACGTAACTGCTGCTCAGCCATTTTTTCTTTTTCGCCCTTTTTGATTTCGAGTAAACCGTAGAGTCCCCAACCATTCTCGCGGCGGCGGTCAATAAAAGGGGATATCCATTTTTCAGGGTAATAGGCAAAAGTTTCTTTATATTGTTCTGCAAGTTCAGGATTTTTTGAAACTTCAATTTGTGCTGCACAGACGCGCTCAACCATTTCATCACGCTTTTTACCTGTGACCACATAGACTTTCCATGGTTGAGTGTTCGTTCCAGAAGGCGCTCGACTTGCGACTCGTAATATATCTTTAATGACTTCTGGCTCAATTGGGGTATTTAAAAAAGCGCGGACAGAATGTCGAGAAGTGATAGCTTCATCAACGAGACGAACTTGTTCCAGATTCATGCGTACTCCTATATCTTTTCTTAAATACTTAATACTTTTTGAAGCTTAATTTCATGTTTTGAAAGTACTTCATTTATAAGCAAAAAATATTAGAAAAGGGATATCCTTAAAGGTATGATAACTCGTTTGGTTTGGACATAATGTCTAATTAATTCTAATGTGAATATGCCACTTTAGATCTAAATAGACAAAAAAGTATGATGTTTTTGACTATAAAAATAAATCTATAGCATCAGTTGGATTAAAAATTACTCAATTGAAAAAAAGGTATAATATGTTTAAAAACAGTACAAAACAGATGGTTTTGGATGAAAAACAGTCGGGAATAACATAAAATTTTAATGAAAAACATACACAAAATTTTAAATTTCTGCATAATACCGACTTTTTTACGCAGGTATGATTTCTCCATACTCATGTTAGGAAAGAAATGGCTGCATACAAAATCCCTTTACAAAAAGGATTTGGATGTAGAAATGGAGAAATACACGAGGAATAAGGAGCTTTACATGAGTTTACCGCTCATCAACAAGCAGTTCATGAAACAAGGATTGGCGATTACCATTGCAACCATGAAGATGAACATGACTCACGCAACTACTGGGCTACAAGAAATACAACAGCTTAGTACAGATCTAAACGCACTCTTCTCCAATCTAGTGGAAAAGGGTACAGATAGTCGCGTTATGGCGATGGCTCGTTACAGTCTTTGAAATTCATATCCAGTTTAGACATTTGCTCACAAGTATATGTAAATATGCTTATTGGCTTAAATCCAGATTTGTATAACTCGCTTAATTGATGGGAATCATTGGACGAGATTATTTAGCGGTGGTCATTTGTTAGTTTCCAAGTTTGTAGCTGAGTCGATTTATACCGTTCTTCCGAAAAAGGAGATGTTCGGTGGTGCGATGATATTATTTTTTTTGAAGGTAGCTTTCTCTCATGCAACCTTCAAAGGCATAGTGTTGGGCATGATGTTGCTTAAACTTGTGACGATAATTGCTATTCAATTGACATTAAAAGTTTTTTCTTAAATGTACTGAAGAAGTCCCTATTTTTAGGGGCTTTTTTGTTTATTGCAGTATTTTGGCTTGTGCTAATAGCACATTAGCAAGAACATAAGCGGACCGAGTATGAATGAACAACTCAATGCCACACTGATGTCGTGGGTACAATTTTTTAATGAACCTTTATGGGACTTTTTGGTTATTTTCTTGTTGGCTGTAGGTATTTTTTATACAGTCTTAACAGGAGCTGTGCAAATTCGCATGTTCTTGCAAAGCATTCGAGTCATGAAAAGCAGCCGTACAGAAGGTGAAGATGAACATGGTCTTACACCTTTCCAGGCGTTTGTAACAGGTCTTGCGAGCCGTGTTGGGGTAGGTAATATTGCTGGTGTGGCAATCGCAATCGCAATCGGTGGTCCAGGTGCAGTGTTCTGGATGTGGGTGACTGCTATTCTTGGTATGAGCTCTGCTTTTATTGAGTCTACACTTGCTCAGCTATTTAAAGTTAGAGATAGCAAAACTCAACAGTTCCGCGGTGGACCAGCTTACTATATTACTCAAGGTTTACGCAGTAAAACCTTTGGTGTGGTTTTCGCACTTGCTTTGATCTTTACCTATGGTTTCGTATTCAACTCAGTTCAAATTAATGCGATTGCTAATGCCTCTTCACATGCTTGGGGTTGGGATAAAGCCAATCTTATTGCACATTTAGGTGGCGTTGATCTAGAAATTTCATGGGTTGGCCTTGCTCTTGTCGTTTTAGTGGCGTTGGCAATTTTTGGTGGTATCAAACGTATTGCTAAATTTGCAGAGATGTTTGTACCTTTAAAAGCAGGTCTTTACCTAGCTGTTGCTCTCTATATTGCATTAAGCAACTACGCAATTTTGCCTGATATTTTAAAGCTGATTGTGACTGAAGCTTTCAATTTTAATGCAGCAGCAGGTGGTTTCTTTGGTGCGGCAGTGTCAATGGCAATGATGCAAGGGATTAAGCGTGGTTTATTCTCTAACGAAGCAGGTATGGGTTCAGCACCAAACGCAGCAGCAGCGTCTGATGTGAAACATCCTGTCAACCAAGGTTTGGTTCAAATGCTTGGTGTATTCGTAGACACTTTCATTGTGTGTACAAGCACTGCAATCATCATTTTAGTTTCTGGTGTTTATCAAGATGCAGGTTTTGTGGGTGTTGAATTAACTCAACGTGCATTAGAAACCCAAGTTGGACACTGGGGATCTGACTTCCTTGCAGTTTTATTATTCTTATTCTGTTATTCAGCTGTATTAGGTAACTATGCCTATGCAGAAGGTAACGTACAGTTTATTAATAACAATCCGAAAGTCATGTTCATCTTCCGTATTTTCGTATTGGTGATGGTGTACTTCGGTGCAATTGGTAGTGTTCCTCTCGTTTGGTCTATGGCTGACTTGTTTATGGGTATCATGGCAACCATTAACTTGATTGCAATTGTACTATTAACGCCAATGGCACGTACTTTGTTAAAAGATTACCGCGAGCAATTGAAACGAGGCATCAAAGAGCCTGAGTTTAAAATTGATAAATATCCGGAATTGAAGAAAAAAGTTGATTCGGATATCTGGTAAGTTTCAAAAGGCCTCTTATACATAAGGGGCCTTTTTTATGGGGGCATAGATAAAATACTTGAGTCTAAATTTTAAACATGACAAATTAAATAAATTCAATACAGCTTTTCACGAAAGTAGCAACTAAAATTGCAATCCGAACTTAAACCTCATAGTGCGAAGATGGGCCATGAAACAACTTAAATTGTGGGTTCTCGGACTCTCTATGGTGTTGGCGGGATGCCAGACCACCACACACTTGTCTGCTGCTCTAAAACCACAAACGACAGAAGCTTATGCTCGCTCTGTCGATCAGCCATTTGCAAGAATTAAAAAAATGCAAAAACGCCCTGTCGTTGCGCTTGTATTAGGGAGTGGTGGGGCACGAGGTTATGCTCATATAGGGGTGATTGAAGTTCTAGAACAACATGGTATTCGACCAGATTTTATTGTTGGTACGAGTGCGGGTAGTATTGTTGGAGCAATTTACGCGAGTGGTAAAACGCCTGCTGAACTGCGTGAGACTGCTTTAAAAATGAAAGCTGGCGATGTTCGTGACATTAGTATCGGCTTAAAAGGTTTTTTTGATGGCAAAAAAGTAGAGAACTACGTTAACCAGCAAGTAAATAACATGCCACTCGAAAAAATGAAGATTCCAATGTACGTGGTGGCAACTGAACTCAAGCATGGCACCAAAACCGTATTTAACTATGGCAATACTGGTCAAGCTGTAAGAGCCTCTACTTCTATTCCAAGTATGTTTGTGCCGACTAAAATTGGCAAATCTGAATATGTGGATGGCGGGTTGGTGAGCCCCGTACCAGTTGAAGTCGCTCGCGACTTAGGGGCTGATGTTATTATTGCTGTTGATATTCTAGCTCAGCCTATTTACACAGAAACATCGAATGTCTGGGGGCTGTTTAACCAGAATATTAATATCATGCAAGGGCGTTTGGCGGCGGAAGAATTGCAATATGCGGACGTTGTTATTCAACCAGATTTAAGAGAAAAAGCACATATTTTTGATGTAAAAGGCCGTGAAGCCACTATGAAATCTGGGATAGACGCCGCTAATGCCAAGCTTTCTGATATTCAGTTTGCTATTGATGAAAAAATAGCTGAACAGAATATATCTACAGAAGGCTTGAGTGCCCAAACCCAATAAATAAACGTTAATATTTTGAGAATTAAATAAAAAGCCTGAAACGGGCTTTTTTTATGGAAGTTTAAAACTTCAATTTTTGGAATAAAATTTTTTGTATATTAGAGACATGTTGGATATGCTGAAAACTCTAATGGCCAATATGAAATATTGTGGCCATTTTTAAAAAATAATTGATTTGTAGTGTATTGAGGCTGACTGGATAAATGATACAGCAACAGGTTAAAAATGGGTTTCCAACATTAAATGATGTTCATGCTGCCGCAGAGCGTTTGGAAGGTTTAGTTGTAAAAACTCCCTTTGTTTTCTCAGAAACCATTTCTAAAACCTTAGGGGCTGAGATGTGGCTGAAATTTGAAAACTTACAATTTACAGCTTCATTTAAAGAACGGGGTGCTCTGAATAAACTGTTGTGTTTATCTGAGCAAGAAAAGCAGCATGGTGTTATTGCTGCTTCGGCGGGCAACCATGCACAAGGTGTAGCCTATCATGCTCAGCGTACAGGGGTGACTGCGACCATTGTAATGCCGAAATCTACGCCAAACGTTAAGGTGCAACGAGTACGTGAGTATGGTGCACGCGTTATTTTGCATGGGCAGGATTTCTCAGAAGCTGCTGCTGAAATGCACCGTGTTGCACAAGAAGAATCTTTAACCATTATCCACCCATTCGATGATGCTGAAATTATTGCAGGTCAAGGAACCATTGCGCTTGAAATGCTTTCGGCTGTGCCTGATCTGGACATTTTAGTTGTCCCAATTGGTGGTGGTGGTTTAATTTCTGGTATTGGAATTGCTGCTAAAGCGATCAATCCAAAAATTAAAATTATTGGGGTCCAATCTGTTGTATACCCAAGTATGGCTAAGTTGCTTTGTAACTATCAACTTGCTGTTTCAATGGGATCTACTGTTGCTGAAGGTATTGCAGTAAAAACTCCGGGTGAGCTTACGACTCAAGTTGCTAAAGAATATGTTGATGACATTGTCGTTGTCACTGAAGACATGATTGAAGAAGCGATTGCACTATTACTTAATATTGAAAAAACAGTATGCGAAGGAGCGGGGGCAACAGGTATTGCTGCCATTATGTCTCGTCCCGATCTGTTTTTAGGTCATAAATTAGGTGTGGTACTGTCTGGTGGCAATATTGATACACGCGTAATGGTCTCTGTATTGCAACGTCATTTAACCCGTACAGGCCGGATGGTTCGTATTCGTGTTGAATTACCGGACAATCCCGGTGCCTTAGCTCGTTTAACGGCCATTATTGCTGAGCAGGGCGGTAATATTTATGAATTGCGTCATGAACGCTTTGCGGCAACAAGCCGTGCGAAAGAAAGTGCCGTAAGCGTCGATGTTGAGCTTAAAAGCGCTTCGGACCTAGATCTGCTCATTCAAGCAATGCAACTAGAAGGCTATATTGTTCGTAAAGAAGAGATTTAATCTCTGATATCACTGTGTTATAAAAGCCGTATATGGCTCTATCGAGAGTCATATACAAGGTAATTTAAATGGATTAAATTGCCAAAAAAGGGATGAATTTACAAAAAAACGATCAAATCCTTCAATGAAACGGAAAAAACTGACAATTCTCTAAACTTTGTTCTTCACAATTTTAAGGTTTAGGTTTTAGTATTCCTTTCATTGTAAATTTGAAGAAATATAGGGATATCCACGCTCAATGTTCAAATCATTTTTTCCATCACCACGGTATTTTTTCATATCTGCGGTTGTTTGGATTGCGCTCAATATGGTGCTTTGGTACTCAGGTGGAAACACGTGGGGAACTTTTATCGGGTTTGCTCAAGGTTACCATGAGGCACAACTACCAGTGGGTGTGAGCCGTTTTTGGTCTCCAACTTTCTTATGGTTTTATATCTGGTTTTTAGTCTCTACTGCGCTTTTTGCTGGCTTCTGGAAAATTGTATCTAATAATCCATGGCAGCGATGGTCAGTGTGGGGTTCGGCGTTTATTTTGTTCAACATTTGGTTTAGCGTTCAGGTTAGTGTCGCCATTAATGCATGGTATGTACCATTTTGGGATTTAATCCAAAAAATGCTTTCCGATGGTGGGGGAGATGTCTCGGCACTGTATAGAGAGACAATGGTTTTTCTTTATATTGCTATGGTCGCTGTAACTTTAGCTGTGATTAATGCGTTTTTCACAAGCCATTATGTATTCCGTTGGCGCACGGCAATGAATGAATACTACACAAAACATTGGGAAAAACTGCGTCATGTTGAAGGTGCTTCACAGCGTGTGCAAGAAGATACCATGCGCTTTGCAACCATTATGGAAGACTTAGGCGTTGAACTGGTAAAAGCTGTGATGATCTTAATTGCCTTTTTACCTATTTTATTTCAACTTTCTAAACATGTCCCTGTTTTACCAATTGTGGGTGAGCTAGAGCATTCTTTAGTATGGGCCGCAATTGTATGGGCTGTTTTTGGTACAGTTCTATTAATGGTGGTTGGTATTAAATTGCCTGGACTGCAATTTAATAATCAAAAAGTAGAAGCAGCCTATCGTAAAGAACTCGTTTATGGTGAAGATTATGCAGAGCGTGCAAGACCAGCTACTTTAAAAGAACTATTTAGCCGAGTTCGTAAAAACTATTTCCGACTCTATTTCCATTATGCTTACTTTAACTTGGTCGCAACTTGGTATAAGCAGTTAGACATTTTATATAGTCTGGTTGTATTGTTCCCGGCAATTGCAAGCGGCAAAATGACTTTAGGATTAATTAACCAGATTGCTGGTGTATTCGATAAGGTTCGTGAATCATTCCAATACTTAATTAGTTCATGGAAAACAATTATTGAACTGCTTTCAATTTATAAGCGTTTAAAAGCCTTTGAGTCGATATTACATAAGTAAAAAAAGCCCGCGAAAGCGGGTTTTTTCATAAACCTTTGGTTAATGTGTTGCATTATAAAAATTGAGAATAGGACCTACTAGAGACTGCTGCGATTTATCTAAAGTGACTTGAATCTCTTTATAGTTAAAAGTATCTTCATCATAATATTTGGCAATATCATGGGTTTTATTGTTCACTTGTGGAATTTGATAACTAAAAAAAGCCACTTTCTTAGAAGGATGAACAATATTGATCAATTTTTTAGAATCCTTATAACCACCAAATTCATTTTCCAAACTTTCTTTTAACAATTCAGGAAAATAAAGCGTTGCATTTGGTAGGCCACACCCAACGCAAAATGAAGAGTCATAAAGTTTTATTGCTTGTTTTTGATCTGGACTCATTGCTAAAGCAAAACCACTACCATTCGCACCTGCATTTGCTTGCACATCTTGCCAACTTCGTGGAACGAGCACTAAACCTGTTTCAGGTAATGCAAGAAGTTTTAATTGTTTGGCATGTTGAGCCTCGAGTTTGAAATTAAAACGGCAGTTTTTAGGTGTACAGGTTTCAAAGTCTTTAAGTAAACCATTCTCTGTGGGGCTTTGCGCAGTAACGCCATAAAACGGAACTGTAACACCGTTCAAAAATTTTGCATCTCCTAGAGCATAGAATTGATTGTCTGCTTTACGGGTTGCAGCAGAGCTATAAAATTTGGGGAAATGAGGTGTAAAGCTTTTGACTTCTGCATAAGCAGATGAAGTTAGACTGGTAAATGCAGTAAATAATAAAAAATTCAGTTTTTTCATTTTTAGTAAGTAATCAATTTAAATTTTATATAAATCTAACATATTCTTTTAAACTAGATGGTAATTCAAAATTTTAAACTGTTTTTAACCTAATAAGAAAAACAGTCTTATAGAGATATGAAATAATGAAAAATATGCTTTCAATCTGCTGTTTAGCGGTAATGAGTTCTTATAGTTTTGCTCAAGAAATCAAAGGTATTTCATTTTCACACCAAGAGTGGGAGGTTTCTTGCAGCAATACGGGAACATGTAAGGCTGCAGGATATCAAAACGAGGAAAATGGTGATAATCCAGCTTCAATTTTATTAACACGTAAAGCAGGTCCAAGACAACCTGTGCAAATTGAATTTGCTTTGTCAGACTATGAACAAAGCATGCCAGCAAACCAACTTAAAAAATATTCATTTTTATATAAATGGCAAAGACTTAGGAGTGGTGACTGTAGATAGTGCTGAGTTACCACTTATGGGTAAACTGAACAGCTCGCAAGTCAATGCTGTACTACAGCAATCCAAACAGAAGACAGAAATTATATTTAAAAATGCGCAGCATGAATGGAAAATTTCTGATGCTGGAATGACTGCTGTGTTATTAAAAATGGATGATTTTCAGAAGCGTATAGGAACTGTTGGTGCTTTGGTTAAAAAGGGCAGTGCCAATGAAACCAAAGTGCTTATGCCTGAGCCAAAACTACTTGTTAAACGTATTAAGACTTCAAACAAACCTTATTTAACTTTACAGCCTAAAAATAAACAGTACCAAGCAATACACCGTAGCTTAATGGCAGCCAATCCAAATCCTAAAGAAGACTTTTGTGAAGGCATTTATGGCGGTAATAGCGATGGAGTTGAACCACAGAAAATTGAGCTATATAAACTAACCAATATGAAAGTTCTGGCGACTACGTTGTGCTGGAGAGGGGCTTATAACGAAGGATATGGTGCTTGGGTACTTGATGAATCTTTAAATGGTAAGGCAACATTTGTGACTGAGTCCGCTTCAGATTTTGATAGCGGTATTATTAGTAGTGCTCAAAAAGGACGAGGCATTGGGGATTGCTGGGCAAGTGAAGAATGGGTATGGGATGGCAAGAGTTTTGTACACACTAAAGATATGTGGACAGGTATGTGCAAAGGCTTGGCAGCAGGTGGGGTGTGGGAGCTTGATCAAATAGAGTCTGTGGTGAAATAAGTATTTTGCAGTTACAGAGTCATAACAGGTAACTTTAGTGACTCTGTGATAAAAAGAACAGATTGTTTATTAGAGCTAGACCTATGTCACGTCATTTTTACACTATTGCTCGCCGTAAGTTTTCACACCTGAGCCGTTCAATATGTGTGGCGGCGGCTGTACTGGGTGCAACACAAATTACAATGGCTGGTCCAACAGTTGATCAGCTCAGTGATTGTTTAGTTAAAGCAACGACTGCTTCGGATAAAACCACGGTACTTCAATGGACATTTACAGCTTTAGCGGCACATCCAGATTTAAAAGCATTTAGTAATGTAACGCCTGAGCAAAAAGATCAGTTAGACCAAAAACTAGCGCAGGTTTTACAACGCGTGATTGTGGAGCAATGTTCTACCCAAACTAAGGCCGTGATTCAAGCTGAAGGTGTGAAAGCAGTTGGAGAGGCTTTCCAGCAGTTAGGTCAAAGTGCTGGTGAAGATATTGTTAAAGACCCCGCAGTTAAACAGCAGTTACAAGGTACATTGCGTTATATCGACTTAAATAAATTGGTAACAACGTTTTTAACACCCGAAATTTGGAATAAATTAGGAATCACAAGATAAAAATCTAGTTTTCTATTTTAGTAATAAAGCCTGCTATCTAAGTGCAGGCTTTACTGTATTTGGGATGAAGAGTCTTATTAGATACTAATCTTAGCGCCTAAAACTTTCACAAACTGTGCTAACCAAGCCGGATGTGCAGGCCAAGCAGGTGCAGTCACCAAATGTCCATCTGTAATAGCTTCGGTCACAGCAATATCTGCATATTGCCCACCTGCCAATTTTACTTCGGCAGCACATGCTGGATAAGCCGAACACAATCGGTCTTTTAATACATCTGCCGCAGCAAGTAACTGAGCGCCATGACATACCGCTGCAATTGGTTTTTTCACTCGATCAAACTCACGCACAATTTCGATAACACGTTCATTCATGCGTAAATATTCTGGTGCACGACCACCCGGAATGACTAAACCTACATAGTCTTCAGTATTAACTGCATCAAAATCATAGTTAATGGCAAAATTGTGACCGCGTTTTTCGCTATAGGTTTGGTCACCTTCAAAGTCATGAATAGCAGTAGCAATATGGTCGCCGTTTTTTTTATTTGGGCAAACAGCATGCACGGTATAACCTAAACCAGTTAAAAACTGGAAAGGGACCATGGTTTCATAATCTTCAGCATAGTCGCCGACTAACATTAAAATCTTTTTAGTCATGTTTTATCTCTCTTTTTTAAAATTTAAGTTATCTAAATTCTTAATTTAAATTAGCACAGTCATTGAGTAATTTTTTAGGAAAAAAGTGCATTCTTTAGTCGAAGGGTGTTTCATAAGGATGAAAAAAAAGCCCCGATAAATCGAGGCTTTTTCTTGAGTTGACTAGTCAAATTAACCAATCAATTTTTTCATTAATTCGTTTACTTGAGCAGGGTTGGCTTTACCCTTAGATGCTTTCATGACTTGACCAACAAGACCGTTAAAGGCTTTTTCTTTACCAGACTTGTATTCTTCAACCATTTTTTCATTGGCTGCAAGCACTTCTTTAATGATTGCTTCAATTGCACCTGTGTCGGTTTCTTGCTTTAAACCTTTTTCAGTAATGATGTCATCGGCAGATTTACCTTCCGATTCCCACATAAAGCCAAAGACTTGTTTTGCAATCTTACCGCTAATGGTGTTATCAACAATGCGTGCAATCATGCCGCCAAGTTGTTCAGCAGAAACAGGAGAGTCTGCTAAGTCTAGGCCTGCTTTGTTTAACGCACCTGAGAATTCACCCATTACCCAGTTTGCTGATACTTTACCTTGCTTCGCACCGCCAGCAGCAGCCACAACAGCTTCATAGAAGTCAGCCATTTCGCGTGAGAGCGTAAGTACATGAGCATCGTATTCAGTTGCACCAAAGTCTGCAATAAAACGTGCACGGCGAGCAGCAGGTAACTCTGGAAGTGCAGCGCGAGCAGCTTCAATTTGTTCATCTGCAATAATCACGGGTAACAAGTCTGGATCTGGGAAGTAGCGGTAGTCATTCGCTTCTTCTTTAGAACGCATAGAACGCGTTTCCATTTTGTTTGGATCGAACAAACGAGTTTCTTGGTCGATACTTCCGCCGTATTCCAAAATCTCCATTTGGCGTTCAATTTCAACATTGATCGCTTGCTCAATGAAACGGAATGAGTTGAGGTTTTTAAGCTCACAGCGTGTACCAAATGGTTGGCCCGGACGGCGTAAAGACACGTTACAGTCGGCACGGAATGAACCTTCAGCCATGTTACCGTCAGAGATACCTAACCAGCGTACCAGTGTGTGAATCGCTTTAATGTAAGCAACCGCTTCTTCAACCGAACGCATGTCAGGTTCAGAAACGATTTCAAGCAAAGGTGTACCAGCACGGTTTAAGTCAATGCCAGACATACCTTCAAATTGGTCATGAACAGATTTACCCGCATCTTCTTCAAGGTGAGCACGAGTTACACCAATGCGTTTAGTCGTACCATCTTCAAGTTGAATGTCGATGTGACCCAAGCCCACAATCGGGTTGTCCATTTGGCTAATTTGATAGCCTTTTGGTGAGTCAGGGTAGAAGTAGTTTTTACGTGCAAACACAGATGCTTGGTCGATGTAAGCATCGATTCCTAAACCAAAGCGAATTGCAAGATCAACTACTTTTTCATTCAGCACAGGCAACACACCTGGCATTGCCAAGTCTACAAGGCTTGCTTGTGTGTTTGGGTCTTGACCAAATTCAGTTGATGAACCTGAGAAAATTTTAGAATTGGTTGCAAGCTGAGTGTGAATCTCGATACCAATAACGACTTCCCAACCGTCAATCAATTTCAACTTTTGAGCTTCAGCCATTATGCATTCTCCTCAGCAATTGCCGCACGTTGAGTATGGAAATCGGTGTTTTGTTGGTATTGATGAACAATCGACAATAATTGTGATTCTGACCAATAGTTACCAATCAACTGTAAGCCTACAGGTAAGCTGTCTTTATCAAAACCAACAGGAGCATTAATCGCTGGTAAGCCTGCCAAGTTCACTGCAAGTGTATAAATATCGCCTAAATACATTTCAGTTGGACTTAAGTTCGCACCAATTTTATATGCAGTTGTTGGAGCAGCAGGAGCAGCAATCACGTCTACATTTTCAAATGCTTTTAAGAAGTCTTGTTGAATTAGACGACGTACTTTTTGAGCTTTTACATAGTAGGCATCGTAATAACCCGCAGAAAGCGCGTATGTACCAATAAGGATACGGCGCTGAACTTCTGGACCAAAACCTTCCGAGCGAGAACGTTTGTAAAGATCCATCAAGTCAGCTGGATTCTCACAGCGGTAGCCGTAACGAACGCCATCGTAGCGAGACAAGTTAGATGATGCTTCTGCTGGCGCGATGAGGTAATAGGTTGGTACATAAGCTTCGGTCATGTTGAGGTCAATCTCAACAAGAGTAGCACCCATTTCTTCAAGCTTTTTCAAAGACTCTTCAACACGTGCTTTAACGTCTGCATCTAAACCTGCAACGTTAAAGTATTGTTTAGGAATACCAATGCGTAAACCTTTTACAGATGTGTTATTCAAGTTTGCAACATAGTCATCAACTTCTTTTTTAACAGAGGTTGAGTCTTTTGCATCGTGACCTGCAATTACATTCATGAGGTAAGCACAGTCTTCAGCAGAGTGTGCCATTGGACCCGCTTGGTCTAAAGATGATGCATAAGCAATGATACCAAAGCGAGATACACGACCATAGGTTGGTTTTAGGCCTGTTAAACCACAGAAAGAAGCTGGTTGGCGAATTGAACCACCTGTATCAGTACCTGTAGCAAATGGTGCTAAATCAGCCGCTACAGCCGCAGCAGAACCACCTGATGAACCACCCGGAACATGGTCAAGTGCCCATGGGTTACTTGTTGCGCCAACATATGAGCTTTCAGATGTTGAGCCCATCGCAAACTCATCCATGTTCACTTTACCTAAAGTGACAAGACCAGCTGCTTTAGTTTTTTCAACAACAGTTGCATCGTAAGGAGAAATGAAGTTGTCTAGTATTTTTGAACCAGCAGTCGTTTTAATGCCTTTGGTACAAAAGATATCTTTATGCGCAAGAGGAATACCCGTTAAAGCTGTTGCATTACCTGCTTTTAGTGCAGCATCGGCAGCGTCAGCTTCGCGAAGCGCCTGTTCAGGTGTAACCGTCACATAGCTTTTAACTTGTGGGTCAATTTTAGCAATACGTTTTAAATAGTGTTCAGTCAGTTCGCGAGATGAAAACTTCGCTTGGCTTAAGCCCTCAGCAAGTTCACGAATTGATAAGCGATGTAAATCAGTCATGAGTAAAATTTCTTTACATTCAAAATAGGGAAGATGGGTTAATTGAGTAAAAGTTATTCAATCACGCGAGGAACAAGATACAAACCGTCTTGAGTTGCAGGCGCAACCGCTTGGTATTCATCTCGATGATTGCTTTCAGTTACCACATCAGCACGTAAAGGTTGAGGATTGTCAAAAGGACTTTTCAAAGGTTCTACGCCTTCCGTATCAATGCCTTTTAAGGTTTCCATCATGCCTAAAATTTTATTTAGACTTTGAGCATATTCAGCAGATTGCGTATCATTGAGCGACAATCGAGCAAGATTGGCGATTGCTGAAACTGTTTGTGCATTTAAATCTGCTGAATGCTGTGCATCCGATGTAGACATAACATCACCTAATCAGTATTAAAAATTTTCAAAATATCGTGCGTTATAATAAGCGATTGACTTGTTCAAATCATCACATTTAGTTTAAAGTTGCCACCTTGCATCCACATGAAAGTTTAACTGAGAACGAACCGTGATTCTAAAACGACTAATTGGCTTGTTTTCGCCGGATCTAGCCATTGATTTAGGTACAGCAAATACACTTATTTATGCACCAGGCCGCGGCATTATATTAAATGAACCAACAGTTGTGGCAATTCGTCACAGTGGTTCACAAAAAATTGTTGCTGCTGTAGGTCTAGATGCTAAGCAAATGCTGGGCCGTACGCCTGCGAATATTTCTGCAATTCGTCCAATGAAAGACGGTGTAATTGCGGATTTTGAAGTGACTGAAACCATGTTGAATCAGTTTATTGGTAAAGTTCACGAAAAACGTTTGTTCCCACCTGCACCTCGTGTAGTTGTATGTGTACCATGTAAATCAACTTTGGTCGAGCGTCGTGCGATTCGCGAAGCAGTATTTAATGCTGGTGCCCGTGATGTTCGTTTGATTGAAGAGCCTATGGCAGCAGCAATTGGCGCAGGTATGCCAGTTGAACAAGCATGTGGTTCTATGGTTGTGGATGTTGGTGGCGGTACAACAGAAATTGCAATTATTTCATTGCAAGGTTGCGTCTATGCTGACTCTTTACGCATCGGCGGCGATGTTTTTGATGAGCAAATCATCAATTATGTTCGTAAAGCTCACGGTTGTGTGATTGGTGAAACCACTGCTGAAATTATTAAAAAAGAAGTAGGTATGGCTGTTTCTGATGGTACAACATTAGAAATCGAAGTACGTGGCCGTAACCTTGCAGAAGGTGTGCCTCGTGCAATTACCGTAACTTCTGACGAAATTACTCAAGCAATCTCTGATCCATTACAAAGTATTGTAAGCGCTGTTAAATCGGCACTTGAGCAAACTCCTCCTGAACTTTCTTCTGATATTGCTGAGCGCGGTATTGTATTGACAGGTGGTGGTGCGTTACTTCGTAACCTTGATAAATTATTAGCTCAAGAAACTGGTTTACCGGTTGTTGTTGCTGAAGATCCTCTTACTTGCGTAACCCGTGGTGGTGGTAAGGTATTGGAATTCTTCGACAATCCGAACCATGACATGCTTTTCGTCGGTTAAGTTTAAGGATTAGGCGGTGCAACCGAATATTTTTTCAAGACAGCCGCCATCTTTCCGCTCGTTCATTATTGCGGTCATTACATGCTTGGTTGTGCTGTTCTTTGATTGGCGCATGCCTTATGTAATTCAGCCAGCAAGGGATGTCTTGTACGCTGCATATAACCCAATTTATGCATTGGCCAGTTATCCAGTACTGTCGAGAGAATGGCTGAATCAACAAACAAAATCTGAAGCACAACTGCGTCGTGAAAATACCGCGATGCAGGCTGAGCTTTTACAAGCTCAAGTCCGCTTACAGAAACTTTCTGAATTATCTGCTGAAAATACCCGTTTACGAGGACTTCTTGATACACCGTTAATTATTGATGGTCGTATGGAAATTGCCGAAGTGATTGGGACAGATGCAGACCCATTGCGTCATATCATCATTATTAACCGAGGTTCTATGGACCATATCAAGGTCGGGCAAACGGTTTTGGATGATAAGGGGATTATGGGGCAGATCATTAATGTATACCCTCATAGCTCACGTGTAATGTTGTTATCAGATAAAGAGCATTCACTGTCGGTACGTCTTGAGCGTACAGGAATGCGAGCAATTGTTTCTGGTACAGGTGATTTAGGCCGTTTAAAAATGGAATATGTTCCGACCAGCGCTAATATTCTGGTGGGTGATAAAGTGTTTAGCTCAGGCTTGGGTGAACATTTCCCAGCAGGTTACGCTGTGGGTACAGTTGCCAAAATAAGACGTCATAATTCAGGTGAGTTTGCTGAAATTGATGTCACACCAGCAGCGCAATTAGCCACAGGGCACCATGTAGTTGTACTTTTCTCTGAGTCCTTAGCGAAGGAGCAGCCTTATGCCGATCGCTAAACTCAAACGAGAAAAGCGTAAAGACCCATTATGGGGAATTATTCTCTCCGTTATTGTGGGTTCTGTACTCATGGTTTATCCGCTATCTTATGATATTTCAGGCTGGCGGCCTCTATTCATGTTGATGATCATGCTATTTTGGGTAGTATGTCAGCCAACATGGTGTGGGGTCTGGTTCGCATTCGGGATGGGGATTTTTACAGACTTATTGCTTGATGCGCCTTTAGGTCTCAATGCCTTAAGCTTTGTAATTGTGACTTTTCTTACCCGTTTTTTAATTCGGGAACGCCGTATTTTAACTTTTGTTAATTTATGGACGATAGCAACGCTGGTCATTATTGCCCACTTAGCATTTATGTGGGTAACACAGACTATGGGTGGAATTCATTTTTCGATTGCTAGACATTGGCAACCTTTGATGACAAGTATCATCACGTGGCCAGTCGTCTATTATTGTTTGGCAAAATGGCGCATATAGTTTTAGCATCTAGCTCTCCTCGTCGGAAAGAGCTGTTACAACAGCTAGGCTTAGATTTTGAAATCTATAGTCCTGAAATTGATGAGTCTGTTCATGAAAATGAGCTTGTTCATCATTATGTTGAACGTTTGGCTAGAGAAAAAGCTCAAACTGTATTGAAGCTTTTTCCAGAAGCAATTGTTATTGCTGCCGATACTAGTCTTGGACTTGATGGTCAAATTATTGGTAAGCCTGAATCGAAAAATCATGCCTTTGAAATCTGGAAGCAATTATCTGGACGTTGGCACGATGTGTTTTCTGGACTATGCGTTGCGACTCAACAACAAATGTTAAGTCAGGTAGTGCAAACACAAGTTGAGTTTCAGCACCTGACTACACAAGATATGGAAGATTATTGGACCACGGGTGAGCCTGTTGGAAAAGCGGGTGGATATGCAATTCAAGGAATTGCCTCGCAATATATTCCCCAAATTCAAGGAAGTTATAGTAATGTGGTAGGACTTCCTTTATACGAATTTGCACAGTTATTAAAAAGAGTAAAGACATAAGGGGTTGTTATCATTCTTAAGTGAATAGCATTGTCGACGAACACTAGACAAAGTTAAAGTTAACAGCTTCTCTGACTCTTTAATAAAAATTTTATAATGCTTTGAGTTTATGTATGTCAGAAGAACTACTTATTAATGTCACGCCTATGGAGTGTCGGGTGGCATTAATCGAAAATGGAACTGTTAATGAGCTGTATGTCGAACGTACAGTCAAGCGCGGTCTAGTCGGCAATATTTACAAAGGTAAAGTAGTACGAGTGCTTCCGGGCATGCAAGCTGCTTTTGTGGATATTGGTTTGTCTCGAACAGCCTTTTTACATATCAATGATATGGTTTGGCCTCGTTCACAGCCTACGCCAAATGTCTTTGAGCTATTACATCCCGGTCAAACGCTTACTGTTCAAGTCATGAAAGACATGTTGGGTACAAAAGGCGCACGTCTGAGTACAGATCTTTCAATTCCTTCTCGCTATTTAGTTTTAATGCCATATGGAAATCACATTGGTGTTTCTCAGCGTATTGAGTCAGAAGAAGAGCGAGAGCGACTGCGTAATATTATTGAAGGTATTCAAACTGAGCATAATTTACCTGGTAGCGTGATTGTCCGCACAGCCGCCGAAGGTGTCGATGAGGCAGAAATTGCCCAGGACATGTGCTATCTGAGTAAGTTGTGGGAATACATTCAGCGTAAACAAACTGACGTTGCTGTTCCTTCTCTAATTTTTGAAGAGCTCCCATTACCTCAACGTATTATTCGAGATTTGGCGAGTGAAGAAACGGCAAAGATTTATGTCGATTCGCGAGAGATTCATGCAAAACTGCTTGAGTTTGTAGATGAGTTTGTCCCGAATATGAAGAGTCGTCTTATCCATTATCCGGGAGAGCGACCGCTATTTGATCTTTACAATGTTGAAGAAGATATTCAAAAAGCCTTGCAAACCCGCGTAGCTTTGAAGTCGGGCGGCTATCTGATGATTGACCAGACTGAAGCGATGACAACGATTGACGTTAATACAGGTTCGTATGTCGGTGGTCGTAGTCTTGAAGACACGGTTTTTAAAACCAATATGGAGGCGACTCAAGTTATCGCGCGTCAACTCAGATTGCGTAATTTGGGTGGTATTCTCATTATTGATTTTATTGACATGCAAGAAGCAACTCACCGTGAAGAGGTGATGCGTCAGTTTGAGAAAATGCTTGAGCGAGATCACGCTAAGACCAAAATTACTCAAGTCTCAGAACTTGGTCTGGTCGAAATGACGCGTAAACGAACTCGTGAATCATTAGAACACTTGTTATGTGAATCTTGTCCAACGTGTCAGGGGCGTGGTTTTGTCAAAACAGCAGAGACAGTGTGTTACGAAATATTTCGCGAGATATTACGTTATACGCGCGCATTCGAGTCAACGAGTGGCTTTACTGTTGTTGCCAATCCTTCTGTGATTGACCGATTATTAACAGCAGAAGCACCAGCAGTAGCCGATTTAGAGCATTTTATTAACCGTGTTATTAAATTTCAGGTCGAAAATTTATATACGCAAGAGCAATACGATATCATTTTAAGTTAAAGTTGTAACAAGATATCGCTTAATCCTTGTTACAACTGAAATTTTACTTTCATTCATGAATTTTAAATACTACTTACATACAGTAGCCGTAGACGTTCTCCCTATTAAACGTCTTAGCAAACAATAAGAGGTATAACCCATGAATGTAAGTGAAAATTTAATTAGCAATGGTCTTAAACATGTTTTAGAAAGCACGCCAGTAAATAGCTGCTATATGTTGAATGACCAAGGTAAAGAAGTACCAATCACAACTGCAATGATTCGTTCAGTATGTCATCAGTTGCTTAACCAGTGCCGCACAATCAAAAAATAAGGGGCCAATTTAAAGCCCCTTAACTTTTACTAACTTGCTGAATGATGTTTCAGTTGTTTCTCTGCAATAATTTCTTCAAAACGTTGAATCTCATCTTCTAAATGAGTCAAAAGGTTTTGCATTTTTGGTAAAGCATTTCGGCAAGCTGTTAATCCAACTTCAAGCTTATCTAAATAGCTGGTCATGGTAATGTTTAGAGCTTGACCATCCATGACAATCGAAGCAGGGTAGAGGGCATCTAATTTCGCGCCATTCCAATAAAGCGGCTCACGTGGTCCTGGTACATTCGAAATCACTAAATTGAAAGCCTGACGCTTAGGAAGCATTCCTGACATGATGTTTAATCCTGCCGGACCATAAACAACTGCACTATAGTTTAAAATTTCATTAGCTGTCATGCGGCTAAAGCGTTGCTTTGAATTTTGCATGCTACGGCGAATGATTTCTAGGCGTTCTAAGGGTTGATCTTTATGAGTCCCCAAATTGGCCAAAATCATGGTAATTCGGTTACTCATATCAGAATCATCTGTACGTAATGAAGCTGGAACCATCGCAATAAGTGGCTTTTTAGGTAAGCTGTTTTGGCTAATCAAATATTCACGTAAAGCCCCTGAACATACAGCCAGCACAACATCATTAATCGTCACGCCTAATGCTTTTGAAATTTTTCTGAGGCGGCTCAGTTCAAATGATTGGGCCGCAAAACGACGTGAAGCACTTACTCTTTGGTTTAAAATAGAAACTGGTGCCTGAAAGGTAGAAACATAATCAGGATTTTTACCCATTTCTTTGAAGATTGTCTGAGATAGCTCTTGCATGACTTTCGGAGCGATATCGAGTTGGGACTTAATTCCACCTAAAATACTTTTAATTTTACTTGTACTTGGCGTCGGTACTTTTAGACGTTTAGTTCTTTTGCTCTCAACACACCATAAAGGAACGACGTGTTTCTCTTCTGGTGTTTTTGATAGAGATTTTTCGATCAAACGCATGCCAGCGACACCATCTACCATTGCATGATGTATTTTAAAATACATGGCAAAACGATTGCCTTCGATTCCTTCAATAATGTCACAGGTCCAAAGTGGCTTTGCGCGATCAATTAGTGAGCTATGCTGCTGTGAAATATAAACCAATAATTCACGAATACGGCCTGGATGAGGCAAAGCAATGTGGCGAAAGTGATGATCGATATCGAATTCTTCATCTTCATCCCAAAATAAGCCATTTAAACGGTTATTGAAGGGAGGAATAGGAATACTTTTTGAGCGTCTAATATCTTCTACTAAATCATGTACAAAGGTTTCTGGTGCATTTTCAGGAATTTCAAATAAAAATAATCCACCGACATGCATGGGTTGCTGTCTTTTTTCGAGTGACAGAAAAATGAAATCAATTGGGTGTAATGGACGCATAAATCATCGTGCCTCATGCATTTTTCTAAGAAGCCCTTATCTGAGCTCTTGTTAGAATTATAGAACCGTAAAATTAAGTATATAGCGTTTAGAGTAGAGAAAATATGACTTTGTGTACGCAACATGACACAAAAAAAACCACTGATTTACCAGTGGTTTTTTGATAAAAAATTACTTTTTCATATTGCCTGCATGTAATCCACATTCTTTTTGAGTGGCTTCTTCCCACCACCAGCGACCTTCACGCTCATGTTGGTTTGGTAATACAGGTCGAGTACATGGTTCACAGCCAATAGAAACAAAACCACGCTCATGAAGAGGGTTATATGGAATCTCCATCATACGGATATAACTCCATACTTCAGCACTTGTCCAGTTCGCTAAAGGATTATATTTAATAAGTTGCTTACCTGGACCAGAGAAACCTGCGTCAGCTTGTACTACTGGAATTTCTGTACGTGTACCAGGGCTTTGATCTTTACGTTGACCTGTAATCCAGCCATCTAAAGTCGCAAGTTTTTTACGTAAAGGCTGAACTTTTCGAATACCGCAACATTCTTGATGCCCATCTGTGAAAAAGCTGAATAAACCTTTTTCATTGACCATGTTTTGGACAGCTTCAGATTCAGGGAAACAAATTTCGATATTGATATTGTAGTGTTTACGGACAGTTTCAATAAATTGATACGTTTCAGCATGTAGGCGACCAGTGTCGAGACTAAAGACACGGAACGGCTTACCCAAACGTGAAGCAATATCAATTAAAACAACATCTTCTGCTCCCGAAAAAGAAATTGCGATTTCACCTTGTTGGCTTAAGGCAAGTTCTAAAATTTCTCGTGGGCTTTTGGTTGCATACTCAGCAGCAAGAGCATCTACGATGTCAATAGTCGGAATAACGGTCATGTGTGTTCCTGGCAAAAGGCTTGGGCGCATTGAGTTATGAAAAATATTCTAAAGGATAGTTGATAAAGTGCTTAGCACTTTAATTTCGATCCTTATGAATAAAATTGATTTGATCAATAACAACGCAAAACTGAAAATCTTAATGGTATGATACAGCAATTTTTAACCAACGTTGGAAGCATTCATGGAAATCGTATGCCTAGATCTGGAAGGGGTTTTAGTTCCTGAAATCTGGATCAATTTCGCAAAAAAAACAGGGATTAAAGAACTCGAAGCAACTACTCGTGATATTCCGGATTATGATGTTTTAATGACTCAACGTCTGAATATTTTAAAACAACACGGTTTAGGCTTAAATGATATTCAAGAAGTCATTGCCGAGATGGGGCCATTACCAGGCGCAAAAGAGTTTGTTGAATGGGTGAGTACGCATTTCCAACTCGTGATCTTATCAGATACCTTCTATGAATTTGCGCATCCTTTAATGAAGCAATTAGGATGGCCAACGATTTTCTGTCATAAGTTAGAGACAGATGAAGAAGGAATGATTACGGCTTATAAATTACGACAACCAGATCAAAAACGTGAGTCGGTTAAAGCACTACATGGTTTAAATTTCCGTGTAATCGCAGCTGGTGATTCATATAATGATACAACGATGCTTGGTGAAGCTGACCATGGTTTCTTGTTTGATGCGCCAGAAAATGTGATTGCTGAGTTTCCACAGTTTCCTGCTATCCGCGGATATGATGCATTAAAAGAAGCAATCCGTTCAGTTTCACAGCGTAATATCCCAGCTTAAAAACAAATAATAAAAAAGGCGCTTAAAGCGCCTTTTTTATTATTTGTTTTTAAAACTTAGAATTTATAACCAAGTTTTAAACCATAAGCGATAGCATTGTTGTCAGAAAAGTCTGCAACATATTGATCAGTACCTGCTTGTGCACCAGTTTGAGCTTTAGCATCACCCAACCAGAAGTATTTTACACCGCCAGCAAGGAAAGTTTGTGGAGTCGGACTATATTGAAGACCTAAGCCTACGTTCCAGTAACCTTCAGTTGGGCCTAAGGTTGTTACAGGGTTACCCGCGCCAGAGTCCCAGCCCACAGAAACGTTACCCGCCCACTTATCAGTAAGTTTACGGCCAACACCGGCGTTAACAGACCATTGGTCATCAGAATATTCAACTAAGTTAAAACCATTTGGACGTCCAACAAGCCCACCTACAGCTTCCGATACTTTGCCGAATTTATATGGTTGAATCGAGAAGTCTTTCCAGTTTACCCATCGTACATTCGCGAATGCCACTGTATTTGCCATGATACCTGTTTGGAAATCAAGGTTTACAGATTGAGGGGTAGTAATTGTAGTTTTGCCTTCTGAATTAATAGCTTGAAGCTTAGATGCAGGAACATCTAAACCAGCGAGCACAGAAGTAAGACCAGGGAAATTTAATAAAGATAAGTCTTCATTAATATTGGTTTTATGGTCGATTTCAGAACGATAAGTTAAAGATGCTTTAAACGCAATTTCTGGAATTTGATAAGCTGCACCTGCTAACCAACCTACACCAGTAGTTTCTTTAATATTCGCATCATAACCATTGTAAAGGCTATAAGCTTGACCTCGAAGACTTACATTACCTTTAACTGTTTGTAATACTGGACCCGCATAGAAGTTAAAGTTTTGGTTTGGTTGGAAGCCAAAAACAAAAGATAAGTTTTGTGTATCTACCTCTACTTTAGTTCCGCCAGTGCCTAAATAATTATTTGCTACAGCAAGAGCACCAGCAAGTTGTTGAAATTGAGGACTTGCTAAAACTTGGCCTTTTGCTATTGCTAAGGTTTGATCATTTACAGGTAAACCTTGTGCTACTAAAGCTTCTTTTGCTTTTTTAGTAACAATCCCGTCAATTGCACCAGCTGATAAAACTGAGTCAGACCCTGAGTTTGAAACAAATGCATTATTACCTGTGTATTCTGCATCTGAACCAAATGGTTGATCGTAAAGTAAACCAAAAGAAAATTTATCGTTAAGTTGTAGTTTTAAGGCTGCACTTGGGAAAAAATAATCATCGGCCATATCGCCAATATTACGATTTGTTGGGCTTGATCCTGCTTCTTTACCCGATACATCTGGATCTAAAATAGAAATACCAGCTTCAAAGTAGTTTCCAGGCTGTAAAAATGCAGACATTGATTGTCCAGAGCGATCCAATGCTGCTGCAAAAACCCCAGTTGCAGGCAGCGTTGCTAAAATCATTGCAGTGCTCAGATGTTTTAATTTCATTTTAATCTTTCCTTGAACTTCAAGACATTTTTTTAAAAGTAACAGAGTTAAACCGTTTAAACTGTGTTGCCTTCAAAGCTCCTAATTACAACTAATAGAAGCTTTGATAACTCCATGTAACAAAAATAGCATAATTACAATAAGAGTAAATCTGTTATATGAACTGAAGAGTACTCACTTTTTATACAAATAATGTCGATAATGGATGAAAAATGAAGGAATATTTTCATTGTTAATTTATTTTAATTAATTGATATTTATATTTTTTATCTATTATTAGTAGCCTCTGTTTTTATGACATTTTTGTCACAAATCCAAGAAAAATGGTCAAAGATTTTTTTGTAAAAATATGAATTAAATGATTATGAAATGAGTATTAGTCGTCATTTTTAGTTGATAAGTCTAGTTTCTCTACATCTGTATATTATTGATTCACTTTTATATTCTTAATTTTATAAAAAAGTTTAGCTTAATTTTTTTACCATTTGATCTATTTTTTGAGCGAATTTGGCCTCTATATTTAAAAGTTCGAAGTAAGAAAATAACCGAAAATAATAATCTAGATTCGGTTATTTAATTTTTAGAGCTAAAACATACCATTAAAATGGATATAGTTTTTCATCAAATTGCTCAAGCTTAGGGAATATTAAAGGTTCGAGCTGGTCTAGATAAGTGAGATAAGTTCCATAATCTTCCAGAAGGACTTCTCGTGCTTCTTGGCTAATATATGGTACATGATAAGCAATAAATGGTGGTAAAACCTCAAAACCCGCATATGCCAATGTACCACGCTGAATTGGTGATAAATAATTTTCAATTGGGCCATGAATTGAGTTTTCTCCAAACATATGGGTTCTACCACCGAGTGTTAAACACAGCATGGCTTTTTTACCAGTCATTCCGCCGTGGTTATAAAAGCGTTTACCACCGTAAAAGAGTCCTGAAACAAATACACGATCAATCCAGCCTTTTAAAATTGCTGGTACAGATGTCCAATAAAGCGGGAAATTTAAAATAACTAAATCAGCTTTTTTTACTTTTTCTATTTCTGCTTGAATATCTGGAGCTAGAAGTTGATTTTTGCTGGCATTTCTTTGCTCTAATGCGTAGTTAAAATAATCAGGTTGGTTAAGCTCCAAAAAGTCCTCTTTGGATGCAACTGGGTTAAATTGCATCGCATATAAATCTGAAACTTCTACGCGGTGCCCCAATTTTTCTAAGGTTTGCTTGGCTGTACTTTTTAGAGCAGCGGTAAAAGACTGTGGTTCTGGATGAGCATGGACAATCAGAATGTTCATAAGGTGACCTATATTCTTTTTCAGAAATTGTGCTGTCTAGTGCAATTCGGCGGATTTTGTTTTGAATAACTATGCATCAATTTAAAAGCATGGCATAGTTCATGAACAGACAGTTTTTACCATTTCACGCCATTTTATTTTGCTCAATGGGTCGCTCATGAATCCAGAATTACCCGGAACTTATATTAATTTAATAGTAGAAACTATTAAGCGATGGGGTGTCTCTGGTGAGCAGCTTTTAAATGGAAGTGGAATAACTTTAGACCAATTAGAAAAGCCTTACTGGTATGTCGAGTTCAACATTTTAAATCAGCTTATTGAACGGGCGATCAAATTATGCAAAGAGCCAGCATTAGCTGGGTATTTAGCTTTAAGCATGACGGCTTCATATTATGGTTCAGTCGGAATTGCTGCCATAGTTTCTCCAAATTTAGGAGAAGCGCTGAAAATACTTGAACAATTCATTGGTTCACGTTGTAAGGTTTTTAAACCAGAATTAAAACAAGAAAATAATGATGCATGTTGGTCAATTCATCAGCCCGTCAATGCATTTCAGCTGAGCCCAAATGCCAACATTTTTTTGTTAGTCGGTTTTGTTCAAATTGCGAAAAAATTAACAGGGCTTTCTCATTTGGGAAAAGTTGAATTACAAATGCCAGAGCCGATAGGTTTTGACCAAATCAGTCATCAACTGGCTGTGACTTGTTTATTTAACCAAAAGCGTAATCGTTGGATATTTCCAAAAGAGTATTTAAAACAACCTGTATTAACGGCAGACCCAATGCTAGCGCCATTGTTAAATGCGCAATGTAAGCGGAATATAGAGAAGTTAAAGTTAAAAGATGGTTGGAAAGGGCGAGTCAAACAAGTTGTTGAAAAATTGCTTTTGGATGGGGAGGGGGAGACATTAAAAGTTGGGCAAGTGGCTCAAATCATGAATATGTCAGAGCGAACCTTACAACGTTATTTAGCCCTTGATCATACTAGTTTTACACTCTTGGTTGACTCACTGAAAAAGGAGCAGGCCCAGAAACTTTTAACTCAAAATAACATGTCGGTCGAAAAAGTTGCTTTAATGCTAGGTTATGCCGAGACTTCTCACTTCACTCGTGCGTTTAAGCGTTGGATGGGGGTAACGCCAAAATATTTCCAAACCCAGCATAAAATGGCTGATTTAAATTAAAAGGCCATAAATTTAAATTCATGGCCTCTCACTTATTATTTGAGTCAATTAAGTAGATTGTTCTGGCTTAGAGGAGAGCGATTCAATCACTTCAAAATAGCTAGGTGGTGCCGGAACATGACCGCGGTCTCTTAATAGTCGATGCACGCGCGGCAGTTTGAAGTAGGGCGCCGAAGCCATTAAGTGATGCTCCATGTGGTAATTGACATGAATAGGCGCCACAAAGCTTCTAGCAATCCAACCTGCACGTGTTGTTCGTGTATTGGTTAAAGCAGTATTACTCGTTTGCATACCTGCATGTTCGGCCATTGAGCGAATTCTTAAAAATAATGGAAACGGTGTTAAATAAGCTAGGGGCCATAACCAATAAAACCGCTGTTGACCGAAAGCTTTTAAAACACCATAAAGAGCGATATTGGTTGCAATGGCGCCGCTACTGTTTTTTATAAGACTTTTTGCATAATCAACGAAATCTTTATTGCTTCGATCTAGCCAGACTTGATCATTTGCAACAGTCCATTTCATTAAATCGAGATCCATTAACACTCGGCCAAAGCTAAACTTTAATCCGGTCATACCCGTTAAGTCGCGTAAGAATTTACGAGTAAGAGATTTCTTACTTACAGGAAAACCAGAAACTAAAGAAAGGTCAGGGTCATCTGGAGTAGAGGTTTTTGCATGATGGCGGACATGGTGTGCGCGGTATTTTTGTAGATCATTCCAGATTGGACGGGCGCATAGCCATTCACCTACGAAGTCATTTATTTTCTTATTTTTAAATAGGCTTTTATGCGATGCATCATGCATCAAAATCGCTAGGCATAACTGGCGACCTGCCAATATTGCTAAGGCAAGCATACAAGCAAGTAATTTGCCCCAGTTAGGTAAGTAATCCCACATCATGATTAAGCTAGCAAATGTTCCGCCAATAACGGCCCATGTGCTTGCAACAGCCCAAGCACCGTAAATATCTGAGGGTTGTGTGAGCTCCTGTATTTCTTCTCTGCTAAATAGATCGGTCACACTCACTTGTGCATTCATTTTTATTCTCCCAAATCAGATTTTGGCATTCATATTTTATATTACAAATGTAGTCATAAAATTTTAAAAAGTGAAATATTTGTTTGTAAAAAAATAAATCGTCTTTTAATGGGCTAATTCATTTTCATAAAGTTTCTGCCATAGCTTTTGTCCAATCGAATCGAGCTGCTGTACATTCTGAGCAAACTGATTGCGGGCATGTTCGTTAACAAATGGAGGGGGCAGCAGAGGATCATTCATGAGTAAGGTAATCGTTTCACGTCCTAATAACAAAGCTTGAGTCGCAGCTTCATTTAAGGATAAATTTTTATAGTTCAAAAGCCATTCTTGAATATCCTGACTATACATTTCATAGTTTTTTTCAAGCTTTTTGGTATCCCATAAAGAAGGAATTAACAAAACTGTTTTTGAGTCAAATTTTTGAATAATAGAAATTTTGGCTTCATTTTCAAGACCCGCTATAACGAGCTCTTCACATGTTTTTTCAAAGCTATACGCTAAATTATCTGGACGTATGTAAATACCAGTTTCGAGCTCTCTAAAACCAAATTGATGTAGGGCGTGCTCTCTCTTTTTTAAAGCGGTCCGATCTATACGGCCTAAAGTTCCAGTAAATACTGCCAGATAGTGCTGTTGCCATTCTTTAGTCTGCTTAATGCCATTTTTACGATTCAAAATGACTTTTGCCCATTCTTTGGTTGAAGGCGAAAGTTGATAAATACCGCGCTCGACGCTTTCAATCATGCCTTCATTTAATAGCCGAGTCGTCGCAACACGAATACCGTTGTCACTCATATTAAAGAGTTTAGCGGCAATCAATATTTGTTTAATGGTGAGCTGAGGATAAGCTGAGGAAAGAAATAGATCGATAATAAGATGACGTGCATTAATTTTGGTATTTTTCATTCAGATAGAATTTTTGATATGAGTTGCATTTGAACAGAATAATATCATGTTTCTTTAAGGACATTTTAAGATGATTTTGTAGAGTAAGTAAGGGCGAAAAGCTTTATCTATAACAAAAAAAATTTTGGCAGTTCTTAACCAAGTTTTATCTTTTTACGATAGTTAACCCAAGTTTGTCATCATGTTGTGATACATTATCGCACTTTAAATAAACTGCCTTTAACTAGGGGCAATAACCACAAACGTTAGAAATGATCTGATATTGAACATGTGTTAAGTCTAATTTTAGGCTTATCAGTTTCGATAAAACAAATTTTAGATCGTTCTAATGATTAACTTTCTTTGAGCAAGTTATGGAAAATTTTGAAGTTATAAAAGCACTGTTTTTAGGCTTTGTCGAAGGCTTAACTGAATTTTTACCCATCTCGAGTACAGGCCATTTAATTTTATTTGGTCATATTATCGATTTCCACTCAGACGGCGGTCGTGTATTTGAGGTCGTAATCCAGTTAGGTGCTATTTTGGCAGTGTGCTGGTTATACCGACAAAAAATTATTAACTTGATTAAGGGATTCTTTAGTGGTGATGTGGAGTCACGTCATTTTGCGATCAGTGTGCTTATTGCATTCTTTCCAGCAGTCATTATTGGCGTTTTAGCTGTCGACTTTATTAAAAGTGTTCTATTTAGCCCAATTGTGGTTGCGATTGCTTTGATTGTCGGTGCCCTGATCATTTTCTGGGTTGAATCTAGACAATTTGAACATAAGACACTCGATGCAACTAAAATTACTTTTAAACAAGCGTTTTTAGTTGGTCTTGCTCAATGTGTGGCGATGATTCCGGGCACTTCACGTTCAGGCGCAACAATTGTGGGTGGAATGTTTGCGGGCTTATCACGTAAAGCTGCTACAGAATTCTCTTTCTTCCTTGCAATGCCAACCATGTTGGGCGCTGCAACTTTTGACTTAATTAAAAATGCTGACGTACTTACCTCAGACAATATGGTTAATATTGGCGTAGGTTTCGTTGCTGCTTTTATTGCCGCGCTGTTTGTTGTAAAAGCATTGGTACTGTTTGTAGAGCGTCACACGTTACGTGTATTTGCATGGTACCGAATTGTACTTGGTGTAATTATTTTAATTGCAGCAATGTTCTTCAATTTATCAGCTTAAAGAGCTTGATAAAGTGAAAAAACCTAGAATGCTCTAGGTTTTTTTATGCCTAAAAATTGATTTGAATTGCCTATTTATACAAAGTAAACGTAAGACAGATGTTTTCATTTTAGGTTCATTGTTATATTGATTATTAGATTACCTCTCACAATAAAACTATGCCGCAAAATCATCTTACAGAACATTTGGTCGATGCATTTTTGCACTTGGCTCCAGCAGAAGGTCTTTATCCTACTTTTATTTCTAATATCACTTTAATGCGGGTAGATCATTCCACGAAACCTATTGCTGTGCTGCAAGAACCCTCAATTGTTTTAGTGATACAGGGATTAAAGAGAGGGTATATTGGTAAAGAAATCTTTCAGTTTCAACAAGGGCAGTGCCTGTTCATCTCAATTGCAATACCATTTGATTGCGATACTGTGGTTGAAAATGATGAACCAATGCTGGCGATAGCAATAAAATTTGAACCACAAATGATGGCTGATCTCATTACTAAAATGGATAAACAGCAACAAGTGATTACTGAAGATGCCCACTCGGAAGATTTAGAATTAAGCTGTGGGCTTAGAGTGATTGATATGAATACGATCATTTCAGAGGTCGCTCTAAGATTGCTCAATTTACTTCGTTCTAAACAAGATACTTTTATATTGGGTGAGCAAGTTAAAAGAGAATTGGTTTATCGTGTGGTGCAAGCTTCAGGTAGTAATCTAGTCGAGAGTTTATCGGCTATGACTAGTCGAGATGGCGTAATTTACACCATTTGTGAAATTATTCAGCGTGATTATTATCATAACTTAACGGTTCAAGAGTTGGCGAAACAAGCGGGCATGAGCATATCGCTTTTTCATCAGACTTTTAAAAAGGTGACGAATTATTCACCCTTACAGTACCTCAAAATTACTCGGTTACATAAGGCACGCGAACTTATCATGAACAATAAAATGGGTGTGGCAGAAGCAGCCTATGAAGTTGGTTATGTCAGTGCGTCACAATTTAGCCGAGAATTTAAGCGACTGTTTGGCGTTCCACCCAAGTCATCAATTATTTAACGTAGATTAGTATTTGAAATATAAATCAAACATGGAGCATTTTATGACCTTTCCAACAACCATGAAAATTATTGAAATTACGGCTCCCGGTGGACCTGAGGTTCTAAAAGTTCAAGATGCTAATATTCCAGCACCTCAAGCAGATGAAGTCTTAATTGAGGTAAAGGCTGCTGGAATTAACCGCCCTGATTTATTGCAGCGTATGGGGTTATATCCAATGCCTAAAGGTGTTACTCAAATACCGGGGCTTGAAGTCGCTGGTGCTGTGGTTGCGGTAGGTGAGCAAGTCGATCAATTCAAGGTTGGTGATAAAGTTTGTGCTCTAACAAATGGCGGTGGTTATGCTGAGTACTGTGCGGTAACTGCAACCCAAGTATTGCCAATACCTGAAAATTTATCATTTACGCAAGCTGCTGCGATTCCGGAAACATTTTTTACGGTTTGGGCAAACCTCTTTGATATTGGCCGTTTAAAGAAAGATGAAACCGCACTGATTCATGGTGGGGCAAGTGGGATCGGAACCACTGCTTTAGCCATTTGCCACGCTTTGGGGATTAAAACTTTTGCTACCGTTGGTAGTGAAGATAAAGTTGAAGCACTCTCTGACTTAACCACAGCAATTAATTATAAAACCCAAGATTTTGAGCAAGAAGTTTTGAAACATACCCAAGACCAAGGTGTTGACGTCATTTTAGATATTGTGGGTGGTTCCTATTTCACGAAAAATTTAAATCTATTAAAACGTGATGGCCGACTGGTCATTATTGGTTTTATGGGGGGGCGTATTGCAAAAGAATTTGATTTACAAAAACTGATTTTAAAACGTGCCACAATTACGGGTTCAACGATGCGAGCGCGTAATAGCCAAGAAAAAGCACAAATTGCCCAATCTTTGCATGAGCATGTGTGGCCATTACTGGCAGAAGGTAAGTGTTTACCTCAAATCTATAAAACGTATGCTTTTTCAGATGTACAAAGTGCTCATGCGTGTATGGAGCAGGGTGATCATATTGGAAAGATCGTTTTAGAAATGAATGCGTAATGCTGTAATCATTAAAGTTTGGGCGAACGACGGGTTTGCCTAAACTGAATTTTATAATTCTAGATTCTGCCTATTTCTCTATAAAAATTGCCAAATTCTATTGGTAGATTGCACCAGTTCTATAACTTCACCTATAAATTGAGTAAGAAATAACAATTGGTTCTTACCTTATTATTTCTTTCCATACTGATGAAAAAGGATAGTAACAATGAATACCGCAAATATTGATGATAAAAATCCTACTCCAGATTTGGCTGAAGATAATGCCTTTTTCCCATCACCTTATTCACTGAGTCAATATACTGCTCCTAAAACCGATTACGATGGCACGACTTATTCAACGCCGTATACAGGTAATAAAAAAGTTTTAATGATTGCAACTGATGAGCGTTACATCCAGATGCAAAATGGTAAGTTCTTTTCAACAGGCAACCATCCTGTAGAAATGCTTTTACCGATGTTTCATTTAGATAATGCAGGCTTTGAAATTGATGTTGCGACACTTTCAGGGAACCCTGCTAAACTTGAAATGTGGGCGATGCCAAAGCAAGAACAAGTGGTGTTAGATACTTTCCAGAAATATGCAGATAAATTAAAAAATCCATTAAAACTAACTAATATTTTAGAAAACGCAGTGGGGGAAAACTCTCCATATGCGGCTGTATTTATTCCGGGTGGGCATGGCGTATTAGCTAAAATTCCACATAGCCTTGAGGTGAAAAAAGTCCTGAAATGGGCGGTTGAACAAGATAAATTTATTATTACTTTATGTCATGGTCCAGCTTCATTACTTGCTGCCGCAGTAGATGAACAGCCAGAAAACTATATTTTTAAAGGCTATCAAATTTGTGTATTCCCTGATTCATTAGATAAAGGAGCAAATATTGATATCGGTTATATGCCGGGGGCTTTACCTTGGCTAGTAGGGGAAAACCTTGAAAAGCTCGGTGTCGAAATTTTAAATAAGGGCATTACAGGTCAATGTCATAGAGACCGTAAATTGCTAACTGGTGATAGTCCGCTTGCTTCTAATAATTTAGGCAAACTTGCAGCTGAAACATTGTTGGCTGAAGTGAAGGATTAAGTTTAGAAGTATGTGCGCCCTGCGGGACTCGAACCCACGTCGGTCGCTTAGGAGGCAACTGCTCTATCCAGTTAAGCTAAGGGCGCATAATTTTATGATTATAAACAAAAAAGCTATTGCCAAGGCAATGGCTTTTTCATGTTTTAGGTATTAAAACTTTTGCCACAGTGACTAATAAAAATAAACCTGTACCACTCAACCGTTTCTAGCCGCTTATTTCTTTTGAAAAACAGTTTATAAAGCTAAAAAATCACAAAAAATTCATGTTGATCTTTCTATGATTTCAGGCAAAACACGAGAGAGTTTAAGACAAGCAATTGAGTAAATGAAACTATTCCCGAAAGGTTATTTGTTAAAAATCAGATTTGACTATCTATAATTCAAAAGGGCATAACATGAAAAAAATTGATGAACAGGACTTATCTAGAATTATTGAAATGGCATGGGAAGATCGAACCCCATTTGAAGCAATTGAGCGAGAGTATGGCTTACGTGAAAGTGAAGTTATTCGTTTAATGAGATACAACCTCACAACCAATAGTTTTAAACTTTGGCGTAAACGTATGGCAGGGCGTAAAACTAAGCATCAGCAATTACGTTCACCAGAGGTTGAACGAGCTTACTGTTCGCGTCAGTATAAATATGCATAATTTTCTGATCATAAATAAAAAAGCCATTGTCTAAACAATGGCTTTTTAGATTTATTTATTGTTCAGGATTCTCAACCGAATCGAGTTTTTTAGGATTTAAATAGTCAAAAAGTACGAGCATTGCTGTAATCCAAATAGGGATCATCATTACTGACTCTTTGAAACCTTGAGTCCACATAATATAGAGAACCACAGCAATAAACGCTAAAACTAAATAATTACTAAATGGCGACCATAACGCTGGAAAAGATGTCTTAACATTCGCGTGCTTAACAAAGCGTCTATACTTCAAATGTGTAATTGATATCATTGCCCAGTTTAGAACAAGTGCACCAACTACAACGTACATAAGATGTCCAAGAGCATCTTCAGGTACAAAGTAATTTAAAAGAACGCAACCAAAGATTAATAAAGCAGAAAGCAGAACAGCGGGAATAGGAACCCCCTGTTTATTGGTTTTTGCAAAAACTTTTGGTGCATTGCCTTGTTGAGCGAGACTGTAGAGCATACGGCTATTTGCAAACATCCCACTGTTATAAACAGAGAGGGCAGCAGTTAAAATAATAAAGTTCAGTAAGTGTGCAGCCCAACCAATTCCCATTTGGCTAAAAATCATAACAAATGGACTTTTGTCGAGACCGCCAAGATCTAATTGGTTCCATGGCACTAATGAAAGTAAGATTGCCAATGAACCGATATAGAAAATCAAGATACGGAAAACGACTTGGTTAATTGCTTTTGGAATGGTTTTTTTCGGATCTTTTGCTTCCGCTGCGGCCATACCAATCAGTTCAATACCACCAAAAGCGAACATCAAGAAAGCCAACATATAGAAGAGGCCGCTAAAGCCATTTGGAAAAAATCCACCATGAGACCAAAGGTTACTAAATGAAATGTTTGAACCTACGTCTGCTGTAAATAGCAAATAAAGTCCAAATATGATCATAGAGATAACCGCAGCAACTTTAATAATAGCGAGCCAGAATTCGGACTCACCATAAAATTTGACGTTGGTTAAGTTAATTGCCGTAATCACGACAAAGAAAAATAAGACAGACGTCCATGCTGGAATATGAGGCCACCAATAATTAATATATTTGGCTACCGCGGTGAGCTCACTCATCGCCACCAGAACATAGAGTATCCAATAGTTCCATCCGGTTAAAAATCCGGGAAATTTCCCCCAATATTTATACGCAAAATGGCTGAACGATCCTGCAACAGGTTCTTCAACAATCATTTCTCCCAAGTGACGCATAATCAAAAACGCGATTAAGCCGCCAATGGCATATCCTAAAATAATGGATGGTCCCGCAGATTGAATCACTTGCGCCGAGCCTAAAAATAATCCGGTACCAATTGCTCCACCCATAGCAATTAATTGGATGTGTCGATTTTTTAGTCCTCGTTGCAGTGTAGAAGATTCGTTGGTCAAAGGTCTTCACTCACAATGAATAAGTAAATTATTCTAATAGATGGAGTTATTTTAGCCTAGACTACAAATTAATAAGGAGTGACTGAAAAGTAATTGTAAAAGTTATTTAAAATCATTATGTTACTTTTAATATTCCTATATCGGGTGAAAAGTACTCTAAAAAAATATAATTTCATATAGACTTTTTTTCTTAGATTTTGCTTAGATTAAGTCATTGCCAGCATATTGCTAAATTCTCAAAATATGCTCGCGTCAATACGATTGATGTATAAAGCAGATCGCTATCTCTTGGCCTTAAAACAATTTAAGATGCAGAGAAGGGTAAACAAGAATGCTTGTTTTGATATAGAAGAACATAATAGTAAGGATAACAGTTGATATGAGCTCAGTACCGCAAATTAAAATTCCAGCAACTTATATGCGTGGTGGAACCAGTAAAGGTGTCTTTTTAAAGCTTGATGATTTGCCAGAAAAAGCCCAAGTTGCAGGACAAGCAAGAGATCAGCTCTTACTACGTGTCATTGGTAGCCCAGACCCCTATGGAAAACAAATTGATGGGATGGGGGGAGCCACTTCGAGTACCAGCAAAACTGTTATTCTCGCTAAAAGTACTCAGCCAGAGCATGATGTTGATTATTTATTTGGTCAGGTTTCAATAGATCAAGCTTTCGTAGATTGGAGCGGTAACTGCGGTAATTTGACTGCGGCTGTTGGTTCTTTTGCGATTTCAAATGGCTTGGTAGATGCAGATCGTATTCCAGAAAATGGTCTATGCACGGTTCGAATCTGGCAAAAAAATATTCAAAAAACCATTATCGCGCATGTGCCTATCACCAATGGTCAAGTTCAAGAAACTGGTGATTTCGAACTCGATGGAGTGACTTTCCCTGCCGCTGAAGTTCAAATTGAGTTTTTAGATCCGGCCGATGATGGTGAAGAAGGCGGTGATATGTTCCCGACAGGGAATGTTGTTGACCAATTAGATGTTCCAGAGATTGGTAGTTTTCAAGCCACATTTATTAATGCTGGTATTCCAACCATTTTCTTAAATGCAGAAGATTTAGGATACGAAGGTACTGAGTTACAAGATCATATTAATAGTGACGCAACTGCATTGGCACGTTTTGAAAAAATTCGTGCCTATGGCGCAGTTCAGATGGGCTTAATTAAAGATATTTCAGAAGCAGCTGCGCGTCAGCACACACCAAAAATTGCATTTGTTTCTAAACCGAAGAACTATACGGCATCAAGTGGTAAAAACGTTGTAAAGAATGATGTCGACTTATTGGTTCGTGCTTTGTCGATGGGTAAATTACACCATGCTATGATGGGAACAGCGGCAGTAGCGATTGGCACGGCAGCCGCTATTCCGGGGACTTTAGTAAATTTAGCTGCGGGCGGTGGCGAACGTGAAGCGGTACGTTTCGGTCATCCATCTGGAACATTACGTGTTGGCGCTCAAGCTGAACTTGTTAATGATCAATGGGTCGTTAAAAAGGCAATTATGAGCCGTAGTGCACGTGTGTTAATGGAAGGTTGGGTACGCGTTCCGGGTGACAGTTTCTAAAACAGTTAAGAATGAAAAAGCCTCTCCATTTTGTAGAGGCTTTTTTACATAGGCCTTCGAAAACTCATCACGCACTTTTCACAGTGAATCGTGTATGATGTAGCGCATGAATGCTTCATAACATTCAATAAAATTTCTCTACTGATTTTATCGAGGCGACTGTGTCATCACTCTCTCAAGTTAATGCGGATGTTTTAAAACAAGCTCAACAACGTATTCAACAAGATTTATTGACGACATTGTCCGCATTCTCAATTCCAGAGCCTTTAAAAAGTGCAGTACACCATGCAGTCATGCTTGGTGGAAAACGTGTGCGTCCGGCTTTATGTTATGCCACTGCCTCTTTACAGCCAAATCCAAATTTTGCTGCGGCTCGTCGTGCTGCGGTTGCGGTTGAACTTATTCATTGTTACTCACTAGCGCATGATGATTTGCCTTGTATGGATAATGATTTACTGCGTCGTGGTCAACCGACTTGTCATGTTGCGTTTGGTGAAGATACTGCTTTGCTTGCAGGCGATATTTTACAATCAATGGCTTTTGAGATTTTAGGTAGCCGTTTGTTTGATGAACAAGGGCAGGGTACCGATGCCGCGATTGTATTAAAACAAATGCAGATTTTAGCAACTGCCAGCTCCAAAATGGTCTCTGGACAGGTTTTAGATTTGCAAGCTGAAGGCAAGCAAATTACTCAAGACGAACTTGAAAATATCCATCGCAATAAAACTGGTGCGCTCATTCAAGCAGCCATTATGATGGGTGCAGTGACAATTTTCTCTGGAACTGATCAAGCAATTCCAAAGTTGCGTCAATATGGACAGACCATTGGACTGGCTTTTCAGGTGTTAGACGATATTCTTGATATTACTTCGAGTACTGAAACCTTGGGTAAAACTGCGGGTAAGGATGAGCAAGTACAAAAGTCGACTTACCCAGCCTTAATGGGGCTCGAACAAGCAAAGGCCTATGCTAAAGAATTGCATGATCAAGCTTTTGAAGCCTTAGCTCATTTTGGTGACGATGCAAAAGAATTAATAGATATCTCACAATTTCTTTTAGCTCGTACCAATTAATAAGATTAAATCAATATTCATACTTCTATTCATATTCAATGAATAAAGGAGAAAAGAATGAATGGTGCGCAACTCCATCAAAATGCAATTGAAATTGCACGAAATCTTCCTTTTAGCCAACAGACTCATCCATTTGGACCTGAATATAAAGTTTTTAAAATATTAGAAAAAATATTCATGCTGACTACAGAAGTCGCGGGCGTCAAAATGATTAATGTCAAATGTGATCCGTATAAAAGTCAGGAATATCAGGAGCTCTATTCATTTATTATTCCGGGCTATCATATGAATAAAAAGCACTGGATTTCGATTACACCGCATAAGAACTTAACAAGTGATTTACTTCAAGATTTGATTCATGATTCTTATGATTTAGTTGTAAAAAAACTTCCTTTGAAAGATCAGAAAAAATTAAAAAACCAATAATATAAAAGATAAAAAACGGTGGCATGATAGCCACCGTTTTGCTTTTAAATACTTATTTAAAGTAACTAAATTAATTATGTTTTCCCATAATGCCGCGAATTGTATTTAAAACATCGGCAGGTAAAACCACGGTTTTAGCATTGCTTGATTTCGCCATATCTTGCATTGCTTTGACATACTGCTCGCCTAACAGATAAGCAACAGGTGTTTCTTTATCACCCACTGCACTTGTGACCATTTCAATCGCTTTTTGTGAAGCTTCAGCCAAAACAACTTGTGCTTCTGCATCACGGCGAGAGGCTTCCAAGCGACCGTCAGCCTCTAAAATAGCAGCTTGTTTTTCACCATCAGCTCTTGTTACTGTCGCACGGCGTTGACGTTCTGCCGCAGCTTGAGCTTCCATGGCAGCTTGCATGGTTGAAGAGGGCTGAATATCTTGAATTTCTACAGTTTTTAATGTGATACCCCAATCTGAAATATCATCAGAAATAGCTGCTTTTAACTTAGCTTTAATATGGTCTCGTGAAGACAAGGCATCATCTAAATCCATTTCACCGACAATAGAACGTAATGAGGTTTGTACAAGGTTTTGAATCGCCCATGTATAGTTTTCAATACCGTAAACTGCTTTTTCTGGTGTGGTTAAATTAATATAGGCTACCGCATTCATGAGCAATACGGCATTGTCACGCGTAATCACTTCTTGAGACGGGATATCTAACACAATATCTTTGGTGGTAACTTTATAAGCCACTTCATCAACATAGGGAATCACAAAATTAAGCCCCGGATTTAGGGTAGAGTGATATTTACCTAAACGTTGAACAATCCACTTATAACCCTGAGGAACAATACGAACCCCTTTAAAAATGGTGACAGCCACAAAAGCCAAAAAGGCTAAAACAATAATAGTACCGACTGGCATGAAAATACCCTCTCTTTATCTTTAATGTTTATGAAGTACCGTGGGATTGAACAATTAAGTCATTACCCGAAATATCAATAACTCTGACACGATCACCGACTTTAACTGGTGTGGTGCTTCGACAGTTCCACTCATCGGCCCCTAAAATTGGCATTGGAAAGCGAACAATAATTTGTTCGTGGTCGAGACCAGTTTGAATCACCATACCAATTTGACCAATGGTTGCTTCGCGAGGTAATCCCGCTTTAGTTTTATCAATTGATAATGGTTTAATAAATTTGAACCAAAGAATGGTGCATAGCACTGACAGAACTATCCACAGTACAACTTGCGTAGTGAGGCTAATATCTGGAAATAACCAGTAGAGAAAGCACACCATAATGGCGGCAATACCAAACCAAAGTGCGGCAAAGGCGGGTAGAATCAGTTCAGAAAGAATAAGTAAGATACCCAATACAAACCAGTGCCAAGGTTGTATAACAAACTCCATAGATCTGCTCTTTTATATATCTTTATGATGGGTAAAAGTGACTCAATATCACTTTTACCACTGTAGCAGATGATGGAGAGTGTGGATAGAAAAAAACCAACTCAATTAGAATTTAGGACGTGGTGCAGGCTTAAATGCGGCTGGAGATTTTTTGAAGTTTGCAATTGCGGTTTCAACTTGGCGTATTTGCGCTTGAGCAGCTTTTTCGCCTTCTAAAATTGCTTGGTTACTTGATTTGAGATCAAGCGTACCTAAGTGGCCAACTTTAGGTTGAATCACTACATTTGCTTGCTTGAGCTCTTCATTAATACTTTGTTGGCCCATAATATTAATGGTTTGATCCAGTAGTCCCCACATATTGGCTGGGCGATTTCCTGCTGGACGAGCAGAAATATCGACTGCAATGACAATGTCTGCACCCATGTCACGAGCTGTTTTAACAGGAATTGGGCTAACCAATCCGCCATCTACATACTTCTGCTTGCCAATTGTTGCTGGTACAAATACATTTGGAATACTGCAAGATGCACGTACTGCTTGGCCTGCATTACCTTTAATAAAGTCTGCTTTTTGACCATTATCAAGGCGAGTTGCCACGGCCGCAAAACGGATTGGGAACTTCTCAATCGGTTTATTGCCTACGTTACGGTTAACGTAGTCCTGTAACTTTTGTCCAAGAATAATGCCCTGACGATTAAGTGTTAAATCTCGGATATCTGACTCTTGTAACTTTAGCGCTAGACTTTGCAATTGATAAGGCGTTTGTCCACTTGCGTAGATACTTCCAACAAAGCTACCGGCACTGGTACCCGTCACAATTTTAGGTTTAATTCCGTGAGACTCTAAAACCTTGATTACACCAATATGTGAAAATCCTTTTGCTCCACCGCCACCTAAAGCAAGTGCAATCACAGGTTCACGGGCTTTCATTGAGGTTGTCGGTGTTGGTGTTTTGCTAAATTTATCACAGCCAAATAGTGCTAGAGAGATAAATCCAATACTGGCAAATTGAGCAATTTTCATCTTTAAAAATAATCTACGTCGAGATAAATTAAGAGGGCTCATGAGACCAGATTTGCTCAATTTTTGCTAGATTTTTTTCACTAGATTTTGTAAAGGTTCAGCAAGCCAATTACGATTTTTAGGTGATATTTTTCCTTCATAACGCTCAAAAATCTTGGTGAGATCTTCGTCGTAGTTGCCACTTGGATTTAAGTGACCTAAGCAGTGAATCGTCTTGTGATCATAATCAAAAGAAAACATCACAATGGGAATATTTGTTTTTGCGGCGATATGGTAAAAGCCACTTTTCATTTTTTTTGCTTTTTTACGTGTGCCTTCGGGCGCCATTCCAATCCAGATCTTGTCATATTTTTGAATGGTTGCAACGACTTGCTCAGTAAGTCCATTGGCTGTGTCACGTTTAACAGGAATGACCCCAGCCCAATCTAAAGCTCGTTTAAACGGTGGTTTAAAAAGAGCGTCTTTACCTAATACGGTAATTTGAATACCTAATCCGAAAATCGCTAGAAAGCCATACCATCCATCAATATTGGAAGTATGGGGGGAAATAATCGCCACTGCTTTTGGAAAATTAGGAACTTCGCCTTCAATTGTCCAACCTTGCGCTAAAAAAAGTTTTTTAAATAGCGCTCGGCTTAAAGCAGTGCCACGTTGGGGTACCAAATCAGGTAAATTAGGGAAATGTTGATCCATATTTTTTTAAATTTTAACTTGTCCTAGTTTTATCTTAATCTTTTGAAATATATGCTTCATTGGCAAAATGTAAGAACAAAATGACATTTGATGTTATTCCTTATTAAACAAATAAAAAGTAGGTTTCTATGTTGCGGCAGCAAAATCCCTATCTTCTGCTATTTTCTTTATATTGGGCACAAGGACTGCCTGTCGGGTTTATGACGCATGCTTTACCCGTGATTTTAAGAGCAGAAGGTGTTTCACTCGCCCATATTGGCGGTTTTGGTCTACTAATGTTGCCGTGGTCAATTAAGATCTTTTGGGCGCCGTGGGTCGACCGACACGCACTTTCCCGTTTAGGACACTATCGTAGTTGGATTCTACCTACTCAGTTTTTGATGGTAGCTGTACTTTGTATTTTGTCTTTTTTCCCCGTTCAAGCTTTAGATCAGCCCATTTATTTATTTGCCTTTTTTATTTCACTTCTTTTTATGAATTTAACAGGAGCAACCCAAGATATTGCGACCGATGCTTTGGCCGTCAATTTATTGAAACATGATCAACAACATTGGGGGAATACATTTCAGGTTATTGGTTCGCGGTTAGGTTTTATTGTCGGTGGAGGAGCTGTACTTTGGTGTTTAGACTGGCTGACATGGCAACCTACTTTTTTGCTATTAGCAACCTTAGTATTTTTAAATACTTTACCCGTTTTATTATTTAAAGAACCCCAACATACTTCCAATTCAAATCGTGAACTCAAATTTGACCAACAAAATTTAGTCCTAAAGATTAAAGTTTACTTAAGATATTTCTCTCAGAATAAAGAACTCCGCTCTTGGTTAGTGGTACTGATCACTTTTAAAGTAGCAGACGGCTTAGCTGGGCCATTACTTAAACCTTTAATGGTGGATATGGGGCTGAGTTTTACTCAAATTGGTGTTTATATCACGATGCTCGGTGCAGTAGCGGCACTCACTGGGGCGGCAATAGCGGGAGGAGTTCTTAAATATTTTTCTAGACCAACAGCACTAATTGTTTTTTCAATTTTTAAAATTATGAGCCTAGGAGGCTATGCTTATTTAGCCTATGCCCATGAACAAAACATTCAGTTGAATGTCTGGGCTATCTATTCAGTCAATGCTTTAGAAGATGCATTCTCGGCAATGTTGTTAGTGGTTATGTTGACTCTGGTCATGCATTACAGTCGAAAAGAATATGCGGGAACAGATTTTACGTTTCAGGTATCAGTCATGGCGACTGTTAGCGGTCTCCTTTATAGTTTTAGTGGTGTGATTGGAGATGTACTGGGTTATTTCCATTATTTGATAGCTATTGTCATTATTGGAGTGATCAGTTTACTGCCTATTTTCCTCTGGAAACATGCGAAACTGCAGGAAAAATAATGTTAACTAAATGAAATAAAGAATTTTAATGTTGCTTAAGCCGTGATCTAAGCTTTATCTCATACCTTCGTCTATGTTTTTAAAAATGTATATTTTTAGCTATTTAAATGCTCAATTAATTGTGCCATCTTGTGTGGATAGCAAATGGAAGCTAAATGGAGAAAAAATGGAATTGGATAACAAGAAAAATCATGTGAATCAATCGAGATGGGCAGAAAAATGTTCAATTAGATTGGTTATTAGCCTAAAGTCTAAAAAAGAATAATGAAATAACGATTTAATCATTCTATAAGATAAGAGAGTTGTGTAGGATTCGTTACAACATGAAGTTAAGGTAAAAATCTGTAAACCAAAGTATGTTTTTTATGTCTTTGGTTATGGGCTTTTGGTCTTGCATAACGTTGAAATTGGTTTTGGTTGCGGTAATAAAATTAATGTAGCCAAAGTGGAAGATAGTTGATTTTTTAGCCCCTAATTTAATGGCATAAATCAACTTGGCATGGATAGGCAACATAAAATATATTTTTAGGAGTTTTTGATGGATCTATTCCTTAATCGTAAATCTTTTGTTATTAAAAGCTTAGCTCTTACAGTTACAGCTTTAATGATGAGTGGGGCACATGCTGCGACTTCCGACAAAGCGGAAATTCAACAGCTTCGTAAAGAAGTTGAAGCGCTGAAAGCTTTAATTCAACAGCAGCAACAAGTTCAGCAACAACAACAGCAAGTACAGCAACAACAGCAAGTACAGTTAGCTGAAGTTAAAGCACAACCTCAAGCTGCTGCACCAGCTTCTCCTTTAGCAGGATTTAAATCTAAAGCTGGCGCTGATGTGAACCTATATGGTTATGTTCGTGGTGATGCTAACTACATTATCGAAGGTGCGGATAACGACTTTAACAAAGTAGCTGAATCAAAAGGTGAAGCAAAAGACAAAATTCGTGCAACACCTAAAACGACTCGTTTAGGTTTAGATTTTACTGCTCCTGTAAGTAATGCCAAAGTTGGGGGTAAAATCGAAGTTGACTTTGCAGGTACAAATGATGGATTGCGTATTCGTCATGCTTACTTAACTTATAACAACTGGTTGTTCGGTCAAACAACGTCTAACTTCTTGTCTAATCATGCACCAGAAATGATCGATTTCTCGACAAACATTGGTGGTGGTACAACACGTGTTCCGCAAGTACGTTATAACTATAAACTTGGACCAACCACTCAATTGTTTGTAGCAGCTGAAGAGGGCGATAGTGCTGGTCTTACGGGTACAAAGGATGAAGATGGTGCTTGGGTAAATGACAGTATCAAATATAGCCTACCAGTCTTAACTGCTAAAATCACTCAAGGTTATGCAGATGGCAAGGGTTCGGCTTCAGCTCGTGCATTAGTTGAAAACTATAAATCAAAAGCTGGCGGTGACAACCAAACTGGTTGGGGTGTAGCAGTTGGTACAGACTTTAAAGTATCTGATCCTTTAAAACTATTTGCTGATGCATCATATGTAGTAGGTAATAGCAACTATCTATATGGTAGTAATAAGGCCTATACAATCGTAAATGGTGATATTGAGCAAAATGAATTTGTAGCAGTACAAGTGGGTGGAACTTATAAGATTTTACCTAACTTACGTTCTACTCTAGCATATGGTGCTCAATTCGCTGATGATGGTACTGATTATGCAAAAGCATATGCAGCAGGGAATGAAAAAGTTCAACAAGCATGGCTTAACGTGATTTATACGCCAGTTAAACCAATTGATTTAGGTGTTGAGTACGTTAACGGTAAGCGTGATACTTTTGACGGTAAGTCTTACAAAGATAACCGTGTTGGTTTAATGGCTAAATATAGTTTCTAAGAACAATATTTAGTTAAAAATTAAAAAAGGCGAGATTAATCAATCTCGCCTTTTTGTTGTTTAAAATTTAAAAAATAAGTATGTGATAAGGCCTCTGGATTAGATCATTTTTATTTAAGTGATTTTTAAGTTTTAATTTCTACAGTGAAGCATCATAAAAAGATTGTAGTCGTCCGGGATGCTGAATTTTTTTTCTACTTTAAAACATAAACAGATTTCACTGTTTATGTTTAATTTGATTATAGCCATTTGGTTAGGGGTAATTCTAAATGTTGGTTTTTATCATGAAGTACATCTTTTAACTCCATATATTGGACTAAAAGCTATTCTATTCTTAGCTGCTACTATAGTTATTGTGGTTGCTGCCTATTATGCAATTTTACAGATTTTAAACTGGAAATGGACTGCTAAAATTATTGCAATTTTATTGGTCTTCGTTGGCGGTTTTAGCTCTTATTTCGTCAATACATTGGGGGTAATCATCTCACCCGATCAGATTCAAAATATGATACAAACTGATGTATCTGAAGTTTCTGATTTAATTTCATTACGTTTCGGGCTTTGGACAGTTTTCTTTGTGGTTTTACCTATCTTTTTAATTTTTCAAATAAATCTTAAAAAAGAAAAATTATCTCATTTAGTGTTTAAAAAAATCGGATCAATTATTGCCTCGTGTGCAATCGTGGGTATTTTGCTATTTGTTTATTATGTTGATTTTGCATCTATTTTTCGTGAGCATCGCGATTTAAAAGGTATGATTTCTCCACAAAATAGTATTTCATCTTTAATATCTTATTATCACAAAATGGCACCTAAGAAGAACTTACCACTCATACATTATGGTGAAGATGCTCATCAAGTTCAGCAAGTGCAAACGAACCTACCTAAATTAATGGTACTCGTTGTTGGCGAGACAGCTCGTGCAGAAAGTTTTGCATTAAATGGTTATTCGAAAAATACGAATCCGGAACTTTCTAAACAAGATATTTTGAATTTTTCCCAAGTCAGCTCATGTGGTACAGCAACTGCTGTGTCTGTTCCATGTATGTTCTCTGGAATGCCTCGCGTTGACTATAATGAACAACTTGCGAGTCATCGTGAAGGTCTATTGGACATTGCAAAGCGTGCGGGTTACCAAGTGACTTGGATTGATAATAACTCTGGGTGTAAGGGCACTTGTGATCGTGTTGACCAGTACAAAATACCAGAAAAGTTAAAGCAAAAATGGTGTAAAGACGGCGAATGCTATGATGATATTTTAATTGATAGCTTAAATGAATATTTAGCGACTATTCCTAAAGAAGATACCCGTCCACGACTGATTGTTTTACATCAAGTCGGAAGTCATGGTCCAGCCTATTACAAGCGCGCGCCAGCTCAATATCAACTGTTTAAACCGACTTGCGATACTAATGCGATACAGGGTTGCTCTCAAACAGAGTTATTAAATAGTTATGATGACACCATTGTATACACAGATCATGTGTTAAGTCAGATCATTAATAATCTAAAAGAATTATCGAAATATCAAACAGGTTTATGGTATTTATCTGATCATGGTGAATCAACGGGTGAACATGGTTTATATTTACATGGTTCACCGTATGCAATCGCACCGACCCAACAAACACATGTACCCATGATGATGTGGTTTTCAGATCGCTGGAAACAGAACAATTTTGCACAAGTAAGTTGTTTAAGCCAACAAACTAAAGAGAAGTTAAGTCAGGATAATTTATTCCCAAGCTTACTGAGTTTATTAGGCGTAAAAACTCAGGTCATCAACCCTCAACTGGATATGCTGCACTCATGTGCACATGTGAATTAAAGCGAGCCTAGAACATGACAAAAATCTTGATGATTGAAGATGATTTTATGATTGCAGAGTCAACAATAACGTTGCTGCAATATCATCAATTTGAGGTGGAATGGGTCAATAATGGCTTAGATGGTCTGGCTCAGTTAGCTAAAAATAAATTCGATTTAATTCTTTTAGACTTAGGGCTACCGATGATGGATGGCATGCAAGTCTTAAAGCAAATTCGCCAAAGAGCAGCGACACCAGTCTTAATTATTTCAGCACGAGATCAGTTACAAAACCGCGTGGATGGCTTAAACCATGGCGCAGATGATTACTTAATTAAACCCTATGAGTTTGATGAGTTACTTGCTCGTATTCACGCGCTATTACGCCGTAGCGGGGTAGAGGCTCAGCTTGCCAATCATGAGCAGCTATTACAAAGTGGCGATCTGGTTTTAAATGTTGAACAGCACATTGCTACTTTTAAAGGTCAACGTATTGATTTGTCTAATCGTGAATGGGCAATTCTTATTCCTTTGATGAGCCACCCAAATAAAATCTTTTCTAAAGCAAATCTTGAAGATAAGTTATATGATTTCGATAGTGATGTAACCAGTAATACGATTGAAGTATATGTGCATCACTTGAGAGCTAAACTCGGGAAAGACTTTATTCGAACGATTCGAGGGCTGGGTTATCGTTTAGGGCAATCGTAACTTAAATTTTGGAACTTCATAACAGTGCATTATTCATTAAAAAAACGACTGATTTGGGGCACCTCAGTTTTCAGTGTCATTTTAGGTTGTATATTAATTTTTAGTGCTTATAAAGTTGCACTTCAAGAAGTCGATGAAATTTTAGATACGCAAATGCGTTATTTAGCTGAGCGAACAGCTGAATATCCATTGAAAACAGTAACAAGTAAGTTTGATTTTCATAAAACTTATCATGAAGAAGATTTATTTGTAGATATTTGGGCATATAAAGATCAAGCCCATTTATCTCACCATCTCCATTTATTGGTTCCACCTGTTAAACAAGCTGGCTTTTACTCACATAAAACCAGTAACGGCTTAATCCGTACCTATGTTTTGCCGTTAAAGGATTATCAAATTCAGATTAGCCAGCAAGAAAAGGTTCGTGAGGCTTTTGCTTGGGAACTTGCAGGCAGCATGTTCATTCCATATTTGATTATCTTACCATTTGCGATTTTTGCTTTAGCTGCAATTATTCGTCGGGGCCTAAAGCCGATCGATGACTTTAAAAATGAATTGACTCATCGTGATTCAGAAGAGCTCACGCCCATTGAAGTTGTAGATTATCCTCAAGAATTGTTACCCACAATTGATGAAATGAACCGACTGTTTGAGCGTATTTCTAAGGCACAAAATGAACAGAAACAGTTTATTGCAGATGCTGCTCATGAACTTCGAACTCCTGTGACTGCTCTGAATTTACAAACCAAGATTTTAATTAGTCAATTTCCTGAGCAGGAATCGCTACAAAATTTAAGTAAAGGATTAGCGCGTATTCAGCACTTGGTGACACAGCTTTTAGCGCTGGCTAAGCAGGATGTTTCTTTAAGTGTGATTGAACCAACGAGGGCTTTTCAGCTTAATGATGTCGCTTTAAATTGTGTTGAACAGCTTGTGAATTTAGCGATGCAAAAAGAAATCGACTTGGGATTTGTTCGTAATGAACCAATCGAAATGCATAGTGTTGAGCCAACAGTTCATTCAATCATTTTTAACTTAATTGATAACGCAATCAAATATACGCCTCATGAAGGAATGATTAATATCTCTGTTTTCACTGCTACAGATGGCGATGCATGTATACAAATTGAAGATAGCGGCGCGGGGATTGACCCAGAACATTATGACAAAGTTCTAAAGCGTTTTTATCGTGTACATCACCATCTTGAAGTGGGGAGTGGTTTAGGCCTATCCATTGTTGACCGAGCAACTCAACGTTTAGGTGGGACTTTGACACTAGACAGAAGTTTAGAGCTTGGTGGACTTTCGGTCTTAGTCAAACTTCCAAAGATTTTACATGTTCACGAAACTAGAATTTAATTTAGACCCGTTCTTGTTTAATTTGTTTTTCAAATTCAAAGCGGTGAATACAAACTGCATAAAATAAGACATTTACCGCCCAAACCACCCAACCTGTCCATAAGTTATGACTCAGGAAATGTGCTCCACGCATCATTTGTGCCCATCCCATCATAAAGCCTAATAGAATGCCCGCAATGAGATAAAAATAGGCACGTTTAGGCTGCTCAAGGCGATAAACAAAATAACCTGTTATTAAAATAAAACCAGCGCTTGCATGCCCACCCGGAAAACAATGTCCATGTTTCGCAGTAAAGTCCCAAATATAGCCACCTAAGCTGTTAGGATGAATCATATTCCAAGGACACGCATGAGCAGATTGTGATTTTAAGAGACTAACCAATGCGCTACCAATCATGCTCACAAAAAACATATAACCATATTGCCAACGATAAGGCTTTAATTTCTCAACTTTAAATGACGCAAGCCATAGACCGAAAAAGATGACGTAAATGGTAGTAATGATTTGTTTAACAATTTCATGATTAAGTCTTTCTAGATACCAGTTGTCTCGATTGAAAAAATGACCTGTTGAATCAATCCAAGGCTGGATGAGGTACATATCAATTTTCCCACCCACTGGAAAAACAATTAAAAGCAGAAAAAAACTGAGAAAAAGAAAGATGATATTAATTTGGAAAAATTGTTTTTGTGTAGTCATTCTGATGCAATATCAATCGACAATGGATACAACTAATTACATAAAATTAAACTTAAATTGCTCTTAAACCATACAGAAGAAAGGGGACCAATTTTCCTTAAAAAATAAAAAAGCGACGAGAAGTATCGTCGCTTTGGGCACATTAGAAAGTATTAAAACATACCTTCTTCAGAGTTTGCCGAAATTTTATGAATAGACAAATCTGCACCACGGAACTCATCTTCTTGAGATAGACGAATACCAATGGTCGCTTTCAGTAAGCCATAAACAATAAAGCCACCAGCAAGTGCAATGGCAATCGCGAGCGCTGTCCCGATGAGTTGAGAGATGAATGAGACACCGCCTAAACCACCAAGCCATTGTTGACCAAATAAACCTACTGCAATACCACCAAATGCACCGCATACGCCGTGCAAAGGCCATACACCTAACACATCGTCAACTTTGAGTTTGTTTTGAGTATAAGTGAATAGATATACAAACATTGCACCAGCTGCACCACCAATAACAAGCGCACTAATTGGGTGAACAATGTCAGAGCCTGCACAGATCGCAACTAAGCCTGCAAGTGGGCCGTTATGTAAGAAACCAGGGTCATTTTTTCCAATCGCATTTGCTGTAATGGTGCCGCCGACCATTGCCATGAGTGAGTTAATGGCAACCAGACCAGAAATCGCATCAACACGCTGAGCACTCATCACGTTAAAGCCAAACCAGCCAACAATTAAAATCCATGAACCAAGCGCCAAAAAGGGAATAGAAGACGGCGGGTGAGCACTTACACGACCATCTTTCTTATAACGACCAGAACGTGCACCCAATAAAATCACGGCTGCAAGTGCAATCCAACCGCCCATAGCATGTACTACGACTGAACCGGCAAAATCATGAAAAGCTGCACCGAAGGTTGTTTCTAACCACTTTTGCAAACCGTAGTTGCCATTCCAGACCATGCCTTCAAAAAACGGATAAACCAGCGCCACTAAAGCAAGTGTCGCAATTGCTTGTGAACGCATTTTTGCGCGTTCTGCAATACCACCCGAAATAATGGCGGGAATTGCCGCAGCAAAAGTGAGCAAAAAGAAGCAACGCATCAGGTTGTAGCCATGATCACTTGATAAAACCGTACCATCATGGAAGAAGTGCTGACCATAGGAAATGTAATAGCCAACAAAAAAATATGCGATTGCAGAGAGGGCAAAGTCAGTCAGAATTTTACTCAGTGCGTTCACCTGATTTTTATGGCGAACCGTACCAAGTTCCAAGAATGCAAAACCTGCGTGCATGGCAAGAACCAAAACTGCACCAAGTACTAAGAAAAATAGATCTACATTTTGCATAGCATGCTCGAAAAAAGTGCTAAATTCCATTTTGGAACAAATCTGGGACTGTAAATTGCACCAAAATAGATTTAAGGAATCTAAAAACCTAAGTTTGTCGAAACAAACTCAATTGCATAAAAGTGAATATGCAATAAGCGCACCAATTTGGATTAAATAAATAGTTTTTGGCGATAAATGGTGCGCTGATTTGGTCAGGATGGGGCAGTAATGGCGCTTTTTACGTTAAAAGTCATCTAATGTGCTTGAAAATTGACCTGAAAAAGTTCGTTATAAAATTCCTAAAAATTATCTGTAATCATTTAATGATCTGACCAAACTGATTGGGCAACCTCAATAAATGCTTTCGCAGCGGGGCTCATGTGCTTTTTATTCTTGACTGCGAGACCAATAGAACGTTTAAGGTTCGGTTTAAACGGGCGTTTGACTACGTTTGGATAGAGCGCGAGCAACTCTTTGGTGATGACCATATCAGAGACAATCGAAACTCCTAATTGATTGTGAACCATACTCACGATACTTAAAATTTGTGAAACATAAAATTTGATGTCTGGTTTCACATTAAAGTTTTTTAAAATTAATTCGACCTGATGTCGACTACCCGCCATTGTCATAATAAAAGGGCTGTTTTCTAGTTGTGCTGGATCAATATAGAGCTGCTCTGCGAGTGGGTAACCATTTGGAATTAGGGCAACAAAACGGTCTTCAATTAAGGGGAATGTATCGAAGCGCTCATCGGGCATAATTAAAAAACCAACCTCAATGCGCCGTTCTAATAACCACTGAGCAACTTCTTTATCTTCACCTTCATCAATATAAATCTCGATTTTAGGGTAGCGCTGCCGAAAGGTTTCTAAAATTTCAGGCAATAGATAAATAGAGGACGAAGCCCCAAAAGATCCAATACGTAATGTGCCTTCATTTAAACCGTGGATAGCAGCTACTTCTTTTTCTAACGTGTTGGAAATACTCAATAACTCTTTTACATGCGTAAGAAGCTGTTGACCTGTGGGGGTGAGCTCAATATCACTTTGGGATCTTGAAATCAGGTTAATGCCCCATTGTTGTTCTAATGATTTAAGCGCATGAGAAACAGCCGACTGTGAAATTCCCAGCTTTTCTGCTGTAGCAGTAAAGCTTTTTAGTTCAGCAATGAGTGCAAAAATTTCAAGCTGGGTAAATGTCATGTTGTATTTGTTATGAGTAAAAACTCATTTTATCATGAGTTTTCATTATCTTTAATATATGAGTAAGCCAAGGTCATTGCCAAAAATAGCAAGCCTCAACAAAACTCGAGTAAAGAAATGAATAGCATTGTTTTATCTCTTTTTCCTTTAGTTGCATTAATTGCATCAGGGTACCTGTTTAAAAAATATCGTTTTTTTAGCGATGAGTTTTGGGCTGGGGCAGAGAAGCTGAATTACTATATTCTATTTCCCGCTTTGCTTTTCAGTACGCTATCGACCGCAAAAATTGACTTACAAAGTTTGAGTACAGCCATTATTGCAATGTTGATTGTGGTTTTAGCAGTGACCGCCTTTTTATACATACTTCGAATGTTTTGGCACATACCGCCTGCACGTTTTGGTGTGCACGTACAAAGTATGGTTCGCTTTAATACCTATATTGGTCTGGCTTTAGTGACTTCTCTTTTTAAAAGTGAAGGAATGGCAATACTGGCAATTTTATTAGCACTTTGCATTCCACTGGTAAACGTTATTTCGGTGCTTGCTCTAACCTCCAAAGAACACATGGCAATTAAACCTGTTTTGATTGCACTCCTTAAAAATCCTTTAATTGCATCGTGTGTAGTGGGGGCGGTAGTCAATGTACTTCACATCCCGATTTGGGAAGGCTTTACTCAGTTTATTAAGCTTTTTTCAGTGTCTAGTTTGCCACTGGGCCTGTTATGTGTGGGTGCAGCTTTACAGTTTATACGAATTAAAAAAGACATTGTGGTATTGGCAGCCGACACCTTTGCTCGACTTTTAGCTGTGCCTGCTTTGGCTTATATGGTCTGTACGTGGTTCGGTTTACCAAGTTTGCAAACACAGATTTTAGTCATTTTCTTTGCGCTACCGACGGCTTCTGCTTCATACATTTTAACCAAAGTTTTGGGTGGTGATAGTCAGCTTATGGCTGCCGTGATTAGCTTTCAAACTTTATGTGCTGCCGTAACCTTGCCATTAGTGATTTGGTGGATTTCTTAAGATATAAATCTTTAGACTGACTCGTATTTAAAGAATGCTTTGCTACCTTCCTCATCTGATTATTGCTACACTTTTTTCTTTTTCGGGTGGATGAGTATGTCCTTTGATCTCAAAGTCAGCTTGCAGCAAAGATCTGAACCATCTGCACAGCAGAAAAAACTGAATCGCCTGATTGATAAAATAGAACAGCAAAAAGTTAGCCTAAGCACATGGCAAAATGCACAAGCTGAAATTCAACAGCACATTCGGCAAAAACTGATGCCTGTATATGGCGATTTGCATGAGGTCTTATTTCAGCAGTTGGACCAACTCTGGAATATGTTGCATAGCCATGAGTTTTCAAAAGCAGACATGCAACAACTCAATGAAAAAAATGCCCAGCTTGCACAAATGTTGAAGCGCTCCAAAATGTTATCTACTGAACAGTTAGAGTTAGTAAAGCAGATCGATAACTTTTATCAGCAACATGCGGGGGAGTCTGTAAAAAAGAATAAAAAAGCTCAGTCAATAGAATTTGAATATGATGAAAGTACGGAGCAAAGTGGAGAGTCAGAAGAAGACTTTGAACGGTACGCTGCCGAGCAACAACAAGCAAGAGAACAAGCCAAACAGCAAAGACAGCAACAAAAACGTGAACAAGCTGAGCAAATAGCAGCTCAGTCACTCAAAACAGTCTATTTAAAAATTGCCGCGATGATTCACCCAGACCGTGAGCAAGATGAAACAAAGAAACAGGAAAAAACTGAGCTGTTCCAACAAGCAAGTCAGGCCTACGAGAAGCAGGATTTGTTTTATTTACTCAAACTCCAGTTACAGCTTGAACAGAATAAGGGGCTAGGTGCTAAAGAGTTATCTGCCGAGCAATTGAGGTTTTATAAACTTGCTTTGGATGCACAAAGTCAGCAGCTTGAAAGTCAAATTGCTGAGATTTTGGATTCTTTTCAGTTAGCGAAGAATGTGAAAGCAGAACATGTACACATTAGTGATATTTATAAAGCTGTAGATGCTGACTGTGCTGAGCTAAAGCAGCAGGTGAAGTGGGAAAAGGAACGTTTAAAGCATATGAAAAAGATGAGTGGGGTAGAGATGTTATTGGGGCATGGGGTGCTTTGATTTATTAGATAATCTTATCGAGATAGCTAGCTGATGACAGTAATGACTAGCTTTCAGGATTTTCCCAACTTGGTGGTTGTTTTTGCCAGTAACACCGAATAAATTCGATTAAAGCTTTTACTTTTGGGGAAATATGTCTTTTTGATGGATATACAGCATAGATCGAGTGTTGTATTGGTGCAATATCCTCCAAGACTGGTACAAGTGTTCCTTGATAAATGTCATTGGTAACAAGATAAGCACCCACTTGGATAATACCAAAATTATTTAGTGCCGCATCGCGTAGTGATTCAACATCGTATAAGCGAATTCTACCTTGTGCTACATAGTCAATATTATTTCCTTCAATATGAAAACGCCAAGGTGTTTGATGGCCTTGATGTAAATAAATAAGATTTTGATGTTGCTGTAGATCTTCTATTTTGTATGGTTTACCTTTTTCTTTCAGATAGCTAGGGCTAGCACAAGTGATTAACCAATGGCTGGCTAATTTTTGTTGAACTAGATTGCTGCTCACATGTTGCCCAAATCGTATCGCAACGTCTATGCCATCATGTATTAAATCTTGAAACTCATCAGAAAAAATTACTTCAATCTCGATTTCAGCATATACATTTAAAAAATCTAATATGATTGGCATCATATAAACTCGACCAAAAGCAACAGGTACTGTAAGACGTAAACGTCCCTTCAGCTTTTGAGTGCGTGTCATAATCAAGGTTTCAGTTTCTTCAACTTCTTGTAATATGCGTTGTGCGTACTCATAGAATAGATGCCCCTCGTCACTTAAGCTCAAGGTGCGTGTAGTACGATAAATTAAACGGGTGTGGAACCTATATTCTAGGCGTTGAATACATTTACCTATTGCTGAGCGTGACAAATTAAGAGAGTCAGCTGCAGCGGTAAAGCTCCCAGTTTCTACGACACGTACAAAAATTAAAAGGTCAGATAAATTAGTCATCTCTGTTATAGCGAGATTAACCACTTTTATTCCCCATTGCTGGCACTCAAATGGAGTTTATCAAGTACAGGGGGGTAAGTATATTTTAGTACAACATTATATTTGATGTACCCGCTCAATATGAAAACCCCCATTCTTAATGAACAAAAATCTCAAGCTGGTTTGCATGCTTGGTTAGCAGTTATAGCTGTTGCTTTGGCGATTTTTATTGTAGTTAGTGTAGAAATGCTACCTATTGGATTATTAACACCTATTGCAAAAAGTATGCAACAACAATTAGGAAGCATGAGTCTTATTGTTTCTACTCCATCTTTAGTTGCTGCAATTACTGCACCATGTGTCATTTTAGTATTTAACCGCATTACTTGTCGTAAATTAATTCTTTTATTTATGTTGTTATTGTTTATTTCAACATTAGTTTTTGCAATGGCTAATGCATTTCATTGGTTGTTGCTGGCCCGAGTATTATTTGGAATTTCTATGGGGGGAATATGGTCCCTAGCAGGAAGTATTGCAGTTCGTTTAGTTCCAACTGCACAAGTTGGACTCGCCACTTCACTTATTTTTAGTGGTGTTGCAGCAGCTTCGGTATTGGGTGTGCCAATGGGAGTTTATCTAGGGGATTTATTTGGATGGAGGATGGCATTTATTAGTATATCGATGTTAGTTGCAATAGTATTTTTAATGCTATTTTGGTCATTACCACCTCTTACGGTTCAACAAACGAGTACATGGAGAGATACTTTAGTTGTATTAAAAAAAACAAATATTGTCGTTGGGCTAGGGATGACCTTATTTATAGTTACAGGGCATTTTTCAGCATATACTTTTATACGTCCGCTACTACAAGAAATGGCCCATTTCTCTGATTCTTCTATTGGAGCTTTATTACTAATTTATGGTGTTTTTGGAATTCTAGGTAATTTTATTTTAGGATTTAGTATTCAAAAATTTCTTTGGCAAACATTGTTTATCATTGCTTTATTATTGGGTAGTACATTATTTTTATTTATGTTTTTCGGTGATTCTAAGTTCCTTAGTCTAGTGTTACTTTTAATTTGGGGGCTTTCATATGGTGGGGTTTCAATATCATTAATGACTTGGATGATTCGTTCAGCTCCTATGCATATTGAATTAGCATCTGCACTTAATATTACTATGTTTAATTTATCAATAGGATTAGGAGCTTTTTTAGGTGGGCTAATTTTTGATGCTTTTGGAAGCGGGTTGAATCTATTTTTTGGAAGTGTATTAGCTTGTATTGCGGCCATTTTAATATTTATTAATCACAATAAAAATCCCCTCAAGTGAGGGGATTTTCTACATCAAATCACTGCATCAAAGCGCAGCAATCTGCTCCATATTCGCTTTAACTTTCTCTAACTGCGCAGCAAACTCAGCAAGCTTTGCTTTTTCACCTTCAACCACCGCTGCTGGCGCTTTAGACACAAAGCCTTCATTTGCAAGTTTGCCCGCGATTTGGTCGTGTTGCTTTTGGATTTTATCTAAATCTTTTTGCAAACGAGCAAGCTCAGCTTTAGGGTCAATTAAGCCTTTCATTGGTACAAATACCGATGCATGGCTCACAACGCTAGAGCAAGACAAAGGTGGCTCTTGGTCTTTATTCAAGAACTCAATACTTTCAACTTTAGCCAATGCTTTGAACAATGCTTCAATACGAATAATTTGTTCACGTTCAGCGTCAGACGTGTTTTGAAGTAATACTGGCAACAAGCGCGCATTACCTAGCCCTAACTCACCACGAATGTTACGTACTGCACCAATCAAGCCTTGAAGCCATTGCATATCTGCTTCAGCTTGTTCATTGATTTTTGCTTGCTCAGGAATAGGGTATTGAGCAGTCATAATCGTTGGGCCGCCTTGACCAAGCATTGGTGCAAGCGTTTGCCAGATTTCTTCTGTCAAATACGGCATTAACGGATGAGCCAAACGTAAAGAAGCTTCCATTACAGCAAGCAATACACGACGTACTTCAGCTTTACGCTCTTCAGAAACTTCTGCATCGTTCAGAACTGGTTTAGTTAACTCAACGTACCAGTCACAGTACTCATTCCAGATAAAGTCGTAAATCGCTTGAGCAGCAAGGTCTAAACGATACGTTGCAAATGCTTGATGTACAGCAGCTTCAGCTTTTTGCAGACGGCTCATAATCCATTGTTCTGGAAGTTCCCATAGATCAGGACGCGCTTCTTGACCAACAGTTTGACCTTCAACATTCATGAGAACGAAACGAGTTGCGTTCCAGATTTTGTTACAGAAGTTACGGTAGCCTTCAACACGTTTTAAATCGAACTTAATGTCACGACCAGTGTTTGCAAGCGCACAGAACGTGAAACGAACTGCGTCAGTACCATAAGCATTAATACCTTCTGGGAACTCTTTACGTGTTGATTTTTCAATCTTCGCAGCGTCTTTCGGGTTCATTAAGCCAGTTGTACGTTTTGCAACTAAGCTTTCTAAATCAATACCGTCAATCAAGTCTAATGGGTCAAGTACGTTACCTTTAGACTTCGACATTTTTTGACCTTCACCATCACGTACCAAGCCGTGAACGTAAACAGTCTTAAATGGAACTTGCGATGAACCATCTTCATTTTTCATGAAGTGTAGGGTCATCATGATCATGCGGGCAACCCAGAAGAAAATGATGTCAAAACCAGTTACCAACACATCTGTTGGGTGGAAGGTTTTTAAGAAATCATTCGCTACGTCTTTTTGTGCGTCGCCTGTCCAACCTAAAGTTGAGAATGTCCAAAGTGCAGATGAGAACCATGTATCAAGAACATCTTCATCTTGTTTAAGTTCAACGTCAGCAGCGATGTTATTTTTCGCGCGTACTTCTTCTTCGTTACGACCTACATAGATGTTGCCATTCGCATCGTACCAAGCTGGAATACGATGACCCCACCAAAGCTGACGTGAAATACACCAGTCTTGAATGTCACGCATCCATGCCATGTACATGTTGCTGTACTGCTCTGGAACAAACTTAATACGGCCATCTTGAACCGCTTCAATTGCAGGCTCAGCAAGAGGCGCAATTTTTACATACCATTGGTCAGTCAGTAATGGCTCAATGATCACGCCTGAACGGTCGCCGCGTGGAGCTTTTAAATCATACGGTTGGATTTGATCTAACCAGCTTTCCGCTTCAGCTTGAGCAACTAATTTTTTACGTGCTTCAAAACGCTCTAAACCAGCATAGTCCGCAGGTGCAGTAATCGTTTTAGAAATTTGTTCGCCAGCTTTTGCAATATATTCAAACTCACCTAAAACTTCGGCGTTTTTGTTGAAGATATTAATGATTGGCAAGCTATTACGTTTACCTAGGTCATAGTCATTGAAGTCATGAGCAGGGGTGATTTTTACACAGCCAGTACCGAAGTCTTTTTCAACGTAGTCGTCGGCAACGATCGGAATTAAACGACCTGTGATTGGCAATACAATATTTTTACCAACAAGGTGTGCATAACGCTCATCTTCAGGGTGAACAGCAACCGCAGTATCACCAAGTAAAGTTTCAGGACGAGTTGTTGCAACGACTAAATAGTCTTTGCCGTCTTGAGTTTTAACTGATTTGTCTTCAAAGAAATATTTAAAATGCCAAAGTGAGCCTTTTTCTTCTTTGCTTTCTACTTCAAGGTCAGAAAGTGCTGTTTGAAGTTTAGGGTCCCAGTTTACAAGACGCTTACCACGGTAAATTAAACCGTCTTCATGTAAACGAACGAATACTTCTTTAACTGCGTTTGATAAACCTTCGTCCATCGTGAAGCGTTCACGTGACCAGTCTACCGAAGAACCTAAGCGACGAATTTGTTTAGTGATCGTGCCGCCAGATTGTTCTTTCCATTCCCAAACTTTTTCGATGAACTTTTCACGGCCTAAGTCGTGACGAGTTACGCCTTGTAAGCCAAGTTGACGCTCAACAACCATTTGCGTTGCAATACCAGCATGGTCTGTACCTGGTTGCCACAAAGTGTTTTTACCCATCATGCGGTTATAACGGGTGAGGGCATCCATAATGGCATTGTTAAAACCATGGCCCATGTGCAAACTACCAGTGACGTTTGGTGGCGGAATCATGATACAGAATGATTCACCGTGACCAGAAGGTTTAAAGTAACCTTGTTCTTCCCACGTTTTGTACCACTTCTTTTCGATCTCGGTTGGATCGTATGTGGTTGCAATATTTTGAGCGGTTTGAGCGTCAGTCATAGTAGCTTAGATCGAATATGCATAAAAAATTGCATCTATTGTAGCAAAAAAATGCCTCGAAATTAATGTGCTGAAAACAGATAAACGGTTTTGTATTTTTTTCAAAAAACGGTAGATTTATGAAAGATGGATCACAATTTAATCGTGTGGCGACACGGCACAAAAATTACAAAAGAATTGAAAAAGGATGCTGCTGATGAGTTATGAAGTTTTTTTGAAAATTTCCGATTCGACTTATACACAATTCGAGGCTATTCGGCAAAAACTGCATGATGGGGTAAGCCAAAGTCAGGCAAAACCTTTAGGCGATGTACTCTCTGATCTTTCTTGTGAAATTATTGAGCAGGTTTTTTCTGTGCTTTTACAGTCAGGAAATGCAAGCATGTCTTCAAAACAACAAGCTGAGTCTGAAAAAGTTATTCAGCAAGTTTTAGAGACTTTTCGAAAATACATGCCTTGGTCAGTTTCATTCTTTGGAAATGAACGTCTTTTACCTTTAGTTGACTACATGACATCTCTCATGAAAGAGCAAGGGCAGCAAGTTTATATTACCTATCCAGTTACACTTCAACTGGTGCAACAAGCCGAAACCCTTACACAGCAAATTCGTGACGGTAATATGCAAAGTATTACGGCTGCATTTGAAACGCTTATACAAATTGTGGATTTAGGCGTAACAAGCCTAGTACGTGAACCTAAAAAGCGTTTAAAATTTAATTTGGTTGTCGATAAAACTCTTAATGGAGTCATCAACATGACGACGCATTTGGGCTATAAACGTTTGGAAAAGTTAGGGACACAGGTCGATCAGACCACAGCAACTCATTATATCAATCACTTTTTGGCCTTCATGCATCAAGCAGCATAATTTAAAAAGATAATAGGAACATTACATGGCCAAACTTGATACTTTGCAAAATAAAGTGGTATGGATTACGGGCGCATCTTCTGGTTTGGGTAAGGCCTTAGCAGGGGAATTGGCTTTACAAGGCGCAAAGCTGATTTTGACTTCGCGTCGTTTTGAAGAATTAGAAGAGGTTCGGGTTGGCTTATTAAATCCCGATCATCATTTGTCTGTGGTCGCAGATATTACTGATGAAAAGCAGGTTCAAGAGGCTTACAAGCAGATTTTAAAGGCGAAAGGCCGTATTGACTGGCTCATCAATAATGCAGGTTTGAGCCAACGCGCTTTAATTAAAGACACGACAATGGCAACTGAACGCGCCATTATGGAAGTCGATTATTTCTCACAAGTCGCACTCACCAAAACCGTCCTACCAACGATGCTAAAACAAAAGTCTGGCAGAGTTGTATTTGTGTCGAGTGTAGCGGGCTTATTAGGTACACAGTACCGTGCAAGCTACTCGGCTGCTAAAGCGGCAATTCATATGTGGGCAAATAGTTTACGTGCTGAGGTTTCAGATCAAGGTGTTGAAGTTTCAGTTATTTTCCCGGGTTTCGTAAAAACTAATGTTTCTTTCAATGCACTCAATGGCGCAGGGCAACCTCAAGGCCATCAAGATGAAGCAATTGAAAATGGTTTAGAGGCAGATGTTTTTGCAGAGCAAGCTGTAAAAGCTTTAGTACAGGGGCAAGAATATATTGTTGTGGGTGGGGCCAAAGAAAAACTAGGGGTGATGGTTTCTCGGATGTCACCAAAACTTCTTTATAAAATGATTCGGAAAACAAAAGTAAAATAAAAAAGTGATTTCGCCGTGCTAAATTGGTGAAAAACCCGCATAGAAGGTTCACCATGGATCAGGATTATCACCGTATTTTAGAAGTCGTCACGCGTTTTCAATTGGTCTTTGATCAGAAAAATTGGGACGCTTTTGACGAGTTGTTGGCAGATCAACTTGAGGTGGACTATTTCCAATTTAGAGGAGAGCCTTTATGTGTCGTATCTTGTCATGAATATAAAGGTTCTCGGCAGCAAGCTTTATCGCATTTGCGACTACAGCACAATGTGAGTAATCCAATTATTCGTATTGAACAAGACCAAGCATGGCTAGAATGTAATTATCAAATTTATCGTTTTTCAGAAAATGACTATTTTCATTCTTTTGGTCGTTATTATTTTACTTTGGCGAAACAACAAGACCATTGGAAAATTACTCGAATTTGCCAACATTTAACTAAAAATATTGGTAATCCACGTATTCACTTTTCTGCTGTGGGGCAGTATTAATCTTTTACTGCTGTACCATATGCAAAAACTTCAACCATTCCACCTTGCATACCAAGTTCGGTTGTACTCAGCCGAACTCCCATAATATGAGTAGCACCGACACTTTGAGCTTGTTGTTTTAAACGTACAATCGCTTCACGGCGAGCACGTTCAACAATACTTTCATAACTGTTTAGTCGTCCGCCCAAAATGTTTTTTATAGATGCCAATACATATTTAAAGTAGTCATGAGAAATCACGACATTACTGCTAATAAAGTGACCCAGTTGATCACTTGTTGCAAAACGATTGGTATCAATTCTGATATGGGCAAATTGTTGCTCTTTTTCTAGAAGTTCATTCAAATGTTTTCGTTCAATATGGCGGCCAAAAGCCCAACCAATACTGAAAAGAATGAGAAAAATAACAAGCTGAAAAATAAGATTGTCCATTTTCTACCTATGCATTAAATGGATCGGGTAGATGAGGGGCTTGAGGCTGCACAACCACTGCTGTGCCATATACAAATAATTCAGAAGCACCTTGGGCAATATTTGAAGTTGAAAAACGAATACCGACTATTGCATTCGCACCAAGTTGCTGAGCTTTTACAATCATACGCTGCATGGCTTCTTGGCGAGATTCTTCTAATAATTCGGTATAACCCGTAAGTTCACCACCAACAATATTTTTTAAACTTGCCATCAAGTCACGGCCAACATGCTTGCTACGAACGGTACTTCCGTAAACAACATCCAGCTGCTTTAAAATTTGGTGGCCTGGAACACTTTCTAAATTACTCAGTAACATTGTTTTTTATCAATCTAAATTCTTAAGGTTTCAAGATAAAAAATATTCAGCTGAGTTGCAATAAAAAAGCCCACCGAAGTGAGCTTTTATGAATAAGTTATTTAAAACTTATTGCTTTTTAAGTTCAGCACTAGATGGTTGATTAACCACTGTATCTGAAGTATTTGCTTTTAAACCACCACCTAGAGTTTTGTATAACTCGATTTGGTTATTTAAGTTTGCTTGTTGAAGCAATAACAAACCTTGTTCTGCTGAATAAGATGAACGCTGTGCATCAAGAACCGTCAAGTAACTATCAATACCAGCACGGAAGCGGGCATTTGAAAGTGTGTAGTTGCGGTTAGTTGCTTCTACTAGACGTTGTTGAGCTGTTAAACGCTCACCAATGTTGGCACGAGTTGCAAGCGCATCATTAACTTCGCGGAACGCAGACTGAACTGATTTTTCATAATCAGACAATGCAATTTTCTGATCAGTTTCAGAAATTTTTACATTGGCACGACGAGTGCCCCAGTCAAAGATTGGTAAGTCTAAGCTTGGTCCAATTGACCATACAAAACCACCAGACTTAAATAGATCACTTAAGTCAGTTGATGCATAACCTGCAGAACCCGTTAAGCTAATCGTTGGGAATAAACGTGCTTTTGCAGCACCGATATTCGCACCAGCAGCGCTTAAGTTATATTCAGCAGCTTTTACATCTGGACGGTTGTTAAGCAAGTCGCTTGGTAAACCCGCTGTAAATACATTTTGTTGCGTAATGCGTTTTACAGGTTGGGTTGGCAACAAGTTTTGTGGAACTGATTGACCTACTAACAAGTTCAACAAGTTTTGTGCTTGAGCAATTTGTGTTTTGTAGTTCGCTACATCATTACGCGCAGTTTCTACAGAAATCTGTGCCTGACGTAATGGAACTTCACTGTCGATGCCCACATCAAAACGTTTTTTGTTGAGATTGTAAGAGTCTTGCTGTGCTTTAAGAGTTTGCTCTGCAAGTCTTAAATTCGCTGTTGCGAAAGAATAGTTCAACCACGCTTGAGCCACTTGACTAATTAGACTGATTTGAGTCGAATCACGTGCACTTTGTGTTGAAAGGTAACTATCTAACGCAGCATCTTTTAAGCTACGTACGCGGCCCCAAAAATCAAGCTCATAGGCAGTTACACCCAAACCTACTTGATAAGTAGAGTAGGGGTTATTCGGATCACGGCTTTGAGAAACCTGACGAATTGCACTACCACTTGCTCCGATAGTTGGAAGCTGGTTGTTTTGCGTAATTCGATATTGCTGTTGAGCACGTTCGATATTAAGCGTTGCTGTACGTAAGTCGCGGTTGTTGGCAAGGGCCAAATCAATCACTCCGAGCAAACGAGGGTCAGCAAAGAATTCTTTGTAACCTTGTTCAGCAATAGACGTACCAGAAGCGCTATATGCATAGCTTTGTGGAATATCGGTTTTCACGACTGGTTCTGGGCCGCGCATGCTTTGACAAGCTGTCAAAGCAAGCGCAAGTGCAGATACCGCAATGCTACGACCTGAAATAGACCATACTGTTTGCATCACGATTTATGCTCCTGAGTGTTTATGGTTTTTGGTTTGTACTTAAAGATACTACGAATCCACACATAGAATACAGGGATAAAGAAGATACCTAAGAACGTTGCACTGATTACGCCGCCGAGTACACCGTAACCTACGGAGTGCTGACTTCCTGCGCCTGCACCTGTTGAAAGGGCAAGTGGAAGTACACCGAAACCGAAGGCAAGGGTAGTCATGATAATTGGGCGTAAACGCATTTTTGCAGCATGTAAAGTTGCATCAATGAGGTCTTCACCTTTTTCCTGCAGCTCTTTCGCGAACTCAACAATCAAGATCGCATTTTTTGCAGAAAGACCGATTACCGCAATCATCGCTACTTGGAAGTAAATGTTATTTGAGAGATTTGGATCTCCTTTAATAATCATACCCAAGTAAGTCAATACGATTGCACCAATAATACCGAGTGGTACCACAAGTAAAACCGAGAATGGAATAGACCAGCTTTCGTACAATGCAGCCAAACAAAGGAAAACGATTAACAATGAAAGCGCATATAAGAATGGAGCTTGAGCACCAGACTCACGTTCTTCAAGTGATAAACCTGTCCATTCATAGTCGAAACCTTGTAAGCCCATAGAAGGTAACTTAGCAATAATTTCTTCCATCGCCTTCATTGAGTCACCAGAGCTCACGCCAGGTGCAGGTGTACCTTGAATGTTAACCGATGAAACGCCGTTATAACGTTCAAGACGTGGAGAACCGTATGTCCATTCGCCAGTAGCAAATGCAGAGAACGGAACCATTTCGCCTTTGTTATTACGTACATACCACTTGTTTAAGTCTTCAGGCATCATACGGCTATTCGAATCACCTTGAACATAAACTTTTTTCACACGTCCACGGTCAACGAAATCGTTGATGTATGAACCACCCCATGCAATACGCATTGTATTGTTAATGTCGGCAATGCTCACGCCCATGGCACCAGCTTGAGCCTGATCTACATTAATTTGATATTGAGGTGTATCTTCTTGACCATTAGGGCGAACACCGACAAGACGTTTATCTTGTGAAGCCAAACCTAAAATTGCGTTACGTGCGGCAATAAGTTTCTCATGGCCTTGACCACTTGAATCTTTAAGCTGCAAGTTAAAACCGGCTGTTACACCAAGTTCAGGCATTGCTGGAAGTTGTAATGGCATGATGTAAGATGCGTCTTTAACGATCATGTTCAATGCCATACCACGCTGAATCAATGCGCCAATTTGAGATTCTGGTGAAGTACGCTCACTCCAATCTTTCAATTTAACGAAGCCAATACCAGCATTTTGACCAACACCTGTGAATGAGAAGCCTGAAACGGTGAAAATAGATTGCACAGTATCTTTTTCATTCATGAAGAAGTTGGTCATGGTGTCAATCACTTTACCGGTACGGTCAAGCGTTGCATTTGGCGGTAATTGAACAAGTGTCATGACCACACCTTGATCTTCTTCTGGTAAGAATGAAGATGGGAGTTTTTGGAACAAGAACACTAATAAAGCAATCACTACAGCGTAAAGTACGCCAGAGAAGATTTTGCCCTTAAGCATGCGGCTAACACCATTTTGGTAGCTATGCGACATGCGGTCAAAACCATTGTTAAAGCCTCTAAAGAAACGAGCAAAAATATTATTGCTTGGTTCTTTGTTAGGATCATGCTGTTTTAAAATGGTTGCACAAAGTGCCGGTGTGAATGTTAACGCCACAATTAACGATAGAACCATTGCTGTTACAAGGGTAATCGAGAACTGACGGTAAATAACACCAGTTGTACCACCAAAGAATGCCATTGGTACGAATACAGCTGTTAATACACTCGTAATACCAACTAACGCGCCAGAAATCTGTTGCATTGATCGTGAAGTCGCCGTAACCGGATCGGTATGCTCTTCACTCATAACACGTTCGACGTTCTCGACTACAACAATAGCATCATCGACCAGAAGACCAATTGCCAATACCATGGCGAACATGGTTAAGGTGTTAATTGAGAAGCCAAAGATATTAATAACAGCGAATGTACCTAATACAACAACAGGTACAGCAAGTGTTGGAATAATCGTTGCACGCCAGTTCTGTAAGAACAAGAACATGACAATGAATACCAAAATTACTGCTTCAATTAATGTGTGTACAACACTTTCAATTGAAAGACGAATAAATGGAGTCGTGTCATAAGCCAGTTTGTCTTCAAGACCCGCTGGATAATTCTTGCGTAGTTCAGATAAACGTTGTTCAACAGCTTCTGCTGTGTCGAGTGCATTGGCACCGGTTGCAATTTTAATTGCAAGACCACCAGCAGGTTTACCATTAAACTTCGAATCGAACTGATAGTTATCAGAACCTAACTCTACACGTGCAACATCTTTTAAACGAACCTCAGCACCAGATGCTGTGTTCTTTAAAAAGATATTTTTAAACTGTTCAGGTGTTTGCAACAAACTTTGAGCATTCACTGTTGCGTTAAGCACTTGACCTTGTACAGCTGGTGCACCACCTAATTGACCTACCGCTACTTGTGAGTTTTGCGCTTGTAAAGCTGTCGCAATATCACTAGGGGTAAGCTGATAACTGGTTAACTTAGCTGGATCAAGCCAAATACGCATCGCGTATGAACCACCAAAGACAGTTACCTCACCCACACCAGCAACACGGCTCAGTGGTTCTTTAATTGATGAGTTTACATAGTCTTTAATGTCTGAGTCAGAAAGACTGTTATCTGGTGAGTAAAATGCAATAACTTGCAGGAAGCTTGCACCAGATTTAGTTACTGTTACACCTTGACGTTGTACATCTTCTGGTAAAAGTGCAGTTGCAGATTGCAGTTTGTTTTGAACCTGAACCTGTGCAATATCTGGATCAATACCTTGTTGAAAGTTTAATTCAATAGAGGCCTGACCGTTACCAGCACTGTTAGAAGAGATATAACGTAAACCATCTAGACCATTCATTTGTTGTTCAATGATCTGGGTTACGGTGTTTTCAACAGTTTCAGCCGATGCACCAGGATAAGTTGCAGAAATCGTAACTGTCGGTGGTGCAATCGTCGGATACTGTGCAATAGGCATTTTTGTTAGCGTGAGAATACCCGCCAACATAATGACTAATGCAATCACCCACGCAAAAATGGGGCGATGAATAAAAAATTGTGCCATTCAATCTACCCCTTATGCATTTGAAGATGCTTTCTGTTCTGCTTGAGGTTTACCTGATTGAGCCGGTTTTGTCGCATTTGGAGCTGCACCTTGTGGATTCGCTGGTTGAGCTTGGTAAGGCTTTGCTGAAACTTCTTGCCCTTCTTTAACTTTGGCAACACCGTCAACAATCACTTTATCACCAGCTTTAAGACCGTTAGTCACAATCCAGTTTTGTCCTTGAACACCAGAGGTTACAACAGGACGACTCTCAACAGTACCTTTGGCATTAACAAGCATTGCTACAGCTTGACCTGTAGGTAAACGCGTAATTGCAGCCTGAGGAATCAGGTAAGCATTAGGAACTACACCTTGAACAATTTGTGCAGTTGTATACATGCCTGGAAGTAACAGATGATTCGGGTTCGAGAATACAGCACGTAAAGTAATCGTTCCTGTATCCTGATTTACAGAAGCATCAGAGAAAGCAAGTTGTCCTTCGATTGGGTAAGTTGAACCGTCTTCGAGCTTCAATTTCACTTTCGTGTTGTTACTGTTGTTTAAACTGCCTTTGCTAAGTTGTTGACGTAAACGTAATAACTCGGCACTAGACTGGTTAATATCAACATAGATCGGATCTAACTGTTGAATCGTCACTAAAGGATCAGTTTGGTTTGCAGTAACTAAAGCACCAGCTGTTACAGAAGAACGTCCAGACTGACCAGAAATTGGTGAGCGAATTGTAGAGTAGCCAAGATCAACATTTGCATTCGTTACTTGAGCTTTTGCAGCAGAAACTTGTGCTTCGGCAACATTAACCTGACCAAGTAAGTCGTCATATTCTTGTTTAGATACAGCATTACTCGAAACAAGCTGCTTATAACGGTTTAACTTAGTACGTAGTGAAGCTAGATTTGCCTGTTGTTGTAAAAGGGTAGCCTTTGCATTTTCAAGCGTTGCACGGTTAGTTCGAGAGTCCAGTTCATAAAGAGCCTGTCCTTCACGAACGTAACTTCCTTCAGCAAACAAGCGTTTTAAAATCACACCACTTGTTTGAGGACGAACTTCAGAAATTTGATATGCTGAAGTACGGCCGGAAAGCTCAACGCTTTGTTCAACACTTTGTGGTTGAGCAACAATAACACCTACTTCTGTAGGCGGCATTTTTTGAGCAGCAGCAGCTTGCTGTTTCTCATCGGAGCCTTTGCTACAACCAACAAGTGCGATACTTGTTGCTAATGCGCAAGCAGTAAGGGCAGGAGCCCAAAGCTTAGCCGACATCATTGTTCCACCTCGTTTAGATAAAATCTAAAAATATATTTGTTTTCTACTTAACCTACTTTGTGTTTGTAATAACCAGAGCCAAAGCAGTGCAATCCAAATAAAACCTATGCCCCAACCGGCGAGTACATCTGTTGGAAAATGAACTCCAGCATATATTCTTGAAAGCCCCATGCAGATAAACCAAAAACAGGAGATCAAAATGATATAAGGAGAGTTAATGTTGGGTTTATGGCATAACATTAAGATTGCCATACAAGCTAGTGTTGATGCATAAACACTATGTGCACTTGGGAACGATGCACCATAACTTTCGACAATATGATATGCCAGTGGAGGTCTTGGGCGGTCAACACACCACTTGAGCAGCCAACCCGTGATGATACTGCCAAGAACACCCACGCTAATGAAAATAACAGTAATATATTTTTTATACCATGCTTGATATAGACATACCAGAAAGGATAAAAAACATACAAAAGGCATACCACCTATACGCGCTAAAAAGATCGTAATAGAGTTAAGATAATCTGATCGATTTTCACTCAATATTTGAACGGTGAGAAGATCCAAAGATTGAAGTCTTGGTACAAAAAGACCAAGAACACCTAATCCTAAAAAAATACAACCAATAAAAAGCAATATATAGGGCATGTATATACCTTTGCTTGTTCAAGCAGTGTCCACTACTGAAAGCCGTTAAAAGTGTACTTGCCAGTACACTTTTTTTCAAGCCTGATAGATCATCGTAAATTCATTTTGAAAATTTTTTAACATTTGGAAAAACAATCACAACAAAATTGACGAAACTCACATTCTGTGTACAAAGCAAAACTTTTAGTGCTCTGTTTTTTTTCCCTGGTTTGTTGACGTATTTTCTTCAAGTTCTAATGGTTGTTTTGGTGGCCAAAAAAAATCGCTTGGACGAGTTAAAAAATGGGTCATAACCAATTTGGCTAAAGGTTTCCATTGTTCAAAACGGACTCTACGTGCTCGTAATGCCACAATAATCGTTAAGGTGAAACTCACGAATAAGTTAGTAAGACCAATGCATAGCACCCCTAGAAAGGACACGATAATCAGGCCAATATCTGGGCTGCCATTAATTGTCATCAAACCTTGAATAAAGTTAGCAGATGCAAAGGCAATATGGCGGATATCTAAAGGTAACCCTAGAATAAAACCTATGGTCCCCATACTTCCTAACATGATCCCGAATAAGAAGTTACCAGCTAAGGCACCTAAATTACGTTCAATATATTCAGCAAAACGGTTAAGGCGATCTTGCCCAAACCAGCTAGCTAAGCGACGATGCGCTCTTAGGCGTGGACCAACTTTTCGGTAAACAGCCATGTTGTCAAAGTATCCAGCAATGAGACCTGACAAAAACAGACATACTCCAGCAATTGCCGCATGTGGAACTGCTAGTGAAGTAAAGGGGTTTAGACTGTGTAATAGATAAGTTGCTTTAGTATGGGTTAATAACGGTTCATCAAGGTAAAACTGCCAAGCAAAAGTAATGAGTGCTGCAGTAGGAATCGCAATCGAAATATTGCCCAAAATAGCAATAAATTGCGTGCGAATAATATTAATAATCAGGGCCGCTAACTCTGCAATTTGAGCTGTTTTAGAGCCTTTACGTTGCTGTACTGTTGCAGCAAGAGCCGCAGCCGTCATAGCGGGTTGCTTGGTTGCAACAGTAAAGTGCAGAACATGAATTAGAATGAAACCTAGAGAGTAATTCATACTGAAAGTAAAGGCTTGCATAAGCGGAGCCATTGTCATTCTTGCAGCAAGAATTTTTAGAGATGCCATAAAGGCAATAATGACACCTGCACCAGCGGCAGCTTTATACATTCCCCAAAAGCCTTTGGTATCGGTACTTACATAATGTTCACCTGTACGGCTGGCATTCTCTGTTACCTGAAATGCAATAAGTTCACTTGTTGTGCTGAGCAAAGATCGAACACTTTTTTCACTGTAGTGCGCCTTGGTTAAATCGGAAATAAGATGCCCTAAAGAGACATATTTTCCTTTGGTGTTATCTACGACCAAATAAAGGAGTAATTCAATTCGGTCAAGGCACTGCTCGAGTAAGGACAGCAAATAAGTCAAACTTAAACTGACACCAATTCTTTTCGTAGCGCGGCGAATCTTTAATACAACATCCCGACATTGTTCCAACATAACGAATGCTTGTGATGCATCGGGAGGAGCAATTACCGCAATTTCATGATCAGAAAGCTCTTGTTTCTTATATTTTTCTATGAACTCAATAATTTCACGGTTCTGAACTAGAAAAGGGGATTCATATTCCGTTAATTCTGGTTGAGCATTAATAAATTCGGGATAAAGCCCAATTCCACTAATTCGATAAGATAAGACAGTGATGGCTTTAATCATTTCACTTTGAATGACTAACTTCTCATCGACATTACTTTGGCTTTGTCCAATAAGACTAAATAAATTTGCCCAATCTTCATCAGCAATATTATTGAGCCAGATTTTGTCACTTTCTAAATAGAAAATTTTTCCAATTAATATTTTGAGTTGGCTTGAGTCTTCTATGAGCGGTAAAAAATGTGCTCCTAATCTTTGCCCAAGCTGGTTCCAAAAACCATCTAAAGACAAAATCCCACTGTCTGCATATAAGCTGACTTGTTTATAGTGATTAATTAAACGTAGTAAAAAAGTTTGTAGTAAGAAGGGCGCTGTAGGTGTGCGCAAAAGACTTTCAATAAAAGCCTGTATTTTTTTCTTAATTTCATCCGTATCTTGTGGGTCGGAAGGACGGACGACATTGACGAGTTCAATCAGTAGATTTTCATCAATGACAGCTTGAGGATCCTCAAGCTGTTTCTCTATTTTTAAAAAATGATCTGAAAAATTTATATGCATAGGCAAAATAATATCTATTGTATTCGATGTAACGCAAGCTGAGTTAAGTTAATCAAAGCCTGACGATACGGTGTATCAGGGAGGTTTGATAAAGCTTGCAGTGCTGCTTCTGTTTCTTCTTGGGCACGTTGGTGGCAATAATCTAAAGCACCAGACTTTTGTACAATTTCGATGACCTGAGGTAGTTGGTCTACTCCACCAGTTGCGATACTGCGACGAATAATCGCATGCTCTTCACCTGTTGAGTGTGCTAATGCAGAAATTAACGGTAAAGTTGGTTTTCCTTCCATTAAATCATCACCAATATTTTTACCTAATGTTTCAGCATCTGATGTGTAGTCTAAAATATCATCAATGATTTGGAATGCATTACCAAAATGACCGGCAAACAATCTTAATGGTTCACGATATGCTTCTTGTCCAGCCAAAATAGCGGCACCTTCTGTAGCCAGCTCAAATAGGCGAGAGGTTTTGCCATGAATAATTTTTAAATAAGTTTCTTCAGTTGTATCTGGTTGATGCTGCGATTGAAGTTGTAATACTTCACCTTCAGCAATTTCACATGTACCTGTTGAAAAGTCTTTCAATAGAGTCATGTTGTTTAAATCGACCAATAAATCGAAAGCACGAGCAATCAGGAAGTCGCCAACTAAAACGGCTGTCTGATTATTCCATGTTGCATTTGCTGTAGGGCGACCACGACGAAGCCCGGATTCATCTACCACATCATCATGAACCAATGTCGCAGTGTGCAACATTTCAATGATTGCAGCTAAACGCTGTGCGTTTGCCATATTATCTAAACCACAAGCACGGGCTGCGAGTAAACACATGATTGGACGCATACGCTTTCCGCCAGCTTCAACAACATGTTTGCTGACAGACATGACTAAACCGACTTTTGAGCTAATTCCTTCATTAATCAAGTGATCCATCGCAGCAAAGTCTGAGGCAACAGGCGCAAGAATGTCTTGCTTGAAATCGATGACCATATGAAGAAAAACCCCGTATTGGTAGATAAGTGGCGTTAGTGTATCAATTAAAGGTGTGTTGCACAGGTTAACAAGTGGCTGATATTAATCATTTCTATTGTCTTTAAGCGTTCTTTGTTTTTTATTTAAGCAAAACATGATGTTTCCGGCAAAACAATAAATTTAATGACATCAGCATTAATACAACTTGTTCTTGACGCAATTTGTGTCTGGAACTGTATTTTAATTTTCATTCAGAATCAATGAAAACTGCTAAATTCCAGTCCAAGCTGTTTGATTTTGTAAGAATAGGGGATCATGCTTTACTGATATATAGAAAATACTTGTCGTTTGATCAAATTTCACTTAAAATCTGTCGCCTTGTATAACCCCAGTGGCGATCGTTTTAAGATCGATATATCCCTTTATCGACACGACGACACGGGCTGATTGGAGTACATTATGTACGCAGTAATCCAAAGCGGTGGTAAACAGCACCGTGTAGTTGAGGGTGAAACCCTTAAAGTTGAATTATTGAAAGCTGAATCTGGTGCGACTATTACATTTGATGATGTATTAATGGTTGTAAACGGTGACAACATTCAAATCGGTGCTCCAGTTGTGGCTGGCGCTAAAGTAACTGCAGAAGTGATTGGTCATGGTCGTCACGACAAAATCCGCATCATTAAAATGCGTCGTCGTAAACACTACCGTAAACAACAAGGTCACCGTCAATGGTTCACTGAGTTGAAAATTACTGGTATTTCAGGCTAATCACGAGGAGTAAGAGACATGGCAACTAAAAAAGCCGGTGGATCGACGAAGAACGGTCGTGATTCAAACCCAAAAATGTTAGGTGTTAAAGTTTACGGCGGTCAAGCTGTAACTGCTGGTAACATCATCGTTCGTCAACGTGGTACAGAGTTCCACGCTGGTGCAAATGTTGGTATGGGCCGTGACCATACTTTATTTGCTACTGCTGACGGCGTAGTAAAATTCGAAGTGAAAGGTCAATTTGGCCGTCGCTACGTAAAAGTTGAAACTGTATAAGTTTTAGCTTCAAAAAAGCCCACATTTTGTGGGCTTTTTTTATGGCTCTAATTTTTATTTATCTTCATCATGATGAATGAAATTCTACAAACATCATGAATAACATAACAAAATATCTTATTTTCTCAATGATTAGCACAGAGTTTGTCGGTTAATATGAGTCTTGAATTAAGAGCTTACTCAGTTTCATAACTTTGAAAGAGGGTAAGTTGTCTTACAGCAACTAAAAAGGTGATGACATGAATATGCTTCGTAAAACTATGTGTGCTATTACACTTAGCGCGTCAGTGCTTGCTCCTGTAATGAGTACTACAGTGTTTGCTGCGCCTGTAGCAGCACCGGAGCAACAGGCAATTGGGAACCTGGTTAATCAGTTATCAGGTTTACAGCGTTTGACTGCCGACTTTGAACAAACTACTAAAGCAAATGCGAAAACTGTCGCACAGAAAAAGAGTTTAAGTGCACAGCATATGAACCAGACATTTAAAGGCTCAATGAAAGTTGAGCGTCCGGGGAAATTTTATTGGGAAACAGTAAGTCCTGCTAAACAAACGATTGTAACAAGCGGAAAAACAGTTTGGATCTATGACCCAGATTTACAACAAGCAGTCCGCCAAAGCTTAGATGATCAGGTTGCAGATACACCAGCCTTATTACTTTCTGGTAATACTAACCAAATCATGAAGTCTTATCGTGTAACACAACCGGATAAATCTAAACTTTATTTCACATTATTTCCTAAAAAAGAAGATGGTGCTTTCCAAAGCTTAACCATTAGTTTCGGTGCGAATAAAGCGCCTACACTGATGGTGTTACAAGATTCACTAGGTCAAACCACCTATGTGCGCTTCAAAAACGTGAAAGTAAATGCTTCAATTCCATCATCTGTCTTTAACTTTACGCCACCAAAAGGCACAGATGTTATTGACCAATAATTAAAGCCTCTTCAAAAAAAGCTACCGTAAAAGGTAGCTTTTTTATATAAGAGAGACAGATACATTTTTTAACCCCGTCTTATTCCTACGCTTTGTATAGTGTTAGAGGTAAATTCATGGGGATTATTATGCGACTTTACGATAAGAAAATTATTTGTATTCTTCCATTAATGGCTGCAATGGCAATTGTGACTGGTTGCCAACCAAAGTCTGCGGCTAAAGAGGAGCAGGCCACTTCAACTGCAAAAGTTAAAGAGACTACAGAGGCTGGTGTTCCTGTAATTCAAGCAAAAGTAATCCCAGTAAAATTGCCAAAATCAAAAGTTTGCTTAGAAGATGGTTGTACTGAGTATGACTTCCAAACAGTACAGACCAATCAAAAATGGATTAATGATTACTTTACCAATCGTATAAAGAAAGCAGATCCGAATGCTTTTGCAAATTTAGCTGATCAACCAGTTGAAGTACCTGAAGGTGAACCAAGTTCAAGTCAAAGTGCAATTTATGTTCGCTATTTAGGGCAAAACTATAATCTTGCTACCTTTGTATTACAGACGTATTCATACTCAGCTGGTGCTGCACACGGCATGTCTCATCAAGAATTTGTAAATTTTGACTTATTAAATAAAAAGCACATTACTGTTGCTGAACTTATTCAGCCAGATGTTGAAAAACAGTTGGTTGATGCTCTTTTTGAAGCAAATACAAATTGGCTTCAAGAGCACAATATCAGCCGTGAAAAACTGCAATTAAGTGATAATTTTTACTATGGTGCTAATGGTATTGTTTTTGTCTATCCGATCTATGAATTAGCTTCTTATGCAGAAGGAATGTCTGAGTTAACGCTGCCATATTTTGAAGCGAGTAAATTCATTAAACCTGAGTATTTGCCAAGTGTGCCAAACTATAACTTGTAAAATAGGTGGTCTATTCTAACAATTGTGTGAAAGCTATTCGTTATGAAGATGATCACTATATTTTTTAGTGTGAAGGCCTTACACTATAGCCAGTTTTTTACCCATATTATGATTGATTATGATCGACCCTAAGTTACTCAGAAATAATATTGAAGCTGTTAATGCGGCTTTGGCAAAACGTGGTGTTCAATTAGATGTTCAAGAATGGGCTTCTTTAGAAACTCGCCGTAAAGACTTGCAATCAAAAACTGAAAAATTGCAGGCAGAACGTAATGCTGGTGCAAAACAAGTGGGTCAGATTAAAAAATCCGGTGGTGATGCTTCTGAAATCATGGTGCGTATGCAAGCCATTGGTGATGAAATCAAAGCTGCTGAAGTTGCTTTGTCAGAGTTACAAAACGAGATTGAACAAAAAGCGTTAAGTATTCCTAACTTACCAGATGAGTCTGTTCCTGCTGGTAAAGATGAAGATGATAACGTTGAAATCTCAAAATGGGGTACGCCTCGTCAGTTTGATTTTGAAATCAAAGATCATACTGATTTAGGTGAGTGGATGGGCGGTTTAGAGTTTGAAACTGCTACTAAATTGACTGGTTCACGTTTTAGCGTATTAAAAGGTTCTTTAGCGCGCCTACAACGTGCATTAACGCAGTTTATGCTTGATACCCATACTTTAAAAAATGGCTATACAGAAGCTTATGTGCCTTATTTAGTCAATGCTGATTCACTGCGCGGTACTGGTCAGTTACCAAAATTTGAAGAAGATTTATTCAAACTTCAAGGCGAAAAAGAATATTACCTCATCCCTACAGCAGAAGTTCCTGTTACTAACTTTGTTCGTGATGAGATTATTGATGCCGAACGTTTACCTTTAAAATATGCAGCGCACACGCCATGTTTCCGTAGTGAAGCGGGTTCTTATGGCCGCGATACGCGTGGTTTAATTCGTCAGCATCAATTTGATAAAGTTGAGATGGTGCAAATCGTTAAACCTGAAACATCAATGCAGGCACTTGAAGAGCTTACTGCACATGCTGAGGGCATTTTGCAGGCACTCGGTTTGCCATACCGTAAAATTTTGCTCTGTGGTGGGGATATGGGCTTCGGTGCGACTAAAACTTACGATTTAGAAGTTTGGGTTCCAAGTCAAAATACATATCGTGAAATCTCAAGCTGCTCTAATATGGGTGATTTTCAGGCACGCCGCATGAAAGCACGCTACAGAATGGATCAAAAGAAGACCGAATTGGTGCACACACTAAATGGTTCAGGTCTGGCTGTAGGCCGTACTTTGCTTGCTGTAATGGAAAATTACCAACGTGAAGACGGTTCTATCGAGATTCCAGAAGTATTACGCCCATATATGGGTGGTGCAACTTTTATTGACTAAGCTTTGCATCTAAATTGTGCACGGTTTTTGCTTAACCTAAATCAGATGATTAATGTAGAGGTTTAAGGTGGATATTTTTCCAATCTCTTTAAAGTTGCAACAGCAACATTGTCTGATTGTGGGTGGTGGGCATATTGCGCTGCGCAAAGCAAACCTTTTAGCCAAAGCAGGAGCAGTAATCGATATTATTGCTCCTGCAATTGAAGAGCAGCTTTTACAGTTAGTCAAAACGACAGGTGGGGAGTATTTTGCCGAGTCCTTTGCCGAAAAAATATTAAATACACCATATCGATTAGTTATTGCTGCAACTAATGATGCACAAGTGAATAAAGCTGTTTTTGAACAATGTGAAGCGCGTAATTTACTGGTAAATAGTGTCGATGATATTCCACACTGCCGCTTTATGGTTCCAGCTATTATTGACCGTTCTCCATTGATTATCTCTGTTGCGTCAAATGGTGCATCGCCAGTTTTATCAAGACAACTTCGTACTCAAATAGAAACGATTGTTCCGCACGGCATGGGGAAACTTGCTGAGTTTTCTGGTCAATGGCGTAAGCAGGTAAAAGAAAGAATTCCCAATCCAGATGAGCGTCGGATTTTTTGGGAAAACTTATATGCCAGCCCATTAAAAGAACAAGTTTTTAATGACAATTTAGAAGTTGCAAATGATTTGATTCAGCAAGCCTTAACGGAATGGACTGCACCTAAAGGTGAAGTTTATTTGGTAGGGGCAGGACCCGGTGATCCAGAGTTACTGACACTAAAAGCATTACGTCTTATGCAGCAAGCAGATGTGGTGATTTATGATCGTCTTGTTTCTGCGCCCATTTTAGAACTTTGCCGCCGTGATGCGACTAAAATTTATGTGGGTAAAGCTCGTTCAAATCACTCTGTTCCCCAAGATGGCATCAATGCTTTATTGGTGGAGTATGCTCAAAAAGGAAAGCGTGTTTGTCGTCTAAAAGGTGGTGATCCATTTATCTTTGGGCGTGGTGGTGAGGAGATTCAAGAGCTAGTTGAGGCGAATGTCACTTTCCAAGTTGTACCGGGTATAACTGCAGCATCAGGCTGTTCAGCTTATGCAGGTATTCCTTTAACACATCGTGATTATGCGCAAAGTGTTCGTTTCTTGACTGGACATTTAAAGGAGGGTTCACCTGAACTCCCTTGGAATGAACTGGTTTATGAAAATCAAACTTTGGTTTTATATATGGGGCTAGTTGGCTTGGAGCGTATTTGTGAGCAACTTATTGCTCATGGTCAACGTGCTGATATGCCAGTGGCTTTAATCTCTAAAGGAACCACACCAGAACAGAAAGTTGTCGTTGGAACATTAGCTGATATTGCAACTAAAGTGTCTGAACATCATATCGTAGCACCAACTTTAACCATTATTGGTGAAGTGGTGAGTTTACGTGAACAGTTAAAATGGCAGTAAGTTCATCTGAGTTTATTGCTGGTTATTAAAGTCGAGAAAATTTGTGATTCATGTTGTCCTCTACGAGCCTGAAATTCCTGCCAATACAGGCAATATCATTCGTTTATGTGCTAATACGGGCGCACAGTTGCACTTAGTCAAACCTCTAGGTTTTGAATTAGATGATAAGAAGCTCAAACGAGCAGGTCTTGATTATCATGAATGGGCTCGTATGCAAATTTGGGACAACATAGAGCTTTGCCTTGCGGATTTAAAAGCTAAAGGTGTCGAGCATGTTTTTCCACTCACCACTAAAGGCTCAGCGACTCCGCATACAGTTGATTTGAATCGACCAGTGGCTTTACTGATGGGACCAGAAACACGCGGCTTGCCTGAGCATGTTCGCTTAATGTTTCCTCAAGAACAGTGGATTCGTTTGCCAATGGCTGAAAACTCAAGAAGTTTAAATTTATCTAATGCAACGGCCGTTATTGTTTATGAAGCATGGCGTCAGCAGGGTTTTAAAAACTTAGGATAAGTTTATAGCTTTTAAAAAAAATAAGGCCACAGTTGTGGCCTTATTTTTTAGATGTCTTATTTAGGGAAAACAACACCACTTGCTAAGTCATAATTTGTTGGGGAGTTGGTATAGACCGATCCAAGTCGAACTGCAAAGAACCAACCTAATTTACCTTGGTCTTGAATTCGATTTTCAAAGATATATGGCTCATCTGTTTCGGATGCAGCATCTTCAATAAATACTTTGTATTCAATAGGTCCTGTATTTTCACTATCACGCTCAAATAAGTAACCATCAATATTAAAGAAGCCTAAATTATTGTTTGCATCAACTAGTCTGTAACCTTCGGCTGCCTGCTCTTTAAGAATTTTTTCAAGCTTAATTGCATCGTCCTTGTTAAACGGAATATGTTGTGGAACTTCAAAATAACGATAAGCATAAGTCCCGTTATGTGTGCTGCTATTTACACAAGTAGGTACATAGAAAGTTCCATTCGTTGTGCCATTATTGGTGAACTCTGAGTTAGCATAAATTAGTTTACAACCCTGTGCACCAAGTTCATTGAAGGCATTTAAAATGCTTGTGCGAGAAGTGTTGGTTAAGAAACGATTAGAATAAGAATATGTTGCTGGTTTCTTATCATTTTTCACAAATAAATATTTGTCTGTATCAGATGTAACCTCGCCAAATGAAAGCTTATATATATAGCCTAAGCTACCTTGTTTATTTAACTCATTCACCCATAGTAAATAACGGTTTGCTACTGAATTAGTTTTAACATCAACTGTTTTATAGGTGTATGTGTCAGTGGATTTATTGTTTTTAACATATAAATTTTTATACAGCGCAAAGCTTCCATCCGGATTATCTAAACTTACAGATGGCGTGAGAAGAGCGTAGCCTTGGCGTCCTTGGTCATTCAGTTGATTTAATACATCTGCCCAAGATTCTTTATTATCTCCTAATCTATAACTTGCTGTTGCCAATACTTGAGTTGGCTTTTGCATGCTTGCTGGTGGAGTTGTTTTTGTGAAGCACGTATTTGTGAGATCAAAGTTTGCTTGCTGGAGATAGTTATGTATTGCATTTGGCTCATCTGTAGGAACCAGACAGAATTGGTTTGCATTTTTAAAACCCAGAATGGCTGGCTGTTTCTGAGTTAGCTTTCCTGCTACTACAAGCTGCCAATCTACTTTGTTGTAGCTTGATGTTTGTACGGTCTGTGGCGCTCCCATATTTGAAACAAGACTAAAATCTTCAGCTTGGCGGTAACTTGCCACAATGTTACCTGTACAGTTTGATTCATTTTCATAGCGTACAGTTTCACTGGCAAATCGAACGCTGTTATCTGAAACCTTGATGACGTTCATTTTTAGAGCAGAGCCGTTAATACAACCTCCTTTGCCTGCTAACCAACTTCCAACGAAGCGGTCCGCTACACTTGTTGGTGTTGGTGTTGGTG
>NZ_LRPE01000038.1:0-37050 GCF_001605885.1 Acinetobacter lactucae | reverse complement strand
TGTTGGTGTTGGTGTTGGTGTCGGTGTCGGTGTCGGTGTCGGTGTCGGTGTCGGTGTCGGTGTCGAATCATTATCATCAGACCCACAACCACTTAAAGCCATAAAAATCAAAGCAATGCTGCTTACTTTTACTATATTATTCATCACATGAACCCTTTTTTTATTAAAAATGTGAAAATTTAACATTTTTAAAATAGATCAATTATAATGCAGTTGTAAAGATCAAATTTGAAAAAAGGTTCAACATGGCAGCTTATAATCAAATTGAAATATTCGAACAAAGCAAAAAATGGTTTGATCAGTTGCCATTTGAATGGAAAAACTGGCTTGAAGAAAACTTAGAAAAAGGATGTGGAATTGAACAATTGGTTGAGGTATTAAAAGCGAATGGATTTGGTCCAAAACTTAAAGTAAATGATTTGAATCTTCAGACTCTATCTGATCACGATCAAGAATGGATAATTGAACAAGTTCTAAATGAGGTAACGTCTGCGGAAATTATAAAAAAATTAATAGAGAAGGGGCATGATGGCTTAGAAGTAAAAGAATATTTAAATAATTTAGAAAATAATCAGTTATATAAAATTTTAAAGAAAAAGCATCATCAACTTAAAAAGCGTGAATGGTTAATAGAAACTGTAGATGAGTTGGCACAGCTAAACTCTGACTATAGTAAAAAAGTTCCTTCAATTACTGTTCCAGGTTTTTCTGATTTTATGAAGGATTACTATAGTCAACATCGGCCTGTAATTTTAAAAAAAGGAATAGAACATTGGTCAGCTTTACGTAAATGGTCTCCAGAATATTTTTCTTCTAAATTTGGCCATCATTCAGTTGAAGTTCAGATGAATAGAAATTTAGATGAGCAGTTTGAAAGACATTCTCCATCACTAAAGCAAAAAATGAAGATGGCAGAGTTTGTCTCAAAAGTTATGTCAGTTGATGCGAGCAATAATTTTTATATGACTGCAAATAATGCATCTAATAGTCATCAGATGCTTCAAGAATTATTTTTAGATATTGGTGATTTTGGAGATGGTTACTGTAATTTGGCTTTAAAAAATGAACGTAGTTTTCTATGGTTTGGACCTAAAGGAACTTTTACACCCTTACATCATGATTTAACAAATAATATGTTAGTTCAAATTTATGGGAGCAAAAAAGTAACTTTAATTCCTGCCTTACAAGTTCCCCATCTGTATAACGATCATTGGGTATTTAGTGAGTTGAGTAATACAAATAAAATTGATTTTGAAAAATATCCTTTAGCAAAATTAATTACTCCTGTTGAATGTATTTTGAATGCTGGGGATGCTCTATTCATCCCGATTGGTTGGTGGCATAGCGTAGAAAGTTTAGATGTCTCAATAAGTATTTCTTTTACCCATTTTAATGCACCAAATCATTATGTTGATCGGTTTCCAAAAGAGGTCTAAGAATGAAAATTGCATCTTAAACCGTTCAGTGTGACAATTGCTCGGCCCATACTGTTTTTCAAATATGAAGGAAAATTGTTACCCTATGACCACACTCCAAACGAACAATGCAGAACTTAATCAAAAGCAGGTATTAATATTAATGGAATACCTGACACAGTGGTTAATTCGTTCGGGAGTTGGATATAACGACTTTGTGACTGCTTTAAAACCAGTTTTCTATCAACAGGCTTTAACTGAGCTAGAGCGTATAGAGCAAAAGCCAACTGATTCAGCAGTTAGTTTACTTTCAGGTTTACATCGCAAAGATGTCAATGCATTTAAAAAGGCGATGCAGGCTGGGCAGCCTTTAACAGAGGCAAAAGTAGCAGAGCCAGTAAGTGTGCCTGCTAGGGTGATTGGTTTGTGGCTTGCAGAGGGTTTGGCAGAAAAAATTCCATTTGTAAGTAATGATCAGATTAGCTTTGAAAATTTAGTAAAGAAAGTTTCAACTGAAAAACATCCGCGATCTATTTTGAACGAACTCGAACGCCTTAGTATTGTCAAAGAAGAAGATGGCCTTGTGATGTTACAGCAGCGTAGTTTTATGCCTGATGTGGAGCAATTCGAAGTTCGAAAATTATTAACAAGTAATTTAGAAGCACATTTAGCTGCCGGAGTTCATAATTTATTTGAACCAGAAAAAGAACCCTATTTAGAACAAGCAATTTTTGCTGATGAACTAACAGATGAATCAATCACTTTACTCAAAGAAGCAAGTTTGCGCTTATGGGAAGATTTATCACTACAAGTACTCAAGTTAGCCATTGAACGTTGTGCACTAGATGAAGGAAAAAAGGGTGCAACTAAAACTTTCCGTTTCGGAGCTTATCAATATGACGAAAACAACTTATAAAAAATTAATAATATCCATGAGCTTGATTTTAATAGGCGGTCTTTTGACCGCCTGCGGAGAGGATTTATTTGCAGGCGGCGCCAGTTTAGGAGGGTCGGGATATCCGACTAAACCTGGTAAACCGGGTGATTATGAGACACCAGCGGATGGAGAGAAAGGTGACTCAAAAGATAATGAAATCTGGTTACCTGCTCCTGTTGAAGATGATTGTTATGGCCTACAGCGTAAATTACAGTTTCTTAATAATGTAACGCGTGAACCCATAGAAAAAGAAACAGTTTTTAAATATGCGCAGCAGTTAACTTTAAACGGCACAATTGCTTTGCAAATTACTCAAACTAATAAGGGATTAGAGAAAATACAAGAAAAGCAACCTGCGTGTTATGTACCTTTAGAACTCTATTTACTTGGAAATACAAAGCGTTCTTATCCAGAAAATGAGTGTAAAGAGACTCAAACCTACGAGTACCAGCCTAATGAAACCAAAACTTTTATTGTCAATTATCCTGCATTTGAAATCATGAACGGTACTTGGAAATATGGTTTAGAAAGTAGCTATTTGAAAAATGGTCAGGAGTTAAAACAATGCGAACCTTTAACTATTCAATTTAAAATAAGTGCGTCACCTGAACCGATTAAAATTAATTAAGTTGAGCCATCTTTAAGTTAAGAACACAGCCTAATCGATAAAGTTCATTGAAATTTTAGAGGAACTCTAAGTTAAGCCTGTTCTAGTACTTTTTCATCATAAGTCATTTGGGCTGCTAAAACCTGTTCAATATTGGTTTCAGCCCATTCCTTTAATTGGAATGCCATTGCAGCTACATTTTGCCCTAAAGAAGTCAGTGAGTAATCAACACGAATAGGAGAAGTATTCTGGATTTTACGTTCGATAAAACCATCTCTTTCCAACATTTTTAATTTTTGAGATAGCACTTTCGGCGAAATTCCTTGAATATTCTTTTTGAGTAAATTGAAATGCTGATTTTCCTCTTCAAGCACATTTAAAATCAATAAAACCCACTTATCTGCAATTTTTTCAAAAAATAAACGAGCAGGGCAATGTTGTTGAAAAACATTATATTTTAGACACTCATTCATAGTATTTACCTGCTAATTTCTTAAAAAATTACCCTAGTTACCAACTAGTAACTAATTGACACCTAGTTTCTAAAATATATCATAAAGTGGAATTTAATAAAACAAAGGTTTTCTCCCATGTCTAACTCTAATATCGCGGTTGTATATTTCTCTGGTTATGGCCATACCAAGGTAGTGGCTGAAACGTTTGCAAATGAAATTAATGCGCAGCTCATCCAAATTGATCAAGAGGGGAATATTACTGATCAAGATTGGCAGACATTAAATGATGCGAAGGGGATTGTCTTTGGTGCTCCGACTTATATGGGCACAGCACCATGGCAGTTTAAAAAGTTTGCTGATGCAACTTCAAAAGTATGGTTTACACGTGGTTGGCAAGATAAAGTATTTGCAGGTTTCACAAACAGCGCGAGCTTAAATGGTGATAAGCAAGTAACTCTCATCCAATTACAAACTTTAGCATCGCAGCATGGTGGAATTTGGGTAAGTCTTGGTTTATTACCTGCGAATACAAAAGACGCAACACGTGAAGATGTGAATAACTTAGGTGGTTCAGTTGGGCTTTTAGTTCAATCGCCTTCTGATGCAAGTGTAGAGGAAGTTCCTACTGGTGACCTTGAAACAGCGAAGCTTTATGCTCAACGTGTGCAAAGTATTGTCAATAAAATTTTTGGTTAATCTGACCTATAAAAAAAAAGGCGCTTAAAGCGCCTTTTTTACAATGGGTTACTCATGTTCATTATGTTGTGGTGCCTGATATTTAAATCCTTTGGTTTTATAACCTAGATATAAAATACCGAACATTGCCCACCACAAACCATATTTTAAGGCCGTCTCTTCAATCTCAAGCCATAAGGCGAAGATACTAAAGAAACCAAGAAGTGGAATAATGACGAAGTTAAAAATATCTTTGAAATTCTTCGTGCGGCCATCACGTAAAGCATAACGTGAAATCACGGATAAATTAACAAATGTGAATGCCGTTAATGCTCCAAAGCTAATCATTGAAATGACAATATCTAAGCTCATGAAGCCTGCTGCTAGTGCTACAACACCTACAATAAGAATATTGTATGAAGGCGTATAATTTTTTGGACTAACATGACCAAAGATTTTTTTATTGATTACACCATCACGTCCCATCGCATACATCAAGCGTGATACACCTGCATGAGCTGAAATACCAGATGCCATGACAGTAATGATTGCAAAAGCAAGAACGTATGACTGAAATAATGAACCACCTACTAGTAATAAAATGTCTGGCTGTGTTGCTGCAACATCTTCAAAGTAGTTTTTAGGGTCATTAGGGAAGTAAATTTGCATGAAGTAAGTACTGATGACAAAGATTACTCCAGCGATAAGTGCTGTTAAGAAAATCGCTTTAGGTAATGTTTTTTCAGTATCTTTTGTTTCTTCTGCTAAAGAACTTAAAGAGTCGAACCCGGTAAACGAGAAGCAAAGTAATGTTGCACCAGTGACCAATGCCCCTACGGATGTCAACTCATTCCAGAAAGGCTCTAAGCTCCATAACTGATAACGGGTTGCTTCTGTAATTGGACCTTCTGCATTATAGCCCATTTGTAATTTGCTATAGACCAGATAAGTAAATATACCGATCACGAGTAACTGTACAAATACAATGAGGCTATTAAAATTAGCAACAAAACGTGCACCGCGTAAGTTAATACCAGTCATGAACGCTGTTAATACAATCACCCATACCCAATGATTGACTGTAGGGAATAATGCATCAAGATAAATACCAGCCAAAATAATATTGACCATTGGTGAAAGCAAATAATCTAACCAAGATGACCAACCGACCATAAATCCAACATTGGGATGGATGGATTTTTGTGCATAAGTATAAGCTGAACCTGAAGACGGATAGCGCTTAATCATATGTCCGTAACTAATCGATGTTAGCAAAATTGCAATTAATGCAAAAATATACGAAGTCGGGACATGGTAATGACTTTCTTCGGAAACTAGACCGAATGTGTCAAATAATGTCATTGGCTGAATATAGGCTAAACCAATAATAATAATATGCCAAAGACCTAACGTTTTTTGTAGTTTAACTACAGACGGAGTCCCAGAGATAGTTGTCAACGGCGTTATCCTCATAATCGTTGATCAAGGATCAGCTTGGTGTTAAGGATCGTTTGAGACGAACGATCCCCCCTACAGAAAAAGATAAAGTGCGCCAATCTATCCTAAATTGATGCAAATTGTCAGTACTTTCATCGATTTTTTAGCAAATTTTTTGCCATATTTACAAATAAAATGATGAATACAGATTCACATCTATAAAAAAAATCCTGATTTTATATAAAAATCAGGATCTTATGAGAATTTTTTTAATTTAACTTATGGTATTACCATGCCTTTTGTAAGATATCTCGGATATCTTTTAGGCTTGCTTCTTTAGGATTGTAAATAATTGAGCCATCATTTAGTGCTTTCTCTGCAACTTCATCGAGCTGTGCTTCAGTTACTTTGCCTGTTTCGCGTAAAGTGCGTGGTAACTTAGTTAAAGTAAATAGACGATCACGCATTGCTAAAATCGTAGCAATCGCTCTGTCTGCACGTTGGGTTGCTGGAGTTTGGGCATAGATATCAGCACCGGCTAAGGGCAATAGTAACTCACCAATTTTCTGGCCATTTACTTGCTTATTGTATTCAAGTACATAGGGCAAGAATAAATTCATGCATAAACCGTGAGGCAGGTGAGCCACAGCACCTAAAGCATGACCTAAAGAGTGTACAAGTCCTACCATTGAGTTAGAAAATGCAATTCCCGCCATTGTAGAGGCTTGTGCTAGTTCTAAACGACCTTGTGAGTCATTTGGATTTTCTAAGACATTAAATAAGTTCTCGCTGATTTTTTTAATGCCAGCACTTGCATAAGCATCGCTAAGCGGATTAGCAGCCATACATGTATAAGCTTCAACACAATGTGTTAATGCATCCATACCTGTCATTGCTGTTAAATGAGGAGGCAATGTAAGCGTCATACGTGGATCTAGAATCGCTGCATGTGGCATTAGGTAATAAGAAGCGAACGCTAACTTAACATTCTTTTGCGTATCTGAAACCACAGCAACCATAGTCACTTCAGATCCCGTACCTGATGTAGTCGGGATTACGAAAAATGGTTTTAATGGTTTTGGTAGGTTGTGTGCACCAGAATATTGAAGTAAGTCATCTCCACCTTCAGACACTAAAATGTTAGTTGCTTTAGAGGTATCGATAACTGAACCACCACCTACGGCAATAATCGCATCACATTTGTTTGTACGATAAGCTTCTGCTGCAAGACGAACAACTTCTAAACTTGAGTCTGGTGGGACATCATCGAAAACATGACCAATGACAGCATCAGTCGTGCTGAATGCAGCTTCAATCGGGTTGAGTAAGCCATTTGCGCGCACACCTTTATCTGTAATGATGAGCGGGCGTTTCGCGCCTAAAGTCGCAAGTTCAAACGGAATATGTTCTAACGCAGCATTACCAGCAATGACTTTTACAGGACAAAAGAATTCGTAATATGGTTTAGCCATGTTATGCGCTCCGCTTGAAATAGGACTTAGCTACTTTTAAATAAATATTTGCAGCTTCGTTGAATTTTTCTTTTAGGGTTAGTTCGGTTGGGTATTCTTTCACTGCAAGTGACGCAACCAATTTAGGTAAAATAAGAGATTCCATTTTATTTAGACAGCGTACTAAGCGGATGGCAGCAGATACATCACCATCAGCAATCATTCGGTCATTAGCAAATGCTTGGGCAGTACTTTCTTGAAAAGAAAATACTAAAAAGGCATGAGTTACATGTTTGAATGTAATAGTTAAGTCTGGCTTTCTTTCAGCTCTTTTGAGTAGCTCTAACTGTTTGTCTTCTGTGACTCGAGCAAAAAATGCTGGTCCATTTGGGAAAACATTCATTGAAAGTACAAAGTGAACAGGAAATTTAGATACTTCCTCTTGTATTTCAGTGTCCACTTGACTTGCCATGACTAAGCCACGACCAACAACATCCATCATGAGCTTAACGTAGGCAAGTTGCAGAGTAGGCTTTACAGCTTTTGTCGAAATCACTCGCGTATCCCTTGTTAAAATTATGCAAAAGCAAATTTAGAGTAATTACTCTAATCCATTTTTATTTCATCGCAAAGCGATTTATTCAGTTTTGACTTCTGGGTCATTAAAGTACCCAGTGTTCTTAATATACTCAATAAAGTCTTGGCAAAGTTGAGTGAATGATGGATAAGGAGTCACCAAATCTTGTATACGCACCATTTCTAAACCTGCGTAGCCACAAGGATTGATTGTCTGGAACCCGTCTAGGGCACAGTCCAGATTTAGCGCTAACCCATGGTAGCTACAGCCACGACGGATTTTAAAACCTAAGGAACCAATCTTACGGCCATCTACATATACTCCCGGTGCATCAGGCTTAGCATACGCTTCAATTCCATATTTTTTTAAAACATCTATCATGAATTGTTCAGCAAAACTGACTAACGTTCGTACGTTCCATTTTAGACGATTAAGATCAAACATAAAGTAAGCCACAAGTTGACCAGGTCCATGCCAAGTTACTTGCCCTCCACGATCAGTTTGTACTACAGGAATATCTGATGAAATAAGGATATGTTCAGGTTTGCCAGCTTGACCTTGAGTTAAAACATTATGATGCTGAAGTAACCATAACTCATCGGGCGTATTTTGATCTCGCTCATTTGTTAAGAGTTTCATGGTTTCAAATTTGCTTTGATAATCTTGTAAATCGTTCCATTGCCGAATGATTAAGTTAGGTTTATCAAGGCTCATCACAATATCTTCCTATAAGTTAGTTTATGCGGCGCCCAGTGAATATTTACTAGATAAAGCCGAAGACCTTGTAATTTTAAAGGATTTTATAAAAGGAATTCTAAATATTTGTAAGGTTTTTCGTGGTGTGGAGGTTTTAAAATTTCCAAAAAAATACCACAGTAAGAATGCCTGACTGTGGTATTTATTGAAGAACTTAAAATTAAAGCGCAGTTCTAATCTGCGGACAAGCAGCCAAGTCAGCATAAAGTGCATGAACTTGTTCCAATTCCTCAAAGCGCAATTGTGCTGTTAAAGAATGATACTTGCCAGTGCGAGATTCTTGAACTTTTAATGTTGAGTGATCGAACTCTGGGAAATGTTTCACCAAGATATCGACTACAGCAACACGTAATTCTTCACCCGCATCGCCAATAAGTTTAATTGGATAATCCATCGGAAATACCCAAAGATGTTCTTGTAGTTCGCGAGATGGAGTGCGGTCTAACATAAGTTACCTCATGATTTGAAACGCCTGCATTATCGCAGGCGTTTATAGCTCTTTCTATTAAATGGGGCTTGGTTTTGAAATTTCAAGCTTTCAAAATTTAGTCATTTTCCAAGAAAGAACGTAAGTGTTCAGAACGAGAAGGGTGGCGTAATTTACGCAATGCTTTCGCTTCAATCTGACGGATACGTTCACGTGTTACGTCAAATTGTTTACCAACTTCTTCAAGTGTGTGATCGGTTGGCATATCAATACCAAAACGCATCTTCAATACTTTCGCTTCACGTTCAGTTAAGTTTTCCAATACTTCACGAGTTGCTTCTTTTAAGCCTTCTGAAGTCGCAGCATCAATTGGAGAAGTGATGTTTTGATCTTCAATGAAATCACCAAGATGCGAATCTTCATCATCACCAATAGGTGTTTCCATTGAAATCGGTTCTTTAGCAATCTTAAGTACCTTACGAACCTTAACTTCGTCCATTTCTAAACGTTCACCTAATTCTTCAGGTGTTGGTTCACGGCCCATTTCTTGTAACAATTGACGAGATACACGGTTGATCTTATTAATCGTTTCAATCATGTGAACTGGAATACGAATCGTACGAGCCTGATCGGCGATCGAACGGGTAATTGCCTGACGAATCCACCAAGTTGCATAGGTCGAGAATTTATAACCACGGCGGTATTCAAACTTGTCTACAGCTTTCATCAAACCAATGTTCCCTTCTTGAATCAAGTCAAGGAACTGTAAACCACGGTTAGTATATTTCTTCGCAATCGAAATTACCAAACGGAGGTTGGCTTCTACCATTTCTTTCTTGGCACGACGTGCTTTCGCTTCGCCAATTGCCATACGTTTAGAGATATCTTTAATTTCAGCAACGCTTAAACTAAGCTCTTTCTCAATATCTGCAATCTTTTGTTGGAATGCTAAAACATCTGGACGAACTTTTTCTAAATGCGCCTTGATTTCAGCAGGGGCTTTAGCAATTTGTTCATCTAACCAAGCTGGATTAGATTCTTGTTTAGGGAAAGATGTACGAAATTGAGTACGGTCCATACGGCCACGACGTACTGCATAACGCATGATTTCACGTTCATTGGCACGAATTTGCTCATGTGTACCACGGATCATTTCAGAGATGATGTCAAATAAACGTGGTGTAAATTTAAACATCATAAACACAGTAGCTAAAGCTTCTAAAGCTTCTTCTGCCTCTGGACTGTTACGACCATGTTTTTCAACAACAGCTTTTGTTTTAGCCCAAGCAGCTTCAAGCTCGGTAAAACGAACTTTTGCAACTTCTGGGTCTGGGCCTGAATCACCTTCAGAGTCGTCATCACCTTCAGATTCTTCTTCTTCATCATCATCATCAAGCTTAACTTCTTTCGTTGATTTTGAAGATGATTCGTCTTCTTCCTCAAGCTCTTCAACTTCTTCTAAAACTTCTGGAATATCTTCATCAGTTTCAGGATCGAGGTAGCCAGATAAAATATCGGCAAGACGGCGTTCGCCAGTTAAGAAATCATTATATTCTTTTAATACAACTTCAACAGCATTTGGCCAGTAAGCAATTGAATTAAGGACATCACGGATACCTTCTTCAATACGCTTGGCAATGCTGATTTCACCTTCACGGGTTAACAGCTCAACTGTACCCATTTCACGCATGTACATACGTACAGGGTCTGTCGTACGTCCAGGCTCATTTTCAACCGATGCAAGTACGGCAGCAGCTTCTTCTTCAGCAACCTCATCAGTTGCGTCAGCCGACTCACCGAACATGGTATCGTCAGATTCAGGTGCACGCTCGTGTACAGGAATACCAACGTCTTGAAGCATTTGAATAATGTCTTCAATCTGTTCGCTTTCAGTAATCGAGTCCGGCAGATGATCGTTAACCTCAGCGTAAGTTAAGTAACCTTGTTCTTTGCCTCGGCTAATCAGAGCCGCTACTTGAGAAGTAGGGGAATGCATATCGCTCATCTTTGCTTACTCTTTGTTGAATCTGTGGCAGTGAAAAACCGTGCATGATAGCACAATTTGCTTGAAATGTTTTGGCTTTGATCAGCAACCGTTAAATAAAAAATATCTTTGAATTCACGTCTGTTTTTTGAATATTGGGCTAAAATCATTTTTTTCAAGGTTAAATCATCGAAAAGATCATAGAATTTTTTTCTGATCAAAAAAATAGTTCAGGTTTATAAATACACAATTTTTTGGGCGAAAAAAAGTACAAATATGCAGTTTAATGAAAAAAATATAAATAAAACTTGACACGTTTAAATAACCAAGATAAATAGCGGCTAGACCCATTCACATTTTTTCATTAGAGGTAGTTTTAGTGTCTTCTACAGATTTTGAATTAGATGATAACTACGGTGATGATGATGATGTCGGTTTTGATGAGTCATCAGGCAAAATCACTGCGAAAGAATCATTAGAAAAACGTAGATTAATTGATGATCTATTGGCTCAACGCCGTTTGGAGCGTGAGTTAAAAGATTTTGATTACGATTTAGACGATGATGATCTTGATGATGAAGACTAATCAAATCTGAATAGGGCATCGTCAGCTTAGATGCTATGCTATCGTAGATTTCTTTTTTATAGTCAGGTAACACAATGAGTGCGTTAGATTTAGACCAATTAAGTGAATATCTAGATGGAGACCACAATGAGTATGGTCTAGATTTCGCTGCAACTCATGGTTTTCTGTGTGCAATTGCAGTAGGCCCTCAGTTTGATCGTTGGTTAGATGAATTATTTGATAATAACCATAAAAAAGTTCCTGCCGAAATTATTCAGCAGATCAAAGCGTGGTTAGAGTCAATTCGACAAGACTTAGCAAATGAAAATGGAATTGAATTTCCGTTTGAAATTGAAGAAGCCGATGTTGAGTCTAGCTTAGGCGACTGGAGTGTTGGATTTGTTGATGCAATGTTCTTAAATGAAGATGCATGGTTTGCACCTGAATATGAAGAACAATTAATTGATTTAACTTTACCAATGATGGTATTTAGTGGAATTGATGAAGAAGATCCACAGATGGAATCTTTCCGTCGTAATGGACAGTTAATGGATGAACTGGCAGAAGAAATCCCAGATAATTTGAATGAATTATACTTGATGTATCATACGCCAAATTAATTTATTAGAAGAAATAATAAATAACGTCCTTTCTAGGGCGTTTTTTATTACGAAAAATTTAGTGATATAAAATAAAAAAGGGCAGTAGAAATCTAAATGCCCTTTAAAAACTATATTATAGTTTTATAGGCGTTTACGTTTTGCAGCAGCAATTTGTGACTGTCGCATACGGAAACCAGCTTTTTGCTTTTCTGTGGTCTTGTCGATGCAATAAACGCAAGAAACACCGTGTTCATAACTAGGTAGAGCCGACTCTTCAGGAGTTAAAGGCCAACCACAAGCATGACATTTAATATTCACGCCTTCTTCGACGCCATGAGTTACAGCAGTACGTCCGTCAAATACGAAACATTCGCCTTCCCATAAGCTTTCATCGGCAGGGGTTTCTTCTAGGTACTTAAGAATACCGCCTTTAAGGTGGTAAACCTCTTTAAATCCTTCTTGAAGAAGTAAAGACGTTGATTTTTCACAGCGAATACCACCAGTACAGAACATCGCAATTTTTTTATCTTTATGTTGCTCTAATTCTTTTTTAACGTATTCTGGGAATTCACGGAATGTTTCTGTTTTAGGGTCAATGGCGCCCTTAAACGTACCCGCTTTATATTCGTAATCATTACGTGTGTCGATTAAAATTACATCATCACGAGCAATTAAATCATTCCACTCTTTAGGATCAAGGTAGTGACCCACTAAGTCGCGAGGTTTAACTTCAACGCCTAAAGTTACAATTTCTTCTTTAAGCTTAATTTTCATTTTGCGGAAAGGTTTGTCAGAACTATGGGATTCTTTGTATTCCATAGCGCCAAAGCCTTCATTGAGCAAAAATTGATGTAAAGTATCAATTGCTACGCGATCACCAGCAACAGTACCATTAATTCCTTCACCTGCTACAATCAGAGTTCCGCAAAGATTAATTGTTTTCACTAAGTCTAATAAACGTTGTTGAAGATCGGCAGGATCTTGAACTTCTTTAAATTGATATAGTGCGGCAACAACCCAACCTGCGGTCGCTTGCTGTTCTACAGGTGCAAGCTGTTCTACAGTAGCGTTCATGGAAAACTCCAAATGTATTAAGATAGAAATTTAAGGCGCATATTTTAGCGCGAAAATTTGTAATAAGCGAGAAAACCATAAAAAGTATATGGTTTATTTAAGGAGTTTGTTTTGAGTAATGATCATCGAACGCTCTCTCTCACCCCATGTGCAGGGCGTTGTTCAACAGTTTTTGGTGATCAGGTTTGTCGTGGTTGTCGTCGTTTTAATCACGAGGTGATTCAATGGAATACTTATACGGCAGAGCAGCGTTTGGCTGTGTGGAAGCGTTTAGACGATCAGTTGAATCAAATCTTAGTACCGATGCTGCCTCATGCAGACTTGCAGCATGTTGAGGGCTTCATTTTAAGTAAGCGTGTTCGGTTAATGGAAGGGGCGAGCCAAGGCCGTAAGCTTTATCACGCTTTAAAGATATGTGAAAAGAATAAACATCTAGCACACGAGAGTGGTTTGGGTATTTCGGAGTCTCAAGTCAAAACCATATGGGTGGAATTTGAAAGACGTGTTTTAGCTTTGGCTAAAGCGAGTTATGAGTTGGCTTGGTTGCGAGCAGATGGAATTAGCCATCACTTGTTAACTATGTATGAAGAAGAATAAGTGTAGAGTAGAAAAAGATTTAAATAAAAAAAAAGCTGCCAGAAGGCAGCTTTTTTTTATTTAATTTTCTTTCGAATATTAACGTTTGATGTCGCGTTGAGTTTCACCAGTATAAAGCTGACGAGGACGACCGATTTTGTAAGGGCCGCTGTGCATTTCTAACCAGTGGCTGATCCAACCAACTGTACGAGCAAGAGCGAAGATTACAGTAAACATTTCTGTTGGGATACCAATCGCTTTAAGGATGATACCTGAGTAGAAGTCTACGTTAGGGTAAAGTTTACGCTCAACGAAGTACGGGTCGTTCAATGCGATACGCTCAAGCTCCATAGCAAGTGCTAATTGAGGATCGTTGATGCCTAAAGCTTCAAGAACTTCGTCACAAGTTTGCTTCATTACTTTAGCACGTGGGTCGAAGTTTTTGTAAACGCGGTGACCGAAGCCCATAAGTTTAACTTCTTTGCGTTTAACTTTTTCCATGAACTCTGCAACGTTTTCAACGCTACCGATTTCATCAAGCATCTTAAGAACTGCTTCGTTTGCACCACCGTGAGCAGGTCCCCAAAGTGCAGAGATACCAGCAGAGATACATGCATACGGGTTTGCACCAGTAGAACCAGCAAGACGTACTGTAGATGTAGAAGCATTTTGCTCATGGTCAGCATGAAGCGTGAAAATACGATCCATTGCGCGAGCAAGAACAGGATTAACTTTGTAATCACGGTCAGCAGGAGTAGCAAACATCATGTGCAAGAAGTTTTCCGCATAACTTAAATCGTTACGTGGGTAGATGAATGGTTGACCTACTGTATATTTGTAACTCCAAGCAGCAAGTGTTGGAATTTTTGCAATTAAGCGAATTGCAGTGATTTCACGGTGGTTGATGTCTTCAATATCTAGGTTGTTGTGATAGAACGCAGATAATGCACCTACAACACCGACCATGATCGCCATTGGGTGAGCATCACGACGGAAACCATTGAAGAAACGGCTAACTTGATCGTGAACCATAGTGTGAGCACGTACTTTCGTATCAAACTCAACTTTTTGTTCAGCAGTTGGAAGCTCACCATTTAATAATAAATAACAAGTTTCAAGATAGTCTGCTTGAGTTGCTAACTGATCAATTGGGTAGCCGCGGTGTAATAAAATACCTTTGTCACCATCAATAAAAGTAATTTTAGATTCGCATGCGGCTGTCGCCATAAAACCAGGATCGAAAGTAAAATGACCTTCTTTCAGTATGCTGCTGACATCAATTACATCTGGACCTAAAGTGCCACTGTAGATTGGTAATCCAATTTCTTTGCCATCAAGATGTAATACGGCTTTTTTGCCATTTGCTTCAGACATTCAATAGATCTCCTGTCCTGGTGAATGTTGATCTGACTCGAAATCCTAATGTTCTCATGTGCGAATCAGACGGTGTCAAAATTTGCTATAAGATTAGTGAGTACTGAAATTTTGTCAATTATACTTATGGATAAAAAATGACGTTCCCACAGAGAGTTAGTCATCAAGACCCGAGCAAAAAAGTCAGTAAAATCACTGCATCGGGATGGTATAATAAGTCAATTCAACAAGAACGTGCAGAAAAAAAATGAAGGATGAGTACAATTGTAAGCAAATTTATAAATTGCAATTTAGAATAATAAGACGGTAGAAAATGCCACTCCGCTTAAAAAAATCATAAAACTCATGATGTAATTTCAAATTTCTACTCAAAAAAAATTGTATTTTTATTTAGTTGTAACAAAGAATATTGTTCTTTTTTTAAGTTTAATTGTATAAAAAATAGCTTATCAGACGAGTTTAAAATCATAAGAACTGTTTTTTAATGAAATTCACTTTCGAAAAATTAGTGTAGATCGCTTAATATCTAACTGAAATATAAGTCTGTTCACTTATTTGAAAATGTGGCTCACATTGAAAATAGGAGGGTATTGCGATCATTTTTCTATTGATATGAGGAATTTATAACTTTATCTTTAGTCTAAAATCGGCTTATTTAAAAGAAATTTCAGAAAAAATGAAATTAAATAAAAAGTTATTTTAAACAAGGACATGATGTATATAGGTATAGTTTTTTTATTGGCCTAATAATGTAATATTGTTTTGAATGATTCTTATTTAATGGTTTTTTGCTGAAATGGCAAAGTGGATTGTTTGTATTTTGATACTTCGCGTTTTATAATTCAGTGTCGTTTATAGGTTAGGCATGAGCTGTGCTTGCCTAACAATGCCAGCTTTCCTTGGAATTAATTCAACAAACTCCGGTCGGAGTTTCTACCTACAGGATGCCCGCTGTGAAAAGCAACAGACCTGTCAATTTGTCCATGGGTCAGGTGTTAGCGGTAAATTTACGCTCACCCGTGGCTATTGCATCAATTTTACACCGTTTATCAGGTGTCATCGTTTTCTTATTAGTACCAGTTCTCTTATGGATTCTAGATAAATCATTATCTTCACCAGAAGGATTTGACTACGTTAAAAATGTCGTTTTTGGAAATATCCTTGTACGTTTTGTTGTTTGGGTATTTGCAGCCGGCTTGATATTCCACTTTATTGCTGGAGTTAAGCACTTACTTGCAGATTTAGGTTTTGCTGAAGAACTGCAAAGTGGTCGTATTGCAGCGACAATTTCATTGATCTTATCTGTGGTAGCCATTATCGCAGCCTTTGTATGGATTATGTTCTAATGAAAAGTGCTACAGGTTTAACTGGTTCAGGTTCTCGTGATTGGTTTATCCAGCGTGTAAGTGCGGTTGTATTAGCAGCTTATACTGTTGTTCTTTTTGGTTGGATTCTCTGCAAAGGTGGATTTGACTATCAACAGTGGGCTGGCTTCATGATGACATTACCAATGAAGATTTTTTCTTTATTGGCAATTTTATCGCTTATCGCACACGCATGGATTGGTATGTGGCAAGTTTTCACTGACTATGTCACTACTCGTCAAATGGGTCCTTCAGCGAAAGGTTTACGCCTTGTACTGACGACGGCTGTCATTATTGCAGTGTTTGTGTACGCAATCTGGGGTATCCAGATTTTCTGGGCGAATTGATAGGAAGATATCATGGGCGCGATAACCCCTAAAGAAGATTATTCAAATATTCAAAACCTCACTTTCGATGCAGTTATCGTTGGTGGTGGTGGTTCTGGTATGCGTGCATCTTACCAACTTGCTCAAGCAGGTTTGAAAGTTGCAGTACTTACTAAAGTTTTCCCGACACGTTCACATACAGTTGCTGCTCAGGGCGGTATCGGTGCGTCGTTAGGTAACATGCAAGAAGATAACTGGCATTTCCACTTTTACGATACGGTAAAAGGTTCTGACTGGTTAGGTGACCAAGACGCAATTGAATTTATGTGTCGTGAAGCACCAAAAGTTGTATATGAACTTGAACACATGGGTATGCCGTTTGACCGTAACGCTGATGGTACAATTTACCAGCGTCCGTTCGGTGGTCACTCTGCGAACTATGGTGATAAACCAGTTCCACGTGCTTGTGCTGCTGCTGACCGTACTGGTCACGCATTATTACACACGCTTTATCAAAGCAACGTGAAAATGGGCACTCAGTTCTTCGTTGAATGGATCGCTCTTGATTTGATCCGTAACGAAGCAGGTGATGTTCTTGGTGTAACAGCGATTGACCAAGAAACTGGTAATATCGCAGTATTCCAAGCAAAAGCGACATTGTTTGCGACCGGTGGTGCTGGTCGTGTTTACCGTGCATCAACAAATGCTTATATCAACACTGGTGACGGTCTTGGTATGGCTGCTCGTGCTGGTATTCCATTACAAGATATGGAATTCTGGCAATTCCACCCAACAGGTGTTGCGGGCGCAGGCGTATTGTTGACTGAAGGTTGTCGTGGTGAAGGTGCGATCCTTCGTAACAAAGACGGCGAACCGTTCATGGAACGTTATGCACCAACTTTAAAAGACTTGGCTCCACGTGACTTCGTATCACGTTCTATGGACCAAGAAATTAAAGAAGGTCGTGGTTGTGGTCCAAAAGGTGATTATATCTTACTTGATATGACCCACTTAGGTGCTGACACAATCATGAAGCGTTTACCATCTGTATTTGAGATTGGTAAAAAATTCGCGAACGTTGACATTACTAAAGAACCAATTCCTGTAGTACCAACAATCCATTATCAAATGGGTGGTATTCCTACAAATATGCATGGTCAAGTGTGCTTACCTGAAGCAGGTACAGACAACTACACTAAACCTGTAAAAGGTTTCTATGCAATTGGTGAATGTTCTTGTGTGTCAGTACATGGTGCAAACCGTTTAGGTACTAACTCACTTCTTGACTTGGTTGTATTTGGTAAAGCTGCTGGTGAGCACATTATCGACTACGTAACTAAGCATCATGGTGATGAATATGCACCGCTTCCAACAAACGTATTAGAGCAAACATTAGATCGCGTACGTAAGTTGGATGAATCAACTTCTGGTGAAAATGCACAAGAAGTTGCTGATGCGATTCGTGATATCGTTCAAGACCACGCTGGTGTATTCCGTACTCAAGCTTTGCTTGATAAAGGTGTTAAAGAGATTCTTGCTCTTGAACCACGTGTGCGCAACATTCACTTGAAAGATAAATCTAAAGTATTCAACACTGCACGTGTTGAAGCGCTTGAAGTTGAAAACTTATATGAAGTTGCAAAAGCTACATTAATTTCAGCTGCTGCGCGTAAAGAATGTCGTGGTGCTCATACTGTAGTTGATTATGAATTGCCAGCTGATCACCCAACTTATTCATACGGTCGCCGTGATGATGAGTGGATGAAGCATACTTTATGGTATTCATCAGACAACCGTTTGGAATATAAGCCAGTGCGCTTCAAGCCGTTGACTGTTGATGCAATTCCACCAGCACCACGTACATTCTAATCGGGAGTATAAAGATGAGTAGAGGTACTCGTACATTCGAAATCTACCGCTATGATCCTGATAAGGATAAAGCGCCGTACATGCAAACTTTCAAGCTTGAATTGACTGATAAGCACCGTATGTTGCTTGATGCATTACTTGCTTTAAAGGTTCAAGATGAATCATTAACGTTCCGTCGTTCATGCCGTGAAGGTATTTGTGGTTCGGATGGTGTAAACATTAATGGTAAAAATGGTTTGGCTTGTTTATGGAATTTAAACGACCTGCCTGAAAAAATTGTGATTCGTCCTTTGCCTGGTTTACCAGTTGTGAAAGACTTGGTTGTAGATATGAATCAATTCTATGATCAATATGACAAAATTCAGCCATTCTTGATCAACAACCAACCAGCTCCACCTAAAGAGCGTTTACAATCTCCTGAAGAGCGTGAACACTTAAATGGTTTGTATGAATGTATTCTTTGTGCATGTTGTTCAACTTCATGCCCATCATTCTGGTGGAACCCTGATAAATTCTTAGGTCCTTCAGCATTGTTGAATGCATACCGTTTTATTATCGACTCTCGTGATACTGCTACCGCAGACCGTTTGGCTCGTCTTGACGATCCATTCAGTTTGTTCCGTTGTAAAGGTATTATGAACTGTGTGTCAGTATGTCCTAAAGGACTAAACCCTACTAAAGCAATCGGTCATATCCGTAATATGCTATTAGATCAAGCGGGTTAATTCTGCACAAATAGAAAACGCGCATCCTTGATGTGCGTTTTTTTTTAACTTTATAATGTAAACTTTAGACTTTGGTCGAAAAGAGCGAGGATTTTATATATTGCACCGTATATTAAAAGATAAAATCGCTTATGTATTTCGCCAATTTATAGGTGGTATGTGTCAAAAAAATCAATCGTTGTTTAAGAACATGATACGATTTGCCACAAAGTTATAGGTGAAAAAAGCGTATACTAGTGAAATTAATTTAAGTAGCACGATCTTAGATCTGTGCTTAATTTTTATGGTTAAAGTCATTTTAGAAAAGTTAATTTTAAAGTTAATTTTTCTAAAAAGATTTGCAAAAAATTGCTCGGTTTTAATCGAGTATAAGGTGAGTGATGATGCCATTGAGGGCGTTGTGATTCATTAATTACCTATGGAGTTTTCTCTCTAGGTAGTATGACGCCCCATGGTCTTAGTGACCTGTTGGGTAAGTAATGCCTTTTTTACCAATTTGGCATTATGCATCATGGGTATGCTTAAAAGGCAGCCTGTAATATTTTTTGCAATAGGAAATGGGTCCACAAATGCAAGAAGTTGCTGACGCATTGCGTCTTGACACTGAACTTTCCGCTGATAGTGCAGCGTATATTGAAGAACTTTACGAGCAGTACCTGACTTCCCCAACCTCTGTAGCTGAGGACTGGCGCCAATATTTCGATAAATATCCAAAGGGTGACCAACCACACAGCGCTGTGCGTGAGCAATTCCTATTACTAGGACGTAATGCTAATCGTGTTCAACCTGTTGTACAAAGTACTGTAAGTACTGAGCATGAGCGTCGTCAAATTGGCGTTTTACAACTTATTGCTGCTTATCGTAATCGCGGACATCAAAAAGCTAAATTAGATCCATTAGGTCTTGCTAAGCGTGAAGAGATTCCAGATTTAGATCTTTCAGCTCATGGTTTAACCAAATCAGATTTAGACACAGTATTCAATACAGGCAATCTTGAGATCGGCAAGAGTGAAGCAACACTTGCTGAAATGATTGAAGCAATGGAAGCAATCTATTGTGGTTCAATCGGTGTTGAATACATGCATATCGTGGACACAAAAGAAAAGCGTTGGATTCAACAACGTCTTGAGAGTGTTCGTGGTAAATTTAATTACACAAATGATCAAAAGAAAGGCTTCTTAGAGCGTTTAACAGCCGCAGAAGGTCTTGAAAAATACTTAGGTAATAAATACGTTGGCGCTAAACGCTTTGGTGTGGAAGGCGGCGAATCTTTTATTCCTATGGTAAACGAGATTATTCAGCGTGCTGGTGCTGTAGGTTGTAAAGAAGTTGTTATCGGTATGCCACACCGTGGCCGTTTAAACCTTCTTGTGAATATTATGGGTAAAAACCCTGCGGACTTATTTGGTGAGTTCGAAGGTAAATCAATTCATAAAAAAGGTTCTGGCGACGTTAAATACCACCAAGGTTTCTCAAGTAATGTAATGACTCCGGGTGGCGAAGTTCACTTGGCATTGGCATTTAACCCATCTCACTTGGAAATTGTTGGTCCTGTAGTTGAAGGTTCTGTACGTGCACGTCAAGTACGTCGTAGAGACATTGGCGGTGATGACGTACTACCAGTTATTGTTCATGGTGATGCGGCATTTGCAGGTCAGGGCGTGAACATGGAAACCTTCCAAATGTCACAAACTCGTGGCTATACGGTTGGTGGTACAGTTCATATTATTGTGAACAACCAAGTAGGTTTCACAACTTCTGATCCACGTGATGCACGTTCTACTGAATATTGTACTGACGTTGCTAAAATGATTCAGGCGCCAATTTTCCACGTAAATGGTGATGATCCTGAAGCTGTTATCTTTGCTACTCAATTAGCACATGATTTCCGTCACGAATTCCGTAAAGATGTCGTAATTGACTTGTTCTGTTATCGTCGTCGCGGCCATAACGAAGCAGATGAGCCATCTGGTACACAACCATTGATGTATCAAGTAATTGCGAAGAAAGCAACTACTCGTACACTTTATGCTGATCAACTTGTTCAAGAGAAAATACTTGATCGTGCTGAAGCTGACCAAATGGTTGAAGATTACCGTTCTGATTTAGAAGCTGGTAATCATGTGGCGAATGCTTTAGTGCTTGAGCCAAATACCAAAATGTTTGTTGATTGGACTCCATATTTGGGCCATGACTACACAGACGATTGGGATACTTCATTTGACTTGAATCGCCTTAAAGAATTAGGCGAGGGCATGAGCAAACTTCCTGAAGGGTTTGTAATGCAGCGTCAGGTTCAAAAAGTAATTGAAGACCGCGTAAAAATGCAAACTGGTGAAACTCCATTAAACTGGGGTGCAGCAGAAACTTTAGCTTATGCAACTTTATTAGATGAAGATTATCTAGTTCGTATTACTGGTGAAGACGTGGGTCGTGGTACCTTCTCACACCGTCATGCGAAATTGCATAACCAAGCTGATGGTTCAACTTACATTCCTCTTTGTCATGTTAAAGAGAACCAACCACGTTTTGCGATTTACGACTCTCTTTTATCTGAAGAAGCTGTTCTTGCATTTGAATATGGTTACGCAACTACAATTCCTAAGAGCCTAATTATTTGGGAAGCACAATTTGGTGACTTCGTAAACTGTGCTCAGGTTGTAATTGACCAGTTCATTGCTTCTGGTGAAACTAAGTGGGAACGTGTTTGTGGTTTAACAATGTTGTTACCACACGGTTTCGAAGGTCAAGGCCCAGAACACTCATCAGCTCGTTTAGAACGTTTCTTACAGTTATGTGCTGAAGATAATATGCAAGTGATCACTCCAACGACACCTGCACAGATTTTCCACGCATTACGTCGTCAAGCTGTACGCCCAATTCGTAAGCCATTGATTGTAATGTCACCGAAATCTTTACTTCGTCATAAACTTGCGACTTCTACTTTAGAAGAGCTTGCAAATGGTTCATTCCAAACTGTAATTGACGAAATCGATCAAATTAACAAGTCAGATGTAACTCGTCTTGTACTTTGTGGCGGTAAAGTTTATTACGACTTACTTGAAAAACGTCGTGAGCAAAACTTAACTAATGTCGCAATTGTACGTATTGAACAGTTGTATCCATATCCAGAGCAACGTCTTGCGGAAATCTTGGCTGCATATCCAAACGTAAAAGAACTTGTTTGGGCACAAGAAGAGCCGAAGAACCAAGGCGCATGGTTATTTATCGCACCGCGTTTATATGACGATATCTTAAAATCTGGCAAACAAATCCGTATCAGTTTTGCAGGTCGTGAAGCTTCTGCTGCACCAGCTTGTGGCTCACCGTACTTGCATGCAAAACAACAAGCTCAGCTAATTAATGATGCATTGGCAATCGAAGCTGAACAATCAGGAGATTCTCAATAATGGCAACCGAAATTAAAGCACCGGTATTCCCAGAGTCTGTTGCAGATGGAACCATCGCAACTTGGCACAAAAAGGTGGGTGAACCTGTATCACGTGACGAAGTGATCTGTGATATTGAAACCGACAAAGTTGTTTTAGAAGTGGTTGCTCCTGCTGATGGTAGCTTAGTTGCAATCATTAAAGATGAAGGCGATACAGTTCTTTCTGACGAAGTAATTGCTCAGTTTGAAGCTGGTGCTGGCGCAGCTGCTGCTCCTGCAGCAGTAGAACAAGCAGTTGCTCAAACTCAAGCTGGTGCAGCGCCTGTTGTTGAACGTACAGAAACTGTATCTGACCAAGCTCCTGCGGTTCGTAAAGCTTTAACTGAATCTGGTATTGCTGCTGCTGACGTACAAGGTACTGGTCGTGGTGGTCGTATCACTAAAGAAGATGTTGCAAACCATCAAGCTAAACCAGCTGCTAACGTTACTCCGTTAAGTGTAGCTGTTGGTGAACGTATCGAAAAACGTGTTCCAATGACTCGTTTACGTAAGCGTGTTGCTGAGCGTCTTCTTGCTGCTACTCAAGAAACAGCAATGTTAACTACATTCAACGAAGTTAACATGAAGCCAATCATGGAATTGCGTAAGCAATATAAAGATGCGTTTGAAAAACGCCATGGCGCTCGTTTAGGCTTCATGTCATTCTTTGTTAAGGCTGCGACTGAAGCACTTAAACGCTACCCAGCTGTAAACGCTTCAATTGATGGCGATGATATTGTTTATCACGGTTACTATGACATTGGTGTTGCAGTATCTTCTGATCGTGGTCTTGTTGTTCCAGTATTACGTGATACTGACCGTATGAGCTATGCAGAAGTTGAAGCAGGTATTGCTGCTTATGCTGGTAAAGCACGTGATGGTAAATTATCTATCGAAGAAATGACTGGTGGTACTTTCACAATCACTAACGGTGGTACTTTCGGTTCATTACTTTCAACTCCAATTTTGAATCAGCCACAAACTGGTATCTTGGGTATGCACAAAATCCAAGAGCGTCCTATGGCTGTAAATGGTCAAGTTGAAATCTTGCCAATGATGTATTTAGCACTTTCTTATGACCACCGTATGATCGATGGTAAAGAAGCTGTAGGTTTCTTGGTAGCAATCAAAGAATTGTTAGAAGAGCCAGCTAAACTCATCCTTGATCTTTAATTTCTTCGAATAATATTACCGAGGTAGAGTGATCCTCTATCTCGGACCATGGAGATAAACAATGTCTCAACAGTTTGATCTTGTTGTTATTGGCGGTGGTCCTGGTGGTTATGAAGCTGCGATTCGCGCTGCTCAACTAGGTTTTAAAGTCGCTTGTATCGAAAAACGTATTCACAACGGTAAGCCATCTTTAGGTGGTACATGCTTAAACGTAGGTTGTATTCCTTCTAAAGCATTACTTGACTCTTCTCACCGTTATGAAGATACAGTACATCACTTAGCTGACCACGGTATCACTACAGGTGAAGTGAATTTTGATCTTGCTAAGCTTCTTGCTCGTAAAGACAAAATTGTTGACCAATTAACTGGTGGTATCGATCAATTGCTTAAAGGCAATGGTATTGAATGGTTAAAAGGTACAGGTAAATTACTTGCTGGTAAAAAAGTTGAGTTCGTTTCTCATGAAGGCGAAACTCAAGTTTTAGAACCTAAATACGTTATTCTTGCGTCTGGTTCTGTGCCTGTAAATATTCCAGTAGCTCCTGTAGATCAAGATATTATTGTTGATTCAACTGGTGCATTGAACTTCCCAGAAGTACCTAAGCGTTTAGGTGTAATTGGTGCTGGTGTAATCGGTTTAGAGCTTGGTTCTGTTTGGCGTCGTCTTGGTGCTGAAGTTGTTGTTTTTGAAGCAATGGATGCATTCTTACCAATGGCTGATAAAGCTTTGGCGAAAGACTACCAAAAACTTTTAACTAAGCAAGGCCTTGATATTCGTATTGGTGCTAAAGTTTCTGGTACTGAAGTTAATGGTCGTGAAGTGACTGTTAAATACACTCAAGGTGGCGAAGAAAAAACTCAGACTTTTGACAAATTAATCGTTTGTGTAGGCCGTAAAGCTTACGCAGAAGGTTTATTGGCAGATGATTCAGGCATTAAATTGACTGAACGTGGTTTAGTAGAAGTAAATGATCACTGTGCAACTTCTGTAGAAGGTGTATACGCGATTGGTGACTTGGTTCGCGGTCCAATGCTGGCTCATAAAGCAATGGAAGAAGGTGTAATGGCTGTTGAGCGTATTCATGGTCATGCAGCTCAAGTGAACTATGACACAATCATTTCTGTTATCTATACACATCCGGAAGCGGCATGGGTTGGTTTAACTGAAGAACAAGCTAAAGAAAAAGGTCATGAAGTTAAAACTGGTCAATTCGGTTTTGCTGTAAATGGTCGTGCTTTAGCGGCGGGTGAAGGTGCTGGTTTTGTTAAGTTTGTTGCTGATGCAAAAACTGACCGTTTATTAGGTATGCATGTTATTGGACCGGCTGCATCTGATATCGTACACCAAGGTATGATCGCTCTTGAATTTGTATCTTCTGTTGAAGATCTTCAGTTAATGACATTTGGTCATCCAACATTCTCTGAAGTTGTTCATGAAGCTGCACTTGCTGTAGATGGTCGTGCAATTCACGCGATTCAACGTAAGCGTAAATAAAATAAAGAGCGGTTCTCCGCTCTTTTTCACATTCGATGGTGTGATTAAAAAAGCATCAAGGTGAAAGACGTAGACAGCAATTTGCATATACAACATGAGAATGTTGCGCAAATTGAAGACAACAAACAAAGTTAAGTAGGTAACTAAATGAACTTACATGAGTATCAAGCTAAAGCGTTATTGAAAGAATATGGTATGCCAGTACAAGAAGGTATCTTGGCTACCAATGCAGACGAAGCAGTTGCTGCATTTGAACAGCTTGGTGGTAAATTCGCGGTAATGAAAGCGCAAGTTCATGCTGGTGGTCGTGGTAAGGCTGGTGGCGTTAAAGTTGCAAAATCTAAAGAAGACGTTATCGAATTTGCAAACAATATCATTGGTACTCGTCTTGTAACGTATCAAACAGATGCAAATGGTCAACCAGTAAACAGCATTATTGTTGCTGAAGACGTATATCCAGTTGAGCGTGAGCTTTACTTGGGCGCGGTTGTAGACCGTTCTAGCCGTCGTATTACTTTCATGGCTTCTACAGAAGGTGGTGTAGAAATCGAGAAAGTTGCTGAAGAAACTCCAGAAAAAATTATCAAAGTTGAAGTTGATCCATTAGTTGGCTTACAACCATTCCAAGCGCGTGAAGTTGCGTTTGCATTAGGTCTGAAAGACAAACAAATCGGTCAATTCGTAAAAATCATGACAGCTGCTTACCAAGCATTTGTTGAAAATGACTTTGCATTATTTGAAATTAACCCACTTTCAGTTCGTGAAAATGGCGAAATTTTATGTGTTGATGCGAAAGTTGGTATCGACTCTAACGCGCTTTACCGTTTACCTAAAGTTGCTGCTTTACGTGATAAATCTCAAGAGAATGAGCGTGAATTAAAAGCATCTGAATTTGATCTTAACTATGTTGCTTTAGAAGGTAACATCGGTTGTATGGTTAATGGTGCTGGTCTTGCAATGGCAACTATGGACATCATTAAACTTTATGGTGGTCAGCCTGCAAACTTCCTTGACGTTGGTGGCGGTGCAACTAAAGAGCGCGTAATCGAAGCGTTCAAAATCATCCTTGCTGATACATCTGTACAAGGTGTTTTAATCAACATCTTCGGTGGTATCGTACGTTGTGACATGATTGCTGAAGCGATTATTGCAGCGGTTCAAGAAGTAAACGTAACTGTTCCAGTTGTTGTTCGTTTAGAAGGTAACAACGCTGAGTTAGGTGCTAAATTACTTGATGAATCTGGTTTGAAATTAATTTCTGCAAACGGCTTGTCTGATGCCGCAGAAAAAGTTGTAGCTGCTGTTAAAGCGTAAGGGGAGTATCAATCATGAGCGTATTAATTAATAAAGACACTAAAGTATTGGTACAAGGTTTTACTGGTAAAAACGGTACCTTCCACTCTGCACAAGCTTTAGACTACGGTACAAAAGTTGTTGGTGGTGTTACTCCAGGTAAAGGTGGTACTACTCACCTTGACTTACCGGTATTCAATACAATGAAAGAAGCTGTACGTGAAACAAATGCAGATGCATCTGTAATCTATGTACCAGCTCCATTCGTTTTAGACTCAATCGTTGAAGCGGTTGATTCAGGTGTTGGCCTAATCGTTGTGATCACTGAAGGTGTTCCAACAATCGACATGCTTAAAGCAAAACGCTATTTAGAAACTAACGGTAACGGTACTCGTTTAGTTGGTCCTAACTGTCCAGGCGTAATCACTCCGGGTGAATGTAAGATTGGTATTATGCCTGGTCACATTCACCAACCAGGTCGTATTGGTATCATCTCACGTTCAGGTACATTGACTTATGAAGCTGTTGCTCAAACAACTAAGCTTGGTTTAGGTCAGTCTACTTGTATCGGTATCGGTGGTGACCCAATCCCAGGTATGAACCAAATCGAAGCGCTTCAATTGTTCCAAGACGATCCAGATACTGATGCAATCATCATGATCGGTGAGATCGGTGGTACAGCAGAAGAAGAAGCTGCTGAATTCATCAAATCTAACGTGACTAAGCCTGTAGTAGGTTACATTGCTGGTGTAACTGCTCCTAAAGGTAAGCGTATGGGTCACGCTGGTGCGATCATTTCTGGTGGTCAAGGTACTGCTGAAGAGAAATTCGCTGCATTTGAAAAAGCAGGTATGGCTTACACTCGTAGCCCAGCTGAGCTTGGTTCAACTATGTTGCAAGTTTTAAAAGAGAAAGGTTTAGCGTAATTCGTTAGATTTTGATCTTTAAAAAAAACCCCAATGGAGACATTGGGGTTTTTTATTAAAATGAAATGATATTAATTCTAGTAGAAAATTGACTAATTAACATAATTAACTCAAGGGAAAAATAAATGAGTAGAGAAGAATTAATTTATTGTATCGAAAAATTTATAGATAAAAATGATATCTCTATCAAGAATACATAAAGAATACAAGTTCTTCTTGATGATTTAAATTCAGAGGAAGAGATAATAGAGAGTATGATTCTAATTCTAGCGTTATATGTCCTGAAGGTGATGAGTACTTGTATGGTGAAGATGAAGTGATTTTAGAATTGAAAAAAATATTAATTTTTTTGAATGATATTTAAATTCCACATATTGCCTATTTTCATTCTTTAAGATGAAAAAGAAGCCTTATGACTAATACCAATTTTCATAAATAAATTAATATTCAATCGCTTATAAATATTCCCTTTTAAAGAAAAATGTTTAGCCTCATTCATTAGATTTTAATCTTAAAACCCCAATGGAGATATTGTTTTTTTTTCTGGGAAATATAATTGGAGTATTCATGGACTTAGTCTACTTAATAAAATCTAGTAGACTAGTTGTATCTTTACAAAAATATTAATGACAAAGGCAATCGTTATGTATGTGAAAATATCTAGTATGATTTTCTTCTGCACTTTAATTTCGGGGTGTGCCACAAATCCAGAAAAGTTACAGACACCTGTTGAGCTTACTTGTATCTTCCTCAAAGAGCCTCTTTCAACTACAGGGCTCTATGGTCCACTCAATGTGGAGTGGACCACTCGTCTAGAACGGGGACCATATTGGTCAGAAAAGATAGATGAAAAGGGCACGTTCTTTCGAGGGGCACCTGGTAGCATTTCAATTCGAAGCCCAGCCTATCCATCAATTCCAGGACAACCTGCAGCAACTGATGGTGGCTTTTACTTACCAAAAGACCCTAAGGAGCCAGTCAAAATTTATCGCTACTTCACAACAAAGGCAGTACCTGTTGAAGTTCCATCTGATAATGTGACGTGTAATACTCTAGCTTATACTAAAGAACCTGCATCCCATAAGGTTAGTCTAGTATCCTTTGCCACAGCTGGCTCAGTAGGAGGTGCTACTGGTGCCATAATTGGTAAGAACTTTTCCTCAGGAAATATGAGCTACGGTCAAGCCACAGGAGCTGGCGCTGCAGGTGGAGCAATCGGTGGATTGATTGTTGCTGCTGTCATCAACGCTGAAGTAGGGAAAATCATTGGTGGTCTACCAATAAAGGAATCTAGTTTTATGGAAAAGCTTCGCGAACTTGGGGTAAAACGCGAGCCTCTTAAACAAATTTCTTTACTACCATCTAGTCCATAAAGCTTAGTCCCCCACTTTTATTCATTCATCGAGAGGTCGCTAGTCAACGCCTCTCTTATTAAACGTTGGGCTGCTGTTTCGCTTTACTTTATCAACGCGTGATTTAATTCAAGGGGAGAGATGCCCTGTTTGATATTTTGCTAACCTTATACTGAACTTGGTATCTAATTACTCATTTTCACCATAGGAATAGGTGAAACGGAAGATGAAAATTGTAGATCGAACATTTAACATTTCGGTCTACATTGAAATAGGAGTACTAAACAGAGTGTATCACCCTTACTAAGCTTTTGGTTTCAACCCTTGAATTAAACCATTGACATCACAACTTTGTAAGCCCAATTCATTCATTAAGTTATCAATCAAAGGCGCTTGTGAGCGATAGCGTAGCGCGCTATTCACCACTTGATCAGACAAAGAAGTTTGAGCATTTTTAACAGAAGCATTGCTGTAACTCGGTTGAATTTCAACCTAAATTGCCAACATTATTATAGGCAAAAAAATACGCAATGATTGGGGTGATCATTGCGTAGAACAACGAATCTGTAAAAACAGTTTCGGTTTAAGGAGAAATGTCGTGAGGCTCATATGATGTAACCTACATAGTGAATAATAGAGAGTGTTAAGAAATTCTTCATCGCTATTAGCGTTAATAAGTGTTACTTCACGTTAATAGGGTAAAAGCGTGTGAATGGTTGTCAATACGTTAGTAATTCTAAAAAATGAATTGTATTAACCAAATAAACATAAAAAAAGCCCCGAAGGGCTTTTAGTTTTTTTAAAGAGGATTAAAATTTAAATAAACCTAAACCATCTTTAACTTCGTCTAAAGTCTGTTGAGTAATAAGACGGCACTTATCTGTACCTTGGCGTAAAACGTCCATAATATAATCAGGATCTTTAGCAAGTTCTTCGCGACGTTCACGAATAGGTGTAATTAATTCTTTTAACACACCTTCAAGACGTTTTTTAACCGTACCATCACCAAGACCACCGCGACGATAGTGGGCTTTTAATTCTTCAACTTCTTCTTTATTTGGGTCAAATGCATCTAAGTAGGTAAATACAATATTGCCTTCAACTTGACCTGGATCTTCAATACGAAGGTGATTAGGGTCGGTGTACATCGCATTAACAGCTTTTTTAATGTCTTTATCAGAAGCATTTAAAACGATGGTGTTGCCTAATGATTTAGACATTTTCGCTTTACCATCAAAACCAGGTAGGCGTGCCATATTAGAAAGCAAAGCTTTACATTCAGGCAAAAGATCTTGACCGATTTGGCGATTAACTCGGCGTACGATTTCATTGGTTTGTTCAATCATTGGAATCTGATCTTCACCCACTGGAACCACAGTTGCTTTAAAAGCAGTAATGTCAGCCGCTTGTGCAACAGGGTAGCAAAGGAAACCTGCGGGAATGTCACGTTCGAAACCGCGCATTTGAATTTCAGATTTAATGGTTGGGTTACGTTCTAAACGTGCAACAGTCACAAAGTTAAGATAGAGCATGGTGAGTTCATTCAATGCTGGTAAGCAAGATTGAACACAAATTGTGGTTTTGGTTGGATCAATGCCTACAGCTAAATAATCTAGGGCAACTTCCAAAATATTGCGACGGACTTTATCCGGGTTATCTGCATTATCTGTTAATGCTTGTGCATCTGCTAACAAGAGATGTTGATGATGGCTATCCTGTAAACCTACACGTGAACGCAAAGAACCGACAAAATGTCCAAGATGAAGTTGTCCGGTTGGGCGGTCGCCTGTCAAAATAATTGGACGCTGATCAACATTACTCATTATTTATTCCACTATCGTATTGGCTTAATCAGGGGTAGTAAGCCCTGTAATATAAAAGATTGGCATTATTGTACGGGAAATAAAAAATTTTCGTCAGCGATTGGGTAAACTTTTCTTAAAATAATATTGTGAATTTATTCAGTAAAATTACAGAAATTCAAAAAAATCATCTTACAATAGCTTAATAAATACAAACTTGGATAAGAAATGGCGAGTGGCTTACTTTTACTACTAGACGATATTGCAACGATTTTAGATGATGTCGCTTTAATGAGCAAAATGGCAGCTAAGAAAACTGCCGGAGTTTTAGGTGATGATTTGGCCTTAAATGCTCAACAGGTGACGGGCGTCCGTTCAGACCGTGAGTTACCTATTGTTTGGAAGGTGGCGAAGGGATCATTTGTTAATAAACTTATTTTAGTGCCTTTAGCATTATTAATTAGCGTGATTGCCCCTTGGCTCATTAATCCTTTATTAATGCTAGGTGGTTTATTCTTATGTTATGAGGGCGTAGAAAAAGTTCTTCATACTTTTATGCATAAAAAAGCCTCTACCTCAGAGGAAGCAAAAGCAGAGCTTGAAAATGAAGAATTAGACTTAGCAACTTTTGAAAAGGAAAAAATAAAAGGAGCAGTAAGAACTGACTTTATTTTATCGGCTGAGATCGTGGTGATTACGCTCGGTACAGTTGCTACAGCTACTTTAATGACAAAGGTAAGCGTTCTAAGCGTTATTGCAATTGTGATGACGATCGGCGTTTATGGCCTAGTTGGTATGATTGTTAAAATTGATGATTTGGGATTATATTTAACAGAACAGTCGACCTCATTTAAGCAAACTATAGGTCGAGGTCTATTAGCTTTTGCTCCTATTTTGATGAAATTACTTTCAATCGTGGGCACTATTGCAATGTTCTTAGTTGGTGGCGGGATTATTAATCATACGATTCCGTTGCTTCATCACTTAACAGAAAACACAGTTGACCATGTAGAAACAATACCTGCAGTGGGTAATATCATTGGTGCTTTAACCCCGACACTGATTAACTTTGGAATAGGATTGGTTGCTGGTGCAATTGTTTTATTAATCGTAAGCTTAATACAAAAAATGTGGCCTAAAAAAGCATCGGGTTCATGATGCCATTCTAAAAAGAAGAGGGAAATTATGCGCTGGAAAGGTCGTCGAATTAGTAGCAATGTTGAGGACCGTCGAGGTGGTGGCGGTGTTAGAGCAGGTGGTATCAGCATTATTGGTTTGGTTGTTGCATTTGTTGCTTGGAAGTTCTTTGGTGTTGATCCACAACAGGCTTATCAAGCAACGCAGCAAGTTACTGCCTCACAACAATCAAATGCAACTGCACCAAAAAGTTTAACGGCAGAGCAAAAAGAAGCCTCGGATTTTGTTGGAACGGTTTTGGCTGATACGGAGGATACGTGGACTCCCATATTTAAACAGTTAGGTAAAAGCTATACGCCACCAACATTAGTATTGTTTAGCGGAATGGTTCAGTCGGGATGTGGTACTGCTCAATCTGCTATGGGACCATTTTATTGTCCAGCAGACCAGAAGGTGTATATCGATACAGAATTCTTTAAAGACATGCGTCAGCAAATGGGAATCTCTGGTGAGCAGAACCAAACTGAGCTTTCTAGACAAGATCAAGCTGGGGATTTTGCACAAGCTTATGTTGTCGCACATGAGGTAGGGCATCATATTCAAACTTTGCTCGGTATTTCATCACAAGTCCAGCAAGCTCGTGCACAAGTAAGCCAAACAGAGGGGAACCAATTGTCTGTTCGCCAAGAATTACAAGCTGACTGTTTAGCAGGTATTTGGGCGAGTCATAATCAACAGCGAACTCAATTTTTAGAACAAGGTGACATTGAAGAAGCGATGGATGCCGCTCAAAAAATTGGTGATGATTATTTACAGAAGCGCTCTACGGGTCAGGTTGTTCCTGATAGCTTTACTCACGGGAGCAGTGAACAGCGAATGCACTGGTTTCAGGTCGGGTTAAAAACCGGTGATATTAACCAATGCGATACTTTTAATAATCCAGTTTAAAATTTATAGGATGAGACTTGTTAAACATATTTAATAAGCTCATCTTTTTTCTTTAGATTATCACTGTAAATAATGTTAAGAAATTTAACAGATTGATAGATTGCTCAATCAATTGGTTAAACTTGTCTCCTAATTTCTGTTTTTTATGATTATGGCATTGTTCATGTCAGTTTTTTATTAAGTTTGGTCGATCTAGCAAAGTTTTATTTGGTCGTTGACCCAGAAGAAGGGTATTCATGGGTAATTTTTTTCTACTACAAGCGTTTACAGTGGTTTTTGCACTATCAATTGCAACCACAATTTTTAATAAGCGTATTTTAGGCTTTCCACAGGCGATTGGTGTTCCTCTTGTTTCGGCAATTTTTGTCTTTATTTTACAGTGGGGTGCTAGCTTACTAAACGGTAACCAGTTTATTACCATTAATATTCATAATATTGAAGAAGCAGTACGCCATATCGATTTTTATGATTTTTTAATTAATGGTGTTATTTGTTTTATTCTAACTTCTTCGGCACTCAAATTTAAAATTTCAGATCTAAAAAGTTATTGGAAACAAATTAGTATCTTAGCAACGATTGCTTTAGTACTTTGCGCCGTATTGTTTGGTGGTTTACTTTATGGATTCCAATTACTAGTTGGATATCACGTGCCAATTCTGGTGTTGTTACTTTTAGGTGCAGCTTTAGGCGCAACAGATCCAATTGGTATTAAAGGTGTACTTAGTTCGATTCGTGCACCCCATCATTTAATTGTTAAGCTAGAAGGTGAATCACTATTTAATGATGCAATGTGTATTGCATTGTTTATGACTTTACTTAATGTTTTACAGGGTGAACATTTTTCATTGGTAGCGACATTAGAAGCTCTACTCTATGAAATTATTGTTGCTGTCGGGATTGGTTGGGCATTTGGTGTAGGGGTGTTGCGTCTATTACGTGGTAAACATGAAATGGAGTCCCTGATTTTAACTACCGCGCTACTCGCCAGCGGAGCATATTTGGTTGCTTTATTTGCGCATGCATCAGCACCAATCGCTTGTGTAATTGGTGGCTTAATTGTTGGGAACAAATGGAAAGAAATACGAGAAGAGCGTGAGATTCAAGAAGTTAACCATTTCTGGCATACAGTAGAAGGAATCATCAACTCATTTTTATTCACTTTAATTGGTTTAGAGCTATTTATTCTAGATTTAAACTTTAGCCTGATTTTAGGCGGTATTGTTGCATTCTTTATTCTTCATATCTCTCGTTTTGCAGCCAACTTCATGGCTTTTGCCTTTTTCCCGAATATGCGGAAAATGAAAAGCTATAACGGTAGTTTAACTATTTTATCTTGGGGTGGGGTACGAGGGGGGATTTCACTTGCATTGATTTTGGCAGTTGCCAATATTCCTGCATTAAGTCCCTATAGTAGTATCCTGATTGGCTATACTTTTATTAGTGTGTTGTTATCGGGCATCGTGTGTGGTCTGGGCTTGCCAGCTGTGATGAATGCTTTTTATTACAATCCCAATGAAGAAACTGAAGGATTAAAAGGTTTTTATCAAAGATTGTGTCATAAGATGAATCGAAGAGGCTTTCAGTATATTGTTGGCGAAGATGCGTTGGGTAGAGAGACAATCACCGTTTTTAATCCAGATATTCTTGTAGACCAAAAAACTGAGGATGGCATTGCAACAATGCATGACCCGAATAAGTTACAAGAAGTAAAAAGATTTGAGAGTCCAGATAATTTCTAAATATAAACAGTTTTAAATTTTATAAATCATTTAAAAATTAGGTTTTAGTGTAATAGTAAAATATTACCTAAAGCCTTTTTTTTCTATATATATCATTAATAATATATTTTATTTTATTAAGATATTAATAATTGTTATATGAATATTTTAATTAAATGATTTTTCAACAAATGGTAAATAGATAAATAATAAATTTGTTTTATATATAAAACGTTTAATGTGATTTTTCATTAAATTAACATAAGAAAAACCTAATAAAGACTTATATATAATTTGTATTAATTAAAATTTTTTCTTTAGGTACTTTAGTATTTGTTTTTTTTATTTTAAAGTGTTTAATGTAAAAATGATCACATTACTTAATGTTTTTAAGTTGTAGGTCAAAAACTTAGAAACATTAAGTAAAAAGAATTATACATAAAATCATTTAAATCAATAATATAAAAGGAATACAGATATGCCTGAAATACAAATTATTGCCAAGGATAGTCATGATACCTTGTCAACAATCCAAGGGACTTCTGCAAAACTTTCAGAAGCGTCGGTCGTATTGGTAAAAGTGGCTGCCAGTGATGTGTTGGTCGTAAATAGGGAGGGTACCAATGCAGTCATTCGACTGAAAAATGGACAAACCATTGTTATTGAAGGCTTCTTTAGTGGAACGGCTGAGCCTAAAGATAACAGCCTTGTTTTTCAAGATGAAAATGGACAGCTAATTTGGGCAAAATTCAAAGATGCTGAAAATGATGCGGACGCCGATGCAGACGCTGATGCAGATGCCGACAGTGATGTTGAACCTCAAGCTCTGGTAGCAGAAGATTTACCAGCTGCTTTACCAGCAGAAGCCCCACAAGAACTGGTCTCTGACGTTATTTATCAGCCTATTTCTTCAATTGAACCATTACTTTATCACGATGCAGGTATAAACCCATGGTTATGGGCTATCCCCTTAGTTGCGGGTGGTATTATTGCTGCAGCGTCGAACAGTGATAGTGATGATGATTCTTCAACACCTACCGATACAACACCACCAAGTACAGATGGGGTAACCTTCTCAGTTGACCCTGTTACTTCAGATAATGTAATTAATGCATCAGAAGCGGCAGGAAATGTCACCATTACAGGTGTTTTGAAAAACATTCCAGCAGATGCGGCCAATACGGCCGTTACAGTTGTTATTAATGGGGTAACTTATAATGCAACTGTAGATAAAGCAGCGGGTACATGGACAGTAAGCGTACCAGGTAGTGGTTTAACAGCAGATACAGATAAAACCATTGATGCTACTGTAACCTTTAAAGATGCGGCAGGTAATAGTAGCACTGTTAAAGATACGCAAACTTATACAATTGATACTGCTGCTCCTACTACAGATGAAGTTGATTTCTCAGTTGATCTTGTAACAGCTGACAATGTGATTAATGCATCAGAAGCGGCTGGTGATGTCGCGATTACTGGTGTTCTTAAAAATATTCCATCAGATGCAACCAATACTGTAGTAACAGTTGTTGTGAATGGGGTGACTTATACTGCAACTGTAGATAGTGCAGCAGGGACGTGGACAGTAAATGTGCCTGGCAGTGGCTTAGAGGCAGATGCAGATAAAACAATTGATGCGACTGTAACGTTTACAGATGCAGCAGGTAACAGCAGCACAGTTAACGATACGCAAATTTATACATTAGACACAGTTGCTCCTGCAGCACCAGTGATTGACCCGGTTAACGGGACAGACCCGATTACAGGTACAGCAGAACCTGGTTCGACAGTGACTGTGACGTATCCTGATGGTAGTACAGCAAGTGTTGTAGCAGGACCGGATGGTACGTGGACTGTACCAAACCCAGGTCTCAATGATGGCGATGAAGTTGAAGCGATTGCTACAGACCCTGCAGGCAACCCATCATTACCAGGTACAGCTATTGTCGATGCCGTTGGTCCAAATACAGATGGTGTTAACTTTGCAGTTGACTCTGTCACAGCGGACAACGTGATTAATGCATCAGAAGCAACGGGCAATGTCACAATCACAGGCGTTCTCAAAAACGTTCCTTCAGATGCGGCTACTACAGCTGTTACAGTTGTTATTAATGGGGTGACTTATACTGCAACTGTAGACAGTGCAGCAGGTACATGGACAGTAAGCGTACCAGGTAGTGGTTTGGTTGCTGATACAGATAAAACCATTGATGCCAAAGTAACCTTCACTGATGCAGCAGGTAACAGCAGCACAGTTAACGATACGCAAATTTATACATTAGACACAGTTGCTCCTGCAGCGCCAGTGATTGACCCGGTTAACGGGACAGACCCGATTACAGGTACAGCAGAACCTGGTTCAACAGTGACTGTGACGTATCCTAACGGTAATACAGCAACAGTTGTTGCAGGACCGGATGGTAGTTGGACTGTGCCAAACCCAGGCTTAAATGATGGTGACACGGTAACAGCAGTAACAGAAGATCCTGCTGGCAATACATCAGGCCCAGCAACAGCTGTGGTTGATGCAGTTGCACCGACAGTAGCGCTTGATGATGTGCTCACCAACGACAGCACACC
>NZ_LRPE01000037.1 GCF_001605885.1 Acinetobacter lactucae | reverse complement strand
GTACACGTCGTTCTATGGGAAAACGCTAATTTTGAAAAACAGGCAATATGCCTGTTTTTTTTATTGATTGAGTAAAATTTCCTGATAATAACTTTTTTTCTTTTGGTACATGTGGTGGTCGGCTCGCTTTAACATGTCCTCAATTTGTTCATTTGTTTGAGTGGTTGCATGTCCAATTGCAATACTTACTGGATGGCTTGAATAATATTGATTGTCAATATTAAAAAGTTCTTGAATCGTCTGGAGCATAATTTGAACATTCGCTTCATCTGCCCCCGGCATTAAAATCACGAACTCATCACCACCGATTCTAGATGCTGTATAGGCTGTATTTGAAATAGCCTGACTTAAAATATTTCCAACACGACGTAATAAACCATCTCCAATATCATGTCCAAACTGGTCATTTGTTTCCTTTAAACCATTCATATCTAAAAAAATTGAAGAAACAGGACGAATAATACTTCGGTTTAAACGATTAAGTTCCTCTGTAAAAAAAGCACGGTTATAGAGTTTGGTAAGGACATCATGTTGTCCTAAATATTCAAGATAGTTTTCTGCTTTTTTCCGAGCCGTAATATCTGTCAATGCAACTTGTACCAATCCCCATGTATCTTCATATCCGGGAAAAACGGTAAATTGAAGCAATACATTTCTTATTTGGCCATCTAAAGCGTAGTTAATCGCTTCACGTTTATGATGAATATTACCTTGCCATAATTCAATGAGTTGCTCCCGAAAGGTTTCAATCATTTCTTCAGCAAAAATCTTGTGTGTATTTCTTAAAAGTGTCGACTTATCAGGAGCTTTAAATAAATCAAGAGTCGCCTGATTAACATCTAAAATTAAAATATCTTCTATACATTGGCGGACAAATTCAGGATGGACATCTAAAAACGTTCTAAAGTCCTCAATTCCCAATAGCCTAAGTTGATCAATTCTATTCTTTATACGGCTGAAATCCTCGACCCAAAGAGATGTAGGTGAGTAAATAAACATAGATTCAGCTAAGCGACGATTTTTCTCTTCCTGACGAAGTGCATTTTGATATGGGGTGATATCTTCGGTAGTAATTAATATCCGTTCAAAAGTGGATTCAGAACCAGGTAAAATGGACCCTCTTAACTGAACATCAATACGTTTTCCTGATAAGGTGTAATTTACAGTAGTGCTTGAAAAATGGGTTTTACCATTCCATAACGTTTCAAGCTCATAAATATGTGATTCGAACATTTCCTTTTTAAAAATAAGATTCAAATTCGAATATAGTTCTTCGTGTGTTGTTGCTTCAAAAAGTTCTAAGGTTTTTTGATTAACACGAACAATTTTAATTTTATGGGCGCATTCGATAACTAAATGTTTATTTTGATTTAAAAAATCGTAAAGGTTTTCAATACCTTGATTTCTCCATAAATCAAATTGTTGTTTAACTTCACTGAAATCCTCAATCCACATTGGAATGGGGCTAAGGTCAAAAATCGAAGAATCTAAAGTTTCCATATGTTTCTTTAAGTATTCAGTTTGCCTTGAAGTATAATGAGAAAAATTAATATTTGGGAGGATAAAGAGTTTAAATCTATTAGAATAATTAAAAATAAAAAGATTAAATGTAAGTAAAAATAAAATAATGAGAAAGCAGAGATTATCTGCTTAGCTCATAAATTTATAAGAAAACTTAACGATTAATAGGGTGATCAATGTTTTTTTCGCCACGCCATAGTTTAATAAAGTCTTGTTCATCAAAATCGTAAAGTTCCATGAGTGCAACGACAGCACTCACAAAAATCATGGCACCCTCAGAATTTCCATGAAGATTGAAAATTTTACCATTGAGCTTACCTAAAATATCATTAAGCTCATGGTCACGGCCTCGTCCATAACGATCTCGCGGATACAACTCTTCATTTAAAACAATAAGCGCTATGGCTTTTTCAGCATCTGATAAATCAGTTTTATCTAAAGCTTCTTCAAAAGATTCACTGCCATGATTAAAGTAAAAAATAACTTCATCGTTAATGAAACTTTGTACCATCTTTTGAGTTAAAGTTGGAAACTGAGATACCGCATTATCTTCAACATAAGGTTTAAAAGATTCTGGAAAGATAACGTTGTGGTAGATACCTTTAAAAAGAGGAGCAATTTCGGAAACTTTATAACCCGCAATACCACAACCTAAAGCAGTAACAAAATATTTCATTTTAGGATGGTTTTTTGCATAAATTTTGAAGTCTTCAACATAGTGCTCAATTTGGGAAAGTGGCATTTGTTGAATGTGTTCATTTAAAGTTGGAATTGCAAAGCTTTGTCCAGCCCAGCCACGACCTACACCTTCAACTGCCCCGAAGTGCTGACTTGCCACACGTGCTGCACCGCTACTGTGTTGTCCGGCAAGATTACTTCCAAATACAAAAACTGTATCTTCGGGAAGTTCGGTTACAATACTTTCATCATGATATTGATAGGTCATGGTTATACTTTTTGTTTAATGGATAGCTTCATGTTGCAACCGATTAGGGTATTGGTCAAGTGTTAAGATGCTTAATCTTTTACACAGAATTTCCAGCTCAATTTAGACTTTAAATTAAGATAAAAATCCCCATTAAAAGGGAAGACGTTAAATTCAATTTTTTCATAAAGAGAGATAACTTTGAACGAAAATCAACCTTTTGATTTGGTCACTCATTATCAGCCAGCAGGTGATCAGCCACAGGCCATTGAAAAGCTGGTAAATGGTATCGAGCATGGTTTTCGTAATCAGTTATTACTGGGTGTAACTGGCTCGGGTAAAACCTATACCATGGCAAATGTAATCGCTCAAACACAGCGACCTACAATTGTGATGGCCCATAACAAAACATTGGCTGCTCAGCTTTATGGAGAGTTTAAAGCGTTTTTCCCAAATAATGCGGTTGAGTATTTCGTAAGTTATTATGATTATTACCAACCAGAGGCTTATGTCCCATCTTCAGATACTTTTATTGAAAAAGATGCGGCCATTAATGATCACATCGACCAGATGCGATTGTCAGCAACACGAGCTTTATTAGAGCGTCGTGATGCAATTATTGTGGCTTCGGTATCTGCAATTTATGGTTTGGGCGACCCAAATGCCTATATGCAAATGTTACTGCATGTGGTTGAGGGCGATCGTGTAAGTCGTGATGAAATTATTCGTCGTTTGGTTGAAATGCAATATACGCGTAATGAACTTGAGTTCTTACGTGGTACCTATCGAATTCGTGGCGAAATTATTGACATTTTCCCTGCTGAATCTGATCAACATGCGATTCGTATTGAGCTATTCGATGATGAGGTTGATTCCATCCGTTGGTTTGATCCGTTAACCGGTAAAATGGTTCGTAAAGTTCCGCGCGTGACGATTTATCCAAAAAGCCATTATGTAACACCAAAAGACCATCTGACTCGTGCCATTGATACGATTAAAGATGAGTTGCAAGATCAACTTAAATTCTTCCGTGAACATGACAAATTGTTAGAAGCTCAGCGTATTGAGCAGCGCACCCGCTATGATTTGGAAATGATGCAACAGTTGGGCTATACCAATGGTATCGAAAACTATTCACGACATTTGTCTGGTCGTCCAGCTGGTGAAGCGCCTCCAACTTTATTTGATTATGTACCAGAAGATGCATTGTTGATTATTGATGAATCACACGTTACTGTTCCGCAAATTGGAGCAATGTATAAAGGTGACCGATCACGTAAAGAAAATTTAGTGAATTATGGTTTCCGTTTACCAAGTGCACTTGATAATCGACCAATGAAGTTTGAAGAGTGGGAGCGCATTGTACCGACGACCATTTTTGTAAGTGCGACGCCAGCTAGATATGAGCTAGAAAAGTCTGACCAAGTTGTTGAGCAAGTGGTACGTCCAACAGGACTAATCGATCCTGAAATTGAAGTTCGTCCTGTATTAACTCAAGTTGATGATGTTCTTTCTGAGATTAATATTCGTAAGAACCTAAATGAACGTGTGTTGGTAACCACTTTAACAAAACGTATGGCAGAAGACCTCACTTCTTATTTAAAAGAATACGGGGTTAAAGTCGCTTATTTACACTCAGATATTGATACGGTTGAACGTGTCAAAATTATTCATGAGTTACGTACAGGTGTCTTCGACGTTCTCGTTGGTATTAACTTACTACGTGAAGGTCTCGACATGCCAGAAGTCTCTTTAGTTGCTATTTTAGATGCAGATAAAGAAGGCTTTTTACGTTCAGAGCGTTCACTCATTCAAACGATTGGCCGAGCTGCGCGTAACATAAAAGGTAAAGCAATTTTATATGCTGACCGAATTACTGACTCTATGCAAAAAGCCATAGATGAGACTGAGCGCCGTAGAGCTAAACAAATCGAGTTCAACGAGTTGCATGGTATTACGCCACGTAGTGCTGTTCGTCAGGTCATCAAAGAAATTGATTCAGGTGAAGTACTTTCAGATGATGAGATTGATGAGAAGGTCCTTGAACAGGCACAAGCTTTAAGTGCGGATGAAAGACATATTCTCTCTGATCCAAAATTGTTTAGTAAGCATATTACTAAGCTTGAAAAAGAGATGTTAAAAGCTTCGAAAGATTTGCAGTTTGAACAAGCAGCGCGGATCCGTGATGAAATCATTCGACTAAAAGCGCAAATGTTGCAATAAACGAATACATAACGCTACATAATGTGTTTAAAAAACAAGCTACTGTAGATATTTGAGTTCTTTTGCATTCACAACTAATCGTTGAGGGCAACAATGGCATTTCGAAATAATGTTCCGCAAGCCAGTTGGCGTCTGGCTAAAATTGCGTTGGGCGGTGTCGTTTTGGCTGGTTTAGCTGTTGGAACCTATGTCTATGCTCAGCCGAAACCGTTGCAAACTGTTTATAAAGTTGAGCTAGACCGATATTTAGGTGTCTGGTATGAAGTCGCTCGTAAGCCTGCATTTTTCCAGAAAAAATGTGCTTATAACGTATCAGCAACTTACACCTTAAACGAAAATGGAAATGTAGTTGTAGATAATCGCTGTTACGATAATCGAAAACAATTACAGCAATCTATCGGGGAAGCCTTTGTGGTTAACCCACCATATAACACTAAATTGAAAGTTAGTTTTTTACCTGAAGCGGTAAGGTGGATTCCAGTAATTCGCGGGGACTACTGGATTTTAAAAATTGATGAAGACTATCAGACGGTCTTAGTAGGCGAGCCTTCACGTAAATATCTTTGGGTTCTATCAAGAACTCCTCATCCTGAGCAAGAAGTGGTAGATGAATATCTAAATTATGCAAAAACATTAGGTTTTGATATCCGAGATGTTATCCGTACAGAACATAAAGAATAATGGTGTATGTCGGGTTAAGAAGAATCCATGTTTTTACATGGTTTTTTCTTTTTTATAGTGGATAAATCAAGTATTGTAGGGAGCTATTTTTACTAAAGTCTAAGAGGTTGATGATGTTTAAGGGCGTGATCTTGTCTGTCATGGCATCATTCACTTTTGGTGTACTTTATTTTTATACTCAATTATTAAGCCAGCTAGATAGTGAGCAAACTTTTGGATGGCGGATTATTGCAACACTACCGTTCCTTACTTTGTTTATGTGGTGGAGTGGTGATTTAGCATATATCAAAAATATCTATCAGCGTATTTTGGTTAAACCGTCTTTACTATTATTATTAATCACAACCTCTATTTTAACCTCAGTACAACTTTGGCTTTTTTTGTGGGGGCCTATGCATGGGCGAGGCCTACAAGTATCTTTAGGATATTTTCTATTGCCGCTGGTTCTGGTCTTAGCTGGAAGTGTGCTGTATGGCGAAAAAATATCAAAATTTCAATGGGTCGCAATTATTCTTGCAGTCATTGGAGTTAGTCATGAGATATGGCGTTTAGGAAGTATTGCTTGGGAAACTGCATTGGTAGCAGTTGGCTATTCAGCTTATTTTTTATTACGTAAGAAAATTAAAACAGATAACTTAGGTGGCTTCTGGTGGGATTTGGTCATTATCATGCCCGTTGCGGTTTATTTAACACATACAGGTTTACTGCCATATAGCAAATTTTTTGATCAGCCTACGCTTGGCTTGGTCATTGTAGGCCTTGGAATTTTAAGTGCTATTGGGCTGGGAAGTTATATTCTCGCGAGTCGTTTTCTACCTTTAGTTGTGTTTGGGCTCTTAGGATATTTAGAGCCAGTATTACTTGCTTTAGCTTCTTTAGTGTTAGGGGAGAGTATTGGTCAGGAAGAATGGTTCACTTATATTCCGATTTGGTGTGCTGTTTTTGTACTCGTTTTAGAAGGGGCAATTCATCTTTATCAACAACGGCAAAAAGCCCAAAATCTGCAACTTAATATCACGAAATATCAAAAAAGATTAAAAAATGATGAGTTCAATTAGTTCGTTACAATCTAAAAAGTAAGAAAAAGCAAAAATTTAGCTGATTTAAACAATAAGATAATAAAAAATAATTATAGGTATTTTATGAATTTATGATGAATTTTAGGAAAATCTAGCCACTAACGTCAGCTTTTGATTCATTCTTGCCAATAATTCCATTACAATTACGGGGTTTTAAAAATCACGCCTAGATATAATTAATTAGAGGACGTATCTGTGAGCAAAGACACTATCATCGCCCTGCACGCTGAACACCAAGGCCGTTGGAAAAACCGTGAAGAAATCGCGGAACGTATGATTGCATTAATCGGTCAATTATACCGTGAAAAAAATATTGTCGTATCTGTTTACGGTCGCTCTTTAATTAACCGTTCTGTTATCCAAATTTTGAAAACTCACCGTCGTACACGTGTTGTAGACGTTGAGCTTTCTGTTGTAAATACTTTCCCAATTTTAGAAGCTTTAGCAAAAGTTGAAAATATTGGTTCTGCAGAAGTTGATATCGGTAAACTTGCTGTTGAATATAAAGAAAAAGGCGGTGATGTTGATGCTTTTGTTGCTCAATCAGTTGAGTCAATCCAAGGTAGCGCAACTTCTGAACAACCTAAAGACGTAGTTCTTTACGGTTTTGGTCGTATTGGTCGTATCTTGGCTCGTTTAATCATTAGCCAATCAGGTTTAGGTCGTGGTTTAAGCCTTAAAGCAATCGTTGTACGTAAGTCTTCTGACGGTGACTTAGCAAAACGTGCTTCTTTACTTCGTCGTGACTCTATTCACGGTACTTTCGCTGGTACAATTTCTGTTGATGAAGAAAACGAAGCAATCATTGCTAACGGTAACTTCATTAAAGTGATTTATGCGTCTAGCCCAAGTGAAGTTGACTATACTGAATACGGTATTGAAAATGCACTTTTAATCGACAACACTGGTAAATGGCGTGATGCTGAAGGTCTAAGCCAACACTTGAAATGCCCAGGCGTTGCACGTGTTGTATTGACTGCACCAAGTAAAGGCGAAATGAAAAACGTTGTATTTGGTGTAAACAATACAGATATCTTAGATGAAGACAAAATCATCTCTGCTGCAAGTTGTACAACCAATGCAATTACTCCGATTCTTAAAGTATTGGATGACAAATATAAAGTTCTTAATGGTCATGTTGAAACTGTTCATTCATTTACAAATGACCAAAACTTAATCGATAACTATCATAAAGCAGATCGTCGTGGCCGTGCTGCTACTTTGAACATGGTAATTACAGAGACTGGTGCAGCTAAAGCAGTTGCTAAAGCATTACCTGCATTGAAAGGTAAGTTAACTGGTAACTCTGTACGTGTTCCTACACCAAACGTATCTCTTGCAATCTTGAACTTAACGCTTGATAAAGAAGTTGATCGTGAAGAAGTGAACGAATACATTCGTCAAATCTCGATTAACTCTAGCCTTCAAGGTCAAATTGGTTATACCAACTCGACTGAAGTTGTATCGAGTGACTTTATCGGTTCTCGTACAGCAGGTGTATACGATGCTCAAGCAACGATTACTTCTGGTAACCGTTTAACTGCTTACGTTTGGTACGATAACGAAGTTGGTTATAGCTGTCAGGTATTACGTATCGCTGAACAAATGTGCGGCGTAAGCTACAAAAAAATCCCAGCAGAATTGAATGCTTAAGATTATTTAACGATCTATAAAATATTTTCACAAAAAGACCCAGTTTAGACTGGGTTTTTTTACAACCGTACAAAATATATGCTGACTATTTTTTGTAAATAAATGAGAATACAAATTAAGGAAAAAAAGAAAATAGTAAGGGAAAGGAATTGTCGCAGTTTAAACGTTTATTGGTCGTTTTTATATTCATCATTATTGCCAATTTATGTGGTGTTCTGATTGCAATATGGGTATTCAAACATTTTAATATTTATATTCCACTGAAAAATCAGGCTGTTGCTATTGATTTGCAAGAACCTCTACAGGTTAAAGTTAAAGTACAAGATGCTTTAAATGTGGATGTAAAAGGGCGGGTGAATGCCAGCATTCCAATTGATGAGCAACTGAATATTCCATTAACACAAACATTAACTCCGCGTGTTTACTTCGATAATATGGTGCCGATTAGCACAACCATTCCTGTCAAAGAAACTTTAAAAGTTGAGCAAAACTTACCAATTGATACTAAGGTTCAAGTGAGAGTTTTGGGACGTGATATTACGTTGCCATTGAAAGGAACAATTCCATTAAAACTTGATGTGCCAATTGATATTAGTGTCCCGCTTGAGCAAAACGTTCATTTAAAATTTGATGCGCCGGTACGCACAGTATTAAAAGAAAATCTACATATTCCTTTAAAAGCAAGATTAGATACGAATATCCCAATTGAGGGGAATTTAAATGTACCTGTCAAAACAGCGTTAGATGCTTCGGTTGATGTGAAAAATACGTTGCCTGTTAAAATTGCAAATGGTGAGTTAAAAATTCCTCTGTCCACTATGCGATTAAACCGAGTATTAGGCTCAGAAAAATCTCAAACGACAGCTGATCAATAGGGCGGATGCTAATGTTTCGTTCACTCAAGAGTATGTTAATCAGTTTCTTTTTAATGATGATTCTTGCGGCTATTATGTTTTGGGTGTATCTCAACATTCAGGCAAATTTAGTCGTTTCGGCTCATAATGCCGATATTAGTTTACCTGACTCGCTAGAAACAAAGATACAAGTTGGCAATACGTTGCAAGTTCAGTCGATTGGTAAACTTGATACAACATTAGATATAGACCGTCAATTAACTTTACCTTTAAAAGGAAAATATTTGGCAGATTTAAATTTTGCTGTAGAAACACCAATTACAGTAAGTGTTGACTATTCAACGACTCTAAAAATTGATCAGGTTATGCCTTTAGAAACCACTACGGATTTGGTTTATCAAAGTAAATTCTTGCCAAAATTTCCACTTAAATTAGATATTCCTATTAAGTTGGATGTCCCTTTTAATTTAAAACGTAGTTATACCGTGCCCGTTAAAATTGTTTTTGATGGGCCTGTTTATTTTGAATTCGATGAGCCTGTAAATTTATCGGTGAAACATCAATTTAAACCAAGCCTAGATGTGAATGATCCTATGGAAATGGGGAATATCTCATCATTTAATGCCATCATGTATAATTCTGTGACAAAAACAAAAGCTAATCTTGATATGGAAATGACTTTACCTCTGCGCAATGTGCATCCTTGATAATTAAATAAAATTGGTTAAATTTTATTTTTTATAAGCATCCTTTTTGCAAATCCAAAAGTATCTTGTGGATTAAAGATAAAACAGATCGTTATAAATGGAATAGTTCCATTTTATATTCGAGAATTTTATGAAAATATGGCAGAATAGGCGGTTTTAGAGTTTTTAGAGGATTGGCAGATGCGCTTTGTTGATGAAGCAGTCATTACCGTAGAGGCTGGCGACGGTGGCAATGGCGTAGCCAGTTTTCGCCGTGAAAAATTTGTACCATTTGGTGGCCCAGATGGTGGTGATGGCGGACGTGGTGGAAGTATTTATATTCAAGCTGATGACGATACAAGTACGCTAGTCGATTACCGTTACACACGTAAATTCCGTGCTGAGCGTGGAAAAAACGGTGCAGGTGCTAACTGTACTGGACGTGGTGGTGAAGATGTGGTTTTAAAAGTACCCGTTGGTACAACAATTGTTGATACAGATTCAGGCGATATTATTGGCGATTTGGTTGAAGACGGCCAAAGAATTCTGGTTGCTGGTGGTGGTGAAGGTGGTTTAGGTAACACTCACTTTAAATCATCAACTAACCGCGCGCCGCGTAAATGTACGACTGGTATAAAAGGTGAGTTCCGCGAAATTCGTCTTGAATTAAAAGTATTGGCAGATGTTGGCTTGCTTGGTATGCCAAATGCCGGTAAATCTACTTTCATTCGTGCTGTAAGTGCTGCAAAACCAAAAGTAGCAGATTATCCATTTACAACCATGGTTCCAAACTTGGGTGTAGTCGATGCTGACCGCCATCGTTCATTTGTAATGGCCGATATTCCCGGATTAATCGAGGGTGCGGCAGAGGGTGCAGGTTTAGGAATTCGCTTCCTTAAGCATTTGGCACGTACTCGTATTCTTTTACACATTATTGATGTACAACCAATCGATGGTTCAGATCCAGCACATAATGCAAAAGCGATTATGAACGAGTTGGCTAAGTTTTCACCTACTTTGGCGAAATTACCTGTTGTTTTAGTACTCAATAAACTTGATCAGATTGTTGAAGAAAGTCGTGAAGAGTGGTGTCAGCATATTCTAGATGAACTAGAGTGGACTGGACCTGTCTTTAAAACATCGGGCTTATTAAGCGAAGGTACAAAAGAAGTTGTGTATTACCTGATGGATCAGATTGAACAACAACGCGAACGCGAAGTTGAAGATCCTGAATATGCAGCAGAAGTAAGAGCTTTCCGTGAACAACTAGAAGTTGAAACACGTGAACAAACCATTGCGGCAAAAGAAGCATATCGTGCAATGCGTCGAGCACAACGTCTCGAAAGCATGATGGACGACGATGACGATTTTGACGATGATGAAGACGACAATGATGTAGAAGTCATCTACGTTCGTGACTAGAAAACCGAGGGAAACATGATAGAAGTGGTCGATGGGCAACGTCAGCTCAGTGAGTGTAAACGAATCGTTGTTAAAATCGGATCATCTTTACTTACAGCTAATGGGCAAGGTTTAGATCTGGATGCTATTTCGCATTGGGCGAAACAGATTGCAGATCTACACAATGCAGGACACGAAATTATTTTAGTGTCATCAGGAGCTGTAGCAGAAGGTATGGTTCGTATGAAGCTTGCGAGTCGACCCACCGATCTACCCAGTCTACAAGCCTGTGCTGCAATTGGGCAGATGGGCTTAATTCATACTTGGTCTAGTGTGCTTGAAAATCATGGCATTCGTACTGCTCAGGTTTTATTGACTCATGATGATTTGGCAGATCGCCGTCGTTATCTGAACTCGTGTGATGCTTTGCAAAACTTGATTGATTGGCGTGTGATTCCGGTCATTAATGAAAATGACACGGTGTCTACCGATGAGATCCGGTTTGGTGACAATGATACCTTAGCTGCGATGGTTGCAGGTCAGGTTCACGCAGAATTGCTGATTATTTTAACGGATCAGCAAGGTATGTTTGACTCAGATCCACGTCATAATCCTGATGCTAAATTAATGTCTACCGTTCGTGCTATGGATGATGATTTATTCGACATGGCTGGTGGTGGTGGTGTACTCGGGCGTGGTGGAATGGTCACTAAAGTTCGTGCTGCACGTTTAGCTGCTAAATCGGGTTGCCCAACGCTCATCGCGAGTGGTGAAAGTGATAATGTCCTTTCACGTGCGATGGCAGGTGAGATGCTTGGTACTTTGTTTACTACTGATAAAGACCGCATGACTGCTCATCAACAGTGGCTTGCTGCTCATTTACAAACAGCAGGTCGTCTTGTGATTGATGATGGTGCTGTTGAAGCGATTAAATTGAAGCATCGTAGTTTGCTCCCTGTTGGAGTTAAGACTGTAGAAGGGCATTTTGATCGTGGTGATGTGGTTGAATGTGTCGATAAGCAAGGTAAACGTATTGCAGTGGGTCGAGTGAATTTTAGCTCGCGATCTGCTGAAATTATTAAAGGCTTAGCCTCTGATAAGGTTTATCAAGTGCTTGGTGAAGCCCGTTCACTTGAAATGATTCATCGTGATCATATGGCAATTTATTAAGTTATATTCAAATAAAAAGCTCGCTTTATGCGAGCTTTTTTTCTGGTGTTAAGCGAGGTAAATCACGATCTTCACCTACCATATAGGGATGTGTGGCGAGACTGAGCATGTCTAGGTCTTCTGAACTATTACCATACGCATAAATCTGATGGTAATGTTGTAGCGTATATTGCTGATGTATTCTTAACTTCTTTTGTTCACTACTACAATCCGGAGTGGAATAGTAACCCGTCATCATGCCGTTTTTAATTTGAGTTTCGGTACAAATCAACTCGATATCTAATAACTTGCAAAGTGGAGCAAGATAGACATCAATTGAAGCCGAGACTAATACTACTCGATCACCACGCAACTGATGGTGTTGTAACTGAGTGAAAATTTCAGGCGAAAGTGCAGAAACCAACTCTTGGGCGTATTCTTCACCTAATCTTTGTAATTCAATTGCAGGGGTATCTTTAAACATGCTGCGAAATAACTTGGCACGCATGGCATGAGCTGGATAAAAGTTAAGATAGTAGGCTTGAATCCATGGCAGAATTTTCAAGCCTTGCTTAACAATGTGACGCTTAGATAAAGCATAAAAGATGAACCCTGTAAAACTATCTTTACTACACAAGGTTCCATCAAAATCGAATAGGGCGAGATTATTTATAGTCTTATTCTTTTCGCTCTTTGCATACATGATTCATATCGTCCGTTTACGCGGGTTGCAAACCAGTTAGTATTATAGTCACGACTTAATTTTGGCCCAGAAATAACTACTTGGGGCATAATCGCATAGATAGGTTCTTTACCTGTCTTAGCTTTATAAAGTTTAGTCAGGGCAATATAGGTTTGTGTACTTTCAAACTTTTTCTCTTTTTCTAATTTAAGATCATCACGAATTTGTCTTGGGGTAACCAAAATATTATTTTTTGCAAATACAGTAATGAGTTCTTTTTCAGATTGACTTGGAGCTGATCGTACATCACCATCTTTTGTGTAAAGAAGTAAATCACCATCTAATCCTAGTTCAACATCCGTTAAATCATTCAACATACTCTGAAATGCTGAATTTCGGCTGGAATACATACCTGAATTATAATCAGCAAAACGATAAATAGCCTTATCATAATTAGCTGGGTAACTCATTAAACGATGAATACCGTAATATAAACCGCCATATTGGGTGTATAAATCATTACGAAGTTCTGCGATATTCATGCTAGAGCGTTTATTGGCTTTGGCATAATTAATATGCACTTGCATAGAACCTAAAGTCGTAATAGGGTTCATTTTTTCGCCAATATCTTGCCCAACTAGTTTAGCAGCGCCTGTTAAAGCACTGACATGATAATGCTTAGCCATAAAATCGAAAATTTCACGATAAAGTAAATCGAGCTCTTTCTCAGTTTTAACTTTACGCATACGACTCATATAATTGTCGTCTGGTGATGGCTGGGTTTTAAGAACTTCTTCAAAATAGCCTGCAACTGTACCACCAATTTTTTGACCCAGTTTTGCTTCGAATTTTTCTTGTAAACGAGTATTTACTTCTTGAACTGCTTTTGTGCCTAGCCCAGGGACTTGTGGATCTGCTACAAAATTCGACTCTTGATCCACCACGGCAATAATGCTGCATACATTTTTTTTAGTTTTAGGTACATCTAAATCTTGCATAATATCATCGATATCATTAGCCCAAGACTCACGATCATTCACACGCGATGGGATTAGACGTTTAATCTGTTGGCTTTCTAGTTCAGGCTCATCATTGTTTGACCACCAAGCTTTATCACCACAAGCAGCTAAACTCATGCATACGGCAGCCATGCCGAATGATTTTAATAAAAAACGGGAAGACAACGGTTTGTTCATGGCGAGGAAAGCACCTGCATAAAAAGATGAGCCGATTAAGCGGATGAAGTATACTATGTTGATCATCAATTGTATGAATATATATGTATATTGGTCCCTATCAACTGTCAAATAATTTAATTGTTGCTCCTATGGCCGGAGTCACTGACCGTCCATTTAGAACACTCTGCAAGTATTTTGGTGCCGGCCATGCCGTCAGTGAAATGATGACTGCCGATAAAACTTTGCGGATGAGCAAGAAGAGCCTCTACCGTGCAAATTTTGATGGTGAACTCGCCCCAATCTCTGCTCAAATTGCAGGTTCTGATCCTGAACAGTTAGCAGAGGCTGCACGTTATCAAGTCGCAAATGGCGCACAAATTGTTGATATTAATATGGGATGTCCGGCCAAGAAAGTATGTAACAAACTTGCCGGCTCAGCATTATTACAAGATGAAGACTTGGTGGCGCGAATTCTTGATGCGGTTGTCGCAGCTGTTGATGTTCCTGTGACTTTAAAAACCCGTTTGGGCTTTTTAAATGGTCAAGAAAATATTTTAAGAGTCGCAAAGAGAGCAGAAGAAGCAGGAATTGCTGCGCTAGCGTTACATGGCCGTACCCGTGAAGATATGTATTTAAATACGGCACGCTATGATTTAATCAAACATGTTAAAGAATTAATCAATATTCCACTTATTGCGAACGGTGATATTGATAGTCCTGAAAAAGCGAAATATGTACTGGATTACACTGGAGCTGATGCAATCATGATTGGTCGTGCTGCTCAAGGCCGACCATGGATTTTCCGTGAAATTGCTCATTATTTAAAAACTGGAGAGTACTTAGCTGCACCTAATATTGAAGAGGTGAAACAGGTATTACTTGGGCATTTATCAGAACTTTATCAATTTTATGGTGAATATTCTGGATGCCGTATTGCTCGTAAACACATTGCTTGGTACACCAAAGGATTACGTTCAAGTAACGAATTCCGCCAAAATATGTATAAAGTTGAAAGTACTGCTGAACAAGCAGTAGTAGTCGAAAACTATTTTAATCAGCTATTGGCTGAAGGAAATTTGATGAGTGATGTACAAGTTGAGCAAGTTAATTTACTAGAAACTCATTAAATAAAAGCCAGTATACGGTTACTGGCTTTTTTAGATTTACTCATCTTCTAACATTTCTACGACTAACTGGTTAACCAGATCAGCAGCATCTAGCTCTCTTATTTGCGAAACATTACTACCTGCCCAAAAAGCACCGAAGCCATAGTCTTTATTCTTGCTTGCAATTGCATTGAGTTGCTTGGCCAAATCATAGGTATATGGATATTCTGGTTGAGGAGGGCGATCAGGTAAATCAATTTGAGTATGCCAATGGTTGAGCAGGCCACGTGCAGGACGTCCAGAAAGACTGGCGCTGATTTGCGTCACAGACTCATTAAATAAAGCTTTACGATATTCGGCAGATGCATTTGAAGATGGACATTGAACGAAAGCAGTTCCGAGTTGAACAGCAGTAGCTCCTAAGCTCAACATATGCCGTGCTTGTGCTCCGTTCATAATTCCACCAGCAGCTACCACAGGGCGTTTGCAATGTTGGACAATCAGATGTACTAAATCACTTGTTTTAATTGCTGCATCAAAGGTCTTATTAAAGATTCCACGATGGCCGCCTGCTTCAATACCTTGAGCAATAATAATATCAATACCAGCCGCTTCAATGGCTTGAGCTTCAACTAAATTGGTAGCAGACACCATAGTGATAATTCCAGCATCTTTTAATGCCTGAATTTGATCGGGATGGGGAATTCCAAAATGAAAACTGACAGCTTTAGGTTTGGTTTCTAATACCACATTTAGAAAATCATCGTTATCAAGAAAACTTGGATAAATACAGTTTAAGTTTTGAGGAGGTTGTTCTCCAAACTTTTCAAATTGTGGACGTAAATATTCAATCCATTGTGTTGAGGTTTGAGAATTTAGTTGTTCGGGGTGATGGCAGAAAAAATTAACCTGAAATGATTTTTCTGTAAGTGTTTGAGTTTTTAAAATCTGTTCACGTGCACTTTGCGCCGTATTTGCACCTAAACCTAAGGACCCAAAACCACCCTGATTAGAAACTTCTGCTGCAAGTTCAGGTGTAGATACACCTGCCATAGGCGCAAGAAAAATCGGATGTTTAATTTCAAGTTGTTGTAATAGGGTCATTTTATTCACCTCATTTCTTTGTGTTCACCATAACGTGAAATCAGAACCAAGCGCAAATAATATTGGGCATTTAGTTTTTAAATATTTAGTTCTTCAATATTAATAAGTTCTGATTTTTTAAAGTGGAGTAACATGAAATAAAGACCCAATCCAGCTTGAAAAAGCCATCGCTAAAATTCCCCACAAGGTAATACGTAAACTTCCTTTAAGCTTAGAAGTGCCCGCAAAATGACTTGATAGCGCTCCTAAAAAAGCCAATGAAATAATGCCGAATATTAAGACGGTTTTTTCGATCCAAACTTCCGGGCTGAGTAAAATAGCCAGCATAGGAAACAATGCCCCAAATGAAAATGAGCCAGCTGAAGCTAACGCGGCTTGGATAGGATTTGCTGCGGTATTTTCATGAATGCCAATTTCATCGCGTGCGTGAGCGCCCAAGGCATCGTGGTTTGTAAGCTGTGTAGCAACTTGTTGAGCTAAAACAGGTTCTAAACCTCTGGCTATATAAATTTGAGTGAGTTCATCCAGTTCACGTTGCGGATGCTTTTTGAGTTCTTGTGCCTCAAACTTTAAGTTTGCTTTTTCAATATCTTCTTGTGATTTTACAGAAATATACTCTCCGGCAGCCATAGAAGTTGCACCGGAAATTAAACCAGCAATACAAGTAATAAGAAGCGTATGAGCAGTGGCCCCACTTGCAGCCATTCCCATAATTAGGCTAGTAACGGAAATAATTCCATCATTAGCACCTAATACGGCTGCCCTTAACCAACCTGAGCGATGAATAAAATGATGTTCTGGATGTTGAGAAAAGGACATATTTTCCCCTATTTGTAGTTATAAATTTTTATCTTATCCTATAAGATTATTTACAATAAAACGATTAAAAAATGTGTCATTATAGGAAAAACAATCAGATAAGTACTTTCTAAAACATAATATAAAAGGAGATAAAATGAACGACTTATGGAATCCTTCTACAGACTTAAACAGTGTAATTTATAAGTTTAATTATAATACTTATTGATTAAATTTTAATTTTATTTCTACGCAAACATTCTATTCACTTTACTCTAGAGGTCTCAATGAATAGCAAAACAATAAAATCTCTAACCCGTTCTTTTATCGTTATTGGTTCGATCTGTCCAGCTTTAAGCCTGTTAAGTATTGAGACTACATTTGCGCAAGAGATTGTGAATCAAGACTATAAACCGGGTAATCCGATTTATGATAAATGGGACCAATTTTATAAAATTGAGAAAACTCAACCTGAAAATGCCGAGAAGTTATTATTAGAACTTGGAGAGATGACACCACAAGATATTAAAGTCTGGAAAAGTCTAACTTATTTGCAGATTAGGATGGGGAAACAAGAAGCAGCTTTACAAAGTTTAAGAAAAGCAGAGGCATTGGACCCAGCAGATGATAATTTAAAATTACAAGAAGCCTATTTGCTCAATTCTCAAAAAAATAATAAAGAGGCTTTAGTGGTTTTTAAGGAGCTTACACAATCAAAAGATGCTGATATTGCCACTAAAGCGACACAGGCTGTAAAAAATCTAAGTGGAGGGGAAGTCAAGACTTATTTCCGAGATGTTTATTTTGCGCCTTCATATGAGTCACGTTATGACGATGTAATTTTCCCACTTAAAGCCCGTTATGGTAAGAACCTCGATAATGGCCGAGCACAGGTGTATGGCTTTTTAAATTTAAACCGCGATACTCAATCTCAGGGCGGTGTACGACCTGAAATTATTGATGAAAATGCAGTAACTCTAGGTGTGGGCGCTAATTATCAGCCTTGGACTTCTATACCAGTGCGCATGTATTTAGAAGTGGGGGGAAGTTACGATTTGATTGATCGAAATAGAGATAAATTTCGTGAAAGTGTTGTCGGTGGAGTGACAGGTTATCAAGAGTGGTATTCTCAAAATAGTTGTAATCAGTCACTTTGCTTTAATGATTACTTCACTGATTTATATGGCAATGCAGCAACTTATTCTAGAGAAGATTATAACGTTATTGGTGATTTGAGATTACGCACGGGTTTGAATGTCTATAAAGGAGAAGCGGGCACTGTACAGGCTTATTTGAAATTACATGGTTTAGCTGATACTAAAGATGAATATTACAATAATTTATTTGAATATGGTCCAGGTATTTCATGGCAGCCTTTTAATTATCAACCTATAAAATTACGTGTAGAACGATTATATGGCAATTACTTTAAAGATGTGCCAGTAAATACGAAAGATCATTACAACAATACTCGAGTAGAACTCGTTTTTTATAAGGATTTTTAAAATGAAGAAAGTTTTTATATCTATTGTATTTGGAACTCGTCCTGAATTAATCAAACTTGCTCCTGTTATTTTATTGGCAAAACAAGATCCTCGCTTTCAAGTTGAGGTGATTTTTACTGGGCAACATGACGAACTAGTAAGAGATGCGATAGATTTCTTTGGGGTTGAAATTGACCACCGTCTTAAAATTATGAATGCGGGACAAAGTTTAAACCAGCTATTAATTCATGGTTTGAGCCAAATCGAGAGTGTATACACTGATGGACAAAAAAGAGATGCAATTGTTATTCAGGGGGACACAACAACTGTTTTGGCCGCTGGCTTGGTAGCTTTTTCAATGAAAGTTCCTGTTGCACATGTTGAAGCTGGTTTACGTTCTTATGATTTAGATCATCCTTTTCCCGAAGAGGGCAATCGTCAGTTAGTTTCACGTATTACCAAATGGCATTTTGCTCCGACTGAACAATCAAAAAGAAATTTACTCAATGAACAAATTCCACAGGAACTCATTACTGTTACAGGCAATACAGTCGTTGATGCGGTGTATTTAGGACGTAAGTTAATTTCCGAAAAATCTGATTTGAAGAACCAGCTTGAACCTTATGGAATTCAACTAAAGCAAGATGACAAAGTTGTACTCATTACTGCCCATCGTCGTGAAAACTTTGGCGGTGGAATTCAAAATATTTGCAATGCGGTTGAGCATCTAGCTCAAGATCATCCTGATTTACATTTTATTTGGCCAGTGCATTTAAACCCAGCCGTACATAATGTGGTTCATGATAAGTTTAAAGATCATTCGCAGATCCATCTTGTTAAACCATTAGACTATCCTAGTTTATTGGCAGTCATAGACCGATCTACTTTTATTTTGACAGATTCGGGTGGTTTACAAGAAGAAAGCCCATCATTTAATAAGCCAGTTTTAATCTTACGAGATACTACAGAGCGGCCTGAAGTTGTTGAAGTTGGAGCAGGTGTTTTAGTGGGGACAAACCAACAAAAAATTATTCAAGAAGCTGAAAAGCTACTCACTGACCAACAGCACTATGAGAAAATGGCACATGTAGAAAACCCATTTGGTGATGGGCAAGCTGCTCAACGTATTCTCGATCAAATTGCTAAATCTTATGAATTGGCATAATTATGATTTAAGGATTTTTTCTCACTTATGGCTTTGTTATCACCATAAGTGAGACGGTACCATAAGCTCACAATATTAACGCACCAGCGGCTCATGTAATGAGGACCATCAAAAATATAAACAGTTTTGCCTTCATATGCTTTTAGCTGAGAAATAATTTCCCAAGGATATGCGGCTCTAAATTGCCCATTCTTTTTTACCCTAAAAGCTTCTAACACTATAATTACTTTGTCTTTTCCAAGTTTATGTTCAAGTTGTTCCAAAATATGTTTGGCTTGTTTAGGTGAGCGAACACCAACACCAACGCCATCTTGAAAAAAAACTCCAGTATGGTCAGGTAGCCAGCTTTTAACCCACAAATCATAATTTTCAGGCTCACTTTCGCCACTATAAATACTTACCCAGACTGGTGAAGGAAGTTTAGACAACACTTGACCTAAAGCACTGACTCGTAGCCAAGTTGGATCAGCTTCTACCGGAAAGTAATAACCTTTAGGTGCTATTTCTTGTTCTTTTATAATTTGGGTAGATTTTTCACCTAACTCAATAACATTAGCTCGAGCTTTAGGTTCATTATATTCACCTGCCAGGCCCAATATAACGTTTTTTGCCCATGGCTCTTGTTTGATTTTTTCTAAATTAATTGCTTTTTCCCATTGAGGAAAATTTGATTCTTTCCACCACGATTTAGATTCAACCACAGACCATTGGGGAACAAATGTATCGACACCCAAGTAGTGCCAATTTCCCTCAGGTGGCGTTGTATTATTGTCGGGCTGCCAGAAAATTCCTTCAATATGAGGGGCTTGACCTTGATGTGTGAAAAGCCCCGCATATACGACAACACTACATATAATTAAAATAATAAATGCAGCTATTTTAATTGGTATCTGTTTTTTCATTATTTCGTCTTAACCAGTACCACAAGAAGATAATTATTATCATAATTGCAGAGATAATCACAACTAGTAAGAAGAAAGAAGATTGTTGGACTAAAGGTGCCTTTTGATTTCCGACAATGAGTTTTTGTAAAACATAGATATTCCCATTTTCTGAAACTAGCATTTTTGTCACGTTGTTTGGAATTTTATGCTGTATCTTTTCCCAAAGATGCATGAAAGCTTGTGCACCGCCTTGTGAGTCAGTAATCACATCAAAGCGATTATTGTTATAACTGACAATGAAACCATTTTGGGCCGCAGGTGCATAAATAATATCCTGATGCATTAATACCTGTTGTTGATAAATATCTTTATTTACGCGAACATTTATAGATTGAGGTGCACTAGGCGAATAACGAACTAGGTTGAGAGGCATTGGTGCTTGGGTTAAAAGCATTTTTTTCGCTGTTTGACCTAATACAATCGCGATATTTAATGCACCAGATTGATCATCAATCGCAATAGTCGGAGTCGTTGCTAAAGTCATTGAAATTGCAGCTACGCCATTTTTGAGTTTATGAGGTAGCTTTACAGTAGACTTGGCTGTATCAATCCAGAGCGAACCATGAGCAGTGGGTAAACACTGTGAATTAGCAATGATTGAGTTCTCTAGCTTTAGACTAAAATTTGTCGTATTAGAAATGGTTTTTGCAAAAATATTGAACTGACGGTTTACTGGATCGGAAGCAAGATCCGCTGTTTTCATACTTCCTGCAAGCCCACCATCAATCCAAGCCGTAATATTAGAACCTTCTAATAGACCACTTTGGATACGAAGTGCAATTTGTCCTTGTAAAATATCGGTTGGTTGCCATACCGAAGGAAAATCAAGATATAAGTTTTTTTCAGCGTGATTTAATCTGAAATCTTCAATACCTAAATCGGCAAGTGTATTAATTTTTTTAAATTGAGCCCAAGTGGGATTGGATATCGTATTTGGAAAAATTGCGTTTCCTGTACTCAATTGTTGTACATAAGAAGGATTAATTAGTCCATTTATTGCACTCGTTAAATCTTGTTGGGAATGGTAAGTAATCGATAGAGTAGGCACACCGTCTACAGGTTTCGTGATTTGTACTAATGCTCCGCCTTTTAATGGCGTCGGTGAGCGAATCACTTCAATAATAAAGTTGGTTTCAGGATTTAAATTGATTTGTCCTGAATCGACCCATTCAACAGGGGTTATTGAGGTCCATGAACTTGCTAATCTAGCGAGCATGGACGCTTCTATAATCTCTTTACGGTTATATTTTAAAATGCCAACAAATGGGGTGGGCCTTCTCGCTTGTGGGTTATATAAAGCATCTGGTAAATCTTTTAACCGGTATTCATTGCGAATAGGTGTAAAGTCGATTTGGGAATTACTTAAATAAGTTAAGTGATCAATATCTTCTGTACAGAATGTTTGTTTGGTTTGATTCAGCGTAGTGGGTTTCGCATATTGTTGAATAATAAAATCTAAACGATGAAAGCCACTCTGACTTACCGGGATGTCAAATTTGAGTTGCCCATCACCACTTAGCGTAGTGTTATAAATGAGTTTATCATCATATTTTACGAGTAAAGTTGTATCACTTTCCGTTGAGTAATCACTTGAAAATTGAATGTTTTGCCACTGAGCACCTTTGCCAATATAGAAAAAATGAGGCTCCACCGTATATTTAGTTGAGGTACTAATATCATCTAATTTCCATGTGTAGGCATGAGTAGACATGGCGAGCATAAGACTGGTGCTGGCAAGGAGCACTTGAGCTGTTTTATAAATATCAAAAGTCTTTTTCATTTATTTTTTCTCCTTGCTACGTTCCGTTTTATACCATTGAAGGGAATTACCCTGAATTTTATTTTTAAGCATGTCATATGCGGCTTTAAATACAATAAAAAGAAAGATTTGTGAGTAACTTACATAAGATATAACAGAGTAAAAGTAGAGTTCTGGTTTGACTTTTTCGAGTGAAAGGGTAAACCACATTTGTGCGACATATAGGCAAAATGAGAGCCCCCACAAGGTGGTAAATGGCCCTGGAACTGAAATACCTGCAATATCCAGTAACCCGAGAGTTAAAGTGATATGACTCCAGAATAAAGCGGGTACAAAAAGTATGTAGCACATAATGTTATTTAGAATTTCAATTCCGATAGGAAAAGGCGTTCTTAATGCTACGGGTAAATATTTACGAGTTACATAAAAGTTACCCTGAGTCCAACGTGAGCGCTGTTTAACAAATACACTTAAAGAGGGTGGATCTTGTTGCCAACCAATCGCATAGGGTACCCATTTAATTCGTTTTTGGCCGATAAAAATCCTAAAACTCATTTCTGTATCATCAACCAATGACTTTTCATCAAAGCCACCTAAGGTTTCTAAAGCATCACGCCAAATGACATAGTTTGTACCCATTAATGTGGATAATTCAAAACGTTGCCAACGACCGCCTTGGAAAATCCATTGGAAAAAAATGAATTCGATTGCGATAAATCGGGTCAAAATACTGTCTTGCCAATTACGCGTTCTTACTTTTCCATTGACAGCCACTAATTTTTTATCGGCAAGCAAGGTTTGAGCGAGCAAGCGGACACAATCGGGTTCAGGCGTACTGTCCGCATCATAGACAACAATCAATTCGCCTCTAGCATGAGGTAAGCCATTATTAAGTGTTCTAGATTTACCTTTGCCGCCCATGCCTTTAGGAACATTGACAATTTTTATACAAGGATAAATTTGTGCCAAATTCTCAGCAATTTCTAGTGTGTTATCCTTTGACCCATCATTAATCAGTAACACTTCATATGCTTCGGCTGGATAATCTTGTTGAGCAATTGCATGCAAAGTATCTTCAATCACAACGCCCTCATTATAGGCAGGGATCAAGACACTCAAAACGGGCCATCTCTCTGGTATAGGAAGGTTTTGTAACTCTTTTTCTGCTGTCTTTGAATATTTCCAAGCTTGATAACTTAGCCACGCCCAAAACGCCTGTGGAATCCAAATTCCCAAAAAGCCAAATAAGAAAAGAATATCAATTGGAGCCATTTTTTCGGACCCTCCTGATAATAGACGAGATGAGTAACAACAATAAAATTAGTCCGACTACCAGTGAAAACCAAGAAATATAGCTGCCAAATGTACCGAGAAGGTTTGGATAATTACTCGTTAAAATAAGATCAAGTGGAACTACAACCGTACTTAATGCAATGAAAATGTAGCCAATCAGGCTCGTCTCTACTTCTTCAGGCGTACTTACATAATTAATCTTATTAAACCTCCAAGAAATGCCGAGTTGAGGGTATCGAATATTTGTTACCGATAGATCTGTAGGAGGATTAACAATAATTTCATAACCCGAAATATGGCCATTAAAACTTTTAACTGAATAAAATAAATGCTGTTTTTGCTTAATTTCTCTAGAAGGTAGAGGAAGCTGTGACGGATTAAATTGAATGAGATAACTACCCGCAGGTTGTGAAATTAAATTTTCATCCCAACCTTTGCTTACAAAAGCAGCCAGTGGCCGTAAGCCAATTGCAGTCGAAAATGTCGCTTTGGCTGCAAAATATTGAGGTTGCTCAGGTTTAAAAAGTGCAATCGGAATAGCACCTTGGCTGACTGCTTCTTTAAGCAAGAAATAATGAGAAAAGCTGAAAACTTCATCCGGTAATATAATGCCGGGCTTTATTCCTTTATGAATTAGCTGTTGGAAACTATCTGAACTGATTTGGTCAATTGTAAAAACAGGCCACCATGTATCTTGATAGGGGAAAAACATGGAAAGGTCATCTGTACTTTGAACTTCTGTTTTAGTTTGTTCTGCTTTAATTTCACAATGATAATATTGCTGATAAAACTGTTGTAACGTGGCATCAGGATACTGGCTAGATGCAATAATAATTCCACAGATATTAAAGAGATTAGACATTAAGTCATCTCCTCTTCAGGTGGAATTTGAATAATTTTGTATTCTACTTCAAGCCGCAAGGTCATAATTTCTTTTAGCTTTTTAATGAAATCTGGATCTTCATCCGTTTTCTGCTTGCGAATTACAATACTGTATATATTTTCAAGATCATCATCAGCAAACTGGAAAACAATTTCTTGTGGATGATGTTGGCTTAAAATTTTGATCATCTCATTTTGCGTGGTTTTCCAAACATCATCGCCTAACATTTCTTTAATTAAGCTTCGGTTGAGAATTCTAATTTCAAAGACTTCATAGTCTTGTATGTGATGATGATCAAGAAGCTTAAAGAAGCTACGTTGAAAATATTTGAGTGCGCTGAGCGGGAAAATATCACGGCGATAATTCCGGTCATAACTTTGAATATCGCGATATTTTTGAACATTAATTTCAATATTGTGGCGTATAGCACTGAGAAAAAGTGGAATGAGGGGAATAATGAAAAGTAAAAGGAGCTGCCTCTCAATATGAGTTTGAGCTCCTAAATCGAGTAAGAAATATACTGCAACGCCTACGAACGCAATTAAACCAACGATTAAAGATGCACCGACTTGTAAAAAAGCCCCGGAGATTAAAAGAATAAGAATAAAGATCCAGCTTCCTCTAAAACTTACAGGCAACCACTCATAGGCCACTATGCCCATAAATAGATGAGCTGCGATAATCCATAAGACGAGTGTTCTTCCAGGGTTCTTTTGTTGGTGTTGCATGCGACCTATGGCTACCTTCTTGTAATGTTAATTTTTTTATACTTTTATTACTAAATGTGAGACATTGCGAAGTTATTGTTGTTTATGACCTTTTTAAGTAGCTATTATGGTTATTTGTAGATCAAAGTCACCATTTAGTCAAATATTGTTATTATTTTTTAATTAAAAATAAACAGATAAGACGCAACTCTTATCTAAATACTCTTGAAAGTTTCAATAGCCTTAAGGCGAGTTTCCTTTAAATCAACTATTGGTTTTGGATAATTTAAGTGAGTATTCGTTTTGGTCGAGTAGGGCTCATGAATGGTTTTATTGTCTAAATGAGCTAATTCTTTAACCCATTGACGAATATAGTCTCCATCTGGATCGAATTTCTTTGATTGAGCAATAGGATTAAAAATTCTAAAGTAAGGTACAGCATCTGTTCCCGTAGAAGCGCACCATTGCCAACCTCCATTATTTGCTGCTAAATCACCATCTATTAAATGCTCCATAAACCATTGTTCACCTATTCTCCAATCGATAAGCAAGTTTTTACATAAAAACATGGCAGTAATCATGCGAACACGATTATGCATCCATCCAGTTTCTAAAAGTTGACGCATTCCAGCATCAATAATCGGTATACCCGTCTGGCCAGTTTGCCATGCCGTTAGATGTTCTGGATTATGATTCCACTTGATTTTCTGAGTATTCTTTTTAAATGGAATATGTTTAGAAACATGAGGGAAATCAAATAAAATATGCTGATAAAATTCTCGCCAAAGCAGTTCATCTAACCATGTTTGCTGCCCTTCATTTGTCAAATGAAAGTTACCATGTTCATCCCTAAAAAGAGCTTGTAAACATTGACGAATAGATAAAACTCCGATGTTCAGATAAGGGGAAAGTTGGCTAGTACCTTTTACATTTGGAAAGTCACGTTCTAATTTATAATTAGATAAATGATCTTTAATAAATACATCGAGCTGCTCTAGTGCAAAATCTTCTCCAACTGGCCATAAATCATCTTGCTCTTTAGGATCAGATGAGTCAAAAAACGCTTCGATATCTTCTAAAGTTAAGCTGCTTATTTCTGAAAAAGAAGTGGGGTAGTCATTTTGTTTTTCAGGAATCGGATAGCATTGAGGTAAACCACTGATATCCAATTTTGAATAACAGGCTTTTTTGAATGCACCGAAAACCTGATAGGGCTGTTGTGACTGAGTGCGAATCGAGCGTAAAGGAAAAATCGTACGGTCATGGAATAAAAAGAGCTCTTTAGCTTGCTGGTTTAAAACTTCTTGTACAGTTTTATCTCTTTTTAATTCATTAACACCGATTTCTATATTTGAATAGACATTTTCAATATTAAGTTGAGTGCTAAGTTCACCAATATGATTAGCGATATCTTTCCAAAAAGGAATGACTTGGATAATAAGGGGAATATTAAGTTGTTCTAGTTCTTTTTTGAGCTGTTGAAGTTGACGCAAATAGAAATTAATTTTTATAGGTGCATCGTGATGAATTTTCCATTGTTCAGGCGATAAAATAATTAATCCAATACAAGGTCCTTGTTGAGAGGCATGCCATAAAGCAGCATGGTCTCGAACTCTCAAATCTTGACGAAACCAAATTAGCTGATTTACGTTTGACATGAAAATTGGCCTTTATAGAGTGAAATGAGTTAAAGAATTATTATCAAAATATTATATAAAAATAAAGACATAAAAAAAGCAAAGCCGAAGCTTTGCTTTTATCATCTTTAAAGATGAATTAGTGGTGATGACCACCAGCACCGTGTACGTGACCGTGATCTAATTCTTCTTGAGAAGCATCACGGATTTCTACGATTTCAACTTCAAAAGTTAAATCTTGACCAGCAAGTGGGAAGTTAGCATCAACAACAACGTTGTCGCCTTCAACCGCTTTAACAGTAACGATCTGTACGCCGTCATCTGTTTGAGCTTGGAATTGCATACCAGGTTGAATGTTCTCAACACCTTGGAACATTTGAGCTGGAACTTCTTGAACTAGGTCTGGGTTGTATTCGCCATAACCTTCAGCAGCTGGAACGTTAACAGTAAATTTTTCGCCAACAGTTTTACCTGTTAATGCATTTTCTAAACCAGGAATGATATTGCCTGCACCGTGCAAATAGGCAAGTGGTTCACCTTGAGATTGATCAAGTGTTTCACCCTCAGCGTTTGTTAATTTGTAGTGGAATGAAACCACGTGGTTATTTGCAATAGCAGTCATGTTTTTGATCCATTCAATCAATTGAAGCGTACATCATAAAGTGAAAAATAAATTTTGTAGACTACAAAATCTTAATCTTTGGCACTTTTTCTGATGCGTTTTTATATAAATAGGGACGAACTTAAAAAATTCAACTTAATACAGCTTAATTTTTGGACGTACACGTCTTGTAAGTAAATCTTTCATTGTGAGTAGTCCAGCTTGAGTATATCCGTGAATTGTTGCTTGATGTAAACGATATAAAGAAACATACATTGTTTTCGCAATATAGCCTTGCACGCTTACATCCCCAAGTAATTCTCCAACGGCTTTATGACGACTTAAAGACACGAGTGAACCTTTGTCGTTAAAGGTAAACATAGGTTGTGATCGGCCATTTAGTCGAGCAGCCATAGCATCGACTAAAAAACTCGCTTGTTGGCTTGCAACTTGAGCACGTGGGCCAAGTGGAGGATGTCTTGCATCAAGTTGGCAATGAGCACAGTCACCAAACGCAAATACATTTGGGTCGGAATAAGTTTGCAAGGTTGCATGCACCATTAAACGGTTAATGTTATCGCGTTTAAAGTCTGTAAAACTTTCTAGTACTTTAGGTGCTTTTACGCCTGCTGCCCAAACGGTAATATCACTTTTGAGTTGGTTACCATTACTAAAGTAGATGCAATGTTCATCAATTTTTTCAACACGGTGTTGAGTTAAAATTTCAACACCCATTTTTTTGAGTTGCTCGGCACTGTGGTCGGCAGTTTTATCACTTAAAGCAGGTAAAATACGTTCAGAAGCTTCAATTAGTGTGATTTTGACTTGGTTTGGATGAATCTTCTTTAAACCATATCGATAAAAGTTTTTGGTTGTTTCAATTAACTCAGCTGCAAGCTCTACGCCTGTTGCTCCAGCACCAACAATTCCAATATTTAAGGTTCGTTGATTAGGTTGATTTTGCGCTTCAATATAGAGATGTAATAAATCTTGCTGGAAAACATCGGCTTGTTTTCTGCTATCGAGGAAATGGCAGTTTTCACGGACACCAGTGGTATTAAAGTCATTTGATACTGAACCAAGTGCTAAAATAAGTGTGTCATAACTTAGCTCTTGCGAATGAGTCTGTTGATCCTTAGACACTTGAGGGGCAATTAACTCAATTAATTTTTTATCTTTATTGATTCCAACTAATGTTCCGAGCACAAATTCATAATGATGTTTTTCTGAGTGCGCAAAATAGTTAGTTTGTTCTTCGTGAGGATTTAAAGAGCCAGCAGCAATTTCGTGAAGCAAAGGTTTCCAAATATGGGTAAGGTTTTGGTCAACCAGTGTAATCTTCGCTTTATGGTTTTTCCCAAAAGTTTCACCGAGTTGTGTCGCCAGTTCTAAACCACCAGCGCCACCACCAACAATGACAATATGATGTAAATTTTGGGTCATTTTTTCCACCTAATTATTTTTCTATAAAAAAAGATGGCTGAATTATGCCATCTTTTATTTATAAAATTTATTGTGCGTCTGTGCACAATTTGATGTTTTTAGTGCGAATCTACAGGGTAGAGTTTTGCCGCGCTATGTTCACTTGATGAAAAAATAGAGAAGAGGCTAGAAAACCACATTGCGATTTTTTGGAAAATATTGGCTTCTTCAATATGTACGTTATCTTCGATTTGAAGACTACGGATCAGTTGATTATTTTGATAAATTGATACTGTTGCCAAACTTACAACTTTCATTAATGGTGCAGTTAATTGTTTTTCGTTGAGCTCAATGTTTACACGAGTTTGGGTCGTTTCGAGCGGTGCAATAATCTTTGGTTGCATGTTGCTGTCGAGAACTTGGACGCGTTGAGTCACATTGTCGAAATTATTTAAGTCAATTGGTGCTGGGTCTGCATATAAAGAAGTCGTTACAATGGTCGGTTGCTTCGTTTCAACCTTAAACATTTTTAAAGTCGATTTTACAACAGGTAGCTCTGCAATTAATTTTTGCTCAGGAATAATCACTTCATCACGTGTATAGGCATAAGCAAGATTCATTAACTTGTCTGCAATCTCAGCGCGTTTTACTGCACTTGGCGTACCTAAAACAATGACCAATAAACGTCTTTGAGTTAAGTCAGATGAGAATGAAGGACGTGAAGCTGTTAAAGCCAAGTTATAACCTGCTGCTTTGGTATATCCCGTTTTTAAGCCATCTACAGATGGATCATATTTCAAAGCAAGGTTAGTCGCGTGGTGGAAACGTTGGTTATAGCTAAAGCTTGGCATTTTTGAATAATGTAAATATTCAGGGGTCTGCTTAATTACAGCCTGACTTAATAAACTAAGGTCGTGTGCTGTAGTGAAATGATCAGGCATCGTGATTCCGGCAGGATTACTAAAATGAGTATCCTTCATACCCAAAGCTTGAGCTTCCTGATTCATACGTTGTACAAAGCGTGGAACATCACCAGAAATTTTTTCAGCTAAAGTCACGGCTGCATCATTAGCAGACATCACAATTAAACCTGCCAATAACTGATCAACTGAAATTTGTTCACCAGCTTTAAGATACATTTGTGATTCATCCCACTGCACAACACTTACAACAGGAGTCGCAGTAATGATTTCTTCTTTTTTCAGTTTGCCGGCTTTAATCTCTTTTAAGGCAATGTAGGCAACCATCATTTTGGTTAAAGATGCTGGTGCACGTTGTACATGGCTATTATGCTCAGCAATAATTTGACCCGATTGAGTATCTACAATAGTCCATGCAGCAGCTTCAACACTTTCAGGTGCAATATTGAGTAATGCAGCATTGGTTAGGGTAGTACAAAAAATACTAAAGAGGGTAAAAAGAGATAGAAAAAATTTCACGGATGACCTTAACTTTCACTGGCAAATACGGGACACAGATGCACAGCATGCTATGCCTTTTTTTCATGGAAGGCTAGTGGGAATTGTTGCCAAAAAATACATCTACGCAAGACGATACAAAAAAGTGATAATCTAATGTGAAGCCGTTCTTATTTTAAATTGAAGAATTTATGTTGCATTATCAAATTGAGTTCGATGATTACAAACAACACCTTGTTCACGTGACAATTCGTTTTTTAGCCAATCCAAATCAGGAACTTTGGTTACCAACGTGGATTCCGGGTAGTTATCTAATTCGAGAGTTCTCAAAACATATTGAATCCGTTAAAGCTTATGATGAAGCTGGTCGTTTGCTAGACATTAAAAAAACGAGCAAGAATCGCTGGCGTTTATTTAATACAGATCATGAGCTAATGACGATTGAATATGATGTGTATGCATATGATTTGTCGGTACGTGGTGCGTATGTCGACCAGACTCGTCTATATATTAATCCAGCATGTGTATGTTTGGCTTTAGAAGGGCAGGAGCAATCTGCTTGTGAAGTCGAAGTTTTCTTGCCAGATGAATTAAAACATTTTCAATTAGCAACGGGCTTAGCTTCAAAAAGCTTAGTTAAAGGTCGATTTACTTTAAAAGCAGATCATTACGATCAGTTGATTGATAGTCCATTTGAATTGGCTGATCAAACACGCTTTAGTTTTGAGACGAACGGTATTGAACATGAGTTCGTAATTTCTGGTTCGCATAATACTAATATTGATCGTCTAAAAGCCGATATTGAAAAAATTTGTGCAGCTGAAATAAATATGTTCGGTTCAGCACCATTTAAAAACTATACCTTTATGACCATGGCAACAGGTAATAGTTATGGCGGATTAGAGCATTGCAATAGCACAAGCTTGATTACACCACGTGACGATTTGCCAAAGTCGAATGAGCCAACTGAACCTTCTAAAGACTATCAACGTTTTTTAGGTTTATGTAGTCATGAATATTTTCATTCATGGTTAGTCAAGTTTATCCGTCCAGAAAACTTTGCAAACTATAACTTGCATCAAGAAGGCTATACCTCTTTACTTTGGATATTTGAAGGCTTTACTTCATATTATGATGACTTGATTTTATTACGTAGCGGCGTGATTTCACAGAAGTCTTATCTTGATTTACTCAAAGCACAAATTGACCGTTATTTGCAAAATCCTGGCCGTTTTGTTCAAACAGTTGCAGAGTCAAGTTTTGATGCGTGGATTAAATTTTATCGTCAAGATGAAAACTCGAATAATGCGGGCACCAGTTACTACAATAAAGGTTCGTTAGTTGCGTTATGTTTAGATTTAGGTTTACGTCTACGTGGTTCTAGTCTTGATGCTTTAATGCGTCGGTTATATGAAAATACCCAAAATGGTATGCAAGTAAATGAAAGAACCATTTTTGATTTATGTAAAGAACTGACGGGTGATAGCTGGATTGAACAAATTAATCATTTGATTAATACCACTGATGAGTTACCACTTGATCAATTGTTCCCTGAGTTTGGCTTAAGTTATAGAGTTAAAACTGACAAATCTTTGCCACTAGGTTTAAAACTTGTTGATAAGCCAGAAGGTGTACTCGTACAAAGTGCTCGTCGTGATGGCGCAGCAGCTAAAGCAGGTATTTCTGCTAATGATGTAATTATTGCAATTGATGGGTTAAAAGCGACCACTAAACTTGTTGAGAAGTATGCAAAGCAGGGTGGTACTTATACAGTGTTCGCTTTCCGCCGCGATGAGTTACTATCTTTTGACGTTGGGTGTGCTACATCTGATTTAACTGAAGTTGAACTTGTCATTGAAGATCAGGCCAAAACCGAAAAATGGTTAAAAGCTTAAATAATAGTTAAATAGTTTATAAAAAACCGATGTTTTGCACATCGGTTTTTCTTTTTTAATGGTATTAAGAAATAGTAAGACGCGTTATCTTTGAGTTTGTTTTGAATGAAAAGTATAATAATTGTCAGAACTCTGAAAGATATCTCATGTAATTTAAGACTGTTCTATACCTAGAAGGTTGGTAAAGCTGTGTGTATTACTCTAAGTTAGGTATAAGAATATTATTAATAGATTTAAATTATGTATTATTTCACTGCGAAATGTCGTTATCACTGGATATTTCGTTGACTGGAAGACAATGAGAGCCGATACTCTCAGGGTTTTATTTAAGCATATCGGTTCGTAGGCACTGGGCCACAAGCTCGGTCCTCAACACTCAATCAAACGGAAGGGGCTATATATGGCTGGTGAAAAGTCAACTATTATTTACACACTGACTGATGAGGCGCCATTATTGGCGACCTATTCGCTACTGCCGATCATTGAGACCTTTACCAAGCCAGCTGGCATCGAGATTATTAAAAGTGACATCTCTGTAGCTGCACGTGTGCTCGCAGAATTCGCTGATTACCTAAGTGAAGAGCAAAAGGTATCTGACAACCTTGCAGAGCTAGGTCGTCTTACACAAGATCCAGATACAAACATTATCAAACTCCCGAACATTAGTGCGTCTGTTGCGCAATTAACTGCATGTATCAAAGAGCTTCAATCAAAAGGTTACGCAATTCCTGATTATCCGGAAAATCCGACGACTGAAGAAGAAAAATCAATCAAAGCTCGTTATGGTAAGTGCCTTGGTTCAGCAGTAAACCCTGTCCTTCGTGAAGGTAACTCTGACCGCCGTGCTCCTGCAGCAGTTAAAAACTATGCGAAAAAACACCCTCACTCAATGAGCGAGTGGAAACAGTGGTCACAAACTCACGTTTCACATATGGAAGAAGGTGACTTCTACCATGGTGAAAAATCAATGACACTTGATCGCGCGCGTAATGTGAAAATGGAACTTATCACTAACAGTGGTAAGAGCATTGTTCTTAAGCCAAAAGTTGCGCTTCAAGAAGGTGAAATCATTGATTCAATGTTCATGAGCAAGAAAGCACTTTGTGATTTCTATGAAAAAGAACTTGATGATTGTAAAGAAGCGGGAATTTTATTCTCTTTACACGTAAAAGCGACAATGATGAAAGTTTCACACCCGATCGTTTTCGGTCACTGTGTGAAAATCTATTACAAAGAAGCTTTCGAAAAACACGGTAAGTTATTTGACGAGTTAGGCATTAACGTAAATAACGGTATGGCTGGGTTATACGAGAAAATCGAAACTCTTCCAACGTCATTACGTGAAGAAATCATTGAAGACTTACATGCTTGTCAAGAACACCGTCCTGCACTTGCAATGGTTGACTCGGCAAAAGGCATCACAAACTTCCACTCACCAAACGACATCATCGTTGATGCTTCTATGCCAGCAATGATCCGCGCCGGTGGTAAAATGTGGGGTGCTGATGGTAAGCAATATGATGCTAAAGCTGTTATGCCAGAATCAACATTTGCCCGTATTTACCAAGAAATGATCAATTTCTGTAAATGGCATGGTAACTTCGATCCGAAGACTATGGGCACAGTACCAAACGTTGGTTTGATGGCTCAAAAAGCTGAAGAATACGGTTCTCACGACAAGACTTTTGAGATTTCAGAAGCGGGTATTGCAAACATTACCGATCTTGACACTGGTGAAGTGTTATTGACTCAAAATGTGGAAGAAGGCGATATCTGGCGTATGTGTCAGGTTAAAGATGCTCCGATTCGTGACTGGGTTAAACTTGCAGTAACTCGTGCACGTAACTCAGGCATGCCTGCAATCTTCTGGCTTGACCCGTACCGTCCACACGAAAACGAATTGATCAAGAAAGTACAAAAGTACTTAAAAGATCATGATACAACTGGTCTCGATATCCAAATCATGTCTCAAGTACGTGCAATGCGTTACACACTTGAGCGCGTAGTGCGTGGTTTAGACACGATTTCTGTGACTGGTAACATTTTACGTGACTACTTAACTGACTTGTTCCCAATTATGGAACTTGGTACTTCTGCAAAAATGTTGTCTATCGTTCCGCTTATGGCAGGTGGTGGGATGTACGAAACTGGTGCAGGTGGTTCAGCGCCAAAACACGTACAACAACTTGTTGAAGAAAACCACTTGCGTTGGGACTCACTTGGTGAATTCCTTGCGCTTGCAGTATCTTTAGAAGAAATGGGTATTAAAGAAAATAATGCTCGTGCTAAGTTACTCGCCAATACTCTTGATGAAGCGACTGGTAAATTGCTTGACAATGACAAGTCTCCATCACGTCGTACTGGTGAAATCGACAACCGTGGCAGCCACTTCTACTTGTCACTTTACTGGGCTGAAGCACTTGCTGCTCAGAACGAAGATGCTGAGTTGAAAGCTAAATTTGCTCCTCTTGCTAAAGCTTTAGCTGAAAATGAAGAGAAAATTGTTGCTGAACTTGCTCAAGTACAAGGTAAACCAGCGGACATCGGTGGTTACTACGCAATTGATCCGACTAAAGTAAATGCTGTAATGCGTCCAAGTGCTACATTCAATGCAGCTCTTGCGACAGTTGAGGCTTAATTACTAAGTCGTTAGTAATTAGCTTAAGAACCGGTGCATATGCACCGGTTTTTTATTGTCTAAAAATAAAAGACATTAAAAAAGCCCACTGATGTGAGCTTTAAAACTTAAATGTGTTTATCGACTATTATTACGCCCACGACCACGTGGTGCTTTGGTATTTGGACGAGTTGTACCGTTGGTCTTACGACGTGGTTTCTCGCTTTCATCCATTTGCCAAATACGTTTTGTACCAGACTTTTTCGCAGAACCATCTTTGTTTTTGCGAACCATTGGCTTGCCGCCTGTACCGCCTGGTTTTTTCACATATGAGCGTGAACGATAAGGCTGTTCAGCTGGCACATCTTTAAAGTCAGGGTAGAGTAATGGTTCAATTTCTTTAACATCACCTGGTTTTAAGCCAAGTTGAACTAAGTCGATTGAGCCAATTTTAGTACGAATTAAACGTAAAGTTGGAAAACCTACCGCAGAAGTCATACGACGAACTTGACGGTTACGGCCTTCGCAAATTGAAATCTCAATCCAAGATGTAGGAATATTTGCACGGTAACGTACTGGCGGATTACGTTCCCATAACCATTCAGGTTCACTGACTTTAATGGCTTTGGCTGGAAGCGTCATACCATCATTCAGTTCTACACCTTTACGAAGTTGCTCAAGCGCTTCTTCGGTTACATCGCCATCAACTTGAACTAAATACGTTTTGTATTTTTTATTTGCAGGGTTGGTAATGAACTGATTCAGACCACCATGATCGGTTAAAAAAACTAAACCCTCAGAGTCCATATCAAGACGGCCTGCCAAGCGCAAAGTCGGGTCATCAACAAAGTCAGAGACGGTCATATGTGCTTCGTCTTTACGAAACTGGGAGAGAACGTCATATGGCTTGTTGAGAATCACAATTTTCATAAAAAATGGCTTCTTCTTTCAAATAACTAGAGAAAACATTGAGCTATATTTAAGTGCGAAATTTGCTTATTTCTCACATAAATCTCAAAAAGAATTAAATTCGATTAAGCTATTATGCGTTAATAAAAGTTGAAAGTATTGTTTATCGATAATTATTTTTAGTTAATTAAGTATTATAAAAGGGAGAATCTACACAATGGGTTATCAGAAGATCGTGGTTCCTGCCGACGGCGACAAAATCAAAGTAAATGCAGACCTATCACTGAACGTACCAAATCATCCAATTATTCCTTTCATTGAGGGTGATGGTATTGGTGTGGATATTACACCAACAATGAAAGCAGTCGTAGATGCTGCGATTTTAAAAGCTTACGGTGGCAAACGCTCAATCGAATGGATGGAAGTGTATTGCGGTGAAAAAGCCAATAAAATTTATGGCAATTATATGCCCGAAGAAACGTTCGAAGCACTTCGTGAGTTTGTGGTATCAATCAAAGGTCCTTTAACCACACCAGTAGGTGGGGGCATTCGTTCACTCAACGTTGCTTTGCGCCAAGAATTAGATCTGTATGTTTGCGTACGACCAGTGCGTTGGTTTGAAGGCGTTCCTTCACCCGTTCAACACCCCGAATTAACCGATATGGTGATTTTTCGTGAGAACTCGGAAGATATCTATGCCGGTATTGAATGGAAAGCTGATTCTGAAGAGGCAAAAAAAGTCATTAAGTTCCTTCAAGAAGAAATGGGTGTCACAAAAATTCGTTTCCCTGAAGGATGTGGCATAGGAATTAAACCTGTTTCAAAAGAAGGAACACAGCGTTTAGTCCGTAAAGCCATTCAGTTCGCAATTGAAAATGACAAGCCTTCTGTGACGCTCGTTCACAAGGGCAATATCATGAAATACACCGAAGGCGCATTTAAAGAGTGGGGCTATGAGTTGGCTTTGGATCGTTTCGGTGGGGAGCTAATTGATGGTGGCCCATGGGTTAAAATTAAAAATCCTAGAACTGGTAAAGACATCATTATCAAAGATGTCATTGCAGATGCGTTTTTACAACAGATCCTTATGCGTCCAGCCGATTACTCTGTGATTGCCACCCTAAATTTAAACGGTGATTATATTTCTGATGCTTTAGCAGCAGAAGTAGGCGGCATTGGTATTGCACCAGGTGCAAATATTGGTGGCGCAATTGCAGTTTATGAAGCAACTCATGGCACTGCGCCTAAATATGCAGGTCAGGATAAAGTAAACCCCGGGTCTATCATTCTTTCTGCGGAAATGATGCTACGTGATATGGGGTGGACAGAGGCTGCTGACCTGATCATTAAAGGAATTTCTGGAGCAATTGCTGCCAAAACCGTAACGTATGATTTTGAGCGCTTAATGCCGGGTGCAACCTTGTTACGTTGTTCTGAGTTTGGTGATGCGATTATTAAACATATGGGAGAGTAATCTTCTATTAAAAAGCCCTCAGTTGAGGGCTTTTTTTATTGCATAAATTCGGGATGTTTCGGAGTTTTAATAAAACCAGTTTTCTTTTGATAACTCTGGTCTAGGGCTTGAATAACAAGAACGAAAGCAACTAGAAATAAAGGAAAGAGCAGAGTTTTCACGATTTGGTTTCTCCGAGAGTTGAGGTGAAAGACGGGCGTACAGGCAGCAAAAGGCAAATCGCAAAAAGAAGAACGATTCCACCCAAAAGAAAGAGATGGGCATAAGACCAATGCAAATGATGCAAAGTACTAATAACAACCCCACCTAAAAGCTGAGTGCTAGCAAACCCAATAGTGGCAAGGCTCCAAAGCTTTTGATAACGTTGCTCATAAATCTGTAGCAGACTATAAGAACTAATAAAAACGGTTGCGGGAGTGAGTAAGCCTGTCAGAAGCGAAGATAAGGCCAGTAAAGAAGTGGTCTGTGAAAGGAAAGGTAAAACAACAGCGAGGCAGTAAATGGCATATAACCATTTAATAGTCTGTAAATATCCGATTATTCGGCTTAAGCAATAGGCGATGAGTGCACCAATGCAGCTTCCCAATCCATAGAGAACCCAAAATAAATTTCTTTGCTGTAATGGAAAATGCAGAGTTCCAGATAAATAATCCATCCAAAACAAAGAATGTGGAATATAGGCAAAGGCACTACACATATAGGCAATAATAATGACAATGCCTAAACGTGATTTTTGTGGGGCCGGTAAAGTAGTAGATTGCGCTTTAATAATCTGTGCTGTATTACGAGTTAATAATCGATAAAGAGTTAAGCTTCCTAATAGAGAAAGACCCGCAAAAATATCCCAAACATAATGTACGGGCATATTTTTAAGTAGGGGAATAATAATGGTAGCGGATAAAACGCCGACGCCAATCCCGCTAAATCCTAAAAAATTAACTTTTAATCTTTGTGTGTTGGGAGTGTATTTCATTGCAAAACTAGGCGCCAAAATCATAAGTAAACCACCGGCAATACCTGAAATCGTACGCCAAAAAATAAACCACACCAGAGGCATATCCATGAATGAACAGCATAGTAGGCTGAGACTGCCAGCTACAGCCGAAAGTACGATGAGGGATGGGATGTACTTTTCTTTAATACTCAATAGCGCTAATAAGGCACCTATGAGATATCCCAATAAATTTGCACTGCCTAAGAAACTGGCAAAATCATGGGTCCAGTGGTATTGCTCGATCACGATGGGCATAAGCGCAGTATAGGAAAATCTAAAAACGCCAATTCCCAAACAAGTTGCCAAAAAGACAATTAAGCTCATTCGATAAAATGTAGACATGAGAAGACGCTCAATTTTTTTATTATTAAAAGCGAGTTTATCTATCTTTAAAAATGATTTAATATGATAATAATTATCTTATTTTGAGATAGTGAAATGTTACTTAAGTCTCTAGAGTTTTTTTTAGCGGTTGCAGAGGGTGGAAGTTTTTCATTAGCTGCACAAAAAATGTATACCGTTCAATCGAATATCACGAGCCATATAAAAAAACTTGAAGAAGAGTTGGGGGTTATTTTATTCAATCGTAATAACCCAGTGACCTTAACCAATGCCGGTCAACAGCTCCATAGTTATGCTGTTCAAATGATTGCGCTGCATGACAAAGCTAAGAAGATGTTTCAAGAAGGTGATATTGACCCGAATGAAACTATTCGTTTAGGCAGTATGGAAACAACTGCCGCGATACGTTTGCCTCAGCTACTCAATCAATGTATGCAGCGATACCCTACTTTACCCATCGAGCTGCAGACTCATCCGACACGTTATTTATTAAATGCTGTACATCAGGGAGAAGTGGACTGTGCTTTTGTGGCATCTAAACATTCAATTCCTGAATTATATAGTTTTCCTGTATGGCACGAAGAACTGGTTCTGGTTTGCCCTAAGCAACAAGTGAGCTTTCCAGACAAGGCAACCCTTGCAAAGACCAGATTTATAGCATTTCGGCAAGGTTGCTCATATCGACATGCCATAGAGCTTTTCTTGAATGATTTTAGTGTTCCGCCTTCACAAATCATGGAAATGGGAAGCCTTGACGGAATCATAAGCTGTGTAGAATTGGGAGTGGGTTTTGCCTTATTACCTAAATCATATCTTACAAAAGTTGAAGATAAAGTTTCGGTCAATTGTTTTGGATTGAATACGGAATCTGCTCAGTTTACTACCTACTTGGTTGCCCAGTTACCAGAAACATGGGGCACCAATTTAAAGCAGTTCATTCATTTTATTGAACAACAATTTGAATTAAAGGTTGCTTAAGTAGAGGCTGATTTTTATACATAAATATCTTACGTAATTTATAAATTAAAAGTGATATATATGTATTTAAAAGTCATTTTATATTCTCACGCAGGTTTGTAATCATCTTGATGCTATAAAATTGTGGAAAAGGGTAGTTTATATAGGCTGGCTATGGTCAAATATGCCCCCTTGAAAGATGACACAAGCAATAATTTGGAGTTTGGGAATGAATATACCCTTAATCATCAATATTGTGGTTTTTGTCGGGTTAATATTTTTACTCGCCCAAACACGTAAAACAGACTGGAGCTTATCGAAAAAAGTTCTGGCTGGCTTAGTTCTCGGTGTGGTGTTTGGTTTAGGACTACATTTGATTTATGGCGGTGGCCATCCGATTCTTGCTGAATCTATTAGCTGGTTTAATATCGTTGGAAACGGCTATGTAAAACTTTTACAAATGGTTGTTATGCCTTTGGTATTTGTGTCTATTTTGGGAGCAGTTGCAAAATTACACCAAGCCTCATCTTTAGGCAAAATCAGTTTTTATACAATCGGCACTTTACTCTTTACAACGCTGATTGCTGCACTGGTAGGCGTATTTGTTACAAACCTGTTTGGCTTAACGGCAAAAGGTTTGGTGCAAGGTGCTGCTGAAACTGCGCGTTTAACTGCGATTAATACAGATTATGTAGACAAAGTTACCGATTTAAGCGTACCGCAGTTTATTCTTTCCTTTATTCCAAGTAATCCATTTGCTGAATTAACTGGTGCAAACCCAACTTCAATTATTAGTGTGGTGATTTTTGCTGTCTTTTTAGGGATAGCAGCACTCAATCTAATGAAAGATGATGCAGAGAAAGGCCAGCGTATTCTGATTGCAATTCAGACTTTACAGTCTTGGGTAATGAAGCTTGTTCGTTTGGTTATGACACTTACACCGTATGGTGTTTTTGCGCTTATGACAAAAGTCGTGGCAAGTTCGAATGTTGCAGATATTTTAAATTTAGGCGGGTTTTTGGTGGCATCCTATTTAGGTTTAGCCATCATGTTTGTTGTTCATGCCATTATCTTGACCCTGACTGGCGTTTCTCCGCTTAAGTTCTTCAAAAAAGTTGCTCCTGTTTTGACGTTTGCATTTACTAGCCGTTCAAGCGCTGCCAGTATTCCTCTGAGCATTGAAACGCAAACTCGTCGATTAGGTATCCCTGAATCTATTGCGAGTTTCTCAGCTTCTTTTGGGGCAACCATTGGACAAAATGGTTGTGCGGGTTTATATCCTGCAATGCTCGCGGTGATGGTTGCGCCAACCATGGGGATTAACACTCTAGACCCAATGTGGATTGCATCGTTGGTTGGTATTGTGACTTTAAGTTCAATTGGTGTTGCTGGAGTAGGTGGTGGTGCGACTTTCGCTGCGTTGATTGTACTTCCTGCTATGGGGTTACCAGTGACTTTGGTTGCACTGCTTATTTCAATCGAGCCACTCATTGATATGGGTCGTACTGCCTTAAACGTAAATGGTTCAATGACTGCTGGTGTTGTGACGAGTCAGTTAATGGGCCAGACTGATAAAGAAATATTAAACAGTGAAGATGAAATTGAGTTAACTCAACATCATTAAGAATTAGTATTAAACGGCTCTCCACATTGGATGAGCCGTTTTTTTATATGCATAAATTGCCACTGTGATGTTAATTTTAAAAAAACTGTATCTGTTTTTCTTTTAAATAATTTTCGAAAATGAGCCTATTACAAAAGAGAGCACTATCATGAAAATGTATCAAGTCGATGCTTTTACAAAAGAGTTATTTCGTGGAAATCCAGCCGCTGTCGTTGTTGAGAAAGAGTGGTTAGATGCAAATGTAATGCAAAAGATAGCACTTGAAAACAACTTATCTGAAACTGCTTTTGTAAAAATTATAGACTCTGAAAATTATGAAATCCGTTGGTTTACTCCAACGGTTGAGGTTGATTTTTGTGGGCATGCGACTCTTGCCAGCGCTTTTGTAATATTTAAAGATTTTACCGAGAAAAAGACAATTAATTTCCATGTCCGAAATTTGGGTCTTTTTGTGGTTCACCAAGATGAAGATGGCAAAATCAGAATGGATTTTCCAATTCGTAAAGCTCATCAAGTTGAAGATTATCCAGCTATTTTACGTCAAGCATTAACAAAGCCTTTTAAAGCAGTTTATCAAAATGTTCAAGCCTACATTGTTGAGTATGAATCAGTGCAAGATGTGGTAGATGAGCAGCCTGACATGAATTTGCTCAAAGCTCTAGGTAAGAGAACTGCAATTACAACTACAGCGATGGATGTTGCAATAACTTCAAAAGCAGACCAGCATTATGATTGTGTATCTCGGTATTTTGCTCCTGTCGCGGGAATTGATGAAGACCCAGTTACAGGTTCAATTCATACGGCAATAGCGCCATTATGGGCAGAGAAACTCGCTAAAAATAATATTATTGCTTATCAGGCATCTAGCCGTGGAGGCATTTTATATTGCAATGTTCTAACGGAAGAGCGTATTGAGATTTCAGGGTATGGGAAGCTTTATATGCAAGCCGAAATTTTTCCTTAAAATATAAGGCCGTTTAAATAAACGGCTTTCTTTTCAAAACTTTACTATGAAAATTAGTTTAAATTTCCTACTATAGTCCCACAACTATTGATTTTTTATTATTCAAATTAATTGGTATTTATATGTTTATGCAGTTTAAACAACTGACACTCTCCCTATGTATTCTTGGTTTAAGTGCTGCGTCTTGGGCACAAACTACATTAGTAAAAAGTAAGCAAAATATTGAGGAATATAAATTAGATAATGGTTTTCGGATTGTGCTTGCACCGAATGACAAAGAAAATAAAATCTTTATTAATACCATTTATTTAACTGGTTCATTAAATGACCCGCAAGGCAAAAGTGGCTTAGCTCATTTGCTTGAGCATTTGGCTTTTAAGGGGACACAAAATGTTAAAGGGGAAGAATTCCAGCGTCGTTTAGATCAATATACATTGATGACAAACGCCAGCACCGATTATTACTCAACAAAATATACCAATATCGTTCGTCCAGAGAAAACTGCGCTTGATCAAGTGTTGTATCTTGAATCTGAGCGTATGGATAAATTAGTTCTTCAAGAAAAATTCGTTCCTTCCGAAATTGAAATTGTAAAGCGCGAACGTGAAGTCCGTATGGATCAGCCTTTTGCTGTACTGATGGATCAAATGTGGAAGTCAGCTTATGGTAATCAATATTTAGGTCGTTTACCGATTGGCGATTTGCCTGAGCTTAAATCTATTAAGATGCCTGAATTGAACCAGTTCTATCGTAGCTGGTATGCGCCAAATAATGCAGTGATGGTGATTTCTGGTAAGTTTAATAAGACAGATGTCTTAAAAACAATTGACCAATATTTTAGTCCAATTGCGGCACGAGAGGTTCCAAAGCCTGTACAGATTCCTGTGCTTGACTCTACAAAAATAAAAAATCGTCAGTTCATGGTGAAAAAGGGCAGTGATTTGGCTAAATTCCATATCTATATGAATGGTAAAAATACCAAAATTCAGCCAACACTCGCTTTAGCCCCTTTGTTATATACCATGCAGCCAAGTGGTCATTTATATCAGGACATGGTTGAAACAGGCATTACCACAAATGTTGAGTCTAGCACTTGGTTAGATCAAGATTTTAATGTGGTGTTTTTAGGTGCGATTTATTCACCAAGTAATGACCCTAAAAAAGTTGAAAGTTCTTTGTTAGCAGGCATTGAAAAAGGGAAGCCATTTACTGAAGTTGAATTAAATCGTGTTAAAAGTTTAATGAAGACCCAAGGTGACCTAATCACGAAAGATGCGGTGGCACTGGGGTCACGGTTAAGTGATTACACCGTTGCTGGTGGGCAGTGGGATCAATATTTTAAAGATTTAGATTCAGTAGAAAAAGTTAAGCTAGATGAAGTAAATCAAACTTTAAAACAGTTCCTTGTGGCTGAGCATCGTATTGATGGTGAAATTCTACCAACGCCAGAAGACCAGAAAAAAGCTCAACAGCAAAATTCAAAAGAGACACCTAAAACTCTAGATCAGGTAGAAGCAAAGGCTGAGCCTTTAAAAGATCCGAAAGTATATCAACAAGAAGTCGCTGAGTTTTTAAAAACTTCAAAGCAATATGTTGAAAGTAATGAGAAAAAGATTATCCGCGGGAAACTAAAAAATGGAATGAAGTATGCTTTATTCCCAGTTGAAACACGTGATGATCGTACTTATGCAACGATTACCATGGACTTCGGAACAGAAAAATCTTTATTTAATAAAGGTACGGTAGTTGATTTAACTTCCTACTTATTGCTTCGTGGTTCTGATAAATACAGTTTGCAAGATATTGCCGATAAATCAATTGATGCAGGCGGCGCGGCTTATGCAAGTGCTGACGGCAATGGCATGACCATTAATATTCAGTCTAAATCAGAAAAATTTGATGAGTTTTTCAAGTTTGTTCTTGATGTGATGAAAAATCCGAAATTTGAACAATCTCAATTTGATTTAATTAAATCACAAAGTTTATCAAGCCTTGATCGTCCTTATACCGAGCCAGATGTGGTAGCTGGCTTAACACTTTCACGTTTACTTGAAGAATATCAACCGGGTGATTTGCGTTATCACTTTGAACCTGAGCTGGCAAAACAGCAGTTGAAAAACGCAACTCAAGAGCAAGTGAAAGAGTTATATGAGCGTTTCTTTGCAATGAACCATGCTCAAATTGCCATTACAGGTGAATTTGATGCGAAAAAGATGCAGAAATTACTGAATCAGGAATTTGGTCGTTGGAACGGTAAGCAGCCATATCAAAAAATCTTGATTGATCACGTTGATTTTCCAGCACAGAAAGTTCATGTTTTATCTGAGCAACGTGAATTTGGTAGTTACCAGAGCGTACTTTCATTGCCAGTTGGGAAAAACCATCCAGATGCATCTGCTCTTATTTTAATGAACTATATTTTAGGCGAATCTCAAATTTCATCACGTTTGGCTCAAGAGCTTCGTGAGAAAAATGCCCTAGTGTATGGTTTTGGAAGTGGACTGCAACTTGACCGTGACACGAATGTAGGGGCTTTGAGTATTAGTGCAAATTATAATTCGGGTCGTTCAGCACAAGTGTCTGCTTCAATACATAAAGTGTTAAATGACTTGGTTAAAAATGGCGTGACTGAGCAAGAGCTTGAAGCTGCTAAAGCAGATATCATGAAGAAACGAGTTACGGCATTAGAAGATGAGCGTAATATTCATGGCATGTTAAATCTACAGCTTGAAACAGGCAAAACCTTGCAAGACCGCGTTCGTCATGATCAAGAGTTAACTAAATTGACTGTTGCTGACGTTAATAGAGTAATTAAGAAATATATTAAACCTGAGCATTTGGTCGAAGTAATGGCTGATCAATATGGTCAGGCAGCAAAAAAATAAAGACTTGTCGCAAATAAAAAGCCACTGAATCGTGGCTTTTTATTTGGATCTTTAAATCATATTAATGATCGTGTTTATGCGCGTGAAAATCTTCATTTTTACGGAAACGTAAATAATTTTCGAATTGTTCACAATATTCATCAAAGTTATCTTCAAGCATCATTTGAAATTGTTGAAGAAGGTAAGACATGACCTGATCTTTCGCATCACGCATTTCATTACCATCTTTAAAGTTATTTGCAGCTACCCATGTATTAAAGCGGGCAGTAGCAAATAACATTGCAGCACTCACTTGACCACGTAACTCAGCCGGATCTACTTTTTTATCTTTTGGCGGGCGACAAAAATCATTAGCCTGTTTAATAAACTCATCCGCACGCTCAAAGAAAACAGCATTTAGCGCTTCTTCTTCAGTAATATCTGTTGCATTAATCTTTTGAGACATGACTTATTCCCGCAAAAATAGAGCTGCTTATTATAGGCAAACGCTTGCGGAAACAAAACCTTTGACTTAGTCTGTAAATAGCCTAAGTATTGGCAGGAGAGCCTAATATGCAAGATGCAATTGCGATTCAAAGTTTAAAAACAGATATTGCTTTATTACGCCAGCATGTTTTCCCACCTCAATATTTAGAACATGTCGAAGGATTGCCGATTTATTATGGCTTGCAAAAAGAAGTCGAAAATTATTACCAACAATGGCAGGGGCTAATTGAAAGGGCACAAGAGCTTTTTCAGCCATTTATGGAAGATGAATTACCAGATGCCATTCATTTACCAAGTCACTTAAATTTACCGCTGTTCTTTTTTCATGTAGACCGAATTCGGATTAATAAAACACGCGCAAAAGAATCTAAAACTTTCCGTGGTGTGGCGAGTCTTATTGAAAAATGCGGGCAGTTTGAAACAGACCAGATATTGACGATGCAAGAATGGTTGCAAAGCGACGATACAGCGGCTCTGGTTGCTCACCGTGAATTCATTGATTTAAGAACCTATGTATTCCAGCACGGGCAAAGTGAATATACCCGTTCGCGTTTTTATACCAATGGTATTGTGCTAGGGGTTGAGCCGCATTTTAAATTGGTCGATGCTCGTGATAAGCCAAGAAAGCAGCGCAGTGATAGCTATAGTGACCCGTTAGCAGATAACGGCGTATGGAAAGTATTTGGTAAGTATCGATAAAAGTCGCTGCGTGTTTACAGCGACTTTTTATAACTTACCAGAAAGTTTCAACCTCACTAAAAGTTTGTAAAGCTTTTGCTGAGCGCTTTTGTAATTGAGGCTGTTTGGCTTTGACCCAGCCTAGGGCAAACCAGAAAGATGAGTCATTTTCGACAGCTTTATTAAAAATACCTTCTGCGATAAATAAATCGTTATATTGCCCAAGCGTATTTTGCACAGGTTGTAGCTGTTTTAAATATTGTTGTACCTTTTTATTTGGATAAAGACTCGAAATAAACTCAACACAATAACGTAACTGCTTAGCTTGCTTTCTTATTTTGTGTTGTTCAGTCACTTCAAGCTCAGAGAAGTGTTCAGCATTGTTAATTACTTTATGATGTAACTTATCTAAACTCTTTTTAATGTGTTTTTTTAGCCCACTTGTTTTTTTCTTTGAGTCTTCTTCTGAATAAGCAAATGCTAGTAACCCGAGTAAGAGCTTAATCGTGTCTGCAGAGGTAAAGATTGTTGAGAGTTCTGTTGAGGGCTGGGCTGAAACTGGTAGTAAAAGTTCAGGTGAACCGTGTTGTTGTATGACAGGTAACACTTCGGTACGAATTGCATCTTCATCACGAGTGTCGCCAAGCTTACGGAAAAGCTCAGCAATTTGTTCTTCCCAAAGTGAATTTAGCTCGCCTGACCAGCCTGAAAAATGCTTAAACGCACTACGCAAACGTCGTAGACTTACACGTGCCTGATGGATATGCTCAGCTTCGGCAACCCCATCGGCAATTACAGCCATATTTGGCAAAAATTGTTCTAAACAGTTTTCGACAATCTTTTTGAGAGCCTGTTCAGCAGTAATATCTTTATTTAATGTCAAAGCTTTAGCATGAACAGCAGGCGAGGCTGCTTGCCCTAGTGCTAATAAGTTGCCACGCTCGGCTTTACTTCTTACATCAAGCCAAAGTGCATAACGATTAATCCATTGCTGGGCAAATTGAATAAGCGTTTTTACTGCACCTTGTTTGAGTTCAAATTCAACTTCACAAATTACACTTTGTGCATCTGCAGTTTTTACCAAACCATCATCTAAGCAAACTTCAATAGCCGTATCGTCTGCTTCAAATATATGAAAGGTACGTTGTACATCAGTCTCAAACTGCAAACTTAGTTTTTCAGCTTGTGTTCCTAAAGCCGTATTAATTAAATCAGTTACCTCTTTATTATCTTTGTATAATTCAAGGTTTAAGTCAGGTTCTTGCTCACACTTACCTAAATGAATTTCTTCTTCAACACGGTGTAGGTGGCTTTGACCTGCGGCTTTAAATGTTTGTACCCATTGATCATCTTCTTTACGTAGACGCAGGGCCATGCCATTTTTAGCAAGTAGTCGATCAGGAGTATCGTAATACTTTGCCTGTAAGTGAATGTTCTTTGCTTTGTGCTTTTTTAAGTATTGCTGGACAGTTTTTTTCTTCGATTCAGGTAACTGAAACTTTAGCTCGACTTCGACCATAATATATCTCCCTGAATCAGGTATTTAAACTATCTTGAATAAGTATAATAGCTTAGTACTAAAATTAATGGTTTTGATAGACAAAGTTACAATCAAACATATGACGCTATACTTTTATTTAGGTGTACAATCAGGTGACGTTTTGATCAAATAAAAATCAGGAAGATGATCGTGAATGCACCAATAAACTTTAGCCATGAAGCTCAGCCAGAGTTTGAATTACCGATTAAAAACTATCAGGAATTTTATCGTTTTTATTTAACTGAACACCGTAACATCATGAGCAGACGTTTGCATGTGGTGGGTAGCAGTATTGGTATATACTTTTTTTCAAAAGCAGTCCGTAAGAAACAAGCCAAATATGTGCTCTATGGTTTGGTCGCGGGTTACGCAAATGCATGGGTTGGACATTTTGTGTTTGAAAAAAATAAGCCTGCCAGTTTTAAACAACCTTTCTATAGTTTTATTTCTGATTGGCGAATGTTGTCTGATGTTGCACGTGGCCGTTTGAGTTTGGTTGATCGTAAGTTTGATAAAATTCCGAGTTAATTTTTATATCTATTCTAAATATACCGATTGGTACTGGTAAGCCTATATCAATCGGTACTTATGATGTTCTATAAATCCGTTATACTAGCCAAGTTTTTTAAAGCGAGAGTAGAGTATGCGCGGTTTATATCTCATTACCAATGATGACCCAATCCAACTATTATTAGAAAAATTAGATACCGCGCTCGCAACTCGTCAGGTCGCAATTTTACAGTACCGCCGTAAAAAAGTAGACAAAGCAGATCAACCTGCTGAAGTTGAGCACATCAAAATATTATGTGAAAAATATCAGGTTCCTTTTGTGATTAATGATGATTTAAAACTGGCTGCTCAGTTCGGTTTAGGTGTGCATTTGGGACAAAGTGATGGTGAAATTACCGATGCAAAATCGCAATTACCAGAAGATGTCATTATTGGTCGTACTTGCCTGAACTCTTTAGAGCTTGCACAAAAAGCAATTGCAGATGGCGCGACTTATATTGCATTTGGTGCAGTCTACGCGACCTCTACAAAACCTGAAGCAGGTAATGTGGGTATCGAAGTGATTAAGCAAGCAGCAGCTCAATATGATTTACCAATTTGTGCGATTGGTGGTTTAAGTGTTGAAAACTCAAAACCTGTGATTGAGGCTGGGGCTGACCTGTGTGCAGTCATTAGTGATATATTAGGCCGATCAACTGCTGAAATTCCTGCCCGTGTACAGGCCTGGGCACAATTATTTTCTTAAGCTTTCAAAATTATTTTTTAGATATTTAAGACGAGCATTTCCATGAGTTTATCTCCAAAGCAAGAACAGTTATTTAAACAAGCCAGCAAACACATTCCAGGTGGTGTGAACTCTCCGGTACGTGCCTTTAATGGCGTTGGAGGAACACCTGTTTTCATTGAGAAAGCAAAAGGTGCTTATTTATGGGACGTAGATGGTAAGCGTTATGTTGACTATGTTGGTTCTTGGGGGCCAATGATTTTGGGCCATGCTCATCCAGAAATTATTAAAGCAGTACAAACAGCAGCAGAAGATGGTTTAAGTTTTGGTGCGCCAACCGTACATGAAACAACCTTGGCAGATATTATCTGTGAAATCATGCCATCAATTGAGTTGGTACGTATGACTAACTCAGGAACAGAAGCGACCATGACCGCTATTCGTTTAGCACGTGGTTATACTGGCCGTGACAAGATTGTGAAGTTCGAAGGTTGTTACCATGGACACTCAGACTCACTTTTAGTAAAAGCAGGTTCGGGTTTACTCACTTTAGGTGAGGGTGAACCGACTTCGAAAGGTGTGCCTGTAGATTTTGCTAAGCACACTTTAACGCTACCTTACAACGATATTGCTGCATTAAAAGAATGCTTTGCTAAATTTGGTCATGAAATTGCGGGCGTTATTATTGAACCTGTAGCAGGTAACATGAATATGGTGAAACCGATTGACGGTTTCTTACAAGCCATTCGTGATATTTGTGATGAATATAAATCTGTATTCATTATTGATGAAGTGATGACAGGTTTCCGTGTTGCTTTAGGTGGTGCGCAATCGGTTTATAACGTTAAACCTGATTTAACCACTTTAGGTAAAATTATTGGTGCAGGTCTGCCAGTTGGTGCGTTTGGTGGTAAACGTGAAATCATGGAATGTATCGCACCTTTAGGTGGGGTATATCAAGCAGGTACATTATCTGGTAACCCACTTGCTATGCGTGCTGGTATCGAGATGTTCAAACATTTACGCCAACCAGACTTTTACAGCAACTTATCTGCTCAACTTGAAAAGTTACTTGCAGGCCTACAAGCTGCAGCTGATGAAGCGGGTATTCCATTTAAGACTCAACAAGCTGGCGCAATGTTCGGTCTTTATTTTACCGACCAAGAAGACATTACAAGCTTTGACTCAATGTTGGCCTGTGATATTGAAGCTTTCAAAAAGTTCTTCCATGGCATGTTAAAGCGTGGGGTAAACTTGGCACCTTCAGCATTTGAAGCAGGCTTTATTTCATCTGCTCATTCAGATGAAGATATCGAATTTACGATTCAGGCTGCAAAAGAAACATTCGCTGAAATGAAGTAAGTAAAAAAGCCCGTGTTAAACGGGCTTTTTAATTTGAGCTATTTTTATATTTGTAGAGAATAATGTTTTACCCCTTACCTCGAAAAATCCAGTTAGTCGCAAGTACTTCAAATTGGTCAATTGAGTCAGCGCAAAGTATTTTGCTCATGGTTGGGCTCAATGAGCTTAGAGTACGACCAGATTGGTCTGTGCAACCATTGGCAAACCATTTAGAACTGTTGAGTAAACGAGCTCAATCACTCGAAATTCCAGTTATTTTTATTGAGACATCTCAGCTTCAACAAACCATGTTGGAGCTTGGTCAGCGTTTGTCATCAAATACTAAAGCTCAAGTTATGATGGCAGGTGATTTGTCGCCTGTGTTTAAACAAGTCATGCAGCTTATTTTATCGATTACAGATCAGGTCAGTATTGTAAATGATGCAATCTTGGCGAGTAACTTAGAGCAGCATATCCAATGGGTTGAAAAGATCAGTTTTGACTCCATTCAACATGTAAACACAAAGACTTTAATACGCTTATGGTCTTTAAGTGCGCCATCTTCCTATATCTTGTCAGATAAAGGAATTTTATTGGCAATTGCTGAACAGGTGGGGCGACATCCTATGGAGATCCATCCTGAAATTGATTTAAGAAACTACGGACTAGATCAGTCTGCTGTGAATTATCTGGTCGATATATGGCGTGCAAATGGTGCAAGCTTAAGTGCTGAAGAGTTAATGCAAGCACCGACATTGCAGCATATTATGCAGTTATTGAAGCCTTGACTGACGATACACCTCAAGTGATCCATAATATTTGCAAATTCTGCTGTTAATTTACCCGAACGGCATTGTAATTCGGACGTAAGCTTTTTATTATTGCCCGCTTGTTTTTCATCTTACCTTGGGAATACAACTTTGAGTGATTTTCTAAGTGAACATCTGATCTATCGTGATGATGATTTTATGGTGATTCATAAACCTTCGGACATTTTGAGTGTTCCTGGTAAGGGTGATTTACATGATAGCGTTTTGACAAGGTTGGTTGCGATTGAACCTAAAACCTTGCTCATTCATCGTCTAGACCGAGATACTTCAGGTATTTTAGTATTTGGTTTATCGAAGCGCGGTCAAAGTGCAATTGCACGTCAATTTCAAGATCGTCAGACTTCAAAAATATATGAAGCGCTTGTCGCAGGTCATTTAGAAGGTGAAGGGACTGTAGATATTCCTGTCATCTATGACCCAAGTCGACCGCCTTTACATATTGTCGACGCTTCTCACAACAAACCTGCTTTAACACATTGGCAGGCCTTAGAACATTTTCAAATTCAGGGGCAGCCTGTAACTCGTGTGAAATTAACACCAATTACGGGTCGATCCCATCAACTCCGTGTACACATGCAATATCTTGGACATCCAATTGTAGGTGACACGCTGTATGCAACACCGGAGCAGCAACTTGTTCCGCGTTTATGTTTGCATGCCAAACAGTTAAGTTTTAATCATCCTGTCACAGCAGAAACATTAACTTTTGACTGTCCTGTACCGTTTTAATGTAAAAACTTTTGATGAGTAATTTTTTGTAGCAAAGCGATTTAATTGGTTTTTGCTTCAAAATTTTGCTTTAAAGACTACATAAAAAGATGCAAAAATAAGCTAATTTGCATCGTACAATATGTAGTGCGAACTTGAGAGAAAGGTGGAAAAATTGCAGCAGTATGCTATTGGTCAACGTTGGCTATCAGACACAGAAACTGAGCTCGGTTTAGGTGTTCTTATTGATGTAGATGAAAGATCTGTCAGCATTTTATTCCCCAAAAGTGATGAGACACGTGTCTATGCACGTAATAATGCTCCACTATCTCGTATCATCTTCAATACGAATGATGAAGTTCAAGATCAAGAAGGTCAGAAGTGGATCGTTGAGTCGATTGAAGATCGTCATGGTGTTTTACGTTACAACGTCGTTCGTACTTTAGAAAGTGGTGAGCAAGAGCGTAAAGCGTTAAATGAAACGCGTATTGGTGCGCAAATTCAGTTGTCGAAACCTTTAGATCGTTTACTTGCAAGTCAAGTTGATTATAAAGAGTGGTATGACCTGCGTATTGAAGCGATGTTGATGCAAGCGCAAATGCAGAATAGCCCTCTACGTGGTATGGTCGGTGCACGCGTTGGCTTGATCCCTCATCAGCTTTATATCGCACATGAAGTTGGTAAACGTTTTGCACCTCGTGTTTTACTTGCCGATGAAGTAGGTTTAGGTAAAACAATTGAAGCTGGTTTAATTATCCACCAACAGCTTAAAACAGGACGTTCAGAACGAATTCTTATTTTAGTCCCTGATTCTCTTCAGTATCAGTGGATGATTGAAATGCGTCGCCGTTTTAACTTGCAATTCTCTCTATTTGATTTAACGCGTACGGCATCTATTAAAGAACATGATCCAGAGCTTAACCCATTCTTGACTGAGCAATGCATTATTGCCAGCGTTGACTTAATGGTTGACCATGATGATTTGCGTGAGCAAGCCATAGAAGCTGGATTCGATTTGCTCGTAGTTGATGAAGCACATCATTTGATGTGGAGCGAAGAAGAAGGCGGTAATGATCGCTACGATTTAGTTGAAGAGTTAGCTGAAAATACGGCAGGAGTATTATTACTCACTGCAACACCTGAACAATTAGGCGTAGAAAGCCATTTCGCTCGCTTACGTTTACTTGATCCACAACGTTTTAATAGTTTAGAGCGTTTCTTAGATGAAGAAACTCAGTACCAGCAGACTGCAAAAATTGCTGAAGTGCTCATGTCGGATCAAGCTTTAACGCCAGAGCATTTATCAGCTTTAGAAGGTTTATTAGGTCACAGTATTGAAGACCAGCCTGATCAACGCTTTAGAGCTATTCACGAATTATTAGACCGTCACGGTACTGGACGTATTTTATTCCGTAATACACGTGAAGCGATTCAGGGCTTCCCAGGCCGTGATTGTCAGCCAGCACCGTTACCAGCACCAGAAGATTGGTCAAAAGATGGCAAACTGCGTGAGCAGATGTGGCCTGAAGAAGCGCAAATTGATGGTTCATGGATGCAAAATGATCCGCGTGTGCCATGGTTAATGGAAATTTTACGCAAAGATCTTAAGCATAAAAAAGTGCTTTTAATCGCGCGTAGCGGACCAGTGGTTGAGTCTTTAGAAAATGTGTTGCGTTTGCATGCAGGTATTCGTACTGCAATGTTCCATGAAGGCATGAGCTTACTTGAACGTGACCAAGCTGCTGCTTATTTTGCTGAGGAAAGCTATGGCGCACAGATTCTACTGTGTTCGGAAATTGGTTCGGAAGGCCGTAATTTCCAATTCGCCAGTGATCTAATTTTATTTGATCTACCAGCTAACCCTGATGTTTTAGAGCAGCGTATTGGGCGTCTAGACCGTATTGGTCAAGAAAATCGTATTCAGATTCATGTGCCATACCTGATGGGAACAGCTCAAGAACGTATGTTCCGTTGGTATAACGAAGCACTTAATATTTTCAGTAATATTTCGCCAACAGCACAAACGTTGCAAGAGAACTTTATTGTTGAATTAAAAGACTGTTTACTTGCAGACCAAGGTCAAACATTTGAAGATTTGCTTGAAGAGGTGAATGTTCAACGCCAAGCCTTAGAAGCTGAACTTCAAGCTGGTCGAGACCGTTTACTTGAATATAATTCATGTCGTCCTATTGTGGCACAAGAAATTGTTCAGGCCCTTGAAGACTATGATGACAATACAACGCTACCAATGTTTGTGAAGCGTTTCATGTCATCAACCAATATCGACTTTGATGAGCAAAGTAATGGTACGGTGATTATTAAACCGACCGACCAAATGCAAGTGCAAGGTTTGGCTTTAGACGAAGAAGGGATGACAGCAACCTTCTATCGCGATCAAGCTCAGCTTCGTGAAGATGCTCAATATTTAACTTTAGAGCATCCATTCATTGAAAGTGTTATGGAAATGATCCGTACGCAATCATTTGGTAGTACCAATGTTGCTGTGCTCAAATCGAATGCGTTAAAGCAGGGTTCAGTATTAATTGAAGTCTGGTTTAAAGTTGATGTTGTTGCGCCGAAATCACTGAACTTACCATCGAGCTTACCTAAGCAGCTTATTCGCGTATTATTGAGTGAAAATGGTCAAGATTTGTCTGAAAAAATTGATCCGACAATCTTAAAACCGTATTTACATCACTTAGATGGCAATAGCTGTCGTCAGGTGGTTAAGGCTCGTCGTGATATCATTGAGCAGCGCTATAAACAAGCATTAGAGATTGCGAAAGTTGATTTACCTCAGCTTCAACAGCAAGCAAAAGAACACTATGGTAATAAATGGCAATATGAAATTGACCGTTTAACTTACTTAAAACAGTTCAACCCAAGTATTCGCCAAGATGAAATTGACCGTTTACAAAAACTGCAAAAAGAAGGGCTCGGCTTGCTTGATGGTTTAACTGTTACACCAGAAGCAATTCAAGTATTAGTTGTGGTTAAGCCATAATCAACTCAAATAAAAAAAGCGCCAATAAGGCGCTTTTTTTATACATCGATTTTAAATTAGATAAGACCAGCATCTTTTAGTTCTAATTTTAAATATGCATAGAAAATTGGAGCTGCGATTAAACCACCTAAGCCAAAAATTGACTCACAGATTAACATTGCCAATAAAATCTCCCACGCACTTGCATTGATTTTATGCCCAATAATTTTAGCATTAATAAAATATTCAAGTTTATGAACCATAACGAGATAAAGTAATGCAACGCTTGCGAGTCCTAGAGAAATTGTAAGAGCGGCAATAAACGTTAAAGTATTTGAAATTAGATTACCTAAAATTGGAATAAGCCCAAACATAAAGGTCAAAATAGTAAGTGTTTTGGCAAATGGAAGGTGAGTTCCCCAAAGCGGTAATAAAATAAAGGCGAATAAAATAAAGAGTAGAGTATTAATTGCTGAAATTTTTATTTGTGCAAAAACCACATTCTTAAATGAAATTGATAATTTTTGAATACGTTGGATAAGTAGGGACTTAAAAACAGGTTGAGGCGTACGGCGGTGAAAACCATGTATCGCCACCAAAATACCAATAATTAAACCCATGACCATAGTCACGAAGTTATGCAAAATATCGGAACTGGTATTTTTTAGGGTGGTGACGTTATCTTTCATAAATGCAAAGATTTCGTCTTTTAGATCTGTCACGCTATCAGGAATATAACCCGGAAGATATTTTCCGATCTCTGCTTGTAAATGAAGGAGTGTTTGGTCAACTTTGCTATTAATACTATGTAATCCGACACCTTTTAGATCATATACAACAAAACTAATCAGGCTGGTAATGAAAAAACCAAGAAGCGAAATGGTAACAATACTAAGTAAAATACTAATAAAAATACGAGCTCTTTGGCCGTCAATATAACGTTCTACCACCGAACTTAAGCTAATAATAATTTCATAAATGAGAAAGCCTGCAAAAAAACTTGCTAATAGATGTAATGGGATAACCGAAAGCAAAAAGATGCCCATAAGAATGTAGCTTGCAATCAGACTTTGACGATTATTCAAATTTTGCATGTGGATCCCTGAGATCGTTGGGAATATAGGAGAAAGAGCAAATGAAGTGATTATTTATACTCTCGCGAGCTATTAGCTTCAATCAATGAATTATATTTTTATTGGAAAATAGAGGAGTTAGATGTAAAAATGGCCTGTTAATCAACAAGCCATCTCTAAGATAATTTTAGCGAATTTTTGCTTCATCCAGATGACGTGCGCCTTCTAAAATCATTCGAATCATAATCATGGTTTGTTCAGCAACCTCTGTACGTTGATTGATCGGAAGATCAATGACTTTGGCACCCATGTGAAACACAAGTTGAGTAATTGCTTTTGCAACAAGGTCTGGATGATACAGATGATTGTTATTTAGGCGTTCAAGACGAATTAAATCTTCTTGCAACTCTTGCTGAAAAAAGTTGAGCTGGCGGTCTACAGCAGCTTTATAGGAAGCGGAACCTGTAAAACTTTCACGTAGTAATAAACTTAAATTGCCTTCATCTGCATCGAGCTGTTGAAGAAAAATATCGACAGAACTGCGAATAATACTTTCTTGTAAGGAAGCACGTAGGCGAGCTTGACGGATAATTTTACGTAAAACGATACCTGCACGGTCAATTAAAGAAATTGCTAATTCATCAATATCTTTAAAGTGTCGATAGAAACTATTTGGTGCAATTCCTGCTTCTCGAGCTACTTCACGCAAACTCAATGAAGCAATACTTTTTTGCGGACCAATAAGGTTTAAAGCGGCCTGAAAAAGTTCTTCTTTAGTAATTGTCGCTTTTCTTCCAACAGAACGCGTAGCTGTTTTAATTTCAATGACATCTTGTTGAAGAGGTGTGTCATTCATGTTCTGAGAAAGTGAAGATTGGGTCATGCTGTTCAATATATTTGTAAACTCTCAGGATTATAGCCTTAGAAGCTGAACTTGTGAAATTGTAATTAAAAGTACGGGTGTATATACAAATATATATACATATGTATAATAATTAAAAAAGAGCGACAGAGCCTTCAGTTATGCAAGCAATCGAAAAGAGAAATTCTCTATTCAATTCATTGACACAAGCCATCTTTGATAAAGAAATGGCGAATTTCTGGCTACAAAAAGTTAATCCTTTATGGTCCGTAAAACATGGCCTTGTTCAAATTGTAAAAAAAGAATTTGTCGCTCATGACATGGTGAGCTTGACGCTAAAATGCAATCGCTTAGTAAAAATGGGCGTTGCAGGCCAGCATCATCCTGTGATTGTAGAAATTGCTGGTCGTCGCTATGAACGTACGTATAGTTTGACGCAAATTGATGCGCAGCACTTACGTTTAACAGTTAAAAAAGTTGCGGATGGTATTGTCAGTAACTGGTTTATTGCTGAAAGCCAAATTGGCGATGTTTTTGAGCTTGGTCGACCTTATGGCGACATGCAACAAAATATCAAAACACCGAATTTAATTATGTTGGCTGCGGGGAGTGGTATTACCCCAATGTTGAGCCTAATTACTGCGATTAAGCAAAGTCAGCAGTTAGATAAAGTTCAAGTACAGCTTTTATATTGGGTAAAGCAACGCTCAGATGCAGCTTTTGTTGAATACTTTGAAAAAGTTGCACAGCAATATCCGAATTTTAGTTATCAGGTTTTCTATACCCAAGAAACCCCAAATGATGAGCGTTTAAATGCAGAGCATTTAGCATTAGTTGATGATGTTAAAAACAGCACAATTTATGCGTGCGGACCTTCTGGCTTTGTGGCGACTGTTGAGCAACTTTTTGAAAAAGCTCCAGCCGTTTTAACAGAAGCATTTAGCTTAACAAATGAAAGCTCTGCTGATGATATTGGTTATGTGAATGTCACATTAACCCAGTCTAATAAAGTGATTGCAATTCCTAAAGGCCAATCAATTTTGGTCAGCCTCGAACATGAAGGCCTTAAACCGACTCATGGCTGTCGTATGGGAATTTGTAATAAATGTGTTTGTAATAAATCACAAGGTTCAACACGTAATTTACTCAACGGCAGTGAAAACACTGAACCAAGCCAATTACTCAAAATTTGTGTGAACTCAGCACAATCCGATCTAGTTATTGATCTTTAAGAGAGAACTCTTATGAATATGCCAGTGAAAGTCGAATATTTTAAAAATCCTAAAAATCGTGATTTGACTCCAGCAGAACTTGAAGCATTTGCAAAAGAGCTCGATCAGATCAAACAAGAAGTATTGGATGATTTGGGCGAGAAAGATGCTAAATATATCCGTCGTGTTTATGCCGCGATTCGTTATAGTAGCTTTTTAGGTCGTGCATGTTTGTTTGCAGGTTGGTTCCCACCAGCGTGGATTTTAGGAACAGGTCTATTAGGCTTCTCTAAAATCATGGAAAACATGGAACTCGGTCATAACGTGATGCACGGTCAATATGACTGGATGAACGATCCTAAATTTAATGGTCAAACTTACGAGTGGGATACTGTCGGTACTTCTGATAACTGGCGTCAAACTCATAACTATAAACATCACACTTATACCAATATTAAAGGTATTGATGATGACATTGGTTACGGTTTACTTCGTCTATTCCCAGAGCAACGCTGGAAACCAGGTTTCTTACTTCAACCTGTTTATAGCATTCCATTTTGTTTGTTGTTCCAATGGGGCGTAGCCATTCAAAATCTTGAAATTGGACGTGTCCTTTATAAACGTAAGAGCATGGCAAAATTCTTGGAAGAATTAAAACCTGTTAATAAAAAGATTGGTACGCAACTTTTTAAAGACTACGTTTTCTTCCCTTTAATTGCAGGTCCTGCAGCTTTACCTGTTTTCACTGGTAACCTAGTTGCAAATGGTCTTCGTAATATCTGGACATTTACGATTATTTTCTGTGGTCACTTCACAAAAGATGCAGAAGTATTTCCAAAGTCTGTTTTACAGGATGAAAGCCGTGGTCACTGGTATATGCGCCAGATTCGTGGTTCTTCTAACCTAAAAGGTTCAGAAGCATTACATATTTTAAGCGGACATTTGAGTCATCAGATTGAGCACCATTTGTTCCCTGATATTCCGGCGCGTCGTTATCGCCAAATGGCTCCAAAAGTTGAAGCTGTATGTAAAAAATATGGTCTAAATTATAACAATGCGAGTCTGGCTAAACAGTTTGGACAGGTGGTAGGCCGTATCTTTAAATATGCTTTACCGTTTAAAAAATAAGTCAAAAAAGCCCTGATCAGTTCAGGGCTTTTTATTATTTCTTTTTAGAAATCCACATGGTAATCGTAGCTTGAAAAACTTTATCTTTTTGAGCGTCATAGACTTCTACATTTACTAAATATTCACCAGCTTTATCCCAGTCATAATTTTTTTCTACAGGCGTTGCAATTGCAATTAGGTCTGTTTCTGCCTTTTTTAAATATTCGACCGTCATGCCCTTAGGGATCCAGCGGTGTGTAGAAGGTACAGTAACTTCTGTCATTGTTCCACCTGCCAGTTCTGCCATATTACACATCACAATCGCATGTATTGTTCCAATGTGATTGAGTACTGAGCGTTTTTTCTTAATAGATATTTTGCAATAGTTGGGTTTTAACTCGCTAAAGAGCGGGGAAATACTTCCAAAATAAGGGGCTTTCAAACATAGCATACGTGAGAAAGTCCATTTTCCTTTCGGAAAACTAGACACTTTGTTCCAAAGTTCTAAAGTGGTTGCCATGATTTAAGGCTCCATATAAAAAAACAGAATTATGTTCTGTTAAAGAATATAATTCTGTTTACAAAAATGAGTCAAGTCATTCAGAATATCTCCGATAACTGGTTAAGGAATAAATGATGCAATCTGCACAAGCGTTATTGGAGCGGTTATATCCAGGCAGAAGGGCTGCTTTAAAGAGACAGATTTTAATAGACGCCTTGTTTTGTTTTTTAGAAAATGGAATTGAAACCACAAGCATTGAAATGATTCGTTCAAAATCCGACAGTAGTGTAGGGGCTATTTATCATCACTTTAAAAACAAAGAAGGTATTGTTGCGACTTTATTTTTTGCAGCTCTAGATGATCAAGCAGCCTTAAGAGATGACTATCTTGAGCGCACAAAATCGCTTAAAGAAGTTTTATATGCTTTTATCCATAGCTATGTTGATTGGGTAAGTGAACAGCCAGAGTTTGCTAAATTTTTAATCTCTGCTCGTTTTAATGTGATGCAGGGGGGTGAAGACCAAGAACGTCTCGCCCAGAAAAATAAATTAAGAAATCAAAAAATTTTTAATACAATTTCAAATTATGCTGAATCTGACTTTTTAAAATCTATACCGCATGAGCTATTACTTTCACTTGTGATCGGGTCTACAGAAAATTATTGCCGTGCATGGTTATCTCAAAAAGTTCCTTCAAGCCCTAAAGTTTATAAAGATATTTTGGCAAAAGCTGCGTGGGATTCTTTGCAAAATTTGAGTTAGATATCTTTATCACTCGATAAAAAAAAGCCGCATCGTTCATGCGGCTTTTTTAGAGATAGAAATTATTTAAACTGAATGGAACCGTTTGCATTTACAGTAATTTTAGACTCACCAGCTGCCATGTCTTGAGCTGGTGCAGCTTCGGCCATAGCGAACTTAGCCATGCTGGCACGCATTACAGGTTGTGGGAAATAATTGTTGGTATTCAGGTTTAGAGTAACCAAGGTATATTGGTTTTTATTCCATGCTTGTGTCAACATTTGAGCACGTTGTTGGAAGTTTTTAGACGCTTCTACCATCAACTCATTCTCAACCTTTTTACGTTGTTCATCAGAAACCGTAAAATTAATCGATTGTGTTTGGAAGTTTTGCTGTAATTCGTTTACTAGCTGGCTAGCAGCTTTAAAGTCTTTACTTTCAAGACGGATTTCAGCGCGACCGCGCCATTCTTTTAGCTTATTGCTATCGTTATCGTAAATTGGATAAGTGCTTTGAGCACCGGTTTCCACTTTGACTTGAGGATATTTACGAGAAACGCTAAGCGCCTGATTCATCAATTGATTAATTTGATTTGAAAGCTCTGCTGGTTGTTTATTACTTTTTTCAATATATAAAGTTGCATGCATTTCATCATTAGAAACTTGGCGAGAAGCTTCAGCTTGTACATTTATAATATTGTAGTTCAAAGCATTATCATCCTGAGCAAAAACTAAAGGGCTAAGGAGGGAACCTAAAAGAAGGGTAGAGAGGGCTAAAGTACGCATAAATTTTTCCTTTAAAAATTAATATAAATTTAATTTTTTTCATTAAGAAATGTTAAACATAACTTATGCATAACTTTTGCAGATTTTGTGGCGTATTTGTAATATTCAGATCAGGTTTTTTTAAATTTTGGTAAATATAAAGTCTTTAAAAATTAAAAGCTTAAAATTAAAGTGTTTCAATGTAACTTAAAAAATCAAAGTAATATAAAAAAAGAATATTTTCTTTAGGTTGTCACATAGTATGATGATAATTCATCATAACTATTGGGATGATACATTTTTTCAATAAGATTAGATGAGTAAAGTACATAAAAGACGTTTTTTTTCTTGTAAAATTAGGTATCATCGCGCTCCTAGTTACAAGATATAAAATAAGTGTCTTTGCTAGTTCTATAAAGCACCGAGTCAAAGGACCAATCGTCACCAGACTTATTTCTTTCTACCCCTATCAGAGATGGTAATCCGATATGAGCGTTACTTCCGTTAACCCTGCCACTAATGCTACTAACGAATATTATTTGACTCGCCAAAGTCAAATGGAATCAAATGTTCGTAGCTATCCACGTAAATTACCGTTAGCGATAGCGAAAGCACAAGGATGCTGGGTTACTGATGTTGAAGGTACACAGTACCTTGATTGTTTAGCTGGGGCAGGTACATTGGCTTTAGGTCATAATCATCCTGCGGTGATTCAAAGTATTCAAGATACATTGGCAAGTGGTTTGCCATTGCATACTTTAGACTTAACCACACCTTTAAAAGATGCATTCACTGAAGCATTGTTAGCATATTTACCTGGTGGTAAAGAAGAATATTGCTTGCAGTTCTGTGGTCCTGCTGGTGCAGACGCAACTGAAGCAGCAATCAAACTTGCTAAAACTTACACTGGCCGTAGTTCAGTGATCAGTTTTTCTGGCGGTTATCATGGTATGACCCATGGTGCACTTGCTATGACTGGTAACTTAAGTGCAAAAAATGCAGTTAATGGTTTAATGCCAGGCGTACAATTCATGCCGTATCCGCATGAATACCGCTGCCCACTTGGTTTAGGTGGGGAAGCAGGTGTTGACGCTTTAACTTACTACTTTGAAAACTTTATTGAAGATGTAGAAAGCGGTGTAACAAAACCTGCTGCTGTTATTCTTGAAGCGATTCAAGGTGAAGGCGGCGTAGTTACAGCTCCTGTAAAATGGTTGCAAAAAATCCGTGAAGTGACTGAAAAGCACAACATCGTTTTAATTTTAGACGAAGTTCAAGCTGGCTTTGCACGTTCAGGCAAAATGTTTGCATTTGAACATGCAGGTATTGAACCTGATGTTGTTGTAATGTCTAAAGCAGTAGGTGGTGGTTTACCACTTGCAGTATTAGGTATTAAACGTAAATTTGATGCTTGGCAACCTGCTGGTCACACGGGTACTTTCCGTGGTAACCAACTTGCTATGGGTACTGGTCTTGTCGTATTAAAAACGATTAGCGAACAAAATCTTGCTCAAAATGCGCAAGAGCGTGGTGACTTCTTACAAGCTGAATTTAAAAAATTAGCTCAAGAATTCCCATGTATCGGTAACGTACGTGGTCGCGGTTTAATGATCGGTGTTGAGATCGTTGACGAGCGTAAACCAGCTGATCGTATTGGTTCGCATCCTGCCGACTCACAATTAGCTGCTGCAATTCAAACTGCTTGTTTCAACAATAAATTATTGCTTGAAAAAGGTGGTCGTAACGGTACAGTAATTCGTTTACTTTGCCCGCTAATCATCACTCAAGACGAGTGTGTTGAAGTAGTTGCTCGCTTTAAGAAAGCAATTGCAGAAGCATTGGTTGCAGTACGAGGCGCATAAGTATGGTGGATTTTGCAGAACATCGTAAAGCGTTACTCTGCAATGATGCACAATCCATTGCTGACTATGAGTCAGCAATGGGCGAAGCGGTAAAAGCCGTTTCAGCATGGTTGCAAAATGAAAAGATGTACACTGGCGGTAGCATTAAAGAATTGCGTTCAGCAATTTCTTTCCAACCTTCAAAAGAAGGTATGGGTGTACAAGAATCTCTTCAACGTATGATTGAGCTTTTCTTGAATAAAAGCTTGAAAGTACATCATCCACATTCATTAGCACATTTACACTGCCCAACCATGGTGATGAGCCAGATCGCGGAAGTGTTAATCAATGCAACTAACCAGTCTATGGACTCATGGGATCAAAGCCCTGCAGGTTCATTAATGGAAGTTCAGCTCATTGATTGGTTGCGTCAAAAAGTAGGTTATGGTTCTGGTCAGGCTGGTGTTTTCACTTCTGGCGGTACTCAATCTAACTTAATGGGTGTGTTGCTTGCTCGTGACTGGTGTATCTCGAAAAACTGGAAAGACGAAAATGGTAATCCATGGTCTGTACAGCGTGATGGTATTCCTGCCGATGCAATGAAAAACGTCAAAGTCATTTGTTCTGAAAATGCGCATTTCTCTGTGCAAAAGAACATGGCAATGATGGGTATGGGCTTCCAGTCAGTTGTGACTGTTCCTGTGAATGAAAATGCACAGATGGATGTGGATGCTCTCGAAAAAACGATGGCTCATCTTCAGTCTGAAGGTAAAGTTGTTGCTTGTGTCGTTGCGACAGCAGGTACTACTGATGCTGGTGCAATTGACCCATTGAAGAAAATCCGTGAAATTACCAATAAGTATGGTTCATGGATGCACATCGATGCGGCATGGGGCGGTGCATTAATTCTGTCAAATGACTACCGTGCAATGCTTGATGGTATTGAGTTGTCTGACTCGATTACCCTCGACTTCCATAAGCATTATTTCCAAAGCATTAGCTGTGGTGCGTTCTTGTTGAAAGATGAAGCGAACTATCGCTTTATGCACTACGAAGCTGAATACTTGAACTCTGCTTATGACGAAGAGCACGGTGTACCAAACCTTGTTTCTAAGTCATTACAAACGACTCGTCGTTTTGATGCATTGAAATTGTGGATGACAATTGAATCACTAGGTGAAGACCTATATGGTTCAATGATTGACCATGGTGTAAAACTTACTCGTGAAGTTGCAGATTACATCAAGGCAACTGACGGTTTAGAACTTTTAGTTGAACCACAATTTGCTTCGGTATTGTTCCGTGTTGTGCCACAAGGCTACCCAGTTGAGTTTATCGATAGCTTGAACCAAAACGTAGCGGACGAATTGTTTGCACGTGGGGAAGCAAATATCGGTGTAACAAAAGTTGGTAATGTACAGTCATTGAAAATGACAACATTAAGCCCTGTTGTGACATTCGAAAACGTTAAAAACCTTTTAGGTCAAGTATTGGCTGAAGCTGACCGCATTAAAGATGCGATTGCTTCTGGTAACTATGTACCACCAATCGACTAATTGAGTTGATAACAAAAAAAGCCCGGTTTATTACCGGGCTTTTTTATTGCAGACTGTTTTTATTTAAAATGTGTATGAAGAAAAGAATAAATGCACAAATCATGCATATTTTCACAAAACAAAAATAATTATGCATGATTTATGGGGAGCAAATTTCTTATTGTATTGGTATGTCCCCAATATTTTTGGTCACATTGATATATCAATATCGTACTTACTTTAAATAATCCCGCTTTAACTGAAAAAAGTAAGTGGCTGTAATTACAATTAAGACAAGGAAGAAGAAATGCAACAAGCGAATATGCTCAATGAATTTAAACTCATTATTGGCGGTCAGCTTTGTTCAGGTGAGCAAGGTGAACTAGAAATTATTAACCCCGCTACAGGTCTAACAGCCGCACGTTGCGCAAAAGCATCGGTTGAGCAAGTAAATCAGGCAGTGAGTGCAGCTAAACAAGCATCTAAAGCTTGGCAACAAGTTTCCCATAATGAACGTAAGTCGATCTTAAATAAGGTTGCAGATGGTATTGAAAAGCACGCAGAAATGCTTGCAGAGTTAGTTGTACTTGAGCAAGGTAAGCCACTCGCACTTGCACAAATGGAAGTGCAGGGTGCAATTGGCTGGACGCGTTACGCGGCTGCTATGGATTTACCTGTTGAAGTGATCGAAGACAGTGAAAGCAAGCGCATTGAACGCCACCGCCAACCATTAGGTGTAGTGGCTTCAATTACTCCTTGGAACTGGCCACTGATGATTGCGGTTTGGCATATCATGCCTGCATTGCGTGCGGGCAATGTGGTCATTAGCAAACCTTCTGAATACACACCACTCTCAACTTTACGTTTATGTGAAATTATTCAACAAGAAGTTCCAGCAGGCGTAATCTCAATTGTGGTCGGTGCTGGTGAGATTGGTGAAGCATTATCTTCTCATCCAGATGTACAAAAAGTTGTGTTTACGGGGTCAACTCGAACAGGTCAGCACATCATGGCTGGTGCAGCTCAACAGTTAAAACACCTAACCTTAGAGCTTGGTGGTAATGACGCTGGTATTGTATTGCCAGATGCAAATATAGATGAAATTGCAGCTAAGATTTTTAATATGGCATTCTTAAATGCAGGCCAAACATGTGCGGCATTAAAACGTTTATATGTCCATGAAAGCCAATATAAAGCTCTATCTCAAAAATTAGCTGACATTGCCAACGCTCAAGTCGTGGGTGACGGAATGGAATCTTCTACAACATTTGGTCCTGTGCAAAATCAAATGCAATATAACAAGGTGAAAGCCCTTATTGCTGAAGCCATTGAACAAGGTGCAAAAGCACTTTCTGGTCAACAGCAGTTATCAGAGCAAGGCTACTTTATTGCACCCACTATTTTGACTGAAGTTTCTGACTCTTGCCGTGTGGTCCAAGAAGAACAATTTGGTCCTGTATTACCTGTTTTAAAATATACAGATATCAACGATGCTATTGCTCGTGCCAATGATAGTGAGTTTGGTTTAGGTGGCTCAATTTGGTCGTCTGATATTAAAGCAGCTCAGACTTATGCTAGTCAGCTTCAATGCGGAACTGTTTGGATTAATACCCATGCGGAGGTTCTGCCTCATGCACCTTTTGGTGGCTGGAAAATGTCTGGCTTAGGTGCTGAGTTTGGTCTGGAAGGCTTGCTTGAAAATACGATTGGACAAACTGTCCATATTAGTAAAGTCTAAATATTAATTTTAAGGCGGATCTAGTATCCGCCTTTTTATTTTCACTTTTAAGAGTGAAAACCTAAGCTGTTTATTGGGAGTGATGATAGCTCATGCTTTTAGGTTTGATTAAAAAATGATTCTGTTCTTTAATTTTTTTAAGAACAATGTAAGATTTTATATGACCAATAAAATTATAAGAAAGTAATCTTTCGGTCACAAATTGAGAGAGCTGTTCTAAGTTTTCTGCGACGACTTTTAAAATAAAATCTGCATCACCACTAATTGAAAAAGCATCTTGAATATTATCTTCAGCTTCAATGAGCTCTTGAAAAGCCTGCTGTGATTTTGCCTCGTGTGTCCTTAAATTAATGTGAATCATCGCTGTAACTTCCAGCCCTAGCGCCTGTTGCTGGATGCGTGCGGTGTAGCCTAAAATTATGCCTTTTTGCTCAAGTAGCTGCCTTCTTCTTGAACATTGCGAAGCTGATAAACCAATTAAATCTCCTATTTCCTGATTGGTGAGCCGTCCATTCTTTTGTAGTGCCTGAATGATTTGCCAGTCGAACTTATCCATTGCATAAAATCCTTTTATGATACACAAATCATGTATTTTTATTAAAATGCGTTTTCATTATGCACGAAATCTAAAAGATAGATGAAATATTATTTTTCTATGGAATAAAAATTGGTCTCAAAGGATATAGAGCAATGTTCATAGAAATCGGTGACTTTTTAAATCTTCGTTTAAAACAAATGGGTATCCAACATCTTTTTGGTGTACCTGGTGATTTTAACCTCTCATATCTAGAACAAGTTGAAGCAGACCCACAACTCGAATTTATTGGAAATTGTAATGAATTAAATGCTGCCTATGCAGCAGATGGTTATGCACGAATTAACGGTTTTTCTGCCTTAGCAACCACTTATGGTGTAGGTGACTTAAGTGCGATTAATGGCATCGCAGGTGCCTATGCAGAAAATGTACCTCTTATTCATATCTCAGGAATTCCGCCTTTACATGCGGTTCAAAAGGGCACACTAATACACCACACGCTTGTCGATGGTAACTACGACAATATTATGAACTGTATGAAAGAGTTTACAGTTGCCCAAACACGTTTAACTCCAGCAAATGCAGCTTTTGAAATTGACCGTGTATTACGTCAGTGTTTCCTTGAACGCCGTCCTGTGCACATTCAACTACCAGGCGATATTACTCACGTTAAGATTGAAGTATCTGAACGTCCACTCGACCTAAGCTATCCAGCTGTTGAACCTGAATTATTGCAAAGTGTGGTAAGCAAACTCTGTAACATTATTGAGAATGCTCAGAGTCCAGCGCTTTTGATTGATAATGAAGCTTCAGTTTTTGGTGTAACGTCACTTTTAAATGATTTATCACAAAAATGCTCAATTCCATTTGCAGGTATGAATACTGCAAAAAATATTATGGATGAAGGCTCACCTCGTTACATCGGAACTTATGTAGGTGGAGCAAGCCAACCGCATGTGAAAAATATTATTGAACAATCTGACTGCTTAATTGGTGTTGGTGCACGCTTTACCGATGTGGGTTCGGCTGTATTTACTCATCAAATTGAAACCAAGAACTACATCGAAATTAAATCTTATGGCCTAAATATTTTTGGGCAGGATTTTCCGGGTATTGAGATTGGTCAGTTACTCGTTGAGCTAAATAAAAAAGTTGCACCACGTAAATCGACCACCCCTTTTCTTGAAAAACAACCACAGAAAGTAGTTGAAGCTCCAGCACAACAAAAGTTAAGCCAAGATGTACTTTGGAACTACATTTCAGGTTTCTTAAAAGAAGACGATGTAATTATTGGTGAAGTCGGAACCTCAAACTCAGCTTTGTCTGGCTTAAAACTTCCTGCTACAGCTAAATATATTGCTCAGCCACTTTGGGGTTCTATTGGTTATACCTTACCGGCTTTACTTGGCAGTTTGCTGGCCGCACCTGAACGTCGTCAAATTTTATTTATTGGTGATGGTTCATTCCAGCTTACGGTACAAGAGCTTTCTACGATTATCCGTCACGGTTTAAAGCCAACCATTTTCTTGCTGAACAATGGCGGTTACACCATTGAGCGTTTAATTATGGGTGAAAATGCAGCCTATAACGACGTGCAAAACTGGAAATACACTGAAATCCCAGCGGTATTTAACGGTAAAAAAGGCCATACCACTTATGTGGTTGAAACCGCAGGGCAACTGAAGAGCGTTTTAGATAACCTTCAGCAAAATGATCAATTAACTTTTATTGAATTAAAACTACCAGCAATGGATGCGCCGGTAAGTTTGAAAAAATTTGCTTCTGTGATTGCTCGTTTTGACTACGGTGATCGCGGTTACGAAATTTTAAAGGAGCGTTCCCAGCCTATTAAATGTAAGGATGCAATCTCTTTTTAAATAGAAGACAGGACACGTCTTCTCAAAAATTAAATGGACTCACATTACAGCAAACTTATGTCCGAAGGTCGGTTTCTGGTCTTCGGATATGGTGCTGAATAAAGGTGTACAGGAAGTGACACCAACATTGGAGATAATGTTATGGATGCAAACAATAAGCACGAGTTAAAACAAGGCTTATCCAATCGGCATATTCAACTCATCGCACTCGGAGGGGCGATTGGAACAGGTTTATTCTTAGGTCTTTCTCAAACAATTAAACTGGCAGGTCCTTCAATCTTATTAGGATATGCAATTGCAGGTGTGATCGCTTTTTTAATCATGCGTCATTTAGGTGAAATGGTTGTTGAAGAGCCAGTCAGTGGTTCTTTTAGTTATTTTGCGAACAAATACTGGGGCAAAATGGCTGGTTTTATGTCTGGCTGGAATTATTGGGTATTATATGTACTCGTCAGCATGGCTGAATTGAGTGCGATTGGGACGTTTATACAGTTTTGGTGGCCTGAAATTCCGATATGGCTGACTGCTTTATTTTTCTTTATTTTAATTAATGGCATTAACTTGGTAAATGTCCGCTTTTTTGGGGAATCCGAGTTCTTATTTTCCTGCATTAAAATTGTTGCGATTTTAAGCATGATTGGCTTTGGTGCTTATCTTTTACTTTCAGGTTCAGCAGGTCCGCAAGCAGGTATTGCAAATTTATGGCAACACGGTGGTTTCTTCCCGCACGGAATTCACGGTTTTGTCATGGCTCTGGCTGTCATTATGTTTGCATTTGGTGGCTTGGAATTAATTGGTATTGCTGCAGCTGAAACGAAGAAACCTGAAACGACTATTCCTAAAGCAGTCAATCAGATTGTGTACCGTATTTTAATTTTCTATATCGGTGCAATTGGTATTCTTTTATGCCTTTATCCATGGAATATGGTGGCAGAAGGTGGCAGTCCATTTGTCATGATTTTCCAGTCATTAAACAGTAACGGTGTTGCGAACGTTCTAAACTTTGTGGTCCTAATTGCTGCTATTTCGGTTTATAACAGTTGTATCTATTGTAATAGTCGTATGTTGCATGGTTTGGCAGAGCAGGGTAATGCTCCTGCAATTCTGAAAAAAGTAAACAGTCGTGGTATTCCAGTTCCAGCAGCAGTTGTTTCTGCATCTATTACAGCAATATGTGTAGTTGTGAACTATTTGATTCCTGGTCAAGCTTTTCAACTCTTTATGATGTTAGTTGTCGCAGCGCTTGTTATTAACTGGCTTATGATTTCAGTGACTCATTTGAAATTTACTAAAGCGATGAAATTGCAAAAACGTCAAACTAAATTTCAAAGCATTCTTAGCCCATGGAGTAACTATTTAACCATTAGCTTTGTATGCTTTATTCTTATTATTATGGCATTAACGCCAGATATGAGATTAGCTGTTATTTTAGGTCCAATCTGGCTTGCTGTTTTAGCTGTAATGTATTTCTTAAAATATCGTAAAAAAATGGTTGTTCTGCCAGAAGTACAGTCGAATTAATCGTTTAAATTGACAATGATATTGCGGTTACCTGACTTAAGATGGGTAACCCTTTATCTTTTGTCATATTATTTTCATGTTACAAAGAAAATGATTTTTTCTAGAAATTTTTAATAATAATTTTAATGAAAGAAAATATTTAGATTATAAAAGCAAGAAAGACGTAAATTATCGGATTTTAATATATTTATAATATCTTCTATTTTTATATTTTATAAAAAGTAAAATTTAATATTTTTAGTAAATGTCATAATATAGATTGATATAGAAGGTAAAATAACATCTATATTTAAAATAACTAATTGATAGTACATAAAAAATATTAATGTGACAATTAACAATATCGAAATCATTAAAGCGTCATCATACTGTAACTTAATTGTCATATTTTCTATTCACAATGCAGCTATCGAAGAGCGTACAAGCACTCAACAAAAAGTGACGTACAACCTATTGCATTAATGAGAGAGAACAGAATGCGCTTAAATCCACGTCAAATCGCAATTGCGTTAGCAGTAACTGGGGCAGCTGTAACAACGACTGCAAATGCAGCTCGTGATACGATTCAAATTGCTGGTTCTTCAACTGTATTACCGTTTGCCAGCGTTGTAGCTGAAGAGTTTGGTAATACTTTCCCTCAATTTAAAACTCCTGTAGTTGGTTCTGGTGGTTCTTCTGCTGGTTTAAAACAATTCTGTCAAGGTGTTGGCGACAATACTATTGATGTTGCAAACTCTTCTCGTAAAATCAAAAGCACAGAAATCGAAGCTTGTAATAAAGCTGGTGTAAAACAAATTCAAGAAATCAAAATCGGTTATGACGGTATTGTATTTGCGTCTAATTCAAACAAAGCAGCTTATAAATTAAAACCTTACCATGTGTTTGCTGCTTTAGCTGCTCAGTTGCCTTCAAAAGGTAAATTGGTTCCAAACCCATATACAAACTGGAACCAAATTGACAAAACGCTTCCAAATGAGCCGATTACTCTTGTAATCCCTGCATCTAACCACGGTACTCGTGAAGTTTTCCAAGAGAAAATGGTTGAAGCTGGTTGTGAAGCATATGAATACTTCAAGAGCTTAGATAAAGATGCTCAGAAGAAAGCATGTTCTACTTTCCGTAAAGATGGTCGTGTAATTGAAATCGCTGGCGACTATACAGAAACATTGGCTCGCTTAAAGACTTCTCCAAGCGCAGTAGGCGTGTTTGGTTTAAGTTTCTATGACATGAACCGTGACAAGTTACGTGTAGCAACAGTTAACAACGTAGTTCCATCTGAGAAGACAGTATTGAATGGTACATACCCTGTATCTCGTCCATTGTACTTCTACGTGAAAGGCGAACACTTAAAATCAGTTAAAGGCTTACCGCAATATGTAGAATATTTCGTAAGCAAAAAAGCGACTGGTAAAGGTTCTAAAGCTGAGCGTGATGGTTTAATCGCGATGTCTGATGCTGAACGTGCAAAAGTTTTGGCTGACTTTAAAGCAGGTAAAACTGTTAAATAATTTAGTTTGAATGAAGGCTGGTGATCTTAAGAGTTCATCAGCCTTTTTGTCTAACTTGTTTTTCCAAATTATGACAATTGAGAAAACAGTGGAGAATACATGAATCTGCTACTTATCGGTGTGTTGTTAGCCCTTGTGGCAATCGCATATCAACTTGGGCTGAGAAAGAGCCGTAACATAGCAGGTAAGGGAAGCAACTCAGCGACGTTACATTCTCGTCCTGGTTATTATGGCGCACTGGTTGGTCTTTGGTGCGGTATCCCTGCTTTTTTAATTTTGATCATTTGGAACTTGGTTGAACCAAGTATTTTAAATCATATTATTTTTAATAATATTCCGGCGTCTGTAAGTGCTTCGCTTGATGAAGCGGGCAGAAGTGTATTAGTTGATCGTGTTCAATCAATTGCTTCAGGTTTTGGTGTAAGTGACAAACCAGCTGCTTATGAATTAGCTGCTGCTCAACAGTTTGCAAAATTTCAAACCATTGGCTCTTTTGCCAAATTTGCTGTTGTAATTTGTGCAGCTTTACTAGGTTTAGTATGGGCTAAGAAAAAAATCAATCAACAATATCGTGCTCGTAACCAAGTTGAACGTGCCATTAACGTTGCTTTGATTTTATGTTCTGGCGTTGCGATTTTAACCACCATCGGGATCGTAATGTCGATGTTTGGCGAAGCAATGCACTTCTTCCGTTTTGTTAGTCCAGTAGACTTTTTCTTTGGTACAGAGTGGAATCCGGGCTTTAGTACTTCCGGTAATGCGGAAGGCAGTTATGGTTTATTACCATTGCTATGGGGTACGCTCATGGTCAGTGGTATTGCTCTACTTGTTGCTGTTCCAGTTGGATTAATGATTGCAATTTATTTAGCTGAATATGCTTCACCATGGTTCCGCTCATGGGCAAAACCAACAATTGAAGTTTTAGCTGGTATTCCAACAATTGTTTATGGTGTATTTGCCATGATGATTATTGGACCATTCTTTAAAGCAGCTGGTGCTTCTATTGGTTTAGAGATTAATGCAACGAGTGCTTTAACTGCTGGCTTTGTGATGGGGATTATGATTATCCCGTTTGTTTCATCTTTGTCTGATGACATTATTACTCAAGTCCCGCGTGCACTGCGTGACGGCTCTTTAGGACTTGGCGCGACTAAGTCTGAAACGATTCGTCAAGTTGTATTACCAGCAGCTTTACCGGGTATTACAGGTGCTTTCTTATTGGCAGTCTCTCGTGCTGTTGGGGAAACCATGATTGTGGTTTTAGCAGCAGGGAACAGTCCACTTTTACATGCAAATCCATTTGAAGCTGTTTCGACTGTGACAGTAACTATTGTCAAACAATTGACTGGAGATACAGACTTCTCAAGTCCACAAGCATTGGTTGCATTCGCGCTAGGTTTAACACTATTTGTGATTACCTTGGGATTAAACATTGTAGCACTGTACATTGTGCGTAAATACCGTGAGCAATACGAATGAGTACATCAAATACATCGTCTCCTATGGATCAGAACGTATTTGATCCGAAAGCTGCTGCTGAAACTCGTGAACGACGTAAACAGGTTATTGAAAAATCTTTGGCTAAACGTCATCGCAAAGAAAAAGCTTTCCGCTTTGCGGGATTCTCGGCAGTCGTTATTGGTCTTGCATTCGTTGCTCTCTTGTTCGGTAGTATTTTGGCAAAAGGTTTACCAGCTTTTTGGCAAACCAGTATGAATGTTCCAATTTACTTTGACCCGAAAGTGATTGATGCAGGTCCTGTGCCTGTGCGCACTCAAGGGGAAACACCTGCGCATTACCAAGAACGTTATGTTGATTGGCAAACTAAGATGGGTATGGTGGATTGGGATGGCATCATTGTAAATGGAATGATTGCTAAAGATCCTGCACTTGCATCACAACGTGATTACTTAAGTAGCTTATATGCAAGCTCAGAAGCTTATCGCTTACGTGATATGGTTTTTGCAGACCCATCACTCATTGGCAAGAAAGAAAATATTACTTTCTTGGGCGATGCGAATGTCGATGTTTGGTTAAAAGGTAATATTGATCGTTCATTACCGGATGATCAGCAACAACTTGATCCAGAAGTGCGTAAGCTTGCCGATGACTTAAAAGCAAAAGGCGTTCTTGAAAGTACATTTAACATGAACTTATTTAAGAACCCTGACTCACGTAGTTCACCAGCAATCAGTGGTCTTGCAGGTGCATTCATGGGTTCATTATTCATGATGCTGATTGTAATCATCATTGCAATTCCAATTGGTGTTGCCAGCGCAATTTATCTTGAAGAGTTTGCTCCAAAAAATGTTCTTACCGACATTATTGAAGTAAATATTAATAACCTTGCTGCTGTTCCTTCAATCGTATTTGGTTTACTCGGTGCTGCAATTTTCATTGGCTGGATGCATTTACCTCTATCAGCTCCGCTGGTGGGTGGTTTGGTTTTAAGCTTAATGACATTACCAACAGTCATTATCACCACGCGTGCTTCATTAAAAGCTGTGCCACCTTCTATTCGACAAGCGGCACTTGGTTTGGGAGCTTCTAAGTTCCAAACTATTTTTCACCATGTTTTACCGTTGGCATTACCGGGCATTATGACAGGTGCAATTATTGGTGTTGCCCATGCACTTGGTGAAACCGCACCTTTACTTTTAATCGGGATGAGTGCATTCGTTGCAAGTATTCCAACAACACCATTTGATCAAGCAACTGCTTTACCTGTCCAAGTTTACTTATGGCAAGGTAATGAGTTGCGTAACTTCTTCGAAGGCCGTACTGCCGCTGCGATTATCGTACTACTTGCATTAATGATTGGTTTAAATAGTCTTGCAATTTGGTTACGTAAAAAGTTCGAAGTGCGTTGGTAATAGAGGATAAATCATGAATACTATTGATATTACGAATTCCTTAGAAAAGGATAAGTTAGTGAATACTGAACAATCGCAATTTACAGATAAACCGCTGAACCATGGCACTTCGTATGTTTCGCATTTTGAACCACATGCTTCAAAAAAGCAGAACTCGACCGAAATCAAGATTAGTGCACAAGATGCCCATGTTTATTATGGTGATTTTGAAGCCATTAAAGGTATTGATCTAGATATTTACCAAAACGAAGTAATCGCGTTTATTGGTCCGTCAGGTTGTGGTAAATCGACTTTCCTTCGTACTTTAAACCGTATGAATGACACCATTGATGGTTGCCGAGTAACAGGTAAAATTACACTCGACAATCACAATATTTATGATCCAAATCTAGACGTTGTATTATTGCGTGCTCAGGTTGGAATGGTATTCCAAAAGCCAAACCCGTTCCCTAAATCTATTTTTGACAACGTGGCTTATGGTCCTAAACTTCATGGTTTAGCACGTGATAAGTACGACCTTGAAGAAATTGTTGAAAACAGTTTACGTAAAGCGGGTTTGTGGGAAGAGGTTAAAGACCGTTTGAACCAACCAGGTACAGGTTTATCTGGTGGTCAGCAACAGCGTTTATGTATTGCACGTACTATTGCGGTCAGTCCTGAAGTGATTTTAATGGATGAGCCGTGTTCTGCACTCGATCCAATCGCAACAGCAAAAGTAGAAGAATTGATTTCTGAACTGTCGAATCAATACACGATTGTAATTGTGACTCACTCAATGCAACAAGCTGCACGTGTTTCTGATCGTACCGCTTATTTCCATTTAGGTGATTTGATTGAAGTCAACTCAACTGAAAAAGTCTTTACTCAACCTGACCATCAGTTAACAGAAGCGTATATTACTGGACGCTTCGGTTGATTCGTAAGTCATACAAGAAAAAGAGCCATGTGCTCTTTTTTTTATTCTATAAATGAAAATGACTCTATTTTGCAAAAACGCTATTGAATTTTAATCAAAAGGACCACATCTTAAGGCTATAAAAGATAACTTATGAGCTTAGAATTTTATGTTATTCCATTTGCCTAAACTCCCTGCAGAAATACGTGTTAGTCATTTAAATGCACGTGTAAATGAACAGAGAAAAAAAATTGCACAAACAACTGCAAGCCGTTTAGAGTTATTACAATTAGCTCAACAACTTGTGAAAGAAGCAAAAATCCGCCGTAAAAATAATCAGAAAATTTTTGTTTTAGATTTCAAAGGCGATATCCAAGCTTCGGCAGTTGAAAACTTACGTGAAGAAATTACCCTCATTTTAGCAACTGCTAAAGCAGGACGTGACCGTGTTGTCGTTCGTCTTGAAAGCCCTGGCGGTATGGTCCATGGTTATGGTTTAGCAGCAGCTCAATTGGTTCGTTTACGCGATGCAGGTTTCCATTTGACTATCTGTGTTGATAAGGTCGCTGCAAGTGGCGGTTATATGATGGCATGTATTGCAAATGAAATTATTACTGCGCCGTTTGCTATTGTGGGTTCAATTGGTGTGGTTGCTCAAGTTCCAAACTTTAATCGTCTTTTAAAAGAACATAACGTGGACTTTGAGCTTTATACAGCAGGGCAATATAAGCGTACTGTAACTATGTTTGGTGAAAATACGCCTGAAGGTAAAGCGAAGTTTGAAGAAGAGCTACAACAAACTCATGTGTTATTTAAGCACTTTGTAGAAAAGTATCGCCCACAGCTTAATGTTGATAAAGTGGCTACAGGTGAGCATTGGTATGGTGAAGATGCGCTAGATTTAAACCTTGTTGATAAACTGCAAACATCTGATGAATATTTGTTGGGTCTTTTGCCCCAACACGATGTATACGTCATTAATACACGTAAGAAAGCGACCTTGGGTGAAAAGCTAGGTTTGCAAGCAGCGCAAATGGCAGATGGTTTGATTCCAGCTGTGATGAGTAAAGTAATGGAGAGCCTTGCAAAAGCCAATACGACGCTTGTGCAGGTACGTGATCCAAAACTATAAGTTTATATAATTCAAATGTTATAAAAGACCAGCTTAAATGCTGGTTTTTTTATAAAGTTAATATTCACAGTTGCCTTATTAAATACGCTTAGATTTTTAATAGAAAGTAAAAAATAATTATTGATAAATATAATTTTTGAATTGTGATAAACACCTGACTTTGATATTTTAAACAGCAATAAAATAGCTTTTAAATGAAATATTTAAAAAGTTAGACATTTAAAAATATAACTGAAATTTAGGACAGGAAATAATGACAAGAATAATTGTAGCATCCAAAGAGGGTTTGGACGTTCTGCAAGATGGTCAGCTCAATAAAGTTGTTTTAAATAAACCTTCTATTATTCAAATTGGCGTTAGTCAAAAAGATATAGCATCGGTGGAAAAACAGGGTGGAAGTCTAGTCATCCATTTAAAAAATGGTGAAACCCTTGTTTTAGAAAATTTCTTTAATGAAGCAACGAATACAACAGAACATTCGGTTGTTCTTCCGACTGAACATGGAAAATTTGTGGAAGCACAATTTGATGCTCAGGGTAAGGTGATCGACTATACAGGTTTAAACCATGTCACAGATTTAGCCTATACCGGCACCAGTCAACCAGCCTCGACAATGGCAGTTGATGATTCACCAACTTTTTCGATGGGTAACGTCCTAAAAGCAGGTTTGGCAGTTTTAGCTGCTGAAGGTTTATACCTATGGGCTTTTGATAAAGATGACAAAGATGATTCTTCAGGACCTGTAGATATCTTAGCCCCTGAGGTACCGACCGCTACTGTTGCCGATGATACTGTTACAGTAACTGGTAAAGCCGAAGCAAATGCAAAAATTTATATTAAAGATGCTGCTGGTAATATGGTCGCAACGGGTGTTGCAGATGCAAGTGGAAATTTTACAATCAAACTCGATAAGCCTTTAGCGAACGGGAATAAACTAAATGTTTTAGCGGAGGATGCTGCTGGTAATATTTCTAAACCAGGTGTTGTGACTGGTAGTAAAGACACAATTGCTCCAGATGCTCCCCAAACTCAGCTGAGTGATGATGGCTCATTGGTAACTGGTAAAGCCGAAGCAAATGCAAAAATTACTGTTTATGATGCTAGTGATAAGGTATTAGGTACTGTAACTGCAAATAAAGATGGTATTTTTTCTTTAAAGCTTACTCCTCCATTGACGAGTGACACAGGTGGAAAAGTTATAGCTGAAGATGCTGCAGGCAATAAATCTGAACCAACTAAAATTATTGCCGGAAAGGATACTTTCGCTCCAGATGTTCCTTTAATTGAAGTCAATAAAGAAGGTACCACGGTTGAAGGACAAACTGAGCCTAATGCAAAAGTTCAGATAAAAGATGCTGATGGTAAAGTGATTGGTACGGGTACCGCAAACGCTCAGGGCGAATTTCAAATCACGCTTTCCCCAGCATTAAAAGAATCACAAAAGGCAACCGTTGTTGTTGAAGATGCGGCAGGTAATACGTCAAAGCCCTTAGAAATTTCTCCAAGTTATGATTCTATTGCACCTGATAAACCCGTTGCTCAAATCAATGCTGATGGCACAACGGTAACAGGTACAACCGAAGCAAATGCAAAAGTTGAAATTAAAGATACAACAGGTAAGGTCATTGGTACGGGAACGGCAGATGCAAACGGCAAATTTACAATTACCATTTCGCCTGCTTTAACTGATAACAAACATGCTTCAGTTTCGGCTATTGATAGTGCAGGAAATAAATCTGAGGTTCTTGATATTATTGGTACTAAGGATACCACACCACCTGCAAAACCTGTCTTAAACAGTGTGGATGATGATGTTGGTGCACTAAAAGGCGCCATTACTGCTGGTTCAGAAACTGATGATGCAAGACCAAAGCTCACAGGCTCTGGTGAGGCAAATGCAACTTTAACCATTTATGATAATGGTGTTGCTATTGGGATTGTAAATGTAAGTAGTGGTCGATCATGGAGCTTTACGCTCGATAAAGACTTAGCGATTGGTAAACATACCATTACTCTAACTCAGACAGATGCGGCAGGACTTACAAGTGAAGTGAGCTCGCCATTTACGTTTTATGTGGTCGCTCCAAAGACTGCAAGTTTAAGTGATGTAGTAGTTGATACTGCTCATACAGAAACTGTATCTGTTGCTGATAGTGTTGGGTTAAATACATTAAAGTTAGTACATAGCACAATAAATGAAACGGATACTCAGCAGCAGAAATCTGTGCCAGTAGATGATTTGTTAAAAAGCTCTACGTCTAGTGAACCAGACCCAATTGAAACACTTTTGTCTTCAGCCGCATTAAAGCCTACTCAGGTAAATGATCAGAGTGATATACCTACCAACGCTAGCAATACGACAGCTAATCTTGAGCATGTTCTACCTGATACAAATTCTTCAGTTTTACAAAGCCTTTTAGAACAAACCTATCCTGTTGTTTAAAATAGTCTTAAAAAAAGCGCTCATTGAGCGCTTTTTTATTTATGAGTTATTTGTTTTAGGTGGAATCATGAGTGCTGGAATTCCATAGAGAATGGCACCAATGGTCGCTAACAGCATATCTTTATGGGCATCCCACATATCGCCTTGTTGTCCATTGTAATTCTCAGCTTCTTCCGGAGATAATCCAATAGCGATTGCCCATTCAATAAGTTCATATAAAACACTTGATGCCATTACAAATTGAACCACTAGCAAAAATAGACTAACTGGCTTTGCTGAGGGTAACCACACTTGAAACACGCGATAAGTAAGAGGGTAGAGTAAAACACCACAGGCAAGATGAACCAAACGATCATACATATTACGGGACCAACCCATATATTGATCTAAATTGAAATTGAATGCCTGTTGTATCCAATCATTGTATGGGACGTATGAATACAGATAGTGTGCACCAACAATATGGATGAGCAAAAACAGCAAATAGAATGTGAAACTTAAAAAATCGAGTCCAATCTTCTTAAAAATAACAAAGAGCAAAATCAGCATAAACACAGTGCCCACTTGGTGAAGTAAATAGGCTTCAAATTCAAGAGGCTGAATAGCTGAAATGACAATCGCAATCAAAAGCAGGCCAAGAGCAATATAGTGTTTAAGTTTGAATTGTTTTTCGATCATTTTATAAAGTCTTTATTGTGATTTATATCAGTGTAATAAAAAAGCGAAGCCTAAGCTCCGCTTTTTGTAAACTTTTTAATTAGATTTTGCTAATTAAATCGTTAATCTGTTTCGCTTGCTCAGCTGCATTACCTGTGTAAGTTGCAGGAGTAAGTTCAGCTAAACGCGCACGTTCTTCGCTTGGTACTTGAGAAAGTTCATCACCATTTACGAAATTAACCATCATGTCACGAGTCATTGCTTGACCACGAGTTAATGCTTTTAATTTTTCGTATGGTTTTTCAATGTTGTAGCGACGCATTACAGTTTGAATTGGTTCAGCTAAAACTTCTTGAGCTTGGTCTAAATCTTCATTTAAACGGTTTGCGTTTAACTCAAGTTTACCAACACCTTTTAAGCACGCATCGAAAGCAATCAAGCTTTGCGCAAAACCAACACCCATATTACGTAATACAGTTGAGTCAGTTAAGTCGCGCTGCCAGCGTGAAATTGGTAATTTTTCACCTAAGTGAGCCAATACTGCATTTGCAATACCTAAGTTACCTTCAGAGTTTTCAAAGTCAATTGGGTTAACTTTGTGTGGCATTGTTGATGAACCAACTTCGCCTTCTTTCAGTTTTTGTTTGAAGTAACCTAGAGAGATGTAACCCCATACGTCACGGTTAAAGTCGATTAAAATCGTATTGAAACGACGTAACGCATCAAACAACTCTGCCATGTAGTCATGTGGTTCGATTTGAGTCGTATAAGGGTTGAATGTTAAACCTAAAGATTCAACAAAAGCTTGTGCGTGAGCAGCCCAATCAATATCTGGATAAGCAGAAAGGTGAGCATTGTAGTTACCTACAGCACCATTGATTTTGCCAAGTAACTCAACATTTTCAAATTGTTTGATCTGACGAGCTAAACGGTATGCCACGTTTGCCATTTCTTTACCCAAAGTTGTTGGGCTAGCAGTTTGACCGTGGGTGCGGGACAACATTGGTTGTTCTGCGTGAGTCGTTGCCAAAGCAGAGATCGCATTAAGGATTTGCTTCATGCTTGATACTAAAACTTCACGACCGTTTTTAAGCATAAGCGCGTGAGACAAGTTATTGATGTCTTCTGAAGTACATGCAAAGTGAATGAATTCACCCGCATTTTGTAATTCAGTAATCCCCGCGATCTTCTCTTTTAAGAAGTACTCAACTGCTTTTACATCATGGTTAGTCGTACGTTCAATTTCTTTAATACGGTTAGCATCTTCTTCAGAAAAGTTGCTAACAATTGCATCTAAAGCTGCATTTGTTTCATTTGAGAAAGGAGCAACTTCAACAATTTCTGGACGGTTAGAAAGTGCTTGTAACCAACGCACTTCTACAGTGACACGAGCATGGATTAAACCAAACTCAGAAAGAAAAGGGCGTAGCGCATCACATTTGCTGGCATAACGTCCATCTAATGGTGATAGAGCGGTTAAAGCGTTCATAACGATTCCTTAATGTTGGAATAAACATAAAACTAAAAAAATCTCGTTTATAGTCTTAAACGACTTGGTACTGTAAACGAGCAAGTGCTTGAATATCCTGAAGCAACTTACGTTTGCTAAAAATCATGTTCCACGAACTACCGCCGAGTTGTCGCCATAAATGGGCCATTTGCAAGCCAGTAAACAGACAAGCACGGATGCGGTTAGTATGGTTGGTATCTTTAAAGGCTTCTGCATTACCACGAACTAAAATGCGTGGGTTAATCTGCCCAGCAGTATCAACATAAGTTTGTGCCAAATTGGCTAAAATGCTTGGGTGTAAATAGTTATTATCAAAAAAAGAAAGCTGTTTTAAAATTTTCTGCTGAGCTTTTTCAATGATTGCGACATATTCAGGGTTGCTATAAACCTTTTTTTCTAGCTGTAAAAGCGACATCGCGTAGGACATTGGAAGTTTCGCCGTGCCCATTTTTGGGAGGCGAGATTTAGGCATGTTTGTAAAAGGTTGAGTAATACAATTTTCGAGTGTTTTAAGCCCTAAAGAAATATCAGCTAACTGATTAAAAAAATCTAAGGTTTGAACACCATTATTGGCTGTAGGGCGAATATTTAAACTTGCTTTAATTAACAACTCAAAATAGAAGTTACCACTTTCACCAATACTTTGCTGACCCGTCATGGCTGTCATATGGGTGAGCTGGGTGGCCTGAAATACCCCAGCCAAGGCAAGGGCACGGTTTTGTCGAACATTCAAGGCTTGTGATTGTTGAAATGGTAACTCCACCATGCCATTCATTCCCTTAAATAAAATTTGGTGTAGGGGCATTTGTATGGTGAATGACACCCCCGCCTAAGCAAACTTCATCTGAATAAAATACAACGCTTTGACCCGGCGTAACAGCACGCTGAGGTTCATCAAACTCAACGCGAACACCGTGTTCAGTGTTTTCATCAATAAAAATTGTACAGGCCTGATCAGGTTGGCGATAGCGTGTTTTCGCTGTACATCGCAATCCTTCAACGGGAATATTTTGCTCACCAGCTACCCAGTCAATTGACTCACTCCAAAGTTGAGTACTTTGCATGAGTGGGTGCTCATGTCCCTGACCAACAACGAGGCGATTATTGGCAAGATCTTTATGTAGTACGAACCATGCACCTTCAGCTGCACCTTTCAAACCACCTAGACCAATTCCGCCGCGTTGACCGAGCGTATAGTACATCAGACCGTGATGTTCACCAACTTCTTTACCTGTATCAAGTACAATTTTCCCCGGTTGAGCGGGCAAATATTGTTTAAGGAAGTCATTAAAACGACGTTCACCAATAAAACAGATTCCTGTTGAGTCTTTTTTCTTGGCTGTAGCAAGATCAAGTTCTTCAGCAATTCGGCGAACTTCAGGTTTTTCGATTTCGCCTACAGGGAATAAAGTTTTATTAATTTCTCTACCATGAACTGCATGTAAGAAATAAGTTTGGTCTTTATTGTTATCTACACCACGTAATAATGGTGCGTATGCTTCGCCTTTAGAATTATAGGCAGTTTCACCCCGACGTGCGTAATGACCAGTCGCGATAAAGTCTGCACCTAAAGTCATTGCATGATCTAAAAATGCACGGAATTTAATTTCTTTATTACATAAAATATCTGGGTTTGGTGTGCGACCAGCAGCATATTCAGCTAGGAAAAGCTCAAATACTCGATCCCAATATTCCATAGCAAAGTTTGCTGTATGCAGCTTAATTCCAATTTTATCAGCTACTGCTTGAGCATCGGCTAGGTCTTCCATTGCTGTACAGTATTCCGTGCCGTCGTCTTCCTCCCAGTTCTTCATGAAAAGACCTTCAACTTGATAACCCTGTTGAAGTAAAAGCGCTGCAGAAACAGAAGAGTCTACACCACCAGACATACCGACGATGACACGTTGTTGCATAGGACTAGGCATCCAAATGAGAAGTTAATGAGGGAGAGAAGGGGTGCTCATAAATAAGCGATAGAGGATAATGGTGGCCTTTCATAGCATCTTCAACTGCTTTTAGCACAAGAGGACTACGGGCACGGGCAGATTCTTTGAGTTCATCTGGTGTCATCCACACAGCAGCGACAATATCTGTATCAAGTTGAGCATTACTTTCAACTTGAGTGACATGTGCTAGAAAACAGAAGCGGTAGTATGTGCGATCGGGAAACATTGGCGGGGTATAAGTATAAATACCAAGCAAGGCATCAATTTCAACATGATGACCTGTTTCTTCAAGTGTTTCTCGAATGGCAGCTTCAGTTAATGACTCACCACACTCCACATGACCTGCAGGTTGGTTAAATACCGTGTGTACAAAACCTTCGCTATGCTCTTCTACAAAAAGATAGCGTCCGTCTTTTTCTACGACTGTAGCAACGGTGACATGAGGAGTCCATGCGGCCATAAAAAAGCACCATGATTTAAAAGACGTATAATACGAAATTTAGGGGTTTTTGGCTACGGTGATCTGCTAAACGATATGAGCAATACGACAAAACCATATCGTTTAAAAAGCAGAATTTTTATTACTCACAAACAAGGTAGATGATTAATCCTGATTTGCTTGTGCAGCTTTATGATTATTTTGCACTTTTACATAATGTCTTGCTGAATAAGGAAGAAATGCGAGTTCCTTTTCGGTGAGTGGTCGTACTTGTTGTACAGGACTTCCTACATAGAGATAACCACTTTTTAAGATTTTGCGTGGCGGAACTAAACTTCCCGCACCAATCATCACATCATCTTCAATCACCACATCATCTAAAATAACGGTATTGATTCCGACTAAAACACGGTTACCGATGGTGCAGCCATGTAAGGTCACATGGTGGCCAACTGTTACATCTTCACCAATAATCAGAGGTGAACCATTCGGTTTAGTGTCATTTTTATGGCTAACGTGCAACATACAATGGTCTTGTACGTTACTATTTTTGCCAACTTGAATACTATTTACGTCACCACGGATGACTGCAAAAGGCCAGACAGAAACATTTTCAGCTAAGCTAACGTCACCAACCACAACCGCCATATCATCGATATAACAGGTTGAATCTACTTGAGGGTGGTGTTCAAGATAAGGACGAACGTTCTTTGCCATGAGTAGTATCGAAATAAAATTTAGTCGAATTATAAAATAAAAAAGCACTCAGGCTAAATAGCATGAGTGCTTAATTCACCTATTCAAAAATTAGAATAAGTTGCTGAAGAATTGTTTGATATGGTCGATTAAACGAGCAAAGAAGCCTGCTTCTTCAACTGGCTTTAATGCAACTAATGGCTTTTCAGCAATTACTTTGCCATCTAGGCTAGCAACAAGTTTACCCACAACCTGACCTTTTTGAAGGGGTGCATTTAAGTTAGGTTGAACTACCAGTTGAGTTTTAATACCGTTGGCTTTGCCTTTAGGCATAGTCACACTAAAGTTTTCAGCTAAACCAACTTGAACTTCATCTTCTTTACCAAACCAAACTTTTGCTTTTGCAAGAACTTGATTTGCTGGTTGAACATTTGCAGTTTCAAAGTTAGCGAAACCCCAAGCCAGTAATGCACGAGTTTGGTCAGCACGTTCAGACATGCTTGGAGTACCAAAAATCACTGAAACTAAACGCATTGGACCGCGTTTACTTGAAGTGGTTAAGCAGTAACCCGCTTCATCTGTATGACCTGTTTTTAAACCATCTACACTTGGGTCTGTGTAAAGCAAGGCATTACGGTTACCTTGTTTAATACCATTAAAAGTAAATTCTTTTTCAGAATAAATTGGGTAGTATTTTGAACTGTCTTTAATAATATGTTGGGCTAAAACAGCCATATCTTTTGCAGTTGAATAGTGTCCTTCAGCAGGCATACCGGTTGAGTTAATAAACTGAGTGTTTACCATGCCGATACGTTTTGCTTCCTGATTCATCATATGAGCAAACGTGCCTTCATTTCCGGCAATATGTTCAGCCATTGCTTTTGATGCATCATTACCTGACTGGATAATAATACCGCGAAGCATTTCTAGAACAGTTGCTGTGCCATTTAAAGGAACGTACATACACGATTCAGAGCTACTTCCTTTACACCACGCAGACTCGTTCATACGAACCTGTTCATTTTCAGTCAGTTCACCTTTTAATAATTTTTGTTCAATGATGTAACTGGTCATCATTTTTGTCATAGACGCAGGTGCAAGCTTTTCGTTTTCATTTTTAGAAGCGAGAATTTGTCCTGTCTCATAATCCATTAATACATAAGACTTATTATTTAATTCTGGCGGAGCTGATAAGACAGTTGCTGCATAAGAAAAACTTGGTAAGAGGAGTAGTGCAGCAATAGCGCTTTTTCGAGTCATTCTAGGTAATTCCAATATCTTGTATGAAGCAGAAGAGCCTAGCATTTTAGGATAAAGCAAAGCCGACTTCTATGGGGGAAGTCGGCTTTTTCAAACAGTATTGTAACTCAAGAGTTTTTTGCTAATTTAGTTTTGCGATTGATATGCTTTCACGTCTTGGCAAACTAAAGTGTTTTGCTCATCACCCGCAGCTTTTGCATCTTTACGAGCTTCTTTTAAGTATTTTTTGAACCCTTTGTCTTTACTACGTTTTTCTAATGCAGAAACGGCATCAGACTCATTTGGTAGGTAGTCTTTAACTAAACGTTCATAACCTTGAGCAAAATCAGTGTCTTTTTTACCAATAAGATCTGGGCAAATTTCAGAAAGTACTTGGATTGCTGCTAATTCTTCGGGAGTTGTGCCTTGTTGTGGAGTCACTTCAACAACATTTTCATTTTCGGTTTTCTTTTCAGTTGTTTTCTTCTTATCAGCAGCAAAACCAACTGTTGCCATGCTCATAAGTAAAACCAAAGAGAGCGATTGAACTAAGCTTTTCTTCATAAACATTGATAACCCAAAATAAAATTTTCAAATATCCGCTTAGCTTAACCAATTTAGATTTTAAAAAAATGGAAAAAATGTATTGTTATGTTGGTTTTCTGCTTAATACCAAGCAGAAAACCAAAAATGGCTAAGTCTCTATATCACAAAAGAGTAAGATCTATTCCTTATAATTAACAATCTCTTCGCAGAGCTCATGTTGTTCATGATGGTCCATTTGTTTTGCCGCAAGACGTGCTTCATTTAATAGAGTTTTAAATTCAGCATCGTTTTGTAGAGTATTTAAGGTCATTGATTTATTTGAATAACCACTTAGATACATTGCAATAATTTTTTGAGCATTTGACTCAAGTTTTTTATTTGTTCCGACGAAAGCCGGGCAGATTTCCTGCAAAACTTGTGTTGCGGCAATGTCATCTTTAATTAAGCTATCAGCCTCTTGTGTTGAAATATCCTCATCTGCAAAAACCGCTTGCGTACACAATGTGATACTGATCCCCAATACCTGAAAAAAAGGAGCGAAAGTTTTCATTTTTTCACAATTTTATAATGCTATGGAGGCATAAATATATATAATTCAACAAATAATTCAATTGTGAAAACCTTTAGGTTTATTTGTAGAGAAAGATTTTAGTGAATATTCTGATAGCGAATGATGACGGTGTTTTTGCGCCAGGTATACAGGCTTTAGCTGAAGCATTAAGTCCACTTGGACGTGTGGTTGTGGTTGCACCAGAAAGTGAAAGAAGTGGTTTCTCAAGTGCGTTAACATTGGATCGACCATTACGCCCAATTCAAATTGCCGAAGATGTCTGGGCAGTGAATGGTACGCCAGCAGATTGTGTTTATTTGTCCATGAATGGATTGTTTGATTTTGAGTTCGATTTAGTCGTGAGCGGAATCAACAGTGGTGCAAACTTGGGTGATGATGTTTTATATTCTGGAACAGTAGGGGCTGCATTTGAAGGTCGTTTAATGAAACAACCGGCAATTGCCGTGTCTTTAGCGGGTCCTGATGTACGTGCCTATAACGATAAAGAAGATTATGCTCAGGCAGCTCAGTGGGTACATGATTTTATCGCAAGCGGGCTACCGGCATTGCCACCACGACACATCTTTAATATCAATATTCCTGATGTGCCGAAGTTAAAAGGAGCACAGATTACCTATCAAGGACGCCGTGCTCAATCTAAGCCTATTACGAGTCATGTCGATCCACGAGGTCGTCAAGTATACTGGATTGGTTTAGCAGGTGAGGCAGTTACAGATCCGCAACGTGTTTCGAGTCAGATTCAATCTGATTTCTTTGCGGTTGCCAACGGCTATGTAAGTGTTACTCCTATTCAAATGGATGCAACAAATTACGCCGTTTTAGAAGATTTACAGCTCAGTTTGAGTCAATAATCTGCTTCGAATGTTATAACTTTGTGAATAAAGAAAAAGAGGAACGTGTTTCCTCTTACTTTTTTGGTACTCTTAGCCGAAATGATTTGTAGCATTTAGTGAGGGAGATCAATGCATTTAATTGGGCAACAAAGCAGAGTGCATATCCAAAAAGACAAAATAATGAAAATTATGATGCTGTCTGTAGCAGTAGGCTTTACTGCGGTTATGGCTGGATGTGCTTCTAAACCACAAATTAATAATAGTTCTCGCTATGCAATGGCCCCTAACTATTACACAGTTCGTTCAGGTGACACTTTAAGTGGTATCGCAATGCGTTACGGCCTTGACTATATCAGTATTGCCGAAATGAATGATATTGCTCCACCATATCGCATTTATGTTAATCAGTCTTTGCGCTTGAAGAAGGGTTCTTCACCAAGAACAGTATCTACGCAAGTGATGACACAGCCTGAGCAAATCAAGCGTCAAACCATTGCTTTACCAACCACACAGCCTGTTACACCGGTAACTCCGCCTACAACTACTGCACCATCAACGAATACGACAGTGACTTCGGTTGCACCAAATTCTAGCTTACGCTGGATAAAACCGAATAATGGGCCAGTGATTCAAGGCTTTAATTTGGCAAATAATGTCAAAGGAATCCGTTATGGTGGAAATCAGGGTGACCCTATTTATGCCGCAGCAGATGGTCAAGTTGTCTACGCAGCTGATGGCTTAAAAGAATACGGCAATCTGGTTTTAATTAAGCATATTGACGGCTATATCAGTGCCTATGCCCACAATAGCAAGATGTTGGTGAAAAGCGGTGACAATGTAACTGCTGGACAAAAAATTGCCGAGATGGGCTCTACTGGGGCTTCTCAGGTCATGCTTGAGTTCCAGATCCGTTTGGATGGAAAACCAATTAATCCTATAAATCTTTTACCAAAATAGCTAATGCATAAAACTTAGGTTTCCTCGTATAATATAATTGGTTGCTTTCATTACAACAATAAGCATTTTTTTATAAATTTAGAATTAGATTTGAGGAAACCTATGTTAGATCAGCTTCGTGCGATGGGTGTTTTTGCTTGTGTGGTTGAAAAAAGTTCATTTAGTGGTGCGGCACGTGAATTAGGAATTACAACAAGTGCGGTGAGCCAGCAGATTCGCTCCCTTGAGCATGAAATGGATGTAATTCTATTACATCGCTCTACGCGTAAACTCAGTTTGACAGAAGCCGGACAGGCTTTTTTTTCAAGCTGTCAAGAAATGTTGGCGGCTGCTGAAAGAGGGAAAATCAGAATTAATGAGTTGAGGGATGACTTAATTGGGGATTTGCGTATCGCAACTACTCCTGATTTAGCAGTTCAGCACCTCATTCCTGCGTTATCTCACTGGATGTCAGCTCATCGCGGTTTATCTGTGCATTTTGAAGTTGGGCATCGTTATATCGACTTAATTGAAGAGCGAATTGATATTGCAGTGCGTATGAGTTCTACGCCGGTAGAAGAAAGCAGCTCTGTTATTCCGATGGCTTTTGTCGATCAGATTTTAGTAGCTTCTCCAAGTTATTTAAATCAATCTAGTCCAATTGTGCATCCTAATGATTTAAGAGATCACGAGTTATTATCAATTAATGTCATGAATGACGCGCACCATTTCCATTTTCAACATGTAAAAACGGGTGAAACGCTGAATGTTGAAATGCAAAGCCGTTTGCAGAGCAATAATTTACAAGTTGCGAAAGCGTTATGTCAGCAAGGACATGGGATTGCAAGAATTTTATATTTAGATGCTCAGAAAGAATTAAAAAATGGTTCTTTGATTGAACTCATGCCAGATTGGAAATTACCAACTTTTACTTTGTATGCAGAAGTTGCCAAGCATGACCAACAGCCAATGAAAATTCAGCGCTGTGTTGAAGCACTTAAACAATACTTTAGTCAGTTAGCAGGAGGACGAGCGATCCAAATCGTTCGCTAATTTTGCCCCTCTAAAAGTAAAAAGGGCCTGTATTTGACAGGCCCTTTTTTATTACTTCTGTTTTAAGGTTGCGACTTCTTCTACACTTTCTTGTGGTAGATCTTCCGCAGTAAGTTCTTCATGCTTCTTAATTTTTTTCTTATTTTTCTTTTTCTTCTTTGGTTCTTCTTCAATTTCTGCGCCATCTTCAATGGCTTGCCAATATTCAAGTTGCTCCATTACAGCAGCATAAATAGAGTGTTTACTGTACTTACCTTTTTTATCGAGTGTACCGACAGGGCGGGCCATTAAAATCTCAAGCGCCTGATCAATCGTATCAATCGCATGGATATGGAATTGACCACTTTGTACCGCATCAATCACATCTTGGCGTAACATCAAATGCTGCATGTTTTGACGTGGAATGATGACACCTTGTTTGCCAGTTAAGCCTTGTAATTTACAAGCATCATAGAAGCCTTCAATTTTTGCATTTACACCACCAATTGGTTGAACTTGGCCTAACTGGTTCATAGAACCCGTAATTGCCCATGACTGATCAATTGGTATTTGGCTAATTGCAGAAATTAATGCAGAAAGTTCAGCTACAGTTGCACTGTCGCCGTCTACTTGACCATAACTTTGTTCAAATGCAAGCGCAGCAGAGAAATGTAAAATCTGTTCACGACCAAAGTGAGCTTTCAAGAAGCTAGACATGAGCAACACGCCTTTGGCATGCAGTGAACCACCAAGTTCTACACTACGTTCAATATCAAGAATATCGCCGCCACCTTGATAGACTGATGCAGTCAAACGTGAAGGTAAACCAAACTCAACATCTGCATAGTGAATGACAGAGAGGGCATTGATTTGACCTAAACGATGACCTGAAGTTTCGATTAACTGAGTTCCACGTGACAGATCTTGCCAGTAAAGTTCTCTTAAATAGCCTAAGCGATATTGTCTGTGTTGTAGTGCCAAGTTAATGTGCTGGTCGCTTACAATCTTCTCATTGGCTTTAAAAGCATGGTGATGTGCTTCGCGAATGAGATCGCCCAAAGTAGAAGCATGTAACGACAGTGAGCTTTGGTCTTCTGCCTGACGACTTGAATCGGTAAGTAAAGCTGCTAAAGCACTACGGTCAAACGGAAGTAATTTATCCGCTTGTACATAATCAGCAATTAGCTGCATGTAGGCTTGTTCATTTTCGTCATTACGTTGCAGAGTATCGGTAAAATCTGCACGAATTTTAAATACACTGCCAAGCTCTGGTTCTACTTCTAAAATTTCATAATAAATTTCAGGTTCTGCCATAAGAACCACTTTAATATCAAGCGGAACCGCAGCAGGTTCTATCGAGATAGATCCTGTTAACGTCAGCATATGTTCAAGAGAAGAAAGCTTGAGCTGGCCTGATTTTAAGGCACGTTTTAAACCCTGCCATGCATAAGGCTGTTCAAGTAATTGCTCAGCTTCAAGCATCAAAAAGCCACCATTCGCTTGATGTAGAGCACCTGGACGAATGAGAGTGAAATCTGTGGTAATTGTGCCGTTGTGAGTAAGTTGTTCAACATGACCGAGTAAGTTGTAGTGCGTTGGGAAATCTTCAAAAATAACCGGTGCGCCACTGTTTGGTTTGTTTGAGACAATCACATTGGCTTGATAACGTGCAGGCACGCGATTGAACATTGCTGGAGCAAAGTCATCTTCTTCTTGCTCTAAAATGAGTTCAACATTATCAATTACATCTTGAGCATATTGTTTTAAATAATCTTCAAGGCCTTTAACTTGACCATATTTATTTAAAATCAAATCCATGCGTGGCCTAACCACTTGGGTCGCGATGTCTCGATTTAACACAGAGACTTTGTCACGTGCGTCATCTTCTAAATCACCTAAATGCAAACCAAGACGCTCAAGCTTCTTATCCATGTAGCGAACATTCGCCGCAATTTCAGCACGTTGCTTAGTGTTTAAAGCATCAATTTCTGTTTGAGTCAGTTCTTGTACCTGATCATCTTTTACTTGCACAGGTACAAAGCCATGCTTTTCATTGCGGGAGATGAGTTTTAAGTCGAGTTCTTCACCTTCTTTGGTTAACTCGACAAGCGCTTGTTGCTGTTCATCTCCAGTTTCCTCACGGATACGTTCAATACGGTTATGATAGGTCTCGGCACTAAAACGGCGTTCAAGCTGTTTTAAAATAATTTGCCAAGTTTGATGAAGGGTATGTTGAAACTTGGTTCCTTGTCCAGCAGGGAAGCGTAGGGCAATCGGTTGACGGGCTTGTTTGAAATTATAGACATATACCCAGTCATCAGGTGTTGGCATCGTTTTCGCATGTTGTTGGAGTAAACGCTTAATCATGGTGCGTTTACCCAAGCCTGCTGTTCCTACTGCAAAAATGTTATAGCCAGAGTAAGGTAAAGAAATACCTGCTTCTACCGATGCTTTGGCACGGTCTTGCCCTAAAAAGTTATTAAGCGGTTTTATACGTTTTGTAGAAGCTGGAATATTTTCAAAATCTGGAATATGCGTAAGTTGTTCGGGTTTTAAGGCTGTTTTATCCAAAGTCATTTTTATATCAGGTTGCTCAAAAGCTGAAGGAAATGCATTTATTGTGACGTTTGTGGTGTTTGTTTTAGCGAGTGATAAAGTTGAGATGGTCACTTGATCAAGTTTTTGTGTCACTGTTGATATCCAGCAAAAGAAAACGAAGGTTGAAGCTTAAAGGTATACAGGTTTAGCATAAAATATCAAGCAAACTTGCCGTTTTTATCGCCAAAACAAAATTGATTGCATAAAGAATCTTGAAAGCAATTGTAAGAAGGGTTTGAATAGGCACATTTATAATTTATGGAAAATAAAAAACGAATGAGTGCTGAATCAAAAGGGTGGAGAAGTTCTTTTATGGCCTTCTTGGATCGCCGAGCAATTATTATGTTGTTTTTAGGCTTTTCCTCAGGAATTCCCATATTTCTAATTTTTTCAACCTTATCATTTTGGTTGACTGAAGCTGGAATTAATAGAAGTACTATTACAATGTTCTCTTGGGCAGCTTTGGCTTATTCGTTCAAGTTTATTTGGGCCCCCTTGATAGATAAATTACCACTTCCTTATTTAACAAGGAAAATGGGATTAAGACGTAGTTGGCTACTAGTTGCACAAATTTTGGTTATCTGTGCAATTTGTTTAATGGCATTTACAAATCCCTTACCGAACACTTCTGATTTTGGCTCATTTTCAAATCTGACCATTATGGCAGCAGCTGCTATTTTCCTTGGCTTCTCTTCAGCTACACAAGATATCATTGTGGATGCTTATCGTATTGAATTAACTGAAGATCCTAATGTACAAACTGTCTTAGCTTCAACGTATAATGCTGGATATCGTACTGCTACAATTATTACACAATTAGGTGCGTTATTATTTGCAGCTTCACTGGGTACAGCTGTTGGTAATTATATATATGAAGCTTGGCGAACTACATATTTATTAATGGCAGGCCTCATGGGTATAGGAATAATTACAACATTATTTATTCATGAGCCTGACGTTAAACGTATTCAACATCACTATCAAGCTAAAGACTATTTTCAGTTATTTGCGGTTTTTGTTATTTCAACTATAGTTTTTGGAATTAGCTTTTACCAAATCGGTTTAATTTTTGATTCATTTTCTATCGAAGATGCTTTTTTAAACTTTCTACTTTTAGTCATTAAATTTTTAATTAGTATATCAATTGCGGTTATTGTAATTTTTGGGTTAATTAAATTTGGTCTAATCAATAAAAAAATTGTTGTAGAAACATGGTTGTCACCTTTACTAGATTTTTTTAAGCGATATGGATTAAAAGTTGCTTTAGCAATTTTATTACTAATAGGCTTTTATCGTATTTCAGATGTCGTTGCTGGGGTAATGGCTAATTTATTCTATTTAGATTTGAATTTTGATAAAGAGGAAATTGCTTGGTTTAATAAGTTTTTTGCAATCTTCTTTGTCATATTGGGTGGTTTTCTCGGAGGAATGTTAGCGCAACGCTATAATGTGATGAAAATGATGTTGTTAGGAGCAATTTTAGCAAGCACTACCAACTTGATTTTTGTTGGATTAGTTAAATCTGGCGCAACTATGCAAAATGTTCAGGTTAATATTGGGGATCAAACTTATACTGCAAGCCCTGATGAAGTGGGAAATTGGTCATTAAAATTTCCGAGTAATACATTGACAACAGCTCAGAATAAAGTCTCAATTAATTCTCAGCCTGTAGGATACGCTGAACCTTTAAATATAAACCTTCCATTAAAATTATTTAACTCAGAATCACAACCAGATATTTATGTCCAAGCAATTGGTGGAGATAATCTTCTATATAAAGATGAGCTGAAAAAAGATGTAATTCTTCATGGTAGTTTATTGAATCTACCTAAAAATGGTGAGCTAAAATCAGTTAGTATTTTATTGAATTCACAAAATAAAATAGAAGGTAAGATTAAAGGTAGTGATTGGAATGTTATTATTCCCGGAAATGATCTTGCTAAACTTAATTCAATACAAGTAGAAGCAAATTATGAAGCCAATAAGCAATTACATACTTTAACTTTAAACCATTCTTATCAAAAACAACTCGAAGAAAATCAACCTCGTTATCGTATGAGTTTATCCGACATTCCAGCGATTCCGATTGACAAAAATATTGATATCGAATTGAAAGGAAAAGTAGTTGTTCCTTACAGTAAAGTTTGGTTAGTAATGGGCATCATATTTGATAACTTAGCCTCTGGATTAGCTGGGGCAGTATTTATCGCATTTCTTTCTAGTTTAACTAGTGTGTCATTTACTGCCATGCAATATGCTATTTTTAGCTCGCTAATGCTGTTATTACCAAAAACGATTGGTGGTTACTCAGGTACAATAGTGAATCATATCGGTTATTCAGGCTTTTTTACGGCTACATTTTTGATGGGATTACCAATTTTATTACTCGTGATTTGGGTAGGTAAGTTGTTGGCTAATCAATCATCAAAATGAAAGTTTCCTAGGAGATAAATATATGCGAATGCTTCATACAATGTTGCGAGTAGGCAATTTAGAACAATCTTTAAAGTTCTATACCGAAGTATTAGGGATGAAGTTACTTCGTAAGCGTGATTATGAAGAAGGGCGCTTTACACTGGCATTTGTTGGCTATGGTGATGAAGAAACCAATACCGTGCTTGAGCTTACCCATAACTGGGATACATCAAGTTATGATTTAGGCAATGCCTATGGTCACATTGCCATTGGTGTTGATGATGCTTACAAAGCGTGTGAAGAAATAAAAGCACGTGGTGGCAAAGTTGTGCGTGAAGCGGGGCCAATGAAAGGTGGTATTACCGTGATCGCATTTGTTGAAGATCCAGACGGTTATAAAGTCGAATTGATTCAACAAGATGCTAATGCGACAAATAACTAAAAATTGACTGTGACGCTTTAAGATTTAGTTCTTAAAAGCCTAGCTTTATTTTTTTAGCCCAGTATGATGAAGGCTTGACCAAATGGTCAATTTATCAACTGGGTTTTTTATTTATCTAAAATAATCATAGGATATGGCTATGCTGAAGTTATTGGCGCTTGATCGATTTACAATTTTGTTGGTTGGAATGGTACTACTCGCAACATTCTTTCCAGTCAGTGGTCAAGCAGCGCAATATTTCAATACACTGACCACAGTCGCGATTGCAATTCTATTCTTTTTACATGGTGCAAAGCTATCAAGAGAGGCAGTGATTGAAGGTATTTTGCATTGGAAAATGCATGTACTTGTCTTCGCTTTTACTTTCTTTATTTTCCCCGTAATTGGTTTATTGGCTAAGCCAATTCTGTTACCTCTGTTAGGTCAACAGTTGTACTGGGGGTTTTTATTTATGTGCTTTTTACCCTCTACAGTTCAATCTTCTATTGCATTTACATCAGTAGCAAAAGGGAACGTGGCGGGAGCGGTGTGTAGTGCATCTTTTTCGAACTTGATTGGTATGTTTATTACACCAGTATTGGTGAGCTTTTTTATTTTAGGCCAAAGCCAACATGGATTTGACCCGACGACCTCAATTATACAAATTACATTATTACTGTTAGTGCCATTTATTTTAGGTCAATTATTACGCCCTTATATTTTCCCTTATATGGCAAAAGTTCCAAGTATTGTTAGAGCTTTCGATCAGGGCTCAATTTTGATGGTGGTATATGGCGCATTTAGTGGGGCAGTGGTCGCAGGGCTTTGGCATCAAGTAAGTTGGAAAACTTTACTGATTCTCACAATTGCGTGTTCAGTACTTTTAACGATCATTATGCTATTAGCACTTTATCTACCGCGTGCTTTAGGTTTTAACCGAGCAGATCAGGTCACGGTTTTCTTTTGTAGTTCAAAAAAGACCTTAGCAAGTGGTGTTCCGATGGCACAAATCTTATTTATTGGCCAGCCTTTAGGTATGATTGTGTTACCTATTATGATCTTTCACCAAATCCAATTAATGGTGTGTGGCGTGATTGCAAATTACTGGGCTAAATCGAAAGATTAATTCGCAAAAGAAAATTATTTGACGTATAATGTTGCCCACTTGTTGTGCTTAGCTCTAACCCTAGAGGTTTCGGTGGGCCAAAAGAATGGTCTGTTGTGGTGTTGATCTGCTCATTTTGAGCCTGTCCTCAACTTAGTTGAGAGTGATCAATTGCGATGACAGCTTAAGCCTTTCTTCCAATTAGGAGTAATCGACGATGCGCGCCGATATTCACCCAAAATATGAAAAATTAGTTGCAACTTGTTCTTGCGGTAACGTAATCGAAACTCGTTCTGCTTTAGGTAAAGAAACTATCTACCTTGACGTATGTTCAGCTTGCCACCCATTCTATACTGGTAAGCAAAAGAATGTAGACACTGGTGGTCGTATCGACAAATTCAAACAACGTTTTGCTGGTATGTCTCGCTCTATCAAGCGTTAATACTGCAACACGAAACAAAAAACGGGCTTTATGCCCGTTTTTTGTTTTTCAATACAAGACCATTATTGGTCTTGTACGTCTGTTAAACGATCAAGTTTTTTCTGGAAATAGCGACCTTGTAAGAAACGCGTTTCCACATTCCAAGCGTTAGCAAATAAGTTCATGTCATCTAGATCACTCAGTAAAATCCCCACAGGTTTTACAGTCAAATAGTTCAAAACCTTTTCTTGTAAGCGTGTTAGACCATCATCTGAGTTTAATAGCTCTGTTTTCTTCGATTGCAGTTTTAAATATTGAACGTCTAGTTGTTGCAATATTGATTCACTATACATAGAAGAAGAGAAATCCCGAATCGAAATTTCTGCGCCGTGTTGACGTAAGCGAGCGATGTGTTGCTGGACAATTACAAGATGAGGCTGAATCGCTTGTTCTGAAAATTGTAAAACCAGTGGGCTTTCAAGCTTACTACCAATAATGGTGAGTAGTTTTGAAATTAGCTCAGGGAAGGATTTATCTTTAAGCAAGATATCGATATTTAGGTTAATAATCAGTTTAGCTTTAGGGTACTGAGTAATAAAATTATGTAGTTGCTTACATGCCTCAACCAAAATCCAGCGATCTAATTGGATAGAAAGTTCACTGTCTTCTCTTAATTCAGCCAAATCATTTATGTCATACCATTGTTCATCGCTAATAAAACCGCTAGTTACCTCATAGTTATGGGTTTCTTGATCGTGTTTATCGTAGATCTGCTGATATTTTAAATGAATTTCACTTCGAGCTAGTTGCTGCTTTAATTGCTGCAATAACGAAGATTGCAAAGGAGCATCAACTTGCTCAAGGCTTAGATCAAGCGATATAGGCGAGTTGGTAGGCTCAGGAGAGATAATATCAATGGTTGGGGCCAACTCAATTTCTGCCTGCGCCTTAGGTAGCTCTTGCTGACTTGTTTGCTCAAGTAGCTTTGCAAAACTATCTTCATTTAAAGGTTCAGTAATTGGAGCATAGCTCAGCTTAAACTGGATTGAGTAGTTAAGCTCATTGATCTTTAATAAATGCTCTTTTTGCAAACTTTGCAGACCAGCCAGTTGAGAGTTAAGGACTGTGCTGTTTTCAGCTTGTAAAACGCCAACATAGGCACCAAGTTCAATATTAAAAATCGGCATTTGTGCGTGTTCTTTTAAGAAACTTTGCAGCTGATTGAAATATTGTGCAGGAGTTTGCCAATCTTGTTGAAATACTCGTTCTGGGCACTGAGTTAAGCGAAATAAAATTAACGCGTTGGCTTGAGCAGGGTGTGTCGTTAGCTGACGATTAATCTGTTGCCATGGTGTAATGACATTGTAATTTTTTTCTGAAAAAAGTGTATTTGCAGGTGTTGCTAAATCTAGTTGGTAATCAATGGTCAACTGTACAGCATCTTCTTCCTGACTCGGAATAAACTCCAGTTTTAGAGCATTGTTACCTGCAATTGCTGCATGTTGACTTTGAATTTCAAAACGTGCCTGATCGAATTGGCCTAATGAAATTTTCTTAAATCTTTGTTTAAAAACATTTAAATCATCAGGTTGTAAAACATCTAAGATGGGCAGACCAATAATCTCGTCTTCTTGCTTAAAACCAAAAAGGTTGAGATATTCTGTGTTTGCCTTGACATGCATGCCTTCTTGAAAAAGGGCAACTGCTTTATGGCTGTTATTGACCAATGTTTGTGTATGAGAGTGAATCGTTTCTAACTCATTGGTCAGGCGTTGTTCGGTTTGTAATAACTGGCTATATGACAACGTCCGAATAAGAGTGATATAAAAATAATCTAATGGTTCTAATGGAACTACATCATAAATGCCTTTTTGAATATACGCCTGATATTGCTGAGGTTGATAATCTTCAGGTTGTAATAATAAAACAGGTAAATTTGGCTGTTCAGATGCTTGAATAAGGGAGAGAGTTTGTTCAATTTTTAGGTCATAAGCACGACCAAAAATAATAGCATCCCATGGCGTATTTAACTGTTTTTCAAAACTTTTTAAATCATCAAGTAATAATGCCTGAACTTGATAATCATTCCCCAATAATAAATTTAAAATCTGGTTATAACGTAGCTGGTTGTCATCAATAATGAGTAAACGTGTTTCAGTACGTTTTAACTTTTTAGATAATAAAGAGTTTCTCACTTTAGTGCTTCCCATAAATCTTGAGTGCTAGAGTTATTACCCTTTTTCATCATGAACTGATCAAGCAGACCTTGTTGCTGCTCATTCAAAAGCTCGAAATGAAATTGAATAAAACTTTGCGTAATGAGTTGTGCTTTGAGTAGATACACTTTGATTTCTTCTGTCCCCAATCGTAAATGAATTGTTTGTTGCTCTCTAAAAATTTGAGAGCCCGGTAAAATAAGTGTGTTTTGTATTTCTTCTAGATTTTGTGTTTGTAGTAATAGTGCGGGATGATAATTGCGAGTATGGCGCTCAGCTTGAATATGCACTGAACAAGGGAACATGGCTTGCGACAAAATTTCTAAACCTAACTCTAGGGATTTTTCTGTCGATTGCTTAATCCAGCGAATCACCCCGCCTCGCCATTGTCCGTGCAAAGTCTCTTTAACTAAAATGTATTCACCGGTTCTTAAGTTTTTCGGTGCTTCGCCAGACCATTTAATACGGTATCCATTGACACTAATATCAAGAACCGTAGTTTGATAGATGGTTTTGCTCTCACGACTCAAGCGCTGATAAGAGCTGGTTGATTGCTCTTTTTTCTCTAAGTTGGATAAAACTTTAGATTCACTTTGTAAGTTATAGTTATGGTTAAGCTGTAGCGTTTCTTCAAAGTTTTTTGCTTTCGACAGATAGAAGTGAGCAGTGCTTAATCCAAAACAAATTTGAAGCTCTGCATTGTACTCATAACGTTCATGACGACGTTGAGCCGTGGTTCCTAAAATCGTTTGAACATGAAACTTTAAAGCTGGGCTTAAATAAAACTTTTCATTCTTAGAAATATATTGAGCATTTTTATGCATGGTTGCAGTGACATGCTCAAGCAAAGCTTGCGTACCAATAAAGATGCTCGGGTTAAAGTTAGAGCTACGCTTTGTATTATAAACAGGGGGGTGGTCTTTATTTGGATCGACCACATATTTCGTTAACGCGGTATCTTTCGGCAAAATATGAATCATTCTTGCCCAGTCAAAACTACATTGAAATAGTGCCTGAATCTCTGACTGGCGAATCTGGTTGGTATTTAAAATATCCAGCAAAATCAGTTGAGCATAGGCCTGAGTGATATTCGCTAGAGGATGTTGAATACCCTGAATATGGTTAATATTGATGAGATGGTATTTATGTTGAACTGCGGTTTCATAAAGCTGATGCGCAATTAACCATTGACCTTTAAGCGGCTCGCTATAGAGCATATGCTGTTGATATAGAAGACTCGTTAACTGCTTTAGAGCATGAAAAGTCGATAAGGTGCGTGCCGTTTGCAAATTCTTTTTTTGTTTATAAGCAAAGAGTGAAAACTTTTGATGCTGGAGTTGCTCATGACTGTTTTGCGCAATATTTAAATAAATACTGGCAAAATAGCAGCGGAGCAACATTGCTAATTCAATAATGTGCTCATTACGGTCTGTACTAATCACGCCTTGGTTAAAGAAGTTTTTCTCTAGGCTGGCGAGTACATTATTAATGGTCGGATGAAGCGTTTGTATGAGATCGAAACGTAGCGTCTCACTACATTTTAACTCGTTGAGCTCTAAAATGGCTGTGAATAATGCTTTTGACGTATCGCCAAGTTGCATAATAGAAAGGGTAGTGACCCATTCATTAAGATCTTTAATATTGGCTTCACAAAAGCTTAACCGTTCACGAGTGAGTTCGGTTTGATTGTGAAAAATGTCCGACAGCGCATTATTCATCATCACTTATTATATAACTCAAAAAGTTGTAGCCCCAAAAAGCGGTGTTTTATTCTTTTCGCCCGCAATTTCCCTGACGAGTTTAGGAACCAAATACCCCGGTAGGTTCGCTAACACGTCACGATAGATCTCATCTATCTTGGATGATTCTAAATCAAAATGTTGTGCACCTTTTACTTTATCTAAAACATGTAAGTAATAAGGCATAACGCGAGCTTCAAATAAACGATAACTTAAATCAACTAAGGTCTGTGCAGAATCATTCACACCTTTCAGCAATACTGCCTGATTCAGTACAGTAATGTGATGGTCAGATAACTGCAACAATTTTGAACAAGTAAAGTCATCGAGTTCAGAAGCGTGATTTGAGTGTACCACCAGAACTATACGCAGCCTACTGTTTTTTAATAAAGAAATTAGCTCTTCGTCGATTCGGTTAGGAATAACAATGGGGACTCGTGAATGAATTCTCAGAATCTGGATTTGTTTGAGAGATGATAGGCGTTCTAACCAAAGTGCCAATTTACGGTTAGAAAGCGTAAGCGGGTCACCACCACTTAAAATGATCTCATTAATGTTTGGGTTTGCTTCAATATAATTTTTAATATTTAGCCAGTCTTCATTTTTTGGCAAATTTTCTTGATAGGGGAAATGGCGACGGAAGCAATAACGGCAATGTACGGCGCAAGCACCAGTCAAAGTGAGTAAAAAGCGTGATTTATATTTATGCAATACACCCGGTAATTGATTTGCTGCTTCTTCGCCTAATGGGTCAGTCACAAACTCAGGATGTTCTTCGAGTTCTAAATGATGAGGTAATACTTGTAGCAAAAGCGGGTCAAGCGGGTTTTTAGCGTTCATTTTTCCGACGAACGCGCGAGGAACACGCAATTTAAACTTTTCAGAAGCCAGAATCGCACCCGATAATAGCTGTTCTGAGGATAACTCGAGTAGGCTTAGCAATTCAGAAGGATCAGTAATAAGGTCACTCAGTTGAGATTGCCAGTTTTGCTCTTGGTATAAATAGTTTATCATTTGACACGATTAAGATAATGCAACAACGCATTATATCGCATAGTTGACTTGTTAAGTTTGGAGTGTGCCTTTCATGGCCTATTATTCTACAAATGATTTCAAAGCAGGCCTTAAGGTTATGCTTGATGGTAACCCATGTTCAATCATGGAAAACGAATATGTAAAACCAGGTAAAGGTCAAGCGTTCAACCGTGTAAAATTACGTAACCTTAAAACCGGTAAAGTATTAGAAAAAACTTTCAAATCAGGTGATTCTTTAGAAGCAGCTGACATCGTTGAAGTTGAAATGGAATACTTATACAACGATGGTGAAATGTGGAACTTCATGGATCCTGTATCTTTTGAGCAAATCGCTGCAGACAAAATTGCAATGGGCGATGCTGCTAAATGGTTAAAAGACGATTCAAATGAAAAATGTACAATTATGTTGTTCAACGGCGTACCTTTAACAGTAAGCCCACCGAACTTCGTTGTATTGAAAATTGTTGAAACTGATCCGGGCGTACGTGGTGATACATCTGGCGGCGGCGGTAAACCAGCTAAGCTTGAAACAGGTGCGGTTGTTCGTGTTCCGTTATTTGTTCAGCAAGAAGAAAGCGTTCGTGTAGATACTCGTACTGGCGATTATTTAGAGCGTGCATAATAGTTAAAAAATACACTATTATCGAAGGGATGATGTAAATCATCCCTTTTTTTATGCGAAAGTATAAGAGGAAAAAAATTAAAGGAGGAGTACAGTCACAAGGATTTGTTAGAAAACAGTACATAACAATATAAAAATGCTGTAGTTATTTATTGAGAGGTTAAGAATGGACACAATGCAAGCGAAATCTACGCTTCCCTCCAAGCTGGTCTGGAGCCTAGTGGCAATAATAGGTGCAATTTCTTTTGGGATGCTGGCACTCAGCCGTGGTGAACATGTCAATGCGGTTTGGCTTGTACTCGCTGCAGCATGTGTATATAGCATCGCATATCGATTTTATAGTCTATTTATTGCAACTAAAGTATTTGAATTAAACCCAAGACGTTTAACCCCAGCGCATCGTTTAGCCGATGGTCTGGATTATGTTCCCACCAATAAATATGTGCTTTTTGGTCACCACTTTGCTGCAATTGCAGGAGCGGGGCCGTTAGTTGGACCAATTTTGGCTGCACAAATGGGCTTTTTACCCGGAACGATCTGGTTACTGGTCGGTGTGGTACTGGCAGGTGCGGTACAAGACTTTTTAGTTTTATTTATTTCAACACGTCGAGACGGTCGCTCACTTGGTGAAATGGCAAAACAGGAACTCGGTTCTTTTGCCGGGATTGTTGTTATGCTCGGTGCGCTGGGTGTAATGATTATTATCCTTGCGGTACTGGCATTAGTTGTGGTGAAAGCACTTGCCCATAGTCCATGGGGTGTTTTCAGTATTGCAGCGACGATTCCAATTGCATTGTTTATGGGCGTTTACATGCGTTTTATTCGCCCGGGACGTATTGCCGAAGTTTCAATTATTGGCTTCGTCTTAATGATGCTTGCCATTGTTTATGGTGGACATGTTGCAGCAGATCCTTACTGGGGTGAATTTTTCACTTTAACAGGTACACAGCTCACATGGTGCTTAATCATTTATGGATTTATTGCATCAGTTTTACCTGTCTGGTTATTGTTAGCACCACGTGATTATCTATCAACCTTCCTTAAAATTGGTGTCATTCTTGGCTTGGCTGTGGGTATTGTGATTGCATTACCTGAATTGAAAATGCCGGCAGTGACTCATTTTATTGATGGTACTGGTCCTGTATTCTCTGGTAGCTTATTTCCATTCCTATTTATTACTATTGCCTGTGGTGCTATTTCTGGTTTCCACGCACTTGTATCAAGTGGTACAACACCAAAACTCGTGAATAACGAAGCTGATATTCGCGTGATTGGCTATGGCGGCATGCTCATGGAATCTTTCGTCGGTATTATGGCGATGATCTGTGCAACTGTCTTAGACCCTGGCGTGTACTTTGCAATTAATGCTCCTGCGGCTGTAATTGGTACAACTGTAGAATCAGCGGCAGAAGCTGTGCGTAATTTAGGCTTTGTCGTTACCCCTGAAATGTTAACTGTGTTGGCTCAAGAAGTGGGTGAAAGCTCGATTCTTTCACGTACAGGTGGTGCGCCAACCTTTGCGATTGGTATGGCACATATCATTTCGGAAATTTTTAATAGCCGTGCCATGATGGCGTTCTGGTACCACTTTGCGATTTTATTCGAAGCATTATTCATTTTAACTGCTGTAGATGCGGGTACTCGTGCTTGTCGTTTCATGGTGCAAGACACTGTGGGTATTGTTATTCCTGCGGTTAAATCTTCAAGCTCATTCTTTGGTAATTTGCTAGGTACTGCTGTTGCGGTAGGTGGATGGGGCTTCTTCGTCTATCAAGGTGTGATTGATCCGTTAGGCGGTGTCAATTCACTCTGGCCTTTATTTGGTGTGGGTAACCAGATGTTGGCTTCAATGGCGCTCATTTTGGGTACAGTTATTCTGTTTAAAATGAAAAAAGAAAAATATGTATGGGTAACGATTTTCCCAACCATTTTCTTGTTCATTACCTGTATGACTGCTGGCTGGCAAAAGATTTTCCACGAAAATCCAAAGATTGGTTTCTTAGCGCAAGCGAATAGATTTTCAGATGCGATTGCTCGTGGTGAGATATTAAAACCAGCAAAAACACTTGAAGAAATGCAGACGATTGTGATGTCAAATCAAATCAACGCTGCGCTTTGTGGCTTCTTTATGATCGTTGCGATTGTGATGGTGATTGCTGCAATTGGTATTGTGCGCCGTGCATTAGCAAGCCCGACACCAACTGCTCATGAAGCACCAGCTGTATATGCGGACCCAGAAGTGGTAACCCCACGAGGAGAGTCATGATGAATTTTAAATTTGCAAAAAATGGAACTGTCATTATTGCGAAAATCATCAAAATGACGGTGCTCTCACAAAAAGAGCTATTACTTTCTCCAAAGAACTGGTCGCGCATTGCAACCTTGTGGCAGCGTTTGCAGCAAAGCTTTCGACTGATGGTTGGGGTTCCAGATTATCAAACTTATCTGGAGCACATGAAAGCTCACCATCCTGATTTAACCCCAATGGATGCGAAGACTTTCTACCGTCATTGTGTTGATTCGAGATATCCATCGGCAGGTGGCAATTTAAAGAAATGCCCTTGTTAAGTTGAGATTAATAGTCAGCTAAAGAAACGGTATGTGGTTAAACCATGTACCGTTTTTCTTTTTTGAAAATGAAAAAGAGTTTGCTTAAAGTCTGTTCATTTGTATTTTTTTCAATTGAAAATCACTTGTTTTGCTTTTGAAAAATGAATATTATGCTTTCCATTCTAGGTGTATAGCTCAGTTGGTTAGAGCGCTACGTTGACATCGTAGAGGTCTCCAGTTCGAGTCTGGATATACCTACCAAGATTTAAAGTCATATAAACTCGAATAGCTTTACATGACGTAAAAAGCCCTAAATTATAATAGTTTAGGGCTTTTTTTATTGGTTTAATAAATTCATATTTTATATCACTAATTTAAGACAGTAATATAAATATATATAATTTGAAAAATTAATTATTTTTAAATATTTAGTGATTTTTTAATTTTTAATTAAAGCTACACCAATAAAATATTGGAAATAATATTTGCATTATTTTGGTGCAATGAATGATAAATACATATTGAATCAAAAATAAATTAAAGTGACATATAAATGAAATAATTTTTTAAAATAATATATGTGTTTAAATATTATTTTATATTTAAATAAATAGAAATTATTATCTTTCTTAGAAGAATGAGGAAAATTTATGAATTATAGTGACTTACAAATAATAGCAAAAAAAGTTGCGCAAAATGAATGCCTTCTTAATTGGTCTAGTAATAGTAATGAATATAGTTATACACAATACAATATTCTTGTTAATAATCTTAGACATTGGCTAGGGCCTACAGCTTATCGACTGGATTTAGGCTGTAATATCTTAAAACTAAAAAAGGAAGAAGATAATAATTTAGATGATAATATTCTAAAAATTATTGAAGCTTTCGAATTGAATATTGCAGAGGAAAAGGGATTGGATGATGGGCAATCCCATGCTTATCTTTTTACTAAATCTATAAATTCTTATAGTCAAGTTGTGTATAAAAAAGAACTAAAATATGGGAAAGGTTTGCAGACAACAATGATCTTAAAAGATGAGTCTGAAAAACTTTTTAATAGTGATCTTTATATTATGTTAGGTGCTGCTCTTGCTCAGGAAATTCATGCTTTACCTCAGTTAGAACTACTTGTTAAAGGTGCAGAACAAAATAAAAGTTTATTTTCAGACGAAAAATGGATAGATGTTTCATATTTTTATGATATTCATTTAGATGGAACTGAAGCTCGGCATGCCGAGGATTTGAACAGAACAATATGGTCAATAATTGATACTGATTCTAAAAAAGAAAAATTCATGATTGGCTTTAATAAGTTTCTTGAACTTCTCGATGAATTTTGGAGTAGTTTATACTTAGAGGTTAAGAATGCAAAATATTAGTTATGTGTTTATTAGTATATTAGGTGGATTAATTGTCCCTCTACAACTGGCAATAGTAAATGCCTTTAGAAATACTAGTGGAGCAACCCAAATACAATCTACCTTTTATCTTTATATAGGTGGAGCTATTGCTTCTCTTATCATTGCATTATTAATAGATGGCGGTATTAAACCCCCATCTTATCAAAATGCCAGTTGGTGGATGTGGATGTCTGGTTTTTTAGGTTCGCTTTACATACTTTGTATGTTTATCGCAGCACCTAAAATAGGAGCAACGAGTACTCTTCTTTGGGTTTTTTTAGGGCAAATGCTTTTTGCAACAATTATTGATAGTACTGGTCTACTTGGAGTGCAAATACGAAAGTTAGATGGTTTAAAACTATTAGGGTTAGGTTTCATTTTAATTGGTGGACTTATTATGCTTTATAATGAATATCGAAAGATATCAAATTAAAAGCCGCTTTTGCGGTTTTTTTATTGCTTTATATAAACTGATATAGCCATCTCATGGCTTTATAGCTTTAGTTTTATAAAGATCATAGACTGAAAGATAGAGCTATATTCCTCAAAACCCCCACCTTTATAACCCCCACTTTAACAATCACTTATTCATTATTTATCCTTACTTTTTAATGATCTAATTTAAAGCAAATGTCATTTACTTGACTGCAAAAGGGTAGAGCACCATCCTTTGCCTACCTGCAATGAGCACTACTCGCTTATCAACACTTTGAATCCAGAACATCACCTATTTTATAAATAAAATAAATATATATATTAGAAAACTTGATTAATTTTATTTTTCGTATTATAGTGAACATAACTAGAAAAAGTCATGTTTGGTAAATCTTCTCTAAGTACCGCAGTATTAGTCATAATCCTTCGTTTTTTTCAGATTTTCAGCTCCATTCTTTATTATTTCGATGTTATTCATAACCAATAAAATGGTTTAAATTTTTAAAAAAACTAGGATGTATTATGTCTAATTCAAATATCATGAAAGGTACTGTTAAGTGGTTTAACGAAGCTAAAGGTTTCGGTTTTATCCAACCAGAATCAGGACCAGACGTTTTTGCTCATTTTAGCGAAATCGCTAACTCAGGTTTCAGAACTCTTGCTGAAGGTCAACGTGTTGAATTCAGTGTGGCACAAGGCCAAAAAGGCCCAAATGCTGTAAATATTGTTGCTCTATAAATAATTATAAGCACTCATAAATAAAAGCACTCACGAGTGCTTTTTAAATTGATTTTAAAGTTGTTTTAAGATTATAAGTAAATTTTAAGTTAGGATATAAATTGTTAAAAATAAATGATTTAATTGCAAAATCTAAAAATGGTACAGAAATTTTAGTGTCTTTAATTCCTCTAAATAGAATACAAAATACACGTGAAGGTTTTAAAACTGTTGAAGTTGGTAAAAGAGTTCTTCTTTCCTCTGGAATTGAAGTTGATTTAAATTTAGATGGGCGTACCTTTTATGCGTCTATAAATCAACTATTTAAATTAGATTATAGAGTTAGTTAAAACTCAGTTTGCTATTGGATATTTAGGTGGGTCCATTATTTCTGCCATAATTTTATTAGGATATCGTCATGCTTAAACAAAATATCAGTGTCAAAGACCAGTTTGGAATTAAATACGTCATTCAGGCAACAGTAGATAATTATTTCGCTAATACTCAATGTTTTTCTAATTTAAAATACATTACAGTTGAAGGCGAAGATATACGACCGGGTTTTGAGATGTTTTTTCAAAGTACCCTAAGTGGTAAAATTTTTAAAATTGATAAAATAAATTAATCTATCAACGCCGTACATTTCACGCGGCAGGATAGCGTTCTTTTTAAAAATAGAAACCTTCATGGCTCTAGGGCACATTGCAAATACTCAATTAAACAAATAATAAAGCGCAGGTGGTGGAAGCCGCACTAGCGCATTTCTAGTTTCCTAAACCCTTATATCTCAAAATTCCGCAACTTTATAAACCCCAATTTAACAATAACTTATTTATTATTTAACCTTACTTTTTAATGATCTAATTTAAAACAAATGTCATTTTGTGTGCTTGACTGCAATAAATGTGAAGCTTATCCTTTGCCTGCTGGCCACATTGCCAGCCGGCTTTGACAGGCCGCGCTCAAGTACATTGAAAAAATTCGTTTTTTTGATGTAAACCCGTTCGTCTCCCTTTTGTTGCGGTAGGACGGAAGGGGGACGCCTTTGTGCGTGCTGGGTCTTGAGCCAGTCTGTCAACCCTCTTTCGTTCTGCCACCATAATTCTTAATTAATGCTCTGGCAGAACTCCCTATAAAAAGGAGTTGGCTTTGCACATTCTTAATTTCTTGGCAGCGACTGCCAAAAGCTATAACGACACAACTTAAAAATTTAAAGCAGCTTGATGATCTTTAGGGTTTTCAGGCTTTAAGTCATTACGGCTCAAAAAAACTTGCATCAACAATAAAACTTGAGATGTGCCAAGCACAGTCTTACGGCTTTGCTATGCCTTTTTTCTCCCAAAAAAGTATCTCGTTTAGAAACAATAAGAATTTATAACGGTAAAAATATGCCCCATTCAGATCTTCCGTTTCGTGCTTTAAGTGTGCTTCACACATCCCGATATCTTTTTAATAACTACGGTTTTCATAAAGTCGGAGTGGACCGCATTCTTGAATCTTCAAAAACTTCAAAAGCAACTTTTTATAATTATTTCCATTCAAAAGAGCGGCTTATTGAAATGAGTCTAACCTTTCAAAAAGATGGGCTTAAACATGAGGTGCTTTCAATTATCTATGTTCAAAAAGATTTAACGCTGTTTGAAAAGCTTCGCAAACTTTACTTTTTACATGCAGATTTAGACGGACTCTATCATTTGCCATTTAAAGCTATTTTTGAAATTGCGAAAACCCATCCAAAGGCGTATCAGGTGGTCGTTGAATATCGAAACTGGTTAATTAATGAAATCTATCATTTGCTTTTGACCACCAACGAAAATGCTTCAAAACAAGATGCGCACATGTTTTTGTTTACGATTGATGGGGCAATGGTACAGCTTTTAGATCCAAACAAACCAGATGAACGGGAGAGATTGCTTGAGTATTTTTTAATCCAGTTTAGTTAGTGCAACGGGGTATTGAGTTAAATCGTTTGGAAAATTTATTTGTCGTGGTGGTGATTTATATTAAAGCCCTGATAATTCAGGGCGTTAATATGTGTTTAACTAAATTTGTAAAACTTAAAAAGAGAGTGTTTCACCATCTAAAGGAATTAAGACTTTATCTTGAATACCTTTTTGTTTTACATATTTTGAAAGCTGGGCACGTGATACAGACATATGGTTAATAGCATCCATATGAACGGCAACAATTTTAGCTTTAGGTGCTTTTTGAGTGGCGTGATAAGTATCTTCTTTGCCCATGATAATTGATTCTTTGTATCCCTCCATCAATGCATTCCCTGTATTTAATACAATCACTTCGGGCTTGAATTTTTCTATAGCTTGATCAACTTCTGGACGCCAAACGGTATCACCAGCAACATAAATATTTTCATGACCTGCTGCTTCAAAAACCATGCCCATAGCTTCGCCTAAAGCAGCTCCTAGCTTAGTATTGCGGTACATCTCATCAGTACCATGTTGACCACCGATTTTTGTTAGTTTGATACCTTCAAATGTAGTTTGCGTTAAGATGCGTACATCTTTAAAACCTTGAGACTGAATGGTCTTTTGATCTTGTTCGTTTTGTACGAAAACAGGCATATTCTTTGGTATAGCCGCTTGTGCCGCATCATCCCAATGGTCTAAATGAGTGTGCGTTACAATAATGGCATCGACCCCTTCCAAAATTGTTTCAGGTTTAATCGGCAAATCTACCAATGGATTTCGTAAGTAGCTACGGTAAGTATGTGGGAACCCTTCATAAAAACCTTTTTTTGCAAACATCGGATCAACTAAAAAAGTTGTATCTGCATACGTAATTTTTACTGTTGCATTACGAATTTCTTGTAGGTGAGTTATCTTTGACGTATCTCTTTGGACATTTTCATTCGCATATAAATTGAATGAAGCCGTTGCTAAAGTCATAGCGATAAGAGAACTATTTAAGATTTTTTTCATATCTAATTCCAAATGATTTACTGATATTGGAATTATGAGCAAAGAGATAAACATAAAAAATTGTCCTTAAGGACAACTATCGAAACTATTAGGACAAAATGCTATATTTATATTTTTCATAGTGGAAGAATTTGTATGGCAATACCAGTGATTGGATTATTTGTTTATCCCAATATAAATCCATTTCACTTCTCTATTCCACATATTATTTTCAATATAAAAATTGAAGATAAGAGCTTATTTAAGTTAAAAATATTTTCAATTGATGGACAACCTGTAAAAACAGAACAGTCAATGATCATTATTCCTGATGGAGGAATAGAACTAATCCCAGAATTTGATCTTGTTGTTATTCCTGGTTGGGATGACTTTAATCATAGACCAGAAGATTCTCTGATTAAAAGCCTTCAGTATGCATATAAAAGAGGAAGTAAACTTGTTGGTCTATGCTACGGCACTTATGCATTAGCATATGCAGGTTTATTAAAAGATAAAAAAGCGACTACACACTGGTTGGCGGAACAAGATTTTAACGAAAGATTTCCAGATATTAGGCTGGATTCAGATGCCCTTTATGTGGAAGACCAGAGAATTATTACATCTGCTGGTACAGGAGCCGCTCTTGACTGTTGTCTATACTTAGTTCGTGAAATATATAATGCACAAATTGCGAATAAGGTATCTAGGGTAATGGTCATTCCTCCACACCGAGAAGGGGGACAGGCTCAATTCATTGAACAACCTGTGGCGAGTTCAAGTCAGGATGCACAAATTAATGTCTTACTCGATTTTTTAAGAAAAAATTTAGCTCAGCAGCATAGTATTGAAGCGTTAGCTGAAAAAGCACATATGACACGCAGAACATTTACACGGCATTTTAAAAAAGCGACTGGTATGAGCTTGGTAGAATGGCTTAATGCGGAAAGAATTAGGTATAGCTGTGTGTTATTGGAAACAACAAAATTGTCTATTGAACAAATAACAGAACTTTCTGGTTTCAATAATACGGTTATGTTTAGAAAGAATTTCCGTGAAAAATATGGCACAAGTCCTAATGCGTGGAGAAAAGCTTTCGGCAATATTGATGAAAAATAATTATTCTCTTATTCTGTCACAGGGATACAACAGTTTTCATGATTGATGAGAGCAGAAGATTCAGACTCAGAAATAAATCTCATCACCATCTCCAAAAGTTTATTTAAATTAAAACGCGACTAAGTCTAGAGACATATGCATATTGAAAGTCTATCTATGACGTTTTAGCTGACATCATAGATAGATATCGATTTTTATTAAGCTGATAAAAACTCTACATATTTAGAAATATCAACGTTTCCACCACTAATAATGATGCCTATACGTTTGCCTTTTAATTCATGTTTTAAATTACGTGCAGCAGCAAATCCGAGACAGCCTGTCGGTTCAACTACCATCTTCATTCTTTCAGCAAAGAACTTCATAGAAGTGACCAGTTCTTCGTCTTTTACAGTCAAAATGTCATCTACATTCTTTTGAATAATAGGAAATGTTAATTTGCCTAAATACTGTGTTTGAGCACCATCTGCAATTGTTTGAGGTGTATCAATATGAACAATTTCTCCTTTTCTAAAAGATATTTGTCCATCATTTCCTAGAGCAGGTTCAACACCATATATTTTACAGTTAGGAGAGAGATGGCGAGCAGAAAGGGCAGACCCAGCTAATAAACCGCCACCACCTAAACATACAAACAGGTAATCTAATTCACCAACTTCTTCAAATAACTCTTTTGCTACCGTTCCTTGACCCGCAATTACATGCGGATGGTCATAAGATGGAATTAAGGTTAGACCATTTTTTTCAGCTATTTCTTTTCCAATTTTTTCCCGATCTTCCGTATAGCGGTCAAATTCAACAATATCACCGCCGTATTCTCGCGTTGCTGCCATCTTTGCAGCAGGAGCATCTTGGGGCATAACGATTATGGCTGGAATACCAAGAGTTTTTGCTGAAAGTGCAATCGCTTGTGCATGATTTCCCGAAGAGAAAGCAACCACACCAGCTTTTTTTTGAGTGTCATTAAATTGCAAAAGCGCATTCATTGCACCACGAAATTTAAAAGCACCAACACGTTGAAAATTCTCACATTTAAAGAATACTTCTGCTTCAAATTCATTGTTAACAGTACGTGAAGTTAAAACAGGAGTCTTATTTACAAAACCTTTTATACGTTCAGCAGCGGCTGCTACATCTTCATAAGTGGGAAGGGTTAAATTTTTCATAATCAAACCTAATTCTATTCAATGTTTTTAGATGCAAGATTTCCTATTTCGCAAGGAACACTCAATATATTGACCTTGTTTAGATAAAATATATATTTTTAGATAAAATGTCTAATTTTATTTCTAATGTGATAACAATGAGATATAAGATTTTGATTTACATTAAGTTTAAAATTAGATAAAAAGTCTAAATTGTTGTTTACATCCTTTACTCTAGGTTTGAAATAGTGATTAAGTCATTAGGAGGAAATAAATTGGGCAATCGTGATAAACATTTACTCACTCAAATAGATACTATCGCGAAGGGGTTAAGTGAAACGCTATTTCCTTTTTGTGAAGTTGTTGTCCATGACTTAACAAATCCTGAGCACGCCATACTCTCAATACACAATAATTTATCAGGCCGGAAAATTGGAGATCCAGCGACTGAATTAGGGCTGGCTAGAATTATGTCTCCAGAGTTTCCAAATCTTATTTCAAACTATGCAAACCAGTTTGCTGATGGTCGCCCTGCAAAAAGTACTTCTATTGGTATTAAAGATGAAGAAGGCCAGTATGTGGCCGCTTTATGTATGAATATTGATTTAACTCTATTTAGAGGAATGCAAAGCGCTTTAGATCAGTTTACTAAAATTGAAACTGATAACATTATTGAAAATTTAGAACCGAATGGTACAGAAGCAATTCGAAGGTATATCGATCTATTTGCTTCAAAACATGCCACTACACCGCGCATGTTAAAACTCAATGAGCGAAAACAATTAATCCATGAGTTAAAGAATAATGGTTTGTTAGATATTAAAAAGGCTGTGGAGACGGTTGCACAACATTTAGGTATATCCAGAGCAAGTGCTTATTTGTATGTAAAGGAAACTTAAGGTTTATTCTTATCTATCAAAAACAACTTGTTTATTAAACATGACTCATATAATAAATGGGAACACAACAAGCATCTCTATAGCTTGATCTAGGAGGTCGTTATTTGAAGTTATTTATTATTATATTCATAGTCATTTTTTCTAGTATTGGGCTCATTTGTTTAATCGCACTACTCAGAAATTTAAAAAATTACTCACCATCTGGTGAGCATGATCATTCATCTGCTTCAACACATCATTTTCACGATAATAGTTCGAGTCATCATCATAACTCTAGTTCTGACTGTTCAACGTCATCTTCAGATTCAGGAGGATGTGATGGCGGCGGTGGCGGGGGAGATTAAAAAAAGCCCTTTAAGGTAAAGGGCTTTTGATGATTTAAGGTAAATCGAACCAGATAAATTGACTGTCTTCAGTTGCGTGAATTGTCGCTTTATCTTCAAAAACTAAAGCATCGCCTGCTTTAACTTCTTGATCACCAATGCGAACTACACCTGAAATTAAGTGCACATAGTTCACTTTTTTAACTGTATCAACAGTTAACTCATGTCCTTTTTCCAATACGGCAGATTTTACTTCTGCATTTTGGCGAATATGCATGGGTGCATTTGCGTCAGACCCTGCAATTAAATGCCATTTGTTTGGATCTTTACGCGGGTCAAGATTAATTTGCTGGTAATTTGGCTCAGCATCTCTTTCATCAGGAATAATCCAGATTTGTAGTAAATGTACAGGCGTATCAGTGTTGTTGATTTCACTGTGGGCAACACCTGTGCCGGCACTCATGAGTTGCCATTCACCCGCTTTAATCTGGCCTTCATTTCCCATGGTGTCACGGTGTGAAATTGCACCATCTAGCACACAAGTTAAGATTTCCATGTTGTCATGGGAGTGCGTACCAAAACCATTATGTGCATCAATCTGGTCGTCATTAATTACACGTAGAGCGCTTACACCCATATATTTAGGGTCGTACCAGCTACCAAATGAAAAGCTGTGATAAGACTCTAACCAACCTGCTTTTACATGACCTCGATCTTCACTACGATGTAGATAAGCATTCATGATCTAATCTCCCAAATTTTTATTTATCTCTTGAGAAATATCTTAATGTTCTATGTGGGGCTAAAAAATAGGTTAACTGCAACATGTCGTTGCATAATTGATATGGTCGTATAGTTTCATATTTATAGATGTATGTTGACTCATAAAAAAACCTGCACAAAGCAGGTTTTATTCAAATGATTGTTGATCTTAATTTGCTAGATCAAGGTCATCATATTCATTCAAAGTCTTACCTTGCTGAATATGTTTTTGATAATGTTGAGCACGGAGTATGTCTAGTTCTGAACTTGATACGCCATCTCTCCAATAGCCAGCAATACGCACGTCATTTTTATTAAACTGTTTATCTTCTAGAAAAAACTGGCGTAAAGCTCTGGCTTCTTTGCGTTCGCAGGCTGCCCAAATCGTAATATTGTCATAAGTTTTTAGCGCAAATGCTGCTTTTAAAAGAAGACCTTTTTGTGGCGTGTGATGTTCTTTATGGAACGAATGAATTTTGACATGGTCATGATGGGGTAATTGGCTAGCAATATCTTTTTCAAAACTTTCAATAAAAATATCAGCACTTACGCCATTTTCCCATTCATTCAGTATTGAATATAACGCGGGTACAGCCGTATCGTCGGCAAACATGACCACATGTTTTTTATGTATGAAATTGGGAATGAAATGAGGGCGGGGGCCAATAAGCCCGATTTTTGTACCCACTTGAGTCGAACTAAGCCATTCCATTGCTGGGCTTAAATCTTCATGTTTAACAAAATCAATTTCGATTTGAGCGTTTATAGGATTGAACGAACGGACTGTATAGACGCGTGAGATGGGTTGTCCCTCTGGCGGATTGCTCACAATTAATCGAATTGCCAAATTGGGAGCTTGCCAAAGCTCTGGCTGTAATATGTTGATTTTTCCTTGAATTCTTACAATGGACGGATATGGCGTATGGATCGAGACGATGGTCATCTCAAGTTGTTCCATATCTTGTAAATGGTCTTTTTCTTTTAATAAGTCGCCATATTCTTGTTTCGATTTTTCTGCAATTTTTGTCATACATATAACCTAAGCTTCATGATTACTATAGAGCGTAATAATTGATATAGATGTAGTCTCTCTATTCATTACGATAACCAAGTTAGCTCTAAATGTAAATAATAATCATTATTAATTATGGTTTTTAGATCACAATTATAGACTTCTATGAGATTAAAATTACTGTCAAAAAATATCTTATTATCTTGATATTTATCATTTTTTATAAATGACTTTTAAAAGGAGAAAATTGATATTTCTCTTAATAGTATTTGTAAATGATTATCATTTATATTATTGTGCTGGGATATCTATTATTCGAACAAACAGCGATAAAGACGACATTTTTATAACTTTGTTTTGAATAGTAGGTTGGGTGGTATTGCATAAAGAATAGGGTGAGGACCAAGATAAATGCTAAAAGATTTGAGTCAAAATTTAGGGCAAATGAATGATAAAAATAACAACGTAGAAAATTTCTTAAAGCAAATTTATGAAAATATTTTTGATCAAAATTCCAATCGAACAGCACTTGTTTTTGAAGACCGTAGCATTAGTTATGCTGAGGTAGGGGCTCAGGTTGCCAAAGTCATGTATGCGCTAAAAAAGCAAGACTTAGCGACAGGGTCAGTGGTTGCAATTTGCCTGAGAAAAAGTCCTGAGCATATTTATACAGCTTTGGCATGTGCGCTTACGGGCATCATTTGGCTACCTGTAGATATGGATTCACCACTGTCGAGACTGAACTATTTATTGACGAATAGTCGGGCAGATGTTGTGGTGAGTGACTCATCCATTGCAGGTGTTCAAAACCTAAATATTAACGAAATTTTATCGGCTATAACTGAGTATGAACCGAGCTTTAATGCCGAAATGAGCCGACTTCCGGCATATTATTTATATACTTCGGGAAGTACAGGAACTCCGAAATGTGTGGTCTTAAATAATCAGGCCACAGAAAACACGCTACAACAAACGATCTCGGAATGGGGAATTACTGCGGACGATGTGATTATGGCGGTAACCCCGTTTCATCATGATATGTCGGTATTTGATGTATTTGCTTCAATGGCAGTGGGCGCAACTTTGGTGGTTCCATCCTTTGAGCAAAGTAAAAATGCTGTTGTCTGGGCCAATTTAGTAGATCGTTACAAGGTTACGCTTTGGAGCAGTGTGCCTGCCATTGTCGATATGTTGTTCAGCGTAGTTCAAAAAGAACAATTACAGTCTTTGCGTTTAATTGCCCAAGGTGGCGACTATATCAAACCTTCACTTATAGCAAAGTTAAGAGAACAATTGCCTAATGCTCGTTTATTTTCATTAGGTGGACCTACCGAGACCACAATTTGGAGTATATGGCATGAAATAAATGAGCAGGATCAGGAAATTATTCCGTATGGAAAAGCTTTAGAAAATAACCGTTATTTTATTTTGGATGAAAATATGAAGCCTTGCCAAATGGGCGAGGTCGGTACGATGTATATGACCGGCCTGAATTTATCAAATGGTTATTTACTTGATGGGGAAATTTATTATAAAGATTTCGTTGATATTCAAGTGAGCGAAAATGAAACTCAAACTGCTTTTCGCATGAGTGATCAAGGATATTTTAGGGAAGATGGAAATATTATTTTTGCTGGACGTGAGGAAGGTTATTTAAAGATAAAAGGCGTGAGAATCTCTGCGGCCGAGGTTGAAAATGCTTTAACGAAGAACCCGTATATCCATAACTGTGTGGTGGTCAGTTGTGTACATCCAACGACTGAAACTCAAGAGTTAGTCGCCGTTTACACCTTAGAAAATAAATACAAAACTACTCGCTTAAATAGCCCTGAATTAAAGAACTTTTTAAAAGTGCATTTGCCAAGTTCACATATTCCTTCGAAATATTTGGTCATCGAAACCATACCTTTGACCCGAAATGGAAAAATTGATCGTAAAGCTGTGCAAGAAATCGCTCAGGGGAAAATTTATGTATCTTCTACGTTGTCTGCGAACTCCTCTAAAACACTGTCATCAATCGCTGAGGTAGGAGATTCGGTTTTATCGGTTTTCCGTGAATGCATAGCTGACAGCCAAGCTGAAAAAATGGATATTTTTTATAGAAGTGAAATATTAGCGATAGGCATTCGTCCGAAACAACTCATGAGTATTGCTCAGAAACTCTCTGAAAAGCTCAATACAGAAATTGATTTTTATACACTCATTAGCTGCAAAACAATTCAGGATGTGGTGAATAAAGTAGAGCAGCAAATAAAATAGAAAAATTGAAAGGTGCTTAAAAGCAGAATGGAGTTGTTTGCTTTTAAGCACATGGTTGGTTTTAGGGCAACTAGATTTGAGCTAAGGTTGCCTTAATTTTTTCACAGATACTCTCCACTGTTGCTGTCGGGAAGCGGTGGGCTTGATAGGTAATGATCATGCTTAACTGATGTTGTCCATCAATCACATTTTCCATAATTTCAAAATGTAATCCGAACATCGATTCATCACGTTCCGGCAAAATCTGACGATAAGGAAGGTCTTGTCCCTGAGGTGTTTTGAGCACGCCGTTTAAAGCGTTATTTGAATGGATATGAACAAACACATCAAATAACAATCCTTCATCAGCGCTCATTCCTAATGCATTTTGAATATGGTTGATTGGAATATCTGCATAGGCCATCGAGGTATTAATCATTGTGCTGATATTATGGAGCAATGATTGGAATGAATCTGAAGGGCTAAACTGTGTGCGATGCGCAACCATGGTCGTAAAGTAACCCACCGTATCAAAAAACTCAGGATCAGTTCGTCCAGAAGCAGAAGTACCAATCACAATATCTTTTAAATCGCCTTGTTGCTGTAATGCATGGGCGATAGCAGTATAGAGAACCGCGAAAATAGAAGAGCTATGTTGTCTCGAAAATGCGAGAAGCTTTTCATACATTTCCGGTGCAAATTTAAGTTCGAGCCATTGGACTTGTGGTTTTTCCTTTTCAGTATTTAATTCATGTTCCGAAACAGGAAGGTTTAGTCCTTTGGTTGCTCCTCTTAGCAGGTTAGTCCAATAATTTAGATGGTCTTGATTGATACCTTGCTTTTGCTGGAGTAAAGAAAAATCAAGAATAGATTGGGCAGGTGCCTTCCAGTTTGGAGCTTGAGCATTTGATCGAGCAAGATAAGCATGCGCAAGGTCAGCCATAATCGTATTTAATGACCATTCATCAATCACCATGTGGTGAACTAAAAACGATAAAGTTTGGCGACCTTTAGCATTTCGAATTAAACGAATTCTTAAGGGAAGCTCACGGGTTAAATCAAATTTATATGAAGCTTCACTGACAAGCGTTGCATCGTGACTTTCGGCACTGTTCCAAAACCATTTGAATTGTTTAAGTTCAGACGTAGGAACCACCTGTTGATAGGTTTGACCATTGGCGCTATTAAAAATTGTGCGTAAACCTGCATGGCGCTCCACAATATCTGTAAATGCCTGAAAGAAAACATCTTCATTAATTTCTTCAAGGAATTCTACGGCAAATGGTAAGTTATAAATTGGGCTAAAATCGAACGCGGAATAAGCTTGCCACAGGAAATCTTGAGCTAAAGTAAGCGGGGCTTGATCGACACTTTGTAAGGTGGTTTTTTCGGTTTTTGCAGATTTAACGAAAGCATATTGGGCTAAGTCAGCCGCAGATGGAGATTTAAAGAAATCATTAAATTGAATCTCAATTCCGTGTTTATTGAGTAGGTTTCCAATAATTCGCGTTGCTAATAGTGAATGGCCACCAAAATCAAAAAAGTCATCATGTTGACTCATTTCTGGTTCAGCGAGCGTATTTCGAAACTCTTCTAAAATAATTTCTGACACATAGTTTTGGTTAGATTGTTCTGACGCTTTTGCGAAACTTGTATCTAGATGATTTGAGATATCAATTTCCGTCAGTACCAATGGCATATTATGTGGTGAGTTTTGTTGATAACGATTTTGTATAGCCTGAATGAAATCTGACTTTTGATAACTTTCATCAAGAATCGGGTGTAGCGCTAAAATAAGAAAATAGTCTTGCTCTGTTTCTATGAGACTTGTAAAAAAAGGGGGATGAAATTCTGCATTCCATGCTTGCGCTTTTAAGGTATTTACCTGTTCAAATACGTGTTCTGTATTGCTCTTTTTTATTTCTAGGCAAGCTGAATGATCATCAAATGGATACTTGTATAAATCACCTTCGTCACTAAATGTATAGCGAACATTTAAGTCAGGTGTAGTTTTAATGATGTCTTGAATTGCTTTAATGAGTAGTTGAATGTCTAAACCTTGATTAAGTTTCCACAGATTAAAACGTCGGTTAACTTGTTCAGGCTGTTGTAATTGCAACATCCAGATATGTTCTTCGTAATCAGTAACTGAAAGGAGAGAGGGCGATTTGGAAAATTGTTCCAACATAAATGAATCCTGGTTTATCAAATGGCTATTTTCATCAATTTTTATTTCGCAAATTTTTTACATTAGATTAAATTTCATAGAATTCATAATGTTTTAGATTCGCTTGTTTGCAAAAATTGACCTTTTTCTAATGAGTTGATGTCCACATGAACTGTACTGATGTAACAGTAGGGTTACATTTTACCTTTAAACATACTATAATTGATTCTCATTTACATCAAGATTATTATTTGCAAGTAGATAGTACCAATTGAGAATGACGAATTTTTAAAATAGAAAATAAATAATAAGTGATTGATTAATATTTATTTAATTCGAAATTGGTTGGGCAAAAATAATTTAAAGATGAAAAAAACGCTCCTCGGAATAGGGCTGTGATTTTGCCTATTTAAAAGGAACTGATTCTGTTGTCTCGATAAAATTGAGGAATTTTCATGAGAATATTCAATCATGAAAGGTTAATAAGCCCATCAAATGTTGAACAAATTTTCCCTCGCTTTGGGTTGATGGGACTAAATTTTCAATTTGCATCGGCTTTATTACGCTCAAGTGGGGCACGCCACTGATGCGATTTGGCTTATTCTGTATTTTTATCATTTTATGTATTTGTTCATTATTGCTCGGAGCTGAGCAAATACAGTGGCCTACCTTATTTTCTTTTTCTCATGAGAGTTGGCTCACTCTTACAGCCAGCCGTATCCCTCGTTTAATTACCATTGTGCTCACCGGTATTGGGCTGGCAGTATGTGGTGTCATCTTGCAGCACATTGTGCGTAACAAGTTTGTTGAACCGGAAACTTCGGGCGGTTTAGATGCTGCCAAACTGGGAATTTTAGTGTCATTAACTTTAGTTCCAGTAACCAGCACGCTGAGTAAGATGATATTTGCGATCATTTTTTGTTTTATTGCCAGCTTAATTTATATCGCTATTATTCGTCGGATCCGTTTTAGAAATACGGTTTTAGTACCAGTTATTGGTTTGATGTACGGCAGTGTACTGAGTGCCTTAGCTGAGTTTTATGCCTATCGCTTTAATATTTTACAAAGTATGCAAGGGTGGCTTTTAGGGGATTTTTCAAAAATTGTCCAAGGCCACTATGAAGTTATTTACATTATTTTCCCGATTGTTGTCCTGACTTATCTTTTTGCACACCGCTTTACCGTGATTGGTATGGGTGAAGAGATGGCCTCTAGCTTGGGACTTAGTTATGCAGCTATAGCCGCGATTGGTTTAATACTGGTTGCCATTACAGTTTCAACCACAGTAATTACTGTTGGCGCTATTCCTTTTGTCGGACTCGTGGTCCCCAATTTAGTCGCACTGAAATACGGAGAAAACTTAGCTAAAACCTTGCCTATTGTGGCTTTGGGTGGGGCGTCTCTATTACTGATTTGCGACATTCTTGGTCGTTCAATTATTTATCCATTTGAAGTGCCAATTGGACTTACCGCAGGTGGTGTGGGGGGAATTATTTTCCTCATCCTCATTTTGAGGGAGTTCAAATAATGCGTATTACAAAGCTATGGATGATTTATCTGATTGTCATTGGTCTAGCTGTAGGTTTTTTATTTTTAAACTCAGGGTTAGATTTTGATTACGTCATTCCTAACCGACTTCTGCGTCTTGCCACGATTGTTATAGCCGGTATTTGCGTTGCTTTTTCCTCGATTGTTTTTCAGACATTGGTTGGTAATCGCATTTTGACTCCCTCCATTATGGGCTATGAAGCGATTTATCTCTTATGGCAAGTTTTATTGTTGTTCTTTTGGGGAACGCATGGATTAAGCCAGTTAGGGGTAAATGGTAATTTCTTTATCTCTATCGTTTTAATGTTGCTTTATTCGTGGGTAATCCATAAGTGGTTATTACCATATGGCAGAAATGATGTCTTTCTCCTGTTGCTTTTAGGGTTAGTCCTTACGATGGTCGTCGGGACGGTTACTCAATTTATTCAACTCAAAATTAATCCGGGTGAATTTTCTGTTTTCCAAGGCCTTAGCTATGCTTCGTTTAATCGCTCTCAACCAGAAACTTTATTGTATGCCAGCTTAGCCGTAGTCATTGTTCTATTCCTCGGTAGAAAAGCGCTCCCTGTTCTGGATGTTCTGGTTTTAGGACGTGAGCAAGCAATTTCATTAGGCATTCATCATCACCGTTATGTCAGTTTCTATTTAGCCCTAATCGCTATTTTGGTTGCGGTATCTACCAGTCTCATTGGCCCGACAGTATTTATGGGCGTATTCATTGCAAATATTACTTATGCACTAGCAAGAAGTTATAAGCATAAATTAACGCTGCCCATGGGTTGTGCCATCACGATTGCCATATTTATTGCTGCTCAAATTTTAGTTGAGCACGTTTTTAATTACAAAACGACCGTCAGCATTTTGGTCAATCTGGTATGTGGCATTTATTTCCTTGCGCTGACGGTTCGTACCCGAGGTGTTGCATGATTCATGTCAAGAATATCAATAAGTCATATGGAAATAAGCCAATACTGACTGACGTAAATGTTGAATTTCCTACAGGTCAGGTGACGTCACTCATTGGTCCAAATGGAGCCGGAAAATCGACTTTGCTCATGATGATGGCACGTTTAATTGAGCCGGATAAAGGCGAGATTTTTCTTAATCATCAAAATATTGCGGATATTAAAACCGCTGTTTACGCCAAGCATGTCGCGACTTTACGTCAAGCACCTGGCTTTAATTTGCGCTTAACCGTTGAAGAGCTGGTTTCATTTGGACGCTTTCCCTATAGCCGTGGTGTTTTAACCGAGCAAGATCGTCAGGTGATTGATGAGGCTATTGAGTTTCTTTCTTTAGAGCCACTGCGCAAATCTTACATAGATGAAATTAGTGGTGGTCAAAGGCAGATGGCCTTTTTGGCGATGACGATCGCACAGCAAACAGACGTACTTTTGTTAGATGAACCCTTAAATAACCTTGATATGAAACATGCCGTTCAAATTATGCGTGCACTCAGGCGCTTATGTGATGAACAAGGGCGCACTGTGATTTTAGTCATTCATGACATCAATTTTGCCACGAATTATTCGGACCATATTGTCGCGCTCAAGAACGGCAAGCTTCATTTCAGTGGGTTAACGGAACAAGTGATTACAGAGGCGCAATTAAATGATCTGTACGAGCTTGATTTTGAAATTACATACAGTGAGCGTGGCTGTATGTGTAATTACTTCAACTCATCTGGAGCTTGAAAACATATGAACTGGAAGAAAAAGTATGGGGGAGTCGCCCTCATCATAGCGGCAGCTGTCACTCTACAAGCATGTGATCAAAAAGTTGCAGATACCACTCAGGCTTCTCAGAAGCTAGCAGAACCGATTACGGTAAAACATGCGCTTGGAACTACGGTGATAGATCATCTACCGCAACGCGTTGCCGTACTTGATATGAATGAAGCTGACTTTTTAGATCAACTCAATGTCCCGATTATGGGAATGCCAAAAGATTATGTTCCACACTTTTTGGAAAAATATAAAAAAGATGCACAAATTCAGGATTTGGGTGCAATTGTACAGCCCAATATGGAGCGGATATATGCATTAAAACCAGACCTGATTTTGATGACGCCATTACACGTTAATCAGTATCAGGAACTGTCAAAAATTGCCCCGACCATTCATTACGATATTAACTTCAACAATAGCGAGAGTAATCATATTGGTCTGGTTAAAGATCATATGATGACCTTAGGAAAAATATTTAATAAAGAAGATTTAGCCCGCCAGAAAGTTTTTGAACTCGATGAACAGGTGAAGCAAGTACAAGCCGTAACGGCCAATCGCCCAGAAAGAGCGTTAGTCGTTCTTCATAACAATGGGGCATTTAGTAATTTTGGTATTCAGTCACGCTATGGCTTTATTTTTAATGCTTTTGGAGTAAAGCCTGCAAGTGGTGTGGTGGATACAAGTCTACATGGGCAACCTATTTCGAGTGAATTCATCAAAAAAGCCGATCCCGATATTCTCTATATCGTGGACCGAACTGCTGTGATGGAACATCGCTCAAACATTAATGCCGCCAGTGTTGAAAATCCATTATTACGTCAAACCAAAGCATGGAAAAACGGTCGTGTCATTTTTGTCGATGCAGATGCGTGGTACACCACGGCTGCAAGCCCAACCTCACTCAAAATAGTGATGGAAGATGTGAAAAAAGGCTATCAATAAATTTTTAGGCACATCACTTAGTCAAATTTTACAGCATAAATTTTCACTATTTTGCTATGAATTTTAAGCAGATAGTCAATAAAAAATGAATCACAACATTAAAGGTCTTTCAATGAACAACGTTAGCGATAACCGTAATTTTAAAAGTGGGAATGATCAAAGAATTAATCACCGTTCTTTTGTATTAAATGGTATTGCATCTGCACAAATGGCCCTTCGATTAGGCTATGCATTAGGCACTGTATTTGTTTTATGTGCATCAAATACCTATGCTGCTGTTATTGATAACTCAGCAAAAACTCTAGAACAACAAACTACTCAAACAAATGTAGCAGCTTTACCAGCAATTACCGTAAAAGCTGAACAAAATGATACTTATGCAGGTGGGCAGGTTTCATCAAAAAGCTCAGTTGGCTTTTTAGGTAATAAAACCGTTATGGAAACCCCGTTTAATACCATTGCGTACACGGATACATATATCGCCGATAAACAGGCAAAAGATATAACAAGTGTGATTGCGAAAACAGATCCATCCGTGTTCACCAATGCGGCAAGTGGTGGCTGGAGTGAAAACTATTATATTCGTGGCTTTGAGTCGAGCCCGAGTGATATGTCTATGAATGGATTGTTTGGTATAACCCCTTATTATCGAACTTCACCTGAAATGTTTGAAAAAATAAATGTACTTAAAGGTCCTTCTGCATTACTCAATGGAATGCCACCAACAGGTTCCATTGGTGGGACAGTTGACCTCACTACCAAACGTGCAACGGATGAACCATTAACACGTTTGACTACGACATATATGTCTGACTCTCAGTTTGGTGGGCATTTAGATCTTGGACGACGATTTGGTGCGGACAAAGAATTCGGTGTGCGAGCAAATGCGGTATATCGGGATGGCTCTGGACCAGTAGAAAAACAGGATTTGAAAACTGAGTTATTTTCATTAGGAATGGATTGGCATGGTGATCGTGCACGTGTTTCGACAGATCTTTACACATCCAAAGATCGAGTGGATGGCGTAACACGAGGCATCAACCTCGGAAAAAATATCGCGATTCCGAAACCACCTAAACCTGAGACTTTACTCAATCCAGATTGGTCTTTTGTGGACATTAAAGATAAGGGCGCCATGATAAGCGGTGAATATGATCTGACCAATAACGTGATGGGGTACGCAACCTATGGACAAAGTAAAACAGAATATAAATATAATGGTGCGATGTCAGCAACAGTTTTAGATAACAATGGAACCCTCCAAACAAATATTGGTCAACTGGCATTTAATGTTGAAAAAAAGTCGGCAGATGTAGGGCTGAAAGGAAAATTTAATACCGGAGCAGTAGGACATCAATGGGTAGTCAATGCGACATATTACAAACATAATCAAGATGATTATGGGGTAAGAAATGTGGCAGGAGCTGAATGGTCGACTAATCTTTATGATCCAATTTGGGGGAAAGCTGTCCCTTTTAATGCGCCTCTAATATCTAATTCTGAATTGCAATTAAATAGTTACGGTTTGGCAGATACCCTATCTTTTATTGAAGATCGCTTACAGTTAACTTTAGGTGTGCGTTATCAAGAGGTAGAAAGTAGTAATTTATTTGTGCCGACATTGACTTTGACTAAGTATAAAAAGAATGCAACGACACCAGGCGCCGCAATTCTATTTAAAGCGACAGATAAAGTTTCGATTTATGCAAACTATATCGAGGGCTTAACCAAAGGTGATGCAGCCCCCCTTACTGCGGCAAACTATCCAACAATATTTGCACCTTACAAAACAAAGCAAACAGAATTTGGGGTGAAGTTTGATCAAGGTACATTTGCGCATACCTTGTCATTGTTTGAAATCAAAAAACCAAGTGCTTACACTGATTTAGTAACTAATATATATACGTCTGGGGGAGAGCAACGTAATCGAGGGATTGAATGGAGTTTCTTTGGCTCACCAATTGAAAATGTACGTTTGATGGGCGGTGCATCTTATATTGAACCTGAAGTGACTAAAACAGCCATCCAAAGCAATGAAGGAAATATGGCCGTAGGTGTCCCTAAAACACAAGGGAAATTAGGTGTTGAATGGGATAGTGAAGTTGCACAAGGCGTTTTAACTTTATCTAGCAATGCAACCGCAGTTTCGAAACAGTATATCGATCAAGAAAATACATTGCATATTCCTGGTCGTACGCTGATCGATGTCGGTGCACGATATAAAACTTCAATCTCAAATCATCCTATTACTTTTAGAGCAGATATCAATAACTTGACGAATAAAGCCTATTGGGGAATGCCTAAACTATCGAATTTGGCTTTAGGCGCGCCAAGAACGTATATGCTATCTGTATCATATGACTTTTAATTTGTTGTAATCTTCAACCGAATAAAAAAACCCGCAATCGCGGGTTTTTTATGATATTCATATTTTATTCTGGCAAACCATAATGCTGGAAAGAAGACTGTTTAGGAATTCGATAAGCATTACGCCCCAGTAATTGATTAATAATCACTGAGTTTCGGGTTGCTCCGATGCCTAGGTCAGGAGAACCTACACCTTGCTGAAAAATCTCAGCATTTTGAATAAAAATTCGACCTTGTCCCTGATCACAACGTAAAGCCGTAAAGTCTTCTTGAACAATACAATCATTTTTATCATCAACAGTTAAAATAGAACCTTTCATATTTTGGAACCATTCTGGCCAATCATGAACATAGCCTGTAGCCGCGACAAGGGCATCAGTTTCTAATTCGCAACGTTGATCGAGTTGGGTGTGCAAACAGGTTAAACGAAGAGAACCCGATGCAAGTTCTTCAACCGATTCAACTTCGCAGCTTGTGTATAGACTTAAACCAGATTTCTCACCCGCCACTGAACGCTCATAAAGTACATCATATATATCACCAATGGTTGAGAAACTAATTCCTTTATAGATCAGGCCCTGACTAGCAGCAATATCACGACGTTTATCTCTAGGCAGGCTTTGGAAATATTGCATATATGCAGGGGTAAAACATTCTTGTCCAAGCTTAGAATATTCCATTGGGTGAAAGCCAGCTGAACGTGTGATCCAGCGAATAGATGCACCTGCTTTTACTTGTTCTGGTGTAAGTGAATTAAATAAAGCAAGTACACATTCTGCTGCACTCTGGCCCGAGCCAATAACCGTGACCTGTTTACATTGTTTGAGTTGTTCCTGAATTTTTGCAAACTCCGCAGAATGTTTTACCAAAGGGTGCTTGCATGTTTCTAGCCATGTAGGAATTCGAGGTTTAGTCCCAATACCAATCGCCAGATTTTGGCTTATATATTTTTGTTTTTCGCCCGAGGCTGATTCACTTTCTATAATAAATTTATCGAGTTTGGCGTCATATTCCACATGACTTACGTTTTCTCCAAATTGACAATCTGGTAATTGTTTTGAAGCCCAACGGCAATAATGGTCATATTCACGGCGTGGAATTAAAAAACTGTCGTAATAATAAAACTGATGTAAACGATCATGTTGATGTAAATAATTAATATAGCCTAATGGATGGCAAGGATTGGCCATAGTAACCAAGTCGGCAAAGAAAGGAACTTGTAATGTCGTGCCTTGCAATAGCAACCCTTCATGCCATCGAAATTCTGGTTTGCGTTCTAAAAATACGCTTTTGATTTCGGGATGATGAGACAAAAGAGCAGCTAAACCTAAGTTGAATGGCCCAATACCAATTCCGGTAATATCTATTTTTTTCATGTTTATACTTTATCTGTTTCCAAAATGATGAAAGTTAAAAATACGAATTAATGTGGTGTTAGTAGTTTCTCTACATCAGCAATATTGCGACATTGAATAAGTTGAACAGGTGAAAGCTGAATCGCGTATGTTTCATTAATACGTTTTGAAACGACCTTTAAATGATGTGGACGCAGGCCGAGATGAGTAAAATGAGTTGAGTTGTCCACTTCCTTATTTGGCATGTGACCTATTACTTCTAGATAAATGTCGAGTAGTTGATTTTGCTGTTTGGTATTATTTTCAAGTGGTGTAGATGAATGGTCGGACTCAGTATTCTTAAAATATGGCCTTTTATTTTGAAGCTCATTGAAAAAATTGCTGAGATCAAAACTGAATATTTCTGAGCCAATAATTTGCTTGATTGCTAATTGCAGTGCATTCAAGAAATCTTCAATCATATGGGAAGGAAATGCTTCTTGGGCATAATCAATATCGAAAATTAAAGCGCCGTCATTTCTTGTGCTAAAGCGAATATCAATTGCAACTTGAGGTGTTTGAGTAAGGCCATCTTGTTGCTGAATAGGATGAGATTCAGATAATACAGGCCATGACAAACCATTTGTAATTACAATTGGTAGTACTGGAGCAACACCAACTTTTTCAAATAATAGTCGAGCGAGATCAACGCCTGAAAATGAAAGATGCTGTAAACCCTCTAAAACTTCCGTCTGCAAACGGTTTGCTTGTTCAGCAAATTGATCTGAAGTTTTCCACTCAACAGCAATAAACGTAGAGCTATTGGAAAATGGTCCGCCATAGAGGGGAAGTGTAGGAACAGCAACGCATAGAGATTTGTCCGTGCTCCAATGAGATAACACTTCCAAAATAATCGCCATGATGATTGAATTTTTAAACAGTGAATGTTTTGCGCCAATTTTAGACAACTGTTTAAATTGAGCTTTTTCTATAACCAGACTGTTACGTCGGTAACGTGAAGTCGGTAAATGCTGTAAGGGTGTTTTCCACGGAAGCGCTGGAATAGACGATAATTTAGAAAATTTTCTTTCCCAGTAAGCCATATCTGCCTGATGAACAGACAAGCTATTTTCAGCTTCATTTTCTTGTATTTGCGTTTGGATATCATGTTGTTGTCCATCAAATAGCTCTAACATAAGTGAAGCTATAGATCGGCCATCTAAAATTAATGCATCAAAGCGGACAAAAATCGTTAATAGATTATTTTTTAATAAAAATACGGTGATATTCCAAGGCGACTGATTTAAATCAAATAGCTCATGCGTATAACTATTTTTATAGGACTGGATGTGGTGAGAAGCACGTTCAGGTTCCCATGTCGTTAGGTCTATTTCTTTTAAATTGACACTCACTTGATCGCTTACATATTGTTTTAACCTATTTTTATGAATATAGGTTCGTAAGCTGTCATGCCGCCGTACCATTTCTGTCAATCGTTGTCTTAATAAAACAATATCCATTGTGCCGTGATACTGCCTAAACTCTTGCATGGCAACACCACCTAAAGGAAGGGTCTGAGTTCGACCTAATAGGTAGGCTTGCTGTAATGCATTTAATGGTTTTTGAGACGTACGATCTGACGAGGTATTTTGTGCTGGGCTTATAATTTGTGTATTAATTTGCTCAGGATGTGCGGCAAGTTTTTTAAGTAAATGAATGAAAGATTCAAATAAATTCGTGATCCATTCTTTGGGTAGAGCATCTAAACGGATGTCCCAATTAACTAAAATACCGTCATTTACATGAGCAACTTGTGCATCAAGTGCAACTTGTGGCCCTTGTGAAATAACCCAATTCATTGAGCCAAAAACACGGCGGACACGTTCAGAAAGTAAATTATCATTTTCTAAATCGAGTGCCGCTGTAAATACCACGGGAGCAATCTGTGCACTACCATGATAACGGGACAGGTCACGTAGAACATTAACACCCGAATAATGTGAATGCTCTAATAACTCAAGCATTTGATTTGCTATTTGTTTGCAGAATGCGGATAAGGTCGTTGTCTCTTTCATATCGACATTTAGAATGACTAAATTAGCAAAATCACCAATAGTGCCTTCGACATTTTTTAAAACCGGTTCGCGCCAAAAAGTAGGAATATTCAATCGGAAGCTGTGATCTTTGGTTGCATGACCAAGCGTATAGGCAAATAAACCTAGTATTAGGTTAGTCACAGTAATGTGTTGTTCTCTAGCAAGTTGTTGTAATGCTTTTCGTTCTTCCGGCGATAACCATGTACTTAAACGATCACTTTTTGCTGTTTTGAACTCTTGATGAATGAAAGGTAGAGAAGGAGCAGGGCTAATATGAGGCAGATGTTGTTTCCACCATAAGCGGTCTCGTTGGTTTAATTTTTTTAGGTCAGGGTCCGTCCGTATTTTTTGATACCAGTCAAAAAAATTAGGCGGACGGGAGAATGATATTTCTGGGTCTTCATAAAACAAAGAAAGATCTTCCATTAAATTCAAGAAGCTGGACGGATCTATAGCAATCATGTCCGTATCTACATGAAAACGGAAAATATTATTTTTAAGAACACTTACAGAAAATCTTGCAGTCTGGCCCTGACTTAAATCAAGTTTTTGATGGGTCCATTGCTCCCGTTTTTGCATGAGCATTTGCTCAATTTGATGATTGCTAAGCTTTGAAAAATCATCGACTTCTAATATCTGTTGAGCCTTCTCAGACATGATATTTGCGATGCCATCGGCGCTCAAACTTAATCTCAAAATAGGGTGTTCTTTATAAAGTCGTTGAAGTGCTAAATGTAATTTTTGTAGATCAATAAATTGACCGTCAAATTCTGCATAGAGGTGGGCAGCAACCCCACCTAAAGTTGCGTTGCCAGAGCGGCCAAACCAGCAGGCCGCTTGCATCGAAGTTAATTCACACATTGAACGATAACTCGGTTGACAAATTAATCTTGTTTCAGCATCATACAAACAAATGAAAATGATTACCAGTTGCATTTGTTAATCATTTTCAATTTTGCTTTAAATATATAGCTTGTCCGTCTTAAGAGTTTTCTTTTGTCGGTATTCAAATTAAATATTTATGCCGAGCTGTAAGAAAATTTGCGAATAATCAATAGCTTGATAACCATTAAATTAAATTGAATATTTAGAATGTCATGAAAAAACAGTTGATTGAGTTTGTTCACTGGTCTCCAGAGAGAGCGCAACACTATCGAAATAAAGGTTATTGGATTGACCAACCTTTGACGCGCATTTTAACGGTAGGGGTTCAATCGCATCCGCATTCGCCGGCAATTATTTGTGGTGAGCGTCAGTTAAGTTATATCGAGCTGGACCGACTATCAACGAATTTAGCTTCTCGACTAGCTGAAAAAGGCTTGGGCAAGGGTGATACTGCGTTAGTACAACTTCCTAATGTTGCGGAGTTTTATATTGTCTTTTTTGCCTTGCTTAAGGCAGGCGTGGTTGTGCTCAATGCGCTATATAGCCATCGCCAATATGAACTAAATGCCTTTATTAAACAGATTAAACCTAAGCTTTTAATTGGTTCGCGTCAGCATGAAGTCTTTAGCAATAATCAATTTATTGACTCACTTCATGAAGTAGATTTAAGTCCTGAAATTATTTTGATGCTCAATCATCAAGCTACCGATTTCGGACTATTAGACTGGATTGAAACACCAGCAGAGACCTTTGTCGATTTTTCATCTACACCTGCTGATGAAGTTGCTTTCTTTCAGTTGTCAGGTGGAAGTACGGGAACACCAAAACTTATTCCACGCACGCATAATGACTATGACTATAGTGTGCGAGCCAGTGCCGAGATTTGCGGTTTAAATTCGAATACTCGGTTATTGTGTGCTCTGCCAGCTCCGCATAACTTTATGTTGAGTTCACCTGGTGCATTAGGTGTTTTACATGCAGGTGGATGTGTTGTGATGGCACCAAATCCTGAACCGCTCAATTGTTTTTCTATTATTCAAAGACATCAAGTCAATATGGCATCTTTAGTGCCGAGTGCTGTCATTATGTGGCTAGAAAAAGCAGCTCAATATAAAGATCAAATCCAGTCTTTAAAGTTGCTTCAAGTGGGGGGAGCAAGTTTTCCTGAATCTTTAGCCCGTCAAGTTCCTGAAGTCCTCAATTGTAAATTACAACAAGTATTTGGAATGGCTGAAGGTTTGGTCAATTACACCAGACTTGATGACTCCGATGAGCAAATCTTTACGACACAAGGGCGTCCTATCAGTTCTGATGATGAAATTAAAATTGTGGATGAGCAGTATAGGGAAGTCCCAGAAGGTGAAATAGGGATGCTTGCGACTCGGGGACCTTATACCTTTTGTGGTTATTACCAAAGCCCTGAACATAATTCACAGGTCTTTGATGAGGACAAATATTACTATTCGGGCGATCTCGTGCAGCGTACTTCGGATGGCAATTTACGTGTAGTAGGAAGAATTAAAGACCAGATTAATCGTGGTGGTGAAAAGATTGCTTCGGAAGAAATAGAAAAACTTATTCTTCTACATCCGGAAGTTATGCACGCAGCTTTGGTCGCAATTGTTGATGAACAATTCGGTGAAAAAAGTTGTGCCTATATTGTCTCTCGCAATCCTGAACTTAAAGCTGTTGTGCTCAGACGCCATCTCATGGAGTTGGGCATTGCACAATACAAACTTCCAGACCAGATCAAATTAATCGAAAGTTTGCCACTGACTGCTGTCGGTAAGGTCGACAAAAAACAACTTCGCAGCATTTTAAATACATCTACAACATCTTAATAAATATTGAGCAGCATATGGCTATTGCAAAAATTTCTACTTATCTCATTCCCAAACGAGAGAGTTATCCAAATAACAAAACAGACTGGCAGTTAGATTCTTCTCGAGCAGTTTTATTAATTCATGATATGCAACGTTACTTTTTAAATTTTTATGATGCTGAAAGTGAATTAATTAAAACGGTTGTTAATCATTTAGTTCAACTAAGAAGTTGGGCACATCAGAACAATGTTCCTGTTGTCTATACAGCACAGCCTTATGAGCAGCCAGCGGCAGATCGCGCATTACTGAATGCGATGTGGGGACCGGGTTTGCCAGCCTCAACAATCGATCAGCAAAAAATTATTGATCAACTTTCTCCTGCTGAACATGACATCGTCTTAACGAAATGGCGTTATAGCGCGTTTAAACGTTCGGATTTGCTTGAAAGAATGCAAAACTGGAATCGTGATCAGCTCATTATTGGCGGTGTTTATGCTCATATCGGTTGTATGGTTACGGCAATTGAAGCCTTTATGAGTGACATACAACCCTTTTTGGTTGGCGATGCAGTTGCCGATTTTTCAGAAGAAGAACACCGCTTAGCTTTGAAATATGTGTCTTCACGTTGTGGTCAAGTCGTGGATACCGAATCTGTAGTGGGGCAGGTGGCAACAGCCATTACACGACCTTGGCTAGAGCAAAAAGTCCAGCAGCTTATTGAAGAAGATGAATTAGATCCAGAAGAAAATCTGATTCTTTATGGATTGGACTCATTACGAATTATGCAGTTTTCTTCGGAACTCAAAGCGCAGGGAATCAATATTAGTTTTGAAGAATTAGGACGCACACCCACTTTATCAAATTGGTGGTCATTGGTTGATGCACGGCAAAGGATTGCAGGGTAGAGGGTTGCCATCATAAGGCATACGACAAATCCTGGTCGCTAAATTTATACATAAAATTTATATCTTTGATAGCGACTCCTTAGACGACTTGTAATCGTCATATTAACGGAGCAAAAAATGATTTTATCGCCTGCTGATCAAGAGAAAATAGAGACATTCTGGAATTACTGTTTAAAACATCAATACTTCAATATTGGGTATCCTGAATCTGCAGATTTTGATTATTCCGCTTTATTCCGTTTTTTCAAATTCTCTATTAATAATTGTGGTGATTGGAAAGACTATAGTAATTACGCATTAAATTCTTTTGATTTTGAAAAAGATGTGATGGCGTATTTTGCTGAAATTTTTCAAATTCCCTTTGAAAAAAGCTGGGGATATGTGACCAATGGTGGCACAGAAGGTAATATGTTTGGTTGTTATCTGGCGCGTGAGCTATTTCCAGATTCCACATTATATTACTCAAAAGATACGCATTATTCGGTTGGGAAAATCGCCAAATTATTGCAGATGAAATCTTGTGTGATCGAATCATTGGGTAATGGTGAAATCGACTATGAGGACTTAATCCATAAAATAAAAACCAATAAAGAAAGTCACCCCATTATTTTTGCAAATATTGGTACGACCATGACGGGCGCAATTGATGATATTGAAATGATTCAAGAGCGCTTAGCGCAAATCGGAATCATGCGCCGAGATTATTATATTCATGCCGACGCTGCCTTAAGTGGCATGATTTTACCTTTTGTCGATCATCCTCAAGCGTTTTCCTTTGCTCATGGTATCGACTCGATTTGTGTGTCTGGTCATAAAATGATTGGTTCACCGATTCCGTGTGGCATTGTTGTGGCCAAACGCCAAAATGTAGAGCTTATATCTGTAGATGTGGACTATATCTCTACACGTGATCAAACCATAAGTGGTTCACGCAATGGTCATACCGTCTTGTTGATGTGGGCGGCAATACGTAGCCAAACCAATTTACAAAGACGACAGAGAATTCAACATTGCCTAAAAATGGCCCAGTACGCGGTTGATCGTTTTCAGGCAGTGGGTATTCCTGCTTGGCGGAATCTGAATTCAATCACTGTAGTATTTCCGTGTCCTTCTGAGCACGTCTGGAAAAAGCATTATCTGGCTACCTCTGGAAATATGGCTCATTTAATTACTACGGCACATCACCGAGATACACGTCAGATTGATAGCTTAATTGACGACGTTATTTTTGATTTACAAGGTGCCTCTAAACGTACAGTTGGTTTTTAGTCATATCAACCAAGATGATTTAGACAAATCCATATTAATTTTTACAGTCTAGAAAATGATCTAAAAATATTTTGATAGGGTGGTTAGGAAGTTTTTGATGCAATTAAAGTTTTTAAAAAAATACTTTTTATATGATTTTCTTATTCATGCTTTTTTAAAGCCGAAAATGGCAATTCTTGCTGGTCAATTGAAGCGAGATTTTATTTTAAGTACCGCTTTTTCTATGAATATAAAGAGAGATAAGCATGTCTGATTTAAAGTTATCTCATCTGATGACAAACTCTTCCTTGGCACCAGCACTCAAGCCAGCATTTCCTAAATTATTTGCAGGTACGTTTGCTGCCGTATTTTCAGGTTTAGCCATCTTAACTGCCCTGTGGGGCATGATTCAGTTGATTGGTTATTTATCTTCTTATTGGGTAATCTTTTCAGCGGTTTTTTGGATAGTCGGTGCGGCATTGGCAGCACTGGCTTCATGGTTAGTGCATGATGCAGAGGCTGGATTTTCGGCACGATTACGTCGTCAAATTGCTCATCATTTAATTCGGTTACCTAACACAACCCTATCAAAACAGGGTGACCAAAGCTTAAAACGACTGGTTTCAGACGATATCGCAACTTTACATCATATGGTGGCGCATTTACCGTCGGAAATTGCGATTTTTGCTGTAATCCCTTTATTTTCTATTGTTTTATTAGTTGTGTTGGTTGGCCCGATGGCACTTTGGGTATTATTACCTGGGGCAATTGCTTCACTCTATTATTTAATTATTGTTCCCCATGTATCAAAACGGGATGGCGCTGCGCGTATGCAGGTCATGATGGATATTATTGGTTCTGCTGATGATTATGCGCGCGGCATTCGTGATAACCGAATATATGGGCAACAATCAGGCGCTTTAACAGCCTATACTCAAGCAGCACAAAATTTCACTCAAAATATGGTGTCTTGGGTGAGTAAAGTCGCCACACTCGCTGCTTTTGCCACTGCACTACTACAAGCTGTTGCAACCTTTGCCATAGCCTATTTTGTAGCTTATCAATACGACAGCATGACCTTGGCTGCAACACTTTTCTTTAGTTTGGCCATCGTGACACCTTCACTACGTTTAGGGCATGGTCTTGATTATGTCGCTGCTGGGCGAGCTGCAGCTACTCGTTTATCTGCATTCTTAGAAGAGCCAGTACTCTCATCCGGCAATCTACAACAGATTGAGGAAGATGCAACACTTGAAATAGTTAATGCAAGCTTTGTAATTGAAAATCAAAAGGTATTGGATCGATTAAGTTATTCATTTCCAAAAAATTCAATTACTGCAATTACAGGGCCGAGTGGAGTTGGAAAAACTACCTTACTGCGAGCACTTGCTGGGTTCGCTGTATTGCAAGAAGGTGTCGTTCAATTAGCAAAAACAGATATTTTGCAATTACATGAAAAGCTAAGACATGAAAAGGTTTTGTTTATTCCCCAAGGTGGAGATGTATTACCGACCACAGTAAGAGAAAACTTGTCCTTATCTGCCATTAATGCAAACGATGAACAACTTGAGCAGGCATTACTCAAGGCCCAACTAAAAGTAGATTTAAATGCAGATGCAACTTTACTTTCAGGCGGTGAAAAACAGCGCATAGGTATAGCGCGTGCTTTTTTATCCTCAGCTCCTATTATTTTATTAGACGAGCCAACGAGCGCACTCGACCAGACCAATGCGACAAAAATAATATTGGAATTAAGCCACTTAGCTAAAAACCAGAATAAAACCATCGTCATGGTCACTCATGATCTCGCCTTAGCTGCTCATGCTGACAACAGGTTAGTGCTTAAAGGCCCAACTGACTCAGGGAAATCTTTATGAATACTCCTGCTAAATTAAATAAAGATCAGATTTTTTCGATGCTTCCTCGTGCGGCCAAACAAAAATTAATTATTGTTGGTATCGGATGGATCATTGTTGCAGCAATTGAAGCAATCGCATATACCGTATTGGCATTTGCAATTGTCAATCAATGGTCTCCAAGTTGGGTTCTCATCAGTGCAATTGCAGCAATATTAGTGACAATAATAGTTACTCGTGCTGGCTTCCTTACTGGTGTGCGTTTAGCAGGCGACCTATTTGCTGAGTTAGGTAAATCTTTAGCTCGTGCCAAGCTTTCTTGGTTTACCAATGAACAGCGTGCTCAGATTAAGACAATTGCTGGACAGGGAATTCCTGGGTTTATGAGTATCCCTGCTCATCAATTGCAAACCTTTTTACATGCGCCTTTTATGCCTTTATTTCTAACAATAGGAATAGGCCTACTTGCTGGAGCAGGCGTAGCATTTGTCGCTTTAGGCTTACTTTTACTCTCTTTATTTGCTCAATTCCTAGCACAACGTGCACTCATGCATATTGATAAAAAGCGTAATACTGCCGATTTAGCGGCTTCACAAGCAACGTTGGAATTGGTTGATCATGTTGAGTTATTACGCACAGCCGCGGGACCAGAGCGTGCGGTTCAAAGGCTGGAACATCGTTGGGAAGAGCAAGAAGAGACATTAGTACGAATCAACCGTGCTGCTGCATTTGCAAGCTTTATTGCAACCTTGGCAAGTGTTTTACCGATTGCAGGGATGGCAACTTATCTGGTGATCGCTGGTGTCAATCATGCTGCTTTGGTGTTGGCATTACTCGTCTTAATTGGGCGTGCAGCAGCGCCGTTAGGTGAACTCGCTACTGCAGGGTTACATATTAATGATTTGTTTGCTGCACTGCGCAACTTTAATCAGATCACACATCCACCTGAGTTGCCTGAGCCATTACATCCCCAAATTCCTACTGGCCATCATATTTCGGTACAAGGCGTTAGCTATGCGCCAGCACTTGAAAATATGACTCTCGACATCGCATTGGGAAGCAGAGTATGGGTTACCGGACCAAGCGGTAGTGGTAAGAGTACTTTACTTGAATTGCTTACACGGTTTGATGATCCACAAAGAGGAAAAATTACCCTTGGTGGCATAGCTCTTGATCAAATGAAATATGAAGATTTGGTTTCAAATATCGCTTATGTCACACAAGAACCTATTTTGTTCACAGGAACACTAGCTGAAAATATCCGTTTAGGAAAACCTGATGCAACTGCTGATGAAATAGAAAAAGCTGCAAGAGATGCCGCATTAGGGGCAATGATTGACCGTAGTTCAGAAGGAATTAATCAATCGGTTGGTAAACAAGGCACCGCATTGTCGGGTGGTGAACGTCAGCGGGTCGCAATTGCCCGAGCATTACTCAAAAATGCGCCGATTTTAATACTTGATGAAGCAACCTCTGCCTTGGATGAAGAGACTGAGCAGGAAATTGTTACAACGATACGTGCTCTTTCTTGTACGGTTATTTTTGTCACGCATCGTGATTCAGCCATTTGGCAACCCACTCAAACTATCAATTTAGCTTCAATTTCTGTTTAAAAAATAGAGCAGAAACCTGATTTAAGCATTTTTTATAAAAGAAAAATGCTTAATATTTGGAGAATTCTTAAGTGAATAAACATCAATATAATATGTTCTGTTTACCGCCTGCGGGGAGTAGCGCGAGTATTTATTATCCATGGAAAAAGCAGATCTCTGACAATATTCGCATTATTCCTATTGAATATTCGGGTCATGGTATAAAAATAAATGAACCATTGATTGATGATCCTAATCTATTGGCTATGCAAATTGCCAATGAAATACAAGCTTACTCAGACACGCCGTTTATTTTATTTGGACATAGTGTAGGAGGTGGCTTGATTTGGAAAGTACTCAATTATTTGAATGAAAAACCCATAATTGATCAGTTGAGATTAATTGTTATAAGTAGCCGACCTGAGCATCACTATATTCAACATATGCGGTACAAGCATGAGCTAACTGATGAAAAAATTATTGATGAATTAAAGCGATACAATAATTTTCCTGACGAAATTTTAAACAATCAGGATGCACTCACATTCTTTCTCAAAATCATTCGTAATGACTTCTATCTTAGTGATCAATTACTTAGCGAGAAGATTCATAAGACTAAGGTTCCGATTGTTGCATTTTACGGCAAACAGGACCCTGATATTCCTAACAAAAGAATGATGGATGCATGGCAACAACACACAGAAAATTGGTTAGGAAGTATTGAGTTTGAAGGGGACCATTTCTACTTTCTTAACCCCGAGACCCGACTAAAGATGCTTGAGAACATTGCTGCCATCGTTGAAACATTGACCGTGAATATTGAATAAAGTCCACGCTATGAATACGGAGAAGCAGTTAAGTAGAGGGGCTAATTCATATCTGGATGAAATAAATATTCAATATGAAAAGCTAACAGCTTTCGGGCTAGAGATACATAAAGTCCAGCTCAGCCAAATCAAAGAAATATTTCAACTTGATCATATATATCAGGAGCTGAATATATTTCTTCCACCGAATATAAAAAGCTCACGCTTCATTCGTCAATTAGAGTTCTTGACTGGGCGCTTAGCAGCCAAATATGCATTACAAAGCCTCAACTTACAAGATTCTATTATCTATCAAGGTAAACATGGGGAACCCCTATGGCCAGAAGGAGTGAAGGGTGGGATTAGTCATGTTGGATCAAAAAAATCATGTCATGCCATCGCATATGCTAGGAATAACACGGTTAAAGAAAAAACATTTGGGATCGATATAGAATCTCAAAAACATTATGTTTTTTTTAAAAAGAAAGATGAATTTTATGATGTTTTTCTAAATAAAAACGAACAAGCAGAAATTGAAAAACTGCAGAAAAAACAAGCATATTTTTATTTGGTAATATTTTCCGCTAAAGAAAGTATCATTAAAGCAATTTATTTGAAATATAAGCAAATTATTGATTTTAAAAGTATAAAATTTAAACAGCTAGATGTTTATTTATTTTCACCTTAGACAAGAAAGTTTAATCGAGATAAATCTAGAAGTTAAAGTTCAATTTTTTTATACAAATAACGAGATAATTACAATTTCTTGCATTGAAAAATAAATTTTTATTGATAATAATAATCATTTGCATTAAGGTGTGTTTCAGTATTTTTATAC
>NZ_LRPE01000036.1 GCF_001605885.1 Acinetobacter lactucae | reverse complement strand
ATTTTTTAGTTACATAACATCCTCACAATTTTATAAAAAACAAAAATTTCCTTTCTCTATCTTACTTTTTTTACAACTTGCAAAATAAAACAAAGTTTTCCCCCTTTAAAAAATCTAATTAAAACCCTATTAATAAATAAGATGTAATGCCACGGATAGAAGGAGTTCTCACGTGAAAAAGGTTGTTAAAGCTAAAAATTTGATTGCGTTTCGTATTTGGTTAGAAAAGTTAGGGTATTCAGTTAAAAATCTTGCTGATGGGAAAGGTTTTACTTTTAGTTTTAAAAAAGAATATGGTTTAGTGACCTGTGATTTAGCAGGAAATTCATTAGCGATGCAATTAGGTGAAGAGTTTGAGGATCACTTAAAAGCTTAATTTTACGACTTAATTTAATTACTATGTTTTTTTGAAAAAGACATGAATCTTGCAGAACTTTTAAATGGCTTATTTAAAATATAATTTTAGATATTAAACAAAAAATCTGTAGCGGGGCTACTCTCCCAAATTGCCCTTAGCTACAGATTTTTTTATAAAATTACTCTGCTTTAGGGTTCTTTAATGCTTTATCTAAAAGATCTTTATCTAAAGCCTTATCCCATCTTGCAACAACAATTGTTGCACAAGCATTACCTACTAAGTTTGTTAATGCACGACATTCAGACATAAAACGATCAATACCAAGAATTAATGCCATACCTGCAACAGGAACAGCTGGTACAACCGATAAAGTTGCAGCCAGAGTAATAAAGCCTGCACCAGTCACCCCTGCTGCACCTTTAGAACTTACCATCGCAACAAGAAGCAATGCAATTTGTTCACTAATTGATAAGTCTACGTTACACGCTTGCGCAATAAACAGAGCGGCCATAGTCATGTAGATATTTGTACCATCTAAGTTAAATGAATAACCTGTTGGAATTACCAAACCGACTACCGATTTTTCACAACCTGCTTTTTGCATTTTATCCATTAAAGATGGTAAAGCTGCTTCAGAAGAACTTGTTCCTAAAACCAACCAAAGTTCATCTTTGATATAACGGATTAAATGAATAATTGAGAAGCCGTTGTAACGCGCTACTGCCCCTAAGATCACTATGACAAATAGTACCGCTGTAATATAGAACGTCATAATTAATAATAATAAATTACCAATTGATTCGATTCCATACGCACCGATGGTAAAAGCCATTGCACCAAAAGCACCGATTGGAGCTAGCTTCATTAACATACCAACCAGATAGAAAACTGGAGCCGTTAAGTTATTTAAGAAATCTGTAATTGGACGCGCACGGTCACCCAATGCAGCTAAAGAAATACCAAATAACACCGCTACAAATAGAACCTGCAAAATTTCGCCACCTGCCAGAGGGCTGACTAGTGTTTGCGGGATAATATTCATGAAAAAGTCGGTAATATTTGTTGCGTGCGCCTTTTCAACGTAAGTATTTACTTTATCGTTCACTAAGGTAGCAGGGTCAATATTAAGACCTTTACCCGGTTGGATAATATTTGCCACAATCATACCAACCACAAGAGCCAAGCTTGAGAAGGTAAGGAAATAAAGCATCGCTTTACCAGTTACACGGCCAACTCGGCTCATGTTTGTCATACTGGCAATGCCTGTCACAACAGTTAAAAAGATTACGGGAGCAATAATCATTTTAACAATCTTGATGAATGCATCACCAAGTGGTTTTAAACTTTCGCCAAGTTCTGGGTAAAAATGACCTATTAAAATGCCCAAAATAATTGCAAAGATGACCTGTACATACAAAATTTGGTGAAACTTCTGTTTTTTCTGTACTGTTTCTTGGTCAAGGGTATTGAAATCCATTATCTAAATACCTTTTCGATGGGGATAAAAAAATAAATATAAAGCGTGCACCACAAGCTGCTTTATCAAGGAAAAGCCATTGTAAAGAATAAAAAACGGCCTGTGTTATAAATTTAAAAAATGTTAAATCCAATAGTCATGCAATAAATTATATAAAATCATTATAATTTTTCTGTTTTCAAACATAGAAAAATAAATAAAATACTTACTAAGTTATTATTTAAATTCTATATTTCAATAAAATTAAGCATAAAAATAGCTATCTAGGCTTAATTAGATCAAATAAGCTCACCATTTATTAAATAAATGATTTTATAAAAAACATGTAAATTGTAAATTATGAAAATTTAATTTAAAAATAATAAGAAATATTGATATATAAATTTATAACGACAGAAGAAATTATCTATTTCGATCAATATTCTGCTCAAATAATTCTTTTCATTTAAATGACATCAGCATGTGCTTTAAATAAACGTGCCAATAAAGTTTGCACGTAATCTAAGCCTAATGCTCGATCGGTGAATAAAATTCTGAACAGCATAGGTGCAATCACAGCTTCGATAATTTCCTGATTGTCGATGGTTAATTCATTACGTGATTTCGCTCTGGCTTGAATAATGTCAAGTTGTTGAATAATTAAAGTTTCGCATTTTCGAGCGTTGGAAGAATCGTTTGTATGTAGCACATCACGTAGCAATGTTTGCCCTACTTCAGAAGAGTACTCCTCGAAATATTGTTCAATCCATGCAGTAACATCAAGCTGAAATGAACCTAAATCTTTCGGTTCCATATCTGGCTTCAGTTCATTTAAGGCTACATCTGAAAATAGCTGATTGATATCACCCCAACGGCGGTAAATAGTTGAAGGTGTTACTCCTGCTTTTTGAGCAATCATAGGGATAGTAATTTGGCTTTGCTCCAAATTTTTTTGTAGTCCTTTTACTGCTTGATGTACCGCAGTTTGAATTCTTTCACTACGACCACCTGGACGTAACCCAGTAACAACTTTTGCCATTAATCAGCTCTACTTCAAGAAGAAACAATTAAAATATTATTTGTATATACAAAATACACTAAAGCTAATGATTTGCTTTAGTGTAAAAATAATGTATAAAAGCTAAATATTCGCTTTAATGTTATTCATCTTATATGAACAATTCAAGTTCAAAACGGTCTGGATCAGTTTTTCAGTTAGATCCAAAAGTGGCGTTGACCTTAAATACAATCACGCTCATGACCTTTATGGCGGCGTCTAGTGCCCCTACACCTCTATATCGTCTGTATCAGCAGACATGGCAATTTTCGCCTGTTACTCTAACTTTGATTTTTGCGACCTACGCGTTTACCTTACTTGCGTCTCTACTCATTATTGGTTCTTTATCTGATTATATCGGACGTCGGCCTGTCATTATTACAGCAATTTTTCTGCAAATTGCTTCAATGAGCTTTTTTCTTTTTGCCTCAGATGTTTCGATGTTATTTATCGCACGTGGCTTACAAGGTATCGCAACAGGTCTTGCCGTTTCTGCAATTGGAGCTGCAATTTTAGATTTCAGTAAGCATCATGGCTCCTTAATTAATAGTATTGCTCCCATGGTCGGCATGGCAGCAGGTATTTTTATTACATGTCTTATTCTGCAATTTTCGGTTCAACCTTTACATCTGGTTTTTGAACTTTTATGTGTCTTATTTGCTTTTGAACTCATTTTAAGTTTTTTGAATCCTGAAACTGTACGCAAAAGATCAGGTGCTTTCGCTTCATTAAAACCCAACATGGCTATACCTCATCAAGCAAGAAGTGCGTTATTGAGTATTAGCCCTATTAATATTGCGCTTTGGATGGTCAGTGGTTTTTTCTTATCACTTATGCCCTCTTTATTGGCAAAAATTTTTCAAACATCTTCAGCTTGGCTAAACGGTGTTATGTTTATGGCGCTCGCCCTTTCAGGTGCAGTAGGGATTCTGACTCTTAGAAAATCTACCAACTTTCGTATTTTGCTCACGGGTACCTTATCCATCATCATTGGGGCAACCGTTTTATTTCTAGCGATTAATTTTACCAGTGCTGTAATTTTACTCTTAGGTTCTATTATTACTGGGGTAGGTTTTGGTACAGCTTTTATGGGTGCAATTCGCACAGTTATGCCTCTAGCTTTACCCGAAGAACGCGCAGGACTCATGGCTGCTTTTTTTGTAGAGAGTTATTTGGCTTTTAGTATTCCAGCAATTTTAGCAGGATACTTTGTGGGTAAAATCGGACTTATGAACAGTGCCAACATTTATATGAGTTTAATTATTGTTCTTGCTCTGATTGCACTTGTGATGATTTTTAAAAATATTAAAAGCAAATAATAATTAAAAAAAGCCTCCATCGAGGCTTTTTTTACTTTACTGATCACGCCAAGGTTTCAAAAAACGTTTTACATACTTTTTAAAGGGCCAAGTAAACTGTTTTATAAAACTATTTGGGATTTTATAACCCACCGTCCCATATACACTCGCCAAGTGGCTAGGCATATATACACTTTTAAAAATAACATCGTATAGAGGAATAAAAGCGGCATAATTTTTATCAATAGCAGGTTTTTCTGAAGAATGATGCCAATGATGAAATTCTGGCGTTGCGATAATCCAGCGTAAATACGGAAAGCGAAAACGCACATTGGAATGAATGAAAATAGCGTGAAATGAAATAAAGACTAAATAGGCAAAAACAGCCGAAGTATGAAAACCCAACAAGAAAATCGGTAAAGTGGCAATAAAACGTGTCATGAGCACTTCAATGACATGCAATCGTGAAGATGCTAACCAATCCATATATTCAGTCGAATGATGAATCGCGTGAAAGCGCCATAAGAAATTAACCTCATGCATAGCTCGATGTAACCAGTACACCGTAAAATCGACCACAATCAGTAACTCAATAAATTGCAGCCATATCGGCTGAGCTTGTACATAAGGCACAATTGGATTATCAGGTAGATGCGTGATCCAATATTGAATCGGCATAACTGTTAAAAAGCTAAATAATTGAATGCCAATATGGCTGACCATGAAATATTTCATATCGGTCACCCACCCTACTCTTAATATCTTTTGTTCGGGATTTTTAGCAAAAAAGCCTTCAAGCGGAATAAAAATGAACGCTAGAATAAATAAGGTTAGTACAAAATAATCGATACCAGCATAAAACGGTACACTTGGTAAAACGGGTGCTTTAATTACACCACAACCTAAAACTGCTGCTACAAGTGAAAAACATAGTCCGTAAAATCCATATCTGTTTTGACGAACAATTGCACTAAATGCGCCAAAACCTGCGCTAATAATAATGCCTGTGATCAGCCCATAATAAAAAATATTATAGTGTTTTGCGTAAAGAGGACGGAGTTCTGGAGTCGTTAATACACTGGGAAATAAAAAACATAATGCACCAAATAGACAAAGTAAGCTGAGTGACATGGAAATAAAGGCGCTGATTTTCCCTAAACCTGCGTTAAGTTCTAAATTTTCAAATTTTGCTCTTAATTGATCGGTCATAATTCATATAAAGTTCTTATTGTGTATAACGCGAATGCTATCAAAATTTAATATTAAATTGGAAAAAGAACCAGATTTAACTCAGACTAAAAATAGATAGATAAAGAAAACTAACTAATTTACTAAAGTTCAGGCAAATTAGTTAGTTATTTTAAATTATTTATCTCATATTGTTTAAATAAGATAAAAATAATGAAGTCTTAAAATGAGATTTAGATTATTTATTTTTTATATGGAGTCTCATAAGTCGTCTCCGCAACTGGTGAAACACGCCAAATCGTATTGCCTACATCATCTGCAACTAATACGGCACCTGAAAAATCAATGGCTACACCCACAGGACGACCATAGGCTTTGCCTTTATCACTCAGGAATCCGGTCAAGATATCTTGTGGTGGACCAGACGGTTGACCACTTCTAAATGGTACAAAAACGACTTTATAACCACTGTGAGGCTTACGGTTCCAAGAACCATGCTGACCGATCAATGCGCCTCCTCTAAATTGTGGCATGAGTTCAGCTGTGTAAAATGCAAGGCCTAATGAAGCCGTATGGTTACCAAGTGCATAATCAGGTTTAATTGCACGAGCAACCATTTCCGAATTTTGTGGTTTTACTCGCACATCTACATGTTGACCATAATAGCTATATGGCCATCCATAAAAACCACCGTCTTGGACTGACGTCATATAGTCAGGTACTAAGTCACTACCAATTTCATCGCGCTCATTAACAACGGTCCAGAGTTTTCCACTTTGCGGTTGCCAAGCCATACCATTTGGATTACGCAGTCCTGTTGCAAATGGGCGTGATTGACCACTCGCAATATCAAACTCTGTAATTTGTGCACGACCTTTTTCTTGATCTAGACCATTTTCAGCAACGTTACTGTTAGAACCAGCGGTAATGTACAACTTTGTTCCTGCTGGGTTAGCAATGACATTTTTGGTCCAATGATGATTTAAAGGGCCGCCCGGTAAATCTAATACTTTGGTTCCACTTACTGTAATTTGAGTTTCACCTTCTTGATAAGGGAAACGCACCAGTGCGTCCGTATTGGCGATATATAAGTTATTACCTACTAATGCCATACCAAATGGTGAATTTAAGTTTTTAAGAAATACTGTTTTCTGGTCAGCAACTCCGTCTCCATTGGTATCACGAAGTAGGCTAATACGGTTTGCGCTTGGATGAGATGAACCTGCTCGCTTCATCACAAAAGACATAATCTTACCTTTAATGCCTTTGCTGTCTTCTGGTTTAGGCGGCGCATCTGTTTCAGCAACTAATACATCGCCATTTGGTAAAACATAAAGCCAACGCGGGTGCTCAAGTCCTTTTGCAAATGCTTTTACCTTTAAACCTTCCGCTGGGGTTGGCATAACCCCACTTGGCCAGCCTTTTGCAGGTGCAATATTAACGGTCGGAAATAAACTTGATTTAGGTTCAGGTAACTTTGGATCTGGACCATAACTCTCAGTAATTGGATATTGCGAGGATGAAGCGCATCCAGCTAATGTAATTAAAACCGTAGTGCCTAAAACTGGCAGTAAAAAAAATTTAGTCATGATTTATCACCATTTATTTTTTGTCGTCTTGGAAATAGCGTAATTTATGTTTGCAATTAAACAAGCAACTTTAATGGAGTCTTTTGTTTATCGCTTGCAAAAAACTTTCTTTATCTTTTGGCGAAATCATCACTGATGTGACTTCTCCATTTTTCATATAATAAATTTTGAGTCGATCTAATGAGAGCGCTGGAGATGAAAGTGGATTATGAGTATGTTCTATTTGAGTAATATCATTAATATCAATTTTCCAACGGAACACCAAGCTCTTAATGATTAATGTGTTGTTTTCTACTACATAATAAGTGTTAAAAATTGGAAGCCAAATGATAAGAATAATTAAACTATAAAAAATGAGATGCGGAAAATTTGAAGCTAAAGAATAGTTATGATTTGCTTCATAAATTTTCATAACAATGATGGCAGTAGTAACAATAAATATTAATAAAAGCCACCAATCAATTTTTGATCTAAATTTCAAAAGTTATCCTCCATTCTAAAATTTCATTCATAACGGGTCTTTCTATAATTTTTTTAAGAAAATAATTGAACTAAAAATTAGCTTTAAATATTAATGAAACAAAATCTCGATCATCTATCGTGCTAAATTCATTAGAACCAAAAAAGTTATTATAGGCAATCTCAGTTGTATATTTTTGCTGATAATTAAGAGATAACGCCGCACTTACACTCATTTGTCCTTCTTGAAAGTTTTGGCTGTATCCATAAACATCATGTCTAAAACTAAGACTTGGAGTGATAACGGTAGAAGGTAAAATATCTTGATAATTTAGTGCACCACGTAATCGGTATCCAAATGACCATTCATTAAAAAATCCTTTTTTATTACAAAAACGTTCATTTAAGTTATCAATTTCTGCATTGGTAAGATGAGCTGTACCATACGGCGTACATTTAAACTCGCCTGTTTCAGGATTATAAGCCCCTGTTGAAAGCTCACTACGGCCAAATGCTCCTGTCCGGCCAAACCGATGATTACCAATATCTGCAATATGATTTAAAGCAAACTCTGTAGACCATGTCATCGAATTTGCGCCCCCAATATTAAATATGCTGTCAGTTGCTCCGACGGAAAATTGTGTGACAGGTAAGCGTACATAACCTTGAATATATTGGCCTAATTCAACAGTTTTTCCCGGGGGAGCAAATGGTGTCCCTTCCGATAGCACTTGAGCATAGACAATATCTGTGCCGTTTAATTGCAAAGGTTGATTAGGCTTGTGGGTTAATTCACTAAAAACCATCGTTGTGCCAACTTTACCAGTCAGACTTAATCCAAACATTTTGATATTTTCAGGATAAATAGAAAAATAACTTGCGGTATTAAAGTGCTCTGGCCCGCGCGCTATTACTGCCGTTCCATCAAAGTTCGCATTACGGCTATGGAAGTTGGCATAGTAAATACCTAACTCAGCATTATTTAAACTTGGTAATGTCTGTTTTAAAGCAATACCATATTGGCCGTTATCCTTTGCTTTTCTACTTTCTGCGCGTGGAATATAGGTACGTAAACGAATTGCGGTATCTGATAATTTATCTCCCCCTCCAGCAATCAGAACTGGACCTGCGTTTTCAGGCACAAAGTCTGAAATCTCAAAGAAAGTTCCACTACCATCAACAACTGAAGGTCTAAATTTAAATTGATAGAACCCTTCTATTTTCAAATTTTTATTAATGCTTGTGTCGAATGAAAACATTTCGGTTGGAATGATTCTTTCTTTTGCATCACCACCCGGTCGGTTGATTGCAGCAAAATCAAATGCACTTACTGAATTTAACCCGTTTTGGAAAAACTGAGATTTCCCCCAATTTAATGTTTGTTTGCCTAGTTTTAAATTTATGCTTTTTCCATCGCCTAGTTCAAAATCTTTCCATATATAGGCATTCCATAAATCAATACCTTTGAACTTTGCGAGCCTTGGCCACGCTGAATCATTAAAAGTTTTAAAGTCTCCTTGTCCTGTCTCATAGGCATGGTCATACCAATATTTAGTGCTAATGACCGCACCCTGCTGTTTTCCATTTAGCTTAACTTCAGTTATGCCTCTGATAATCTGTGAAATGGCATCATATTTACTAAAATTCATACGTCCATCATCACCATTCACATCAATGCTAGCGCCTTGTTTCCCTATTTTGTTTGCGTCGGGACGGTAAAGTAATGAAACGGATGGGTCTTGTGTACTCCAACTCGCACCTAGGCTTAATGTGGTTTTTGTCTCGAACTTCCAGTCTTTATCAATATCAAAACTAGCTGCGTTCGCTTTAGACATGAATAAAATTAGGCTGAATGAAACACCTATTTTTTGAATATATAAAACGTGATTATTTCTTTGATTTAAATATAGGTAATGACCCATCATATTATCTTCCTATAAATATGATTTTTCTTATTTATTGCTTATTACTCAAAGCCATCCTTTGGCTTTTAAATGGTTTACACAAGCAGGTATTTTTAACTAGGCAGGTTGTTCAACCTGATCTAACTGTTGAATAAATTGTTCAGCTAAAGGCCAATAGCCAAAGCCAGATGCAGGATTTAAATGTCCCACATCACCCAAATTTACGAGTTGACTGCCCCACTTTTCTGCCATTTCATTTACAGCTTCATAACGAGCTAAATGGTCATTGGTGCTTGCAACCAAAATGCTGGGAAAAGGTAATGTTTGATCTGGTAAAGGACTCCATCCTTCTTGATGAAGTGCAGTTGGGCTTGGATAATTTTCTGGCCAGCTTTGGTTTAAGTCAGGTGGAGCCACAAGTAAAGCGCCCTGAATTGCTCGTTGGTATTTTGCAGCCCAGTGTAGTGTCATCAGCACGCCTGCACTGTGAGCAACCAAAATGACAGGTCCTTGTATTTGTTCGAGTTGTGTCTGAATAGCAGCAACTCTATTTTCACAATTGAGTTTATTAATTTGCACAGGTGGTACAGAGTGAACCTTTACTAGCTTTGTTTCCAAGATTGTTTGCCAATGCTCGGGAACATGATCGCGTAAGCCCGGAATAATTAAAATTGTTGCGTTGGTTTGTATTTTTTCCATTTCGACGCCTGTGAATTTTGCCATCTAGGATGCCTAAGAATTTTTATAAAACTCCATTCACAATAAAGACTCATTTCAGTTAGTGGTGTACATAAGACGTCACGGACTTTTCATTTGATGACACATATTTTTAAAATTTAGTAAATTAATTAAAATAGTTTCTGTAATTACAAATAAACCAAAAGAACAGATTTAAAATTGATTCGACATCACGATTGGGCTCTTAAATAAAAGCTTTTGTAATGTAGATATTTTAGTTATAACTAGATATGAGCTGTAAGGAATATGGCTGATTAAGAACAGGAGATAATAAAATGGTGCCTCTTGCGCATACCGCCTCTTTAAAAAATTATTTGGCAGTTGCTCAGCAATTAGATCTAAATCCCTACCATTTATTATCACGTGTTGGGCTTAGCCAAATTCAATTGAATGATCTTAAACAACGTATTCCTGTAGATAAAGCCATTACCTTGCTTGAAGACTCAGCCCAGATGAGTAATTGTGATGTTTTCGGTTTACATATGGCAGAGCAACGTGAAATCGCGGATTTTGGTGAACTGAGCTTATTATTAAGTTACCAATATACTTTGAGAGAAGCACTACAAACGATTGTTCGTTATAGAAATTTACTCAATAACTCACTTGAAATATATATAGAAGAAATTGACGATACGGTTGTTATTCGAGAGGAAGTGGTAACCACAACTTGTGGGTATAGCCGCCAAGCCACAGAACTTGCTTTAGGAATCACCCACCGTTTTTGTGCAGCGCTCATGATGCAAAAATGGCGGCCATTAAGTGTACATTTCACTCATAACCCACCGAGTGATTTAACTTTGCATCGGCGGATTTTCGGCTGTGCACTAGAGTTTGGTAGTGACTTTAATGGCATTGTTTGTACAGCGGCTGAACTTGATACAACCAACCCTCAAGCAAATCTGGCTATGGCCAACCATGCACAGCGTTATTTAGATATTTTGCAGAATAGTAATGAATCGACCATGATTTTTGATATTCGAAAAAGTATTTATCTTCTTTTGCCAATGGGCCGCGCTACAATTGATCAAGTCGCTCAAACACATGGGATTCATGTTCGGACCTTACAGCGCCGATTAGAAGAAGCTCAAACGAGTTTTAGTGATTTAATCAATGAAGTACGCAAAGACCTCGTATTTCGTTATTTAAAAAATCTAAATTATTCACTTGCTCAGGTGTCTGATATTTTAGGTTACTCAATGCCGAGTTCTTTTACTCGTTGGTTCATTAGTCAATTTGGTATGTCACCGAACATGTGGCGTAGTCACAATAAAGCCCTGCTCAATTAATTTCTCTTTATTTGATGCCAAATGAAATCATTTAGAATATAAGGAAGTTATGGGATAACCACTTCAGAACTTCCTTAAGAATTTAATTTTTAAAATTAAAACCACAAGCGCATAAGCCCAAGAACCAATACCACTAAAAAGATACTTTCGCCAATCATTAGAAGAATCGGTTTAATTCCAACAGATGTTAATTCTTTTAACTGAGTTTTCATTCCTAAAGCACTAATTGCAATGACTAAAAACCAGCGTGATAAATCATTAATTCCATTTTGTACCATCATGGGCACCCATCCTGTACTGTTAATACAAGCGAGAATTAAAAAGCCAACAGCAAACCATGGCAATAATGGTGGTCGTTCTCCCGTTGAATCTGCACCTTGCATGCGGGTAATCATGGCTGCACAAACAATTACTGGAAGCAACATTGCTACACGCATAAGTTTAACTACAGTGGCTGTATCACCTGTTTCAGTAGACATGCTATAACCAGCTCCCACCACTTGCGCTACATCATGAATGGTAGCTCCGAGAAAGACACCGGCAGCCTGTGGCGATAGATCTAACCACTTCGCAATCATTGGATAAACAATCATTGCTAATGTTGAAAGTGCAGAGACCCCAATGACAGTAAACAAGGTCGCTTTTTCTTTTTGGGGATGATTCGGAAAAGCAGCCGATAGTGCCAATGCAGCTGAAGCACCACAAATTGCTGTTGATCCACCAGTGAGCATGCCAAATAGTTTTTGGAAACCTAAAATTTTAGCTGCAATCACTGAAACGGCGATTGTGACAATAACCAGAGTTATGACTAAGGCTACAGGCTGCCATCCTAGTGCAGTGATTTGTCCTAAAGTTATACGCATGCCGAGTAACGCGATGCCTATTCGGAGTACGTTACGTGCAGTAAATTCGATACCTACCTTACATTTACTTTCAGCCGCTAAAAAATTTAGGCTCATACCGAGTAACAGTGCAAACAACATCACTGGCGCACCATAGTGCTCTGATAAAAAACAGGCAGCCGCAGCAACGACCGAACTGACCACAAAGCCTGGTGCTAATTCTTTTGTACGCTGGGAAAAATTTTTCAAAACTAAACTACTCATGATTTTCCCCACAGCCCATCACAATAAATACCTTGTCCTCAATCACTTCTACTGGATAGGTTGCAACTTTGAGCTGAGAAGAATTAACTAAACAGCCATTTGTTAAATCAAAGCGTAGACCATGGGCACAGCACTGAATCACTCGTCCTTCTAGACGTCCACTAAATAGCGACGCACCCTGATGAGGACAACTGTCATCGATTGCATAAAATTGAGCTGCAACGTTAAATAGTGCGAGATTTTTATCTCCAATTTTTAAAAAAGCTCGCTCACCTGAATTTGGAATTTTTTCAAAAGGCACTTCAAATCGATTGGTCATATCAACGCTCCTTGTGCCACTATTGCCTCTTGCATCGCTTGATAAAGTACATCTGCTGATTGCGCGCCCACTAAGGCTGAAGCCCGATCAAAAATAAAATAAGGCACGCCATTACCTCCTGTACTTGCAGAGATAAAATCTTGATGATCTTGAATCAGTAAATCTTTGATCATTTCACGCGGGAAACCACAGCGTTTGGCGATTTTGTATAAAGTGGTGGTATTTCCGATGTCTAAGCCATCATAAAAATATGCAGCAAAGAGTTGTTCTAACAACACATTGCACTGCTCAGGAGTTCCTATCTTTAAAGCTTTATCAAATAAGCGATGAGCTTTGGCCGTATTTGGCATTCGTTTAATTTGCTCAAAATCGATCTTGAGCCCAACTTTATTTGCAGCTTTATTGACTTGTTCCTGTCTCATGCGAACTGCTGTCAAGCTACCTAACCGTTTCAAATAAAACGTTTGAAACGGTACACCTTCAACAGCTAAGTCGGGTATGAGCTGAACACCTCGCCAGTGTACGACCACTTTGACTTTGGGGTGAAGCTGATAAAATCTATTTATAGCGATCAGTAACTGACGTTTGCCGATCAAACACCAAGGACAAATAAAGTCAAAAAATACATCAATATGTAATTGCCGAATCATCATTTGTTATTCATCCCGCATTTTTGTATTTGGTTACCTAAATGATTTTTAAGCTCAGTTATTCCTTGCTGCTCAAAGCGTGCAATATCTTTGTGATAATGGCGTTTGGCATAAAAAAATACGGCTGCAGCTGCAATACTGACCAATGGCATGAGTTGAAATGCACTATGTAATCCAATCACATCAGATACTTTGCCAACGACTAAAGGACCAAGAGCTAAACCAAGAAAATTGTTAGCAAGAGTAAGGGTTGCAAACGCAGAGCCATGAACTGAGTTGTGTGTAAGATTGGCTACCATGGCACTAGATGGCCCATTTGTTCCTAGGGCAATAAACATTCCGAGGCAGATGAGAAGTAACTGGTTACGTCCCGCAGGCATAGCAAAAGCAATTAATAAAAGAACACAACCGAGCAAGCAGTATGTAATTGCTAAACTGACCTTACGATCTGGACAGTTACGGCCCAAATAATCACACAACATGCCGCATAGAATTGTGCCTACTGCACTACATAGCAAAATGACCGCTGCCATTACGCCTGCCTTGTCGGTACTCATGCCGTAATAGCGATTGAGATAACTCGGTATCCAGACAATCACTGTGCCACCAACAAATAATTGCAGACCACTACCAATATAAGTGGCAATGACTGAACGACTTGAATATAAAGTTTTTAAAGGGCTTTTAATGTGCTGGGCTTTACTACGAATTTTATTTTGAGGTGCTGCGTTTATTCTGTTTTCTTTCACTAAAATTGGATATAGAAAAGCCAAAATGAGACCAAACAAAGCAATGGCGCCAAAAGCCCAACGCCAACCGAAATACTGTGCGAGTACACCACCTAAAGCCACACCCAAAAACGAGCCAAATACGCCACCCGCCATAAAAGCACTGGCGAGTGTTGCACGCATTTCTCTTGGAAAAACAGCCACAACCACGGCGATTCCAACGCTGCCATAAGCTGCTTCACCCACACCAACCATAAAACGAGCAATAAACATTTGCTCATAATTTTCAGCCAGTGCACATCCTAAAGTCGCCAAACTCCATAACGTCGCCATAATGGCCAAGCTTTTCACTCGCCCAAAACGGTCTGCCAATAAAGATAACGGCAGAGTCAATAAACCCACCATTAAAGCGACAATGCCACTGAGTAAACCTAGCTGACTGTCGCTGAGTAACCATTCATTTTTAAGTAAAGGAAAAACTGCGTTTAAGACTTGTCGTGACATGTAATCTGAAATGAGCAAACCGAATGTCAAAGCAAAAACAAGCCATGCATAACGACGAGGTATACTGATTGACGTATCAACATCGCTCATCTGATCTGAATACTGATGTGCATTCATACGACCTCCTTGTATTTTTTATAATTTCTATTTAGCTAGTGCAGCATCGCACTTTTAAAATCAAAGCGAATCAGCTGCACTACAATTGAGGTCTAAATTCCGTTAGACCTTGTCACATTAATGACGCTGTGGAACGCCCTTTTGCCCTGGTTTACGGTTAGGTGCCATACCATTTGCGATTAGGGTTTCTTCAATACTGTTGTATTGAACCCCAATACGATAAATTTCACGGGCTTCTTTTCCTGAGGCAATTTCACGGCCTAGTTCATGGGCAATCCGAACGGTTTGTTTAATTTGCTCTACAGATGAAAAACGGCGTCCGTGATGATCAATGATCGTGTCTTCGTTACCCACACGAGCATGTAAACCCATAGCCATCGACATGGTGTTAAAAGGCAATACATTTTTGAGCAGAGATTCTGATGTCAACGTACATCCATCAGGTACGCGATGAATAAAATTAAAGAAATTAAATGGGTTTGGACCATCAAAACCACCACCGATTCCAATCCACGTTAAGTTTAACGGTCCCATGTACAATCCTTTACGCACCATACGTTCTAGCGTCTCAAGACCATGCATACCAGTTAACTGAAAGTGTGGTTGAATATTGTTTTTGCATAACCGCTTGATGTGTTCGGTGACCCATGCAGGTCCTGCAGGCACAGTCATTTCTGCATATGCTGCCTGAGTCGCTGGATGTGCCAATGATGTCCCTTCTAAATATTCTGGATAGAGCAATTCCATAATATTCATTTGTGTAGTGTTAATTGCCACCGTGACCTGATCGGGTTTTGGAGTGAGTTCAGCCAACATATGTCGGGTGTCATCACTTAACCATAGGGCCGCTTCACCTTCACTCTCTGGTGCAAATGAAATCGAACCGCCTACCTGAATAATCATGTCAGGTACAGCTTCACGAACACCTGCGATAAGCTCATTAAATTTTGACAAGCGTTTAGAGCCTTTGCCATCAAGCTCACGGACATGTAAATGCAGCACTGTCGCGCCCGCTTCATAGCACTCAACCGCTTTTTGTATTTGCTCATCCATGGTCACTGGAATATCTTCGGGAAAGTCTTCTGGCATCCATTCGGGTCCATACGGCGCAACCGTGATTACCACTTTTTCCATGTTTTCTGGGTGCAATGAATCGTCAAAGAATTGCATGTGCATCTCCTCATATATTTTTAGAATTTTCAAATAGATAAAATTATTTAGCCAATAGACTTAATAGGTTGCGTCACCAATAATGCCAGCCCGCTCCATTTTTCGGTGGCAAGGTGGGTAATCCATGACTGCATAATGTTGTGTACTTCGGTTATCCCAAATGGCAATACTGTTAGGCTTCCAACGCCAGCGCACTTGAAACTCTGGAATATACGCTTGAGAAATTAAGTAACGCAGTAGTTCAGCTGCACCCGGATTGGCATCTTGTCCGAATCTGACCCGTTCTTTGGTGTGATAATTACTGAAGTGGGTCGTAAACGCGTTGACGTATAAAATTTTCTCTCCCGTTTCAGGATGAGTACGCACTACTGGGTGCTCAGCATCGGGAAACTTTGCTTTTAAGTCCAAACGCTTTTCAAGCGGCATGGCCGCACCAAAACTCGCTTCTATGCTGTGGTAAGCGCGTAAATCTGCAATCTTATCCTTAATATCGTCGGGTAAAGACTCATAGGCCATGACCATATTGGTCCACATGGTGTCACCACCTACAGGTGGACATTCAACACAGTGCAACACGCATCCCATCGGTGGAACCTTGCGCCAGCTTGCATCACTGTGCCAAGCATTTTCATAACGATCGATTGGACTTTCTGGATGTTTATAAATCTGTACTAAACCTGGATGGTCAGGGTGACTACCTACAGCGGGATGGTCTTCTAACTGTCCAAATTTTTCTGCAAATGCGACATGATCCTGACGAGTTAAATGCTGATCTCGCAAGAACAACACACGGTGTTTAAGTAGTTGTGTGCGAATTTCAGTAAATAATCCATCATCATAAATCGCGTCAGCAAGTTTTACCCCACTTAACTCTGCACCAATATTGCAAGTTAACTGTTCAATTTGCATAAGAAATCCCTTCAAATTACAAAGATTGATGAACCTATTGTTTTACGTGCTTCCAAATCACGATGAGCTTGTACGGCATCCTTTAACTCATAGCGCTGATTAATTTCAATTTTGATTCGTCCATGTCGAACATGATCAAATAATTCATTTGCCAGTTCTTTCTTCTCGGCAGGATCTGCAATGTAATCTGCCAAAGCTGGACGTGTGACAAATAGCGAACCTTTCACGGCAAGCAATACCGGATCAAAAGCAGGGATTGGACCAGACGCTGTTCCAACACAAACCAACAAACCACGGCGTTTGAGCGAGTCTAATGAACTCATAAAAGTGGCTTGGCCAACACTATCGAAAACGACATTTACACCCACGCCGCCTGTTAACTCACGTACACGCTCAGCAACATTTTCATGACTGTAGTTAATGACATGATCACAACCATGAGCTCGCGCTACGGCAGCTTTTTCTTCTGAAGATGTAGTACCGATAACAGTCAAGCCAAGTAATTTGGCCCATTGAGAAACAATCAGCCCAACACCACCAGCGGCTGCATGTAATAAAATTGAATCGCCCGCTTTAAAGTCATAAATACGGCGCATCAGATAAGCAGCGGTAAGCCCACGCATGGTCATGGCTGCCGCTGTTTCACAAGAAATTTCTTCGGGTAATTTAATTAAAGCATTTGCTGGAATTAGACGGTGGGTACTATATGCACCTAACGTATTTAAAAAACCCGTATAGGTGACCCGATCACCTACTTTAAGCTGTGTTACTCCTTCACCTAAAGCTTCGATAACACCTGAAGCTTCGACGCCCATGCCATTAGGCATTGGAATTTGATAGGTTCCATTACGAAAATATGTATCGGCATAATTTAAACCGACTGCCACATGACGTAGGCGTACTTCTCCAGCTTTTGGATCTCCTACTTCTACATCTTCATAGCGCAATACTTCTGGCGTTCCTGTTCCATAGAAACGTATAGCTTTCGTCAACGTCATGTCCTATTCCATATTTTGGTTTTTTATTGAGTGCCTATAAAAGCAATAACCAAAATTACAACAGTTAGGATATGGGCCACTTTACATTTGACGACACACGCTTAACGTTTAATGACAGGCAGATTATTTGAAATATTGCTAAACCCTGTTGCCAACCGTTGCCGTAGATATATGTAGATTGGTGCTATTAGAAATTTTATTTTCATTCAAGCTAAAACTCACCGCTTCTTTGGCATGAATGGTGGTGGTATCAAATAAAGGAACCGAGAATTTAAGCTCACCAATCAACATACAAATTTCGGTACAACCCAAGATAATTCCTTCTGCTCCATCAGCTATGAGTCTCTCTACGATAGCCATGTACTTTTGCCGAGACTCTGGGTTGATCACACCTAAACAAAGTTCCTCATAAATGATGCGATGAACGATCTTTCTATCGACCTCATTTGGAATAACGACATCAATTCCATAATCCTGCAATCGAGCTTTATAGAAATCTTGCTCCATTGTAAAAGCTGTTCCCAACAATGCAACTTTACCAATGTTTTGACTCAAAATTTCTTTTGCAGTTGCATCAGCAATATGTAAGAAAGGAACCGTAATTGACTCTTCAATTTGTGCAGCAACTTTATGCATAGTATTAGTACACACCAAAATACAATCTGCGCCTGCTTTTTCTAAATTTTGTGCTTGCTCAGCTAAATATGCACCTGCCTCTTGCCATAAACCCTTCGCTTGCAAGGCTGCAATTTCTTCAAAATCAAGACTATTAATAATGACCTTAGCTGAATGCAATTTTCCTAATTTATGATGAACCATTTTATTGATTTGTTGATAATAAAGTGCTGTAGATTCCCAACTCATTCCGCCTAATAAGCCGATTGTTTTCATTATTTAGTCCTTCTATTTATGCAAAACTTATCTATATCTCTTATGAGTAAAGCGCAGCTAGAATAAAATTGCTTTCTTTATTAAATTATTATTTAACTTATAAGCTATAATTTTTGAAACTATTTAATAAATTAATAAGAACTCTATGTTAGAAACAGAACATTTAATTTTACGACCATTCCTTGAAGAAAACTTATCTATTATGGTCGAGTTTTTGAAAGATAAAGATTTTATGGCCTTTTCACCTCATGGTGCCTTATCAACTGAAACCGCACAGAGTCGATTTTTAGAAATTTTAGAACACTATAAAAATCATAATTTTGGCAAAATGGCCATCATCTCAAAACAGACTCATAAAATTATTGGTTATTGTGGTTTTGAACTATGTGAGGTTGATGGCAAGGCAGAAGCTGAGCTAGGTTTTAGGCTTATTAAAAGTGAACGAAATAAAGGCTATATTATTGAATCTTCAATAAAATTATTAGAAGACATGAAAAATCGAAACTTTAAGCATGTGATCGCTTTTTCAGAAAAAGATAATTTACCTGCCCACAATCTATTAAACAAACTTGGTTTTGAAAAAACAAACTCATCTAATTACATGAATATGGATGTTATCTTTTTTAGGAAAGAACTTTAAATTTTTAAAGCATTATTTCAAAGATATTTTGAGAGAGATAGTATCTAACCCTTTCTAAAAACCAGCCTCTAAACGTCAATCATAAAGCATAAGAATTCACGCAAACTTCACGACCAGCTCTTTAATTTAATCTTATAAAGTTGGCTTGGATATCGACATGAAAATTATAACTACAGCCCTAGGGCTGATAACCCTAGTAGGTTTAACCGCGTGTAAAAGTGTACCTAGTTACTCAGGTGACTATGGCAAAGCTGAACAAAAAATTAATGGAATAGCATTAAATGACCAACAGGCACTAGATATCGGCAATCGTTTTGTTGCCGCATTTAATACGCTTGGTACCCCTTCTTTTGTGAATAATGCCAGCAATCTTTACGCTGATCAGCTGTATATCAATGACACACTCTCGCAGTTCACTCAAAAGAAAGATCTCATTAAGCATTTTGAAGGTATGAATGCTCGAGTGAGTAATGTCACAGTAAAACTCATTAGTGCAACTCATCACCAAGATACCGCCTATATCCATTGGTACATGACTTATGACTTTAAAATGCTAGGGCGATCAAAAACCATGGCTTCTTATGGAATTAGTCAAATTAAGATTAACGACCAACAAAAAATTATTTTCCAGCAAGATTATTGGGATCCAGCGAATGGCCTCTACCGTTCTTTACCAATATTTGGAGGAGTATATAAATGGGTATTGCCGTTCAAAAAAGTCGAATCTTAATATTTCTGGGAATCTTAATCGTATCCCAAGCTAATGCGGCTGAACTGAAAAAATGCAGTTCAGCGCCGTTAATGGTCACGAGTAAGAAGGTAGGAAATGTCAGTTACTTTGCTGAAGATTGTCAAAAAAATTGGCAAACTCAAAGCATCAAAATGGACTTTAGCTACGACCGAGATATTCCCGAGTGGGCATTTAAACGTGCAGCAAGCCATTTTTTAAAGAAAAATGTTAATGGCTTTGATGCTAAATCTCCACTGAATCATATTAATGAGCTATATCGGCCAATTAAGAGTGGAGATCTTTACAGTCTCTACTATCAACATGAGAACCAAAAACTAGAACTGAAATTAAACCAAAAGCTACTCGGTTCTTTAAACAATCCGAATGCAAATCAATATTTTAAAATCTGGTTTGGTCAAGAACCGTTTAATGCTAAATTAAAACAACAACTACTAAATTAATGGCTTAATAAAATCTCATGGGTAATCACTTTATCCTCATGGTTGAGGACCATTTTGAACTCGCAGCAACGGTCTGCGAATTTCTTGAAGTGCATGGTTATGTTGTCGATCATGCACGTAATTTAGATGCTGCTCGGACTTTTCTAAAATCGCAGCATTATCACCTTTTGCTACTCGATATAAATTTGCCCGATGGCTCGGGTTATGATCTATGCAACTGGCTACGCACCGAACAAGGGGTTGATATTCCCGTTCTTATGCTCACAGCAAGAGACACTTTAGATGACAAACTTAAAGGCTTTACTGCTGGAACTGATGATTATTTGGTAAAACCTTTTGATTTTAATGAATTAGTAATGCGGATTCGTGCCTTAATAAAAAGAGCTGCTGGTGAGGTCACTCATCATAAAATTCAGATTCATGATTTAATTCTTGATAGTGCAACTCAAACCGTGGTTCGTGCCGGCAATAATATCGAGTTACCCCCTATTCAATTTAAACTATTAAAAATTTTGATGCGCCAGTCTCCTAAAGTGGTAACTAAACAAGAACTCATGATGGAGCTATGGGGAGACGAAGGACCTGAAAGCGATGCGTTACGTAGTCACATCTATAACTTAAGAAAAATGGTGGATAAACCTTTTGACCCAAAACTATTACATACAGTAGCGGGTGTCGGTTTAAAAATAGCTTTAGACAGTTCTACGAGTTAACTTAAATAGACCACAACAATTAATCCCGTGGTCGGTTCCAAATCAAGTTCAGGATGAGTGGTTAAATAATATTGTCGATCAAACAACTCCACTCGCCATCCTAATTGTTTACAAAGCTTCTGTACCAATTGGAGCCCAATACCATGTCCTTTAACTTTTAAAGAGAGTTGGGAGTCACTAAGCTCTTGTACCTTCACATCATTAGGTAAAGAAATTCCAATTCCATTATCTGCAATAATCAGGCTGTTTTTCTGTTGAATGATGTCGATTTGTGAACCCTGTGAGTAGTTCAGTGCATTACGTAAAATATTACTTAAAACCATTTTTGTCATAGAGGGATATAACCAGCGTGGCTGTTCAGAACCATCAGGTTGAATATTAATATATATTCCTTTACTCACGCTTACCGCTTCTAAACTTTCAACTAAGTCCTTCACCGTTTTGGATAATAAATTTTTCTCAGACGGTAAGCTTTTTACCGTATTACGTGCAATTGCAAGCAAGGTATCGACGAGCAACTGCATATCTTCAATTGTATTATGAAGACGAACTAAAGATTTATCATCTCCATACTTCGCCTGACACAGTTGTACATTCCCTTTCAAAATGGTGAGCGGAGTACGCAACTCATGGCTCACATCTCCCGTAAATTCTCTTTCGCGTCGAATAAAATCACTTAAAACCTGATGATATTTTTCCAAAGCTTGTTTGAGATATTCGGCTTCCATATTGCCATTGGTATTGATATCTCTAAAAGGAGATGCCTGAGTGTCTTGATGGGCCCAATCAATATTTTCTAAAGCATTCGCTAACCGCGTAATTGGAGAAAAATAGCGTCTTGCTCTTCGATTTGACCACCACAAAAAGCTATATAAAACCGACAAACTGAACATCAGCGGTGCAAGGCCAAATAACCAGATCAGCTTGTTGACATTGCTTTCACCAAATACCAACAGAACATGCTGACCATTACGTTCACCGTATACCGTCATCCGCTCTTTACCATCAACAAATACTCGGTGCACGCCACTTTCTAAATGCATGCCACGAAAAGGTTGAGGCGCGACCTGAGTATTCCACCGATATCCATATAAATTTTTGGTATCAGGTAAATCTGCATCCGGGTTACGTTCTATGCGCGTCCAGTAATGTTCCATTTCCTGCTCTAAAGCAGTTTTAAGTAGAGAGCCTTTAATGACCCAAGCACTACAAGCCAACCCGACCACGATCGATAGTGCAATCAGACCAATCTGCAACCAATAATATCGATTGAACATTTGGGCTAATGGATGACTAGCTTTACCATCATGTCGAGTTCTTATCATATCTTTATCGCCGGGATAGGCTATAGAAATTACTATGATCTCTTTTTAAATAAAAAGTGACCAATAACCCATTCTTGACCTTGCTCAAAACCAAATAACTCAGCACAAGCCATGAAGAAAATACGCCAGCGTTGCCACCAAATATTGGCATCTTTTCCATAGATTTTTTTAAACAGCGGTTTCAGTTCGACTTCTTGGTTATCCATATTATCAAGCCAAGCATTTGCCGTTCTCATATAGTGCTCACCTGACCACTGCCAATGTTGAGCCAACTCTAAATGCTCTTGGAAATGCAAAAAAGTGGAAGTCGAAGGCATTAAACCGCCAGTAAAGAAATACTTAGACATCCAATCATAATCTGATTTTACTTCAAAAGGATAATGTAAAAAGCGATGACAAAAAATATGACACCACAGTAAGCCATCTGCCTTTAGCCATCGCTGAATTTTTTCAAAAAGACGTTGGTAATTACGGACATGTTCAAACATTTCAACCGATACAACTCGATCAAACTTACTCTGGTCTAATTCCAGCACATTCACATCACAAGTGAGCACTTCAACATTAGTTAAACCTCTCAATTCTGCTTGCCAAAGAATGTGCTTTTTTTGCGTTGCAGAATTTGAAACAGCTGTAATCTGTGAGCGCGGATAGTTTTCTGCCATCCACAAAGTTAAAGAACCCCAGCCACAGCCCAACTCTAAAATGTGTTGACCGTTTTTAAGTTGTGCTCGTTCACAATAAAGCTGAAGAGCCAACTCTTCTGCCTGATCTAAAGTTGTTGTTTTAGTTGGAAAATAACATGCACTATATTTGAGTCTTTTTCCAAGCACCGCTTGAAAAAACTCGGTCGGCAATTCATAGTGTTGCTCATTTGCCTTATCGGTTTCAACCGCGATTTCACTCCTCTTCAGCATATTAAGCACATCGATGTAACGCTGTGCGCTTTGCTCAGGGTCAAAACGGCCTTCTTGAATTAAGCGTTTTTTGCTTAAAGCACGGATTGCAGCTCGAATTGCATGATCCGGAACCACACCACTTTCAACAATTTTTAAAGACTGATGAACAATAAAATCCATATGCGCACCTATTTTTTGGGTTTCCGCGGAATAAACATTGACGTTTTTTGTTGATAATCAAGATAATTTTGACCGCGACTTTTAATTGCTTGTTTTTCACTGAATGGAATACCCGTGACGTAATATAAAAATAGCCACATCAGTAACGGATAAATCCACAATAAATATTGGCCCACTGCTAAACCAATGATTGGATAGGCAAACCAGTGTAACCATTCAAAAAAATAATTTGGATGACGTGAATAACGCCATAAACCCTGATCCATCGTTTTGCCACGATGATCTGGATTTAATTTAAATCGGTATAGCTGCTGATCAGCAATCTGCTCTCCAATGAAAGCAATCGCCATAATTACAGCTGCAATCACTAAAGCAAATTTGTATCCACTACTCCACAGAGTTGCCTCTACATTGAGCAGCGTCCACATTGGTAAAAAGAATAAAAGCACTAAAAGTGTTTGAAAAATAAAAAATAATAAAAAGCCAATATGCTGAAACTTACCCATCGCCTTACGCATGTTCGCGTAACGGCCATCTTCTTTTTGTTCAGATTGATAACGTCTTAACAGGTGCCAAAATAGTCTTAAAAACCATAAGCCGCTAAAAACACCAATAAAAATTCGTACTTCAACCGGAGCAACTGAAATGAGTAATGAAGACACAATAATGTTGACTGCCAGACAAAAACTCCATGCAGCATCTACTATTCCAGCTCGGCCATTTGCTGTGGCAAGCAACCAGCTTAGCAACATGATCATTAAATCTAGAATCAGTAAATTCCAAAACATGAGCAGTCTCCTTACTTGAGCTGTTTGAGTTAGTAACTGGTACTTTCAAACAACAAGTGAACATTGCTTATCACGCCTTCTTTAAAACCGCCTTCGCAATAACATAAATAGAAATCCCACATGCGAATGAAGTTTTCATCAAAACCGAGAGCCAACACTTGTTCCCTCGCTGCTAAAAACCGCGCTCGCCAGTGATGAAGTGTTTGCGCATAACTTAAACCGATATCATTTAAATGCTTTAACCTTAAACCGCTCTCAGAAGCGGTTTGAGTTAATACACTCACACTAGGAATGAAGCTACCAGGGAAAATATAGCGCTTAATATAATCAACTGTATTTAATGCTTTTTTATAGCGAAAATCTTCGATGGTAATAGCTTGAATAAAAGCTAAACCTTTCGGTTTTAAGAGGGCTTTACACCGATCAAAGTATGTCGATAAATATTGCGCACCCACTGCCTCAACCATTTCAATTGAAACCAGCTTATCGAACTTACCTTCGAGCAAGCGGTAGTCTTTGAGTTGCACATCAATTCGATGTGCCAAACCAGCCTCATTTACACGAGTAACCGCTTCATCATATTGAGCTTGTGAAATGGTAATGGTCGTTACTCTACAGCCATAATGCTGTGCTGCATAAATGGCAAAACCACCCCACCCACTTCCAATTTCAACCAAATGATCGAGTGGTTTTAAATCTAGCTTTTTACAAATGATCTCTTTTTTTAAATCAGATGCTTCTTCAAGAGTCATGTTTTCATTTTCAAAAACGGCACTTGAATACATTAAAGATGGATCTAAAAATAATTTGAAAAAGTCGTTACTTAAGTCGTAATGCTCGGCAATATTTTTACGGCTACCACTTATAGAGTTCTTTCGATTTTGATACCAAGCTTTTAGAAAAAACTGGCTCGCTTGCGCAATAACATTCTGGTTAAGTTGGTCTAACACGGCTCGATTACGTGCCAAGATCTGAATCAACTCGACAAGGTGTTCGCTGCTCCAGTCACCACGGATATAGCCTTCTGCTGCTCCTAAAACACCATTTTTTAAAATGAGATCCATCAACAAAGGATTGTGAACTTCAATCACAGCATGTAAGTCTGAAACTTCACCGACCATCCCATTCCACGCGCCCTGAAAAGTGATCTGTCCATGACGTAGTTTGAGAAGACTCTTGAGCAATAACGGTAGTGAGTCATCTTCACCATAAAGAAATGTTTTTATCATGTCTTATCTACCTTGATCTTTTTAGGATGACGATAAAATGGAACTTTTTTTCGCCACAACTTAAATGCCTCTAAATATATTGAAAACAGCATCTTAAAAGGCGCTAAGCTGTTGATAAGAGCATATCGATATTGCTGTGAAGGAAATGTGATGGGCTCAAGCTCAAAACGCATAGTCGCGTCAAAGACTTGTTTTTGCTCTTCAAAGAGCTGCATATGAATGACATTCTGTTGGTCAGAGAAACTAAATCGCCAACGGTAAGTCAACTGCATAGGCATGAACGGCGAAACATGAAATGACTTTTCAAAGTTAAAATCGTAAGTCTGATAATCACCCACCTGACTCTGCTGTTTTATGCAGTCGTGTGTGTAAACTTTTCGTTCATTCCACGGGGTGTTGGTGATTTCACTAAGAATAAATAGAGGTTTTCCAAATTTATTTAAAACAAAATAAAATACGACCGAATTAAAGCGAAAACCCAAACAACGAGGCAAAGCCAACACTCGGATTTGCCAGTCTGGTCGAAGATGCAAGTGGTTATTTTGTAGTATCGCTTTCTCTACTTTTTCCCTTATAGAACCGTAATACATGTTCAAAAAATCATTTTCGGATAGTTTTAATACATTCCAGTGATCCGTCGACCAGAGTGAACAATCTTTTGTAATATCATCTAATTGATCTGGATCGAACCATAAATAATTTAAAGTCGATGTAAACTGATGCAGTTTCGGGCTATAGCGTCTGTGACGAATAAGTGCAGGAGCGATAGCAAGTTTATTTAATAACATTTGAAAGCTCCTTACTTATTTTTATAACGCTAAGAGTTGCTCAACAACACGTGCTGCACTGCGGGCGCCGTCTTCGTGAAAGCCCCACCCCCAATATGCTCCACAAAACGAAGTCCGATTTTGTCCATTAATGTCGTGCCAACGAGATTGAGCTTGAATGGCTTTTGCATCGAATACGGGATGACGATATTCCCGCTCCACCAAGATATCTTCGGCTTTAATTTTCATATTCGGATTTAGAGTGCAAAAAACCTGAGTAGTGCAGGATAAATTCTGCAAATTGTTCATCCAGTAGGTAAAACCATAATGGATGTCAGATGCATCATTTTGAACTTGGGATGTTGGCGTTACATGTACATGCCAGCTTGCCCACTGCAAACGACTTTTAGGCATAATCGAAATATCGCGGTGAACCACCATTCGATTATCTTGATAACCAAATTGGCTTAATATTTCCCGTTCAAGTGAAGAAGGATCTTTTAATAGACTTAGGGTATCGTCAGCATGACTTGCAAAAATCACCCAATCATATTGGACTTGCCCTTCTACGGTTTCGATCAAAACTGTTTCTGGTAAACGGCTCACAGCTTTTACTTCTGCAAATTTCCACTCAATGGATGGGCAATTCTTTTGAATAGCATGAATATAACTTGCTGAACCGTGTTTAACCGTTTGCCATTGCGGCCGCTCTTTTAGCTGTAACATGCGGTGATGCTGAAAAAAGCTCACCACAAATCGATATGGAATCTGGCCTACTTGCTCAACCGGAGCCGACCATAAGGCACCGCACATCGGATAAAGATGCTCATAACGGAACTCGGGGCTATATTTGTGAAGGTCTAAATATTCTTCAATCGATAAATTAGGATCAATATCTGCAACATCTATATCTTTATTGTCATCATAAAAGCGCAGCAAATCTGAGAGCATTTGCAGAAATTTTCGGTTTAAAAAGTTCTGCGGACGGGCAAAGAGCGACCATTTTTTTGAAGGGTTATATTGAAGTCCACTGACCAGATTATTCACCGAAAAACTCATATCGCTGCTTTGAGTTTCTACGCCTAATTTTTTAAGCATGTCGGTAAATAACGGATAGTTATAGTCATTAAACACAATAAAACCACTATCTACCGCGACTTTAGTGCCTTCTATTTCTAACTCGTGAGTGTCAGTATGACCACCAAAATAGTTATTTTTTTCATACACGGTGACCTCATGTTGTTTTGACAATCTCCAAGCTGCGTAAAGTCCAGATATACCCGAACCAATAATGGCAATTTTCATAACACTTCACCGTTTTCAATTTTTTCTATCGATATGTTTTTAATCTTTTTATATTGATAAACCTTATCTGGTACGGGCTTTAGGCCCCAGACCAAACCAAATAAAGACATAAGTTTGAGCACATAAAACGTGATATCAATCTGCCACCAATAAAAACCTTGACGCACACTGCCCGCGTAAAAGTGGTGGTTGTTGTGCCATCCTTCACCCAAGGTAATTAAAGAAAGTAGGAAGTTATTACGACTGTCATCTGGAGTATTAAACTCACGTGAACCATAACGATGAGCGAGTGAATTAATACACAAGGTTGCATGCATTAATAGAACAGTGGAAATCACAAATCCCCACACTAACAGCTGTAAACCATTGGTGCCTAACTCAGGAAAGTTTTGCGCAAGCCATGAGCCCAAACCATAAATTGCTAAAGCCGTTAAAATCACAATAGGTAAACTAAATCGGTCTAACCAGATCAGCTCTGGATATTTCAACCAGTCTTTAATAACTTTTTTTCGAGTGGCAAAATTCTGCTCATTTAAAAACCAGCCTACATGCGAATACCAAAAGCCTGCTTTCGCTGAGTGCGGGTCTTGATCAGTGTCGGTAAAGTGATGGTGATAACGATGATGTGCTGCCCACCATAACGGTCCACGCTGCGCACTCATGGTCCCGATCAGTATAAAAACAAATTGAACAATACGTGATGTCTGAAAAGTTTTATGCGAAAGGTAGCGGTGAAAAAAAGCGGTAATTGCAAACATGCGAAGAAAATAGAACCCCAGCATGAAGATCACAGCAAACCAAGATACGCCCACCCAAAACACAGCTAAACAAGCGATATGTAATAAAATAAAAGGAATAATTCTTAACCATTGAATTTTCTTTTCAATGACATATTCGCTAGAAGCACCCACTTGCGCATTTTCTGAATCTGACCAGCTATCGATCCAGCGCAGAAAAAATTTAGACATTGATTCTTCCTGATCTAAAGCATTTCTTTTGGTTCTAATTTAGAAAATGCGCAATGAATTTTATGTGAAGATCTTAAAATTACAGATTAAATTTAAGACCTCCTTCATCAGTCATTTTTCTATTTTGACTGCGTTGTTTTAACGAGTTTAGAAACGTCGTAGCCATAGCTTTTTGCTGTTTGCAGATAAGACTGATATGTCGCCTCGTCAAGTTGCGGGCTACGTGAAAGAATCCATAAATATTTATGGCTTGGACCACCCACTAAAGCGACTTGATAATTTGGGTCAACTCTTAAAACCCAGTAATCGCCTTTTGTAAAAGGAATCCATCTAAGGCCTGATGGTAAAAAGCTCACCTTCAATTTACTGTTGCCTTGATTTTGCGGATAGGCAACGCCTTCAGATGAAATCATTTCACCTTTTTTATTAGTACAACTGTTTAAAACACCAACGGTTTTGTCCGCGTTAATAGAATAGTTTGCAGTTGTATTGGCTACACAGTTACGCTGAAAAAACATCGGTAAATGCGCAATTTCATACCACTTACCTGCATATTTATTAATATCGATAGAATCAACAGCGACAGGTTTAGTATTGGCGTCAGCAAAGGTACTCAAAGGAAGCATTAAGCTAACCGCTGCAAGGCCAGTGCCGATGACAAATGACTTAAATAATAATTTCATGACTACCCTCTTCTGTTTGTTTCATATGTTTAAACATACGCCAGAGGGCTGTGAACAAAGTGTGAATTTTAAAAATTAAGGAACATTAATAAGGATTTAATTGTATTTCTTTGCAACATCTACAACTGGAAAATCAAGCTCAAAGCACACACCCTCGACCGTGTTATACACTCGATAGAGGCCATGATGTAAATCCATAATTGAAGCAACAATCGACAAACCTAATCCACCTGTCTGATTCTCATCACTTCGACTTGAGTGGCATTGGTAGAATCTTTCAAAAAGATGCTCAAGTTGATGTTCAGCAATTGAAATACCACCTGTTACCACAGTAAGACTCACCCATTGCGTATGATTAATATTCTTATGTTTAGACGCGATATAAATCGTTCGCTTGTCACCACCGTGAACCAGCGCATTTAAAATCAGGTTATAAACTGCTCTTTGAAAAAGCTCAGGATCTGCAAATAACGTTTTAGCTTCTAGATTAAAACTAAAATGAGAGTCTTGTTCCTCGGCCTGATATTCAAAAATCTGGCATAGCCTATCCATAACATCACGAATATTTATTTCTTGTTTGTTTACAAGAACCATTTTCTGATCGGCTCTTGCCAAGAAAAGCATGCTATCAATCATGCGTTTTAATCTGTGGTAATCATCTAAATGAGACACCAGTAAATCTTGATATTGCTCAACCGAGCGTTCGCCAGTTAAAGCAATCTCGGTTTGTCCAATCAGATTATTTAAAGGCGTACGGAACTCATGCGCGATATCTTCAGAAAAACGGTTGAGCTGCGTATAGCCTTTTTCGATACGCTCAAGCATGTGGTTTATATCTTTAGATAGCAGCTCAACTTCTAAAGGTGAATTTGGGAGGTTTAACCGTTTCTGGAGCTGATTTACGTTAATAGAATGAGTTTGCTTACGAAGCTGTTGCAGCGACCTTAAACCTAAATGACACGCTAAAATGCAAAGCACAAAGATCGCAAACACGCCTCCTACCACATACATCAAGAGACTTTCTTGAAAAGGTAAAAGAATATTGATGCGTTCCGACCATTGTTTACCTGCAATAAGCAGATAAGGCTCGTTATTAATTTTTATAGTTTTCCAAGCAATTCGTGTTGGATATGAGTTGTTGGTTAAATCTTGAAACTGAAGACTGTTGCGCTGTGCAAGCTCAGGTAACTGAATGTGGAGCGGATTGATATTAATTAAAGTTTTGTCTTTATGGATGAGCAGAAACAAGTTGTCTTGGTTGCCGAGCATGTTTTGATACAGCTTAGGCCGCGCAATGATTTGCTCCACATTTTCGCTATCTTGCAGCAAAATTTCCAAACGATTAATTCTGTCTGCTAAAGCTTTATCTTGCTGCTTTAATAAAATCTGATTAATACCTAAATAGGTCATAAAGCCGACTGAACATAAAATTAAGGCAGAACAAAGCGTAACCAGAAAGGTAATACGGACTTCAAGAGAACGCATAAATTTAAAGTTCATAAGCTAACCGAAATTTTATAGCCCAAGCCACGTATGGTATGAATAAGTTTTAACTCATATCCTTCATCAATTTTGCTTCGTAAACGGCGTACCGCAACATCAATAAAGTTGGTATCGGTGTCAAAGTTAATATTCCAAACTTCGGAACCAATTTGCCTACGCGTCACGATTTGCTCTTTGTTGAGCAACAGATAACGCAACAAATTAAATTCGGTTTTACTCAGCTCAATCAAGTTGCCATTACGCCATACTTTATGACCGACCAAATCCATTTTTAAATCACTAATAGACAGTTCATTTTCTTGCAGATATTGCTGTCTTCTTAACAAACTTTTAATACGTGCCAACAGCTCAATATAAGAAAATGGCTTAGCCAAGTAATCATCTGCACCCAACTCTAACCCTTTCACTCTATCCATCACGTGATCTTTTGCCGTTAAAAAAATCACCGGAATTTTTGAAAACTGGCGTAGGACCTGTAATACGCTCCAGCCATCTATGTCGGGCAACATGACATCCAGAATAAGCAAGTCATATTGATCTGTCTTTAGCATTTCTAAACCTTGCAGCCCCAAGTGAACACACTCCGCTTGATATCCAGACTCTTTTAATCCTTTGACCAAATAAGTGGCAATCTTGCTCTCGTCTTCAATAATAAGGATACGCATTTTGTAGAGACTCATTAGAAAGATGACAACTTTGTAATGTGATTGTCATGCTTGAAATTAAGCAATTTGTTTAAGATTTTCAAAGCGACATAGAGGCAATCATTATGAAAAAATTGAACTGGCTGATATTAGCAGCCGTGCTATTCGGTAATAGTACTTTTGCACAGCCCCCTGCTTTGAATCAAGTTTATTCGTTAGATCTAAAAACTGCCCACCTGTTAGCCAACAGTGCTAAAGAGGCATGTAAAAAACTAAATCAAAACATTGCGGTTGTTGTTGTAGATCGTGGCGGTAATCCTTTAACTGCCGAACGGCATGAGATGGTGGGTCCGCATAATTTAATGGCTGCCGAGAAAAAAGCTTATACCGCGTTATCTACTAAAACATCGACCTTAGTTTTAAGCCAAAACAGTAACCAAAATCCTGATGCAAAAAATTTAACCACAGTAGCAAATTTACTTTTGTTAGGCGGCGGCGTACCTGTTCGTTTTGAGAACCAAGTGATCGGCGCGATTGGAGTTGCGGGTGCTGGCGGCGCACAAAATGACAATCAATGTGCAAGTAAAGCCATTGAAACTGTTTTTCATTCATAAGGAGTTCATCATGACTAAATCATTTATTGCTTTATCTTCGTTATTTATGGCTTCGGCTTCGGCTACGTTTGCTCAAACTAATCCGCTAAGTGTGCATGTGTTAAATCTAGAAACGGGTTTGCCCTCTTCACAAGTTGAAGTGGTTTTAGAAAAAAACACCAATAACCAGTGGGTAAAACTCAACCAGCAAGTGACCGATTCAAATGGTCGTATTACTGCGCTCTATCCACAAAATAAAAAACTAGAGCAAGGTGTTTATAAAGTTACCTTTAAAACTGAAGACTGGTTTAAAAAGAACAAACAACAAACTTTTTTTGCCGAAGTACCTGTAATTTTTAAAGTAGATGGAAGCGTAAACCACTACCATATTCCTTTACTACTTAGCCCTTACGGTTATTCAACCTATCGCGGCAACTAAAATAAAAACCCCTTTATCTGTTGTGCACAAATAAAGGGGTTGATTAAAAACAATGGATTTTACGAACAAACCCCATTGCTAATAACCGATTTTTTGTTTGAATCCAGCGCCACAATTGAAGCAGAAACCGTATTAATAATTTGAGTCATCGCCTCACTCGAAGCATTCACAATCGCATCCATCTTTTTAGCTTTTTGATCAATCGGCTGTTTAAATGCAATTCGACAATTGAGCTGAGATCCTGCATTCGTAATGACTTTTGCATTATTTGACTCTAATTGAGTGGGCGGTATTTGACGCTTCACCACCCAAGAGACCGCAATATTAATATAGCTTTTATCTACAATATCAAAATGAGAAAAGTCTGTAGAAACTCGATATAAAGGTTGGTTGTTTCCAGCAAGACCACTGCTATAACTATCAATTGCCCCTAATTTTTGCTGTAAACCCGCCGACAAGGTATCGCGTAATTGCGTGCCCATAGTCGATGTCCAGCGCTCATTATTTAACACCGTAGACTTACCACTACTGTCTTGGAGCACCAGAGGTGCACGGTCCAATCGGTCTGGAATCCCAACTGGTAATACCTCAATCACCTGCACAGTTGATTTTGTAGCCGCAGTAATTTTAGGGGACATCGTATAATAATTTGGCGTTGGCGAACTCGAACATGCCGTCATGGCAACAGCCGTTAAAAACAGGCCGCTCCCAAGCAGCCATTTGACTGCTTTGGGATGTTGAAAAGATAGAGTATTTTTATTTTTCATCATCGGTCTCTGGTGTCTTACCACGAATAATTGATTCAGGATGTTGTTCAATATAGTCTGCCATTAACTGTAATGAAGCTGCCGCACGTGTCATTTGCTGTAAAGCTTTACGTACGTCTTGTTGTAACGGTGCATCACTCGACAAAATAGACTCAGATGATCTTACCGTTTTACGGACATCGTCTAGCGTTGCTTGTAAACCAGGTGCAACTTTTCCATCTAACTGTTTAACCAGTTTATCGGTAGAGGCAATGGCTGTGTTCATATTGTTGAGCGTTTTACGTACATCTTGCCCAATCTCAACCAACGGGAATTTCGTTAACTTGTCAGCAATCTGAGAAACTTGTGCTTGTAAGCCACTGAGTTCGGTCTGTGTAGTTGGAATCACTACACGGTCATCACTCAAAATTTGTAATTTGGCTGGTTTAGCTTTAGGGAACTTATCTAGGGCAATATAGTTTTGACCCGTGAGAAGGTTACCTGTTCTCATTTGAGCACGCCATCCATGTTCAACAAAGTCTTTGAAGATTTCACTATTCGGATTAAGTGCCAAACCTTTTTCAACACGTGAAGGATAAAAGACGGCATCAACACGCATACGCATCTGCTTATAGTCGTTAGTAAATTCAGCATTAATCGCTTTAACATTACCAACTTCAATGCCCATGAAGTCAATTGGCGCACCTACAGATAGTCCACGTAATGAATGATCAAAGTACATAATCACACCACGAGGTTGTCCATCCGGATCTTTCAATGCATCAGATTTTGAATCCCAAAGATTAAAGCGGCTATGATTTGCTGCTGTGGTCGCATGTGAGTTTTCAGGGTATCCAAAAGCAATACCACCCGCAACAATACTTGCAAGCGACTGGGTATCTAAATTAAAGCCAGAAGCATTTAAGGTCACATCAATCCCACTTGCCTGCCAGAAACGTGCATCGGTGGTCACAAACTTGTCATACGGTGCTCGAATAAACGTTTGCAGCTCTACACTTTTACCATCATCGGACAATTTATAGGCCGTAATTTGCCCCACATTAATTCGACGATAATAAATTGGAGAACCTACATCTAAAGACCCCAAATCATCTGCATTTAAGAAAAATTCTTTGCCCGGCACATCGGAAGTAATTACTGGCGGTGTCTCTAAGCCAGTAAATTCGAGTTTTTTCTCTTCCGACTTACCACCGTCCACTTCAATATATGAACCTGACAATAATGTGTCTATTCCTGAAACCCCACTCGTCCCAATACGTGGCCGCACTACCCAAAACCGTGAATCTTTTGCTGCAAAGTTACTCGCATCTTTACGCAAATCAATTCGGGCAATCACGTGTGAACGGTCTTCTGAAAGATCAATCTGGCGTACTATGCCAATATCCACCTGTTTATAACGGACTGTTGTTTTACCAGCGACCAGTCCCTCAGCCGTCCTAAAAGATACGTCAATTGTAGGGCCGTGAGACAAGAGCGCTTTTACAGCTAATGAAAGCGCAATTAAAAGAGCGATCAATGGGATAAGCCAAATTAAAAGAGGCTTCCACCGACTTTTCTTTTCTTGGGGTTCTGGTAAATCATTCATGCTATCCAGTTCAACATCGGTATCACGACGATCTGAGTTACCAGGGGTTATTTCATTTTCAGACATACTCATTGTTCTTTTATTGACTGGGATTAATGGAATCATTATTCAACGGCGGATGTTCTGCCTGAATAATCTTTGGTTTTTTTGAAGCAAAAGAAGAAGGTTTGTTTGTATTTTGAGATGCGTAGAAGTTATCCCAAATAAGACGTGGGTCAAAACTTAAGGATGCAAACATGGTTAACACCACAACCGCACCAAAAGCAATCGAACCCGGCCCTGCTAAAATCGTAGCAAGCGATTGAATCTGAATAAGCGCTGTTAAGAGCGCTACCACAAAAACATCAATCATTGACCAACGACCAATAAACTCGACAACTCGATATAATTTAACGCACTGCTCAGGTAAAAATTTCCAAGCTGACGATTGTTGAAGATATACCGCTACTAATAAAAAATACAAAATTAGTAGCTTCAACATGGGAATAAAAATACTGGCCATAAAAATGACCACGGACACCAGATAGTCTCCGCTTTTCCAAAAGTAAATGACACCACTCATGATGGTATCTTGCTGACTTCCCAAAAGTGAGTCAGTCACCGTCATTGGAAGTACATTGGCTGGAATATAAAGAATGGTTGCAGCCACCACTAAGGCAAAAGTTCGGTTTAAACTCGCTGGCTTACGTGAATGCAGTACGCTATTACAACGAATACAACGTAAAACTTGATGGCTTTGGTTGAGTCGCCTTTTTTCACTATGTGCAGAATTTACGATGCCACAGCAGTGACACACAATTAATGAAAGATCTTTGGCTCTCGGATATTGCTTAAGCACCGAACCTTGCTGTGCACTTTGTATTTGGGTCACATTTTTTATCGTTTTCATGGCAGTGACCTATCAATTTCGTTCCATATATCACTCACCTTTATGGAAGTAATATAAACCAACAAGACACTCAAGATCGCAAATGCCCATAACGCAATTTCGGGAATCACCAACACCATTCCGATTAACTTCACAAGCGTAACCAAAATCCCGATTAAGAACACCTCAACCATTCCCCACACTCTCATAAAATAAAGTGTACGTAAGGCAAACACCAAAAATGCAGGTCTTCTCTTCAATATACTCACTGTACCTAACACATAGGAAAGTAATAAAAGATAGGAAAGCGGCACAATAAAAGTAGTAATTAAGATAAGTACGCCAACGAAAGCCCGATCATAATGAAACATCACCCAAACCGCACCAAGTAAAGTGGTTTCAGAGATATTTCCCTGCAATTCAATTTTTACGATAGGAAAGCTATTGGCAAGAATAAATACAATTAGGGCTGTTAAAATTAAAGCCAACAAGGTCGAAAAAGGTTTGGTGTGCCGATAGAGTTCAGCACCGCAGCATACACAATAAGCTCTTTTTCCATAAGCAAGCGGGGTTCTGCGATAGACTGTATCGCACTCCTCACAACCTGCTAATTCTTTAAGCCGCATAGTCATACTCTGAAATTTATAGTTTTTACTTTGTCAGAACTGCTTGCTACAACGCTTGCATAAAATTCTACTTCTAAGCAATGTGCCAAACTAATCTCATTTCTTCAAGAGAAAATTGAATAACGACTCTATGGTTTACTTTATTAAATTATAGAAATAACAGAAAAGTATATAAGAAACCCCTTTCTTAAAAGGAGCTTCTCATTTGGTAAGTCTTAAACATTTATCTTTAAAAAGTAATCCAGCAACTGATCAGGCTCTTCATTTTGACTTGAACTTAAAAGCCCCAAAATCGCACCATCAATTATAAATACAAAAATATCCGATTCTTCATACGTAGCCCTTTTTTTAGATTCTCGCAGAACCCAGAAAATTTCATTTTTAAGCCATCGCCTATAGCGAATAGCGGTTTGATAGGCATTTGGATAAAGCTTTTTAGTTTCAAAAATCGCTTTAAACAACAGGTGATAGGCACCTTTTAAGTCCGCATGTAAAAGGTAAATTTGTCTAAGCTTAAGAGCCAAATCTAGATATTGGCGAGATTCGCTCACCGCCCTCACTTTTGCTTTTAAGTGCTCTTTTTGAACTAACAAACACATTTCAATTAATCTTTCTTTTGAATGAAAGTAGTTGTAAAAGGTGGCTTTAGACATTTTAGTCTCAAGAATAATTCGGTCCACCCCAACCTTATTGAAACCATATTGTTTAAATAAGTCCGCGGCTATGTAAAGCGCTCGCGTTGCTCTAAATGAAACTTCTAAATTTTTCATGTATACCGCTTAAAATAATTTTTTGTTGTATATAAAAGAGATAGAAATACCCTCACTCTTAAAATGAGTGCTAAATACAGGCATGCAAAAGCCGCACAATAATAGTGTGCTCGCCTATCTCGGGTTTATTGTTGCTATGTTTTAGTCGTAACGATTCTTAAGGTGCAAAACCTAGAGTCGATTAAGCCGTTTTAGAGACTGTTTAAGCGGTATGGATAGAGAGAATTTGGCAAAGGCCAAAAAATAAGAAGAATTAGTACGCATGAGCGGACTCCTTTTGATTTAAAAGAGTCTTACCAATTACTGTCAAATAATGGTGGCAAGACTAGAAGGGTTGACAGACTGGTACAAAAGGAAACCAGCGCACGCAAGCGTGCCCCTCCTAGCCTCACCATAAAGGCGTGACTTAGGAGAACGCACAAAACGAAATAATACGTTGTTGTGCGCCTTTTGTACCAGCTCTGTCAAAAGCTGACTGGCAATGTGGCCAGCAGGCAAAGGATAGTGCCCAACCCTATTACAGTCAAGCATACAAAATGACATCTGTTTTAAAATAGATCATTAAAAAGTAAGGATAAATAATTAAAATCTATTGTTAAATTGAGTTTATAAAACAGATATTTCCCAGTTCGTTTAAAACTGTAGATAAACAACCAAGCTTTAAAACGATTTTATCTTCGGTCAATATATTCCAGATAGCCCCTTCCTACTAATGGCTGATCATAGAATTCGCCTTGCCATGCATACGAAGAAACGAAACCAGCAGCCAGTCCAAAACAATATGGAGTGTCTACATGTGCTGAAATATCTAAAACTTTTTGATTGTTGTGATACGCAACCCAGCGAAAAGTATTTGGTACATTCATTGAAAAATTATCAGGAGTAATTTGTGGCTCCTCTTGAAGGCTGGTTACTTCAAAAAGGGTATCTCCGTTGTATTGAATTGACGTTCCATCTATATGACGGTAGTAAACAGAAGTCATAATCGGTTGATCTTCATAGCAAATAAAAGCTAACAACAACTGCTGTTCATGATCAATATTGATGACTTGATAGCTAAAAACTTTCACAGGGAATTGTATATTTTCAACTAACCATTTGTTCTTTAGCATTGAGGTTGCTATAGCTTTCCAAGACTCCAACGTGCAAAGTCCTTGAACTGTCTCACTATTTCCTTTCTGTTTGATATGACCTTCATACTGCATGAGCACACTAAAGTGCTTATAAAAGTCACTGTAGGCAAACCATGAAATAGCTTTTGTAGGTTTTAAATAAAGTTCTAACTCCAAGTCTTCTCTTTTGGTAATTAATATAAATCCATCACCGTCCTCATGCAGGACAGTTTGATTATCAAAATTAATCCCAAAAGGAGTTTGGCTAAACTTAATATCATTTTTAATAGAAAATGTTCTGTAGGCTTCAGATGTTGTTGATAAAGCCGTTCCATGTACCAACGAAGCTGTATCACCTTTCCCATCTTTAGACATTTGATAGTTAGTGTCTGTAATCGTAAATCCGACATAACCTAGAACGGAAGCCCAAGATAAGTATCGAAATGGCTCAGGTAAGTCAGGTATCATCACCCCGTAATGTGTACTACCAAAACGTTTATAAAGCGTATGAGGACTGAGTTCAAACTCTTTTGGCAATGTTGACTGTCGCTCAGGTGTAACAGCTCCCAACAATGAGCCAGAAATCTTTGCGACTTTTTGATTGGCTTTATCCTTAAAACTCTTTGGTAATCTATGGCTTGAGATCAGCATTGTTTTAAAATCCTTTATTTTAATTTGCTTAAAACAGAGTTCCATATTAGAACCTGATTATTTGCAATTGAATGTTAATAAAGGACATCTTGATCTAAGCAAATGACAATTTTTATTAAAGACAAAATTTTCGCCACATGCCGTCTAAACAATAAAAAAATTAAATAGAAGGCATTAAAACAAAAAAGCCAACTCTTTCGAATTAGCCCTAATTACCTCACGACCACGTCTGTGAAAATTGCTTTTGATTTTATTATTCGCAACAATCTTCATCAATTTTTGTTATGAGTTTAAATTAGCCTTTCTTTATGACAATTCAATTAAAAAAATTCCAGAATCTACTCAAAAACAAACTTGATACATAAAAGATATTTTTTCGAGAAGTCGATCACAATTTAAAGAGGTGGTTATTATAAACACCTACACAGCGCAAGGTTTAAATCTACTATGCTTGAGTTATCTAATTGTTAAGTATGTATGATGGAACAGCAAACTTTATTACAAGAACTGAATTCACTCATTGAATACTACTCAAAAAGAACCGATTGCCCACCTACTCGAATCCGCATCGGCTATAGGGCTTATGCAAAATTGATGCAGTGCCCGCCTTTTGCTGATGAAGTAATGAACTCAGCCCTAGATCCAAATAAGCGAAAATATAAGAAGTTAAAAATTAAAATTACCAAAGATGATCATCAATTAGAACTAGAATAAGTTTATAAGATTTTAAATTAGCAAAGTTTCAACTCTACTTGTTCGAATTCTTTGGGGTAGAAACTCAGTTAAAGGCACAGCCTTAGAACATTTATAGCCATTCTGTAAAAGCTCTTCTAAACAGAACTTTTACAGATATTTTTATACTAATTAACGCTCTCGTTATCTGAGGCATCTTCTTTATTTAAAATCCGCCCTTCTTGTTTCGGACGAATTAACGGTGCAGTTGGTCTTGGATGATGAGCATGTGTATATTGCATACCAACTCCAGCATATACATCGTCTGCCGCAATTTCAGTTTCAAATCGCTCATTATCAAGATCTCGAATTTCCTCGCTAATTCTTACGACTTCGTCTTCATCTACACCCAGTTCTTGTAAAATCACTTCACCAAACTTAATCGCAGACTCAAATGTTTCACGGATCATAAAGTCTACTTTTTGTTTGACTAAATGCAGTGAATGCTCACGGTCATATGAACGCACTAATAATTTCGCTAAAGGAAATTCATGGGTAACAAGTTCAACAATTCGATTGGTCGTTTCCTTACTGTCTACACACACTACAATCGCTTGGGCTGTCGCTGCACCCGAAGTATGTAAAATATCTAAGCGACAACCGTCACCATAATAAATTTTAAAACCAAATTTTTCTGCGTTTTGAATCATGTCAATATTATTATCAATAATGGTGACATCTACGCCTCTTGCCAACAAGAGTTGACTAGTGACCTGCCCAAAGCGTCCAAATCCAATCATTAAAACGCTACCGCTTAAACCATCGGCAACATTTACGTTTTCTAGTGAAACATTGGCTTTAATTTGAGTAAAACGTTTAAAAATAATACCTACAATTGGCGTCAACACCATTGAAAGTACAACAATAGCGGTGAGATTAGATTTAACGGTACTATCGATGACTTGTGCACTGAGGGCGGCAGAGAAAAGTACAAAGGCAAACTCGCCTCCTTGAGCCATGAGTAAAGCGCGATCCAATGCTTCCGTATGAGGACTTTTAGTTATTCGGGCCACTATATAAATCATGAGCGCTTTGACAAACATCAGAGCAATTACGCCACTCACAATAAGCTGCCAATTTTGAGCGACAACTAATAAATCCAACGACATGCCCACACCAAGGAAGAATAGGCCTAACAAGATTCCTCGGAATGGTTCAATATCCGCTTCAATTTGATGTCTAAATGTTGATTCAGATAAAAGTACACCCGCTAAGAAAGCACCCATCGCCATGGACAAACCACTCACTTGCATGAGTAATGCTGCGCCCAACACTACCAATAATGCAGCGGCAGTCATGACTTCTCGCGCTTTAGCCGCAGCCAAGAGTCTAAATAACGGATTAAGTAACCAATACCCTGCCGCAATAAGACCTGCGATTGCGACTAAACCAACTCCTATATTTTGCAAACGTACCGATGTGCTTTCGACCACATGATTCGGTGCCATAAAAGCAACAATAGCCAGCAATGGCACAATTAATAAATCTTCAAATAGTAAGATGGCTACAATCTTTTGCCCACGTGGCTGAGTCAAATCGCCGCGGTCACCCAATAATTGCATCACAATCGCAGTCGAAGTTAGTACGAACCCTGCTGCCCCAATAAATGCCACTTGCCACGTAAACCCAAATAGCAGACCAACGCCAGTCAAAGCCAATGCACAAATAATGATCTGTAGCGTACCAAGGCCAAAAATTTCGCGTCTAAGACTCCACAAATGTGATGGCTGCATTTCTAAACCAATCACAAATAGGTACATCACAATGCCCAACTCGGCAATATGCAAAATTGCGGCTGAATCTTGAAAAAAAGCAAAACCAAATGGGCCAATAATTAAACCCGCAATTAAATAACCTAATACTGAACCCAAACCAATACGTTTAAAAATAGGGACTGCAATGACAGCCGCTGCCAATAAAACCACTGGGGCAACCAAGCTAATTGAATGTGCTTCTGAGCTCATACATTTCTCATTTTATTTATCTGCGAATTATTCTAAGTGAAACTTGGTGTAAGGGCGATTACTAGTTTTGAGAAAAAGTATCCTAAAAATAAAATGGCTTAAATCATCCGAAAATAAAAATTGAGCCTAGAGATACAAATCAAATATTCATAGACAAACACCCATAAAAAAAGCCCTTACGGGCTTTTTTTAATTAAGCAATAAATTTCAACATGAGCTGAATAACCGTTGCATTAATTAAGTCGACAAAGAATGCCCCACAAAGTGGAACAATTAAAAAGGCCTTATGCGATGGACCATACATGTTGGTAATGGCTTGCATGTTTGCAACGGCAGTTGGTGTTGCACCCATACCGAAACCACAATGACCTGCTGATAACACTGCTGCATCATAGTTTTTGCCCATAACACGGAATGTCACAAATGCTGCATATAGCGCCATCGTAATCGTTTGAGCACCCAAAATTACAACTAGCGGGCCAGCTAAGTCGGCAAGTTGCCAAAGCTTTAATGAAAGCAATGCCATTGCTAGATAGAGTGACAACGACGCATTACCAAATACATCAATCGCACGGTCGAAAATATCAATTTTCAACACGCTCTCTAAAATATTTCTTAAGATAACACCGCCACCGAGCGCCCAAACGAAGGTTGGTAACTCAAACCATGTTCCCTTACTAAAGCCAGTCATAAATTCAGCAAATGCTAAACAGGCTGCAAACATACCCAGTGTAGTAATTGCATTATCGGCAGTAATTAAACGAACCTGATGCGGGTTTTCAAACGGAGCAAGGTCATCTGAATTTTGTTCAAGATGCGTATCACGATTTTGAATTTCAGCATTGGTTTTTGCTTGAGCAAGACCATAACGGTTGATGAGTAATTTGGCTAAAGGACCACCAATCACACCACCAATAATCAAACCAAAAGTCGCACTCGCCATGCCTAATGCTAAAGCACCTTGAATACCATGTTGGGTTTCTAAAATTTCACCCCATGCACCAGCTGTACCATGACCACCTGTTAAAGTAATTGAACCCGCAATTAAACCAATAAGTGGATCAAGACCGAGTAAAGTCGCAAGACTCATACCTACAGCATTTTGCACAACAATAAATGAAGCTACACAAACCAAGAAGATGACTAAAGCCATACCACCTTCTTTAAGCTTCATAAAATTGGCACTTAAACCAATTGAAGCGAAGAAAACGAGCATAAAGCTGGTTTGTAATTCACTACTAAAAACAATGCTGTACCCCCACAAAGTGTGGATGAGTAAAGAAACTATGGCAGCCACCAAACCACCGGCTACAGGTTCGGGAATATTGTAGCGTTTTAAAAAATCAATACGATTAACAAGAAAGCGGCCTAATAATAAGACGATAACCGCCGAAATTAGTGTATAAAAACCATTAAAAACAAATTCCATATATACTACTTTCTGATTACATTCCTAATGGATTGTAAAATAATTATATTTTTATTTTTAATATTTAAAAAAAAGACAAACAAACTTTACATAAAATCAATTTACTTAATAATAACCAGATAAATCAAACAATTATTTGAAGTAATTAGTAAAAAATTTACAAAGTACTTTCTCTTAAATTTCGATATTGTTTTGGAGTTTGATTGGTCCATCGTTTGAACGCTCGTGTAAAATGAGTCACCTCTGAATAGCCCAATTTTTCTGAAATATAAGAAATACTATTTTCATGATGATTCAATAATTTTTTTGCATGGCGCTCTCTCACTTGATCCAGCAAAGCCTGCAAAGTAGCTCCTTCTTTAGCCAACTGGCGCTGTAAGTCCTTCTGATTAAACATAAACTGCTTCACTTCAATTTGATAAGTTTTTTAACTTCATTAAATTTAGTTATCGATATCCTAATAAGCCCTTATTCAGTTGATTAAACTGTTCTTCTAAAAAATCCAGCAACCTTTTGATGGCAGGCAATAATCCTTTTCTTGAAGCATAAGCCGCGTGGACAATACCACTTGTAGGTTTCCATTCAGGTAAAACCACAATCAGTTCTTTACGCAAAATATATTCGTGAGCCATCATGATCGGTAAAGGAGCAATACCTAACCCATGAATAACAGCCTGTAATACCCCAGTCATGTCATTCACAATTAAATCAGGGTCATGCTGAAAGTGAGTTGTTCCATGCTCGTGATGGTGAAGTACCCACACACTTTGTTGTTCTGCATTACCAAGCCCAATGGTTCTGAACTGATGCAATTCATCTAAAATTTGGGGTATGGGCTGCTTAGACAAAACTCGAGGGTGTGCAACTAAACACTGATCACTGGTCACAAATTTTTTCATTACCAAACCACTATCTTTGAGTGGAGGATAGCGAACACGAAAAGCAATATCGATTCCTTCATTTAAAACATCGACATTTCGATTGGTCACATCGATATAAATTTTTATTTTTGGAAATTGCAGCATAAATTTGGTCAGAAACTCCCCCATGTGATGATGTAATAATGCAGGCGGACAAGACACCCGAATTGTTCCTCGAGGTTCTGATTGATTTAAATCAATAAATTCTTGGGCATTTTCAGCATCAATTAAAATAGCGTGACAATATTGATAATATTGTTGGCCGAGTTCTGTCACGCTAAATTGTCTGGTAGAACGATGTAATAATCGCACACCCAGCCTTTCTTCTAAAAGTGCAACTCTTCGGCTAAGTTTAGATTTTGGAATATCCAGTGCCCTAGCTGCAGCAGAATAACCACCATATTCAACAATCTTCGCAAAGTAATATAGATCGTTTAAATCCTGCATTTCCTACCTCTTGTTGTTCAAATAATAGAACACTGAAATCAAATTTCGGCAGCTTCTAGGCTCATATTTTCGTTATATCTTAATTAAACAAGAAGTGAATAACTATACAAAAGCAGTTATCCCCCTGTTTTATTTAGTCATCCTTCCAACTTTAAATTTATCGAAATAAAGTGGAGCATAAAATGAGTACACCAGCAAATTTTAACGGTCAAGCACCCGTAATCGACCCAAACAATGTCGCGATGTTACTAATCGACCATCAAAGTGGCTTATTTCAAACGGTAAAAGATCTTACAATTCCTGAGTTACGTGCAAATGTAGTTACACTGGCTAAAGTTGCAACGCTATGTAATGTGCCAGTAATTACCACCGCTTCTGTTCCTCAAGGTCCAAATGGTCCCTTAATTCCAGAAATTCACCAGTTTGCTCCTCATGCACAATATGTTGCCCGTAAAGGTCAAATTAATGCTTGGGATAACCCCGACTTTGTTGAAGCGGTCAAAGCAACAGGTAAAAAACAACTCATTATTGCAGGTACAATTACCAGCGTATGTATGGCTTTCCCAAGTATCAGTGCTGTTGCTGAAGGTTTCCAAGTCTTTGCGGTGATTGATGCATCAGGAACATATTCAAAAATGGCCCAAGAAATTACATTAGCTCGAGTTGTACAAGCTGGTGTGGTGCCAATTGATACAGCGGGTGTTTGTTCAGAGCTGCAAAAAACATGGCATCGTAGTGATGCGGCAGATTTTGCAGCAGCCTATAGTGCAATTTTCCCACCATACCAAATGCTCATCGAAAGCTATCAAAAAGCACAAGACGTTGTTAAAAACAATGAAATGCTAGATTCTCAAAGAACCTAATCAATTAGTTTTTTAGCTTAAATGTCCAATCTATTACGATTGGACATTTAAAATTAAATCTATACATAATCAAGTTATGAACTAAATCCAAGCTGTGTTTTCTTATTTAAGAATAATTCTTTTTGATACCTTTAAAGCAAAATCCTGTCTTTTAGGTCACTGAACTCATCTTTCATTCCATTTACTATCCGTAAGAGACCAGCTCGTCACTGCTCTGGGCAACATCTTTATAGGTTTTATATTCAATGAGTTTATTGCTTAAAGTTCGTCAGAACGTTCCACAGCTACAATCTATTAAAAAATCTCTTCAGACACGTGCTGGTCAAAAAATACCTCACATGCTGATCAATGCATCAGATCTCTTTTTCCGAGGTCCTCAAATTGCCCTGTCAGGAAAAACACTCTTTGATGTAATTTACAAGCATGAAATTATTAGCTTACGCCATTATAGAAATGAGACTGATACGGCCACACCTAAACACCGCGTACCGTTAGTGATCGTTCCACCGCTAGCAGTGAACATGCTCATTTATGATTTGTTTCCTACTCGCAGTTTTGTGCGCTTCTTTCTAGCACAGGGTTTTGATGTCTATCTAATTGACTGGGGTATACCAACCCGACACCAAGCAAAATATAACTTCGGCACCTACATTAAAGTTTTTATGCCAGAAATGTTAAAGCAAGTTCGCCTGCACAGTGGTCAGCAACAGCTTTCTTTACATGGTTGGAGTTTAGGTGGCGCACTTTCGCTCTGCTATACCGCATTATTTAAAGATAAAGATATTAAAAATCTAATTATTCTTGCTTCCCCTATCGATACACATAAAGCAGGTTACATGGGGAAACTCTATGGCAGTCTTACCAAACCCGCCGAATGGGTTCGTAAACATACACCGTTTCGTATCCGCCATCATGTACCAAGTGAAGCATTTCATATTCATGGCTGGCAAAACACGCTTGGTTTTAAATTAACAGACCCGATTGGAAATTTGAAAACATATTGGGAACTTTTTAAAAATCTGGATAACAGAGAATTTATTGTCGACCATGCAACTTCTAGTTCATTTATCGATAATATGCTGGCATATCCGGGTGGAGTCATGCGCGACATTATCCTCCGCTTCTGGATTGATAACGAACTGTCGAAAGGTGTAATTAAATTTGGTGAGCTTACAGCGTATCTAAAAGATATTGAATGTTCGGTACTCGCAGTGGGTGGCAGCACAGATATTATTGTGACCGCTGATGCTGTTAAGCCACTTATGGATTTAATTAGTAGCCAAGACAAAACCTTTAAGGTCGTACCCGGTGGGCATATGGGTGTAGTTTCTGGTAGCCAAGCACCGACTACAGTCTGGCCAGAAGTGAGTCAATGGTTAGTTGAGCGCTCAGGTTAATCATTAAAATATTAGCGAAAACCAGTCTAATCAACCTTAGGCTGGTTTTAATTGCCACTAAATTTTTAAAGTTTTGCACAAATCTTCTAGAACTGCATTGATCTCTTTTGTAACGTTCTAGAGGTTAAAGTTAAAAATTTATGGGTCAAAGATTATGAGTAACTGGGTGGATATTTCAAAAGATACCAATACAGGTATTGAGACAATCCGCGCCCATTTTACCGGTCATGCTTATGATCCACATTGGCATTCAAGTTATTTAATTGGTGTAACTGAATCTGGCGTTCAACAATTCCATTGTCGTAAAAAGCAAATCAATAGTCATGCTGGACAGGTTTTTATGCTTGAGCCAGAAGAAATTCATGATGGGCATGCACCTGCATCTGATGGATTTACCTATCAAATGCTTTATCTACATCCAGAATGGTTAAAACAACGCATTCAGGGCTTGTTTCATAACAGCCCCGATCACTACGAGTTAGTTATTGATGCACCATTAAAGTCCGATGAACAACTCGCAATCATCACTTCACAAGCATTTCGACATTTGCATTATAAAGAAATGAATATTGTAAAAGACAATAGTTTAGATGTACTCATACAATATATCTCCCAAGGAAAGTGGTTAAAAAGAGCTCAGCAATCATCGTCTATTCATGTCCCTCGAGTCGCCCATCAAATCCGAGATATTCTGTATGACCATTTATTTGAGGATATTGGATTAGAAGATATATCCCATATGATAGGATTAGACCGATATCATATTCACCGTATTTTTAAAGCAAGCTTTCACTTAGCTCCCCACCAATACCTCATTCAACTCAGACTAGCTCGAGCAAGAGAGTTACTTGCTAGAAGTATCTCGCCTGCACAAGTTGCTTCTGACTTATGTTTTTCTGATCAGAGCCATTTAAGTCGTTGGTTTAAACGTTGTTATGGATTAACACCAGCAGCCTATAGAAAAATCTGCACAAATCTTCAAGATTAAAGATCCAAAGTATTTCATCTTATACCTCCTTTTTACTCGAGCCTATAAGATGGAAAATCTCACTGCATTTTCGTTATTTGCTATTGTGGCCTCAATTACCCCTGGTCCAACAAACTTTTTAATTATAAGTTTAAGCAGTCATCATAAAATTTCCAAAATACTTCCTGTCATTTTTGGTTCTTGTATTGGCGCATCTTTACTTGTGTTAGTTGTTGGAGTAGGTCTAGGTACTACCATTCTTGAATACCCCCTAATTCAAAAAATAATGACATGGAGTGGTTTAATCTGGCTCACTTTACTAGCATGGAAATTATATAACTACAATCCTGTTATTTCTTTAAAACCCAATGAAGAACAACCATCCATTGGCTTTATTGCCGCTTTTTTAATGCAAGCAATTAATCCTAAAACATGGATGATGGCTCTTGCCGTAATTAGTGTATACACCAAACATGGTCAGGACATCATATTGAATGTTTCCATTTTGTCCTTTATTTTTTTACTTGTAGCATTTCCTTGCCTCTATATATGGGCTTTAATAGGCAGTTTAAGCAATCGATTACTTTCAAAACCAAAGCATGTGAACATGTTTAATAAATTGATGGCATTGATGCTATTAATCTCTATCTGGTGGCCAATTCTATCTATATCTTAATTATCAAAATTTAATAAAAAATAGATAAGGAAGTCTTTTTTAATCAATATATTTTAAGTATATAGCCTTAAATTATTAATTAAAAAAAATCTAATAATTATATTTCTATCAACTCTTTTTTAATAAGAAGATTTCAAAATTTCAATTTTTTATATAAAAAAACACACCCTCCTAATTGGATGTTACTTTTTGTTATTTATGTAAAGCTCAATCCAATATTAATTTTAAACAAGTATATGAAATATATAATTTTAAACCTAAGGCAACTTTGTAAAATTTGTATATTTTTTAATCAAATGTAGGCAATTTCTCACAATTATGTAAGCCAAAACTTACAGCACAACTCATTGTTTTTCTTATAATTAATTTCAGTGCATATAAGCACTCTTTACTATTAAGTAGAAAGCTTAATATTAATAAAGAGATCTGGAGAAAATGATAAAGTCATCTTTATTAATAGAAAAACTCTTAATAATAGAAAAAGAATCTCAAAAATTAATATGTACTATCTTTCCTCTGGAAACAGAGGAAAGATTCCTTTTTAATCATCAGATAGGGTATAGAAAATGTTTATTGCAAAAAATATATTTGTATATTTACTATCAATGTTAGCTTTATGCTTACTGATTATTTTTTTTAACTATCTCGGAATGAACGAGACAATTAATCTTCTTCTCTCTTCCGCGCTTTTTGGGATATTTATTACCTGGTACTACAAAGGTAGTGGACTATGCCTTGCTTTATTTAGTTTTTTTTATTGGGCAATGTTCGTCATTAGTCAAAGCTTAGAAGTGATATGGATGCTCGCAACTTCAGTAATCGTATACCTAGTGATGACTAAAATACTACCTAAACTTAAGACCATCCATATCGGTGTAATAGCCAAATAGCTAGAACGGGTTCACTCCCCGATTCACCATACCCACTTTCTTAGCTGTCTTAATTTTAGTTTGCTCGGCAATAACCAATTCATTGATGAAAGCTTTTAAATTTTGCTCATCGAGACGAATCGGATTAAAAGTACTTTCTCCCATTTTTAGAAAGAAAGATTCAATATTAGTATTACGTTGTACATATTTCATTGACCATCTTTGAAAAGAGTTTTGTTCAATGGAATATGTACACAACCATTTAACATTATGATGTCTTTCATCATTTGCAATTTTTTCAAATAATCTTTCCACCACCTCCTGCTCACCTTCTAAACATTGAAAGAAAGCATTATCGGCATAATAGAGCACTCCACAGATCTGATTCAAATCATTGAAATCTCTAGCTTCTGTCAAAATATCACGTAAATCTTGCAATAAATCTTCATTTTTTTCGTTTCGTTGACTGGCGTAGCACAGGCGAACGTTCATTAGCAATTCCGTGAAATATAAAATTTCTTCATTTAAAGATTTTTTAATCTAACATACATTTCTTACTAATAATTTATATTTCACACATATTCTAAAGTTTAAGTTAAAAATATGTTCGACTATTAACTATAAGAGCTTAATAACTAATGATTTATATTAACAAGAAAATAAAAAGCCCTCCTATTGAGGGCTTTTAAAGCTCTAAAAGAACTATAAATTTCTTTAAAAGCTAAAATAAAAAAAAGCACTAAAAAGTGCTTTTTTTGTTTGCTGAATATTATTGTGGAATAATATTTACAGCATTTGGGCCTTTTTGCCCTTGAGTAACAGTAAACGTTACACGTTGACCTTCGTGCAAAGTTTTGAAACCTGAACCAGAAATTTCTTTGAAGTGAGCAAACACATCTGGACCATTATCTTGTTGAATGAAACCGAAACCTTTAGTTTCGTTAAACCACTTTACTGTACCACTTACTGTATTAGACATGATATATCCTACTGATTTCTAATATTTTAGAATCATTAAACAAATAATGACCCTATCATAACTTTGAAAAAAGAATAACAAATTGAGCTTAATATCTTAAAAAACGAAGGATTATGACTAAAACTACGATACTTAAAAGAAGATTTACTAACAAGACTTTTTTCTAGTTAACTAAATCATACAGGAAATAAATTTGTATTCAAGGCTTTTATTTAAATAATTTCCAAAAAGTGAGTTAAATAAATATAAAACAATAGCTTAAAAAAATATTAAGAAATTCAAGATATTGCTTGATTAAAGAATAATCTATCATTCAATAAAACATTGTAAAACAACAAAGATTGAAATATTTATTTATAAAATTGTTTAAACCACAATAAAAAGTTATTTTTAAAAATTATAGATAATAAAAAACTCCTAAATAGGAGCTTCATCTTTTATTCAATGGCAGAGGATCAAGGACTCGAACCTTGACGAACGGTTTTGGAGACCGTCATGCTACCATTACATCAATCCTCTATATTCATGACTAAACCCATTAGATTTAATCATAAAAAAAGCAAGATCATTGTCTTGCTTCTTTCAATGGTGGGGGCGAAGAGACTCGAACTCTTACACCTTGCGGCGCTGGAACCTAAATCCAGTGCGTCTACCAATTTCGCCACGCCCCCATCTGGGACATTTATTTAAAATAAATGTGGCAGAGGATCAAGGACTCGAACCTTGACGAACGGTTTTGGAGACCGTCATGCTACCATTACACCAATCCTCTTCCAAGATCTAGATGACTTAACATCTACATCGAACTTTAAGCTTTTAACTTAAAGTGGTGGGGGCGAAGAGACTCGAACTCTTACACCTTGCGGCGCTGGAACCTAAATCCAGTGCGTCTACCAATTTCGCCACGCCCCCGATGGCTGTGTATATTAGCGATAAGATCTAACAGTGACAAGTGTTTTTTTTCTAAAAAAAACTAACCGTGTAAATTGTATACAGATACTAGATCAATGATTTTTATCAATTTGAATCTGCTTTAAGCAATTTATTGCTTCATCGGCATTTGAAAACCGATTTTGCTGCTGTTTTTGTAATAAACCTGTGAGCAATGGATAAAAATTGAGGAACTGCGGAGGCAATCGAATGCTTAAATTTTGGCAATGTAGTATTGCCCATTCAAGATAACTGGTTGCTTCTAAGCGAGTTTGGGTTAACCATTCATATAAAACGATACCCAATGCATATAAATCGCTTTGTATGCTCTTATACCCTCCTCGAAATAGTTCAGGAGCCATATAACGAGGTGTTGCATCCATGCTTGAATCTTGACTTGAGATGGGCCTAGTTTTCTCAAAATCAATCAAATAAGGCTTTTGCTGAAACTTTCTAAAATGTTCTGCCTTAATATCCCCATGAATCCAGCCAAACTCATGCAGTTCAGCAAGTTTGTTTATTGCTAACCAAATCTTTCGATATACGTCACTAAAATCAGTTTCATCATTCAATACACCAAACCACATATCACTATCAGGTAAAATCAGAACTTTACCTAAAGACTGGTCTAACTGAGGAATTGAACCGACCTCGATCAGTTTATAAGGTAAGAGCCATGGAGATTTTTTAAGATTAATTTCTTCGTAAAATAATTGCTCATGCAAGAAATCTTGCTCACTTTGAGCATAAGTTTCAGGCAAATGATATTTTAACCAGTAATTCTTGGCGTCTATGGAACATGTCCATAGACGCCGTCCTAACGCCGCACTTACTGGTTTTGTCACACAGGTTAAGTTTTCTATTTGAGAAGCAAAATCATGCTTCAGCATAATAAGACTCAGGCTGTTGTTTCTTTTCTTCAAAACGCAAAACTTCTAGACAATGCTGAATCGTCTTGCCAATACGAGCATGTGTCTCAATTGAAGAAATTTTTGGCCAAGTCGCGCGCTCCCCTTCTCTTTGCAAACGTTTAAACAAATGTGGACGGGGGTTTTGTAGTGTATAGGCATAATGGCTTAGGCTATATTTGGCAATAATATTTACATCCCCATAATAACGCTGCCCCATTACGCCATATCCATGATCTAACAATCTTCTGACTGGAGAAATAGACCCAAGTCGTTGACGCGTAAAATCCATCATGCCCATTGATAACACTTTACCTTGGCGTCTTAGAATTCTTTCAGGCCAACTTAATACGTCTTTACGAAAGCGGTCCGCATCACTTTGCATAAATGGAACAATATGTGGGTTAACCTGACTCGCAATCGTGTAGTTTAAATTATAAAGCCGTGCCATTCTTTCTTGAGGGAAATCGCTTCTTACGCTTCCATCTACCCATTTTGTATTTGCCATATACGGCGTATGTTCACCATCATAACGTTTACTGGTTAGACGTACTGGCGGGAATAAAATTGGCACAGCACACGAAGCCAACACCGCACTCCACACCAAAACATTTGGCGTCATAATGGCATTCATAATTCTTGGATTTTCTGTAGCATCATACGGCGCCACAGCAACATTAATATTCAAACCTGATTTTTTAAAAGCCTCTTCAAACGTAAGATCGCCTAAATTTTCAATAAGGAATTTTTTTAAATAATGAACATCGGCAATTCCACCATTGCCTTTAATGAGTTCACGAAGTTTTCTAAAATGAAAAGCATCACTAAAGAATTGTTCGCCATTTAATAAGTTTTGAATATCTTCACTGGCAGAGGTTCCCAGCATGCCTGTCATAATTGCCCCGGCACTTGAGCCAGAGAGCACTTTAGGCATTAAGTCTTGTTCAATTAAAGCTTTACACACACCTGTATGAAAAAGACCTAAAGTCGCCCCACCCGAGAACATTAGTGCAGGTTGCCCATATGCCTTTTCACAATTTTCAAAAAACTCAATTTTTTCTTTTCTTTGAAAGGTGATGCATTCACTTGAAGCAATGTAAGCCAAGCTTTGACTAACTTCTTCAATATAGTCTTCAATTAACTTTTTTGTACCCACATGCGTTGCAGCAAAAAGCATCGGGTGACCAATATTTGCAATATCGTAGGTTAGACCTTCTTTAAGTAAATAGATGAGGTCTAGTGTTCGATGTTGCTGACGATACCTTTTGAGCAAGGTGTAGCGATAAGAAATGAGCTCGGCATCGAAGTAAGGTGAACTATTATCAAACTTCCACTCTTGCACACCTGTTTCTTCATCTAATTTTAATGCAAAAGACTTCCACTCTTCGTAAGATTCAGCCATGTCTAATTGACGTTGTAATTTTTTGATACGGTAAGCCTGATGTGGATTCATATCACTTCGTAATTTTTCAAACATATTTCGTCCTCATCTTCTCAGATGATTTTACTGAATAGACATTGCAACACTATGCTCAGTCTGACCATTTCAATCAATTGCAAAACCGATAAACTGTATAGGCAATAAGTTTTGTCAGCCTGTTAATTTCGGTGTTAGTATCCTAGTAAATTACTGTTTAACATGATTGATTAACCATGGCTACCATTGATTTACCGGATAATTTAGTTCAAACATTATCACTTGTATTAAATCAGCTACAGCAAGTCTTACCTGAACCTCGACAAGAAACAAATTTTACTGCACCTGCTTTTAGATGGGAAAATCAGCAACTTAAAGCCATCTACACACCAAAAAATATTTATCTTGATGACCTAAAAGGCATTGAGCGTCAAAAAGAAAAAATCATTCAGAATACTTTGCAATTTTTAAATGGCCTACCAGCAAACGATGTACTTTTAACTGGGTCACGTGGTACAGGAAAATCATCTATCGTTCGTGCCTTATTAACTGAGTATGCCGCTCAGGGGTTACGTTTAATTGAAATTGAACGTGATGATTTAGCAGACTTACCTAAAATTCAAAAACTCATTCAAAATCGACCTGAAAAATATATCGTCTATTGTGATGATTTAGCTTTTAACGCTGAAGATGAAAATTATCGTAGTTTAAAAAGTGTATTAGATGGTTCATTACAGTCAGGTTCAAGTAATTTTATTATTTATGCAACCAGTAACCGTCGCCACTTGTTACCAGAATTCATGCATGAAAACACACCCGTAACCAAGGTCGATGTTCCTCAATATACTGAACTACACCCTCAAGAAGCGATTGAAGAAAAGATCTCTTTGTCAGATCGTTTTGGTCTATGGCTATCTTTTTATCCAATGGATCAAAACCTATATTTAGAAATCGTTGAGCATTATCTTGATAAATCGAACATGCCTTTTAATGATGAAGTTCGTGCAGAAAGTCTACGTTGGTGTCAAATGCGTGGTCAGCGTTCTGGTCGAGCTGCTTATCAGTTTTCAAAGCATTGGATTGGTTTAAATGCTTTAAAAGAGTTGTCTAACAATTAAATAAAATGTCCCGCAAAGCCTTAGCTTTGGCCTATAAACCGCTTAGCTTTGGCAGTTGTTTTTCATAACCTAAAATAAAGATAGTCCTTCTTTAGGTTTATATATGAAAAAGCAATTGCCAAAAATTTCTACAACAAGTAAAGCGCTTGGTAAAAGTTTATTACTTGCACAAGGCGTTTTAGACCAGGCAAAAAAATATTCAACTCTTCCTTTTACTCAAGCTCGTATCATCTGCCCACGAGTTAACGAAAAATATTATAGCTGGTCACATTACGGTATCTTTTTCCCACTTTTACCAGAACCGCATCGTTACCTCAATCTTATGATTTTAATCGGTACACCAGGTGCGCTTGCTTTTGACCATGATGACATCATTACTGGAAATCCTAGAAAAACAGCTACTTTCTTTTCAAGTACAGCCGCTCTTGAGCAAGCTTTACTGAAGGCTTATATCATTCCTGAAAATACAAAAATTAATAAAGACGGAAGCTTACTAGAACTAGGTCAAGAAATTTCAATTCAAGGAAAATTTCCGCACATCCATATTAATGGAAATTATGATGGATTTGATTTTGACTTTGAGATCGATATCACGTCACATGTTTCATGGTTTATAAAAACACCAATCTATGATCATTTTAGTTTATTGGCAAAGTTTAAAGGTTTTTTAAACTATCAAGCAAAACGCATTGAAAGTGAAGGACTTTGTACTTATGAATATGCTCGAGCAGTGGGCCCTCACTCTTTTATAAATAAACTTATTCCTGATGCATATAAATTGCCACTTGATTTTTTTACCTATCAAATCATCAATTTGAACGAGGCCACTCAGCTTCTTCTTACCAAAGCCGATATCGTAGGGCAAACAGCTGCATATACACTGCATATTAGACATTTGGACCAGCCAGCTGAAATCTACACTGATGTAAGCTTTGATATTATTTCGCATCAAGTTGATGACTTCATTTCACCTACAGGGCAAAAAATGCGGCTTCCAAAATATTTTTCTTGGATCGCTCGAAATGATGCAAAACAAATTATCTTAAACATTCAGGCAGAAATTGACTGCCCATTCCGTTATGGTCATGGGCGAGGTTATGCAAGTAGTTATATGTTTACGGGTAATTATTTTGGTAATGAAGTGCAAGGCCGTGGTTACATCGAATATATTGATATCGAAAACCAACAAGCCTTTGATGATGAATAACTTTACTCAGGAACAGTAAGTTCAGTCATTGGCCAGCGAGGCGTGGTGGTTACAGCTAAACCATCATGCTGACCTGCTTTTAAACGCTGATAACCTGCAAAAGCAATCATTGCCCCATTATCAGTACATAAAGCGGGTTCGGCATAATAAACTTGCGCTTTAATTTTCGCCAAAGAAGTTTCCAACTGTTCACGTAATCGTAAATTTGCACTTACACCACCTGCAATCACTAAACGTTTAAGTCCAGTTTGCTTTAAAGCTTTTACCGATTTTTTTACTAAAGTATCTACAATTGCTTCTTGGAATGAAGCAGCAATGTCAGCGTCTCGATTTTCACCATTCAATTTTTTCAATTGAACAGAAACGGCTGTTTTTAAACCACTAAAAGAAAAATCTAGGCCTTGATGAAGCATAGGTCTTGGAAATTCAAACGCTAATGGATCACCAGATAATGCAAGTTTTGCGATATTTGGCCCACCTGGATATGGCAGACTCATCATTTTTGCAACTTTATCAAAAGCTTCGCCCGCAGCATCATCAATAGACTCACCCAATAACTCATATTGACCAATAGCATGAGCTGCCATCAATTGTGTATGTCCACCTGAAACTAACAATGCTACAAACGGAAATTCAGGTGGTTGACTTGAAAGTAATGGTGCCAACATATGCCCTTCCATATGATGTACACCAATAGCAGGCTTATTTAAAGAAAAAGCTAAAGTTCTGCCAAACAGTGCCCCTGTCATTAAGGCTCCCATTAAGCCAGGACCACGTGTATAAGCGACTGCATCAATCTCTTGTTTTTTCACCCCACTTTGCTCAAGCAATTGATTCATTAAAGGAATTAATTTACGAACATGGTCGCGTGAAGCAAGTTCAGGTACTACCCCACCATATTCAGCATGAAGTTTAATCTGGCTATAAAGAACCTGTCCCCGTAAGCCGAGTTCGCTATCATAAAGTGCCAACCCTGTTTCATCACAAGAAGTTTCCAAGCCTAAAACAATCATCAAAACTGCCTTTTATATGAGTCAAAATATTGCAATCGCTATTATAGACTTGTGATATGAGTTGTAAATGAGTAAAATACTGACCTTCACTTGTGATCCGGCGCAATAGTGTGCCTGATCTTATCCATAATCTAGAGGATTTTACATGCCACAAGTTAAGTTGAAAGAAGGCGAACCAGTTGACGTAGCTATCCGTCGTTTCAAACGTTCATGCGAAAAAGCTGGTGTTTTAGCTGACGTTCGTAAACGCGAATTCTACGAAAAACCAACTCAAGAACGTAAGCGCAAAAAAGCTGCAGCAGTTAAACGCTACCAAAAGAAATTGGCTCGCGAATCTGTACGTACTACTCGCCTTTACTAATTAATTTGTGATTGACTGCTGAATTATGACTACTTTAAAAAACCAAATTACTGATGCATTAAAAACTTCTATGCGTGCCAAAGATATGGCAACAGTGACGGTTTTGCGTAGTCTACAAGCGGCAATTAAGCAAATCGAAGTCGATGAGCGCAAAGAGCTTGACGACGCTCAGGTTCTTGCGGTCATTGAAAAGCAAATTAAACAACGTAAAGAATCGATCAAAGCCTTTGAAGGTGCTGGTCGTAATGATTTAGCTAGTAAAGAACAAGCCGAAGCTGAGATTATTTCTCAGTTTCTACCAGAAGCTATGACTGAGGAAGAGCTTGATTCTATCATTGAGCAAACGATTGCTGCTCAAGAAGCAACTAGCATGAAAGATATGGGTAAGGTGATGAATTCTCTACGTCCGATCATAGCCGGGCGTGCCGATCCTGCTCAAGTTTCAGCAAAAATTAAAGCTAAATTAGCTTAATCCCCTTCTTCTCTTATATCTTTTTAGTTCAGACTTTCATTTACTTGTAAGTTTTAAAAGATCTGTGTCTGCGAAAATCATAAGATCAAACTAAAAGATCCTAAATTTTCATTCGTCGCTCATCTTGCATTTGTTTCAAACGACTGTCTATTCTAGCCGACATTGCTTGATTATCTTTTGCCAATCGCTGAGCATGAAGCATTGATTTAATTGCATTTTCTTCACTACCTGACCAATATTCCGCTTCAGCCCGATAGCGTAGAACATTAACCGCTCTTAAAGGTCCGTTCTTATCCAAATTCGCGGCTTGCTGTAAAAATTGCCAACCTTGTATATCTCTTGGATTCTTATTAATAAATCTTTGGACTAGGGTTTGAACTTGCGCAAATTTCCCTTGGCGTAGCAAAACCTCAGCTAACTTATAACTAAAAGCCCTATTTTCAGGCATTGTCATTTGGGTAGCAGCAATCGTGGTATAAGCTTGATCTAGCTTGTTTTGACCCAGATAAATATCTGTCTGCAATAATGTCACAAGAGGCTTTCCACTAGATTTCGCTTGATCTAAAGTAGACTGTGCCTGCACATAATCACCTTGCCTTGTATAAAATGCTGCCAAAGCAATCAGGCCAGCAATATTTTTTTGGGACGCTAAACTTTGTAGTTGGTTTTCAGTTGCCTGATTTGCAACCACCATGGTGTACCATTTTAAAATCTCAAAATCAGCATCATATATTCGGTTTTTAACTCTAGGCATCTGGTTTGCACGAAGGCGAGCCTCGCTCATACGTTCAGTCGTCAATGGATGAGTCAGCCAAAAATCCGGTAAAAAGCTCACTCGACTTGTAGCTCTATGCATTGTTTCAAAGTAATCTGCCATACTTTGAGGGTTATAACCTGCCGCATACATATATTGCATGCCGATACGGTCTGCTTCACGCTCTTGATTTCGACTATATGTTAATTGCTTGTCCATCAATGCAGCTTGCGTACCCAACATTACTGCTGCACCCGCATCACCACCACCCTGTGCAGCTATAGCCACCCCCGCTAAAAGCCCAGCTAGACTTAGCAATGTTTGACCTTTAAAGGCTTCTTCTGAACGACTAAAATGTCTTTGTGATACATGTGCAACTTCATGCGCCATAACCCCAGCAATTTCATCAATGTTCCGCGCTGAGGCAATAAGTCCAGTATTCAGTGCAAATAATCCACCCGGAACAGCAAATGCATTAATTTGTGGATCTTTAATAACAACTAAGCCAATCGGCTGCCCAAGCTGAGTTTCACTTAAAATACCTGAAAATACCTGAAAAAATTGACCTTCCAGCCAAACATCTTGAATAATTGGCATTTGTTTATGAACTTCACGGAAAACTTTTTCACCAATAAACTTTTCTTTTTGTTGATCAAGCAGACCGATCCCACTACCAATATTTGGAATTTCCACCTGATTTGCAGATGGTTGAGAGTCAAAAGGCTGCGCGTACGATACAGTTGCTGTCAAAGTCGTACTTAAAATAATTGGCAAAAATCTCAAAAGTTTTTCTCTATTAAAATTAAACCATCAAAAAAGTCTATTGATATAAAACATAAAAAATTATGTTCAATCAATAGACTTTTACTATAACACTCGAGATAGTTTAGTTTTGCAATGAAGTGTTATTTATCACTTATACAAAATTTGGATTTACCAAATATCTAGGAGTTTTATCTTCTAAGGCTTCAACTAGATTTTTATAAGCAAGGTTTGCCATTTTTTTGCGGGTCTCTGCAGTCGCAGATCCTACGTGAGGCAAAGTAACAGCATTAGGCAATTTAAAAAGCTCTGAATCTTGTAAAGGTTCTTTTTCGTATACATCTAAACCTGCTGCAAAGATTTCCCCGCTTTGTAAGGCCTCAATCAATGCTTGCTCGTCAACTACTGTACCACGCGCAATATTTATAAAAATAGCGTGCTTTTGCATAAGCTCAAATTGAACTTTCCCCATCAAAGCTTTCGATTCATTATTTAAATCAACTGCGGTTACTACAAAATCAGACTGTTGCAGCAATTCATCCAAACCAAGATATTGTGCTTTTAAAGGCTCTGCCAATTCGGGCTTTTCACGGCGATTATGGTAAACAATATTCATGTTAAATCCATAAAAACCACGGCGAGCAATTGCAGCACCGATGTTACCAAGCCCAATAATTCCTAAGGTTTTTCCAAAAACATCTAAACCAAACTGCTGAGGCCCAACAGTTCTTTTCCACTCACCTTGTTTAGTCCACTGGTCAAGAAAAGGAACTTTTCTAGCAGCGCTTAGTAATAACGTAAAAGCAAGATCAGCAGTTGTTTCAGTTAAAACGTGGGGTGTGTTTGATAACCAGATTTTTCTTTGATTTAAATAAGCCACATCATAATTGTCATAGCCTACCGTTACAGATGAAATAATTTTTAGTTTTTGAGCAGGCGCAAGATTACTTTCATTAAGAAGTCGACCAGCACCAATCATCCCATCAGCATCTACAACTTGTTGGCGTATTTGCTCATTAATATCACCCAATTTTGGATTAAGAAGCACAACCTGATAATCCTGTTGTAATCGAGACAAAATTTCTTCATCAATTTGACTAAAAACTACAACTTTTTTCATGTAAGTCCCTACTACTCGTTGTTATCTTGCATTAATTGCCATAACCTTTTTTTAAGGAGCGGTTTCTCCAACATCTCTTTTAAACTTGCCAAGTAAATAATATTGGCATGTTGGATATAAGAACATTCACCAAGACATAAGATTTTCTTGTCTGCTGCCACAGCATCTAAAAAGCCTTGGATATATGAACCTGCACCTCGTTGGTCTTGATAGCTAGCCAAAGGGAACGGCCATTTTAGTTCAGCATATTGCCCTATTTTTGCTTTTTGAATGTTATTCCAAAGCTGCTTTTCTTCATCAGCTAAATTGGTCACATCTAAAAAAACGACACACTTTTCAAGTGCAAATGCTTGCAATTCAAATGAAGCAATCGTAACCACTGGAGCTTGCACTTCATTACGAGGTACTACAACAGGCGGAACTTCTGCTGGAATTGGGACCACAATTTCAGGTTCAACTTTTGGAATTTCGTTGACTTGTGGTTTTATAGGCTGTTCAAGAACCAGATCATTTTTTGAAGGCAATATAATTGACTCACCTTCTTCAGCAACATGATCTCGCCAGAGGCTTTGAGCATTATTTTTTTGGCACACCTGTGTCTTAGGAACCCATACGTCAATCCCTAAAGTTGCCAATATATTTCTTTGCTGCCCAATCATCTGTAAATCAATACCTCTATTCTGTCTACATTCTAACGGGCTTGAGTTTTTTTTTCAGTGTTTTATTTCATTCAGATGTTTTTATAATCGTATATGTCTTTTAAATAATCATAACACTATTTCTTTTTTGCATTTGATCGACAATTTCTTCTGTCTCAAAACCAAAACGCCAATAAAGCAATTCAAGCACATCTAGTTCATCTTGCGTGATAATACGGTCGCTCCACAAGCACATTTCTGCAATTGCCAGAATACTTAGACGGTCACGCAATAATAAGCCAGCAATATCATTTAAAATTTCAGCCAGATCTAATGGCTCATCTGAAATTTCATCATAGATATACATTTCATCAGGGTTGAGCAGTGAACGTAAAATACGCTCACGTACTTCTAACTGATTTGGGCTATTAATTTGCTGAACATGAAGCAATGCATCAATCAAACGAACAATTTGAGGTTTTACTTCTTCAAATGCAGTCGGCAAATGTAGCGGCATCAAATTCAATTCATATTTAACCCGCTCTAATAAAAGTGCATCTAACAACCCAATCTCACCATCTTCTTGAATAATGAGTGCTAACTTAGTTAGAAATTGACGCGCAATACTTGCAGGTATATGTCCAATATTTTTACAAGCATCATGAAATATCTGAATATGAATACGTCCATCCAGATTCAATAATGCATCAATAATGGCATGACTAACAGGCGCATCTTTAGGAATAAATTCTCGATATTGGCGGATCATCAAAATAGCGACCATCACCTCACGTGAACCCGTAGCAGTTTGTAATGCACGCTGAATTAATTCAGGACGCTTTTTATTTCTACGTACATCACTACTCAACGGTTTAATAGCATCATTTAATGCAAAACTAATCGGTGATAGCCTTAATAACGGTAGAGGCTGCGGAGATGACCACGGTATATAAATTTCTTTCTCAGATTCTTCCAAAAAATGAAATAAGCTAAATAACGGACGATTGCGAAGTTTCTTTAAATTTTCTAATTGTAAATCTTGTAGCAAAGTCGGATTTAACTCATAAATACGCTCACGAATACTCGGGTGAATATTCATCCAGCTTTGCGGACTAAGTGAGTTAGCAAAACACATATGTGCGATTGATTCAGAATAAGCGCTATGAATTTGCGAACCGGAATGGTGAACATAAATACGTAACAAGGTTTGGGTGTTCGCATTATTTTTTAATAGCCGTACTGTTTTTTGGTCATTACGGAATGTACGCCCACTCAAAGTCAAATATTTAATAAAACGAGTAATCAATACACCTAGGCTTCCAGCCAACCAAATGACCCCACCCACTGCAACAAAAACTGTTTCAAATTTATGTTTATAGCCCGGGCTATAACGCTTAAAACCTTGTTTGGCTAATTTACTACCCCATTGACTAAAAGTTGTTAAGCCACTATATAAAATCTTTAATTTAGTATTCTCAACAGCCTCACCCGATAAAATCTGATTAAACTCATGACCCAATAAACCATATAACTCAAGTTTATCCAGATTTTGCAAAGCACCCCATGTCAGGATAATAACGATATCCTTAGGATGAAAACCTGCCGTAAGTGCATTCACACCGACTTCATCAGGTAAAACATATACAGTCGGTACTTTTAAAGAGAAAGTTTGTGCTAATTGTTCTGTAATTTTTAATGCCGCCAGTTCTTCAGGAGTACTTTCTTCTTTCACCAAACGACGTGCTTTAAGTTGTTTTGCTAAAGAATGCCCACCTTTACGCAAGATATAAAGTTCAGTAACAACCGACCAAACCATAATAAAAAGTAATAGCGCAACGAAGTAAGGACTTAAGGTATGCCACCAAATTGGCTGACTATAATCAAAAAAATGGACGAGTAAACCTAAAATTAAGTTTAAGATAAAAATAGTAAGCAACACGGCAACCAAACACATAGTGATGGACCATGCCATATTTTTATTTTCGATTAGATAGTGGCTTACTTCTTTCAATGTAAATATTCCCAATTACATTGTTAGGTTTCATCATAAAAGAAAAAAGCGGGAAACACCCGCTTTTTTCGGCTATTTCTATTCTTCTTTAATGCCTGTTAAATCTACAGAAGCAGCATCGACATTCACATCAATATAACCATCTTTTTTCTTTTTCGCAGAATCATTACGCTTCTGCTCCAAGTTGTTTAGATAGTTACCGTCAATATCACCTGTTACATAAATTCCATCAAATACTGAGCAATCAAACTCAGTTAAGTCAGGCACTTTGCTAGTACGTACAGCATTTTTCAAGTCTTCCAATTCTTGGAAAACTAAACGATCAGCACCAATAATTTCTTGGATCTCTTCTACACTGCGCTCTGAAGCAATAAGCTCAGCTTTAGCAGGCATATCGATACCGTAAACGTTTGGATACATTACTTTTGGTGCTGCTGACGCAAAATATACTTTTTTTGCACCAGAATCACGTGCCATTTGAATAATCTCATTACACGTTGTACCACGTACAATAGAGTCATCAACCAATAGAACGTTCTTGCCTTTAAATTCTAGCTCAACAGGGTTTAATTTCTGACGTACAGATTTTTTACGTTGCTGTTGACCCGGCATAATAAAGGTACGGCCGATATAACGGTTTTTCATAAAACCTTCACGGAACTTCACACCAAGAATATTTGCAAGCTCTAGAGCGGAAGTACGGCTCGTATCTGGAATTGGAATAACCACATCAATATCATGGTCCTCACCCCAGTCACGTAAAATTTTATGAGCAAGCTTTTCACCCATTTTTAAACGTGCTTTATAAACTGAAATTCCATCAATAATTGCATCAGGACGAGCAAAATAAACATATTCAAAAATACATGGGCGGTATTTTGGATCAGCAGCACACTGTTTAGAGAATAATTGACCGTTTGCATCAATGAAAATTGCTTCACCTGGCTCAATATCACGCTCAATTTTAAAACCAAGCGCAGTAATAGCAACCGATTCAGAAGCAATGATATATTCCATCTCACCTTGTTCAGTTACACGTGAACCATAAATAAGTGGACGAATACCATTTGGATCACGGAAACCTACTAAACCATGACCAGTAATCATTGCCACGACACCGTATGCACCCTGGCAACGCTCATGCACACGAGAAACAGTGTGAAAAATATCATCAGCTGTAGGGTTTAAAGTGCCTTTTTTCTGTAATTCATGTGCGAATACGTTTAAAAGAACTTCTGAGTCAGAATCAGTATTCATATGACGTAAATCTGTTTTAAACAGGTCATCATGAATTTCTTCTGCATTGGTCAAGTTACCATTATGTGCAAGCGTAATACCGTAAGGTGAGTTCACATAAAATGGTTGTGCTTCAGCACTGCTCGCAGAACCAGCAGTTGGGTAACGCACATGGCCAATACCATAATTACCAAGTAATGCTCTCATATGACGAGTATGAAAGACATCACGCACCATGCCGTTATCCTTACGCAGGAAAAGACGGCCTTCATGGCAGGTTACTATTCCAGCTGCATCTTGCCCACGATGTTGCAACATCGTTAAAGCATCAAACAACATTTGGTTCACTGGCGATTTACCGGCTATACCAACAACTCCACACATAGCAACCTCGCAGACAAGCTAGGAATTAATAAAAAGGATTCTTTGTCGAATGGTCGGATCGGTTCTCTATATCTTCCGATTCGTCCATTGTTTTTGAAGGAGCACCTGATGCACTGCCTCCAGATGTTATTTGATGAAGTGCCTCACTTGCTGCATCTTTAGATAACTCTGTAGCTAAAGGTGCATAAGGCAATAAATACTGTATAAACTTGGATTGCTTCCAGTGTGGTGAACTTTCAACCCAAGGCCCTACGCCCTGCATTGTAATCAGCACAACCAACAAGCCCTTTAAAGAACCAAAAGCACCACCTGCTAAACGATTTAATGGCCCCAATTTCAGACTTTTCAAGAGACCATTTAAAAATGCAGAGACGATCCATGTTAAAACAATGATCAAAAGTGCTATAAATGCAAAAGCTGCAATTTTTTGAACAACTGGATCATGGCTTAAACCTGACATAGACGGAGCAAGAAGGACAGCATATTTTGCACCCATAATTAATGCAATGATCCATCCTACCAAGTTCGCAAAGGCTTTAATAAATCCTTGTCGCAAACCGTTTAGCCCCCCAATGAGCAAAAGTATCAGAATAATGATATCAATTGTGTTCATATTCACTTAAGACATAGCTGCAACACATTGTTTCACTAAAATAGGACCGGTATAAATCAGCCCACTATAGATCTGTACTAATGTTGCTCCAGCTTGCTGTTTGACTGCTGCTTGTTCACCCGACAAAATTCCACCCACACCAATTAACGGGATTTGACCTTTTAATGTTTGGGCAAACAAACGTAAGCATTCGGTACTTTTTTCAAAAACAGGTGCGCCTGATAAGCCACCAGACTCGTTACCATGAGGAAGATTTTCCACACCCTCTCTTGATAGAGTCGTATTGGTAACAATTAAGCCATCAATTTTAAAATGCAATAATTGTGCTGCAATAAACTCAACATCTTCAGGTGTTAAATCAGGTGCAACTTTTAAAACCAAAGGAACATAATGGTTGTATTGTTCAGCAAGCTCAAGTTGTCTTTCTTTTAAGGTTTGCAATAATTCAGTTAATGCATCACCGCTTTGTAAACTTCTTAAGTTCTTAGTATTTGGAGATGAAATATTAACGGTAATATAAGAAGCGTAGTTATAAACTTTCTCTAGGCAAATTAGGTAATCATCGACAGCCTTTTCTACAGGCGTATCGGCATTCTTACCAATATTAATGCCTAAAATTCCTTTAAATTTTGAAGCTTTGACATTTTCAATCAACTTATCAACGCCATCATTATTAAACCCCATACGGTTAATAATGGCTTTAGCTTCAGGAATACGAAATAAGCGGGGCTGTGGATTACCGGACTGAGGGCGAGGTGTAATGGTTCCAATTTCAATAAAACCAAAGCCTAGTCCTGCCAGTGCATCAATGTGTGCACCATTTTTATCAAGTCCAGCTGCTAAACCTACCGGATTTGGAAATTCAATTCCCATACAAGTCGTTGGTTTCGCTTCTACGCTCTGACGTAATAGGCCGAACTTATGTGCTTTATCAAGCATAGATAATGTTAATTCATGGGCACGCTCTGGTGCTAAACTAAACAACATCGGGCGAGCAAGTGAATATAACATACCAATCACAATCTACTGATTTTAGGTAGGCATATTATAGGCACAGGGAGCACAAAACACCATGCTTAAGACCAGCATATTTTAATATGTTATTGAACCGTCGCTGTTAATTTAATCTGCCCTTCAGTTGAAACCATTTCCATTTTTTCAATACTTAAGCCCATTTGTGCCAGTTGGGTTAAAAAGTTAGCTAAAATTGCGTAATTCTGATGCGTAACAATAATTTGTAACTGCTCACCATTTTGCTGAGAAGTAACAGTTAAGCCTTGTTGTTGAGCTACACGTTGTATTTTTTCTGCTTGACCCAACTCAAGCTCACTCGCAGGTTTCATAGTGACTGCATTACTTTGCATCCACACCATCAAATCTTTTAAATCATTTAAGCGTTGTTGCTGTTGTTCTGCTAAGGAATGCATTTTCCAAAGTGAAGCTCCAATAATAGCCACGACTACAAAAATTGTAGTAAAGACCACCATGATACGTTCACGGACAGTTAAACGGTCTAAATATTGATTAACTTGTTCAACCCACTGATCAAAGCGGTTTTGCAATTGAGCTAACATTTTCATTATTGTATTTTCACCACCCCAATTGCCCCACCACCATCGGCTTGAACATTACCTAACTCCGCCTTAAATCCTTGCTGATTAAGCTGCTGTGTTAAAGCTTGCAAATCATCTCCAGATTTCGCTTTTAAAGCCATAGTTAGTGTAGAAGCATCATAATTTAATTGCTGAGCTAAAATTTGTCTTTGCATTAAAATAGGTCCAACACGACTCAACAGAGAAAGTGCTTGTGTATCGCCCTGCTTACTCATTCTTAAATGACTTTCAAATTGGCTTTTTATATTTTGTTCATTTACACGACTAGATGGACCAAACCAGTACTTATATTGCTCAATCGTTTGCTCAGCTGTTTGATTTGCTACATTTCTTAATTTCACCCAACGTAACAAATCATAGCTAAACTGAACCACAATTATTGCTAAAAGAAGAACAGCACATGCTTTCCAGTAACCAGAAACAGCTTGTTCTTGACCTTTGGCTTTTGGTAAAACATTAAAAGGATGCTGTTTAGGTTTATCTAAGCCCTGAAACTGATAAAAAAATTCTGAACGCTGCTCTACACTAGAAGCCGCTTCTAAGCTTTCTAACTGCTCTACAGTCAGCCCACTATATTGATAATGTGTTTCAACTGGCTGGAACTCCAAAAATAATCCCAAATCATCAAGTGAATTACCCACCCATTTACTTTCACGTGCTAGTAATTTTTGATCAATATTACACAAAATCACTTGTTGATCTTGGGGTTCCGGCAAAATCAAAAAGTCTGGCAACAAAGCAACCAGCTTGATTGGCAACAAATTCATCGCATGTTGCCATGTTTCCACAGTAGTTTTCGCAACGCCCAATACTGTTAATTGATCAGCATGAAAATGATGAACTACTTTCATGTGATCAATAGGCAAAGTTACAAATTCTTCAAGCAGATATTTAACACCTTCTGCCCCTAGTTGCTTGTAATGAGACTTTGCTATTTGTTGCTGGAGTACCTGAGCATGACGACTAGGAAAAAAGACAACAGCCTCTCTTCCTTGATGCAATTGTAGGTCTTGTATTAATTGATCGAGGCTTTCAGCCTGCAACCAGTTTTCTCCGTTAGACCAATGCCATATTCCATTGGTTTCAGGCATCCATAAATACAGCATAATGGGCTAAATAACCTTTTTATTTATATTGTGGGTATAAAACTATTTTTTTGTGTTGATAAACCAGTTGCAATCACTGCCTGATCATAAATTCGAGCTTCAGCCAGTGCAAATGGATTAAAGTTTTCATGAGTCAGTAGCTCAGCAATATGCCCTACTACATTCATATGACAAACTACTACAATTGACTCATAAGGAATTTGTGACAACCACTCAACTGCTTCCTTAGCATTATCATCCGGTTTAATTTTATCGCATAACAACACAGGCACATCTTTAAAATACGCTTGAATATGAGCTAATGTCTCTTGAGCACGTAGCAAAGGACTGACCACAAAAATATCAGGCTTAACAATATCTTTTAAAAATGTTGCTGTCTGTTCAGCTTGAGCATGTCCACGAGCAGTAAGAGGACGTTTAGTATCATTACCATTTACTGGTGGAGCAGCTTCCCCGTGGCGAACCAATGTTAGTTGCATAAATTTTCCTTGTTAATAATTCTTGCATTATAACCACAATTTATGACATTTCTTCTTCAGACTTCATGATGAGGTAAAACAAATTCTACATCACTACGGTGTCCGTTTTTCATAAGAGATAATGCAATATTTAAAGGAGGTGCCCCTTCAAAAATAACTTCATATAAAGCATTAGTAATTGGCATATAAACATCTAGTTCTTCTGCTTTACCACGCACCTGAACAATGGTATTGATGCCTTCTGCTGTTTGCCCCAACTCTTTACTTGCTTGATCAAGTGTTTTACCCGAACCTAAAGCATAGCCAATCTGATAATTACGGCTTAAAGGACTATTACAAGTCGCAAATAAATCACCCACACCTGACAACCCCAAGAATGTAAGCGGATTTGCACCTTGTTTTACTGCAAAACGACTCATCTCGGCCAAAGCACGGGTTAAAATCATACTCTTGGTATTTTCACCAATCTTGTAAGCTGCCCCAATTCCCATTGCAACCGCATAAATATTTTTAAGCGCACCACCCAACTCCACACCGTGCACATCATCACTACCAAAAACACGGAATAAAGCACTATGCAGAGCATGTTGCACAGCATAACGAACCAATTCCGAATCACTAGCAATAACGGTACCCGACGGCATACCCGCCATAATTTCTTTTGCAAGGTTTGGACCTGATAGTACGCCATAGGGAACTTCAGGCAATTCTTCACGAATAATATCGCTCATGAAGCTGAAAGTTTTAGCTTCAATACCCTTGGTTAAAGAAACAACCGCTTGTGCAGTAATATATGGAGCAATTTGTTTTAAGACATCACGGAATGAGTGACTTGGAATTGCGACCAAAATAATATCTCGGTCACACACGGCTTGCTCAAGATCAGACACGGCACGTAATGATGACTCTAAAGTAAAGTCCGGCAAATAACGTTTATTAATGTGAGTTTTATTAATTTCCTCAGCTGTTTCGGCATCACGAATCCAGATCATGGTATCGCAACCGTTACGTGCAGCTAAATTTGCCATAGCCGTTCCGAAGCTCCCTCCCCCTAGAACGGTAATACGTAAAGCGGTTTTTTTATCAACCGCAACAGGTTCTACCAAATCTGTAAACTTAAATTCAGCCATCTTTTATTATCCTATTTCTTACTTTTACAGACTTTTAAGCCTGCCAAACTTTTACGAATTCTTTACTTTCAATATCAGCACGCGGTGCAATTACTTTAGCTGCCGTGCCGACGTAAATAATACCTGAAATTAAATCACGGGCTTGCAGGCCTAAATGCTGTTTTAACCAATTTGATTCGACAACTGCACCACTACGCCACATGGTCGAAAAACCTTGAGCTTGCAAAGATAACAAAAGATTTTGTACTGCGGCCCCTGTACTTAAGATTTGTTCAAAATGCGGTACTTTTGGATGATCTTGTAATTGTGTAAGCGCCAAAATGAGTAGCGGGGCGCGAAAAGGATGTTGTTTAACTCGTTCGAGTTGAGCGGGATCAGTTTCACCTAAATCAGCCAAGGCATTTGCTAAAACTTCACCGAAAGCAGCACGTTGTTCGCCCGGAATTACCACAAAACGTGTTGGCTTAAGTCTATGATGATCTGGAGCTGTCAAAGCTGCTTGGAAAGCTAACTCTAATTGCTCTGTATTTGGAGCTGGCTCAACTAATTGGCCAATAGACTGACGCTGATGAATATTTTGGTGAATTACTTGTATTGCTGAATCCGTCATTAATATTGATCTAACTCAAAAATTCAAAATAGATTAGCATAATCTACCGTTAATCCACCATTGAATCTAGCTTATAAAATTAACGAACTCTCACTTTGACATTTTTTAATACAAAACATCAAAACTCATACAACGTATTCAAAATCAATTAGAAAACCTGTGTTCAAATGGCAATATCTTTTAGCGATTAACTTTAGGTGAATTATGAAAAAAATAATTTTAGCGAGCGCAATGAGCGGTGTTGTTTTATTACTTGGTGCTTGTGCAACTACTCCTAAAAACACTCTAGCAGTTCAGAAAGAAAATAATCAGTTTGAAGTTACAGGTATTGGCAAAACCAATTTAATTGCAAAAAACAATGCAATTACAGCAGCCCAAAAAACTTGCTCAAAAAGCACTTCACCAGTCGTTGTGGATGAAAAAACAACCTACAACGGTGTATTAAAAGATGTTGTAAGTGAAAAAACTGGTCAAATGGTTGAAGCTGCTGCAGGTGTCATTGGCACATTAACTGGTAAAAATGCGTCTTTAGCAAAAGATGATGACTATCAAACAACGCTTACTTTCTATTGTAAAATTAATTAATCAAAAAAAAATCCCAATCATTTGATTGGGATTTTTTTATTAGCAGTAACCATCTAATCTGGTCAGTGGTAATTTCTTGCCAATTGCTTTTTCAATTTCGGGTAAATAAAAGGCATCGTCTTCCGAAAGAAAACTAATACTTACTCCTTGTGACCCAGCGCGACCTGTACGTCCAATACGGTGCACATAATCATCAGACTGTTCAGGCAAGGTAAAGTTAATGACATGCGATACGCCATCTACATGAATACCACGACCAGCAACATCCGTCGCAATCATAATATTATGTTTACCTTGCTTAAATTGCTCTAACATTTTTAAACGTTTATCTTGAGCAATCTCACCCGAAAGCATACCGACTCTGTATCCATCTTTCTTTAAATGATCATAGAGACGGCGTACCTGATCACGTCGATTAGCAAAAATCATGACTTTATCGATCGGCTCTTCACGCAAGATATCTTGTAGTAAACGATATTTATCTTGTTTAGCCACAACGTAAACACGTTGCTCTACATCGTTATTGGTCTTTTGCTCAGGCTCAATTTCAACAGTGATAGGTTCAAACAACCATTGTCTTGCCAAATTAAGTACATCATAACTAAATGTCGCGGAGAACATGAGCGTTTGACGTTGTTCCTTACGCGGAGAGTAACGGACAATACGTTTTACAGAAGGAATAAAACCCATGTCCAGTAAACGGTCAGCTTCATCAATCACTAAAAATTCAATTTGATCGAGCCAAACTTCTTTTTGTTCTACAAAATCAATTAAACGCCCAGGGGTAGCGACCATGATATCGACAAAATTAGCATCTAGCTGTTTCTTTTGCTTATCAAAATCTACACCACCTAATAATGTTACAAGGTGCAAATCTGAAAATTTCGTGAGTAGCTTTGCATCACTTTCAATTTGCAACGCCAATTCACGAGTGGGTGCCAAAATTAAGGCACGAGGCTCGCCACGGAAACGCTGCTCTTGAACCGGATTATTGAGCAAATCATTAATTACACTAATCAGAAAGGCAGCTGTTTTACCAGTTCCTGTCTGTGCTCGCCCAATTGCATCATGCCCGGCTAATGTATATTTTAAAACCTTTTGCTGAATTGGGGTCATTTGAGTAAACCCTAAAGCATCAATCGCCTTTTTAAGTTGCGGATGTAAATTCAAGGTTTCAAAACCAGATGTCATAAATACGTGCTCTAACAAACAATCTCTCGAATGAGAAGATCATTATAAACAAAAACGCCCCAATTCAAAAATTGGAGCGTCCATCATTCATCAAAAAGATGAATTAGTCTTAGTCTAAAGGCTGAACGTTTTCAGCTTGAAAACCTTTTTGACCTTGTACAACGCTAAACTCTACACGTTGACCATCACGTAGAGAACGGTGACCGTCACCTACGATTGCACGGAAGTGAACGAATACATCGTCGCCGCCGTTACGTTGAATAAAACCAAAGCCTTTAGTGTCATTAAACCACTTTACTACGCCTTGTTCACGAGCTGTCATAAGTCAATCCTCAGATGTTGAAAAAAGGACCTTCCGGTGTTGCAAACAGCAGAGCAAACAAGGTTTTAAAATATTTATAATCTTAAAGCTTGTAATCATTCTGTAAAACTATCAACAATTTCCGGTTACATCCATTTGTTATAGGGTTATTAAATCAATTTGATTGTGTGGTAAATCCTAAAACGGTTCGAGCTTAACACGGGTTTATGACAATTAATAGAATTTTTTTCAATTATTTCCCCTATTTTTAGTTCTTTTTTTAAACAGCTTATTACAATATTTTTTATAGAAATTATCCGTATCAGGTTCTATAAAATATGCTGTATTTGCTAAAAATTTGTTAGAATATTTTTTTTAGTTGTTTTGATGATGAATGAGCAATACTTCTTCTAATACAGCACCCATTGAAATTAATGCTCTTGGGCAGCCCTGTCCAATGCCACTGTTAATGCTAAAGCGTGAACTTAAAAAAGCGTCAGGCAAACAACAATTTTTATTAAAATCGTCAGATCCACATAGCGAAATTGATGTAACTCGTTACTGTAGTTTACATCATTTTATGTGTCAAACTACACACGTATCAGAGAGAGAATTTCACTATTTAATTGAAACTCAATAATTCTTTGCTAAAATAAAAGATTAGAAATTGCATAAAATTTTACATTTCTATACCCAATTTTCCTTAATTATGAAGCTGATTCAAATTAAGATGAATTTATTGGTTATTCCATTCGATCCTATAAGGAGAACTCATGAGTGACAGCAGCAATCAATTGATGCCCCTGTCATTGTCTGCGCCCGGTGTAAACCTTGGTGCATATATCAGTACTGTCAATCAGATTCCTATTTTAACGGCCGAGCAAGAAAAAGAACTTGCTGAGCGTTATTATTATGACCAAGATCTTGATGCCGCAAAAATGCTGGTAATGTCGCATTTACGTTTTGTCGTTCATATTGCGCGCAGCTATGCAGGTTATGGCCTACCACAAGGCGACCTTATTCAAGAAGGTAATTTAGGCTTAATGAAAGCCGTGAAACGTTTCGACCCAAATATGGGCGTACGTTTAGTATCTTTTGCCGTCCATTGGATTAAGGCAGAAATTCATGAATACGTTATTCGCAACTGGCGTATTGTCAAAATTGCAACGACAAAAGCTCAGCGTAAATTATTTTTCAATTTACGTAGTCTAAAAAAATCGAGTAAAAAATTAACGCTCGAAGAAGCTCAATCGATTGCTAATGACTTAAATGTGACGCCAGAACAAGTTCTGGAAATGGAAGGTCGTTTAACTGCCTATGATGCTGCTTTTGAAGCGCAAGGTGATGACGACGACGACACACCACATACTGCCCCTGCGTTATATCTTGAAGATAACCGCTACGACCCTGCTCGTTTAGTCGAAAACGAAGACTGGGAAGAGCAAAGTACTTCTGCCTTGCATGATGCAATGGACCAGCTAGATGACCGTTCACGCAATATTTTACAACGCCGCTGGTTAGATGATGATAAATCTACTCTTCACGAGTTAGCGGCTGAATACAATGTTTCGGCAGAGCGTATTCGTCAGCTTGAAAAAAATGCGATGGAAAAGATTAAAACCGCGATGTCAGCAAGCTAGAAAAAATTAAAAAATAAAAGGGCGATTCGCCCTTTTGTTTTATCTGGCTATGTTTAGCCAACCCAATCTATGTTAACGTTGCCTTTCATTATTCAGTTGCGTTTTTTGTTATGTGGATCGCCATTTCAGCCCTTAATCTTGCCTTTGCAGTCATGTTGGGTGCTTTTGGAGCACATGGTCTTAAAGCTTACGCAGGTCCCGAGCAACTTGCTTGGTGGCAGACTGCAACCGACTACTTTTTTTATCATGCATTAGGTCTATTAGCGCTTGGTATTTTAAGTAAGGTTCTTCCTGATTTCCCAATCAAGTTATCTTTTCTACTTCTCCAGATTGGTATTCTATTTTTTTGTGGTTCGCTTTACATCATGGCACTAGGTTTACCACGAATATTAGGTGCTATTACGCCAATCGGTGGAGCTTTAATGATTGCGGGATGGCTAGTATTGGCTTGGAATGCTTTCAAATACGCAAAATAATCGGAATGTGATCATGCAAATTTATTTAAATGGCGAATTAACGGACACGCCTTGTCAAAACCTGTTGCAACTCATTCAGGAACTGGCACTTGAAGGGAAACGCTTTGCGGTAGAACACAACCAGCAAATCGTTTCTAAAAGCAAATTAGAGCAAATCACTATTGCTCAACATGACCGTATCGAAATTATTCACGCTGTTGGCGGCGGCTAAGTCGGAGTTATCCATGCAAGACACCCCTCTCATTATTGGTTCACGTTCTTTCCAATCTCGTTTATTGGTTGGAACTGGCAAATATAAAGACTTAAATGAAACGGATTTAGCTATTCAAGCCAGTGGTGCAGAAATCGTAACTGTCGCAATTCGCCGTGTGAATATTGGACAAAATCCGGATCAACCAAACTTACTCTCAGTTATTCCGCCAGAAAAATATACAATCTTGCCAAATACTGCAGGTTGTTTCGATGCTGACAGCGCTGTACGGACTTGTATGTTAGCGCGTGAGCTACTTGATGGTCATAACCTAGTAAAACTTGAAGTTTTGGGCGATGAGAAAACCTTATATCCAAATGTGACCGAAACTTTAAAAGCAGCGCGTACTTTAATTGATGACGGTTTTGAGATTATGGTCTACACTTCAGATGACCCAATCATTGCGCAAGAACTCGAAAGTATGGGTTGCGTTGCGATCATGCCTTTAGGCAGTCTGATTGGCTCAGGTTTAGGCATTTTAAATCCACATACCATTTCAATTATTAAAGAAAATGCGAAAGTGCCAGTTTTGGTAGATGCAGGCGTTGGTACAGCAAGTGATGCTGCAATTGCAATGGAACTCGGTTGTGATGGGGTATTGATGAACACAGCGATTGCAGCTGCTCAAAATCCTATTTTGATGGCTTCTGCAATGAAAAAAGCTGTTGAAGCAGGACGTGAAGCATTTTTAGCTGGTCGTATGCCACGTAAGCGTATGGCAAATGCAAGCTCGCCTGAAACAGGTTATTTCTTTAAGTAATTTATTTCTAAGGAATCACTGCTTCTTCAGTGGTTCCTCTATCCTCTCGTCTAAGCATTTTTTGTCTTTTTAAATTTGTATCTCTTTATTCAATTCACAAATTTCAATTCTTATAGTTAGCTTAAGCTATTCTAATATTTGCTTTAAATTTTGCTTGGCGTTTAACTCAAAATTCTTTTGGAAATATGCAGTTTGATAAAGCGGCTCAGACTGATAAAAATGCATTAAAACTTGTTTTCTCTTAATTGAATATACTTCTGGATCAACCCAAGCATATTCCTGCTGAATTTGCTGTTCATACTGGATAAAACGTTCAGGTGTTGCTGCCAAAATAGCTAAATCAATATCCAATAAAAATTGCAAATCTGTTTCATCGGTTGATGCATGCTTTTGAGTCGCAAGAATCCAACGTTTTATTTTCTCTAGAGTATCGGATGATAAATCTTGCGCCATCGCTTGTTCAAATAACTCAACACTCTTAAGTTCATTGTCTTTAGCTTCTGGATCATAGACCGCATCATGAAACCAAAGAGCCAATTCAACAGAATAAGGATCATTTAACTCAGACCGAATCAATTCATACAAACTCAAACATTCATATAAATGTTGGACGGTATGATAGGCTCGCTGCTTTTCACTATAAGCCGCAATAAGTTCATCATAAATTTTCTGCGGTTCGGAAAAATGATAATGCTGATGCAGCTCAAACCAAAAAAGTTCCAGTTTTAATAAATAAAGCTGCATCATCATCTATTAACCACGCTTAGGATTATTGCTCATCACGTTTAAACACCAACTCTTTTGCTGATGAATTCTCAGCATCAAAGTAGTAACCTTCGGTATTAAATGCTTTGATGTCTTCAGCTTTATTTAGTTGGTTTTCAACAATAAAACGAGCCATTAAACCGCGCGCTTTTTTCGCATAAAAACTAATGACTTTATATTTGCCATTTTTTTGGTCAAGAAAAACAGGCTTAACAATTTCAGCCTTAATTTTCTTCTCATTGACCGATTTGTAATATTCATCTGAAGCTAGATTTACCAACAATTCAGATTTAATTGCTGCCAAATCTTCATTAATCTGATTGGTGATAATTTCACCCCAGAATTCATACAAATTGTGACCGCGAATATTTTTTAATTTAGTACCCATTTCTAAACGATAAGGCATCATTAAATCTAAAGGACGCAATAAACCATATAGACCAGACAGCATACGCAAATGCTGCTGTGCAAAATTAATATCTTTGTCTTTTAAATGATAAGCATCTAAACCGGTGTAAACATCCCCTTTAAATGCATAGATTGCTTGGCGAGCATTTGAGAAATTAAATTCGGGATTCCAATCTCTAAATCGATCTGCATTTAGTGTGGCAATTTTTTCACTGACACTCATTAAATTGGCAATTTCCGAAGCAGAAAGTTTGCGACAAACATCAATTAATTGTGCTGAGTTTTCTAACAAGCGAGGCTGAGTAAACTCATCTGTAGGTAACGCTGTTTCATAATCTAAAGTTTTTGCAGGAGAAATTAAAGCAAGCATAGACAACCTGAAAAAATTATTATTAATGCCAACTATAACAGTAGATATTTTTTAATGCTAACTCGTGTTTTCAATGACGACTATCGGTAAAATAGCATCACGTATTGTTATTTAGCGGTTCTTATATGTCTGAGCAAACTTTCATCCAGGGTCCAGTAGGTAAAATTGAACTTTTCGTTGACCGCCCTGAAGGTGAAATCAAAGGCTTTGCGGTGGTTTGTCATCCGCACCCATTGCAAGGTGGAACCCCTCAACATAAAGTCCCTGCCCTTTTAACCCAAATCTTTAATGAATATGGTTGCATTGTTTACCGCCCAAGTTTTCGTGGTTTAGGCGGCAGTGAAGGTATTCATGATGAAGGCCATGGTGAAACTGAAGATATTTTAGCTGTAATTGAACATGTCCGTAAACTTCATAAAGGCTTACCGTTTTATGCAGGTGGTTTTAGCTTTGGCTCACATGTTTTAGCAAAATGCTTTGCACAGCTTGAAGCTGAATTACGACCTGTACAGTTAATTTTATGTGGTTTACCAACAGCTACTGTAGTAGGTTTACGTCACTATAAAACTCCTGAAATTCAAGGTGATATTCTACTCATTCATGGTGAGCAAGATGACATTACTTTACTTTCAGATGCAATTGCCTGGGCAAAACCACAAAAGCATCCAATCACAATTTTACCGGGTGCTAACCACTTCTTTACAGGTTATTTAAAACAGCTTCGTCAAATCATTACACGCTTTATTATTATGAAATAAACGATAACTTGATGGGCATGGATTGAGTTTATGTCCATCATTTTATAGGCAGCTTCATTATTAAAATTATTCCAACTTAACCCGAAACGGGCTAAATATTTTTTACTCTATCATTATCGTTTACCCTGATTCTTATAAAATTTTAATAAGTGTTTATAATAACTTCACGCATTTGACCAAAAAATTCCAAGAATATGCTTCATTTTACTTTTTTAGGCACATCTTCAGGTGTACCAACCCTAACACGTAATGTTTCAGGATTAGCAGTTCGTAACAGCAAAAATAAAGACTGGATTTTAATTGATGCCGGCGAAGGGACACAGCATCGTATTCAGCAAGCTAGGCTATCCTTACAAAACCTAATAGCCGTTTGTATTACACATGTTCACGGCGACCATTGTTACGGTCTAGTTGGCTTATTGGCAAGTGCAGGCATGAATGCTCGTACCAAACCACTAACCGTAATTGCACCGAAAGAAATACAGCAATGGTTTGAAATTACAGCGCAACTTACAGATTTATATTTGCCCTATTCCCTTCAATTTATTGATGTGAATGAAGCAATGCAGCCACAACAGATCACTGATGAATTCATTGTTCAGGCACACCCTCTAAGCCATCGTGTCCCAAGTTTTGCCTTTAGTCTTTATATAAAATCTACACAGAAGAAGTTAGATATCCAAACTTTAACTCAGCTTGGTGTACCCAAAGGCGATATCTGGGGACATTTAAAACGAGGTTATGATGTTGAGTTTGAAGGACGAATTTTAAAATCGAAAGACTTTATCAAAGTTCAGAATCAGCAAATCCACGCAGTTATAGGTGGTGATAATGATCAACCTGAACTATTAGCAGATGCTTGCAAAGATGCTCAATTACTTATTCATGAATCGACTTATTTACAAATGGTTTTGGATAAAGTTGGTAAAGGACCAATGCATAGCTCAGCAAAAATGGTCGCTGAGTTTGCGGAACAGCAATCTTTAAGTAATTTAATTCTGACACATTTTAGTCCTAGGCATCAGGATAAAATTGGACAGCAAGCTATTACCGGAGAAGTTCGCCAATTTTATAAAGGTCATTTTTATTTAGCGAATGATTTTGATGAATTTACTTTAAATGAAGCTGGACAGCTTTTAAAAGTCGAGTAAAAGTTAAAGTTGAAGAAGCTCATAACTGAGCTTCTTATTTCTAAAAAAATTACTCTACAGATGCCAAAGCTGTTACCAACAACTTCCAGCATTTCTCTACAGTATCAACTTTGACTCGTTCACCCGGTGCATGAGCGCCCTGAATATCAGGTCCAAACGATACCATCTGTAAATCTGGATAGTGTTCAGCAATAATCCCACATTCCAAGCCTGCATGAATCACTTTGAGATTTGGTTCAATATTAAAAGCATGTTGATATGCTTGCTGTAAGCACTTTAGAGCAGCCGAATCTGGATTTGGTGTCCAACCCGATACTAACGGAGTAAGTGTAGAACCGATATTAAATTGACTAAAATGTGCCTGAATTTTTTCTGCAAAATCTTGAGCTTCTTGATTCACCATTGAGCGGACCATTAAAACAGCTTTTCCACCCTCTCGCTTTAGTTTTACAATCCCAATATTGTTTGAGGTTTCAACTACATCTGGTAGAACCTGACTCATATTTGCAACACCATAAGGACTTGTCGCCAAAGCTTGTAACCATTCATTTTGCTGCCGTTGAACAATCACTTCGGTCAATTCAGCATTATTGGGTTGAATGCTTAATTGTAGATTGTCATCAATACCTTGTAGCTGTTTTTTCCATGCTGTTTGATATTCAGCGAGTAATTGTTCTAATTCAGGCAATTGGTTAGATGAAATGGCAATGGTTGCTACAGCTTCGCGAGGTAAAGCATTACGAGCTGTACCACCGGTAAACTCAGCAAGACGTCCACCAAGCTTTGCTAAATGCTGATTTAAAAAACGCGCCAAAATAACGTTGGCATTACCACGTCCTAAATGGATATCTACACCAGAGTGACCACCTTTAAGACCAGCGACCTGAATATTCACAACCGTTAAATTTTCAGGAATTGGTTCATAAGTGAGCGACTGTTCGACTTCAACATCAATACTGCCAGCACAACCCAGATATAGTTCACCCCACTCTTCCGTATCAATATTAAATAACCATTTTCCTTTTAGCACACCTGCCTGTAAAAGCCGCGCACCACTCATGCCCGCTTCTTCATCAACTGTTAAAAGAACTTCAATTGGGCCATGAGCAATATCATTTGAGTCTAAAACTGCCAAAGCTAAAGCGACCCCAATGCCATTATCAGCACCTAAGGTGGTGTCTTTGGCAATTAACCAGCCGTCTTCAAGAACTGGGCATATCGGGTCTTTAAAGAAATCATGTACAGTACCAGTGTTAGCCTGCGTGACCATATCTAAATGGCCTTGGAGAATGACTCCAGCTACATGTTCTTTACCCGCAGTCGCATCCTTACGAATAATTAAATTACCGACCTCATCTACGTAAGTTTCTAAATTCCGACTTTGTGCCCAGTTCTGTAAAAATTGGCGAAGTTGCTGCTCATGCTTTGAAGGACGCGGAATAGTGCAAAGTGTTTGAAAATGCTGCCAAACAACTTGAGGAGATAACGCTGCAATATTGACTTGTGTCATGAAAACCACACTCTAATTATGTAAATATCTTAATAATTTCAATATACACAATGCATTAAAGATAGGTAGGAATTTCAGGAAAGATTTTGTATTTTTATCTTTAATCTAAAGAGTACGACTTTTTTAAAAAAGCCGTACTTCATAAATAAGTCTTAACAGTCTTAGACTTAGTTTTTCCATTCAAATGCTGAAAAACTCTGATCGGCTTTCAAACTATTTTCAACGGCCTGCGCAAGTTGACGAATAATGCTCTGTGTTTCAATTTTCTCAAACCAATCTTGTTCTTCATCTGGATTGGCAGAAATTTCACACATCAAATGCCCATCATGGTCTGTTTTCTGGCAAGTAATAGATAATGGCAAAAGATGATTATCAATACTCACTTCTACCTTTTCATGTTCATGCACAATGTGCTGTGCATCAAAACCATAATGCCCCAATTGCTTAAATAGTAAAGCTGCTACATATTCTTGTGTGATATGGCATTCATTTGGTGGATGATCAAGCACCCCATGTTGTGGGCAACTGGCAATAAATTGTAATTTTTTCATCCTTTGTCCTAACACTTTTATCATTATCTTCGCTTAGCATAAGCAATAAACAAACAGCAGCCAAGCCTTTAGCTCGCTGCTGCAGTTGCTATTGTGTTAGCAATTATAAAATGTGTTAGATCAAAAGTTATTGGCTAACTTCAATCGTTAAGCCTGCACGATTCGCCAACTCAGTGAAAGTTGGGAAGCTCGTGGCCACAGTTTCAGTACCATGAATTGTAATCAGACCAGAATTACGAAGACCAGCCATACTAAAACTCATAGCAATACGGTGGTCATGGTGTGATTCGATTTCACCACCAGCAAAGATTGGTGACCAGTCTCCTGACTTACCTTTACCTTCGATAATGATGCCATCGTCAGTTGGCGTACAGTCAATGCCCATAATTTTTAAGCCATCTGCCATAACTTGAATACGGTCAGATTCTTTCACTCGAAGCTCTGCTGCACCAGTAAGTACTGTTTGGCCCTCAGCACAAGCTGCTGCAATAAATAGAGCTGGGAACTCATCGATTGCTAAAGGTACTTGGTCTTCAGGCATATGAATGCCTTTAAGCGTGCGTGAACCTTTAATATGGATATCAGCAATAGGTTCACCACCAGCAATACGTTCATTTTCAACAGTGAGGTCAGCACCCATCTGTTTTAAAATTTCAATTACACCAGTACGTGTAGGGTTAATACCTACAGCTTCCAAAACAACATCGGAGCCTTCGGTAATTGCAGCACCCACCATAAAGAAAGCAGCAGATGAAATATCAGATGGAACCTGAATATCAGTACCTACTAGTTTGCCGCCACCAACAAGAGAAATCTTGTTGCCTTCGGTTCTAACATCATAACCAAATGCACGAAGCATGCGCTCTGTGTGGTCACGAGTTGGTTCTGGTTCAGTGACGGAAGTTTCTCCCTCAGCCCATAAACCAGCAAGTAAAATACCTGACTTCACTTGAGCAGAGGCCATAGGTAAATCGTATTGAATACCTTTTAATTGCTGGCTACCCGTAATGCTGACAGGTGGTGTACCTTTCTCACCTGTTGTTTGAATTTGCGCACCCATTAAACGCAATGGCTTAGCAATACGCTCCATTGGACGTTTAGAAAGCGATGCATCACCCGTCATCACTGAATCAAATTTTTGTGCTGACAACATGCCTGAAAGTAAACGCATGCTTGTTCCTGAGTTCCCCATATACAATGCACTTGCTGGCGCTTTTAAGCCATGCATGCCCACGCCATGAATGGTCACTTCCCCATTTTTAGGGCCTTCAATGCTTACACCCATATCACGGAAAGCTTGCAAAGTTGCCAAAGCATCTTCACCTTCAAGGAAGCCAGTGACATGAGTCGTGCCTTCGGCAATAGCACCAAACATAATGGAGCGATGTGACACAGATTTGTCACCCGGTACGGTAAATTTACCTTTAAAAGTTTTATTTCCCGGTAAGATACTGAATTGCTGTGTCACCTTATTTTTCTCCATTAAAGGTTTTTTGGCTAACATGTGATTGAAATGCTGACGTGCTGCCTGAGCATGGCCGAGTAAACCCATTAATGCATGAGAATCTTCGTTTTCAATCAATTTTCTAAGTACGGTAAGTTGCTTTTCGAATCCATCTACAGCATTTAATATCGCTGTTTTATTGGCAAAGAAAATGTCATGCCACATTTGTGGATCACTGGCAGCAATACGCGAAAAATCACGAAAACCACCGGCTGCATAACGGAAAATATCAAGATTATCTTCACGGTTTGCAAGTTGCTCGACCAAATTAAATGCCATTAAGTGCGGTAAATGACTGGTATGCGCCAAAACCTCATCGTGCTTGGCAACATCCATACAAATAACTTCAGCTTTCGCAACTGACCATAGTTGAATCAGTTTATCAACAGCCCATTCTGCACTTGTTGGCAACGGCGTTAAAATGACTTTATGATTTGCAAATAGATCAACCTTACCTGCATGAACACCTGTGTGCTCACTACCCGCGATAGGGTGTCCCGGTACAAAACCTGCTGGTAGGTCCTCACCAAATACAGCTTTTGCTGCATCTACGACATTACCTTTTGTACTACCCACATCGGTTAAGATCGTGGTTTCTGACAAATAAGGCTTAATTTGCTCAAGCACTTTTTGCGTCGCACGCACTGGCAAGGCTAAAACAACTAAATCGGCCCCTTTCACGGCTTCAATAGGATCAGAAAATCCTTCTTGTATTAAGCCAAGTGATTTTGCATCTTCTAAAGTTTTCTGTGAGCGTGTAGATGCCACAATAGTTGTCGCCAAATTTTCTGCAACAATAACGCGCGCCAAACTCGACCCGATGAGTCCTAAACCAATAAATGCAACTTTTTTAAATAGGGGTTGTGACATAACTTCAACTTTGCTTTTGCTCAAAATTATTTAAATCTTTGAGCAATTTGTTTTTTAAGCATAATGACATGTTCTATTTGATACATGTCATTATTCCAACATGAGTGTTTATAGAACAGCAGCAGGATAAGAACCTAAAATACGAAGCTCTTTCACCATTGGACGAATATCATTGATTGCAGCAGCAACATTCTCTTGATCGATATGCCCTTCTAAATCGATAAAGAATACATATGCCCATTTTTCAGGTAATGCTGGACGAGTCTCAATACTTGTTAAGCTAATATTATGTTTTGCAAACGGCGCTAAAATTTCTAATAAAGCACCTGCGCGGTCATGCGCTGAAATTAATAATGAAGTTTTATCATTACCACTTTGTGGAATCTTTTCACGACCAATCACTAAGAAACGAGTGGTATTTTCAGGATTATCTTCAATATTGCTATGTAAGATTTCAAGGTTATACATGCCTGCTGCAATATCAGATGCAATCGCTGCTGAGTGCCATTCGTTGCGAATACGACGTGCAGCTTCTGCATTTGAATTTAAAGCAACACGTTCAACACCCGGATAATGCGCGTCTAACCATTGACGACATTGAGCCAAAGTTTGCTGGTGTGCATAAATCTGTTTAATACTATCTTTACGTGTATTTTCAGAGATTAGGAATTGATGATGAATACGTAATTCAACTTCACCAATCACATTTAAATTCGATGTTTTAAAACAATCTAAAGTATGGTTCACAATACCTTCAGATGAGTTTTCGACTGGAACTACGCCGTAATGTGCACTTCCCGCTTCTACTTCACGGAACACTTCATCAATTGTTGGTAATGGACGAACAACTGCATCTTTACCAAAGTGTTTAAGCACAGCAGACTGAGTAAAAGTACCTTCTGGCCCTAAAAATGCAATACTTTGCGGCGCTTCTAAAGCAAGACAAGCAGACATAATTTCACGGAACAAACGTGCCATGGTTACATCAGACAAAGGGCCTTGATTGCGCTCCATAACTTTACGTAAGACTTGTGCTTCACGTTCAGGACGATAAAACAAAGGATTCTCTTCGGAAGCAAATTTAGCTTTTGCAACAGCTTCAGCAAGGCTTGCGCGGCGATTTAATAATTCTTGAATCTGTTGATCTACACTATCAATATCTTCGCGAATTTGTTCCAAACTAAGAGAAGTCGTTTTGTTTTGATCATCGTTGATCATTAGAATGCAGCCTCAGTAAAATCATCTTTTAAACGAGAGTATAACAATAGTCTGCTTTGATTTGTTAGGCAATATAGCTGTAAGAGCTTTTTTCATTAACCTTTTTGCGCACATTTCTTTGATCACTTTATTTGATAATGATTTTCATTTATCATTCGTATAATAAATTTTATTATTCCTCATTATGCATAAATCATTTTTCTTTTTATCTTCAAGTTTTTTATTAAGTACTTTAATAAGCTGCTCTGTTTTGGCTCAAACGTCTGTACAAAATCAATCAAAAATCATTTTTCAAAATAATCAGACGCAATTTCAAATTAAATCTCAACATACAGGCCATGATTATCTTATTCAAATTTATAAACCACCTGTCACCCCGCCCCAACATGGTTATCCTGTACTTTATATTTTAGATGGGAATGCCACATTTCCAAGTGCTGCCAATATTGCTCAATCGATTGGCGCTGGTTCTGCAAAATTAGGCCTAGACCCACTCATGATCGTCGCGGTTGGTTACCCTCAGCAAAAAACTTTTGATGTGCAAAAACGTGCTTATGATTACACTCCAAAATCTTCTGCTGAATTTCAAGCACAAGGTAAATATAAATATGGTGGTGCTGATCAGTTTATTGCTTTTTTAAATAGCGAACTCAAACCTGCTATTGCAAAACAATTTCCAATTAATAGCCAGCAACAAAGCCTCTATGGGCACTCTTTTGGTGGCTTGTTTGTGCTTTATCATTTTTTTCAAAAGCCTGATGCATTTCAGCGTTACTTTGCTGCAAGCCCTTCTCTCTGGTTTGACCAAGGCATGTTATTTCAGCAGTTAAATCATTGGCAAAGTCAGAAGCCAAATCATTTCCCTTTGCTCATGACTACAGTCGGTACACATGAGCAAGGCGGCCCTCGTACTCAATTTGGTAATAAATTTAATGAAGCAGATTTCTTTAAAGATTTAGAAAATAAACGTTCAAACCAATTTAGTTATTGGCATTTTTATAATCCTGCTGAACAACACATTACAAATTTGTATGCGAGCTTACCTAAAGCCCTTATGTTTGCTTCGTGTCAAAATTTAGAAAGCTGTAAATCCTTGTTTGATGAGCAGAAGCAGAAGACAGCCCAATAAAAACTTACTCGATTCTTAAAAGCTCAGTTCGTCTCAATGTCTAGATTAGCTATACTACCTAAAGACGTCATAACAACAGTAAAATAGAATGAATAAAATTATTGTTTTAGGCCTACTGGGTCTTACAAGTTTTAGTTTAACGGCTTGTGGCGGTTGCCCCTTAATCGCAGGATGCAATGGTACTGATAATTTTCCGTACTATAGGACGACTGTCAGTAATCAAGTTCGTGGTATTCCAGTCCCACCCCAAACCAAGCTGACTTATCAGTCCCAAAATTTCAGACAGAAATTTGAGCAAACACATGCTTTAAAAGAGAAAAATTTATCAGGCATTGCTTTACCAGAAGATACAGAAATCATTTGGGGCGGTATGCCAGTAGACATGTTTATACAGTTTTCTAATCCCGAAATGAAAGGCTTCTCAGTCTATCCAGCACGAGGATTTAAAGCAGAATTATCAAATGAGTTTTTACGTTTATGGAAAAGCTGTGAAAGTGATTTGAACATTAACTTAAAGAATCCAAATGACTGGTCATTTAATCCTGAAAATATGAAAATAACTGGTTGTGGTGTCGTATTTCAAGAACGTAGTGAATACACAGAAGATTCATTTCATCAAGATGAAGCAGATGAGTTTTTAAGAAAGATGAATCATGCATTACAACAATTACCAAAACAACAAGACTATCCTGTCATTCAACAGAAGACTAAATAGTTAAAAACAAAAACAGCCTGTTCTAAGACAGGCTGTTTTTAATTTGCTTAATTAGGCTTTGCCAATTAATCCACGTGCTACGATTTCTTTCATAATTTCATTTGTACCACCGTAAATACGTTGGATACGGGCATCTACAAAGAAACGTGAAATTGGATATTCAGTCATATAACCATAACCACCAAAGAGTTGCAGCAAGTTATCGGCGACTTTCATTTGCATGTCAGTGCTGAAACTTTTAAGTGCTGCAGCTGTCTCAACATCTAGCTTGCCTTCTTGATATAGAGCAACATTTCTCTCATAAAAAGCCGCTGTAGCAAGCTCATCAATTTTTGCTTGTGCTAAAACAAAACGAGTATTTTGGAACTGTGAAATGGGTTGGCCAAATGCATGACGTTCTTTTACATAAGCAGTTGCCAAATCAATTGCACCACGAATAGCACCAATTGCAGTAGATGCAATGGCTGTACGTTCACGAGGTAACTCTTGCATTAAGTAAGCAAAACCTTGCCCAGCTTGACCGAGTAACTGGTCTTTAGGCACTTTTACATTGTCAAAAAATAGTTCAGAAGTATCTTGAGAATGCAGACCGATTTTGTCGAGATTTGTGCCTTTTTTAAAGCCTTCTAAATGCGTATCTGCCAATAATAATGACACGCCTTTTGCACGCGCTTGAGGATCAGTTTTCACTGCAAGCACAACAAGATCAGCATGCTGTCCATTTGAAATAAAGGTTTTTGAACCATTTAATAAATAATGGTCGTCTTGCAAAATGGCGCTAGTACGCATTGATTGTAAATCCGAACCCGCTCCTGGTTCCGTCATACCTATTGCACCAACCACTTCACCTGTTACCATTTTCGGTAACCAATATTGTTTTTGCTCTTCTGTACCGATGTGCAAAATATACGGTGCAGCAATTTCAGAGTGACAAGAAATCGCTGTTGATAATGCACAGAATCCAGCACGTGCCGATTCTTCAACCAACATCAATGAATAATAGGTTGGCACACCATAACCACCGTATTCTTCTGGAACATCCACACATAAAAAGCCATTTTCGCCCAGTTGATTCCAGACAGAGCGAGGCATAATTCCTTCGCGTTCCCATTGGTCGTATTGCGGTGCAATATGCTCATTCATAAAACGTTTAAAATTATCACGGAATAATTCTAAATCTGCATCGTATGCCAACATAATATTTTCCTTCAGCTTTATTGTTTTATCGAATCTCATTGCTGTGCATGCTAATCATTTTTTAAGCTACTGTCATGACGTAGCTGCTCATTAAAACTGTACTTTTCAGTCAGCCAATAAAAAAAGGAAGCCAAAGCTTCCTTTTTTATATAGGTTTATTTGAATTAATCTAAACCTTCAGCGACTTGAGGAGTTTTTTGTTCCATCATTTTTCTGTCGACTTCATCTGGATTATTTAAAGCCTCATTTAGCTTATCTTTATCTAAAGCCCCGACCCATTTTGCAACAACAATCGTTGCTAATGAGTTACCAACAAGATTGGTTAATGCACGTGCTTCTGACATGAAACGGTCAATACCTAAAATTAATGCCAAGCCTGCAACAGGAATATGTCCTACAGCAGACAAAGTTGCTGCCATAACAATAAAACCAGAACCAGTTACACCCGCAGCACCCTTAGATGAAATTAAGAGTACCAACAATAAAGTAATCTGATGCTGAACATCAAGCTGCGTATTTGTTGCTTGAGCAATAAAGATTGCGGCCATAGTCAAATAAATTGATGTACCATCAAGGTTAAACGAATAACCTGTTGGAATAACCAAACCAACTACAGACTTTTCACAACCTGCAATTTCAAGTTTACGTAACATGCGAGGCAAAACAGATTCAGAAGAAGATGTACCAAGTACAATTAATAACTCTTCACGAATCAGGCGAATCATCTTAAGGATACTGAATCCACTAATACGGCTGATTGTACCCAAAATTAAGAAGATAAAGAGTAAGCACGTAATATAGAAGCAGATAATGAGCTGCCCTAATTGTACAAGTGAACCAACGCCATATTTACCGATAGTGAATGCCATCGCACCGAATGCACCAATCGGAGCCAATTTCATGACCATGTTCACAATGTTAAAGAACACATGTGCAACTTGATCAATAAATTTTAAAACTGGGCGTCCTGCATCACCTAACTTATGTAAAGCAAAACCAAACAGAATTGCAAAAAGAAGGACTTGTAAGATTTCACCATTTGCAAATGCACCAACCACCGTATCTGGGATAATGTGCATTAAGAAATCAATGGTAGATTGTGACTCACCAGAACTGACGTATTTTTGAATGCCCGAAGTATCAAGAGTAGTAGGGTCAACATTCATCCCTACACCCGGTTTAGCAATGTTAATTACAACAAGGCCAATTAGAAGTGCAATTGTTGAAACGATTTCAAAGTATAACAATGCAACGCCACCAGTTTTTCCGACTGACTTCATGCTTTCCATGCCAGCAATACCGCTTACAACGGTACAGAAAATAACTGGAGCGATGATCATCTTGATCAAACGAATAAAGGCATCACCTAATGGCTTGAGTTTCTCACCTAAACCTGGGATATGTTGTTCAACACCATTGACAATTTGCGTGGAGCTTGGAGAAAAATGTCCTACCAAGATACCCGCAATAATCGCAATAATCACCTGAAAATAAAGTGATTTATAAATCGGTTTTTTAGCCATAACTTTACTTCAATCTATATTTCCAAGTCCGTTGGAAATACCAAAATGAAACGTCTATTCTTTACGAATACACAGCCCTAACCTTTCACATTAACACCGCAAAAGGGAAATGGTTTTTTGTGAACAAAAAACCTTCCTACTACCTCAATGAAAACAAAATAGATGTTTTCTAAAACAGGAGAATACCTGAAGTTTCTAACCACTTTGAGTAGCTAGAAATAACCTCTTACTTTTTCAATAAAAAGCTGAAGATATAGGAGAATCACATAAAATTATGATATGAATGCTCAAAAAAGCACGGGAAAGTTTACTCGAATTAAATAACGATTCGGTTAATTTTTTGGCTAATACGCATAAAAAACACTCAGGCAGCCCTAAGACTTTAGTATAAGAAACACTTTTGATATTTTTTCAGCAGCTTTTTATGTCATATTGATTAAATACTTGTGGACATTTCATTTTGAGCTGCCTACATCCCATCATTTTTATTGTTTTTGAACTACGATGAATACTAAACGTAATATCTATAAAGATGCTGAACACCCCTTTGCTCAATATGTCCGCATTTTAGGTAAGGGGAAAACCGGATCTCGCTCTTTAAGCTACGAAGAAGCCTATCAAGCATTTACCATGATTTTAAAAGGTGAAGTATTAGACGTTCAGCTTGGCGCATTTTTAATGCTACTTCGGGTTAAAGAGGAATCTATCGAAGAACTCGCAGGTTTCGTACAAGCAACCAAAGATCAGCTTCATTTTGAACCTTTAGACGTCGATTTAGATTGGTCATCTTATGCAGGTAAACGAAAACACTATCCATGGTTTTTGTTAGCCGCTCTTACACTTGCACAGCATGGTCATAAGATTGTTATGCATGGCGCTTCAGGTCATACGCTTAACCGTGTTTATACCGAGCAAGTTTTAGAATATCTTGGTTATCAAATTTGCCATTCTGAACAAGAAGTTCGCACACAGTTAGCAGAGCAAAATTTTGCTTACTTACCGCTGGACGTGATTTCACCAGTTTTAAGTGAATTGATTTCTCTTAGAAATGTCATGGGATTACGTTCTCCTATACATACTTTGGCCCGTTTAATTAATCCTTTTAACGCTAAAGCTACCTTACAAGCAATATTCCATCCAGCTTATAGAACTTCCCATCAACATAGTGCACTGCGCTTAGGCTATCAAAATAGTGCCGTCATTAAAGGTGAAGGTGGAGAATTTGAGCGAAATCCAGATGCGAAGACACTCATCTGCGGCATTAAAAATGGTGAACTCTATGAACATGAGTTACCAAAGCTCACTCCTGAACGTAGCCCAATTGAAGAAGAATTAGATTTAGCTACTTTTAAAGCAGTGTGGCTTGGTCAGCAGCAACATGAATATGGTGAAATGGCAGTAACAGAAACCATCGGAATCGCGCTATATACGATGGGCGTTGTTGCTAATTTTGAAGAAGCAATGCAAAAAGCAAAATTGTTATGGGAAACACGTAATTCAAGCAATCTTAACTCATAGTTAGCAGACGCTATCGCGAAGGTCGACATGGATGTCGACCGTATCACTGCGATACATGGAAGTATCGTCAGTGATACAAAGGATTTTTGGTTACTTTTAATCCTTTAAAAGTAATAAAAGCCTATATGCTATAACTCATGAAAAATCATGGTATTCAAGGCTATATGAAATAACCAAATCCAATTTCTGTCTTATTAAATTTTAAACAAAACGAATTGGTTTAAATTCAGGTTCATGCTTGTGATGATCGTCATCACACTCTTCACCTTCTTCTTTTGTTCCACGGTCAATATAACCGCTACGCTGATCTTCTGGTAAGTTCTTTAACTCCCAAGCAATCACAGCTTGCATACAAGTCTCACGCTGCTCTTTTGTTAAAACAACGCCATTTGGCCATTTACCAATTTCTACTGCTGTTCTTAAACGCTCTACAATTTCAGGGTTTAAAACAGATAGCATTTGTTCAATATTCATGATTCATCTCTTTGAAAAGATTCAAAATCTTGGTTCCAACCAAGTTTGGTACGGCAGGCCATATAGAAATCATAACCTGGTGGATGCAATAAACTTAGTTTAAATGGGTGTTTACGAATGTGTAAACTGTCTCCAACATTGAGCGAGACACTATGCTGACCATCTGCACTCACCATTGGTAACACCCGATTTTCGCGAATAACGATTTTAATTTCGCTTTGACCACCGACTACGATGGGACGTGATGACAATGTATGGGGATGCATTGGAACTAATGCAATAGCATCCATACTTGGATGTAAAATTGGTCCACCACCTGACAATGCATAAGCCGTTGATCCAGTTGGAGTAGAAACAATTAAACCATCACTATGTTGGCGATAAACATATTGACCATCAATGTTAAGCTCGAAATCAATCATATGTACCGATTTGCCCGAGTGCAAAACGACATCGTTTAATGCAATCGCATCATAAATGACTTCACCATTTGTTCTTACTTCCATTTCCAGTAAGAAACGACGGTCAAGTTGAAAATGTCCTTGAAGTACTTGGTCAAGTTTGAAAATAGCTTCTGAAGGTTTGATATCAGTTAAAAAACCTAATCGCCCACGGTTAATGCCAATAACAGGCGTATTATAGCGAACTAAAGCCCTAGCAGCATGGAGTAAAGAACCATCCCCCCCTACAACTATTACCAAATCCGCAACTTCCCCCAGTAAATGACGACTCACTACCTGTGCATGATCATAAGGCACTAATTCAGCAGTTTCCTGATCAAAAATGGGGTTTAAGCCTAGGTTCAACAAATGATCATGAATTAAACATAGAGTTTCTACTACTGATGATTTATCTGGTCGACCGATTAACCCGACGTTTCTGAAGGACTTATGTGAAATTTGCACGAATGAGTAAGCTCCGCTGCGATACTGGGCTATAATAACATTAACCTGATTAATTTAAAAAAACATAACAACAAGATGCTGTAAAATTCAATCTAAGTTTTCCAATTATTCACAGTTTTATCATTGCAAATTGATGACAAGCTATCGCATCATTACAGGCATTGTTAGGGTTTTATCTCATCTTTATGAAGTTTGAACGTGGTATCGGTTTCTTTGCACTAATCTTTTCCATTTTGGTCATTGGTGCTTTTATTGCTCTTAGTATCTATCTGATTCGTTTAGATAATATTATCCGTGAAAAATTTGAAGGACAACGGTGGGATATTCCCGCTAAAGTGTTTGCACGTCCTTTAGAAATTTATAATAACGCGCCTATTACCCAAGCAAATTTCACTCAAGAATTAAAACTTTTGGGTTACAAAACTTCAAGTAATTATGACAAGTCTGGAACCTATGTTGCTCAGGGTAGCAATATGTATATCCATACGCGTGGTTTTGATTACGGCGACAGTGTTGAGCCCGAACAAGTATTAGAGTTAAGTTTTGCGAACGATCAGGTGGTTGAGGTTCGAAGTACAAAGCCATCCTCAACAGGTGTTGCACGATTAGAGCCCCTTCTCATTGGAGGAATCTATCCTCAACACAATGAAGACCGTGTGCTTATTAAATTAAATAACGTTCCTAAACCACTTATTGAAGCTTTAATTTCAACAGAAGATCGTAATTTCTATCATCATCATGGGGTTTCGATTCGTGGTACTGCCCGTGCATTAGTGAGTAATGTTACAGGCGGAAAGCGCCAAGGTGGCTCAACCCTGACTCAACAATTAGTTAAAAACTTCTACCTCACACCTGAACGCACATTAAAACGTAAAGTCAATGAGGCCTTAATGGCTTTACTCATCGAGCTGCATTACAGCAAAGATGAAATTTTAGAAGCATATTTAAATGAAGTGAATCTAGGCCAAAATGGTAGTTACTCAATTAATGGCTATGGTTTGGCTTCTCAATTTTATTTTGGCTTACCACTACGTGAGCTTAGCGTTGCACAACAAGCTTATTTAGTCGGTTTAGTACAAGGTCCTTCTTTGTATAATCCTTGGAAAAATCCAGAAGGTGCAAAAAAACGCCGCGATACCGTGTTAAATAATATGCGTGTTATGGGTTATTTAACTCAGGCTGAATATGAAGATGAAATTGCGCGTCCTTTAAATGTGTTAAGTAAACCAAGTTTAGGTCCTGCAAAATTCCCTGACTTTTTAGATATTGTGCGTCGTCAATTACGTACAGAATATCAAGAAAGTGATTTAACCAATCAGGGCTTACGTATTTTTACGACTTTAGATCCGATTACTCAAACCCAAGTTCAAAATGCTTTTAAAGCTTCAGTAGACCGCCTAGCAAACAGCAACCCAGCACGTTTGAAAAATTTACAAGGTGCTGTACTGATTGCCCATCCAGAAAACGGCGAGCTAGTTGCTGCAGTTGGTTCTACTCAAGACTTTACTGGTTTTAACCGTGCTGTGGATGCAAAACGCCAAGTCGGTTCTTTACTGAAACCTGTGATTTATTTAAGCGCTATTGAATCTGGACGCTACAACTGGGCAAGTCAAATTGAAGACGCACCAATTAGTATTCCTGTAGATGGTGGCAAAAGTTGGACACCTAAAAACTATAGTGGTGGTGGACATGGTGTAGTCAGCTTGAGTGAAGCATTAGCAAACTCATATAACCTATCTGCTGTACGCATGGGTCAAGAATTTGGTTTATCAACTTTTACTAATAATTTAAGAAAGTTTGGTGTTGAATCAACGATTCCTGCCTACCCTTCTATTTTCCTTGGGGCAGTCAATATGTCACCAATGGAAGTATTGGGAATTTATGAGAACTTTGCTACGGGTGGATTTAAATATCCAACACGTGCGATCCGATCTGTCGTAGATGCTAATGGTCGCCTCCTTGACCGTTATGGCCTGAATGTTCAACAAACGATTGATCCGTCTGTTGGCTACATTATGAATTATGGTCTACAACAGGTCATGTCTTCAGGTACTGGACGTGCAGCTTACAACAGCTTATCTCCAGCTTTAAAATTGGCAGGTAAATCAGGTACGACTAACGATACACGTGACTCATGGTTTGCGGGTTACTCTGGTAATCACGTTGCTGTAGTGTGGTTAGGTTTAGATGATAACAAAGTGACTGGCTTAACGGGTTCATCTGGTGCATTGCCAGTATGGATTAATGTGATGAAACAATTACGTCAAACGCCTGTAAATCTACGTCAACCAGACACTGTACAGTGGCAATGGATTGACCGTGCAACGGGTGATTTATCTGCACAAGCTTGTGATGGTGCAATGTATATCCCAATGCTAACGCATACGGTTCCGCATCGTGCTACGCCATGTGGAGCGCCTTATTATCAAGTTGATCCAACATATACGCCACAAAGTGATAACACAATTCCTGACTCTCAGGATGATAATACCGACAGCTATATTCGTGAAAGTGAAAACCAGATGGAACAAGATCTGGCAAACAACTCACGTGTAATTTCAAGTGGTAGTTATAACAACTAAGTGTTAACAGGAAATTAGGATATGTTGAAGAAAGGTGTTTTTTATATTGGTGCTATTCTTATGGTTGGCTGTACAACTTTGCCTGATCATTCTGACTCCAAAGAGAAAACACCTACTCCTCCAGCCAAAAAGACAGAAAATTCATCAGGCGTAAAAATTACGCCTTATGATCATCCGGAAATTCAACGCAAAAATTTACAGGTCATTGTTCCTCAGCAAAAAAAGCCTCAACGTTTTAGTGATGATGGCAGTCAATTACCTGCATTTAAAGTTTTAATGCAGAAAACACAGCAGGCTTATAAAAATCAGCAATGGTCAGAGGCTGAGCGCTATGCACTTCAAGCCCAGCGTTTAGCACCACAAGCGGCGGAGACCTATTTGTTTCTTGCACTTACGGCAAATCATAAACAGCAATATTCTAATGCTGAGTCTTTAGCGCGACGTGGTTTGAGTTTTGCTCAAAGTCAGGCTATGAAAAAACAGCTTTGGTTGGTCATCTTAAAAGCTGGGCAACAACGCAATAATCAAAAAACTGTTCAAGAAGCACAGCAAGCATTAAAAGCTCTCTAGCTTTTAATGCTTATTTATTTTCTTATTAGAAATTACGAATACCGGCTAAACCATATGCACCATGCTGCTGTGCAATAGTTAAATCGTCAGGATGTACTCCACCCAAAGCAAAAACCGGAATCTGGCTATTTTGAGCAAGATCACTAAAACGTTCCCAACCCAATGCTACAGCCTCTGAATGAGTTGTAGTTGGCTTTACAGGGCTAATAAAAACAGCATCACAACCAATCTGCTGAGCCTGTTTTAAAGAAACGGCATCATGACAGGCGGCAATATAACGTACGCCCACCGTTAAATCGCCTTTATGCAAATTCATGAGCTGAGATTGTTTTAAATGAACAGTCTTAATCTGTTTTTGTAATTCAGGGCTTAATTGCTGCCACATATCTACATTAATAATTAAATTTGATCGTTGCTCTTCATCTAAAGCAGTTAATTGCTCTATATATTGCTGCTCAGATTCATCCTCAATACGCCAATACAATAAGGCATCACTGTTTTCTACAGGTTTAAGTGTATTGCTAATTTTGATGAGATGAGGCCAATAGAGTCGTTTTATAATGTCTTTATTGGCTTTCGGGAAGTTTAAATGAAGCAACTGTTCACGTGTATACCATGCCCATGGTTGGTGAATAAGATTTAATAATTCATCAGGCACATAACTATTAAATAAATGTAAATTGACGATAATGTCATCATACTCATGATGAATATAATCAAACTGATGCCAATCTTTTAAACCAATGCCCACTTCTTCATAGATTTCACGGCGGCAGGCATCTTCTGGTGTTTCACCCTGCTCAACTTTCCCCCCTGGAAACTCATGCTTTCCACCTTGATGCTGCTCTTCTTGGCGCCATCCTACTAATATTTTTCCACGATGAATTAAGATGGCTATTGCGACATCAACAATCGGTTTGGGCATTTTTTTACTCTCTAAAACTTTTCTCAAGTGTAAGCAAATTTTATCAATTTATAAAATCTTAAAAATTCCATTGACAGATCTATTCGATAATGATTATCATTTAAATCGTTCAAGAACATACCACGGAGCACAACAAATGAACGCACCTTTTAGCTTATTTACTCGTAACAATGACACAGCTCACGCCTTACCAATGTTACATTCTAACAACCTCTTTGCATTAGGCCGTGAAATCCGCATTATGCATGCTGGCGAGGAATATCGTTTACGCCTCACTCGCAACAATCGTCTAATTTTAACTAAATAAAAAATACACTCGCGTTTCAATAATATTCGTGGGAAAACAAAAAATGGATAGCATGGGTAACCATGCTATTTTTTATGAAGGAAGAATAATCTCTACTCTCAAACCACTTTGTTCAGCATGCATAAAACGTAACTTGCCATTATGTAATTCAATAATTTTTCGCGTAATTGAAATGCCTAATCCAGAACCTTGCTGCTGAGTACCGAGTACCCGAAAAAAACGCTGCCCTAAACGTTGCAATACCTCATCATCTACCCCATTCCCCGTATCTTCAATAGAGACCTTAATTTGCTGTTCATGACGACTAATCTCAACATGAATAGAGCCTAAAGTCGGGCTATAACGAATGGCGTTATCAAATAAATTTCTAAAAGCAATAAACAGTAATTCTTCATTCGCATATGTTTTTGTTTCTGTCGATAAGGTATTTACCTCTATCAACATCTGTTTAGCTTTCGCATCTAAATCTATAGTTTCAATGACTCTTGCCAGTAAGTAATTTAAATCGATAACCGTCTTAGGAAGTTCTGGCTGCTCAGCTTCATTAGGTTCCAAGCGTGCAAGAAGTAATAAATTTTCAAGTATTTTTGTACTTCTAGAAACGTCTTCTTGTATACGTTCAAAATCTTGATGAAGTTCTGGAAGATGTTGGTATTTACGCTGCAAAACCTGAAGACGCATTTGTATGGCAGATAATGGAGAACGTAACTCATGCGAAGCATCTGCAGTAAAACGCTGTTCAGCTACAAGAGCCCTTTGCAACCTTGCAAGTAATTGATTTAAAGCATCTATAACAGGCTGAATTTCTGTAATGACATCCGGTTCTTGAATTGGTTCTAAATTTGATGCAGTTTTTTGAGCAATCCGTCTAGAAAGCAAATTTAGCGCAGCCAATTGATGCTCGGTACGCCAACTTACAATGACCCATTGCAATAGCCAGAACAACACCATAAGACCGCTATATCCAGCAAGTGCTTTGAGTACTTCTTCAACACGTGTACTCATTGGCTGAAAAACTTCAACTTGCAGTTGAGAGTCTTCTTGTTGTGCAGCCAGACTACGCCACAATTGACCATCAAACCAAAAATACGAAAAACCTTCTGACAAGTTACCTTGTTCAAAAAGTTCATGCTGATAGCTATGGGAATGGGTCAATACTTGGCCTGTATCTAATAACTCATACTGAATATCAAATTCATCGCTCAGCTCATCAAACTGTTTCATAGAGTGTCCAGAAAGATCGGAAACCAGCAAAGTATCTGAAATTTCATCCATGATTTCGTCTTGCACTGACATGTTGTGATAGATCGAAAATATGGTGAGTAAGCTTAAAGCCAGTAGCCCCACCACGACACTACTCCACATCGTGGTTTTAACCAATTGCGACTGCAAGGATGAGGGGTTCGATTTCATTTTAAATCTCCCATACGGTAGCCTAGCCCCCGTATGGTTTTAATACTGCTACTTCCGATTTTTTTTCGAAGCTGATAAATAAATACTTCGATCGCGTTACTTTCAATTTCCTCACCCCATGAATAAAGTGCTTCTTCTAATTGATCACGGGTAATAATGTGCTCAGGATGCACCATCAGCTTACGCAATATTTGGAATTCTTTTGCCGTTAAATCGATAGATTTTCCCGCGCTTAATACGACTTTTGCTTGTGTGTCGAGTTGTAGGTCACCCCACGTTAAGATGGATTGCTGACTCAAAGTTTGTTTGCGTAATTGAGCACGGATGCGGGCCGATAACTCTTCTAAACTAAAAGGCTTAACCAAATAATCATTTGCGCCTAAATCTAGCCCCTCTACCCGATCATGAATGCTGTCACGTGCAGTAATAAAAATAACAGGTACATTTTTTTGTTTATGGCGGATCGTTGTTAGAACCTTTTCACCAGCCAGTTGCGGTAAGCCCCGATCAAGTAAAATACAGTCATAGTCGTGCTGTTCGATTGCCGTAAGTGCATAATCACCTCTTTCGACCCAATCGACCTGATAACCATCTAACTCTAACCATGATTGAATGCTTTCAGCTTGAGAGCGATCATCTTCTGCAAGCAAAATTCTCATCTCTTTTTCCTGTTATATCCTGATTTTATCTTGCCAAGCCTTCATAAAAAAAGCAAAGCCGCATTATTTAAATGCGGCTAAAAGTAGTAAATCTAGAGATTTGTTCATTAGAACTGAACTTGATCTACATCAATTTCTACGCGTTTTAAAGGTTTATAATCAATATCTACTTCACCAATTAAAGTTACATTTGTATTAGCTGAAATAGGACGACCTTGCCAAAGTTCATCATCTACATCAACTGTAATACTACCTGTCTTGTCACGGAATTGATATTTTTCATCACCTAAAGACTTTACAACCTGACCATGTAATTTGATCGGTGTATTATCTTTTGAGGTTAATGCCTGTTTCACTGTGGTGACAGTTGCCGGAGCAATTGCAGCTTGATTCACTGGTGTATTTGCCACAACTACGCCAGCAGCAGTCATACCAGCAGTCATCAACATTACTTTAAGCATATTCATATTATTACCCTCTGTTTATGGTTCCCTCTTGGGATAAAGCAATTAAATCAAGCATAAATGAGGTGAATCTTAAGAAAAACTTAATTTAATGGCACAACCCGCAATACCTCTTCTAATGTCGTCAGCCCCTCAATCACTTTACGAGCCCCAGCAATTCTTAAAGGTTCTATACCTTCTTTTTTAGTTTGAGTTCTCAAATCATTTAACATCCCATGACTACTAATAAGATGCTTAAGCTCAAGACTGACTGGCATAAATTCATAAATACCAATTCGCCCTTTATAGCCTGTATGACGACACTCTTCGCAGCCTACTGCCTTAAAAACTGTTTCAGGCATTTCCATAATATAGTCAAATGTGAGATGTTCCCACTCATCCTCATTAATGTGAGTTTGTTGTTTACAGTGCGGGCAAAGCTGCCGTACTAAACGCTGTGCTAGAACACCCAAAATGGTTGCGGCAGTCAAAAATGGCTGTACACCCAAATCATGTAAACGAGTCAAACTAGACGGTGCATCATTGGTATGTAAAGTTGATAATACTAAATGCCCTGTTAATGCCGCCTGAATGGCCATATTCGCCGTGTCTTGGTCACGGATTTCCCCAATCATAATAATGTCAGGGTCTTGTCTCATCAGCGCACGCACACCGTCTGCAAAGCCTAATTCAATTGCATTATTCACCTGCATTTGGTTAAAACTAGGCTCTAGCATTTCAATTGGATCTTCAATGGTGCATACATTGACTTGCTCGGTTGCAAGCTGCTTTAAAGAAGAATATAGCGTGGTTGTTTTACCGGAACCTGTAGGGCCAGTGACTAAAATAATGCCGTGGCTATTTTTTGTTAATTGCTGCCACTGTTGTAATAAACGCTCCTCAAAACCTAATTGCTGAAAAGAACGCACCAGCACATCAGGATCGAAAATACGCATAACCAGTTTTTCACCAAATGCTGTTGGTAAGGTCGATAAACGTAATTCGGTTTCTTGACCTTTCGGTGTACGAGTTTTTAATCGCCCATCTTGCGGTTTACGCTTTTCCGCTACATTCAAACGGCCTAAAATTTTAATTCGAGAAATCACTGCGGTCAGCGTATTTGAAGGCATGTTATAAATGGTGTGTAGCACGCCATCTATGCGGAATCTAACTTTACCGTTATCTTTGCGCGGTTCCATGTGAATATCACTGGCACTCTGCTCAAATGCAAACTGCAAAATCCAGTCGACCAATTTCACGATATGCTGATCATTGGCATCTGGGTTTTGACTATCGCCAAGCTGCAAAAGCGCTTCAACATTTTTAGTGTCGCGGTCATGAGCCGCATCTTTTTGAGCCGAGTTTACCGCACGACTCACCTGATAATATTCTCGCAAATAACGCTGTAACTGTTCAGGATTGAGTAGTACCCGCTCAATTTTCTTAGGTGCCAGACTCCGCTCCAGATTGTTTAACCAATCTGTTTGAAATGGTTGATCTGTTCCAATCACTATTCGGTCAGCATGAATTTCAACAGCTAAAATATGGTTGCGAATGGCAAACTCTTGTGACATGACCTGCGTTAAGGCACTGACATCTGCCTTTAAAGGATCTATCACAAATAGAGGTAGCTGAACTCGATCTGCAAACCATAAACATAAGCGGTTTAAACTTAGATGAGCATGTGTGTGTTGCTGATCTTTTAAATTAAAATGGGCAATCCACTGTAATGGATGCCACTTTAACTGGTCTTTTTGGCGGTGGATTGACTGTACCAGTAATTTATCTCGTTCTGTTATACGGCCTTCTTGTAATAGTTGTTCTAGACACCAATAGGTATCTATTTCGACATGTGCATTCATGCGTTATCCCCAATATATTTTTATAATATAGCAGAGATGGTTTAGATTTAAATATCCTTCAACTTCAATTAATTAAACCAATTCTCAACTTAATATTTTTTTGTGTCACAGATCATATTTATAAAAATATTTTGCATATTTTTTTGTCTAAAAAAGACACTATTCTCACTGTAATAAAAAGCATAAACTGAACATGAACACATGCTTTTAGAATGATTCAAATCTACATATAACAATAAGCCAAAGAGGAAGTAATATGGAACTTCCAATGACAATGTCATTACAAACAGCATCCTTTGAAGAATTCATTACAGTGATTGCTGCGGCGCTCGGTTGTGGCTTATTAATTGGTTTAGAACGAGAACGCAGTAAGCTTAAGCATGAATATAAAACTTTTGCCGGTTTTCGATCTTTTGCGATTAGTGCGTTATTAGGAGCAATCTGTTTTTTATTCGGTATTGAAATTGGAATTGTCGGTGCTTTAATTATTGGCGCTATTAGTATTGTTTCCCTCAAAAATCAGCCCAATGACCCAGGTGTGACCACCGAACTTGCCTTTATTATGACTTATTTCATTGGGGCACTTTGTATTTGGAATATTTCGCTCGCTGCTGGCCTAGCAGTGATCATGACCATTATTTTATTTGCAAAACAGTCTATGCATGGCATTGCTAGTCAATGGATTACCGAATCGGAATTGCGTGATGGTATTTTTCTACTTGCCTTACTTTTAATTGCTCTGCCTTTAGTGCCTAACAAACCCTTTTGGGGCCCTGTTTTAAATCCGCATGTGATTTTAAAACTACTGACTTTAATCTTATTTGTACAAGCCCTCGCCCATATTGCGAAGCGACTTTTGTCCTCTAAAAATGCCCTATTACTTTCTTCTCTAGCTTCAGGATTTGTTTCTAGTACAGCGACGATTGCCAGTTTAGGTTTAGAAGTACGCTCTGGCAAAGCCAATGCAACGACAAATGCAGGTGCTGCGTTAATGTCATGCGTCTCCACACTGATTCAAACCTTAATTATTGTGATTGGTATTAGCTTTGCTTGGTTTAAGCTAATTATCTTTCCGACACTTATTGCATTAGCAGTTTTATCAGTATGGGCCTTTATTTTATTGCGTAAAGCAGAACCTAGTACGGCTTCGCCCGAGCTTGACTCAAGAATGTTCAGCTTAAAAGAAGCCATTATTATTGCAGGTACACTTACCCTTATTCAGGCAGGTGTTTATGGTTTAAGTCTATCTTTAGGCGATGCTGGATTAATCGCGGGGACCTTACTCGCCTCTTTGTTTGAAATACATGCAGCAATTGCAGCAGTTATTGTGCAAGGTGAACCTGATAGCGCACATATGACACCTTTACTCATTGCCTTTTTAGGAGGCTTTGCAGTTCATGCACTTGCCAAAAGTGTGAATTCTGCAATTTCTGGCGGGCTACGCTATGCTGTTGCTTTTGTTCCCGCCCAACTCATTCATATGGCTATTTTTATTAGTTTACTTTGGCTCAACATCCACTGGTTTTAAAATATCTATTCGGCAACCAAAGAAGTCTTCACCACATCAATGATGGTAACTACAAACTGATCAACCCTAAAATGAATATCAAAGTTTGAAAATTTCATTTTATAGATTCTTTCAGGGTCTTCTTGATAGGCAGGTCGAGGGTCTAAAGCTAATACTTGCTCAAGCTCATCAATGTACTGTGAATCTATTTCTTTATTTTGCAGAAAATATTTTTGCGCTGTTAAAGCAGTTTCATTCCAAATGACTGCCTTTCGTTCAGGTTCTGCATGTGCATAACCACTTTGAGCCTCCGTAATTGCATCAGAATATTGAATGTAGGGTTTAATATCTAAAATTGGAGTGCCATTTAATAAATCACTTCCTGTGACATAGACACGGACGGACTTCCCCACCTTTTCCACTTTATGAAGTTTTACGACTGAAAGACCTATTGGAGAAGGTCGATACATGCTACGTGTAGCAAATACGCCAATTTTTTCATTACCACCTAAACGTGGCGGACGAACTTGTGGACGGAACTTATCTGCACTACCCTGATTTTTGTTGTCATGAAACTGCCAAACTAGCCAGAGATGACTGAACTGCTCAATTCCCTCAAATGCTAACAAGTCATTATATGGTTCTACCATATCAATATAAGACTCGATATTGACCAAATTAGGCTGGCGTGGAATACCAAATTTTTCACGATAGGGAGAACACATATGGCCAATGATGGGGAAGGTGACAGAATTGATCATCACTTTTTCTTATAAACACAATTAAATATATTCAGTTTATCGGGAATGAAATTAGATTAGAATAGCAATCTGTTTTCTTTTAATCGTGATCGAGACCTTTAATGGCTGCTTTTAACGTTGAACGCATTACTCATGTTCACCACTGGAATGACACTCTTTTCAGTTTTAAAACTACACGCGACACCAGCTTACGTTTTAAAAATGGTCAGTTCGTAATGATCGGACTTGAAGTGAATGGCAAACCGTTAATGCGTGCGTATTCGATTGCAAGTGCAAACTACGAAGAAGAATTAGAGTTCTTCTCAATTAAAGTACAAGACGGTCCTTTAACTTCGATTTTGCAAAAAGTACAGGTTGGCGATGAAATTTTAGTTTCTAGAAAACCAACAGGTACTTTGGTTCATGATGATCTTTTACCAGGTAAAAACTTATACCTTTTATCTTCTGGTACTGGTCTTGCACCATTCTTATCAATTATTCGTGACCCAGAAACATACGAACGCTTTGAAAAAGTAATCGTTGTTCATGGTACACGCTATATTTCTGAATTAGCTTATCAAGACCTTATCTTGAATGAATTGCCAAACCATGAATTCTTTGAAGAGTTAGGCATTAAAGACAAACTTGTTTACTACCCTACAGTAACTCGTGAGCCTTTCCACACTCAAGGCCGTGTAACAACTGCAATTGAAACTGGCGCTTTATTTGAAAAAATCGGTTTACCACGCTTCAACCGTGAAACTGACCGTGCAATGCTTTGCGGTAGCCCTGCATTCTTAAAAGACGTGGCTGCATTACTTGACCAACACGGTTTAGTTGAATCACCTCGTATGGGTGAAATGGGCGACTACGTCATTGAACGTGCGTTTGTAGAAAAATAATTTTTTCTAAATATAAAAAACCGAGGCACAGTCCTCGGTTTTTTGTTTCTGTTTTTACAACTTAATTGTGCCATCGATACAGGTAACAGCAGTTCCGCCCACTAAAATTTTATCTTGATATAATTCAAGTTGAAGCTGTCCGTCTCGACCTACTGCCCTACCTTGTGAAGAAAGTACGACATCATTTTGTGCAGGCAGAATTCCATAGTAACGAATAAATGAAGCTACGCTACCATTGCCACTACCACAAACAGGATCTTCGTTTACACCACATGAAGGTGCAAATGAACGAACTTCTATGTGTTTTTGTTCATCATTATTTTCATGAAAACCAAAAACTGTCGCACCGGTAACTTTCATTTCTAAATCATGTTCTTTTAAAGCGGCAAAGTCTGGTTGGCTATCTAGAACAGCGCCAGCATTAACAGCTTGCAATACAATCCAGCGCGCCCCTACATCCACCAATGCAGCGTTCCATTGAGTATTAATTTCACATTTTAAAATTTCTGCTAATTTTTCAGTGTGCATTGCATCTAGTGGAGTAATTTTAGGCTTAGGTAGTTCAAATGAAATATGACTTGATTCACTCACAGTCAGCGTGACCAAACCAGCACCGCATTGCTGGACCAGTTTACCGCCTTTAGGTGTCACGAGGCCTGCCTCAAGCAAAGCATAGGCAGTACCAATTGTCGGGTGTCCAGCAAATGGTAACTCACTTTGTGGAGTAAAAATTCGAACCTGATAGTCAGCTTGTGAATCAGTCGCAGGTAGCACAAATGTGGTTTCAGAAAGATTGGTCCAATTCGCAATGGCTTGCATCTGCTCAGACGTTAAGGTAATAGCGTCCATAATGACCGCAACAGGATTTCCTTTAAATGCTTGTGAAGTAAAAACATCAACTTGTTTAAATGCAACAACAGACATAGACCACTCCTACTGATTTTGATATTAAAAAATATGGCTTTAAATCCTTACCATTTATTGATCTTACTGACTTATTTTTTATGGTCACAGTATCAGTTAATATGAAAAATAATAGACACAGTTCTTAAAACAAGATCCCAATTAAATAGATTAATCTAAACGAATAACAATATTTGAGATAAATAAGAGATCGCGATAAAGTGTATCCATTGCTTTGGCTTTTTAATGAATTGATATGTACAAATATAAAAAAGTAAGTGATGACCTCACCCTGCAAATTCAAAATGGCAGGCAACCTATTGGTTCTCGCTTACCCTCCATTCGAGATTGTGCCCAACATTATCAAGTCAGTATTAACACCGTAAAAGAAGCTTATCGGAAGCTTGAAGATCAAGGTTTAATTTCAGTTCGCCCACAGTCTGGCTACTATGTTTGCCATGCACCATCAAACTTGCCAGATCTTGAGGAGCGTTATATCAGTGAAGAAAAAGTATCCCTTTCAGGAATTAGTTGTTTTCTCGCACAAATTGTAAAAAAGCAGATGGATCCCGACTATGTCAATTTAGCTTTGGCTTGCCCTTCTGGTGAAAATTTCTATCCAGTTGAACGCTTAAAACGCTTAACTGCTCAGGTGCTGCGCTCTCAATCAGATATTTTTAAAAGCTATACCTTGCCGCCCGGTTCTATACGTTTACGTACTCAAATTGCCAGGCGAAGCTTACAGCTTGGTATGTTTCTTTCAGCAGATGATATTGTGCTCACTCATGGCACGATGGAGGCTTTAAGTCTCGCGATTATGGCAACAACTCAAGCGGGTGACAGCATAGCGCTTGAAATTCCTACCTTTCACAACCTGTACCCGCTTCTTCATAATTTAGGTCGAAAAATTGTAGAAGTGCCTACTTCGCCGCATACAGGGATGTGTCTAGATGCACTTGAAGAACTCTTAAAATCTAAAAGTGTACAAGCCATATTAACCATTCCAACAGGACACAATCCTCTCGGTTTTAGCATGCCTGAAAGTAACCGTCGTCGCTTGGCAGAGTTAGCTAATCAGTTCCAAGTTCCTGTCATTGAAGATGCGATGTATGCCGAATTGCAACTGACTGAACCGCTCTTACCCAACATTAAAGCGTTTGATCAAAATGGATGGGTACTCGTATGTGGTAGCTATACTAAAACTGTAGCACCCGACTATCGAATTGGTTGGTTAGAAGCTGGGCGCTTCCGTAATATTGTGCAGCAGCTTAAATTTACAACCACTGTTGCTGAACCAGCTTTACTCACAGAAACTTTAGGACTTTTCTTAGAGAATGGCGGATATGACCTGCATTTACGTCAACTCAAAAAACGCTATCAACAACAAATTGACACCATTAAGTCTTATATTTGTCGCTTTTTCCCAATCGGTACCCGAGTGAGTCGTCCGCAAGCGGGATTTATTTTATGGTTAGAGCTGCCCGAATCTATCGATACGCTAGAACTGTTTCATCAGGCAATGGATGAAAAAATCTTATGTATGCCGGGAATTTTGTGTTCAGCTGATAAACGTTTTAGTCATTGTTTACGTATAGCAGCTTGTTTTGAGTTAAACCCCAAAATGTTAAATGCTTTGATGCGTTTAGGAGAGTTAGCAAAAAATATGCTGCCCGTACAAAAGGATAATGATCAAATCCCTACTAATTCAGTAGGTTGAATCCCAAATACGGAGTTAATAAAATAAAACCATATATTTTTTATGCCTTTTATTTTATGAAAACTGAGCTTCTCTCTCCCGCAGGTTCACTTAAAAACATGCGCTACGCTTTTGCCTATGGTGCAGATGCTGTATATGCCGGCCAACCACGTTATAGCTTACGTGTTCGTAATAATGCTTTTGATCATGACAACTTAAAAATTGGGATTGATGAAGCTCATACTTTGGGTAAAAAGTTTTATGTTGTGGTGAATATTCAGCCACATAACAGCAAATTAAAAAACTTTATTCGTGATCTTGAACCGATTGTAGCGATGCAACCGGACGCTCTGATTATGTCTGATCCGGGCTTAATTATGATGGTGAGAGAGCATTTTCCTGATGTACAAATTCATCTATCGGTTCAAGCCAACGCAATTAACTGGGCAACTGTTAAATTTTGGAAAGATTACGGTCTAAGCCGTGTGATTTTATCGCGTGAGTTGTCTTTAGAAGAGATAGAAGAAATCCAACAACACGTACCAGATATTGAACTCGAAGTTTTTGTACATGGCGCTCTATGCATGGCCTACTCAGGCCGCTGTTTACTTTCTGGATATATGAACAAGCGAGATGCCAATCAAGGTGCTTGTACCAATGCTTGCCGTTGGGACTATAAGTTGCATGAAGCCCAAGAAGATGCAAACGGCGATTTGATTCCAGTTACTCAGCTGAATACAACAGAAAAGTCTTGCTGTTCATCTACACAATCAGAACCAACTTCAGCTCAAACTTTGCTTGTACAACGCAATGAGGAAGAAATGTTTGCTGCCGAAGAAGATGAACACGGCACCTATTTTATGAACTCCAAAGATTTACGTGCTGTCCAACATGTAGATCGTTTAATAAAAATGGGCATCGCCTCTCTGAAAATTGAAGGCCGTACTAAATCCTATTTTTATTGTGCCCGTACCGCCCAAATTTATCGAAAAGCTATTGATGATGCTTTAGCAGGTAAACCATTTGACTCAAGTTTATTGACCCAACTTGAAGGTTTAGCAAACCGTGGTTATACCGAAGGCTTTTTAAGACGTCATGTGCATAGTGAATATCAAAACTATGCCGATGGCTCATCGCATTTCGACTATCAACAATTTTGTGGAGAGATTTTAGAACGCCACGGCAATTATATTCGCATTGAGGTTAAAAACCGTTTTGTAGTTGGCGACTCACTTGAGCTGATGACGCCTCAAGGCAATATCACTTTTACTTTAACCGAAATGCGCGATTTAAAAGGTAACCCGATTACAGATGCTAAAGGTTCGGGGCATTTTGTTGAAATTCCGCTTCCGCAAGATATTGATATCAGTTATGCCCTACTCGTACGCAATTTACCGCATGCGAAAGAAAGTATTACTGCTTCAACACTAGCTTATTCAGCGATTTAAAAATGGCCCTTTTGATTACAAATGACTGTATCAATTGTGATATGTGCTTACCAGAATGCCCCAATATCGCTATTTTTGAAGGAAGCAAAGTTTATGAGATTGATCCACTTCGTTGTACCGAGTGTGTAGGCTTTTATGATGTGCCAACTTGTAAAGCTGTTTGCCCTATCGATTGCATTAAACCAGACCCTGCGCATATTGAAGACAAAGAACAACTATTAGAGAAATTTAAGGGATTAAATTTGCTCAGCTAATATAATTCTTAAAAGGTCTATAGAGGATCAAGCTAAAGTCACTGATCCTCTTTATAACAATATTGATCAGTAATAAAATAAACGAATAAATAGCTGAAACTACCTAGCTAATGATAAAATCAAATGATCAATTTAGTTTGATTTACTGGTAATTTTGTACCCAAAAAATTGCACAATCGTTAAAACTGCTAAACCATTTCAACATTTCATATAGATTGATTAAAACCCTTTCTGGCGTAACTTCCATGTCTTATCTTTATTTAGCAATTGCGATTGCTTGTGAAGTCATTGCAACTTCAGCTTTAAAAGCATCTCAAGGTTTCACTGTTCCTATTCCGTCCATCATTACAGTTGTGGGCTATGCAATTGCTTTTTATTTATTGTCCCTGACGCTAAAAACAATTCCAATCGGGATTGCATACGCCATTTGGTCGGGCGCGGGTATTATTTTAATTTCTGCAATTGGCTGGATATTTTACAAACAGCATTTAGACTTAGCAGCGTGCATTGGTCTTACTTTAATGATCGCGGGTATTGTGATTATTAATGTGTTTTCTAAAAATACCCATCTATAAAATATAACCAAAAAGAAACCGAGTACGATGAAAATCTTTTTATAAAAAATTTCACCTTACTCGGTATCAACGGCTTATTTTAAACTGCCTGTTAAAAATTGCTTTAAACGCTCACTTTTCGGGTTATTGAGTACTTCATCAGGATGACCTTGCTCTTCAATTTTCCCTTGATGCAAAAAAATCACTTGATTAGACACATGACGTGCAAAGCCCATCTCATGTGTCACCACAATCATAGTACGCCCTTCTTCAGCCAAGCCTTGCATTACCTTTAGTACTTCACCCACCAACTCAGGGTCAAGCGCGCTAGTGGGTTCGTCAAACAACATCACTTCCGGCTCCATAGCCAAAGCACGGGCAATTGCTACGCGTTGCTGCTGACCACCCGATAAAAATGCCGGATATTTACTTTCAACGCTTTCAGGTAATCCAACTTTGCGTAGATATTTCCGTGCACGCTCTTCAGCTTCAGCACGTTTTACCCCAAGTACGTGAATCGGCCCTTCAATGACATTTTCCAGCACTGTCATGTGTGACCACAAATTAAAATGCTGAAACACCATCATGAGCTGGGTACGCATTTTTTGTAGTTGCGTTGGTTCAACGACTTTTAAATTGCCTTTTTTATCAAAGACAGTGCACAGTTTTTCACCATTGAGTTTAATGGTGCCATTACTTGGTTGTTCCAAAAAGTTAATACAACGCAGCAAGGTACTTTTACCTGAACCAGATGAACCGATGATACTAATGACATCACCAGCATTTGCATCAAGTGATATTCCTTTAAGTACTTCATGATCGCCAAATGTTTTATGTAAATCGCGAATCACTAGTTTTGCAACGTGTTCCATTTATGTCTCCTAATGATTCGATGGTTTTAAAAATGCCAACCAACGTTTTTCAAGCTGGCGAAATATCCAAATTAAAATAAATGCTAATACTGCATATAACACCGCGGCAATTCCAAAAGCATTGAAGGTTTCATAGGTTGCTGCATTCACATCACGCGCAATTTTTAAAATGTCAGGAACAGTGGCTGTAAATGCAATGGTTGTCGCATGCAACATTAAAATGACTTCATTGCCGTAAAATGGTAAAGCACGGCGCAACATCGATGGAATGATAATACGAGTATAGCGTTTCCATTTCGACATACCGAAAGCTTGTGCAGCCTCTATCTCGCCATGTGGAATAGAACGGATCGCCCCAGCGAAGATTTCAGTGGTATATGCACTAGTATTGAGCGCGAATGCCAAAATGGTGCAATTTAAGCCCTCTCGAAAAAATGCATCAAGCGTCTGATGTTCATGAACATAATCAAAGCTGTAAATACCTGAGTAAATAATCAGCAATTGAATGTAAAGTGGAGTACCACGAAAAACATAGGTAAATAACCAAACTGGACCACGTAACCAAAGATTCTCTGATACTCGTGCAAGTGATAAAGGCACAGCAAGCACAAAACCAATAGCAATAGAAAGTACCAATAACCACGTCGTCATCGCTACGCCAGTCATTTGAAAACCATCTGTCCAAAGGTAAGCCTGCCAATATTGTTGAAGGATTTCAATCATAATTGTCCCTTCCTCACACCAGCAGAATAACGACGTTCAAGCCACATTAAAATCAGGTTCGACACGGTGGTAATTGCCAAATAGATCGCAGCAGCCACGATGCTGAAAAAGAACAGTTGCATGGTACTTCTACCCGCATCTTGTGTAATTTTTACAATATCAGTCAGGCCAATAATTGAAACTAGTGCAGTTGCCTTAATCAAAACTTGCCAGTTATTACCAATGCCAGGTAAAGCAAAACGCATCATTTGAGGGAATAATACACGGTGAAAAACCTGCCAAGGGGTCATACCATAAGCCATTGCTGCTTCAATTTGGCCTTTTGGAACCGATTGAAATGCACCACGAAAGGTCTCGGTAAAATATGCACCATAAATGAACGCTAAAGTAATCACACCCGCCACAAATGGGTTGATATCAATTTGGTCCATTTGCAGTGCTTCAGTAATCTGGTTGAGACCCAACTGCAAGCTATAAAATAACAACAGCATAATGACCAAGTCAGGCACACTACGAATGAGCGTGGTGTAAGCCGTCGCTATATAACGTAAAATTTTAATATTAGAGAGTTTTGAGCTCGCACCAATTAAGCCAATAATCACAGAAAGGAAAAGTGACAACAGCGCGAGCTGTAGGGTCATCCATGTCCCGCTGAGAAGGAGTGGCCCATAGCCAGATAAAAACATGACTCATCTTCTCCTTAAAAACAATATCTAATATTGATGAGATGAGAATAGATCTAAAAATGTCGGCTTAAAGCCGACATTTTTCACATCATTAGTAAATGCTAAAGGAGAAATATTTTTTCTCGAGTTTCTTGTATGTACCGTCTGCAATGATTGCAGCGAGTGCTTTATTAATATTGGCTTTCAAATCTGCATCTTCTTTGCGTAAACCAATCGCTGCGCCTACACCCAGCGTTTTTGCATCAACCACATTGCCACCAGCAAAAGCGAAGTTTTTGCCTTTTGGTTGTTTTAAGAAAGCACCATCAACCATAATTGCATCTTGTAAAGTTGCATCCAAACGTCCTGACATCATGTCTTGATAAATCAAATCTTGGACTGGATAAGGTACAACCGTTACGCCTTTTGGTGCCCAATAGGTTTTAGCATAAGTTTCTTGAATTGTGCCCTGTTGTACACCGACACGTTTACCTTTCAATGAGGCAGCGGTAGGCAATAACGGCGAACCTTTTTTTGCAACCATACGTGTTGGCGTATTGTAGATTTTGCTAGTAAAAGCAATTTGTTTTGCACGTTCATCAGTGACCGTCATTGATGAAAGAATGCCATCAAACTTTTTCGCTTTAAGTGCCGGAATCATCCCGTCAAAAGAGTTCTCAACCCAAACACATTTAGCTTTGAGTTTTGCGCAAATTGCATTACCTAAATCAACATCAAAACCAGTTAACTTACCATCCGGTGTTTTATATTCAAATGGCGCATAAGAGGACTCAGTCCCAAAACGAATCACCTTCCAATCCTTTGCTTGTACATTCGTTGCAACAGCAGCCAAAACTAAGGTTGTTGAAACGAACATTTTTTTCATAAAGCTTGCCATCTTGAAGCTTCTCCTTAAAATCCAAATAAGGTGATAAAAATTTGAGTATTTCTAAATTACTCTTCTGCCGAAATAATTGCAATTTCTATACCATAAATTAAGGATTTATGAAGATGACTAAACAGTGGATTGTATTAACTGATTAATTATTGAAAAATCACTCAAAATATGAAGCTAATTTTTGAGTGCATAGGCTTCTGCCATATTCTCATTTTCGACCAATGTCCGAATGGTATATTCGTGGTTATGCTCTTTTGCACTGGCAAATTCACATTTTTGATCCAATGACATTGAACAACCACTTAATAGATGGCAACCCGCAAATAATTCAGCTACCCAATCTACAAACACACGAACTTTGGGTGACAAATGTCGATTCTGTAAATAAACAACAGAAATTGGCATTGGTGCTGGACGCCACTCTGTAAGAACCTCTTTCAAAGCTCCCGACTCCAGATGGTCGGCAACCATGAAACGTGGACACTGAATTAAACCAAAACCTTGAACTGCAAGACCCACATATGAATCACCATCATTGACAGAAACGCGTCCTTTCACACCGACGCTATGAATCTCACCATCCACCATAAAATCCCAGTCGATATTACGTCCGGTACGACTGTTAAAGTAATGCACAACCTGATGTTTTTTTAGGTCATCAATAATTTTGGGTTCGCCATGCTCTGCTAAATAACGTGGTGCGGCAACCGTCACACACTGAATTGTTCCAATACGACGTGCAACCAAACTTGAATCTTTCAACTGGCCAATACGGATGACACAGTCCACCGCATCTTGTACCAAATCGACTGGGCGATCACTCATTCCAATCACCAAATCAATATCTGGATAACGTGTATGGAAATCACAGAGCATTGGAATTAAGATCATGCGCCCAATCGAAGCTTTAACATCAATACGCAGTCGGCCTCTTGGTCCACGTTCTGAATCATGAAAAGTAGACTCTACATCTTCAACATCAGCTAAAATTCGCGAAGAACGTTCATAATAAACAGCGCCATCTGGTGTCAAACTAAGTTTACGAGTCGTTCGGTTAAGCAACCTAACTTGTAAATGTTTCTCTAAACCTTGAATGGTTGTGGTAACAGAAGCACGCGGTAAACCCAAACTATCAGCTGCTAAACTGAAACTATTTGTTTCGACAACTTTATTAAATACTCTCATGGCATGAAATAGATCCACACGCACACTCCTATCAATCAATGCATTTTTTAATCAAACACATCAATTGTTATAAAAATACGAATAGTGTTATCAAATTTAATATATTTATTCGTGATTGACAAACTTTTATGCTCCGTCCATCCCATAAACCCTGTTTCTCCCATACGGACCAAAACTAAAAGTCTGAAAACAGGTATCCAAATAACTAGGAGCACCTCATGTCATTTTCTCGCAAACAGTTCACACTGTCTGCCATCTTTGTCGCCATTTTGGCAACAGGAGGCAGCTTTATGTTTTTACACGAAAATGCCGATGCAAAAGCTGCACCGACCACTGCCCAACAAGCTGCAACTGTTGATATCTCGAATGTCATTAGCAAAACCATTACCGATTGGCAAGAATACTCCGGTCGTTTAGAAGCAATTGATCAAGTCGATATTCGTCCTCAAGTTTCCGGTAAACTCATTGCCGTTCACTTCAAAGATGGAAGTCTGGTTAGAAAAGGCGACTTACTTTTTACTATTGACCCGCGCCCTTTCGAAGCAGAACTCAATCGTACCCAAGCACAACTCGCTTCGGCTGAGGCACAAGTGACTTATACGAGTTCTAATCTTTCTCGTATTCAACGTTTAATCCAAAGTAATGCTGTATCACGTCAAGAGCTAGATTTAGCTGAAAATGATGCGCGTTCAGCCAGTGCTAACCTGCAAGCTGCTAGAGCAGCCGTTCAATCTGCCCGCTTAAATCTTGAATACACCCGTATTACTGCACCAGTCAGCGGCCGAATTTCACGAGCAGAAGTCACCGTCGGCAATGTGGTTTCTGCGGGTACCGGAGCACAAGTCTTAACAAGTTTAGTATCTGTCTCTCGTCTCTATGCATCTTTCGATGTTGATGAGCAAACTTACCTGAAATACATCAGTAACCAGCGTAATTCTGCACAAGTTCCTGTTTATATGGGACTTGCCAATGAAACAGGCTTTACTCGTGAAGGTACTATTAACTCAATCGACAATAACTTAGATGCAACCTCAGGTACGATTCGTGTCCGCGCGACGTTTGATAATCCAAACGGAGTTTTATTACCAGGCTTATATGCACGAATTCGTTTAGGCGGTGGTCAACCTCGCTCAGCAATTCTGATTAGCCCAACCGCGATCGGGGTAGATCAAGATAAACGCTTTGTTGTGGTCGTCGATGCTAAAAACCAAACGGCTTACCGTGAAGTAAAAATCGGAGCACAACAAGATGGCTTGCAAATCGTGAATAGCGGATTACAAGCAGGTGATCGTATTGTGGTGAATGGTTTACAGCGGATTCGTCCGGGTGACCCTGTTACACCACATCTCGTTCCTATGCCGAATGCACAAATCACAGCTAATAGCACTACTCCTCAACCTCAGCCAACAGATAAAACATCAACTCCGGCAAAAGGTTAATCACATATGAATATCTCTAAATTTTTTATTGATCGGCCGATCTTTGCTGGTGTGTTATCAGTACTGATTTTACTCGCCGGTCTGCTTTCAGTATTCCAGTTACCGATTTCTGAATATCCGGAAGTTGTTCCTCCGTCTGTGGTGGTTCGCGCTCAATATCCGGGTGCAAACCCGAAAGTAATTGCTGAAACTGTTGCTTCTCCGCTTGAAGAGTCGATCAACGGCGTAGAAGACATGCTGTATATGCAATCTCAGGCAAACAGTGACGGCAACTTAACCATTACGGTGAACTTTAAGCTCGGCATTGACCCAGACAAAGCGCAACAATTGGTTCAAAACCGTGTGTCTCAGGCCTTACCTCGTTTGCCTGAAGATGTGCAACGTTTAGGTGTCACCACATTAAAAAGCTCACCAACATTAACCATGGTTGTGCATCTGACCTCACCAGATAGTCGCTATGACATGACCTACTTACGTAACTATGCAGTATTGAACGTGAAAGACCGTTTAGCACGTTTACAAGGGGTTGGTGAAGTTGGTTTATTTGGTTCTGGTGACTACGCGATGCGTGTGTGGCTCGACCCACAAAAAGTGGCACAGCGTAACCTTACAGCAACTGAAATTGTGACAGCAATCCGTGAACAAAACATTCAGGTAGCAGCGGGTACCATTGGTGCATCACCAAGTAATTCACCTTTACAGCTTTCGGTCAATGCTCAAGGTCGTTTAACCACCGAGCAAGAATTTGCCGATATTATTTTAAAAACTGCACCAGATGGCGCGGTCACCCGATTGGGTGATGTTGCACGCGTTGAACTTGCAGCCTCACAATATGGTTTGCGTTCATTGCTTGATAATAAACAAGCAGTCGCGATTCCAATTTTCCAAGCACCGGGTGCTAATGCTTTGCAAGTTTCCGATCAAGTGCGTAGCACGATGAAGGAGCTTTCAAAAGATTTTCCATCTTCAATTAAATATGACATTGTGTACGACCCGACTCAGTTCGTACGTGCCAGTATTAAAGCGGTTGTTCATACCTTACTTGAAGCAATTGCACTAGTTGTTGTGGTTGTTATTTTATTCTTACAAACATGGCGTGCCTCAATCATTCCATTGCTTGCCGTACCGGTTTCAATTATTGGTACATTTGCACTCATGCTTGCTTTTGGTTACTCAATCAATGCGCTATCACTGTTCGGGATGGTACTTGCCATCGGAATTGTGGTCGATGACGCGATTGTCGTCGTCGAAAATGTCGAGAGGAATATTGAAGCAGGCTTAAGCCCAAGAGATGCAACTTATCGCGCGATGCGAGAAGTGAGCGGGCCGATTATTGCTATTGCTTTAACACTCGTTGCCGTGTTCGTTCCACTTGCTTTTATGACAGGCTTAACAGGGCAATTTTATAAACAATTTGCCATGACCATTGCCATTTCAACAGTCATTTCGGCATTTAACTCGCTTACTCTATCCCCTGCTCTAGCAGCCATGTTACTTAAAGGACATGACGCTAAACCTGATGCATTAACACGCATTATGAACCGTGTATTCGGACGTTTCTTTGCTCTGTTTAACCGTGTATTTACCCGTGCGTCAGATAACTATGGTAAAGGTGTGAGTCGTGTTATTTCCCATAAAGCATCAGCAATGGGTGTCTATGCAGCACTTTTAGGCTTAACCGTTGGTATTTCTTATATTGTTCCGGGTGGTTTCGTTCCTGCACAGGACAAGCAATATTTGATTAGCTTTGCTCAACTACCAAACGGCGCTTCATTAGATCGTACCGAAGCTGTCATTCGTAAAATGAGTGACACTGCACTTAAACAACCTGGTGTAGAAAGTGCTGTTGCCTTCCCTGGCCTCTCAATTAACGGTTTTACCAACAGCTCAAGCGCCGGTATTGTCTTTGTAACCTTAAAGCCATTCGATGAACGCAAGGCGAAAGACCTATCTGCCAATGCAATTGCAGGTGCACTCAATCAGAAATATTCAGCCATTCAAGATGCCTATATTGCAGTTTTCCCACCGCCACCCGTGATGGGCTTAGGTACGATGGGCGGCTTTAAACTCCAACTTGAAGACCGAGGTGCCTTAGGCTATTCAGCATTGAATGATGCTGCACAAAACTTTATGAAAGCAGCTCAATCAGCTCCTGAGCTTGGTCCAATGTTCTCAAGTTATCAAATTAACGTACCTCAACTGAACGTGGACCTAGACCGTGTAAAAGCTAAACAGCAAGGTGTTGCTGTGACAGATGTTTTCAACACTATGCAGATTTATTTAGGTTCTCAGTACGTTAACGACTTTAACCGCTTTGGACGTGTTTATCAGGTTCGTGCTCAAGCCGATGCTCCTTTCCGTGCTAACCCTGAAGATATTTTGCAGCTTAAAACCCGTAATAGTGCCGGACAAATGGTACCGTTATCTTCATTAGTGAATGTAACTCAAACTTACGGTCCAGAAATGGTGGTGCGTTACAACGGTTACACATCAGCCGATATTAACGGTGGCCCTGCACCAGGTTATTCATCTAGCCAAGCAGAAGCTGCGGTTGAACGTATTGCAGCTCAAACTCTACCACGTGGTATCAAGTTTGAATGGACAGATTTAACTTACCAAAAAATCTTGGCCGGTAATGCAGGGCTCTGGGTATTCCCAATTAGTGTATTGCTCGTGTTCTTAGTTTTAGCCGCTCAATATGAAAGTCTAACTTTGCCTTTAGCTGTAATTTTAATTGTACCAATGGGAATCTTGGCGGCTCTGACGGGTGTTTGGCTGACAGGTGGAGATAACAACATCTTTACTCAAATTGGTCTGATGGTACTGGTCGGACTAGCCTGTAAAAATGCCATTTTGATTGTTGAATTTGCGCGGGAACTCGAAATGCAAGGTGCAACTGCTTTTAAAGCGGCGGTTGAAGCAAGTCGTTTACGTTTACGCCCAATTTTAATGACTTCTATTGCATTCATTATGGGTGTCGTACCACTGGTTACCTCAACAGGTGCAGGTTCTGAAATGCGTCATGCCATGGGTATTGCCGTGTTCTTCGGCATGATTGGTGTAACACTGTTTGGTTTATTCCTGACTCCTGCCTTTTATGTGCTGATTCGTACACTGAACAGTAAACATAAATTACATTCGGCAGCCGTTCATGAAGCACCTTTATCTACCCCACATGATCATTAAGGAGGATATTTAATGGCTACAGCAAAACAAAGCTTATTATTGTCCTCACTCATGGGAAGTCTGCTCCTTGCAGGCTGCTCTTTGGCTCCTGAATATCAACCTGCAAAGGTGATAGTTCCAGTCAAATTTAAAGAGTCTGATCCTCAACTTGAGGACAATAATTGGAAAATTGCCCAACCTGCTGATCAGCAGGCCCGAGGTGAATGGTGGCGTGTTTTTAATGATGCTCAATTGAATGAGCTCGAACAACAAGCCATTTCCGGAAACCAGAGTCTTAAAGCGGCAGCAGCTAATATTCAGGCTTCACGTGCAATACGTTCAGCAGCACAAGCTGAACGCTTGCCTAGTATTGGTGCTGGCTTTGGCCCAACTCGTCAAAAGCCATCTCCAGCTTCACTCGGTTTAGATGAAAATACTCATACATCTGCACAAACCTTATGGCGTGCTCAAGCGAATGTTTCATATGAGCTCGATTTATTTGGCCGTATCGCCAGTAGCGTCAATGCAGCAACAGCTGATGTACAGCAACAAGAAGCCCTATATCAGTCAGCACTTTTAGCCTTACAAGCAGATGTTGCGCAAGGTTACTTTCTCATTCGTCAGCTTGATGCTGAACAAGCAATTTATAATCGCACCATTAAGCTACTTGGTGAAACACGAGATCTCGTTCAAACACGTTTTCGAAATGGTTTAGTCAGTGAATTAGATGTTTCTCGTGCCCAGACCGAACTTGCTACAGCACAAACGAGCGCATTGAATATTGCTCGTAACAGAGCCAATGCTGAACACGCACTTGCACTATTATTGGGCAAAACACCTGCTGATTTTAGCTTGGCAGTTCAGCCTTTAACTGCAAACAGCCTCCGTCTCCCAGCGGGTTTACCGTCGGCTTTACTTGAAAGACGACCGGACATTGCTGCGGCTGAACGTGCTATGGCAGCAGATAATGCGCGTATTGGAATTGTGCGTGCTGCCTTCTTCCCTAAACTGGACCTAACAGGTGCACTCGGTTATGAATCATCAACTTTAGGTGATTTAGGTAAATGGTCGAGCCGTACATTTTTACTTGGTCCGGTCGCAGGCACTATTTTATCTTTGCCATTATTTGATGGCGGACAAAGAAAGGCTGGCGTTGCGCAAGCACGAGCTGCCTATGAAGAAAGCGTTGCGAATTATCGCCAAACTGTACTGAATGCATTTCGCGAAGTTGAAAATGGTTTGTCCGATCAAAGAATTCTTGATCAACAAATTCAGGCTCAAAATCAAGCGCTCTCCTCTTCTCGTCATGCAAACCAGCTTTCTCATCTACGCTATAAAGAAGGTGCGATTAGCTATCTTGATGTGATTGATTCGGATCGGACTATATTGCAACAAGAGCAACTGTCCGCACAGCTTAACGGTAGTAGAATGATGACAAGTGTAGATTTAATCCGCGCATTAGGTGGTGGATGGCATGGTGCCGAGTCATCGGTAAAATCTAAAAGTTAATTTTCATATAATTAACCTGATATAAAAAAAGCGCCATATGGCGCTTTTTTTATATCTACAACTTATTGTGCATATACAGGAAATTTTGCACAAACAGCTTCAACTTTTGCTTTTACGTCAGCAATAACTTTTTCGTCACCTTTGCTGTCAATCACGTCAGCGATCCAACCAGCAAGTTCACGAACTTCAGCTTCACCGAAACCACGAGTTGTTACTGCCGGAGTACCAATACGGATACCAGAAGTCACAAATGGAGAACGTGGGTCATTTGGAACTGAGTTTTTGTTTACAGTAATGTGAGCAGCACCTAACCAAGCATCTGCATCTTTACCAGTTACATCTTGCTTGATTAAAGATAACAAGAATAAGTGGTTTTCTGTACCACCAGAAACAACATCATAACCACGTGCAATTAATACTTCAGCCATTGCTTGAGCATTTTTCACAACTTGTTGTTGGTAAGCTTTGAACTCATCAGACATTGCTTCTTTGAAGCAGATTGCTTTAGCAGCAATCGCATGCATTAATGGACCGCCTTGGTTACCAGGGAATACAGCTGATTGAAGTTTTTTCTCGATTTCTTCATTCGCTTTCGCAAGGATTAAACCAGAACGTGGACCACGAAGTGTTTTGTGAGTCGTAGTTGTCGTTACGTCAGCAATTTGAACTGGGTTTGGATATACACCAGCAGCAACAAGACCTGCAACGTGAGCCATATCAACAAAAAGGTAAGCGCCAACTTTGTCCGCGATGTCACGGAAACGTTGCCAATCTACAACACGGCTGTAAGCAGAGAAACCAGCAACGATCATACGTGGCTTGTGCTCTAACGCTAAGCGTTCAACTTCTTCGTAATCGATCTCGCCAGTTTCAGCGTTTAGACCGTATTGAACCGCATTATAAGTTTTACCAGAGAAGCTTACTTTTGCACCGTGAGTCAAGTGACCACCGTGAGCCAAGCTCATACCTAAAACGGTATCGCCCGGGTTAAGAAGCGCTAAATAAACAGCAGAGTTAGCTTGTGAACCAGCATGTGGTTGAACGTTTGCGTAATCTGCACCAAAAAGTTCTTTAGCACGATCAATCGCCATTTGCTCGATGATATCCACATACTCGCAACCGCCATAATAGCGTTTACCTGGATAACCTTCTGCATATTTGTTCGTAAGTTTTGATCCTTGCGCTTCCATCACAGCAGGAGAGCAATAGTTTTCAGATGCAATTAACTCGATATGTGCTTCTTGACGCTCACCTTCAGAAGCAATTGCTTGAGCTAATTCTGGATCAAATTCAGAAATGGAAATATTGGCAAACATTAGCGGGGGTCCTATAAATTAGGGCTTTTAAGCCGTGCTAAGATTGCGGCATATTGTAGCATGAACTTTATAATTAAACAGAATGAAGTTAGCTCAGTTTTAAATAAAAATGGCTCAAGTTTTATAAAAAATGAGCCATTGTTTATAAATCAAATAAAAAGCACGTTTAAAGCTTATATTTTAAATTTTTCCTTCGTTCATTTTAGCTTACAACAATATTAAAAAGCCTTTAAATATCAACAAGTCTATTGAGATGTCAGTAAAGTCTGAACATTTCCAACGATGTTATCAACATTACTACTCATTGCCGTGCCATGGTCCCAGTTACCCGTTACATAACTATTAATTTTGGTGCCTACAACAGTGGCATTAGATATCAAGATATCCGTTGCTACTTTAGGAACTATTGAATCTGCCAAACCTTGATAAATAATAATTGGTGTCGTGACTTTTACTTGTAACGGCTGCGAATCTTTATCTAAAAATGTTTTAACTATCGGCACAGCCATAAAGTTAGGTTGTGTCCGTGTATACCCGTCCAATGTTCCATTATGATCTGTAGCATATTTAGTCATACCTGCGCCAAAAGCTTGGCCCAATGGTCCGGAACAAATTGTTTCTGCTTGCGCTGCAATACCAGAGATTCGCGAAGTAAAGACTTGTGGGTAATTAAAAGTGGGTTGTGTGTTGCGAATACCCGCAGTAACTAAAGCCGTATAAGTATCAAGTTGAGCATACATTGATATCTTCTTATCTAGAGTTGCATTAGCAACAGATTGCTCTCCCGCCACTAAAATAAAACCTAAATTAGAAGCAGGTGCTACGGCTATAGTACCTTTATAGTCGAGCTGTGCACGACTCGCATATTGTGCAGCACCCAATGCAGCATGCCCACCTTGCGAATGTCCTACAGTGACCCATTTTTTCGAAGTTAATAAGTTACGCTGTAATAAATAATTGCGTGTTGCAACCACCGCATCTGTAATTGAAAAAGCCTCACTTTTAACATTTAAAAAAGGATGTATACCTGATGTACCTAAACCCTCATAGTCAGGTGCTACAACTACATAACCTGCTGCTAGTAATTTACTCATTAAATCTTTTGTACTATCTGCTAAAGCTGCTTTACTTGGTGCACAAGCATCTGCCACACCAGTAGTGCCATGCGCCCAGACTACAATTGGCCAACCGCCTGCTGGTGGCGGTGTATTTGGCGTAAATACCAAACTGGTTGCCTGTACTTCTTGGCCACTTTGACCCAACATTTTATAAGTCAAAATACTACTTTCTGCTGCCACACTTCCCAAGTTGGTACTTGTGTAAGCCTCAACTTTAACAACCGGGTTTTGAATATTATTGGTTGGAGTACCTGATGGGTCGACAATGGCTGAACTGTCATCACTACTCCCTCCTCCACAAGCGACTAAAAATAAACTCGTACTGAGAACACTCGTCATTAATAGGTTCATTTTCATTGGTATATCTTCCCTTAAATTCCATTTTTGTTTTGCTTTAGTTTTTTAATCAACATTTCCTAATGTCTTAAAAATATTTACGCCTAATCTTTATTTTCCGCAAGTTCTATTGGATGAAATTAATCTCTGAAAACTCTATTTTTAATATAAATTAACGCTCTCGCTACTTTATAGCTTCACTTCATGTTTTAAAGTAGGTAGTCAACTGTTAACATTCACAATTACTCGTGATTGTTTAAAGGGCCAGTTATGCAAACCATTATTTTAGATACAGAAACACATACACTAAATGGTTTGCCAATTGAAATTGCGTATGCCCCGATTGAGATTAATGCAGGCAAACTCACCTTAGATAAAAGCAAATTGTTTGATCAACTTTATCAAGTCGGAACCCCTATCTCTTACGCGGCTATGGCAGTGCACCATATATTAGAGTCAGATTTAGAAAACCAACCCCACTATAAAACCTTTAAATTACCAGAAACTACAACTTATATTATTGGTCACAATATTGATTATGATATTGCCGCGATTGCGCGTTGTGGTGTGGATGTATCGAATATCAAACCGATTTGTACTCTAGCTTTAGCGCGTAAAACTTGGCCTGATGCAGAAGCACATAATATTTCTGCACTGATCTATATGATTTCTCAAGGCAGCGGTAAAGCTAGAGAATTACTCAAAGGTGCACACCGTGCCGACGCGGATATTATTTTGACTGCTAATATTTTGATGCATATTGTCTATCATTTAAATATTCAAGACATTGAAGAGCTTTACCGAGTTTCTGAAGAAGCACGTATCCCTACAACTATTAACTTTGGAAAGCACAAAGGCACGGCAATTGCTGAACTTCCTAAAGACTATATTCAATGGCTTCTACGTCAAGACGAACTAGATGTCTATTTACGTAAAGCGTTAGAAGGCGCATTTTAAAGACTTAAATAGATGATATTCATAAATTCTTCATCATATTGTCATTTTTGAGTTTTATCGTTAACCCCATTTATATTTTATTAAAAACAGTACTGTTCAACTGAGATGATTGAACAGTCTGATTTATTTTTTATCTTGGGGAAAAACGATGGCTGGTTTTTATCGAACCAATTTGGGAAGAGTCGCGCTTCAACAACGTAACATTGCGTTAAATGCAAAACAAAGACGTTTACTACTATTAATAGACCATGAAGATTTTCAAAATTTAAATAGCGAATTTAAAAAACGTATTGCGTCTCCAGAACTTATTCAACAGCTTATCGACTTAAAACTTATTGCTCCTTCAAACGCAAACCATTCAGAATTAAATGAACAAATATCTTTTCCACAAACACCTATAACTACTGTAGAAGCACATCAGAAAAAACCTACAGATGATCATAAAAACGACGATATAGTTGGCGAAATTCAGGTTCCCCAATCTTTGCAATCAACAAATATTGAAAATACTCAGCCACCAATTCCAGTTCAACAGCTCTCTTTTGAAGAAATACAACAATTGATGAGGCAAAGTTTGAGTCAATATTGTGGACTTATGGCAAAACCACTTATTCAAAAAATAGAGCAAATAAAAACGCTTCAAGAGCTTAAGATGTGCCAAATGCAATGGATTACCCACTTACAGGAGTCACGTATTCCGCCTCATGAGCTAGCACATACGCTTCATTCTATTAATTATTCAATTCAACTTATTCAACAACGCATCTAAAAAAACAACAAGCTGCTGTTTAATTAAGCATTAAACTCACTTGTTACCTATTTCATGCTTTACCTATTGGTGTTTTTTTCCTATGATGTGGCCCACACACGTGCGCTCGTAGCTCAGTTGGATAGAGTACAGGTTTCCGAAGCCTGGGGTCGTGGGTTCGATCCCCGCCGAGCGCGCCAGTTTATATATAATAACTTCATAAATTTATCTCAATTTTATAAAATTCCGACTATTTTACTTGGTTTATTAATCATTATCGCTCAAAATATACCCCTCTTTCATAATGTGAGAATTTCATGACTGATGCTTTGGTTTTAAGAGATTTGTCCAAAACATATCGTAATGGTTTTCAGGCGTTAAAAGGTATTAACCTCACTGTGCCTGAAGGTGAATTTTATGCGTTGTTAGGCCCAAATGGTGCCGGCAAATCAACAACCATTGGTATTATCAGTTCCCTCACGAAAAAAACCGAAGGAACAGTTGAGATTTTTGGGCATAATCTCGACACTCATCCATCCTTGGCAAAACAGCAGCTTGGCGTCGTCCCTCAAGAATTTAACTTTGGACAGTTTGAAAAAGCGTTCGATATCTTAGTTACCCAAGCGGGTTATTACGGCATTCATAAAAAGATTGCAGAAAAACGTGCCGAACATTATTTAGAAAAACTAGGCCTTTGGGAAAAGCGCAATATACAAGCACGCATGCTGTCTGGTGGTATGAAACGCCGCCTCATGATTGCACGTGCCATGATGCATGAGCCTAAACTTCTTATTCTAGATGAGCCTACCGCGGGTGTAGATATTGAATTACGCCGTTCTATGTGGGATTTTCTCACCGAAATGAACGAAAGCGGGACTTCTATTATTTTGACTACACATTATCTCGAAGAAGCAGAAATGTTGTGCCGTCAAATTGCCATTATTGACCGCGGTGTCATTAAAGAAGACACCAGCATGAAAAGTTTCTTAAACCAGCTGAGTGAAGAATCTTTTATTTTCGATTTGGCAGAACCCATTGCCCCACTCCAGTTAAATATTATTGGTGTGAAGTTCAACTTAATTGATAGCAGCACTTTAGAAGTGACAATGGATAAGGCCCATACATTAAATGACCTATTCCAACTTTTAGAATCACAAGGGATTCGTGTTCGTAGTATGCGAAACAAATCGAACCGTCTAGAAGAGCTATTCGTCAAAATGGTTGAGAAAAATCTTGAAGGAGAGGCAAAATGAATTTTAGCCAACTGCAAATTGCCCTCTGGACTCTAGTTCGTAAAGAAGTACGCCGATTCCTACGTATTTGGCCACAAACCTTATTACCCCCTGCGATCACGATGAGTTTGTACTTTGTCATTTTTGGTAATTTGGTTGGTTCGCGCATTGGACAAATGGGCGGCGTGAGCTATATGCAGTTTATTGTACCCGGCCTCATCATGATGGCGGTTATTACCAACAGTTATGCGAACGTATCTTCAAGTTTCTTTAGTGTGAAATTCCAAAAGAGCATTGAAGAACTGATTATGAGTCCTGTGCCACTACATATTATTTTGTGGGGCTATGTGATTGGTGGAATTTGCCGTGGTGTATTGGTCGGAGCAATTGTGACGACAATGAGCATGTTCTTTACAGACCTCTTTATACATAACTGGTTTGTGACTATATATACAGTTTTAATTACCTCAGTTCTTTTCTCATTAGGTGGTTTTATTAATGCAGTTTATGCAAAATCATTTGATGATATTTCTATTATTCCAACCTTTGTCCTTACACCTTTAACCTATTTAGGTGGTGTGTTCTATGCCATTAGTGCGCTTGGCCCTTTTTGGCAAAAACTTTCTTTAATTAATCCTATTGTGTATATGGTCAATGCTTTCCGTTTCGGCATTTTAGGTCATAGTGACGTGAACGTTACGTTCTCTTTAATCATTGTGACATTATGCTGTGTTGTACTTTACGGAATTGCTTACTATTTACTTGCTCGTGGTTCAGGAATGCGTGAATGAGTGTCGAACAGTCTTTATTGGGTAAAGAAACTCAATATCCAACTAACTATCAACCTGATGTTTTATTTCCAATTGCTCGTGCTCAGTCTCGTGAAGCCTACTCGCATATTGAAGGTATTACGCAAGGTAAAGATTGGTGGCATGTTTTTGAAATTTCATGGTTAAATGCTCATGCCATCCCGCAAGTTGCTATTGGCAGAATTACACTGCCAGCTTCTTCACCAAATTTGATTGAATCAAAGTCATTAAAACTTTACTTCAATAGCCTTAACTTCACTCAGTTTGACTCTAAACAGTCGTTTATTGAAACGGTTGAAAAAGATCTATCTGCTGCGGCAGGTGCAAAAGTTGAGTTAACGTTATTTCAAGTAGATGATTTAGAGATTTCTAGGCCTCAAGGCATTTGTATTGATGACTTAGATCCAGAGCGTTTAGAGCAACATCCTGATGCGACTCTTTTAAAACGAGATGCGTCTGAAGAAGAAGTCGAAATTGAACTGTATTCTCATCTTTTAAGAAGTAACTGCCCAGTCACGGGACAACCGGATTGGGGGACAGTTTTTATCCGTTTTAAGGGCAAAAAACCTTGTTATCGTAGTGTTTTAGCTTATATTATCTCGTACCGTCAGCATAACGGCTTTCACGAACAGTGTGTTGAGCAGATTTTTGCTGATATTTGGCAAAATTTGCAACCTGAAAAGCTGATGGTTTATGCAACTTATACTCGTCGCGGCGGACTTGATATTAACCCTTGCCGAGTATCGGATCTTTCATGGATGCCAAAACCGATTCGATTGGCACGACAATAAAACGAATAATTTGAGGATACACCATGCCGTTTTTTGGTTTTACCCCTTCTGAAGGCTTATTGAACGATATACAAACTGGAATTGCGAACAAAAATTCTAGTGAGCCTTTATATCCACTTCGCGATAAGATTGCTTTACAACTGAATGAAGAGATTATTGATAATGTCTTAATTCAGTTAGTTCAGCACTTCCCTGCAAGTGAAAAGCGCGATACTGCCGAAAAACTAGCAGGCTATGTCAAATCAACAGTTGCTGTTCTTTTAAAACAATTGTTAAGCAAAGCGCCAAATGATGTTGTTAAACAGTCTGTAGAGTTCTCTGAAAAAAGCTTATTTAAAGATCCACAAGGTCAATATAAAGTAGGTGTAACTCTAGATCCTAGTTTAGTCACTAACCTTAAGCATAACTTCACTGAGCTTAAAGCTGGCAACGATATTAATAAAGCTGCATTAGCTGAACTATATAAACAGTTTGGTGATGCTATGGTTAAACATTTTATGTCTGATTTTAACAAGACATTAGATCTTGGCATGATCAAACGTAAAGCAGCTGATATCGGCGCAGCAGCTGTAACAAAAGCAGTTCATATTGCGATCGATAAACTCATTCCTAGCTTAAATCGTACTGAATTAAAAGCGATGGCTGAATATCATGAAAGTCTATTCTTTAATTAATAAAAAATAGCCTATCGGAAACCTAGCGAGAGCTAGGTTTTTTTATTGCAAAATATTGATATACATTGCCATTAATCAGGTTTATGTTAGCATGCGCCAAGCACTGATTGACCTAGTTAACGCCGCATGTCTCCTAGCCCACAATATAAGTTTTTACGCCAAGCTCCTCGAGATGGTCTTAGCACCGCTATGCAACCATCAAGGTGGCAACAACTCCACATTGACCCGTGGTTATGTCTATTTTTGCTGTTAAATGCGCTACTAGGTTTAACTGTACTATATAGTGCTTCGGCACAGGATGTAGGGTTGGTGAGTAAACAGGCCATGAGTTTTGGTATTGGCTTTTTAGTAATGTTTGGCCTAGCCCAAATTCCGCCTAAGGTCTATCAAGCATTTTCCCCCTACTTTTATTTGTTTGGCCTATTTTCGCTTGTGGCAGTTATGGTATTCGGTGAAGTCCGAATGGGTGCTCAGCGCTGGATTGATATTCCTGGTTTCGGAAGTGTCCAACCCAGTGAATTCATGAAAATCGGCATGCCGATGATGATTGCATGGTTTTTAGCACGAAAACCTCTTCCCCCTAGCTTTTCACAGGTTGTTTTATCATTAATGTTAATTGGTATTCCTTTTTTACTGATTGCAGAACAACCTGATTTAGGCACATCACTTTTAGTACTAGCAAGCGGTATATTTGTCTTATTTTTAAGTGGACTATCATGGCGGATGATTGGTGCAGCTGCTGCATGTGCAGCGGTCATAATTCCGATTGCGTGGGAATTTCTTTTGCACGACTATCAGCGTCAAAGGGTTTTAACTTTACTTGATCCAGAGGCAGATGCACTTGGTACAGGTTGGAATATTATTCAATCTAAAACTGCAATTGGTTCCGGTGGTTTTTCAGGTAAAGGTTTCCTTGAAGGTACTCAATCACACTTACACTTTTTACCCGAAGGACATACTGACTTTATTATTGCTGCTTACTCCGAAGAATTTGGACTCATCGGTGTACTTATTTTAGTAATCCTTTATTTTGCTATTATTTTTAGAACATTCCAGATCGGTTTACAAAGCTTCCATAACTATGGACGTTTAGTTGCTGGCGCCTTTGGTTTGTCTTTTTTTGTTTATGTATTTGTAAATGCGGGAATGGTCAGTGGTATTTTACCTGTAGTAGGTGTTCCTTTACCTTTTATGAGTTATGGCGGAACAGCTATTATTACTTTAATGGCCACCTTTGGTTTAGTCATGTCCATTCATACACATCGATAATCTGGAATTTTAAAACGATATGTTGTCTCAACACTTAAATAAAACTTTAAAAATGCTTGCTTTGTGTACTGGCTTAATCAGTACAAGTCATTTCGCTCAGGCCAACGATTTTGCCACACATCCTGATTATTTGAATTTTAAACAAAAAACGATGAATGCTTATGGCTTAAGTAGCGCCCAAGTCGACGCAGCCATGAGTGGCGCAAAAAATTTACCAAACATTCTAAATATTATGACTCGTCCAGGTGAAAGTAAGCCTTGGTATGATTATCGGTCTATGTTTTTGGTTGAAGGGACAATTCAGCGCGGCGTCCGTTTTAAAAACCAATATGCAGATGCTTTAAATCGTGCTGAACAGCAATATGGCGTACCTCAATCTGTCATTTTAGGTATTTTGGGCGTTGAAACAGGTTATGGCGCAAATAAAGGTTCTTTTATTACACGTGATGCTTTAGCTACCCTTGCTTTTGGCTACCCTCGCCGTGCTGAATATTTTGGCGATGAGTTAGCTGCTCTTATCGCATGGACGTATAAAGAAGGTTACCCAACAAATAGTATTGTAGGTTCCTATGCTGGTGCGATTGGCTATCCGCAATTTATGCCAAGCAATATTAGTAAATTTGGCGTAGATTATGATGGTAATGGCCATATCGATTTAAGAAACTCAGCAGAAGATGCAATCGGTTCAATCGCCAACTACCTAGCAAAGCAAGGATGGCAACGAGATCAGCCTATCGGGTTTATGGCACGTTACACTGGGTCAAATCCAGAAAGTATTATTGCTAAAGATTTAACGCAACCTTTCCCATATGGTGCATTAAAGACACTCGGTATTTCCCCATTGAATCCTTTAGTTAAAATTGATGATCTCGATATGGTGAATGTTATTCAATTACAAGACTATAATGGTCCAATTTACTATTTAACTTACCCGAATTTTCAAGTGATTACGACTTATAACAAGAGCCGCATGTACGCTACTGCTGTATGGTTATTAGGCACTGAAGTAGCTAGCCGATAGGCTAGCTTTTTTATTCTTTATGTAAAAGTCAATAAATATTTTTGTTAAATAGATCACAATATATACATTTTTAATAACTTGTTACATTATTGATTATTTTTTAACCTAAAACTGTAAGTTTTTGCCCTTTTTGTAAAGATTTCTCGTTAAAGACTAGACACTCTCCGTAACCGATGAATATTATCCACCCCAATATAGCAATTGCAAAAGTGAATAATAAGGCATGTTCACTTTAAATTTCAGTCAAAGGCTGAAAGAAAAAAGTACATGTTCTCAGGAGTTTATACAAATGCAGTTATCGCTGAAATACGTTCTTGCACTGACGGCTAGTTTAAGCATGGCCCCACTGCACGCTGAAATGGTGCAGTCATCATCATTAAACAGTGATGTGGATGGTCCTAATCTAGCAGCACGTGTGTTGAGTAAAGATACTCAAAACTTTAATTCTCGTTTTTCTAACATTAACAGTCTTTCAATCACTGAACGTTCTGGCGATCAAATCCGTCGTCAAGCGATCGCAGCAAAAATTGAAATCCCTGAAGATGAGCCTTCAGTGATTGAAAAACTTAACACAGTAGCTTCAAATACTGTTCGTAAGTTTAGCCAAACTGGTATGGCGTCTTGGTATGGCCGCCAATTCCATGGTCGTAAAACTGCAAGTGGTGAAACATTCGACATGAATGCTCTAACTGCTGCTCACCGTAGCCTACCATTGAACTGTTATATTCGAGTAACGAATAAAGACAATGGCAAAAGTGTGGTTGTAAAAGTAAATGACCGTGGTCCTTTCCATGGTAATCGTGTACTTGACCTATCTTACGGTGCAGCTAAACGTCTTGGTATTACCAATGCCGGAACGGCTAAAGTAAATATTGAGCGTGTTGATGGCCCAACTTCATAAGTTATAGCCTCTCGAGTTCATGTAAAAAGCCGCATATTTTCTGCGGTTTTTTTATATTTTAAACTATCAAATATAATTTCCGGCCTAGAATTAAAGTGGCTTCTTTTTTACCCCTAACTCACCCCAAATTTGAATATTTATTAATCAAAAAAACACATTAATTTAGCCCAACTCAATTTAACGCCTAAATTGCGCTTAGAGCAACTTTATAAAATTTTGGCTACCCTAGTACCATTTTTATAAAATAAAGGCTATTTATGGCGTTTTTAGAGTAGATGAGTAGAGCTTTTTCACACAATTTTCCCGACTATCTCAAAATGGCACTTTTTTTGATAATTTCATCATCTAGCAACATAGAAAAAATATTATGAAATATTGCACCTCTTTTGAGGTCAAATTGATCGCTTTTTCAATTACCGTGACCTTATTTTTTTCCATTGTTCGTTCCTAAGCGTTTATTACCAATTTTCCATAGTTGAATAGTGTGAGTTTCTTGTCGATATCTTCAAGAACAGGCTAAAATACACTCAGAAAAAATAAATCAAATTTAAAACAAGGAGTGTGCTACTCATGAAATCCATTACTGAATGGTTTGATGAATATAGTGAAAGTCATCAAAATCCAACCAATAAACAAATTCACTGGCTTTGCGTTCCTGCTATTTTATTTTCTATTATTGGAATTATTGCGCATTTCAGCATATTGCTTACTACTTTATTACTTGTGCTGACCTTAGTATTTTATGCACGTTTAGATCTTGTACTTGCTGTTACGATGGCTGCTTTACTTGTTGTTATGGCATGGCTCATTTACACCCTGCCTGTAGGAGTCGGGTTTTATATCGCTATTTTTGTGATTGCTTGGGTTGGACAGTTTTACGGACACAAAGTAGAAGGCAAAAAACCGTCTTTCTTTAAAGATTTACAATTCCTACTGATTGGACCAGTTTGGTGTATGGATGCTTATCTCTCAAAAATCTTGCCTAAATGGAAAAGCAGACAAAAACAAGTTCTTGCTTAAAGATTAAGTTAAAGCTGAATCCTTTCGATTCAGCTTTTGCATGTTAGTAATTTATTAGAAAATTTATAAAATAAAAAAATCCTAAACTTGCTATCACACTTAAAAGAATTTTTTTTAGGTAAATAGCGATTACAATACAAAATATTGCTGCATAAATATAAGGGTTATTTATCACACCTCTTAAATGATCACCATCGAAAAAAATAACTGGAATGCAGATTGCAGTTAACAAACAGGGTGCAGAATAGTTAAGCATCTTATTCAGAATAAGCGGCAGTTTAATTTTTACTTTAGGCTCTAAAAAATAATATCGATTAAAAAAGACGATTGCTGCCAAGCCTAGAATCATGAACCAAGACATGCTATTTCTCCTTACCTATTTTTTCAGTTAACACAGCAACCAACATCCCCATTAATCCTGAAAGTAAAATCGCACCCTCGATTTGATAAAATTTAAATAAAAATCCACTTAAACAAGTTATTAGCACACCAGCTATGACTGAAAATCCTTTACATAAAGGCACAATCATGGCAATAAAAATAGCAACGATCGAAAAATCCAAATGATAATTTAAAAGATCAGGTATCACTGTTGCCAGCAGTATCCCCACCAAACTAAAAGCAACCCAAAATAAATAAAAACACAGTCCAGCTCCCAACAGATATTCCGAACTTCTTTTTTCAGAGGGAGCACTCACTGCAAATAATTCATCTGTTAATAAAAAGCCTAAACTCAATCGTTTCGGTAGGGACAAAATAGAAATATCATTTCTTAAAGTTAATGCATAAATAAAATGCTGAGCGGTTAAAAAGAAAATAGTCAAATAAATTGTAAAAACAGATGCATCTTCCATGGCCATGCTTAAACTGACTAATTGCGCAGCGCCAGCAAAGACAAGCCCAGACATTGCAAGTGCTTTATAGAAAGATAATCCTACATGAATTGCCATAGACCCAGCTAAGATTGCCCATGGAATAACAGAAATTGACAAGGGCAAAATATCCATTGCACCACGTAAAAACAAATAAGATGGCTTATTTTTTGAAAACTCAACTGGCTGATTAAGCTGAATATTCATATATAAAATCCAATATAAGAAACATCTATATACCATGCTTGATGAGTGCCGACTTATATTGGATAAAATTGCTTTAGAACCAATTTATTTATATGTTTAAACTTGCTACATATTGAGTAGGTGTAACGCCCATTGCTTTTTTAAAATGTCGGTTAAAATGGCTTTGATCAGAAAAACCACATTGGTGTGCCACCATCGCAATTTGGTCCCCCTGTTTTAATAACTGTCTTGCTTTTTGTAAGCGCGCTTGAACAAGCCAAGCATGGGGTGGCAAACCCACATATTTTTTAAATTGTCTTAAAAAATGCCAAGCACTCAAGCCGACCATGTCTGCTAAATCCTGTAAAGAAAAATTCGTTTCAGGCATTTCTATTAGTAATTCTTTAACTCTTAATATTTTTGAATATGCTTCTGGCAACTCACAAAAAGTATGATTTGATTTACCATGTCTCTTCATAAGACAAGCTAAAGTTGTTAAATACATCGTTTCTTTGAGTAGAAAATTATCTTTTTGTTCTAATAAATCAAAAAGTAAGCAAAGCTGTTGAGCCAAACCTAGATCACGAATCACAGCTTGAGGAAACCATGGTGCTCCATGTGGATTTTCAAAAAAATCCTGACTAACTCCTGCTAACATTTCAGGTGTTGGATAGATCGCTCTATAACGCCACCCTGATTCAACAGCAGATGAACCAGTATGAATCTCGTCAGCATTGACTAAAATAATATCGCCTTTAGGAGCTACATGTAGCTGTCCCGTCCTAAAAAAAGACTGCGCTCCTTCTTCAATTACACCAATACAATACCCTTCATGAGTATGCTTTGAAAATTGTGTTTGGTGATAATGTGCTTTTAATAACTCTAAACCGCCCAACTCTCGCACATGCAGATAATCGGCTTGCTCCCGCTGCATAAATACGTCTCATCTATTCAATAAAAAAACCATAGCATGTTTTAACAAACTGAATAGAACAAAATTGCTCTATAAAAAATAATCTGATTAAACGTCCACTTAGGTTTTATTGATAGATCTGTCCATCATGTTTAAGCCAACCAGCTTCATGACGACCTTGTGGATCATGGTGAGTCCAATGTAATATCCCACCTTTTGGGTTGTATTCATATTCACCGTAAAACTCAACGATGTCACCTTTATTTAAATTAGAAATTTTAGGCGCCAAATCAATATTATGTGCGACCAAAATTGAAACACCACTTTTTAATACAAGAATGAATTTCTGATGTCTTGCCCCATCATTATCATCTCTTAAAATTGCTTTGACTCGACCACTTCCCTGCACCTGAACATTACTTTTTTTCTGCTCATAAGCAGCTTTTACAGTGTCCACCCCATTATTTAAAAGTGTAGTTTCATTATGCTGAGCTGCGGGTATAGTTGATGATGTTGATTGACTTTGCTTATGTCCAGATAAATCCAGACCAAAATATCCAGCAATCAATAAAATAATGACACCACCAATACTGAGATTTTTTTTATTTGTCATTGTATAGCCCTATTTTAACTGAGATAAAAAAAGCCCCAATGGGGCTTTTTTTATTGTGATACGAATTACTTCGCAGCAGCTTGAGCAGCAGCAACTTCTTCAGCGAAGCTAAGTTCTGCTTTCTTCTCAATACCTTCACCAACTTCGAAACGTACGAATTCAGCAACAGTAGTACCAGTTGCTTTTAATACATCAGCAACTTTCTTATCGTTGTCGATTACGTACATTTGACGATCAAGAGCAACTTCGTTCAAATATTTATCAACTGAACCTGTTACCATTTTCTCAACGATGTTAGCTGGCTTACCAGATTCTAACGCTTTCGCTTCAGCAATTTCTTTTTCTTTAGCGATAAGGTCAGCAGGAACAGCTTCAGCATTTACAGCTACTGGGTTGAATGCAGCAACGTGCATTGCAATACCTTTACCAGTGTCAGCATCACCAGTATAAGAAACTACAACACCGATTTTTAAACCGTGTTTGTAGATAGCCAAGTTTTCGCCTTCAACGATTTTCGCGCGACGAACTTGGATGTTTTCACCGATTTTTTGAACAAGTGCAATACGAGCTTCTTCAACTGATTGACCATCTGCTAATTTTAATTCAGCGATTTTAGCAGCATCAGTTTCACCAGCAGCTAAAGCAGCAGTAGCAACAGCTTTAGAGAAGTTAGAGAAGTTTTCGTCTTTAGCAACGAAGTCAGTTTGACAGTTAACTTCAACTAAAATTGCTTTATTGCCTTCTTGAACGATTGTGATTGCACCGTCAGCAGCAATGTTACCAGCTTTTTTAGCAGCTTTAGCTTGACCAGATTTACGAAGGTTATCAATAGCAAGCTCGATGTCACCGTTCGCTTCTGTTAATGCTTTTTTGCATTCCATCATTGCAAGACCAGTACGGTCACGTAATTCTTTTACCATGCTTGCAGTAATTGCAGTCATGTTGATCTCCTAAAATCGGTAGAAAATAAATCTTTTCAACAAAAACGGCCCAAAGAAACTCTGGGCCGTTTGCACTCTCGACGCTTAATTTGCCACCATTACATGTCGCAAAAATGACAAGCCTGCGTCAAAACGCATTAAGCCTCAGAAGCGTCTTTCGCAGCGTCATCGCCTTTTGCTTGAGCGTTCGCTTGAGATTGAGCGTATTCTTTACCAGCAAGAATTGCATCAGCCATAGCTGAAGCATATAGAGTTACTGCACGGATCGCATCGTCGTTACCAGGAATAACGTAATCAACGTTATCTGGGTTAGAGTTTGTATCAACGATACCGATAACAGGAATACCTAAGTTCTTCGCTTCTTTGATTGCAATCGCTTCGTGATCAACGTCGATTACAAATAATGCGTCAGGTAAACCACCCATGTTTTTAACGCCGCCTAAAGAGCGCTCAAGTTTTTCCATCTCACGAGCACGTTCTAAAGCTTCACGTTTAGTAAGCTTAGCAAAAGTACCATCTTGAGATTGAGTTTGAAGATCTTTTAAACGGTTGATAGATTGGCGAAGTGTTTTCCAGTTCGTCAACATACCACCTAACCAACGGTGATCTACATATGGTTGACCAGCGCGTTGAGCTTGTTCACGGATGATGTTAGAAGCAGCACGTTTTGTACCAACGAACAAAACTTTGTTCTTTTTGCTTGCTAATTGGTTAGCGAAGTTCAAAGCATCATTTAACGCAGGAACAGTGTGCTCAAGGTTGATGATGTGAATTTTGTTGCGCGCGCCAAAAATGTATTGACGCATTTTTGGGTTCCAGAAACGAGTTTGGTGACCAAAGTGCGCACCTGCTTGAAGAAGGTCGCGCATGCTTACGTTGTAATCTGCCATTTTCTTTACCTTAAAAGTTGGGTTAGGCCTCCATATATCCGCATTCTCCACCCTTTTACAGGCACCCAGAGTAATGTGACGATATATGTGCGGATTTTTTACTCCATTTATCAAAATTGTTCGTAAAAGATATTCACGAAAAGCATTTGATAAAATGGGCGGCTATTTATACCATAGACACTTGTAAATTACCAAAAGTTTTTAGAGATCATGAACAGTACTTATACAGCTCCACGTCGATTAATCAAAACTCCAGATGAAATTGAAAAAATGCGCATTGCAGGACGACTGGCGGCTGAAGTTCTAGAGATGATCAAGCCCCATATCAAGGCAGGTGTAAGTACACTTGAACTTGATACCATTTGTCGTAATCACATTGAAAATGTGCAGCATGCTATCCCTGCATGTGTCGGCTATGGTGGAGCTCCTGGCCGCCCTGCTTTTCAGCACTCTATTTGTACTTCGGTTAACCATGTTGTCTGTCATGGTATTCCCTCTGAAAATAAAATTTTAAAAAATGGTGACATCCTTAATATTGACGTTACTGTCATTAAAGATGGCTATCACGGCGACACCAACATGATGTATATCGTTGGTGGTGAAACTTCTATTTTAGCCAACCGCCTATGCAAAGTTGCTCAAGAAGCGATGTATCGTGGGATGGCAACTGTTAGAGATGGTTCATATTTAGGTGATATCGGCCACGCAATCCAGAAGTATGTTGAATCAGAACGTTTTAGTGTAGTACGTGAATATTGTGGCCACGGTATTGGAACCGTTTTTCATGATGAACCTCAAGTACTCCATTATGGTCAAGCTGGTACAGGCATGCGCTTAGAAGCAGGTATGACTTTTACGATTGAACCTATGGTAAATGCTGGCGTATGGCAAACCAAATTGTTAGGTGACAAATGGACTGTCGTAACGAAAGACCATAAACTTTCAGCTCAATATGAACATACTATTTTAGTTACCCAAACAGGTATTGAAGTCTTAACTGCTCGTCCTGAAGAAGACCTATCTCGCTTCAACTAATATTTTAATAAACTTAAATAAAAGGCTACTTTGTGTAGCCTTTCATTATTTATTATGTACTTTTTATTAATAAATCTTTCTAAATATAAACAAATATTTCAAAAAAATTACAATTATTAATTTTTAATACACAATCTATTCAAAAAAACACGGTATGGTGGGCTCAATAAAAATCAGTAAACAAATGTCGGACATGGAGTCCTTTTATGATGAAAAAGTCATTATTTTGTATGACAGCTGCCCTTTTTGCTCTGCCAACAGTCACTTCCGCCGCTTCTCCATACTTTAGTTTAAAAGATGGAGATGGCTTCAAACGTTTTTCAGTCTCTGCTGGTCCTTTATATGTCAAACCAACTGGTAATGCTCAGCCTTTTAGAATTAACACTTCAGTTAAAGAAAATGAGCAATCTAAGGTTGGAGATATTAAAGTAAAAACTATTCAAGACAATATTTCAGACAGTAACAGTAATGTCGTTCTTGAAGAACTTATTGATGTTATTGGTTTAGGTACTGATACTATTCCGGCATGGTTAAGTGGAACAGCTGAAATTCGCGGTTTGAGTCAATGGGAAGCTCAGAATACAGGTTTAGAAGCAGATGATGTAACTACCCTGGGTCTCATGACAAATTACTTTTTTACAGATAATGTTTCATTAGAAGTAAAAGCAGGGATTCCACCTAAAGTCGATCTACAAGGTAAAGGTAAGATTTATGCACCTTTTTCTGCTACTGCAAAACCTGCTGGTGGAATTCTTGGTTCGATGGAACTTGAAAATAATATTTTTATTACTGATCTTGAAGCCCATGGAAGTGCGGCATCAGCTCGAGCTTGGACGCCAGCGTTTGAATTACAATATCACTTTGGCAAAACTGGCGTAAATAAATTTAGACCCTATGTTGGACTAGGCGTGATGTATGCCTATTTCAGTGAATTAGAAATGAATCCTGAAATTGAAAATGATTTAGTCAGTGCTGGTCATATGATTGTAAATATTAAAGATGGTAAATCTGGTGCTGCTTTAGAAAGAAAAACTAGTTCTGGTGATCCTAAAGTAGACCTTGAGGCTTCAGATGCAATTGCACCTGTTGCAACTTTAGGTTTTACTTATGACTTCAATGATAAATGGTATGCCGTTGGTTCTGTCTCTTATGCCCACCTAAAAACAGATACAACCATTACAGTCAATGATGCTAAATATGGTGAATTAATTAATGCAAAAGCAGATATCGAAATTAATCCAATTTTAGGTTATGCAGGAATCGGTTACCGCTTCTAACTTTTGTTTCACGCAAAGCTATAAAAACTTATGCACGTTTTTATAGCTTTTTTTAATCTGAGCTCATCTACACTTTGCTTCTTTTTAAATCAAAATGCTAAAAAAATGAGCATTTTTTAATAACAATATAGATAAATTTAACTTTCGCCCTTTCTTATTCTCCAATTTTGTTTTTGTATCCAATTTTTAGATAGAGAAACTAAATTAGGAAAATTAAACACTAATTTTTTCTTTTTAGTAAAATTATTTTTTTGGCACAAGCTTTGCTTTATTCATAGCAAGATGAGTCAACGTTGATTCAATGAATAAACCAAGACGGCCAATGATGTCCGCTCTGATCGGTATGCAGATAGGCAATAACTTGCCATGCAAATTAAAATTTCGTTCAGTTCAGGGGGACGGCGTATGTCTTCAAATATCAATCTAGATGCAAAAAAAGCAACTGAGATTAAATTATTCAGTTTTTCTACTCCAGCGATGCGTGCCTTCCATATGACATGGCTCGCATTCTTTGTGTGCTTCTTCGCATGGTTTGCCTGCGCTCCACTCATGCCAGTGATTAAAGGTGAGTTCGGCTTAACCAAAGATCAAATTGCTAACATTAATATTGCTGCCGTTGCGATTACGATTTTAGTACGACTTGCCGTCGGTCCACTTTGTGATAAATATGGTCCACGCATCACCTACACTGCACTATTACTATTAGGTAGTATTCCAGTATTTGGTGTAGCAGCTGCAAATAGTTATGAGTCTTTCCTTTTTTTCCGCTTACTTATTGGTGCAATTGGTGCAAGCTTTGTAATTACGCAATATCACACAAGCATTATGTTTGCGCCTAATGTTGTAGGCACAGCAAATGCAGCTGCTGCTGGTTGGGGTAACGCTGGTGGCGGTGCAACCCAAGCTCTCATGCCTTTATTACTCGGTGCAATTGTCATGTTCGGTGTCGAGCAAACTATGGGCTGGCGTGTTGCATTAATCGTACCAGGCATCATGATGGTCATTGTGGGTATTCTTTACTGGAAACTCACCCAAGACTGCCCTCAAGGAAACTTTAAAGAAGTTCGCGCGCAAGGCATTGAAGTTGGTAGTGGTAAAAAAGGTGGCATGGCAATTTTAATGCAAGCTGCGCGTAACTACCGTGTCTGGATTTTATTTGTGGCTTACGGAGCATGTTTCGGAATCGAAATTTTTATCCATAACGTTGCAGCTATGTATTATGTTGATCATTTCAAAATGGATTTAAAAACTGCTGGTCTAACTGCAGGAATATTTGGTCTTCTTGCATTATTTGCTCGTGCACTTGGCGGTATTATTTCTGATAAAGTCGCACTCAAAAAAGGGTTGGATGGCCGCACTAAAGTACTGGTGCTTATGATTTTGGGTGAAGGTTTGTTCTTAATACTCTTCTCTCAAATGAATGTGGTTACCCTTGCAATTATTTCCATGACGATTTTTGCACTGTTTACTCACATGGCTTGTGGTGCGACATATGCTCTCGTACCATTTATTGATCGTAATGCATTAGGTGGTGTTGCAGGCATTATTGGTGCGGGTGGTAACGTTGGTGCTGTTGCAGCAGGCTTCTTATTAAAAGGTGTACTAGATATTCAAACCTGTTTATTTATTTTAGGTGGATTAGTTATCGTAGCTGGCTGTAGCGTAATTCTAATTCGATTCACGACTGAACATAAAGAAAAGGAACAAGTCCTTTTTGAACAAGCATTACTTGAACGTAATTCTGCAGCTTAATTTCTACAAGAAGCAGAGATCAAAATGATATCTGCTTCTTTACAGTCCTTATAACGCAATATATGTCTTAAGAACTTTTTAATTTTGCTTAAATATTCCCTCAGCTATATCGATATTGTTCGATATATCTTCTACAATAAATGATCATATTATTATAATTTTCCATTACTCATGACTAAAACTGGTAATCAATTTTCTCAGTCACTCATCTACATGCTGATTGGCAGTGCAATTATTCTGGCACTTTCATTAGGTGTACGACATGGTTTCGGTCTTTACCTTGTACCCATGAGCCATGAGTTTGGCTGGGGACAACATGTTTTTAGTCTAGCAATCGCCATGCAAAATCTAATCTGGGGTGCGGTTCAACCTTTTACTGGAGCAATCGCAGATAAGTATGGCAGCAGAATTGTAGTTGCTGTTGGCGGACTACTTTATACCCTAGGTTTACTCTTAATGGCTTTTAGCTCAAGTGTACTCATTTTGAATTTGAGCCTAGGTCTTATTATTGGTTTGGCTTTATCAGCAACTTCTTTCACGGTATTACTTAGTGCAGTAGGCCGAGCTGCTCCTCCAGAAAAAAGAAGTATGGCAATGGGTATTGCTAGTGCAGCAGGCTCTTTTGGTCAGTTTATTATGCTGCCTTCCACTCTCCTCTTACTTAAAACAGTGGGATGGTCAGCAGCTTTAATGGTAAGTGCGTTATTAATTGCTCTTATCATTCCCTTGGCTTGGATGTTAAAAGGCTCTAGCACTCAAACACCAAAAGCAATTGCACAACCTCAGCTCACCTTTAAACAAGTACTGAATATTGCCAGAAAACATAAGCCCTTCTGGTGGTTAGCTTTAGGCTTTTTAGTATGTGGATTCCAAGTTGTGTTCTTGGGTGTGCATTTACCTGGCTATTTAATTGACCACGGCTTTGATGCAGCTACTGGTACTGTATTTCTTGCTTTAGTTGGGTTATTTAATATTGTGGGAACTTATGGAGCAGGTTGGCTGGGAGATCGATTCTCAAAACCTAAATTATTAATGGCACTTTACGGTAGCCGTGGCATCGCAATCATCGCCTTTTTACTATTACCTCTAAGCACTTATACGGTATATGCTTTTGGCGTCATTATGGGGCTATTATGGCTCTCTACAGTTCCTCTTACAAATGGCATTGTGGCAAATATGTTTGGCGTTAAATACCTTTCAATGCTCAGTGGTATTGTGTTTTTCACTCATCAAGTCGGCTCTTTCTTTGGCGGTTGGCTCGGCGGTGTTAACCATGACTTAACAGGTAATTACAATGCGATTTGGCTATGTTCAATAGCTTTGAGTATATTAGGGGTAATCGTACATTTCTTTGTAAATGAGGAGGCTGTTATTCATGACGTATAATGCCTTACTTTTGAAAACAATTATGACTTTGCTCGTGATTACCCTGCTGGCCTGTTCAATCATTTTATGGAAACAAACTCCTGATTTATTTGTATATTTTAATCAAGCATTTTGTGCCCACTAGAAATCTAAGCAGTCAGACGCATACTGTGAATTGTCATAAAAATATAAAAAACCTATGGTCTAATGAAAATAAAAAAGCCCGCAAGTTTGCGGGCTTTTTTATGGAAAACTTATTTAAAATCAAAACAAACGGTTCATACCATTAAGTGCAGCTACACGGTATGCTTCAGCCATTGTTGGGTAGTTAAAGGTCGTTTCAACGAAATATTTCAGAGTATTGTTTGGACTGTGCATAACTGCTTGCCCAATGTGGATAATTTCGGCAGCATTATTACCAAAACAGTGAATACCCAAAATTTCCATAGTGTCGCGATGGAAAAGAATTTTTAACTCACCTACTGTATCACCAGTAATTTGTGCACGAGCCAAATGACGGAAAGAAGCTTGACCCACTTCATACGGAATTTTCTCTTCCGTTAATTCCTGTTCATTTTTACCAATTGATGAGATTTCCGGAATGGTATAGATACCCGTCGGGATATCACGTACTGGCTTCGCGTCTTCACCACTCATGTTTGCACCCGCACAACGCCCTTGGTCATAAGCAGCAGAAGCAAGTGATGGCCAACCAATCACGTCACCAGCAGCATAGATATTTTCAACTTCGGTTTGGTACTGATCATTTACTGAAAGCTGACCGCGGTTGTTTGGAACTAAGCCAACGTTCTCAAGACCTAAACCTTCTGTGTTTCCTGAACGACCGTTACACCAAAGAATCGCATCGGCTTTAATCTTTTTACCACTTTGTAGATGCAACACAACATGGTCATCAAACGTTTCTAGGTGATCCATTTGTTCATTGTGGCGAATTAATACACCTTGTTCACGTAAGTGATAAGACAAAGCATCAGCAATTTCATCATCTAAATAGCTTAAGAGTTTTTGCTGAGTATTGATCAAGTCAACTTTATGATCTAGACCAATAAAGATTGAGGCATATTCACAGCCAATAACGCCTGCGCCGTAAATAATGATTTTTTGAATTGAGTAATCAAGATCAAGGATTTTGTCCGAATCGAATACGCGAGGGTGATCAAAGTCTAGACCTTGCGGATGATAAGGACGGCTACCTGTCGCAATCACGATTTGTTTACAAATAATGGTTTCTTTAATGCCTTCATGGCTAAAAACTAAAACTGTATTTTTATCTTGAATATATGCACGGCCATGAAATACGCCGATTTTGTTGCGATCGTAAAAACGTGTGTGCGTATCAACCTGTTGTTGAATTACTTTATGTGCATTACGCAACACCTGTTTCATGGTGAATTGTTTCCATTCACCTACTTTTTGAAACATTGGATCACGCTGGTAGCGAATAATACTAGAAACTGTTTGACGCAATGCTTTACTTGGAATAGTACCTACGTGTGCACAGTTACCACCGAGTTGATCACGTACATCTACAATTGCAACACGCTTACCCGCTTTTGCAAGCTTCATTGCCGCGCCTTCACCTGCAGGTCCAGAACCGAGAACTACCGCATCGTATTTAACGAAATTCCCACTAACGACCTCTTTTTTACGTGGCATTGAAAGCTCCTTCCTCACTTGAATGACCATATTTTATAATAAATTATGGCTAATATGCGGTGAATTTATGTATTTCTCAACCCTATATTTCTGAATAACCACATTTATTATATGAATAGTTATTTTCCGCTATTAACTGCAGAAGTTCGCTATAATACAATGTCAATGTCTCTATAAACGAGTGGAAAAGTTAAATATGTCAGAACACCGTAAACCTGAACAGGGTGTAAAACTTCGTGGCGCAGAAAAAGTCGCAAGAATTCCTGTAAAAGTTGTACCTACGGTTGAAGTGCCGCGTAAACCTGACTGGATTCGTGTCAAGATGACGGCACCAGAAGAAGTTCAGCGTATTAAAACCACTTTACGTGCTCAAAAACTCCATACCGTTTGTGAAGAAGCTGCTTGTCCAAACCTGCCAGAATGTTTTGGTGGTGGTACAGCAACATTCATGATCATGGGTGATATTTGTACACGTCGTTGCCCTTTCTGTGATGTAGCACATGGTCGTCCAAATGCACTCGATGCAGATGAACCTCGTCACATGGCAGAGACAATTGCTAATCTTAAACTTAAGTATGCAGTAATTACTTCGGTTGACCGTGATGACTTACTTGATGGTGGTGCACAACACTTTGTGGACTGTATCAAAGAAGCTCGTGCACTAAGCCCAAATACATTGCTTGAGATTTTGGTACCAGATTTCCGCGGACGTATGGATATTGCTTTACGCATTATGACTGAATGTCCGCCAGACGTATTTAACCACAACATCGAGACTGTACCGCGCCTTTATAAAGCAATGCGTCCAGGTTCAGACTATCAACATTCTTTAAACTTATTAAAAATGTTTAAAGAATATTGCCCAGACATTCCAACAAAATGTGGTTTGATGGTGGGTATTGGTGAAACTGAAGAAGAAGTTATTGCCTTGCTTGATGACTTACGTGCTCACGATGTTGACTATGTGACTATTGGTCAATATTTACAGCCATCTAAACAACATGCACCAATTGACCGCTTTGTAACGCCAGAAGAGTTCGAACGTTATGCAGAGCATGGCCGTAAACTTGGCTTTAGAAATATTTGGTCTGCACCAATGGTTCGCTCAAGTTATTTTGCTGATCGTCAATACCACGGTGAACCAGTACCAGAAGTTCGTCGTAAAGTAGATCCAGCTAAAAAAATTGCCGTTCAAGTTGTCGAAGCTTAAAAATTCAAATCAATGAAAGCCCTCTAGTTCAGAGGGCTTTTTATTTGTATAAGAAAATCAATAACATTTCTTGACAAATCGATAAAACAAGCCATTACACTTTCACTTAAAAATATCTTATACCTAAAAGTACGATATATCCCTGCTCTAGCATATACATCAATTGCGACATAAAAAATTAAATTCAAACAGCATTAAAAATTAGCTAGTTAAGCCTTAAATCTCTCCTCGCTTTTTCGCAACTTCTAACTTGAGGGCTTATCTAGCAAGGAGCAAGTATGATTTTCCTACTCTTTGTTTTAAGCATTGTCATTCAGCTTTTTGCAATATGGGCAATTTTCTTTTTTAATCTAAACAGAACCATTGGCAGTGTTATTACGATTGCTGTAGCAATATTTACTGCACTCCTATTAACGCCATGGGCTCTTATTTTAGGTATTCCTCTCATTGCCCTTAGTATTATTATTTTATTTGCACCATTACGCTTTAACCTGATTACCAAACCTGCATATAAAACCTTAGCAAACTCAATGCCGAGCATCAGTACGACTGAACAAGAGGCTTTAGAGGCAGGTACCAGTTGGTGGGAAAAAGAATTATTTATGGGGGCACCCGATTGGTCACAATTTGAAAAATATCCCTACCCAACGTTGTCAGCAGAAGAACAACGTTTTATCGACAATGAAGTTGAGCTCCTTTGTAGCATGCTAGATGAGTGGGAAATTCATCATCACTTAAAAGATCTACCACCAGAAGTTTGGCAATTTATTAAAGATAAAGGTTTTTTAGGTCTCATTATTCCAAAGTCTTTTGGGGGTAAAGAATTTAGCTCATTTGCCCAAAGCCGTATTATGAGCAAAATTGCTTCCCGCTCACTCACCACAGCTGTGAGTTGTATGGTTCCAAACTCATTAGGACCGGGTGAGCTACTCATGCACTACGGTACCGATGCACAAAAACAGCAATATTTACCAGGCCTTGCTAAAGGTGAAGAGATCCCATGCTTTGGTTTAACCAGTCCAGAAGCAGGTTCAGATGCAGGCGCGATTCCAGATTCGGGTGTTGTTTGCTATGGCGAATATGAAGGTGCTCAAGTTCTTGGGCTACGAATGAATTTCTCTAAACGCTGGATTACGCTTGCGCCAATTGCCACCGTTGTTGGTCTTGCATTTAAACTTTATGACCCAGAAGGCTTACTCGGCGATAAAAATAAAACAGAGTACGGTATTACCTGTGCCCTCATTCCTGCCAGTCATGCAGGTGTAAAAATAGGAGCACGTCATTATCCGGGCTCTCCATTTATGAATGGAACAGTAGAGGGTGAAGATGTTTTCATTCCTATCGATTGGATTATTGGTGGTCAAGAAAATGCCGGTAAAGGCTGGCGTATGCTCATGGAATGCTTAGGCGTTGGCCGTGGTATTTCCCTTCCAGCTTTAGCAACAGCAGCAGGTGAAATGAGCTATTTAACCGTTGGTGCTTTTGCGAAAATTCGTCAACAATTCAATATTTCAGTAGGTAAATTTGAAGGCGTACAAGAAGCAACCAGTGAAATTGCCAGCGATGCCTATATGCTTGAAGCATTCCGCTATTTAGTGACATGTGGCCTAAACCAAGGTGGAACACCTGCCGTGATGACTGCCATGGCAAAATATTATGCAACTGAAACGATGCGTAAAGTGGTCAATCACGGAATGGATATTGCTGGAGGACGTGCAATTCAACTTGGGCCACGTAATTTCCTTGCCCTTACCTATCAAGCAATTCCAATTGCTATTACGGTAGAAGGTGCAAATATTTTGACCCGTTCATTGATGATTTTTGGTCAAGGCTCAATGCGTTGTCATCCTTATCTATTTGAAGAGTTACAACTCCTTCAATCTGAAGATAAGAATAATTCAGTCAAAAAATTCGATGATTTGTTATTTAAACATTTAGCTTATACCTTTAACCGCGGTGCTAGATCATTTGCTTACGGTTGGACAGGTGGCTCAAGCGATGCGCCTCAGTCAGCAGACCAATTCACCACAAGTTACTATAAAACGATTAACCGTTTTAGTGCCAACTTCGCACTTGTTTCGGATATGTCACTTGGCTTACTTGCAGGTGACCTAAAACGCAAAGAAATGTTATCAGGTCGCTTGGCTGACATTCACGCACACCTTTTCATTTCTACTTCGATTTTAAAATTTTATGAAGCCGGACAAAAAACTGAAGCTGAACAACTTCACGCTAAATTAGCGCTACAAAAAGCTTTCTTGAATATTCAGGAGGCATTTTGGGGATTATTTGAAAACTTCCCAGCTAAACTTCCTGCAGCATTTGTAAAATGGATCTGCTTCCCATTTGGTCGAGTCATTTCAAAACCTGACGATGAGTTAAAACAGCAAGTCGCTGAACTCATGATGCAAGAGCATCCTTTTAGAGAGCAGCTTAAACATCACGTATTTTATTCAACCAAAGCCGATGATGTGACTGGTCGTTTAGAACACACCTTCCAAATTCTACGAACACTCGAACCGCTTTGGGATAAGTTTAAAAAAGCTGAATCCAAAGGTAAATTTACAGGACTTACTTTTGAAGAAAATATTGAACAAGCAATAAAAGAAGGTTTTATTTCTGAAAGTGAAGCTCAACAATTATTGCAATACAACGCAATTAGATTCGACAGCATGCTTACAGATGTATTTGATGAAGATTTAAATAAAGATCTTCCTTTATCGAACCCTCATCAAATTTAGTGACTGATGCCTCCACTAATTCACTATTGCAATCATGTTTGATTCGCATTAATTAATAAATAGCCATAAAAGCGTCAATCGACGCTTTTATTTTTAGGAGAAATTAATGTCTAAACAAGATTATGAAAATGGATTAAAAGTACGCACAGAAGTGATGGGAGAAGCTTTTGTAAAACGTGCCCAAGAAAATACCGTACCCTTTACCCAGCCTTTACAAGACTGGATTAATGAACATGCATGGGGATCGACTTGGCAACGTGAAGGTGTGCTACCACGTAAATATCGTTCATTAATTACTTTGGCAATGCTCACGGCACTCAAATCACCAACCGAACTCAAAGGCCATGTTCGTGGTGCACTCAACAATGGCTGTACAGTTGAAGAGATTCAAGAAACTTTATTGCATAGTCTGCCATATTGCGGCGCACCCGCTACTCAAGAAGCTTTTCGTGCTGCTTTAGAAGTGATTCAAGAATATCAACAAAAATAATTGCAAATGAGCCAGCCTACTGGCTCTTTTTAATCTAACTCACTTTGGTTGAATGCATCTGAAAATTACGATCATCAATCACGATAGCCTGGCGACAAATCCCATCTACTTGACGTTGCTTTTCAAAAACAGTTACTGACATCGGTTCAAAACTATCAAAAAAGCAGATTTCATTTGAGTCAATAGAATAGATAAGTGACTGATTTCCGACCCCTGCTAAAGTATCGTAATAGACAATCACCATTTTTCCATTTTGAATCGCCGCTTGAATATCTTGATAGCTCAGTGCGGGTCCTGTTGGTATTTTTAATACCTTTGCTTCTTTATAGCTCATTCGTTCGCTAGGGCTAATATTAGGATCTTCATCTGAATGAAATGACACTTGAAATCCTAGTTTCTTTAATGCAACAGCTAAGGCAATCGCATAGGTGCCCCCTTCCTCGTGTCGGCAAACTTTAATCAACTCAGCAACATCAATTTGTACCCCATGATGTTGAAGTACCATCCAAACGGCAAAAACACCACAGTTTGCTTCGAGGTTTGCTAGAACTTGGGGAATATTTACTGCCATAATTCGAATCTATAAGGATAATTAGGCAGATAATAAACAAAACTGGATTGGCACTAAAAGCTTTTCCAAGTACAATGTTTCGCTAGTCGAGGGATGCTGCGACAAATGATCGGCACTAAAGATCAGTTTGCCAGGCTCGACAATCGGTTAAACACTCGTTTTAACCAACAACGGCATCCGCGAACATAATGATCAATTTTTATTTTTAATTAAGGAGATCGTAATGAACGCGGTTAATGCTTCATTTACAGATTACAAAGTTGCTGACATCTCTCTTGCTGACTACGGCCGTAAAGAAATCAAACTTGCTGAAGCAGAAATGCCAGCTTTGATTGGCTTACGTAAACGCTATGCAGCGACTAAACCACTTGCTGGCGCAAAAATTCTTGGTTGTATTCACATGACCATTCAAACAGCGGTTCTTATTGAAACGCTTGTTGAATTAGGTGCTGAAGTACGCTGGACATCATGTAACATTTTCTCGACTCAAGATCATGCTGCTGCTGCAATTGCTGCTCGCGGTATTCCAGTTTTTGCTTGGAAAGGCGAAACTGAAGAAGAATATATGTGGTGCTTAGAACAACAGATCAATGTAAATGGCCAACCTTGGGATGCCAATATGATCTTGGACGATGGTGGTGACTTAACTGCTCTTGTTCATGAAAAATACCCTGCTCTTTTAGAACGTATTCACGGTATTACCGAAGAAACAACAACAGGTGTTCAACGTCTTATCGAAATGTGGAAAGACGGTTCTTTGAAAGTTCCTGCAATCAACGTAAATGACTCTGTTACTAAATCTAAAAACGACAACAAATACGGTTGCCGCCACTCATTAAATGACGCGATCAAACGTGCAACTGACATGCTTTTGTCTGGCCGCCGTGCACTTGTAGTTGGTTATGGTGACGTAGGTAAAGGTTCTGCTCAATCTTTACGTCAAGAAGGCATGATCGTTCGTGTAACTGAGGTTGACCCAATTTGTGCTATGCAAGCATGTATGGACGGCTATGAAGTTGTATCTCCATACAAAAACGGCGTACAAACAGGCAAAAAAGAAGATATTAACCACGATCTTCTTGGCAACACTGACCTTGTTGTAACCACTACTGGTAACTACCACGTGTGTGATGCAGCGATGTTAGATAGCTTAAAAGCTGGCGCAGTTGTATGTAACATTGGTCACTTCGACACAGAAATCGACACGGCTTATTTACGTGGTTACAAGTGGGTTGAAGTTAAGCCACAAGTTCACCAAGTTTATCGTTCAGAAGACGAAAACAACTACCTTATCCTTCTTTCTGAAGGTCGCCTTGTAAACCTTGGTAATGCAACTGGTCATCCATCACGTGTGATGGACGGCTCTTTTGCCAACCAAGTCTTAGGTCAAATTCACTTATTCCAAGAGAAATTTGCTGACCTTCCTGCAAATGAAAAAGCTGCAAAAATTCGCGTAGAAGTTCTTCCTAAGAAACTTGACGAAGAAGTTGCTGCTGCAATGGTTGCAGGTTTCGGTGGTGTACTTACTCAGTTAACTCAAGAGCAAGCCGATTACTTAGGTGTTGCTGTTGAGGGACCCTTCAAGTCTGACGCTTACAAATACTAAGAATTTAAGGGCAGACGGTGAACCGACTGCCCTTTTTTCTAAAATGTTTCGCTGTTTACAAGGATTTGACATGACTAGACGTACGCCTATTTCTTTTGAGTTTTTTCCGCCAAAAACTGATGCTGGTGCTGAAAAACTTCGTATTGTTCACCAAGAATTACAGCTATTAAACCCTGAGTTTTTCTCAATTACTTATGGGGCTGGTGGTTCTACTCGCGAACGTACTCTTGCCGCTATTGAAGATTTTAATGGTAAAGGTACACCAGTTGCACCTCACCTTTCTTGTATTGGTGATGATAAAGCTCGCATTGCTGAGTTACTGGATTTATATAAAGCTCAAGGCATTAACCGTATTGTTGCTTTACGCGGTGATTTACCTTCTGGTCAGGTTGGACTTGGGGAACTTCCTTACGCACAGGATTTAGTACGTTTTATTCGTGAACACTCAGGTGATCATTTTCATATTGAAGTTGCAGCTTATCCAGAAATGCATCCTCAAGCTGAAGACCTTGATTCAGATATCCAACGTTTTATCGAAAAAGTACAAGCTGGGGCCAATGCAGGAATTACTCAATTCTTCTTCAATCCAGATTCATATTTTTATTTTATAGAGCGTTTAGAGAAAGCTGAAATTAACATTCCAGTGGCTCCAGGCATCATGCCAATTACCAATGCAAGCAATTTAATTCGCTTTGCAGACGGTACAGGTGCTGAAATTCCTCGCTGGATTCGTAAGCAATTACAAGCCTATGGCGATGACAGTGAAAGTATTAAAGCTTTCGGTCATGACGTTGTTGTTAAGCTATGTGAACGCCTCATTGCAGGTGGCGCACCAAGCTTGCACTTCTATTCAATGAATCAAATCGAACCAACTCGTCAACTCGTTGTTGATCTTGGTTTAAATTAATTTTGTAAGGCGTACCCAATGAACCGTTTTTTTATCGAAACTGAACTTACAGTTGGCTCAACAATTCAACTGACAGAATCAGTATTCCATCATTGGGTGCGTGTTTTACGTGCACAACTACAAGAACAAGCAACTCTATTTAATGGACAAGGTGGCGAATATCTCGCGACATTAACCGAAATTAATAAAAAAAATGCCTTTGTTACGATCGAGAATTTTAATCCAGCAAACCGTAATGCACCTTTTAAAGCTATCTTGGGTCAGGTCATGAGTAAAGGTGATCGAATGGATTATGCCATTCAGAAAGCCACTGAACTGGGTGTAAGCCAAATTCAATTACTGACCAGTGAGCGTTGTGAAATGCGGTTAAAATACGATCGAGATCAAAAAAAATTAGATCATTGGCAAGCTGTTGCAATTGCAGCATGTGAACAATGTGGCTTGAACTTAGTCCCAGAAGTGTTAGCACCTATTTCCCTTCATGAATGGTTAAGTTCTCCTAAACTTCCTCAATCTAAATTTGTTTTAGCGCCAGAAAAAGAACAAAAAGATGTATTGGCAGGGATACAACCTGAACTTTCCCTATTAATTGGCCCAGAAGGTGGACTAAGTGAAAATGAAATTACCCAAGCCAATCGAGCTGGTTTCGTGAACTGGTGCATTGGTGACCGTGTTTTACGTACAGAAACAGCCCCAGTTGTTGCCTTGTCTATCTTAAATTATCGATTTTTATCCACCTAAGTTCTCTGAACATTGATTAAATCGTGATTTAAAGTTAATTTACTTTTATTGTATGAATAAAATTTCAAATTCTTTTTCACTGATAAATCAGATTCTTTCTGTATATATGTAAAAAAATAGGATAGAAAAATCTTATGTCTGGGCTTCAGGAAGAATATCTACAGCATCAAACAAAAATTGAACAACTAAAACTTTCAACTCAATATATACGCTGGTATTTGTTTAGCCTGATATTATTGTGCCTCATTTCATATGGTATTTTTTCTTATTATTTTTCATCTTCAATAACACCATTTAGCTGGTCTATGGGACTGACCATCGCTTCTTTTATCTGCTTATTATTTATTCCAAACGTTTTAACTCACTATCGTACTATCGATTTCACAAAAAAAGCAGATCGTGTCTTACAAAGTATTTGTTTGTTCTCAGGAATTTTAATTGGAATAAATGTCACGGTTATTCATTTTTATCTTCCTCCTAAGCTAGTTGCACTGCCAGATGCTCATATTTTAATTGCTTTATTTATTACCTCCGCTCATATCATTGGCCTTACATTTTTAACACAACAACCTCGATACTTTTATCTCCTATTTATTCCCAGTACTTTGCCGTTACTGTTCGCTCAATTCACACATAACCCAATTACTGAATTACCATTTTATTTTGCCTATAACCTCACCTTTGTAGCAACTGTACTTTGTGCCTACGCAACTCAACGTAATTACCAAAAGATTTCTCAGCTATTATTAAAAAATAAACAGCTTGTTCAAATTTCAGACCAACATACTCAATGGGCTGAAGAACTATGTGTACAGCTCCAACAAGAAGTGAATAAGTCCAAAGATATTGAAGCCCAACTGCAGTTTAATAATCATTTACTTGAGCAAAAAGTACGTGAACGTACTTATGATCTCACTAAAATGAATGAACAACTCGAAAGCCATCACTACAATTTAGCTTTTGCACATGAAACTGCGGGTATCCGGCCTTGGGATTGGGATATTGAAAATCAAAAGTTAGAAATTACGTTTTTCGATCAGCAAAAACAAAGTCAGACCACTGTTATTCATCTCAATACAATATTAGATCGTATCCATCCAAGTGATAAAAAGCTTTTTGACGAACGCTTAAAACAACATTTAGAAGGTGTTACAGATCATTTTAATATCAACTTCCGGATTTTACGCAGAGATGGTTCTTGGCGATGGATTCATGATGTAGGCCGTGTCATTACGCGAGATCCTAAAACACAAAAAGCGCTTCGCATGGTTGGAATGACCCGGGATATACATCAAGAGAAAAAAGATCAAGAACATCTAAGACTATCTGCAATTGTGCTCGAGCAAGCTGCTGAAGGCATATTTATTTTAGATGAACACCTAAATTATATTGATATTAATCCTTACTATGAAAAATTAACCGGATTTTCTAAATCAGAACTTCTGAATAAAGAGTTATTTAGTATTACAATTAATCAAAAAGAATTACAACAACAGTTTCATACATCAATTAAGCAACAGCTCCTCGAGACAGGAGAATATATGGGTCAGTTTGACGAAAAGTTTAATTCTGGCAAAAGCGCATATTTATGGTTGCATATCAATGTAGTAAAAGATGAGTTCAATCAAATCACCAATTATATTGGATTTGCACGCGATCTCACTGAACAAAAACGACAAGAGCAACACCTATCTTATTTAAAAAATTATGATAGTCTCACCCACTTACCTAACCGTCTTTACTATTACAATCAATTACACCAATATCTTGTAAACCCCTCATATAACATTAAAAGTTTAGCTTTAATACGGGTAAACATTGACCGTTTCCGAGCTTTCAATGAATTTTTAAATAATGATAGTGGTGACGAGTTACTTAAACAGTTCGCACAAAGATTACGCTTAATCAATATCAATGCGATTTTAGTCGCCTATTTAAATAGTGATGATTTCGCAATTATTTATGAAATTTCGCCAATCCATCCAAATATTGAGCAATATTGCCAAAATATTTTGCAAGCGTTAAACGCACCATTCTATATTGATAATCAGGAATATTTTATTACAGCTTCTATCGGGGTGGCATGCTTCCCTGAACATGGCAGACAAATTGACCATCTCAACAATCATGCAGAACAAGCACTTTCAGAGGCAAAACGTTTAGGGGGCAATACCATTTCTTATTACTGCAATAAAACAGATCATCCTTATAAAACTGCCGATTTAGAACAAGAATTACGCAAAGCCATTCAGAATAATGAATTTGTAGTTTATTACCAACCTAAAATTAGTTTACATGACCAATCCATTATTGGTTTTGAAGCACTCATTCGTTGGCAACATCCCGAAAAAGGATTAGTCATGCCGAATATGTTTATACCTTTTGCTGAGCGTAGTAGCCTAATTTCAGACATTGGTAAAGTTGTTTTAGATAAAGTTGGAAAGCAATTACAAGAATGGAAAAATGCAGGTTATATCAATATTCAAGTCTCGGTAAATATTGTTGCTCAACAAATACATAGAGGCTTATTACTCAATGATCTAGATGAAGTTTTGCAAAAATATAATATACAGGGTTCAGATCTCGAACTTGAAATTACTGAGTCAGCCCTTTTAGACAACACTGACAATGTAAAAAAACTATTACACTCTATAAAACAACGAGATATTTCTATTGCCCTAGATGACTTTGGTACGGGTTATTCTTCTTTGGCGTACCTGACTGAGTACCCAATTGATGTATTAAAAATTGATCGTGCTTTTATTTCTAAAATTGGTGACCACAAACAAGAAGCAATTGTTAATGCGATGATTGCGATGGGTAAAAGTATGGGACTTAAACTGGTTGCAGAAGGTGTAGAAACAAAAGAGCAGGTGACCTATCTACAAAAACAACAATGTGATTTTTTACAAGGCTATTTCTTTAGTCGCCCTATCCCTGCCGAGCAGGTCATCCCTTATCTACAAACAAATCCACACATTTCTTAACTGTTTCAGTCATCTATTTTACCCATGCTGCTTTTTCCAAAAATGAGCGTTTTTGACTGTGAGAAATAAAGAAGTAGTGTTATATTCTTTAGCATTTAGCTCACCACGGGGCTATTGGCAATTCGTCTACTATTCTCTTAATTGGTAAAAATTAAAGCATAGTTAAAGAGCCGAGTTGCCTCTCCCTAAATGAGCAATTTGACTAGTTTGCTTTTTTGTATCAAATAGAGACTCAGATGGACGATCAATCTTTAAAACAGGCCGCTTTAAATTACCATGAATATCCAAACCCAGGGAAAATCAGCGTCACCCCAAGTAAGCAACTTGTCAACCAACGAGATTTGGCTCTAGCCTACTCACCAGGAGTTGCTGCGCCATGTTTAGAGATTGAACGTGATCCATCAGCTGCTGCGAAATATACAGCTCGCGGAAACTTGGTTGCTGTAGTCAGTAACGGTACAGCTGTTCTTGGTTTAGGTAATATTGGACCATTAGCTTCTAAACCTGTAATGGAAGGTAAAGGTGTTCTCTTCAAGAAGTTTGCTGGTGTTGACGTATTTGACATCGAAATTGCAGAAAACGATCCAGATAAAATTGTAGATATTGTTGCCTCTCTTGAGCCAACTTTCGGTGGTATTAACCTCGAAGATATTAAAGCGCCAGAATGTTTCTATATTGAGAAGAAACTTCGTGAACGTATGAAAATTCCTGTATTCCATGATGATCAACATGGTACAAGTATTATTGTAGGTTCAGCATTGCTCAATGCATTGCAACTTGTAAATAAGAAAATTGATGAAATCAAAATTGTAGCTTCAGGTGCAGGTGCTGCTGCCCTTTCTTGTTTAGACTTGCTTTGTGCTTTAGGTGTAAATAAAGAAAATATCATTGTTGCCGATTCTCGCGGTCTACTCACTACTTCACGTGAAGGCTTGGATGAATCGAAAAAGCGTTATGTTCAAGACATTAAAGCGACTCAGTTACATGAAGTAATGGCTGGTGCTGATATGTTCTTGGGTCTTTCTGCTGCTGGTATTCTCACCAAAGAAATGGTGAAACAGATGGCTGAGAACCCTATTATTTTTGCTTTGGCAAACCCAGATCCAGAAATTTTACCTGAACATGCGCATGAAGTACGTCCTGATGTGATCATGGCAACAGGTCGTTCTGACTATCCAAACCAAGTAAACAACGCATTATGTTTCCCTTACATTTTCCGTGGTGCACTTGACGTTGGCGCAACGACGATTAATGAAGACATGAAAATTGCATGTGTACATGCAATTGCACGTATGGCACACGTAGAAGCTGATGCAGCTACTTATGGTGAAAAATCTGCTTCATTTGGCCGTGACTATTTAATTCCACGTCCACTTGACCAACGTTTAATTTTAGAAATTGCCCCTGCTGTTGCTAAAGCTGCAATGGACTCAGGCGTTGCAACTCGTCCGATCGAAGATTTCTCTGCATACCGTCAAAAATTATCTGAGTTTGTTTATAACTCTGCATTCTTGATGAAGCCAATTTTTGCTCAAGCAAAAACTGATCCTAAACGCATTGCATATGCTGAAGGTGAAGATGAGCGCGTATTACGTGCAGTGCAAATTGCAGTTGATGAAGATTTAGCTAAACCAATTTTAGTAGGTCGTACTGCTGTAATTGAAGCTAACATCAAAAAATTAGGCTTACGTTTACAACACGGCGTAAATATTGAGATTGTAGATCAAGAACAAAACCCGATGTATGAAGAGTTTTGGAAAGACTACTATCAAACTATGCAACGCAAAGGCATTACTGTTGAATATGCTCAACGTGAAGCTCGTCGCCGTTCAACTTTAATTGCATCTTTACTGGTTAAATTCGGTAAGGCAGACGGTATGTTATGTGGTACTTACAGTAGCTATAACATTCACCTTGACTTTGTACGCAATGTGATCGGTCTAAAAGAAGGTATGAATAACTTCTTCACCTTAAATGCATTAATGCTTGAAGATCGTAATTTGTTTATTGCTGACACATACGTAAATACAAACCCGACTGCTGAACAACTTGCTGAAATGACTATTTTAGCAGCTGAAGAAGTACGTCGTTTTGGTATTACTCCACGTGTAGCCCTACTTTCTCATTCAAGCTTTGGTAGTGACCAGACTGACTCAAGTGCTCAAAAAATGCGTGAAGTTTATCGTATTTTATCTGAGCAAGCTCCTGAGCTTGAAGTTGAAGGTGAAATGCACGGTGATGCAGCATTAGACGAAAACATTCGTCAATTTGCATTCCCTGGTTCACGTTTCAAAGGTTCAGCAAACTTGCTCATTATGCCAAACCTAGATGCAGCAAATATTTCATTTAACTTGTTGAAAGCGACTTCTGGTAACAACGTTACGATTGGCCCAATTTTGCTTGGTGCAGCAAAACCTGTTCATATTTTAACTCCGACTGCAACAACTCGTCGTCTTATCAATATGACTGCTTTAACTGTTGCTGAAATCCAACAACAAGAAAAGTAATTTAGAAACTGCTTTTTACGAAAAGCATCTCTAATGACTTGAGAAAACCTCTATTCTGTAGCATGATTGCTTGAAGAATAGAGGTTTTTTCATGCAAGTGTATTTAGTAGGCGGTGCCGTCCGTGATTTTTTACTTGGGCACCCCTATCAAGAAAAAGATTATGTTGTGGTCGGTGCAACGCCGGAACACATGCTCGCCCAAGGTTTTCAACCTGTAGGCAGAGATTTTCCTGTGTTTCTTCATCCTGAAACGAAAGAAGAATATGCACTTGCACGTACTGAAAGAAAATCTGGTAAAGGCTACCACGGCTTTCAATTTTTTACAGATACCACAGTAAGTTTAGAAGAAGACTTAATTCGCCGTGATTTAACCATCAACGCCATAGCAATGGATCAAGATGGCAAACTATATGACCCATATGGCGGTCAAACCGATTTAGAAAATAAAACTTTACGTCATGTTTCAGAAGCTTTTGCTGAAGATCCTTTACGTGTTTTACGTGTTGCACGCTTTGCAGCACGTTATTCTTCATATGGTTTTCATATTGCACCTGAAACCTTAGAACTCATGCAAACAATGGCCGAGTCAGGTGAACTTGATGCATTAACGCCAGAGCGTGTATGGAAAGAGACTTCACGTGCACTTTTAGAAGAGCACGCAGATGTTTATTTCCAAACATTGCGTGATTGTGGCGCCTTAAAACATCTTTTCCCTGAAATTGACGCATTGTTTGGTGTACCGCAGCGCCCTGAATATCATCCAGAAGTGGACTGCGGCATACACACCTTAATGTCGTTACAGCAAGCTTGTAAATCAAACTATTCACTTGATGTTAGATTTGCTGTGTTAGTGCATGATTTGGGTAAAGCATTAACTCCAGCTAACGAACTTCCTCGCCACATCATGCATGAAGAACGTGGAGTGAAACCCGTTACTGAGCTATGTGAACGTTTAAAAGTTCCAACTCAAACTCGACAGTTGGCACTCTCGGTGTGTAAAGAACATCTAAAATGCCATCAGATTATGTCGTTAAAACCTGGAACTGTATGGCGTCTATTACAGCGCCTAGATGTATTGCGCCGCCCTGAAAGAGTGGAAGCTTTTGTACAAGCATGTGAATGTGATGCTAAAGGAAGACTAGGTTTAGAAGATCGGCCTTACCCTCAAGCTCAGTACATGTTAGATGCGATGCAAATCGTTCGCTCTATTAAAGTCCAGGATTTACCTGAAAACATTAAAGGTGCTGAGATTGGTGAGATGCTAATTCAGTACCGCATTGATGCTTTAACTGAGTTTAAACATCAACATCAAGCACCTTCTCATTCTTAAGTAAAGCTAATAAAAAAGCCTCACTAAGAGGCTTTTTTAATTTTTACTGTTTAGGCAAAGGTATAAATTGTGATTGAGTATTTTGGTTTTTCCGTTCCCCTACTGTCACCACAAAGTTTTGTTGCTTCCCATCTCGCTCAACCATGACATTAATTTCGCTGTTAGGCGCTTGTAATGCGACATAATTGATCAAATGAGATGCCGAAGTGATTGCCTGATTATTCACCTGAATAATTTTATCACCAATCTTAATTCCTGCTGATGCAGCTGGACCATTTTTCAAGACATCTGCAACCACAACCCCAATTTGCTGTTTCGGTGCTAACACATCTTCTTGGGTAGGCGGTAGTAAACTAATACCTAACCATCCACGCACGACACGACCATCTTTCAAAATTGAGTTTAAAACTTGCTGGCAAACTTTAGCAGGAATAGCAAAACCAATACCTAAAGAACCACCTGACTGAGAAAAAATAGCCGTATTTACACCAATTAAATTCCCAGCAACATCAATTAATGCTCCACCAGAGTTACCTGGGTTAATTGCAGCATCTGTTTGAATAAAGTCTTCATAGGTATTAATACCTAAATCAGAACGTTCAGTCGCCGAAATAATACCCTGAGTTACCGTTTGTCCAACGCCAAATGGGTTACCGATTGCTAAGACGACATCACCTACTTCATTACCACTTAGCTTAAATGGCAATACAGGTAATTTATCTAGATCGATTTTAATTACGGCTAAATCAGTATCAGGATCTGTTCCCACAATCGTTGCTTCTGCACGACGTCCATCATGTAAGGCCACTACAATTTGATCAGCTTGAGCAATCACATGATTATTCGTAAGAATATAACCGTCAGCTCGTACAATAACCCCAGAGCCTAAGCTATTTTCATTTTGCTGTTGTTGTTCAGGAACCTGATTTCCAAAAAATTCGCGGAAAACAGGATCACTTAATAATGGATGATTTTGTTTAACTTTCTGGGTCGTAAAAATATTAACAACGGCTGGCGCTGCAACTTTTACCGCAGCGCTATAAGATACCACCCCGCCCGTTCGTGAAGTATCAACCAATGGTTCAACTTTCTCAGCAGGCATTTGCACCCCATCAACTGCAACAGTTGGTTTCGGCTGATGGTATTTTTGCCATGCAATAAAACTGGCAATTACAATAATAAGTAACACCCAAGGTAACCATGTAAAGGTGCGGCGCACGTTCATATCCTCTACGCAAAGAAGTTTTTAATTAAATTAATATATTGAACAAAAAGACTTTTCAGTTAAGCATTTTAAATTAAATATGTCGATATACATAAAAAAGTCAAAAAAGATTTGTCTAGCTTTAGTTACACAACAAAATATGTTTCTATAGCTTTAGCAATTATTTACTACTCAATTCAGGAAATATCATGGCGAATTTGCATGAAATTATTCAGTGGTGCGACCAAACCTTAAAAGCAGCAGAATTTAAAGATTACGCACCTAATGGCCTGCAAATTGAAGGTTCAACTGAAGTAAAGCGTATCGTTTGTGCGGTTACTGCTTCCGAAGATGCGATTGATGCAGCAATTGCTCAAAATGCAGATCTATTACTCGTACATCATGGTTACTTTTGGAAAGGCGAACCGTACCCAATTACAGGAATGCGCGGTAACCGCATTAAGAAACTCATCCAAAATAATATTTCATTAGTTGCTTACCATCTACCTTTAGATGCCCACCCAACTTTGGGCAACAATGTAGCTATTGCAGAAAAACTAAACTTGCAGAATTTAGAACCACTCGATTTAGCCGAGAAACATCCAATTGGCAATATTGGTTATTTAGAACAAGCGCTTTCTGTTGATGAATTTAAAGCAAAACTACAAAACAGTTTTGATTTTAAGGTCATTCATTTGCCAGCAGAAAAACAAAGCATTCAAAAAGTGGGCTTCTGCACAGGTGGGGCTCAAGATTTTATTGCTAAAGCGGCTTTGCAAAATTGTGATGCTTATATCTCAGGTGAAGTCAGTGAACGAACTTTTTATGAAGCAAAAGAGTTAGGTGTTCATTATTTTGCCTGTGGTCACCATGCAACTGAGCGTTATGGAGTTCAGCGTTTGGCACAAGCGATCTCAAAACAGTTTTCAATTGAAGCTGAATATTTTGAATTGAATAATCCGATTTAATTAAGTCTTTTTTTCAATCTGTGTTATGCGTATTAATTAGATCTTTATTGTGTATAGTTCTTTAAAACGATGCCCTATTGTTAACAGAATCATTTACAATAGAGCCACTTAATTGTATAACCCAGCAAATGCAAGGAATAGGAACATGACAACCATTACTTTACCTGCACTTCCATATGGCTATGATGATTTAGCGCCACATATTAGTAAAGAAACTTTAGAATACCATCACGATAAACACCACAATACCTATGTTGTTAACTTAAACAACTTAATCAAAGGGACTGACCTTGAAGGTAAAACTTTAGAAGAAATCATCCAAGCAACTGCTGGTGATGCATCTAAAGCTGGTATTTTCAACAATGCTGCTCAAGTTTGGAACCATACATTTTATTGGAATTCTATGAAGCCAAACGGTGGTGGTAAGCCTACTGGCGCAATCGCTGCTAAAATTGACGAAGCTTTTGGTAGCTACGAAAAATTTGCAGAAGAATTTACTGCTGCTGCAACAACTCAATTCGGTTCAGGTTGGGCTTGGTTAGTTGCTGATGAAGTAAACGGTAAACTTTCTATTACTAAAACTTCTAATGCAGACACTCCACTTGCACATGGTCAAATTGCTGTATTAACAATTGACGTATGGGAACACGCTTACTACATCGATTTCCGTAACTTACGTCCTAAATACATCGCAACTTTCTTAGAAAGCCTTGTGAACTGGGACTATGCAAATGCAAAACTTGCAGGTCAACCAGCAGGCGTAGAGAAATAATTTTATTTCTTTATGAAAAACCACCCTGTTTTGGGTGGTTTTTTTATTTTTAATACAACAAAAGCATATTAATCAAGCAAACGATTCATTTTCTTTAATATTCTTATTGACGGTTTTAGATTTCATCCATAAAATGCGCATCAGATTCTCCAATAGCTCAGTCGGTAGAGCGACGGACTGTTAATCCGCAGGTCCCTGGTTCGAGCCCAGGTTGGAGAGCCATCTACTAATCTCCCATAGCTCAGTCGGTAGAGCGACGGACTGTTAATCCGCAGGTCCCTGGTTCGAGCCCAGGTGGGAGAGCCAAGATTCTAAAAGCCCGCATTTATTGTGGGCTTTTTCTTTTTTATCATCTAATACTTTTATTATTTTTAATAAAATCAACGATTCGAGTATTTTTAGAACAAATGATTAGATATTCTCTCTAATTCTGCTATTAAGGCTTGACCCAGCCCCCTTTCCTGCCTAAAATCCTTTTCCAGATTCTCCCATAGCTCAGTCGGTAGAGCGACGGACTGTTAATCCGCAGGTCCCTGGTTCGAGCCCAGGTGGGAGAGCCAAGATTCTTAAAAACCCACTCATTTTGAGTGGGTTTTTATTTGTATGATGCTTACCATGTTCGAATCGAGTCACTTATTTTTTATTGTTTTAGGTTGCGTAAGCACCTGTATTTTTCTTCTTGTTTGCTTACGTCCTTATTTATTTCCAAAACAAAAATTCTTTGCTCGTCCTGTCGTTACAAACTTTGAAACTCAAATGTTCATCCGTTTAAAACAAAGTTTTCCAAATTATCATGTGTTAGCACAAGTGGCTTTTAGCGCTTTAATTACCAGTAATGACTATAAAATTCGTAGTCAGTTCAATCGTAAAGTTACTGACTTTGTCGTGCTAAACGACAAGATGGAAGTAATGGCCATTATTGAGCTAGATGACCCTACCCATCTTGAAAAAGTAGAAGAAGACCGTATTCGTGATCAAATGCTCACTGAAGCAGGCTACCTTGTAAAGCGTTACACAAATATTCCTACTGTACGCCAATTACAAAAGGATATTCATTAACAAGCTATTTCGTTTCAGAATTTGCAGCTTCTTTTTCAGCGATTCTTTTTGCCATTTCTAAACGCTGCTGTTCATATTGTTTTTTATTCTTAGCATCACTTTTTGCAGCCAAGAAAAGTATTCCAATAATTAGAAAAGGAATAAGTAAACCTAATCCCATTAATAACCAAGGAACAGATTTTTTTTCAACAGGTTGCTGGCTCATAAGTTCTTCAAACTCAAATAGTATCAAATCAAACTGTGTAACAATATAACAAAAAAGGCCCTTTTCAGGACCTTTTTAATTTGAAGATTTTAAATACAAAAAATTATTGTGCTATTCCAGTACATTCAACATTCTTACTAGCATCTATTACTGATGGATCAAGTACTATATTTGTTTTAGCTGGCATCTTAGATTGAACAAATTGATAAATTTCAGCATTTCTACATACAATCGCCTGAGTATGGGCAGCTCCGACAACAGGTACAAATGTCACATCAGTTCCCATTTTTTTAAGTCCCTCTTGTAAGGCATTAGTAACAGGATATGGTACAGCCATATCCGCAGTACCTTGAACAATCATGACTGGTGAATTAATTTTTTTGGTAGCAGGTTGATTATCTACCAAGAATTTTTGCACCGTTGGATTCTCCTGGAAATTACCAGCTAGGCCTGGATAATCTAGAACTGTTTTACTAGTATTAGTCGCAAGAAAATCTCGAATATCATCTGCAAATTTATTATGCAAATCAGTTAAACAGACTCCATTTTCACCCGTAGTGCCTTCTGCAAACTCAGCTATACTTTGAGAACGTTGTTGAAAGATTTCACGATAATTAAATTTAGGTTCATAAGCAGTAATACCCACTGTGGTATATGCAGCATATGCAAGTAGCTCAGCATATACTTCTACAGCCGTACCAACAGGTGCGGTACCAGCCTGCTCTTTTTGAAGAATGTCTCTAATTGCTTGCGGAGCAACTACAGAAATAATATAGCCAAGACTAGAGGCTGGTGCTGTTGCAACCGCTCCTTTGTAGTTACTGTCGTTATTAGCAAATTCAGCTGTTCCTAATGAAGCATGACCTCCTTGAGATTGTCCAATCGACATCCATGAACTATTCAATTGACTACCGTAATGATCTTTAGCAGCTTTAACTGCTGCAATTGCAGATTTAGCCTCACTTCCCAAATTAAGGTATGGATGCATCCCTCTAGTACCTAAACCTTCATAGTCAGGTGCCACAATCACATATCCAGCAGCTAATAAAGTATCAGCTAAAATTTTGAAGCGTGGATTAATCGTATTATTACTTGGTGCACAACTATCCCCTACTCCTACAGTGCCGTGCTCCCATACCACTACGCGATAACCATCCTTTGGTTGAGCAACTTTCGGGAACATGACTAAAGCGGTTGCTTCAGCTGTTTTCCCTTGTACATTCACCATGTTATAAGTCATTACTTTTATAGATGAAGCGCCACTTAAGGTATCCTTAGAATAGGCTTTTTCAGAAACATAAGTTTTATCGGGATTAACACCAATATAGTCATCATCATCGTCATTACACGCTGTAAGAAATAGTGCTGAAATTGATAATGTTATAGCTAAAGCAATTTTTGACCGTTTCATAGAATATCCTTTTTATGTGTTATTTATTCCGCATATTTTTATGCACAAATATTAAGACATAAAAAAAGTGCTCTGCATAGAACACTTTTCAACCTCACGGTCATTTTTACTATATGAAATTTAAAAATATTCCTAGAAAAATGATTAATCCTACCCAGCGATTGTGACGGAATGCCCAAAAACATACTTGAGGGTTGCGGTCTTTCGTTTTAATTGTTTGATATACAAAATCGAATGCCACTACAACTAAAGCAATAATTGCCCATGGGAATAAAATATTTTCTAAATATAGTGCAGTACCAATCAAAACAAGACTAGTTGCTTGTAAAAGAGCAATAATCTGGATGTCATATCGACCAAAAAGAATAGCGGTAGATTTCACACCAATCTTTAAATCATACTCACGATCTGTAATTGCATATTGAGTGTCAAAAGCCACTGTCCAAGCCAAATTACCAAAATAAATGAGCCAGCACGTTATATCTAAAGGCTTACCCATTGCTGTAAATGACATTGGAATACCCCAAGAAAATGCCATACCTAACACTACTTGCGGTAAATGGGTATAACGTTTCATAAAAGGATATATAAATGCTAAAGCCAAGCCCCCTAATGCACAGTAGAACGTCGCGATAGGTAAAAAGAACAACGTACAAGCACTGGCAAATACTAATGCTAAAAATACATACACCGCTTCTCTGGGACTAATTACACCTGTTGCCAAAGGGCGTGTTTTTGTACGCTCTACATGTCCATCCACTTTTCGATCAGCGAAGTCATTAATTGCACAGCCAGCGGCACGCATAAAAATTGTACCTAATACCATCGCCAAAAGAATATGTAGAGGTGGCATTCCCTCTGCTGCAATCCAAAGTGCCCACATGGTTGGCCAAAACACCAGTTCTGTTCCAACAGGCTTATCAAATCGACATAGATAATAATAAGCTTCTAAACGCTGACGCCATGTTGTACCTGTTGCAGTCGTCATAGTAATTCCTTGTCGTGCTGCTGATTTAAAAAAGCTTCAAAAGCCGGTAAGAATGTTTCTTGGACGATAAATTTACATCCATGCCAAGTATAGCAACTTTGTCGCGTCCAGCCTTCTGACAAAAGAATGACACGGCGGTCACAAAGCGGAGTTGTTCTTTGAAATAGAAAAAAGCCAATCGGCTTAGAACCAATATGCTGAAATATACGGGCCTTTTTTTGTAAGCTTTGAATTGGAAAAATACTTTTTGCCTTCACCCACGGCTCTGCCTCACAGCCATATAAATAAGTTTCCCTTACCCACGAGGTGTGAGCATGAGACATATTCATCCATTGACTATCTGCAAAAGTTAAACGCTGAAAGTGTTCTTTAAAGGGCTTTACACTGAACTGGCCACCACCAAGTTCAGTTAATTGTTGGGTCAGAGAACCAGACGCATACAACCATGTTTTCAACTCAGGATTTAAAGTCTTTTCCTGTTTAAGTACTGGTTGCCGTTTACGCATAATCTGCTCACATGAAAACTCGCACCTAGTTTACTCCAATTTTTTGATAAAAAACGTAGAGAATTCAATCAACATTTTGAGCAATAAAAAAGCCTGCATATGCAGGCTTTTTTATGAAATACGTATTACAAGCTGTAGTACATATCAAATTCAACTGGGTGAGTAGTCGTGTTAAGACGACGTACATCTTCAGTTTTAAGTTCGATGTATGCATCAAGCATTTCTTTAGTGAACACGCCGCCTTTTAACAAGAATTCGTGATCTGCTTGAAGTGCTTCAAGAGCCATATCTAAGCTATGAGCAACTGTTGGGATTTTTGCTTCTTCTTCTGGAGGAAGATCATACAAGTTCTTATCAGCAGCTTCGCCCGGATGGATCTTGTTTTGGATACCGTCGATACCAGCCATTAACAATGCAGCAAAACCTAGGTACGGGTTCATCATTGGGTCTGGGAAACGAGCTTCGATACGCTTACCTTTAGGGCTAGAAACGTATGGAATACGGATAGAAGCAGAACGGTTACGCGCTGAGTAAGCAAGCATAATTGGTGCTTCGAAGTGAGGAACCAAACGCTTGTATGAGTTTGTAGATGGGTTTGTGATTGCATTCAATGCACGAGCGTGCTTGATAATACCACCGATGAAATACAATGCCATTTCTGAAAGGCCTGCATATTCATCACCAGCAAACAAGTTCTTGCCATCTTTAGAGATAGACATATGAACGTGCATACCAGAACCGTTATCACCTACCATTGGTTTAGGCATAAAGGTTGCAGTTTTTGCATATTGGTGAGCAACGTTCCAAACAGCATATTTGAACTGTTGAACTTCGTCAGCTTTACGAACAAGAGTATTGAAGCTCACACCAATTTCTAACTGGCAAGAAGCAACTTCGTGGTGATGTACTTCTACACGACCTGGGCCCATGATGTCTTCGATTTTTGCACACATTTCTGCACGCATATCTTGTGAAGAATCAACTGGAGGAACTGGGAAGTAACCACCTTTAACACGTGGACGGTGACCAGAGTTACCAGACTCGTAATCTTTACCAGTAGACCAAGCAGCTTCTTCAGCGATTAATGTATGACGAGCGCCAGACATATCAATGTCCCATTTCACTTCGTCAAAAACAAAGAATTCTGGTTCTGGACCGAAGAATGCAGTATCACCGATACCTGTAGATTTTAAGTATTCTTCTGCACGGCGAGCAATCGAACGTGGGTCACGCTCATAACCTTGACCTGTTGAAGGTTCAATAACGTCACAAGTCACAACTACAGTTGGTTCAGCAAAGAACGGGTCGATGAAACCAGTTTCTGCATCTGGACGTAAAATCATGTCAGATGCTTCAATGCCTTTCCAACCAGCGATTGAAGAACCATCAAACATTTTACCGTCTTCAAAAGTATCTTCATCAATAGAATCAGCTGGGTAAGTTACGTGCTGTTCTTTACCCTTAGTATCAGTAAAGCGAAAATCGACCCATTTTGCGCCACTTTCTTGTATGAGTTGAAGGACCTTGTTCGCCATGCTCATTTTGCTCCAATGAAATTTTGTTGCACTTGTTAAGTGCGTGTTAGTTGCTGGTATTTATATAGCAATTCTCATACCAACTTTATAAGACTTACCTAAAACATTGAATTGCTTATAACTATCCATGATTCAGGCCCCTTGTCTCGAACCCATTATACTGTTTGCATAGTTAAATGCACCATATTCAGACATTTTCAAATTATGGCATACAAGAATAGCTCGCAATCGCCCTAATTTAGTGCAAAATTGTTGCGCCAATATGAATCATCGCATCAATATCTACCAGTCAATCATGATCATAATACTTTCTTATATAGAAAGCCGACTTTGTTACTGCAATGCATGAAAATAATAATCTATTTTATATAAAATTTTTAAGCTAGAGCTAAGACCATGTTGCCTACTACAAGCTTTGCCAAAAAAGGTTCTAGAAAAAAACTACTTCTAAATAGAGATTTTGAAAATGGAGTAATCTAATGGTTCATATTCATCCATAGGAACTCTAAAGCTTTAAAATATTATTCTAATTTTTCTTATATAACTGTTTGTACTAAAGCAAGACTTGGTCAGCTTTGGTGCGCCAAGAAGAATCTTTTTCGCTGATAATTTCCCCTTCTAATTTTTACCATTTGTTATATACCTTTTTTATACATGACCAACTTGCTTTTTCACTTTAAAAAATCTAAAAAATAAAACATAACTTTTTTTTATAATTAAACAAACTAAAAGTTTTGTTTTATCTAAATTACAAATATGTTCAAAGGATTTGAAATGAAGCATGAAATCGAACAATATGACAGAGCTTTTTTCGGCCACCCAAAACCCCTAAAAACTTTATTTTTTACAGAGCTATGGGAACGCTTTTCTTACTATGGAATTCGGCCCTTATTGGTTCTTTATATGGTTGCAATGGTCAATGACGGCGGTTTAGGCCTTGACCGTCCAACCGCAGCAGCAATTGTTGGGTTATTTGCAGGTTCCATGTATTTAATGACCGTTTTCGGTGGTTGGATTGCCGATAATTGGTTAGGTCAGGCGCGATCGGTCTGGTATGGTTCCATTATTATTGCGCTAGGCCATTTATCGATTGCCCTAACCGCACTCTTTGATCAATTCTTCTTTTATTTCGGTTTAGTTCTTATTGTTATTGGTTCAGGATTATTTAAAACCTGTATTTCAGTCATTGTCGGAACATTATATAAGGCTCAGGATAGTAGACGAGATGCCGGTTTCTCCATTTTTTATATGGGGATTAATATGGGTTCGTTTATCGCCCCACTCATTACGGGTATATTAGCTCGTGAACATGGCTGGCACTTAGGTTTTGGAATTGGCGGCCTTGGAATGTTAGTTGCTTTACTTATTTTCCGAGCATTTGCTATTCCACAGCTACAAACTTTCAATGAGTTACGTCAAGAAAATGACAATTGCAATAAACCCGTCGTAGAAAATAAAAATGCGCCAAAAATTGCTTTCTCTTTTTTACTTTCTGTCGGAGTTATTATTGTCCTTACTTTGTTTGATGTCATTCATATTAATCCAGTCGCGGTAGCAACTTATTTAACAGTTGGAATCGGCGTTGGTATTATCGCTTACTTTGCTTATTTATTATTTTTCTTGAATTTAGAACAACATGATAAATTTAAAATTATTATTTGCTTCGTTTTATTAGCCACATCCGCATTGTTCTGGTCTGCTTTTGAACAGAAACCGACATCTTTTAATTTGTTTGCACAAGATTATACAGATCGTATGGTTTTCGGTTTTGAAATACCAACTGTATGGTTCCAATCAATCAATGCCCTGTTTATTATTATCTTCGCTCCAATTGCGGCTTGGCTATGGGCGAGACTAGGTAAATCGAATAAAGATCCGAATTATATCAGTAAATTTATCATTGCATTGTTGCTTGCAGCAGGCGGCTTTCTCGTTATGTCTTTTGCCAGTCGTTTTGCAATTTCTGGTGGCTTAGTTTCACCATTTTGGTTAGTAGGTACTATATTTTTACTTACCATAGGTGAACTTTGTTTAAGCCCGATTGGCTTATCAACCATGACCAAACTTGCACCTGATGTTATACGTGGTCAAATTATGGGCCTATGGTTTACTGGGTCAGCGTTAGGTAATCTCATCGCTGGTCTCATTGGTGGGCACGTGTCATCAGATAGTATTGACCATTTACCTACTCTTTTTATGCGATGTGTTTTGGCATTAGTGATTGGCGCAATCGTGTTATTTTTATTAAAGAAACCTATTAATAGATTAATGAACAAAAGTACCAGTAAAGTTCAACCTGACTTGGAAACTATATGAGCGTTTTAACTGTTCCAGAAAAACTAGAGAAACTTCGCGAACTCATGCGCAATCAGCAGATTGATGCATTTGTTGTGATGAGTGCCGATCCCCACATGTCAGAATATTTACCCGACTATTGGAAGGCAAGACAATGGCTCAGTGGTTTTAGTGGCTCTGTTGGTACATTAGTCGTGACGCAAAACTTTGCTGGCCTATGGGCAGATGGTCGCTATTGGGTACAAGCCGAGCAACAACTTGTTGGAACTGGCTTTAATCTTCAAAAATTAACAAATGATGAGTCTTCAACACATTTAGCTTGGATTGCACAAAACTTAGCAGCAGATTCGATCATTGCGGTAAATGGACATACCTTATCTATTCAACAATTTAAAGCACTCGAACATACTGCACGAGTTCATAGCTATAAACTCGAGACTCAAAAAGATTTAGTTGGAGAGATTTGGTTAGACCGCCCAGAACTACCATCTGAAAAAATCTATTTAATGCCTGAAGGGTTAAATGCCCTATCTCGTAAAGAAAAAATTCAGGCGATTCGTGAGACTTTACATAGCAAGAATATTTCTGGGCATTTCATTTCATCTTTAGATGATATTGCATGGGTCTTAAATGCACGTGGACAAGACGTAGAATACAACCCTGTTTTTCTTTCTCATTTTTACATTAATGCAGAACAAGCTGTTCTGTTTATTGATAGTAGAAAACTAGATTCAAGCATTCAACAAGCTTTTGTAGCCGATGGTATTGAAATTCGTGATTATGAAGATACGGCTCAGTTTTTAGCGAATATTACTGATGCTTCTGTACTTTTAGATCCAGCAAAAGTATCAATTTTTCATGAACAAGCCATCGCAAAAGATATTCAGGTTGTATACGACATCAATCCAAGTACGCTTTTTAAATCGCGTAAGCATGAAAGCGAAATTGCTCATATCCGCCATGCCATGCTTAAAGATGGAGTCGCGCTTTGTCACTTTTTCCATTGGCTAGAAAAAGCACTTCATCAGGATGAACGCATTTCAGAACTGACTATCGATGAGAAAATTACTGCCTACCGCGCTCAGCAAGATGGATTTATAGGCCCAAGTTTTTCAACGATTGCAGGCTTTAACGCCAATGGTGCTCTACCTCACTACCGTGCAACTCCAGAGCAATACTCATTCATTGAAGGTGATGGTTTATTGTTGATTGACTCTGGCGGGCAATATGTAGATGGAACAACGGATATTACTCGTGTGGTTCCTGTAGGTACACCAACGGAGCAACAAAAGCGTGACTATACGCTGGTTTTAAAATGTCACATTGCTTTGGCAAAAACCATTTATCCAGAAGGTTTAGCTGCACCTCTACTCGATTCAATTTGTCGCCATACTTTATGGCAACATGGTTTAGATTATCGCCACGGCACAGGTCATGGCGTAGGCTTTGCGCTTAACGTACACGAAGGACCGCAAGTACTTTCTTATTACGCTCCTGTTCATGCGTACAGTAAATTGCGTGAAGGTATGATTCTCTCTAATGAACCAGGTCTGTACCATGAAGGGCAATACGGTATTCGTATTGAGAATTTGGTTGCAAACAGGGTTCACTCTGGGTTTGAAAAAACCTATGGTGAATTTTTAGAGTTTGAAACACTCACGATGTGCCCAATACATTTAGATTGTATCGTTGTAGATCTGCTAACGAATGAAGAGAAAGACTGGTTAAATGGTTACCATCAAACTGTCCAAGAAAGACTCGCTGAACATTTGTCTGGCGATGTTTTAGATTGGCTAATTTATAACACACGTAAGATTTAAACTTTTTTGTGACTAAGGCAGAATAGTTTTTTATTTCCAATGAAAAGCTTATTCTGCCTTTATTGTCTTTATCTCTATTTTTTAATTAAAAGCTATTAAAGCTGATTTAGTTAAATAAATTTCTAAAAAATCTCCCTGTTTTTAACTAATAAAATAAAAAGTCCTTATTCATTGATAACTCCACAACTAATAGCCATTAAGAATTTTTATAATTAAGAAACATAATCGTAACTATAAAAAAGTAGTTTTGAAGAGAACTTTTTAAGCACCATGCTATTTTTAACCGTATTCAATATTTCTTTGAATTAAAGGGTTTCCCTATGCAGGTATCTAATTTCACAGCCACACGTGATGATCATTATACCGTTTCTACAGATCCCTCTAAACTCGACATAAAAGTGATTCATTCGTTTCTATACCATTCAAAATGGGCAAAAGGGATCGATTTAGAAACAATGCAAACCGCTATACAAAACAGTTTGTGCTTTGGGTTATATGATCCGAACAACCAACAAATTGGACTTGCTCGTATCATTACAGACTATGCAACCTTTGCTTATGTAAAAGATGTTTTTATCATCAATGAGTTTCAAAAATTGGGATTAGGACGATGGCTAATGGAATGTTGCTTAGAACACTTGGAGTCTCTTAAACTTCGCAGAATTATGTTACTTACCAGTACAGCCTCATGGCTCTATGAAAAAATAGGGTTTACTCCACTGAATCAAGAAAATTTTGTATGGCAGATTTTGCCTAATAATAAAGAGATATCTTCAAATTAAATGATCAATTTGCTCCACACTTTTAGTTTAGAAAATACATCGACTTATAATTATTAATATGCTTTTGCTAGCAATAAAGCATGAAGTTATTACAAGACAAGGAAATTCTGGTACATTAGCCGCTTAGATAACGGCTTTATTTTTGTTCAATGAATTGAGCACTAATTTCAAAATGGGTAGCCAAACGGGTATTCAAAACAGCACTATTGAAAAAAACATTAAATATCAAGAGGTTTAGCTAAAAATGCTTCTAATGATCGACAATTACGACTCTTTTACCTACAACATCGTCCAATATTTTGGCGAGTTGAATCAGGAAGTAAAAGTAGTTCGCAATGATCAAGTCACATTAGAGGATATTGAACGATGGCAACCTAAATATCTGGTTATTGGTCCTGGTCCTTGTTCTCCAAGCGAAGCTGGTATTTCAATTCCTGCAATTAATCACTTTGCCGGAAAAATACCTTTGCTTGGCGTGTGTTTAGGGCATCAAAGTATTGGGCAAGCTTTTGGCGGAAACATTGTAAGAGCCAAAACGGTGATGCACGGACGTTTATCTGATATGTACCACAGTAATAAAGGTATTTTCAGTAATCTTCCTAGCCCATTCTCTGCAACTCGTTATCACTCTTTGGTGATTGATCAGCAAACACTGCCTGATTGCCTTGAAGTAACGTGTTGGACCAACGAAGCAGATGGCTCAATGGAAGAAATCATGGGTGTTAAACATAAGACATTGCCTGTTGAAGGCGTGCAGTTCCATCCAGAATCAATTTTGAGTCAACATGGCCATCAAATCTTTAAAAACTTTTTAGATATTTATGCATAAGGCAGCCGTAAATAGATTGTTTTAAAAGTAATTTGATAAGAATCCTTAATAAAAAAAGCCAACTACGATCAGTTGGCTTTTTTCATGTTTGAATCAATTATAACTTTAACTGTTGCACAATTGATCCATCTTGTTTTACCACCAAAGATTCGCAGAGTTGAATTCGCTCTTTGGTCTGTTTCAATCCTCTTTCCACCCCAACCAATTCTTTAGTTCGTGGTGCAAAAAAGTCATTTAACTGGACTGCCTGTTGTTGGGTACATGCGGCCCCACTAAACATTGCAGGAAAACGCCCAGCCGAAGATTTACCTAAACGATCAAACACGGCGTCATGATTTACTTTAAACCAAGACCATAAGCCACCTTGCTCATCTCCATAATTATTGATTGAGTTGACCACGGTACGAACTTCACCAACTTTAACACGTGGGTTTAAAATCAACTGTCGTGCTTGTTGGCGTGTTGCTTCTTGATTTGCTGAACCTAGAGCCGTAAGAATTGCAAGACGTTGTGTCGGTTGAGTCACGCGTTGTAACTCTCCAGATAAACGATCAAAAGCAGGTTGGTCTTTTTCTTGTACACGTACAGCTAAAATAGTTGGCAATAATTCAGGGGTTACTTCAGCAAAGTTAAGCTGCTTTTGAGCAAAGAGTGCATCTGACTGTTTTAACAGTTGGGTACGAACTTCAGGAACTTGAATATCTAAAGCAAGAAATCTAACTAACTCACTACGCCATAAACTGTCTTCAGCTGATTCACCTGTTTTGCTGACATAACCCAACTGATTTAATTTAGGTAAATATAAATTTGCCAAAACTTTTCTAAAATGTTCACGTTCAGCTTCTGTTTTCAATACATGACGTTGAATGGTACTTAACTGGGAAAACAGCGCTGTACTAATTTGTCGACTATTTGAATTGGCGAATTTCTTCGCAGCATCTACGACAGCCAACAAATTAATATCACCGTGGTTAAATGCAGCTGAAATTGCATAGGCATAAGCTAACTGTTCAGTGTTAGAAAGCTTTTCTGTAGCTGCAGTCAGACGAGTAAATTCTTTTTGTGGCAAACTAAATTGGTAGTATCCTGCCGCATCTGCATTTGGTATATACCAACTGCCAAGGCTGGCACCTTTGAGTTCAATTTTGGCTTCTGCCTGATCTACCAATTCACATTGCACTTTACTACCTGCATTTGGAACTTCATAACGCACACATAATGGTACACCCCACAGGCTTCTTGCATCACCTTTTGAACCCACAGGTAAGTAACGGCTTTGCTTCACATTTAAAAAGACTTTATTGCCTTCTTGCTGTAATGCGGTATTAATTAAAGGCACACCAGGTTGATCAAGAAAATTTTTCATCGCTCTAGTAAAGCGCTCACCTTGTCCAGACTGCTCTGCTAAAGCGCTAATTAAATCATTGGCTGTCGCATTACCATATTGGTGCTTATTAATATAATTGCGCACCCCTTGTTTGAATTTTTCTTCACCTAAATAGTTTTCAAACATATTTAAAATAGCTGCACCTTTTTGGTAAGTAATACCATCAAAAGCAGTTTGAATATCGGCATTACTTAAAATAGGCTGGCGAATACGGCGCACACTCACTAAGCTGTCACTTTTCATCGCATCTGCGGTGTCTGTAATACGTTCTAGGTCAGCATTAAATTCGGGATGTAATTTTTGAGTAATTTTACTTTGCATCCATGTGGCAAAAGATTCATTGAGCCACAAGTCATCCCACCACGGCATCGTGACGACATCACCGAACCATTGATGCGCCAACTCATGTGCATTGACATTAAATGAATTCTGTACAAAAGAAACTGGCGAGTCCTTATCTAACAACATTAGATAATCTCTAAAAGTAATTAACCCCGGGTTCTCCATAGCCCCAGCAGCAAAGTCTGGTGCTGCAAGTAAATCTAGCTTGTCAAATGGATAACCAAAGGCAAAATAATCTTCTAAAGTTTTTAAAATGGCTGGCGTTTCAGATAAGGCATGCTGCATTTTTTCAGCTTTAGCATCGGGTGCAATACCACGTAACTGGATCGGCTGCTTACGCCATGAAGTTGCTCCAATATCAGGTCCTTTTTGTAATTGCCACGGCCCGACAGCCAATGCAAGTAAATAAGTTGGCAATGGTTTAGTTTGTGCAAAACTGAGTGTTTTCCAACCCGACTTCTCTGCTTGCTCAGATGTTTGCTGGGTATTGGCAAAACCTGAATATTTGTTTGGAATCGTCAAACGAATATTAAACGGCGTTTTAAAACGTGGCTCATCAAATGACGGAAATGACTGGCGTGCACTAATTGCTTCCATTTGAGTCATCACATAAGGTTTACCCTCAAACTCGATTTTATAAATACCATCGAGCTGCTGGTCATACGCTGCATTAAAATCTAGAACGAGTTGATACTGTCCTGCGGGCAAGGTTTTGGCAAGTTTAATTTTACTCACCCCATCTACTTCAGAGGCTTGCTCATATTTTGCCTTGGTTTTAATACCCTGTGCCGATGTAATATTCACATCTTTAACCGTTAAAGATTTACCATGAATCCAGATGTGATCTGTGGCTTGAGCCAGTTTTAAATGAATAATGGTTTTACCGGTATAGCCTTTTTGTGCGGGATCAATCTTAAAATCTAAATCATAAGATTCGGGTATAACCCACTCGGGTAATTTACCAATCGGGATTTGTTCAATGTTATTCGATGCAAAAATCTGTGTTGCCGATAAAGATAATAATGTTGTAAGTAGCAATCTTTTTCTAAATGAAAGCTTGACCAGCATAAGGGGTTTTATCCTCTGTTGTTTTAAATAAAAAGATGCAGCAAATGCTGTACCACTTCGCTGCATGCCCACATCATTCTTAGAATTTATAGTTAAATTCCAACCAACCTTGACGGCCGAATGGTGAATATGATCCTACCGGATAATATGGCCAACCGCCCGTGTCATCTCGTTTCACTTTGTCAAACAGGTTATTAATAATGATTGAAGCAGAAGCTTTTGGAGAGATTTGATAAGTACCACTCCAGTTCACCAAATACGTTGGGCTTAGGTAAGCAGTTTGGTCGCCGTTTGGAATTTTGCCATAACGATTAACTAATACTGTTGATGCCCAATCTCCAAAACTCCAGCTGAGACTGGTATTAAAACGGTCATGCCAATCAGGAATGGTTAAATCTTTTAGGTAGTCATCTTTCTCGCCATCTTTTGATTGTTGATATTCATGTTCTAGTACACGGCTATAATTTACCGTCCAGAGAAAGTTACCAAAGCTGTCTGTTTTCCAGCGCCATCTGCTAGTGAAGTCAATCCCGCGAGTATGGTCTGATGCAGCATTAATCGGAACAATATTAATATTCTTAATCACATTTGGATCGACAACTGCATTTGCAGGGTTACGCTCTACACGTGCCAATGCATCAATACAGGCCGCAGAGTTAATATCTTGGTTGCCTAAACGACAATCTGCTTCTAAACGTAGAATTTTGTCCGCACTTAAGTTGGTCACAAGATTATCAATTTTGATATCCCAGTAATCGATGCTGATATCAAATTTATTGGTTGGTGACCAAACAAAACCTGCACCATAAGATTTACCCTCTTCAGGTTTCAGCTCTTTGTTTCCAGTTAAAGTATAGTTCGCCCCAGGCGAGTAATCTTTAAAGGTACATTTATCTAAAGGTTGTCCCGTTTGGCTACAACGTAAATAATCGGTGGTACTCGGAAAATAACCTTTTTGTTTATTTAAAAACAGATAGTTCATATCTGGTGCACGAAAGCTGGTCGCGTAGTTACCACGCACCAATAAAGTCGGATGCGGTCTAAACTCCAGACCTGAACCGAAAGTTAGCTTATCAATGCTGTTATCTGACAAAGCATAACGGTCATAACGTCCAGACAGCGTTAAATTTAATGGTTTCGCTAAAGGCAAGAATAATTCTGCACCAAGTGCTTGGCGTGTACGTGTGCCACTATATTCGCCACTAGAACTCGCATTATAAAACTCACCATTTTCAAGTGCCTGATCCGGCTTAATAGAAAAACCTTGACGTCCGATTTCAGCCACAGCCGCAAGTTTGGCAGTTCCTGCAGGTAACTTAAATACGTCACCATTCGCGCTTAAGGTCAAACTTTGTGCCCATGACTTATCTTTTTCTTTTGTTGTGCCCGAAATACTCTCAAATTCGTTTGCTGTCAGTGGTCGACTTAAACGATCTAAATGAGGTGAATAAATAGGAATACCATCTGCATCTGTACCAAGTTGCTGACCTAAGAAATATTCATCAACATTCGAACGTAATAAGCCTTGGCGGCGTAGCTGACTGGTATAGATGGAACCATTATAAGCTGCTTCATAACTCCAGCTCGTCTCTCCAATATCGCCTCGAATTCCAAAATTTAAGTTCGAAGAAAGTTCTTTCCATTTTTTATTTACTCGTTCTACCCCGCCTAATTCTTCAGGTGCAAAACGGCGATTCCAAATTTCATAATTTCCCGAATCTTGATTTAGGAAATAACCACTCGTTGCAGCTAAAGAAGTCCATGTTGGACCACGGGTATTATTTTCAATTTGGTTAGCACCAATTAAAAAATCTGCAAATAATTGAGTTTTATCATTTAACTCATAGTCTAAACCGAGATAACCATTTTGACTGCGATTTTGAGTTTGAATAGTCCAATAAGTCGGTCGTGCCAAACCACTTGCACAATTGTCTGCGCCAGCTTGTCCTATATTATTGACTGATCCGTTAAATAAACCATTAAAGGCCCGACACCCACCAATTGAAAGATATTTACCAGTATCGGCATTTTTACGACCTACAACCGTATCTGGTTTTTCTCCTAAACGAGTTCGGCTCTTCATAAAATCTCGATCGGCTGCCCATATCGGTTCACGGCCACTGAGTTCAATCCCATAAACAAGGTTGAGCTTGTCTAAAGTTTTACTACCGCTCAGTTGTAAACGTAAGTTTTCCCCGCCTTCTTTTGTTCCGCCTGCCTTAATATTAAATTGAGTACCGTCTGTTTTCTTTTTCAGAATGATATTCACGACACCTGCGATTGCATCTGAACCATAAATTGCAGAGGCACCACCGTTTAATATTTCAATACGGTCAATAATGGCAGTGGGAATATTGGCTAAATTCACGAAATTGACAGAGCCATCGTACGGTACAGGATAATCCGCAACCCGATGTCCATTAATCAAAGTTAAAGTATGATTCGGTCCTAACCCTCGTAAACTAATAGCATTAGCCGCAGGTGTAAAAGTATTTCCATAATCGGCACCTTGTACAAAACCCGTGTTCTGCGTCAGGTTATTAAGCGCATCAAATGCATTACTAAAACCTTGTTTTTCAATATCGGCTGCGGTAATGACCGTCACACTGGTCGGGCCATCTTTTTGTGCTTTTGAAATCCGAGACCCTGTCACAGCAACACGGACTACTTTATCTGTTTTAGTTTGTTTTTGTGGTTGCTCTACAGCTTCTTGCGCATAGCTTTCTAGTGGATGAAATAGTGCAACAAATACAAAAATAAATGAGCACTTATTTTTAAAAGCTCCTAGATATTTCAAGTTATTTAAATACATATTTATTAATAGATAAAATAAAGATCGCCCTACTATATCTACTTTTATTTGGTTGATTTATACGCATTTTTCCTAGGTATATTTGCGTTTAAGATATACCAAATGGTTAATTATTTATCATAAAAACTCACAACAAACTAAAATCTTTTTCAATGAATAAATTCTGTTTATTAATCAAACTAAAGTAATAAACCAGCAAAATTTTTAAAACTATGATCGAACAACAAAAATCTTTGATTATTTTCTGCTAACATAGCTCCTCGTAGCTAGTGAAACATGGAACGCAACAAGCTGAACATCCCACTCTTGATCAACTTCACCTAAAAATTTTAATCATTAATGCTGTAAATCATGACTATGAATATCCAACAGGCGCTCAACCACATTACCAAGAACATTCATTTGACTCAGCCTCAAATGGAAGAAATTATGCGCAGCATCATGCAAGGTGAGGCAACCGAAGCACAAATTGGTGCTTTGATGATGGGCCTACGCATGAAAGGTGAAAGCATTGACGAAATGACAGCTGCTGCACGTGTCATGCGTGAATTTGCGATCAAGATCGATGTTAGCGATATCAAACATTTAGTTGATATTGTGGGTACTGGTGGTGATGGTCAAAATTTATTTAACGTCTCTACAGCGTCAAGCTTTGTGATTGCAGCAGCAGGCGCAACTATTGCAAAACATGGTAACCGTGGCGTTTCAAGTAAATCAGGTTCATCAGACCTACTTGAACAAGCAGGTATTCATCTTGATTTAGATATGCAACAAACCGAACGCTGCATCCGTGAAATGGGTGTAGGTTTCTTGTTTGCTCCAAACCATCATAAAGCCATGAAATACGCTGCTGGTCCACGTCGTGAGCTTGGGATTCGCAGTATTTTCAATTTACTCGGCCCACTGACCAATCCAGCTGGTGTAAAACGCTTTGTAATTGGTGTGTTCTCAGATGAACTTTGCCGCCCAATTGCCGAAGTGATGAAACAACTTGGTGCTGAACACGTGATGGTTGTTCATTCAAGAGATGGGCTCGATGAAATCAGTCTTGCTGCTCCTACTGCTGTTGCAGAGCTCAAAGACGGCGAAATCACGGAATGGACACTTACCCCTGAAGATGTCGGAATTGAATCACAAACTTTAAATGGTTTCGTTGTTGCAGATGCAACAGCAAGTCTAAAGTTAATTAAAGATGCTTTAAGCAAAAATAAATCCGATATTGGTGAAAAAGCAGCAAACATGATTGCGCTTAATGCAGGCGCAGGCATCTATGTGGCGGGCATTACCAAAACTTATGCTCAGGCTGTTACATTCGCTCAAGATATTATCTATGGCGGACAGGCTTTAGAAAAAATGAGTGTTTTGGCTGAATTTACCAAAACATTAAAGCAATCTCAGGCAGATTAAGGATTTCTCATGATTAATATTCAAAATACCATTTTAGGTAAAATTGTTGACCGTAAACATGAGGAACTTGCTGCGCGTTTAAAACAACGTAATTTGCAAGATGTGGAAGAATTAGCAAAAGCCGCGACGCCAGTTCGAGGCTTTGCCAACGCTTTACTACATAAACGTCCGGGCGTGATTGCTGAAATTAAAAAAGCATCTCCATCAAAAGGAATCATTCGCGCAGACTTTAATCCTGCCGAAATTGCTCAGCAATATGAACAAGCTGGAGCTGCGTGTTTATCGGTATTGACCGATGTTGATTTCTTTCAGGGTGCAGATGAGAATATTGCGATTGCTCGCAATCATTGTGCCCTGCCTGCTTTACGTAAAGACTTTTTGGTCGACCCGTACAATGTAGTTGAAGCACGTGCTTTGCATGCTGACTGTATTTTATTAATTGTTGCTTGTTTGTCTGACCAGCAACTCGAAGAAATGTCAAAAACTGCGTTTGAACATCAACTTGATGTATTAGTTGAAGTTCATGACGAAGAAGAAATGGAACGCGCTTTAAAGCTTTCTGAGCAATGTTTATTAGGCGTGAATAACCGTAATTTAAAAACGTTTGATGTAGATTTAAATACATCCATTCGATTGAAAAAATTACTTCCGGCCTCACGTTTATTAATTACTGAAAGCGGTATTGCGACACCAGATGATGTGCGTATGATGCAAGAGCATGATATTCACAGCTTCTTGGTGGGCGAAAGTTTTATGAAACAACCACGTCCAGATCAAGCTTTTACTGCCCTTTTTGGACAACCCCAAACGGTTTAATGAAGATATATGAGTAATAAAGATTCATCGCTTTCTAAAGAGCAACAGAAGTTATTGAAGCAATTTAAAAAGCAAATCTCCAATCCTCATTCAAGCAAAATCGCAAGTCAGCCTGAGTCTAAAAAATCTCAGGCTGAGTCTGAAGAATTGGAAGATACCCATCTGTTTCAACAGGCTGTTGCAGGTGTTAAACGCATCAACAATAGCAATGTTGCCGATGTAAAAACACCTCGTGCCAGAAAAGTTGATGCACAAACGCTAGCGAAACGGGCAGCCGCCGAAGGTGGCCGTGATACCGAACATGCCGAGTTATCAGATACGCAAGCTGCTTTAAATCCGGTCGCAAGCCAAGCAACGTTAAGCTATCGCATTGCTACCCTCCAGCATAAGGTTTTTGAAGACTTGAAAGCTGGAAAAATGCGTTGGTTTGAAGCTGTAGATTTACACGGCTGCACCATTGAGCAAGCACGTGACGCAGTGTTACAAATTATCCAGATGGCAAAAGATGAAAATCAAAATGTCATTAAAATTGTGCATGGTAAAGGCCCAGAAGCGGTCTTAAAAACCTACGTCAACGGATGGTTACGTCAACACCGCGATGTTTTGGCCTTTGTAAGTGCGCCAGAAAATCAAGGTGGCACAGGTGCTGTTCTCGTGCTGCTTAAACGTGCAGAGAAAAATCCAAAGTTCGAACAAAAAAAATGATCCTTTGGGATCATTTTTTTACATCAAACACCTGCAATAATTGAGCAACCACTGCAACGGCAATCATTGCAGGTTGTTTCGATGAAATCCCTTCTATCCCGATCGGGCAAACCAAACGTTGTAATGTTTCCTGAGTATAACCACGTACTTGCATACGTTTCTCAAAAATAGCCCTTTTACTTTTTGAGCCAATCATCCCAACATAAGCAAATGGTTTTGCCGTAGGTTTTAAGGCTGTAAAACACAATTGCAAATCTAATTGATGATCATGAGTTAAAATTAAAATTGCACCTGAACGGTCAAAATGCTCGATCTCAGCTTCTAAGGTATCAGTCGTTAAACATTGCACCTGTTCCACTAAATCGGATGGGAAAATATCATCACGCGGATCAATCCATTTCACCCTCATACCAATAGGTAATAAACAGCGAACGATTGCTTCACCCACATGTCCTGCTCCACAAATCAGCACTTGCATAGCATAAGGTTGAATCTGCTGGTCAAATTGCCATTGCTCACTGCTGGCAGGCTGAAACTCGAATCTTGGTTGCTGTTCAATATCCATAGTCTGCCAAGTGGATGCATGTTGATGTGAGACTGTACGCAATATGCGCTGCCCGGCTCGCCATGCTTGCAAACAATGGGATAAATCCGATGCGATCTCAGCGGGTGATATTTTTTCAAATAACAACCACATCACTCCACCACAACACTGCCCCAACCGTGCACTGAGGTTAAAGCGTTCAATACGTCTCATGCAAGCTTCAGTTTCGCTTAACATTGCTTTAGCAATATCAATCGCTTGAAACTCTAAATGCCCACCACCGATCGTATCTGATTGCTGCCATTGCTGTTGCAAATTAAAGCGCAATAACATTGTTGCACCGACTTCTCTTGGTGTTGAACCATCGGCGCGTACCACTGTGACCAATAGCATAGGCAGAGCATCCACTTGCCACGCCACAAAATCAGTCCACCATTGTAAATGTTGCATCATCTTCTACATTTTAGCTTGTGGGCGGTCAGCCAAAGCTTGTCCTCGTCCAATCGCAATTGCGCGTAAAATTTCTTCGGCAGTTGCTGGAGCATTGAGTACGAGCGGTGCATTTTCTGGAATAGCCGCCTGTACCGCCTGACGAATTGCCGAGAAAACTGATAATGCCAACATAAATGGAGGTTCACCTACTGCTTTAGAGCGGTAGATGGTGTCTGCCTGATTTTGATTATTAAACAGTTTGACATTAAAAATATGAGGAATATCCACACTGGTCGGGATTTTGTAAGTTGAAGGTGCATGGGTAAACAAACGGCCTGCGTGTGGCCCCTGCGGCTGCCAATACAACTCTTCTGTCGTGAGCCACCCCATCCCTTGCACAAACCCACCTTCAATTTGCCCTATATCAATTGCAGGATTAATTGACCGCCCGACGTCATGCAAAATGTCGGCACGTAATACTTTCATTTCCCCAGTTAAAGTATCTATTGCGACCTCACTGACTGCTGCACCATAGGCATAATAGAAAAACGGACGCCCTAAATGGTTGACCTGATCATAGTGAATTTCTGGTGTTTTATAAAAACCACTGTCCCATAATTGTATACGCGCCATGTATGCCCGTTGAACTAAGTCAGGAAATGCCCATGAATAGCCATTCGCTGTTGAGACCATACTATCTTCAAATTGGACTTGATGAGCCGCACTATCACTTATTTCTGCGGCAAGTTTTGCCAGACGCTCACGAATTTTAATACAGGCATTTTGAACAGCTTTACCGTTTAGATCTGCGCCACTCGATGCTGCTGTTGCCGAAGTATTTGGCACACGAGAAGTATCGGTTGCGATTAAACGAACGCTATCGATTGGTAAACCCAACTCATGCGCAGCAACCTGACGTACTTTGGTATATAACCCCTGTCCCATTTCTGTACCGCCATGCGTAATCGCGACAGTCCCATCCATGTAGACATAGACCAGTGCACCCGCCTGATTGTAATGCACTGCATTAAACGAAATACCGAACATTAATGGGGTTAACGCGATACCACGCTTAATGATGTCATTATTCTGATTAAAAGCATGGATACTCTGTTTACGTTTCGCATAATCGCTACTTTGCAATAGTTCGGCTACCAATTTTGGCGCAACATTATCACGGATCTCTGCCCCATAGTGCATACGGTCACGTCCTGCACCGGGCTGCTCGGCAAAGAAATTACGCTGACGAATTTCAACAGGGTCACAACCTAAATAACGAGCAATGTCATCAATAATATTTTCGATGACAAACATGCCTTGCGGTCCACCAAAACCACGATATGCAGTATTGGAAACAGTATTGGTTTTACAACGTAAGTTACGTAGCTCAACTGCATTTAAATAATAGGCGTTGCCAATATGGCAAATCGCACGTTCATTTACTGGCCCAGAAAGATCAGCCGAAAAACCACAGTTTGAAGCCAGTTGCACCTTTAAGCCTTGCAAAATACCGTTGTCATCAAAGACTACAGACCACTCATAAGCAAAACCATGACGTTTGCCTGTAGCACTCATGTCATCATCACGATCTAAGCGTAATTTACACGGACGGCCTGTTTTTTGTGCTGCCAAAGATGCAATGCATGCCCACTGTGCCGACTGTGACTCTTTACCGCCAAAACCTCCACCCATACGCCGACTTTCCACACTCACCTGATGCATATTCATGCCTAATGCATGACAAATCAGCAGCTGCATTTCTGTTGGATGTTGTGTCGAGCAATAGACTTTTAAGCTCTGATTTTCTTGTGGAATCGCATAGGAAATTTGCCCTTCCAAATAAAAATGCTCTTGCCCACCCAGTTCAATAGCACCTGAAAGTTGATGGGCTGCGTTTTGAAATGCCTGCTCAACTTCACCATGGCTAAATTCAACAGGCGGTAATACCCACGATTCTTTTTTAATTGCATCTTGAATCGTTAAAATTGGAGTTTCGGGCACATACTCAATTTTTGCCAAACGAACTGCTCGACGGGCTTGCTGATAACTCTCGGCAACAACTACAAACAAAGCTTGTCCATAAAATTCGACCTGCTCTTCGGCAAAAATTGGGTCATCTTTTACAATTGGTCCCCAATTATTTTCAACCTCAATATCTTTTGCCGAAAATACTGCATGGACACCATCAGCCTGACGTACCGCATCCAAATCAAACTTACTGATTTTACCTTTGGCACAACTTGAAAACCCAACCGCCAGATGCATCGTATTTTCAAGCTCGGGTAAATCATCGATATAAGTTGCCTGCCCAGTCACATGTAAATGTGCACTTTCATGTGGAATCGAGTCGCCTGCTTTAGCGTATTTTTTAGAAACACTTAAGTCAATGTTTTGATTCATATTAGATCTCCACCACAGCAATCAAGTCATTCACACGAGTGATCGCTTGAGACAGGATTTTTTCTACATAAAAACGCTGTAAACAGTTTTTGGCAACGTGTAAACGATATGCCGAGCTAGCACGTCCATCATCTAAAGGCTGATAGTCTTGCGACAATGTCTCTTGAGCCTGAACCATCAATTCTGCTGTAAGTTGCTGACCTTCTAAGATGGCTTCTGCATATTTTGCACGTTTGGGAGTAGCCGCCATACCACCAAAAGCAATTCTCACTTTGTGAGCGACATAATGAGTATCTAACTCGCATGAAATGGCCGCACATACCGCAGAAATATCTTGCTCAAAACGTTTGGCAATTTTATAGCTGGCAAATTTAAAACGCGTCTGCTCCTCACGAAGCGAAATAATAATTGCCTCAACAAACTCACCAAGCTGTAATGCTGTTTTTTGATAATCTAGATAAAAGTCTTCCAAGGCGATTTCACGGGTTTGTTCACCTACACGCAAAATCAATCGTGTACCTAGCGTAATTAATGCCGGCATTGAGTCACCAATAGGCGAACCATTGGCAATATTTCCACCTAGGGTTCCTGCATTTTTAATAGGCATGGAAGCAAAACGGCGCTGTAATTCTTGTAAGTCAGGATAAAAATCTGAAATTTTGATGAGTGCATCATTCAAACTTACATTTGCCCCAATCTTTAAAGCATGATCTGTGACTACAATTTTTTTGAGTTCTTCCACTTGACCAATATAAAGCATATCGCCTAAATCACGGCCCTGCTTTGTTACCCACAAACCGACATCTGTGCTACCAGCAACAATACGCGCTTGAGGTAACTGCAAACGTAATGCGGCAAAATCCTGCAAACTCTTTGGTGCAAAGAATTGCTGACCATAATTATTCAAATGTAATGCAGGTAATGCTTTGATCTCTTTTAATACATCAATTACTTTTTGACGTTGTAATAAAACACGCGGATAGTCATATGCTTTTTGTGCTGCATCTAAAATAGGGCGATAGCCTGTACAGCGGCATAAGTTTCCAGAAATATAATCACTGATTTTATCTTTGCTCGGAGAATGCTGTTCATTTTCATACATTGACCATAGCGACATAATAAAACCGGGTGTACAAAAACCGCATTGTGAACCATGCATATCGACCATTGCCTGTTGTACAGGATGAAGTGTGCCATCTTGGGCAGGCAATAAGTGATGAAGATCTTCCACTGTAAATAGTGCTTTACCATCTAAAGTCGGTAAAAACTGAATACACGCATTCACATTGCGCAATTGTAGGTTGTCATTGACCAACTCACCAATCACTACTGTACATGCACCACAATCGCCCTCAGCACATCCCTCTTTTGTACCAGTCTGCCTAGTCTTACCAGTTTGAGTATATTCTCGCAGAAATTGCAAAACCGTCATTGTAGGTACTACATTTTCTATTTGCTGCTGACCACCACGGAAAAAAAAGGTGATTGGACGTTCTGACATGTTTTATCCTTATGCTCTATAACACTGCATCTCTGCAAATATGATGCCACTAGGCGACCATTTAGAACTTACCTATATTAAATGCACATTTCATGTTCAAACACTTGACTATTAACGATAAAAAACATGAATTTTATTCATCTTTTATCAAGCATGCGCAAATCCAAAATAAATATAGTGCGAGGATTTATGAACATCAGGTCATGTTTCTGATACAATGCCGAGCTTGTCTAATAGAGTAAACTTATACGTCTTATGTCAATGCAGCAATCGTACGCAAATATCCTGACTGCCGTCGGTGAAGATCTTGATCGTCCCGGCCTTAAAGATACGCCTGTGCGTGCGGCTAAAGCTTTTTCATATTTAACTTCTGGCTATAGTAAAACTTTAGAAGAAGTCACCAATAACGCTGTTTTCCCATCAGATAACCATGAAATGGTATTGGTGAAGAATATTGAATTCTATTCGCTTTGCGAACATCATCTCCTCCCGTTCTATGGTCGTGTCCATGTTGCCTATCTACCGGAAGGCAAAGTTCTCGGCTTATCAAAATTTGCACGTATTACCGAAATGTTTGCACGTCGTTTGCAAATTCAGGAAAACTTGACCAAACAAATCGCAGAAGCTGTCGCAGAAGTGACTGAGGCTCGCGGTGTTGCTGTAGTCATCGATTCAGCACATATGTGTATGATGATGCGTGGTGTAGGTAAACAAGAATCAACCACACGTACTGTTTCATTTATTGGAGATTTTAAAACCGATAAAGAAGCACGTCGTGAGTTCTTAAGTGCCGTACCTGAAAGTTACTAATTTTTATTTAGTAAACTAATTAAAGCCCGACGAAGTTGGGCTTTTTTTACATCTAAACGCTTCGCGAACTCCATAAAACATAACAATTAAATTATGTGATTTTTGTTATAAAACTACATGACTTCACTTTAAAATTTTTGATGAGTTAATCATGCGATTCCAAAAAATTTCTTGCTTACTTTTATCCCCTCTTTTTATTTTTAGCACCTCAATTTATGCAGGTAATACACTAAAAGAACAAGAAATTAAAAAACTGGTAGATCAAAACTTTAAACCGTTATTAGAAAAATATAATGTGCCCGGTATGGCGGTTGGCATCGTCCAGAATAATAAAAAGTATGAAATCTATTATGGTCTACAATCCGTTCAAGATAAAAAAGCTGTAAATAGCAGCACCATTTTTGAGCTAGGTTCAGTCAGTAAATTATTTACTGCGACAGCGGGTGGATATGCCAAAACAAAAGGAACTCTCTCTTTTGAAGACACGCCCGGAAAATATTGGAAAGAACTAAAAAACACACCGATTGATCAAGTTAACTTACTTCAACTTGCGACATATACCAGCGGCAACCTTGCTTTGCAATTTCCAGATGAAGTACAAACAGACCAACAAGTTTTAACTTTTTTCAAAGACTGGAAACCTAAAAATTCAATCGGTAAATACAGACAATATTCAAACCCAAGTATTGGTTTATTTGGAAAAGTTGTGGCTTTGTCTATGAATCAATCTTTCGACCAAGTCTTAGAAAAAACAATTTTTCCAGATCTTGGTTTAAAACATAGTTATGTCAATGTGCCTAAACTTCAAATGCAAAACTATGCATTTGGCTATAACCAAGAAAATCAGCCCATTCGAGTTAACCCCGGCCCACTCGATGCACCAGCATACGGCGTCAAATCGACATTACCAGACATGCTGAGTTTTATTAATGCCAACCTCAACCCGCAGAAATATCCAGCAGATATTCAACGTACAATTAATGAAACACATCAAGGTTTCTATCAAGTCGGCACAATGTATCAAGCACTTGGCTGGGAAGAATTTTCTTATCCAGCGCCTTTACAAACTTTATTAGACAGTAATTCAGAACAAATCGTGATGAAACCTAATAAAGTGACTGCTATTTCAAAAGAACCTTCAGTTAAAATGTTCCACAAAACTGGCTCAACCAACGGTTTTGGAACATATGTCGTGTTCATTCCAAAAGAAAATATTGGTTTAGTCATGTTAACTAATAAACGTATTCCCAATGAAGAGCGTATTAAAGCCGCTTATGCTGTGTTAAATGCGATTAAGAAATAATCGTCTTTTCTAAAACAAAAAAGAGAAATGAGATTATTCATTTCTCTTTTTTTATGCACTTATTCTTTAAAAGAACCAAACATATCCTAAGCTTGATTTCATCCAGTCTTGATGATTTTGTTGTTCATAATCCCAGTTTAATCGAACAACATTATTGCGATTAATCACATATTGCCACTGCGTATTGACTCTCAAATTCCATTCATTTTGGTCTTCCCAATAGGGCAATTCGATTTGCACGACAGAGTTGAAGCGCTCAAACCATTGGTTCATACAGCCTAAAGTTGGGCCTACGCCTACACGCCATCCTTTATCTAGATTTGAACCTGTTTGTACGTAGCTTTGCAGTTGCCCATAGCAAATATGCTTGCGCTCATAGTCTGCAAGACTATAACCGACCTGTGCATTAAAGCTCGCAACGCCGTGTTGTTTATCTTCACTAAAGCTTCCGTCATGAATGGCTTCCTGACGCCAACCTAAGTTAAATCCCCAACTCAGCGGTGTTTTAAAAGGTTGAATCGGGTTATAAGAATTTACTTCGAGCAAATCAAGACGTTCTAGTTTTAAATGATCATTACGCCACTGGGCATTACCATTTAAAAAGAGTAATTGAGTACCTGCACGATATCCGCCTTGAGGGTCTATTAAGTCATGATAGACTTGTCGATGACTAAGTTCGATAAAATTATCACCTTGCACCTCACCGGCTTTCACTGAAAGATTACGAGCATTATGACCTTGAGTTGGTTCCTTTGCTGGTCTTTTAGGTTCTTGACGTTGCTTATCTAAATCAATCTGACTTCTTAGCGCTAAAAGCTGACGTAACTGCGGTTGAGCAACACTTTCTTCTATTTTTCGGCTAATAAATTGGAGATATAAATCATCGTAAGCCATCTCGAGGATTTTAGCCTGATCCTGTTCACTAAATGATTTTAAAATCTGAGAAGACTGCTGTGTAGGCAGCATCGTAATTTGATGAGCCACCTTTGCCAAAGAGGCACCATGCTGATGAGCTTGGGCTAGTAGCTGAGTTTCTAAAGCAGGTCGGTAGACAGGAGCTTTGGTCAGTCCCTGCTGCTGCATCGATTTAATGGTTTCCATTGGAATGGAGGCATAAGTAAATTTTTCTTGTAAGTTAGATTCAGGTTTTACTAAATCGACTAACCCTAAAAGCCTATAGGCGCAGTTATCACTCACAAAATAATAAGGGAAGCTCACATGTTGCATTTCCCAAATATGACTTACTAAAAACCGAGTTTCTTCAGGTGATAGATTTAACTCATATTCCCATAAATCACGGCTTTCAAAATCGCCGTACTCTTTTACTTTACGGTAATAAGGCATGAGTGAATATTCGCCTGGATATTGGCCTGTTAAACCTTTCCATGCGTATGACCAGTTGTCGTTGCCTGCCACAGTTGCTGCATAATTTACAGCATAGGAAACTAAATTTAATTGTTGCTGATCTTTAGGGTCTAAACGCAATAACGTATGGCCAAACATGGAGCTCGGATTGCCCATAAAATCGGTCGCATAAATTAATGTCGCTTTGTAGGGCTTAATCTGCCCAATCCAATTTTCAAATTCGGTACACTTGACTTGAGGTAATTCATTTTCTTGAATACCTACTTTTTGTATGAGCCATTGGCTACGTGCCGGGAACTTACAACGAATCGACTGATTATCTTGAGCAGGCATAAGTAATGCCGAGATGTCAGTTTTCAGTTCTTCTTTTAAATTATTTTTTCCATTTTTTGATAGGAAATAGCCAGAATAAGTGACCTCACTCTTCTGGTTTTTATTGGCATACATGAGCCTTTGCCATGTAATGTCTTGATCTAGATTTTGTTGTTCTGCGATTGACCAATATTTTTGAATAGATGGATTTATATCTGCTGAATACGCAATATTCACTGCCAAAGAGGCAAAAACTAAAACAACTGACTTCATTAAGCTCATCAATTTTTATCATTAAATATAAGAAAAACCCTGCCATAAGACAGGGTTTTCAGTTTCAAACTTATACGTAAGCTTTTAAAACGTCGTCTTTAGCCATTACAGTTTGTAATGATGCTAAAACTTGAAGCGTATTTTGGTTGTTTGCAGAATAGATTTCACCAAAGTTTGCTTTTGAAACTTTGAAGAAACGGTCTTTATCTTGAGGTTTAATTTGCATTAATTCAGCAAGTACGTTCAGGCTCTCACCTTGGCCTACTGCCATATCACGTGCTAGAGCTTCAGCATTTTCATTTGTGAATGTAACCACTTGCGCAGTTACTGTTCCACCTTGACGGCAGCCTAAAGTACCAAAAGTGATCCCTAGTAATTGGTTAGTAAAAATACCGTTTGTTGTCGCAGCAAGAATTTTAGGCGCTACTCCTTTTTTGCCAGCCCAGACTTGTGTACCCACACCACAACCTACATCGTTGTCAGCCATTGCAACACTTGAACCAGCCGCTAATAAAGCAGCTAAAGCTAATTTTTTTAACATAGATGTATAACTCCAAAATCATTATTGATTGTTTCTTATGTGTTGTATTGTTATGTGTAATTTTTATTACACGATATTAAAGATAACGAGAAGGCTGTGAATTAGCAATTAAAAAATAAACAATATGATAAAAAGTGCAAAAGAAAAATTTATCTTAAATTCCAATTACCTTGATTATCTCGATGACCTAATATTTTAAGTACCAATACTAAACTCAAGAGTAATAATAAATACCATGAACCAAGTTTACCCCAGCCCACCATATGCCAAGCATCTACCTGACTTGGATAGAGCCAGATTTTATAAAAAGTACTAATATTTTCAGCAATCCAGATGAGAAAAGCGAGGGTAAACAACACAGGTAACATCGGGATTTTAAATCTATGTTCATTTAACTGAAAATAAAGCTTAGTCTTCCAAAAAATAAACATACTGATCGCAAATAAAATATAGCGAATATCAGGTACAAAAAATTTACTCATAAAGTTTATATATGAGAAAAATGCCAATAAAAGCATACTTCCAAAACTAGGAAGCTTTTCAAAAGAAACATGAAACAGCCGAATTGAACGTGCAAAAAAACTACCTACAGCCGAATACATAAAGCCTGCAAATAGAGGTACAGTTAAGATTTTAAATACGGCGGGCTGAGGATATTGCCATGACGCAATCGCAGGATGCGTTAAAAAGATTTCCATGACCATCGCCATGACGTGAAATAAAGCAATAACTTTGGCTTCTGCCCATGATTCAAGCTTTAAATATAAAAGACAAATTTGAATCAGCACTGCATAGATGAGTAAATAATCATAGCGATAGAAACCCATATATTCATGGCTTCCCATCGGTGCCGTGAAAGCAAAAGCAATTAAAAGCAGAATACCAAACAAGGCTGCCGAAACAGCCTTGCCGATAAAATGAATGGGTAAAGTCAGATGGCGCACAAAAAACTATCCTAGATATTTAGCACTATACTCATGCACTGTATCTACAAAGATTCTTGGCTGTGCAGGGTCTACCCACTGGGTAATCCCGTGGCCTAAGTTAGCAACGTAACCTGTTTTTTCGCCATTTGCGTAGGCATCGTCTAACATCGCTTTCACTGCTTTTTCAATTGAAGCAGCCGAGCCATATAAAACAGCAGGATCAAGATTACCCTGTAACGCTACGCGTCCAGAGACAACATTACGAGCTGTATTAAGCGGAGTGGTCCAGTCCAAACCTAATGCATCTGCACCAGTGGTAATCATTGGCTCTAGCCATTGACCACCACCTTTGGTGAACACAATAACAGGAATACGTCGGCCATCTTTCTCACGCTGTAAACCAGCAATGATTTTATTCATGTAGTTTAAAGAGAATTCGACGTATTCGCGGTGTGCTAATGCCCCACCCCAACTATCAAAGATCTGGATGGCCTGAGCACCTGCATCAATTTGAGCATTTAAATAATCAATGACTGAATCTGCTAAATGATCAAGTAAAGCATGCAAAACTTCTGGCTGCGCATACATCATTTGCTTGGTAAAACGGAATTCTTTACTTGAACCACCTTCAACCATATAAGTTGCAAGTGTCCAAGGGCTACCCGAAAAACCAATCAGTGGAACTTGACCGCCTAAAGCTGAGCGAATTGTGCTTACCGCATTCATCACATAATCAAGATCTGATTTTGCATTTAACTTAGGTAAATTCGCGACATCTTGTTCAGTACGAACAGTCTTTTGAAACTTAGGACCTTCTCCAGTTTCAAAATAAAGCCCTAAACCTAATGCATCAGGAATGGTTAAAATATCTGAGAATAAAATCGCTGCATCTAATTCATAGCGGCGTAAAGGCTGCAAAGTCACTTCACAAGCAAATTCTGTATTTTTACATAGAGATAGAAAGTCGCCTGCTTTTGAACGTGTTTCACGATATTCAGGCAAATAACGTCCTGCTTGACGCATCATCCATACCGGTGTGGTATCTACAGGTTCGCGTAACAAAGCTCGTAGGAAACGATCATTTTTCAAAGTCGTCATTACCAATCTCTATATTCTTTATGTGGCTGCATCATATCAAAAACATAGAGATTTTTATAATTTCAATTTCACACAAAAAGCTTGTCAAACTACTAAAAAATGCATATTTACACAAAAGTCTACTGCAAGCTGCAGGGTTTTCTGCAATACTTGCAACATGTTACATTGGGTTTATTGATATTCTTTTAATCACTAAATTGCCAATCTTGGGCTCATAGAGATGAGTTATTGGTAGTTTTATGCACTTTGAGATCAAATCAATCTTCCTATTGCTTATATGAAAATTCTTAAGGTTGAATTACATGTTTGTTCGCTCATTACTCGCTATGAGTTTAAGTTGTATTATTGCTAATGTTGCTTTTGCTGCTTCAACAACTGAGCAACCCCTGACCCCTAAAAAGGTATCAGCTCCTGTAGAAGATCCGATTGATCCTTTAGCAGTAGAAGCAGCTTCTAATGTACAAGCTCAAGCTCCGACACAAATTACCGCTCAAGAACAAAATGACTTAAATCGAGCGTCAACAACATTACAAAATTTACAGAAAACTGAAGACCCAAATGCTGAATCAGGCATCGCGGCGTCGACTCCAGCTGTTGCTAAAACCACTGCTACGTCTACGACTCCTGCGACAACCGCTGCATCATGGACTTTAGATAGCTTAAACTCGGCAGAATGGTCTGAAAATAATGGTAAAGGCCAACTTCCAGTTTACGCACGCGCACACGTTATGCTGAATAATGCACATGCATCACCAGGTGCGATTGATGGCATGAGCGGTAAAAACACATTAAAAGCAATTTCTTCATTCCAACAAATGAATGGTTTGTCACCTACTGGTGAACTCACTAAAGAAACTTGGGATGCGTTAATTGCTAAACAAACCAAGCCAGCATTTATTGAATACACCATTACTGATGCTGATTTAAAAGGCCCATACGCACAATCAATCCCTTCTGACTATGCGTTACAGGCTAAAATGAAAGGTTTGTACTACACACGTGTTAGCGAAATGTTGGGCGAGAAGTTTCACATTGATGAAGCTTTCTTAAAGAAAATTAACCCAACTGCGACATTCAAGAAAGCGGGCGAAAAAATCATTGTTCCAAACGTACGCAATGATTTACCAGAAGATATTCATTTGATTATTGCGCATAAAGGTGCAAAACAACTGTATCTGTTCAATAGCCGCAACCAAATGATTGCGTCATTTCCTGCAACAATTGGCAGTACTGATACGCCTTCTCCGACCGGTACTTACAAGGTAGTTGGTGTAGCTCGTAACCCTTGGTATAGCTACTCACCTTCAAACTTTATTCAAGGTAAAAACTTAAAACCTCTTTCTTTACCACCGGGTCCAAATGCTCCTGTAGGTAATATCTGGATTGGTTTAAGTAAAAAATCTTTCGGTATTCACGGAACTCCAAATCCATCTTTAATTTCTAAAACAGCATCACACGGTTGTATTCGTTTAACCAACTGGGATGCAAATGATTTAGGAAGTAAAGTACGTTCTGGCGTAACTGTTAAATTCTTAGAATAATCCTCTTAAATAAAAGAGCCTGCTTTATGCAGGCTTTTTTATTTAATTTTTAATATATCTCAGTGGATATTTAGTTATTGTTTTGACTATAAAAATAAAATCAGCCTAGGTTTACTCATTACACAGCAATTTTTGTATTTAGAATATTCAGCATGGTTTGCATTTTGGCTTCTGTTTCTAACCATTCAGCTTCAGCATCTGATCCTTCGACAATTCCAGCACCAGCATATAAGCGCATTTTATTTTCACTGAGTAGACCACATCGAATCGTCACTACCCATTCTCCATTACCCTCGGCGTCCATCCAACCTACTAAACCCGTGTAATAATGTCGGTCATAACCTTCATGATCTAAAATAAACTGCTTAGCAACATTGGTTGGTGAGCCACAGACTGCTGGTGTTGGATGTAATTCTAATGCGAGGTTTAATGCATTCGGTGCCTGTTGTTTGAGCACACCTTGGAATTCTGATGATAAATGCAACATTGTTGATGTTTCTAAAATATCTGGAAATTCAGAAACCTTGAGCTCTACACAATGAGTGGCTAAATTTCTAATAATATTTTCAACCACAATTCGATGTTCATGTTGGTCTTTCTCCGAATGATTTAATTCTTGTTGACTGACGAAATTTATTTCAGAAATCTGAGATTTGGGTCTAGAACCGGCCAAAGGATTACTGGTTACAATACGGCCTTCTTTTGATAAAAGCAGTTCTGGGCTTGCGCCTAGAATATAATTATTATGTTCTACTGGAATCACAAAATTATAAGCATTTGGATTTTGTTTTAATAAAGCAGCCAATAAATTTTCTGGCTCTTGATGACGGTTAAACTCATATTCAACAGCCTGAGAAAGAACGACTTTTTCTACCTTCTTTTTTTCAAAAGCATCTAATGCTAACTGCACTGTACCTTCAAATTTTTGGCGTTGAATAAGTAATGATTTATTAATTACCTCAACATTATTACGATTTTTTAATGAGTTAATCGTAGAAGATGCTTGTGTTATTTTTTTATGATCAGCATAAAAATTTAAGCTACTTTTCTTTGTAATATCAAAAGGTATAGCACCAATTAAAACTGGATTTTGATGTCCTTGCTTTTTAATTTCTTCAAAACATTTTGAAATCTCTTCATTAAATAGTGCCGTATTTGCTGCAGGTGTATTTACCGTTTTAACGAATTCGTTCACTTCGAGATAATAATTCTTCGTAGAAAAACATGAAAATTTCTTTTGACCGATATGATCTAAATTTTGCTCTACTGATATTTGAGTCTGCATCATCTGTATATCACCTCTCACATTGATTTTTTTCAAGCAAATTCTGTAGTACTTCTTTTTAAATATAGGAGTATAAAAATACTGAAACACACCTTAATGCAAATGATTATTATTATCAATAAAAATTTATTTTTCAATGCAAGAAATTGTAATTATCTCGTTATTTGTATAAAAAAATTGAACTTTAACTTCTAGATTTATCTCGATTAAACTTTCTTGTCTAAGGTGAAAATAAATAAACTCGCCATCTAGCTGTTTAAATTTTATACTTTTAAAATCAATAATTTGCTTATATTTCAAATAAATTGCTTTAATGATACTTTCTTTA
>NZ_LRPE01000035.1 GCF_001605885.1 Acinetobacter lactucae | reverse complement strand
CATGCAGAAGCAGTGGATGCACAAGGTAACCTTGATGTTGCAGATGCAGACGTTACGGTAACAGTTGATACCTTACCTGCAGACCTGATCGGTGCGATCACGATTCCTGAAGACTTAAATGGCGACGGAATCCTGAATGCAGACGAGCTAGGCACAGACGGTACCTTCAATGCACAAGTGGCGTTGGGACCAGATGCAATCGATGGCACAGTGGTGAATGTGAACGGTACTAACTACACCGTGACAGCCGCTGATATTACCAACGGCTTCATCACCGCAACTCTGGATGCAACAGCAGCAGATCCTGTGACTGGTCAGATTGTGATTCATGCTGAGGCTGTAGATGCACAAGGTAATGTCGATGTTGCTGATGCAGATGTAACCTTAACCATTGATACAACTCCACAAGATCTGATTACAGCGATTACGGTTCCTGAAGACTTAAATGGCGATGGTATCTTAAATGCAGCAGAACTTGGTACAGACGGTACCTTCAATGCACAAGTGGCGTTGGGACCAGATGCAATCGATGGCACAGTGGTGAATGTGAACGGTACTAACTACACCGTGACAGCCGCTGATATTACCAACGGCTTCATCACCGCAACTCTGGATGCAACAGCAGCAGATCCTGTGACTGGTCAGATTGTGATTCATGCTGAGGCTGTAGATGCTCAAGGTAACGTGGATGTTGCAGATGCAGATGTAACCTTAACTATTGATACAACTCCACAAGATCTGATTACAGCGATTACAGTTCCTGAAGACTTAAATGGCGACGGTATCTTAAATGCTGCAGAACTTGGTACAGATGGCACCTTCAATGCACAAGTGGCGTTGGGACCAGATGCAATCGATGGCACAGTGGTGAATGTGAACGGTACTAACTACACCGTGACAGCAGCTGACCTTGCAAATGGCTTTATCACAGCAACTCTTGCTGCAACAGCAGCAGATCCTGTGACTGGTCAGATTGTGATTCATGCTGAGGCTGTAGATGCTCAAGGTAATGTAGATGCTGCTGATGCTGATGTAACAGTAACACTTGATGTTACTCCACCAGATATCACTACAACTGTGTTAGCAATTGACCCGGTTACTGCTGATAACATCTTGGATGCGACAGAAGCTGGTGGATCAGTGACCTTAACAGGTACATTGACTAACATTCCTACAGATGCAGCTACAACAGGTGTTGTGGTTACTGTAAATGGTGTTGACTATACAGCGACAGTTGATGCGGTAGCAGGTACTTGGACAGTTGATGTATTAGGTAGTGACCTTGCAGCAGATCTAGATTTAACAGTTGATGCTACTGCGACGTTCACAGACCTTGCTGGAAACAGTAGTAATGTTCAAGATACGCAAATTTATACTCTTGCAAGCTCTATCGTTGCCTTTGATAACACTGATACAGCCGTACTGGCTCCTCAACCATTGCTTGTACAAGATGATGCCTCTTTAGGTAGCGAAACTTACCTAGCTTTGGTTTCACTTGCTGGACTTGATTTACAACTTGGTTCTGAAGCAATTGATTTTACAGTAGGCGCTGGTCAAGAAGGCAACGCGACATTTACTTACAGTGCTTTAATTGGAGTGGATGCATTATCTGACTACTCTCTAGTTGTTCAGAAATTTGATACAACAACAGGCGAATGGACGTCGGTCTATGGCGGTGGTGAGGCTGATATTCTTGACCTTACTTTACTAGGTTCAACTCCTGGCGTGGTTCTTGAAGGTCTGGAAGAAGGTCAATACCGTGCGTTCATGACTTATAACGGTCTTGCAGGTATCGGTTTACTTGGTACCTTAACGGGCACCATGGATGTTTATGACACGACACAAGTAGGTGGATACTACACTGAAGTTGCTGATGGTAATGTTATTACTGATATCAACACCAGTGGTGAAACAGATATTGTAACCCCTACGACTGTAGTGACAGCGGTAAATGGTCAGCCTGTTACAGCAGTGGATACTGTGATCAATGGGTTGTATGGTACTTTGGTAATCGATCCAGACGGTACATACACTTATACGCCTACTGCTAGTGCTGCGGGTGTTGGTCAAACAGATGTATTTGTCTACACATTAACTGATCCTGTAACTGGTGATACGGCTCAAGCAAATCTCAATATTCAATTGAGCTCTGTGAATGCGGTGGATAATGTTGTAACTGCAGAGATCAATCCAGAACCATTGCTAGTTGCGGATGATGTTGCTCTAGGTAGTTCAACTTACCTTGCAGCAGTATCGTTAGCAGGTATCGACTTACAATTGCTAGGCAACGATGCAATTGAGTTTACTGTTGATCCAAATCGTGAAGGCACAGCAACGTTCACATTCGATGCCATTATCACAGCAGATCTACTCAGTGATTATGCGATTGTTGTTCAGAAGTTTGATGAAGCAACAGGACAATGGGTATCGATTGGTGGTACTAACCCAGAAGCATCACTCATCGATTTATCACTCATCGGTGGAACACCAACAGCTGTACTTGAAGGATTGGATGCTGGTCAATATCGTGCATTCATTGGATATGAAGGCTTGTTAGGTGTAGGTTTAGGCGGAACATTAACTGGTACGATGGATGTCTATAATCCATACATCGTGGCTGGTTACTCTGTTGAACCGATCTCTGGCAATGTCATCAAAGATGCAAGCCTCACTGGTGAAGTTGATGCAGCAACAAGCAGTTCTGTGATTTCTCAAGTGAATGGTGTTGCGGTTGATCCAGTTGCTGGTGCAACAATCGCTGGCACATACGGTACTTTGGTGATTGATCAAGATGGTAACTACACTTATACCCCAACTGTAGATGGAGCAAACCTTGGTCAGGTAGATCAATTTACCTACACCTTGCTTGATCCTGTAACAGGTAACACTTCTGAGGCAACACTTTATGTTCGTCTCGATAGTGAAAGTGTAGATATGATCTGGAACGATGCAGATCCATCTCAACCAGCTGTAATCACTAGTCCGCTTCCTGTAGATGCAATGGATAACGTTGCTTCTGCTGAAATAGACATGGTTTATCCTGTAACAACTGAAGTACTTGATAACGCGATCAGCTATAACTGGTTACTCGGTGTAGGTGGAATTGTTATCGGTTCGAAAGAAGGTACAGCAACATTTACAGTTGACCCAGGTAACCTGACTGATGCGATTATTGCAGTGAACTTTGGTTCGGTTGCTACGGTTGTCGATGGTTTACATGTGGTATTAACACGATTAAATCCAGATGGCACTCGTACTGTAGTAGCGGATAGTTCTGATACTGGCGTGATTGATTTGTTAGGTATCTTTGGTTCTGAAGTTCAATTCAAGATTGATAACTTAAGTGCCGGTACTTACGAGTTGTTCATGGAAAGCGACACTCTTCTTACAGCTCTAGGTAGCGTGACTGCGGATATCACACTGAATCACGGTGATATTACTCAACCTCCTGTACTGGATGTTGACCCTGTCACTGGTAATGTACTCGCTGATGATAACTCTGCTGTTTACGGTACAAACTATGTGCCGGATTACATTACGACAACTTCTGTAGTAACTGGAGTTACAGCTGAAAATGGTAATACTGCAGTAATTACAGCAGGTACACCAGCAACAGTTGTGGGTGCATACGGAACTCTGACTATTAATGCAGATGGTACTTATAGTTATCAGGCAACTGCGAATATGGCGAATGTAGGTAAAGTTGATAGCTTCACTTACACAGTGACAGATCCAGTTACTGGTAGAACTGATACTGCTACATTACATGTTCAAGTTGGTTCGCCTGATGTTGATGTAACTTGGAATACAGCAGATCCTTCGGCAGATGCTACACTTCCAACACCATCAGTAACAGCTGATATAGATGATGCAACAATCAGCATGGCACCAGTGGTAGACCCAGTTGTGGATGTTGCGAGCGGTAACGTGACTATCGGTAACCTAGCTGGCTTCCCACCACTACCTGTATTAAGCAGTACAGTAACCTCTAGCGAGTTTACAATAGCTGCAAATACAGTAAGTGATGTACATGTACAGTTGAACTACACTGCATCGTTAAGCTTGTCGGCTCTTCCAACGACTGGATATACAATTCAGCAATTGGTTGGTGGAACGTGGGTAAATACAGCTTACTCTGGTTCTGCGACAGCATTGGCAGGTGTGTTGGGTGCCCCAGCATATTCAGCAGATGTACCTCATTTGTCAGAAGGGACTTACCGTGTAGTATTCAGCTTATCAAGTCTGATTTCTCTAGGTGCTGTAACTCTAGACTCTGTAGTGACAACTACAGCGACTCATCTAGACCAATACACACCAGATGGTCAAACAGATTGGATTACTGGAAACGTCCTTACTAATGATGTCGTAGAAGGTACTCAGCTTTATGTAATGAACTCAACAACTGGCACATATGAATTAGCTGCTGGTCAAGGAGTGAATACAGGTGAAGGTACGTTGTATCTATACAATGATGGTTCTTACTTCTACAAACCATTAGACAGCGCTGCAAATGCGACAGTTGATGTGATTGATTACAAGTTGGTTTCAGTGATTGATGGCAGTGAATATGTTTCTTCATTGACGATTAACTTGAGTCAAGAGTTGAATAGCCTTGCAGTAAGTACTGCGGCAAATGATACATTTGCTCTTGGTAATGGCTCGGATACCTTGATCTACAACACATTAACAGCTGCAAGTGTAACTAACGCAACTGGTGGTAACACAACAACAGGTGGTGTAGATGTATGGACTGACTTCCATATAGGTGATACTGCAACCGATGATCAGGCTGATAAGATTGACTTAAGTAACTTGTTAATTGGTTCACAAACTAATTTAACAATCGGTCAATATGTGTCAGTAAGTTATGATGCTGGTACCCAAACTGCGACAATCAGCGTAGATCGTGATGGTGGATTACTTGTAGAAGGTACTTACACTGAAACACCATTGCTTCAATTGACTAACCTTACTGGTCCAGTCACATTGAATGACTTGATCAACAATGGTCAAATCATTTTCTAATCTGACAATCGACTTATAAAAAAAAGAGCCTTCGGGCTCTTTTTTTATGTTTAAACAATACGTTAACTTAGCTTTTTATATGTTCATGCTATGATGGATTGGAAACTTTATAGAACAACAAATAACGGATAGGGACTGATTTCGAGTGACAGCATTTTTAAACTTCCAAAGACAACTGCATCTTTGGTTAGAACATATCGCTCCCCATGTTTCAGATCTTCAGAAAGAAACGATTTTATTTATATCATTTGGCCCCAAAGACCAAAGATGTAACGTATGGCATAGTCAAAAGACAAGCTTTTCACAAGCAAAAAAAGAATTATTAGATTTCATTAACGATCAGTTTGCACAGGAACCACTTACTGATTATATAAAAATTGATGTTGCATATAATTTAGCAATACAAGCTTGGAAAGTAGTAGAGCAGGAGGTCCATCATCAATTTCATAACAACCACTATCGTCGAGGTATTGGATTTGATGAACAATGTTCGGTTGCATTTCTTGAGCAAGAGATTTATGGAAAAGCAATTATTCGAGGTTTGAGCTATGACAAACCCAACTTTTTTGATGAAACAAATCTGAATTATGCAATTAAGCAAAAATATAACACCACTAAACCACAGATTAAACTACAAGAGCTACAAGACATTTGGACTTTTGATACTTACGCAGCATTTTATGAAAATGAGCAATTCATTAATTTAGCGAGCCGCTATGATGCGAATGGTATTAGAGCGATTTCGAGCAATAAGAAACAGCATTTTCAGACGTTAATTGAAAAAAATGCAGCATTTTTGCACAGCCAAATTCAAGAAAATGGCAAATTTATCTACGGCTATTTTTCTGCCTATGATAGAGATATCCGTAACTACAATACGGTACGTCACTGTACCTCACTATATGCCTTGCTAGAAACATTTGAAGTGCAGAGCAAGCCAGAATATTGGCCCAAGATACATGCTGCTATCCAATATGCGCTGACCAACTTTTATAAAGAAAAAGACTCTGAAACTAGTTTTATGATTGATGGTAAAGAAGGGGAATTTGAAATTAAATTAGGTGCCAATGCGGCTGCTATTTTAATGTTAACTAAATATCAAGAAATTACTCAAAAAACTGATTACCAAAAATATGCAGAGAAACTTGCAAATGGTATTTTAAAATTAATAGATTCAAATGGCTCAACTACTCATGTATTAAATTATCCAGATTATGATTTAAAAGAAAAATTCAGAATTATTTATTATGATGGTGAAGCTGCTTTAGCGTTATTAAGGTTATACCAAATTAACCAAAATTCTAAATTATTAGAAACTGTTAAATTAATGTTTGAATATTTTATTGAAAAGAGATATGAAAAATATCATGATCATTGGCTAAGTTATTGTACTAATGAACTCACTAAAATATGTCCTGAAGATAAATATTTTATTTTTGGTTTAAATAATTATTTAAAACATTTTATTTTTATTCGTAACCGAAAAACAACTTATGCGACTCTATTAGAAATGTTAATGGCTGCTTATAAAATGGTACGCCGCTTAAAAGAGCAGGGGCGGACAGCACTTTTTGAGCAGGCTTATATGCCAGAGCTTCAAAAACTAATTGAGTTTAGAGCTGATTTTCAAACAACAGGCTTTTTTTATCCGGAAATGGCAATGTATATGGCACGGCCCGATAAAATTTTACATGCTTTTTATATTCGCCATGACCGCTTTCGGGTACGGATTGATGACCAGGAACACAACTTATCGGGTTACATCGCCTATGTAAAAGATTACAAAGGTGATGAGTCATGAAGTATCAACCCGTTGAGATCAAGCTATTAGCACATATCGGTACGATAAGTTTCGATGAAGCTATATGGCAATTCGAATTTGATGATGATATTTCAACATTACTGCTAATCGACTATGCACTAGAGCAATTTCAGCAAAAAAATGTACAAGCTCAAGATGACTATGTGGTGCCTGAACCCCTATCTGAGCAACTAGGTCAGCAAAATCTAGGCTTAAAACCCTTGGAAAATTACACCTTTATTAAACTATTGCAGTTGCTAATTTTCACCCAAGCAGCAGATGTGAAGAATGCTTTAAGCAATATGCTCTGCGGTACACATGAGCAAGCCTATTTAATTTTGTCAAAAAGAGCTGCTACCTATAATTTAAATTTGAAAAAAGAAAGTACAGTAAACCAGTTAAAATATTTGTTTTTATTAGTTAAAAATATTTATAGCCAGCCAGCTGAAATCAGAAAACTATTCTTTATAAAAGAGCTGAATTTTAAAGAAAAGTCTTATCTACCACAGAATCTATTAATGGCACAGAATGTAGTAGAAGTTTTATATCTTACAAATACATTCAGAAAACTTTATCTGACGTTCTTTGAGGAAAACCAGACTATCGGTTTCTTTTCTTTTTTAGATGATATTCATCGCGCTGAGCACTTGATTCCTTACTATCATTGTTTTCAAGTACAGAAGGTAACACCTAAAATTTGTTCTGCTCCAAGTGGCGTTATTAACATTTTGGGGGATACCTACTTTGGGGAAATCTACACCGAAAAACGTAGGGCTAGAGGGCAAATAGATGCTCTGCAGCAATATGGATACGACTATTCATTCGATAAAATAAAAGCCTTTTTAGGCGAAAATGACCTAAATATTGCTAATTTTGAAGCAGTCTTTTCTTTAGAAAATCAATCTCCTTTAGTACATAAAAAGCCATTTATTCTTAAAGCTGATGCCGAACAAACATTAGCAGAGTTCAAAAATATTCACCTTAACCATGTGGTATTAGCAAATAACCATCTAAAAGATTATGGGGACCGTGGATTAATTTATACATTACAACAATTTGATCAAGCTAATCTTTCTTATATTGGGGCTGGCCTAAATCAAAAAGATGCTCAAAACTACTTTGAACTCTCTTTTGAAAATAAGCGCTATGCTATTTTTAATGGATACTGGCACAGAGACACAGCCTATCTCGATTATGATTTTTATGCTTTAGGTCATAAGAGTGGCGTCGCATGTTTAAATGGTGTTTTGCTTGAACAAATAGGTCGCTATAGGCTGACTCATCCTGAACATAAAATTATTGTTATTTGCCATTGGGGTGTCGACTTTAAGCCCATTACAAAAGAGCAGAGTAAGCTTGCTACGATTCTAACCCAAGCGGGTGCTGACCTGGTCATTGGCCATGGTGCTCATACCATTCAACCTGTTCAGCTGATCAACCAAAAGCCAGTCGTGTTTGGTATTGGAAATGCTGTATTTAATAGCAATGGCGAATATGAAAAACACGATGCTTTACCATTTGGATGTATAGCAAGGTTAGATTTGTCAAAAGATCAGCTACGTTTATATCCAATCTACACCAATAATTTGAAAACATTTTGGCAGCCGTATCCAGTCAATGCTGAAGATTTCTTAAAGGCCAGTAGTTATATGACATCTTTATTGACCCCTGAAAATTACATCGCTACCCAAGATAATTTAGGGCCATATATTGAAATTAAATTTTAGGGATATTGTTGGTAAGTCGATAAAATAGTGTGAAGTTGTATTGGAGTAAATCCTAAATTTCTTAAGCCACCACTGCCTAATTTACATTCAGCACTCGCCATGATATTGGTTGGCGTACGTTTTGTAGCTTTAGGCGCACAGACATGTTTTAGACCAAATACATGTCCCATTTCGTGTACACTACCCGCCTGAATATTATAATTAAGGCGGTTCCAGTCTAATAAAACAAAAGGCCTGCCATTATTACGGAAAGCTCTACTTGTTACATCTTCAAATTTCCATTTGGTTGAATAGGCGTCATAAATAAAAACAATCACTTCTTTACTTGCAGTTCGTTTCGGAAAACACGTATTTACACTTGCAGGAATGGTTTCAGTCGTAATTGGGTAAGGCTGGTTAATCTGTTGTTTTAAATCGCAATGTAATTTTGAAAACTCTTCATAAGGGATATAACGATGTAATTTAAATTTAAAAATTTTATTATTTTTATCATCTACATAGTATTTATTTAATATTTTAATTTCCTTACGCATCTGTTGATAATTATCAAACTTCGTCGCTTCTGGAGTATTGGTTGTAAAAACAAAAGTGACTGGAACAATAGGGCGACCATCTATAGATACCTTAGGGGGTTCTCCTGACGTAAAAGGAGGACGTGTAGTACAAGAAACGCATAGTAAAGTTCCAGTAATCACCAATAATATTTTTTTCATGCAGATCTCCCTCAAGCCCATCTTGGATTGCATTTAGTTTTAGTCAAAAATTTTTATATGATATGAATTATGTCAATTTTTATGGAGTCCATTTTGACAACTCAGTATGAACTACATCGGCAGATTTTAGAAGTCATTGCTTTGATTCCTTACGGAAAAGTTGCAACTTATGGGCAAGTTGCTCGTATGGCAGGATTACCTAAACATGCAAGATTAGTGGGCTATGTTTTGAAACATCTTGAAGCTGATCATCAAGTCCCTTGGTATCGTGTGATTAATTCTCAAGGCAAAATTAGCCTAAGTAAATTTAATGAAAAGGGTGAAAATATTCAGCAATTAAAGTTGGAAGCTGAAGGCGTCTATTTGTTAAATGGAAAAGTTAACTTAAAGCAGTTTGCTTGGCAGCCTTAATGTTCAAATTAGAGCGTAATTACACATGAAAAAAATAATAAACGGTTTAGTGGAGCAATATGATTTTTAAGTTTGATGGCATAGATGAGTTATGCTGAAAAGAGAGGCTTCAGCTCAACCTTTTAAGAAATAAAAGCCTATCTTGCTCAATTTAGCCAGACAGGCAATCTCGCTTTAGCGCACAATTAAAACAGGAATATGGCTTTCACCTAAGACTTTTTGTGCCACACTTCCTAATACAAGCTTTCGGACCCCAGTGCGCCCATGAGAACCCATAACAATCAGATCTGCATTTAAATTTTGGGCAGCCTGAATGATTTCCTCATGTACCACAAAACCTTCCAACAGTTTAGTTTCAACAGTAAGGCCTTTATTGGTAAATTCTTGTTTTGCTTGTTGTAAAATATCGAGTAAATAAGTTCGTGTGCGTTCAATCAAATCATTAGTTTGGCCAGTTTTTACATAGACATCAGCAATAAATGGATCTAGTGCCATCACCTGTACAACTGTAATTTTACTATTTAGGGCTTTTCCCAGCTTGATCGCCTCTTTAATGGCGACCATAGACGTTTCAGAACCATCAATTGGTACCAGAATATGTTGATATAACATGAGTATTTTCCTTATTGTAATGATGCTTATTTGTTAATACTTTATACTTATTTTTTGATGATTTAAATTCAAGCACGTAATCATTTGTGATTTTATAACAGCAAATTTTTTAGATATATTTTTTATAAATCGCGTAAATTTTTTAAATGTATAGATAAAGCGTCTATATCGTCAGTTTGCAAATATTCACGTATTTTTAAAATTTGCTTCTCATCTAAATCATACAGTTTTAAAGCAAGTAGTTTGTCTATTTGTTCTTGAGGAAAGCGATATTTAATAATTTTCGCAGGTACCCCACCGACAATTGCATAGGGTGGAACATCTTTAGTTACCACGGCTCCAGTTGCAATCACTGCACCTTCACCCAGTTTGACACCTTGCATAATCATCGCACGGCTACCAATCCAGCAGCCATCAGCAATCACAGTATCGCCAGCTGCCAAGAAACTACGAGTATCAAAAGGGAAAGTTGAAATCCAGTCGGGTCTATGCAGCTGATTACCGCCCATCATGATTACACACTCAGCGCCAAAACAAACAAAATTGCCAATATAAAGTTGATCAATCGGTTTCTCTGGCGTTGAAGCTTTGTCATGTAAATAACGGACTACACAACGTTCAAAGCCTTGATCCCAATAAGCTGAATAGTAAGAATAATTTCCTTTAATATGGATGTTGGGATTTTTCACAGTTTTGGAAATAAACTCAAATTCGCACCAATGACGGACTGGTGTGTTAATCAGAGGCGTATCCATAATCTATTATCCAAAAAATGAGCTAACCCATATTAAATAAAAACCCCTCAGGAAGAGGGGTTCAAGAGTAGTATCTTAGAGATATTCTACGCTTACAACTTCGTACTCAACTTCGCCTTGAGGAGTAGTGATTTTTACTTCATCACCTTCATTTTTACCCAAAAGACCGCGAGCAATTGGTGAGTTCACCGAGATTTTATTGATTTTAAAATCTGCTTCATCATCACCAACAATTTTATAAGTCTTGCGTTCTTCAGTATCAAGGTTTTCAATCGTTACCGTAACACCGAATACAACACGACCGTTTTGTTCTAAGTCTTTAACATCGATGACTTGTGAAGCACCCAATTTACCTTCGATATCTTGGATGCGTCCTTCACAGAAACCTTGCTGTTCACGAGCAGCATGGTATTCTGCATTTTCTTTTAAGTCCCCATGTTCACGCGCCTCAGCAATTGCTTGAGTAATACGTGGACGTTCAACAGATTTCAGATGTTGTAATTCTTTCTCTAAGGCGATTTTACCTTCAGGGGTCATTGGATAACGTTGCATTTCGGTCCCTCTTAAGTTGAGAAAACACAGTTAAAAAAATGAAAAAATCCCGCCACCGATAAGGTGACGGGACTTATCGGTAAAAAAATTAACCTACAGTTAAATCTTGCAAGCGGTATACATCCATTGGCAATTTCACAGCAAAGGCTTGGCAAACAGCTTCTGCACCATTGATTGTCGTTGTGTAATACACTTTGCCTTGTAGGGCAGCACGACGGATCATTGCAGAGTCATATTGAGCCTGTTTACCTTCAGTGGTATTGACAATAAGGTGTATTTCACCATTTTTCAAGCGGTCAACAATATGTGGACGACCTTCAGTAACTTTATTTACAGATTCACATTCTAAACCTGCTTCTTTAAGCACTTGGTAAGTACCACCTGTTGCAACAAGCTTGAAGCCATATTCAACTAATTTCTTAGCGATATCAGCGATGTATTTCTTGTCAGATTCACGTACTGATAAGAAAGCATGTTTTACTTCGCCTTCAGTTGGTAAGCCTGGTAAGCGTTCATTTGAGCCTAAAACAGCTTTATAGAATGCTTCACCAAATGTTTTACCTACACCCATCACTTCACCTGTAGATTTCATCTCAGGTCCAAGCATAGGGTCTACGCCTTGGAATTTAGCGAATGGGAAAACTGCTTCTTTCACAGCAAAGTGAGTTGGAATGATTTCTTTAGTAAATCCTTGAGATTCAAGAGATTGGCCTGCCATACAACGCGCAGCAACTTTAGCTAAAGAATCACCAATACACTTCGATACGAATGGAACTGTACGTGAAGCACGTGGGTTAACTTCTAGAACGTAAATATCGTCACCTTTTACAGCGAACTGAACGTTCATCAAGCCAACAACACCAAGTTCTTTTGCCATCGCAATCGTTTGACGACGCATTTCATCCTGAATTTCTTTTGATAAAGAATAAGGAGGAATTGAACATGCAGAGTCACCTGAGTGAATACCTGCTTGTTCAATATGCTGCATGATGCCGCCGATCACAACGTCTTTACCGTCAGATACACAGTCAACATCAACTTCAGTTGCGTCATCTAGGAAACGGTCAAGAAGAACAGGGGCTTCATTAGATGCTTGAACTGCTTCACGAAGGTAACGTTTAAGTTCTTCTTCGTTATATACGATTTCCATTGCACGACCACCTAATACATAAGATGGGCGAACAACAAGCGGATAACCTACTTTTGCAGCTTCAGAAATACCTTCTTCAGCAGATTTTACAATGCTGTTGTTTGGTTGACGAAGCTGTAAACGTTGGATCATTTGTTGGAAACGTTCACGGTCTTCAGCACGGTCAATCGCATCTGGTGATGTACCGATAATTGGAGTACCTGCTTCTTCTAAAGCACGTGCCAATTTAAGTGGAGTTTGACCACCGTACTGTACGATTACGCCTTTAGGCTTCTCGGTACGTACGATTTCAAGTACATCTTCAAGTGTTACAGGCTCGAAGTATAGACGGTCAGATGTGTCATAGTCGGTAGAAACAGTTTCAGGGTTACAGTTCACCATGATTGTTTCGTAACCGTCTTCACGCATAGCTAATGCAGCGTGTACACAGCAGTAGTCAAATTCGATACCTTGACCAATACGGTTTGGACCGCCACCAATGACCATGATCTTGTCACGGTTTGATGGGTTTGCTTCACATTCTTCATCGTAAGTTGAATACATGTATGCAGTACCAGACTCAAACTCTGCTGCACATGTATCAACACGTTTGTAAACTGGATAAACACCCAAGTTCCAACGTTGTTTACGGAATTGCTTTTGTGAAATGCCCATGAGGTGAGCAATACGAAGGTCAGATAAACCTTTACGCTTGAACGAACGGATGTTGTCAGCGTTTAAGTCACCAAAACCTAAAGTTTTCACTTGAGCTTCAGTTTTAACGATGTCTTGAATCTGGATAAGGAACCAGCGGTCAATCTTAGTCGCTTCGAAAACTTCATCTAAAGAGAAACCGTGACGGAATGCATCCGCTACGTACCAGATACGCTCAGGACCCGGAACTTTAAGCTCTTTTAAAATAGTTTCTTTTGCATTTGTTGCGCCAGCTTCGATTTTTTCATCAAAACCGCTTACACCAACTTCAAGTCCACGTAATGCTTTTTGTACAGATTCTTGGAAGTTACGGCCAATTGCCATCACTTCACCAACAGATTTCATCTGAGTGGTAAGAACTGGTTCTGCTTGCGGGAATTTCTCGAAGTTAAAACGAGGAATTTTCGTTACAACATAGTCAATTGATGGTTCGAAGCTTGCAGGAGTTATGCCACCAGTGATGTCATTTTTCAATTCATCAAGGGTATAACCAACAGCAAGTTTTGCTGCGATTTTAGCAATCGGGAAACCTGTTGCTTTAGAAGCAAGCGCAGATGAACGAGATACACGAGGGTTCATCTCGATAACAACCATACGGCCGTCTTTCGGGTTAATACCGAACTGAACGTTAGAACCACCTGTCTCAACACCAATTTCACGAAGAACTGCAACCGAAGCGTTACGCATCAATTGATATTCTTTGTCTGTTAATGTTTGAGCTGGTGCTACAGTAATTGAGTCACCAGTGTGTACGCCCATTGGGTCGAAGTTTTCGATGGCACATACGATAATACAATTGTCGTTTTTGTCACGAACAACTTCCATTTCGTATTCTTTCCAACCAATTAAAGATTCATCAATCAATAACTGGTGAGTAGGAGAGAGGTCGAAACCACGTTCACAGATCTCAAGGAATTCTTCACGGTTATATGCAATACCGCCGCCCGAACCACCCATTGTGAATGATGGACGGATAATTACTGGGAAACCAAAGCGTGACTGGATTTCTAAAGCTTCTTCCATTGTTTCAGCAATGGCAGCTTTTGGACATTCCAAGCCAATTTTACGCATAGCGATATCGAAGAGTTTACGGTCTTCGGCTTTTTCAATTGCGTCTTTAGTTGCACCAATTAATTCAACATTATATTTTTCAAGAACACCGTGCTCATCAAGTGCAAGAGCACAGTTCAATGCAGTTTGGCCACCCATGGTTGGCAATACTGCATCTGGACGTTCTTTTTCAATGATTTGAGCAACTGTTTGCCAAGTAATCGGCTCAATATACGTTGCATCAGCCATTGATGGGTCTGTCATAATGGTTGCTGGGTTAGAGTTAACCAAAATAACACGGTAGCCTTCTTCACGAAGCGCTTTACAAGCTTGAGCACCTGAGTAGTCAAACTCACATGCCTGACCAATCACAATCGGGCCAGCACCAATAATTAAGATGCTTTTAATATCCGTACGTTTAGGCATTATTCGCTCCGTAATTACTGTTTAGATGCTTCGATAAGTTCGATGAAGTGATCGAACAATGGGGCACAATCATGTGGACCTGGGCTTGCTTCAGGGTGACCTTGGAAGCTGAAAGCTGGTTTGTCTGTACGGTGAATCCCTTGTAAGGTGCCATCGAACAATGATTTATGCGTTGCTTTTAAGTTAGCCGGTAAAGTTTCTGCATCTACAGCGAAACCATGGTTTTGTGAAGTAATCATCACTGTACCATCTTCAAGATTTTGTACAGGGTGGTTAGCACCGTGGTGACCATGGTTCATTTTTACAGTTTTTGCACCAGAAGCGAGTGCCAAGATTTGGTGGCCTAAGCAAATACCAAATACAGGTAATGTTGTGGTTTCAACAATAGTTTTTACAGCTTCGATTGCATAATCACAAGCAGCTGGATCGCCAGGGCCATTTGAAAGGAATACGCCATCCGGATTAAGTGCCAATACTTTTTCAGCCGGAGTTTCTGCAGGAACAACGGTTAATTTACAACCGCGGTCTGCAAGCATACGCAAGATGTTGGTTTTGACACCGTAATCGTATGCAACTACATGATATTTTAATTCAGGTTGAGAGAAGCCTTGGCCTAGAGTCCATGAACCTTCAGACCATTCAAAACCAGTTGGATCGCAACATTCTTTTGCAAGGTCTAAACCGTTTAAGCCACCAAAAGCACGAGCTTTGGCAATTGCTTCTTCTTCAGTAATATTTTCGCCAGCAAGGATGCAACCATTTTGTGCACCTTTGTCACGCAAAATACGCGTTAATTTACGTGTATCAATATCAGCAATCGCAACAACATTGTGCGCTTGCAGATATTCACTCAATGACTGTTCAGCACGGAAGTTGCTGTGTAATAGTGGAAGGTCACGAATAATTAAACCATTCGCCCATACTTTATGGATACGACCAGATTCAACGTCTTCCGCGTTGCAGCCAGTGTTTCCAATATGTGGGTAAGTTAATGTCACAATTTGTTGTGCATAACTTGGGTCAGTCAAAATTTCTTGATAGCCTGTCATGGCTGTGTTAAAAACGACTTCTCCAGTCGTACTTCCCGTTGCGCCGATTGACGTTCCTTTAAAGATCGTTCCATCTGCGAGGGCTAAAATGGCGGGGGTGCTCAAACCAAAGCTCCTGAATTTCGGCTGTAAAAAAGCGAGTAGACCCAAAAAAGATAGGCGATGTTGTGATAAAACATGCCCCTCCCTATCGGTCTGCTCGCTTGTAACTTAACAGCGCATTATACGCATGGAACCTCAAAAAGTCTATTTATTTTCTGCTAAAAAACATAATTCATTGCTTGCTTTTTACAAAAAAATTATCCGCTCATCCGAATCGGTTACTTTTGATAAATTGTCTAACAATTTGCAAGGTCGATTTTTAGAACTGGATTTATTGTATTGCTAGTTAAAAAATAAACAATATGAGGAAATAGTATGAGTAACGATCAAGTTTCAAAAGATGTGAGCGAAAAAGCTCAAGCAGTAGTTGATTCAGTAAAAGCTGAGGTGAATGAAGTGAAAGAAACCGTAGCTGCTACTACAACTAAAGCGAAAAGAACAGTAACTGCTAAAACTGCGCAAGTAAAAGAAAGTGTTGCCGAGAAAACTGAGCAGATTAAAGAAGTTGCTACAGAAGCGAAAACTCAGGTGAAAGAAGCAATTACTGAAACTCAAGAGCAGGTCAAAGAAGTTTTAAGCGAGACTCAAGAAAAAATTGAAGCTGAAACTCATGAGTTAAACAAGAATATTCAGAATCAATTTGTTCAAATTAAACAAGATATTTTACAACGTCTTGATGTGATTAAAGCTCAGTTTAGTACTTCACAGGAAGGGCTATCTGAACTTAAAAATGCTTTGAAAGCAGAAATTAATGCACTTATCGAAGATCTGACCAAAGTAAGTAAAGAGCTTAAAGGTGATATTAGCCAGATTTCTTTGAAGCACAAAGACTCTTTAAGTGAAAGCATTAAGCGTACTAAAAATAATGCAGTCGAAGCTTGGAATAAAGCGCGAGATAATTAATAGTCTCAGTTTTTCCGAGCTATAAAAAAGCGAGAATTAATTTCTCGCTTTTTTATTTTTAAAACTGATGTAACCAGTCACGCTTATTATGGAAATCTGCACTTTTTCCACTATGCTGCATTGCATAGTACTGTATACCTTCTTTGGTTTTTAAAACTGCAGTTAAACCTAAATAAAGGTTTGGCCATTTCAAACGATGCTGTTGCATAAATTGTCCCAAATCAAGACTAACATTTAAGCCATAATGAGTACGCTTGAGATGGTTCAGTTCAATATCGTAAGCAGCAAGGGGAGGCATACTTTCTGGATAGCGATATTCTTCAAACTGATAAGACTGCCATGCTTGAGAAGGGGAAAGGTTAATTTCCCGATAATAATCTTCATCATGCACGCCAACAAAAATTTCGAAACAAGTTTCTTCCCACAGAAAATCCTGACGAGGATGAGCCGCGACTTCTTGGGGCCAGACAATGAGTTGATTTGGATCACGAATCCAAAAACCGACATTTAAGGTGTGCGGAGCTTGCTGTTCAATTGCGCCAACAACAGAAACAGCATGAAAACGATCAAAAGCTGAAAGTTCGTAACTTGCCATAGTTTGTCAAATCAACTTAGTTGGCTAAATGAGCGTGGCGAACAAGATTAGACAAATGCTGGTTTTGCTTAGCTGCTTTTTTGTAAAGTAAAACAATTTTACCAATCTTTTGCACAGCTTCTGCGCCAGTCGCTTCTACAATTGCATCAATTACAGCAGTACGTGCTTCACGGTCTTCACCGGCAACCTTAACTTTGATAAGTTCATGGTCATTTAAAGCACGAAGAGTTTCTTCGATTACAGCATCTGTTAAGCCTTGTCCACCAATCATGACAACCGGATTAAGCACATGACCAATTTGACGTAAACGTTTACGTTCATGGATAGATAAAGCGGCCATTAAAAATACCTGATTTTAAAAACGACTTAGTATAGCAAAAAACTTAAATTCAAATGTACGAAAAACTGTATAAATAATCGATTAACATTATTGAAAAAAAACTGTAAAACTTGGTGAGATTACGCTACATCCGTACTGTAATGAGAGTAATTTTCACGTACAATGAACGATCAGAAGTTTTTTTGATATTTAGTGAGTTATGGCAACACGCATTACAAACCAGAAATTGTCGAAAAGTAGTCGTGCGTGGATGAGGGAGCATCTAGACGATCCTTTTGTAAAAAAAGCACAAAAGGAAGGGTATCGCGCGCGAGCAGCCTATAAACTTCTTGAAATTCAAGAAAAATATAAGCTGATCAAGCCAGGCATGACGGTAGTCGATTTGGGTGCAGCTCCTGGTAGTTGGTCTCAAATTGCTGGAAAACTTGTGGGTAGCAAGGGTTTAGTAATTGCTTCCGATATTTTGCCCATGGATGCTTTGCCTGATGTCACTTTCTTACAAGGCGACTTTAGAGAAGAAGCTGTATTTGAAAAATTGTTAAATATTTTAAATGGGCGACAAGTAGACATTGTAATTTCTGATATGGCCCCCAATACATCAGGTAATAGGGCTGTTGATCAACCTAGACAGATTTACTTATGTGAACTGGCTTTAGATTTTGCTCAAAAGGTTCTGGGTCCCAATGGACAGTTTGTGGTTAAAGTGTTCCAAGGCGCAGGATTTGATGAGTTTCGTAAACAAGTGGTTGATAGTTTTGATGTGTTAAAGACAGCAAAACCGGCAGCTTCTCGGGCGCGCTCTAAGGAAGTTTTTTTGATTGGACAAGGGCGTAAGAAAGCATTGCAATAAAGTTTACTTGCCAAGCTCCTAAAAATTGTGCATTTTGTACTTTTAGGTTATCCGCAAGCAATACAGTTGCTGTTTTTATGACGATCGGCCAAGATTGGGCATGATCAAATTAGATCGATATGGGAATAAAGCTTTGAGCGATTACTTCAAGAATGCCGTATTGTGGCTAATAATACTTGGTGTTCTGATTTTAATTTTCAGTAATATCAGTGACCGCAATAAGCCTACTGCGATGAAATATTCAGATTTCGTTGCAGCGGTGAATGCTGGCCAAATTAAGCAAGTCACAATTGACGGTTTAAATATTAATGGTGAAAAAACTAACGGATCACAGTTTGAAACTGTTCGTCCGCAAGTTGAAGACACTGAGCTTATGCCGAGCTTAAATAAGCAAAATGTTGTTGTAGAGGGAACGGCTCCTCAACGTCAAGGCATTTTGATGCAACTTCTCATTGCTAGTTTCCCTGTACTGTTAATCATTCTGTTATTCATGTTCTTTATGCGTAATATGGGTGGTGGTGCAGGCGGAAAAAATGGACCGATGAGTTTTGGTAAATCGAAAGCAAAAATGCTTTCTGAAGACCAAATCAAAGTCAATTTTTCTGACGTCGCGGGCTGTGATGAAGCAAAACAAGAAGTTGTTGAAATTGTAGATTTCTTAAAAGACCCTGCAAAATTCAAACGTTTGGGCGCTACTATTCCTCGTGGCGTACTTATGGTTGGTCCTCCAGGTACTGGTAAAACGTTATTAGCCAAAGCAATTGCTGGTGAAGCTAAAGTTCCTTTCTTCAGCATTTCAGGTTCTGACTTTGTCGAAATGTTCGTGGGTGTGGGTGCGTCCCGTGTTCGTGATATGTTCGAGCAAGCGAAGCGTCATGCGCCTTGTATTATCTTTATTGATGAGATTGATGCAGTAGGTCGTCATCGTGGCTCGGGTACAGGTGGTGGTCATGATGAACGTGAGCAAACCTTAAACCAAATGCTTGTAGAAATGGATGGTTTTGAAGGTAACGAAGGTGTAATCGTAATTGCTGCTACAAACCGTGTTGATGTATTGGATAAAGCATTATTACGTCCAGGTCGTTTTGACCGTCAAGTAATGGTAGGTTTACCTGACATTCGTGGTCGTGAGCAGATTCTGAATGTACATTTGAAAAAATTACCTTCGGTTACGGGGGTGGACGTTAAAGTTCTATCACGTGGTACTCCAGGTTTCTCTGGTGCACAGTTGGCAAACCTTGTTAACGAAGCTGCATTATTTGCTGCACGCCGTAATAAGAACACTGTCGACATGCATGACTTCGAAGATGCAAAAGACAAAATCTACATGGGACCAGAACGTAAGTCGATGGTTCTACGTGAAGAAGAGCGTCGTGCAACTGCTTATCATGAAGCTGGTCATGCGATTGTTGCCGAGATTTTACCGGGTACAGATCCTGTTCATAAAGTAACGATTATGCCGCGTGGTTGGGCTTTAGGTGTAACTTGGCAGTTACCTGAACAAGACCAAATTAGCCACTATAAAGACAAGATGCTAAACGAAATTGCAATTTTGTTTGGTGGTCGTATTGCTGAAGAAGTATTTATCCAACAGCAATCTACTGGTGCTTCAAATGACTTTGAGCGAGCTACTAAAATGGCGCGTGCAATGGTTACGAAGTACGGTATGTCTGACAAAATGGGTGTCATGGTTTACGAAGATGAAAACCAAAATGGTTTCTTTGGTAATGTAGGAAGCCGTACGATTTCTGAAGCAACTCAACAGTTAGTTGATGAAGAAGTACGCCGTATTCTTGATGAGCAATACAAAGTTGCACGTAATATCTTAGAAGGTAATAAAGATATTGCACACGCGATGGTAAAAGCTTTGATGGAATGGGAAACTATTGATCGTGATCAAATCCGTGACATTATGGAAGGTCGTGAGCCACAACCGCCTAAAGTATATGTTGCTGAAAACCCAGTGGCTGCATTTGAACCACCAAAAGATGGTCCATCTACACCGCCACCATTGCCAGCAATGAACTAATGAGTTAATAAAAAAAGCCACAGTCATGTGGCTTTTTTTATGGGATGAATTTAATAAAAGCTGAAAACAAATCAACACTATAGATAGCTGATAATTGCTAAAATACTTATCAGATTTTAAACCGGAGCTTTTTATGCAGTTAATGCCTTTACCTCAGCAAATTTTAGAGTGTGGACAGCTTCAGTTGGATCTATCACAGCCTCACGTTATGGGTATTTTAAATGTCACACCCGATTCTTTTAGTGATGGTGGAAAACATAATCAAGTAGATCAAGCTATTGCTCATGCGCTAGTCATGATAGAACAGGGTGCTACCATTATTGATATTGGTGGAGAATCTACTCGCCCGGGGGCGTCTGAGGTAAGTGTAGAAGAGGAAATTAGAAGAGTTGTACCTGTAGTTGAAGCTTTGGCCAAACATGATGTGATTCTATCAATTGATACAAGTCAACCTGATGTCATTCGTGCAGCGAAAGAAGCAGGAGCACATATTTGGAATGATGTACGTGCGCTTACTCGACCAAATGCTTTAAAAACGGCAGTAGAGCTAGATATACCTGTGGTAATTATGCACATGCGTGGTGAACCCACTACGATGAATCAGCTAGACCAATATACAGATGTAACCTTAGATGTTATAGCAGAGCTCCAGCAGCGCGTGAATGAAGCTCTGAATGCAGGTGTGAAAAAACATAATATTGTTATTGATCCGGGGTTTGGTTTTGCAAAAAATGCGCAGCAAAATTTGAGACTTCTCAATGAATTTTGGAAGCTTAATGAAATGGGTTATCCAATTTTATCAGGTCTTTCTCGTAAACGTTTTATTGGTGAAGCATTACAGGGTGCAGCTGCAGATCAGCGTGCTATAGGAAGCGTTACGGGGCATTTGCTTAGTATTCAGCAAGGAGCATCGATTGTCAGAGCACATGACGTGAAAGCAATGACTGATGCAATTCTAGTTTGGAAAGCGATGATACAAGCTTAGCTAAGTAGGCTATATAACGTGAGGTTGTGGCCCATTAATTTAATGAGCTAGATGATTGAGTCAGGGAAAAATATCGTTATTCTTTTGAAAATATGTTATAAGCGGCAAGTTTTTGCTGTTGTGTAAACTTTTGTATGCTCGAAGACTTACTTCTCCCGATGTTTGATGATGAATATTATCCAGATATTTTGGTCGCTGAACTCAAGCAGCTCATTGAACAATTTGCTAAAAAAGTTCAGAAGCCTGCGTTAGCTGAGCAGGATATCTATCGATATGCTCATCAAACTGTGATTGAAATTAATGAAATGAAACCTCAGTTTGAGGATCTAGATTCTTCCTTGGATGATAGTGCAGCTGACTATATTGCTGAAGCAATGATGATGGTGGCACAGAATGCAGGATATTTAGATCTTGAAATGGAAGAGCTGGTTATGAATCGAGAGTGGTGATTACTCTCGATTTTCAATCTCTTCAAATGCATCTAACAAGTGACAAGATGTTTTTAAATGTATTTCGTCTATTTCTTTAACTTTTAAAACTAAAATATCATTTTCTTGATAATCTGCGTCTGCTAATAAACTGACCCAATAAGTTTCTCGTTTTTGTTCCAATTGTCTAAATTTATCTATGATGTGTTCAGGTGCTTTAATCAAATAATCATCTTTGGTAATAGAGCAACGTGAAAAATACCAATGGTTATCTTTGAAAGAAATAGTGCCTGAGAAAAGATCTGTGGCATAAACCTTTGTTATGGAAAGGGTTATACATAGAAGTAATAATATTCTTATCATAAAATTCATTTTAATTAGGCATAAAAAAACCAGCATACGCTGGATTCTTTGTAGCACCAAATTCAATATTTGAAAATGGTGCCCGGGGCCGGACTCGAACCGGCACGCTTTGTGGGCGGGGGATTTTAAATCCCCTGTGTCTACCTATTTCACCACCCGGGCATGTGCGCAATAATAGAGGACAAGTGCGCGATTGGCAAGAGAAAATCAGAGAGTTTGCTTTATTTTCAATCAGTTCTTGTCGGTATTTATATAAATTAACCAGTTTATGTCATGATTTGTTCATTAAACTGAGATCAGTTGTTCATCTTATCTACCTAAATTTAAGACACTCATTGCTTAAAACTTAGGTAATTTTATGTCAGAGAAAATTTCACGCCGAGAATTAATTAAAAAAAGTCTATTCGGTTTTGGGGCGCTATCTTTGCCTGTAGCTTTTACGGGGTGTAACGATGGTTCCGATGATGAAAGTCCAGAAGCACAAGCAGATTTCCTTCATGGCGTTGCAAGTGGTGACCCTTTGCAGGATAAAGTAATTTTATGGACGCGTTTAACACCAGTAGACCTTAGTGCATCTCTTAAGGTAACTTGGGAAATTGCTACCAATGACCAGTTTAACCAGAATTTAAAGACTGGCATGGTTCAAACAACTAAAACTGACGATTTTACTGTGAAGGTGGATGCAACAGGTCTACAAGCGGGTACGACTTATTATTATCGCTTTCGATTTGGTAGCAAAATCTCGCCAGTAGGGCAAACAAAAACATTGCCTTTAAGTACTAATAAGGTCAGCTTTGCAGTATGTTCTTGTTCTAATTATCCTGCGGGTTATTTTTACGTTTATCGTGAAATGGCAAAACAGAATGTGGATGTAGTTATTCATCTGGGGGATTATATTTATGAATATGGGGCTGATGGCTATGCGACGGAAGATGCTGCGAAGCTGGGTCGTACTTTGCCATCAGATAATAATAAAGAAATTATTAAATTAGATGATTACCGCAAGCGTTATGCACTGTATCGTCAAGATAAAGACTTACAGGCAGCTCATCAGCGTCATCCTTTTATTGTGATTTGGGATGATCATGAATTGGCAAATGATACTTGGCGTGAAGGGGCTGAAAATCATACGGAAGAAACTCCAAAAGCAAAGAATGAAGGTAAATTTTTAGAAAGAAAGCTAGCGGCTTTACAAGCTTATTTTGAATGGATGCCTATCCGTCCTGTCGATGATCAGCACACTAAGATTTATCGCCAGTTTAACTTTGGTTCGCTGGTTCAATTAACCATGTTAGATACACGTATTATTGCGCGAGATAAACAGCTTGAATATAAAGACTACATGATAGCTTCTGGTTTAGATGCTCAAAAGTTTCAGGCTGATTTAACAGATCCAAAGCGTACTTTGATGGGACAAACTCAGCGTGAGTGGTTATTAGGTAGTAAAGAGAAAAATATAGTAGGTGTCTTACAAGGTTCAACTGCAACATGGAATGTTGTGGGACAGCAAGTCTTAATGAGTAAAATGTGGATTCCAGCTGAGTTGTTGGCATCGCTGGGGCAAATTACTTCAGGCGGAACTTCGTCTGATACATTAGCTAAAATGACTGCGCAAATTACAGAATTAGTCACATTAAAATTACGTTTAGAGCAGGGTGATCCAACTTTAACTGTTCAAGAAAAAGCGCGAGTCACAACATTAGTTCCATATAACCTTGATGCTTGGGATGGTTACTATGCTGAGCGAGAGTTTGTGTATGATAAGTTGGCAGAGTTTAATAAGAAAATTATTGTTTTGGCTGGCGATACTCATAATGCATGGACATCTTACTTGTATAACCAAAAGGGTGAATATGTCGGTGTGGAACTGGCGACGAGTTCAGTTTCTTCGCCAGGTCTTGAAAAATATTTAAGTATTCCACTGGCTCAGTTGCAACAATTTGAATTTGCCTTTACTACGCTTATTGATGAATTGGCTTATTGTAATTTAAATCAGCGGGGCTATTTGATGGTTACGCTGGATGATAAGCAGGTACAGTCGGATTGGATTTTCGTAGATTCAATTAAAAATGCAGAATATAAAGTGGATTCAAGTCGAAACTATCAATTAGTGTTGGATGCGAATTTAACACCTGCAAGAGATAAGCAAAAAACCGCTTAAATATATGGGACGAGAAAGGGATGCTAATAAGTATCCTTTTTTTTGGACATAAAAAAACCAGCTTTCGCTGGATTCTTTATGACACCAATTTCTGTACTAGAAAATGGTGCCCGGGGCCGGACTCGAACCGGCACGCTTTGTGGGCGGGGGATTTTAAATCCCCTGTGTCTACCTATTTCACCACCCGGGCTTTACCAAATTTGGAGGCGGAGGTCGGAATCGAACCGGCGTCCACGGAGTTGCAGTCCGCTGCATGACCACTCTGCCACCCCGCCTACATTTGGTGATGCACATATTAGCAACCTTTACAAAAAAAACAATACTGTTTTGAGATAAGATGAACATAAAAGCAACATCTAGAATAAATTTGCCCAAATAATCATGTATTATTGGCACATTAAATTCATGTCTACCTTGGAGATGTGCTGTGGCATTGGTTTTAGACGGTCGCGCATTAGCAAAGCAAATTGAAGAAAATTTGTCAGTACGTGTTGAAGCTTTAAAAGCTAAAACAGGTCGTACCCCAATTTTGGCGACTATTTTAGTTGGGGATGATGGTGCATCTGCAACTTATGTACGCATGAAAGGAAATGCTTGCCGTCGAGTAGGCATGGACTCTTTAAAAATTGAATTGCCACAAGAAACGACAACAGAACAATTATTAGCTGAAATTGAAAAACTGAATGCTAACCCAGATGTACACGGCATTCTTTTACAACATCCAGTTCCTGCACAAATTGATGAGCGTGCATGTTTTGATGCAATCTCATTAGCTAAAGATGTTGATGGCGTAACATGTCTTGGTTTTGGCCGTATGGCTATGGGTGAAGCTGCCTATGGTTCTGCAACTCCTGCGGGCATCATGACCATTCTAAAAGAAAATAATATCGAAATTGCTGGTAAACATGCGGTTGTGGTTGGCCGTTCTGCAATTTTAGGCAAACCAATGGCAATGATGCTTTTGCAAGCCAATGCAACAGTAACGATCTGCCATTCACGCACACAAAACTTACCTGAACTTGTGAAACAAGCTGACATTATTGTTGGTGCAGTTGGTAAAGCTGAACTTATTCAAAAAGATTGGATTAAACAAGGTGCAGTGGTTGTTGATGCTGGTTTCCATCCACGTGATGGCGGTGGTGTAGGTGATATTCAACTACAAGGTATTGAAGAAATTGCTTCTGCTTACACACCAGTACCGGGCGGTGTGGGTCCAATGACAATTACTACTTTGATTCGTCAAACTGTAGAAGCTGCTGAAAAAGCTTTAGGTTAATTTAATTAACGCTAGGCTGTTATTTGATACGCGTAACCGTCATCCGCAATTGTTTGAGGCAGAAATACGTTAAAAATTTAATGTTTCTGCGATGATTCCGATTCTAAAGAGTATCTGCCGAGTTTTGCGGATGACAATGGTTTTGCCTACTTTTCCCGAAAGAAAAGTAGGCAAAACCGAAGGTTATTCTAAAAATTCAAATCATAATGGAATGACTCTGTTATGCTTGTTATAAAAATGAATTAAAAGAAATCTGATGAGCTGCACCTTTCAATTGACCAAAGCCCCTGAACATTTACTTCAAGCACTCAATGAAGTTATTCCCAATTGTGAATTGATGGTACAACAGTTACCAGAAACGCCTATTTCTTTGTGGTTGATTCCACCTGTTTTTCCAACTGATCGCTTAGATGATGAAGTTATTCGCCGTATTTGGAATGATACACCGTATTGGATTTTCTGTTGGGCATCGGGTTTAGCAATGGCCCAGTGGTTACTTGCAGAGCCACACCATGTTAAAGATAAAGTTGTTTTGGATTTTGGGGCGGGTTCTGGTGTAGTCGCAATTGCTGCAAAAATGGCAGGAGCAAAACGAGTCATCTGCTGTGATATTGATCAAGTTAGTTTAAATGCTTGCCGTGAAAACGCTTTGTTGAATGATGTTGAGCTAGAATATTTGGATGATTTATATAAGGCTGAGCAAGTTGATGTTTTATTGGCAGCTGATGTTTTATATGATCAATGCAACCGCTTTTTCTTAGATGAGTTTTTAAAGTTTGCGCCAGAAGTCTGGGTAGCTGATAGCCGTGTTAAAAACTTTAGTCATCCTAAATATCAAAAGATTGATGAAAGAAGCGCTTCTACATGGCCAGATCTGGATGAAGCTAAAGAGTTTAGAAATGTGAGTTTTTATAAGACGCTGTAAAAAAGAACAGCGTCTTTTTTATTTTATGAACAAGTATAACGAACAACTTTTAGCGTGCTTGGACGTGCTTCAAGTGCTTGGCGAGTCGCATAGTCTTCACCATTATTTAAACTAGGTGTATTGGATAAGCCAAAAGAAGCACGAGTTTCGCCGAGTTGAATTCCATAATGCTCATCTTTCGCTGGATTAGGAATTTCGTTGATGCTCAAAACTGACAATTTATAAACTTTCTGAGCACCGAGCACATTTTGACAAGCACGTTGTAATTTACGCTCATCGAGTTGCTGGTTATTACGACCAGCTAAAGTGTAAGCTAAAGTCGCTGAAGTTTCTGTTTTGTTTTCAATCTGGTATCCAGTTGAACCATTATATTGTCGAGGGGTAGTCTGACAAGCAGTTAAAACAAACATACTACTTAATGCCAAGCATAAAATACTTCTATTCATCAGTATCGTCCTTATTTTCTTATAACTAGTATCTCATAAAATACAAAGGTTGTTGGGGCTTAATCGCATGATTTGAGCTAACATCGGCGAACGATATTAGCCCTTATGAGTAAAGTATTAGTGTTCTTTAATCTTAGAGTGATGCTTGGTGTCTTTCATAAAAATATAAATAATCAGAGAAATGAAGATCATGATACTGACATAAATAAAGTACCAAGATTCATGCCCAGCTTCTTTAAAACTTAAAGCAAAAAACTCTGCTGTACCGCCGAATAACGTATTGGCAATCGCATAAGGTAATGCAACACCTAAAGCGCGAATGTGTGCAGGGAAGAGCTCAGCTTTAACCACCGCATTAATTGATGTATAGCCTGTTACCATTACAAGCCCTCCAAAACATAACCAGAAAGCTGTCCAGTAGTTATGCGTATTTGCGAGTGCATCAAATAAAACGTATGTGAATAAAACACCTGTTATTCCGAAGAAAATCATAAGAGGTTTTCGGCCAATCCGATCCGATAAAGCACCCGCTATCGGCTGTAGACACATAAAAATAAATAGCGCTAACGTTGTAATTTGAGTGGCTTCAGGTTTGGTAAATCCAGAAGTATTGACCAAATATTTTTGTAGATAAGTCGTGTAGGTATAGAAAGCTAAAGTCCCGCCAGCGGTTAAAAACAATACTGTGAAGGCTTCTTTAGGGTAATGTTTAAATAAAGAAAACATGCCTGATTTTGGCTGGTCTGTCTCTGCCTGAGCATTTTTAAAAGATTGAGTTTCTAATAGTCCACGACGAATACGGAAAACTACAATCGCAAGTAAAGCCCCGATAAAGAATGGGATACGCCATCCCCAATCATGTAGTTGTTCTTCAGTCAATACCATCTGTAATATTAATAGAACACATAGAGCGGTGAGCTGGCCAGCAATCAATGTTACATATTGAAAGCTAGAGAAAAAACCTCGACGATTTCTTTCCGCCATTTCACTTAAATAGGTAGCACTAGCACCATATTCGCCGCCTACACTTAAACCTTGGATTAAACGAGCGACAACTAAAAGAAGAGGGGCAAATACACCAATACTTTCATAACTTGGTGTCACGGCAATAAGCAGCGAACCTATACACATTAACGTGACGGAAAGTGTAAGACCTGCCTTGCGTCCTTTACGGTCTGAATAGATTCCCATAATCCATGCACCGATTGGGCGCATTAAAAAGCCTACAGCAAAAATTGCGGCTGCTTGAAGGAGCTGAGCAGTCTGGCTACCTTTTGGAAAAAAAGCATGAGCAAAATAGAGCGTGAATGCTGCATATACATACCAGTCGTACCATTCAACAAGGTTACCGGCAGAACCGCCCAAAATTGATTTTAGGCGGGTTTTTGTATCTAGATTAGATTGTGGAGTTGTTGCGGTAGAAGGTTGATCAACCATGAGTCGCTCCATGTTTCGCTTGGGTTGAATGCTAAAAGAGAGATTTATTCCGTTTTTACATATTTTCTAGAGGAGTATTTCACTTTATTTTTTTTATGTCTGTAAAACAATGTTTATTATTTAAGCAAAGGAATAAATTGAATATTTATATGTTTTCAAATTAGCCGATCAATATATTTTCATCATCTAATTCTCATATTTCGCATATTATTTTTTCCAAGTAGTAAAAAGCTGATAAAGAATGAGTAATGTTTGGACGAAGAAAAACTATATCCCTTAAAAATAATGATATATTCCAAAGAAAATTTTAAGTAAATACAGTTAGGCATAATGTTTTTGCATTGTGAACTAGATGTGTGTGGATAATGAAAGGGACATTCAGATGTCAAGTTGCCCGAAAAAATATATTGTGGCTTTCGATCAGGGAACTACAAGCTCAAGAGCAATCGTTTTAGATCATGATGCTAACGTTGTAAGTATTGCTCAAAGAGAATTTACTCAGATTTATCCGCAGCCAGGTTGGGTCGAGCATGATCCTATGGAAATTTGGGCAACGCAAAGTGCTGTTTGGGTAGAAGCTCTAGCTCAAGCAGGTATTAAGAGTGAACAAGTTGCAGCAATTGGCATTACAAATCAGCGGGAAACCACAATTGTCTGGGATAAAAAAACAGGCAAGCCTATTTACAATGCGATTGTTTGGCAAAGCCGACAGACGACTGAAATATGCAATCAATTGCATAAAGCAGGATGGCAAGAATACATCCGAAAAACCACAGGTTTAGTGATTGATCCGTATTTTTCGGCCACAAAAATTAAGTGGATTTTAGACCATGTTGAAGGAAGTCGTGAACGCGCTGAGCGAGGAGAGCTGTTGTTCGGTACAGTAGACACTTGGTTAATTTGGAAACTCACCAATGGTGCGGTCCATGTTACTGATTTTACCAATGCTTCACGAACCATGCTTTTTGATATCGAAAAGCTTGAATGGGATGAAAAACTTTTACAAGCTTTAGATATTCCTAGAGCAATGCTACCCGAAGTTCGTAGCTCATCTGAGGTTTATGGATATACACATACCATTAGTGGGCAAGAAGTAGGTATTCCAATTGCAGGAATTGCAGGCGATCAACAGGCCGCACTTTTCGGACAAATGTGTGTTGAGTCGGGCCAAGCAAAAAATACCTACGGCACAGGCTGTTTTCTATTAATGAACACAGGTAAGAAGATTGTCCGCTCAGAACGTGGATTACTGACGACGATTGCATGTGGTGCGAGTGGTGAGGTGAACTATGCTTTAGAGGGCGCCGTGTTTAATGGTGGCTCTTGCGTACAGTGGCTACGTGATGAGTTAAAGGTCATTAAGAACGCTAAAGACTCTGAGCTTTATGCAACACGTGTGAAGGACAGCAATGGGGTATATGTCGTTCCTGCTTTTACTGGATTAGGGGCACCGTATTGGGACCCAACTGCGCGTGGAGCAATTTTTGGACTTACTCGTGGTGCCAGCATTGAACATATTATTCGTGCAACTCTCGAGTCGATTGCTTTTCAAACTCGAGATGTTTTAGATGCCATGCAGCAAGATGCAGAAGAAGAGCTGCGTACACTCCGTGTTGATGGGGGAGTGACGGAAAATAATTTCTTAATGCAATTTCAGGCCGATATTTTAGCAACACCAGTAGAACGTCCAATAATGAAAGAAACTACAGCTTTGGGTGCGGCTTTCCTTGCTGGACTAGCGACGGGTTTCTGGCAGGATCTACATGAATTAAGGGATAAATCTGCTATAGAAAAGGTATTTGAACCAAAAATGTCTTCTGAGCAATCCGAGCTGATTTATAAAGGATGGCTCAAGGCAGTTAAGCGTAGTCAAAGTTGGGCTGAGGATTGATCTGCTATTTAACTAGTTGAATTCAATAGTAGGGTAAGCAATTAACGGTTAAATACTTGGTTATTTAAAATTGATTATTCTACTTTTTTGATTGTTGTTTCATCAATTTGATGTTTTAATTTTTATAAGATCAACAATAAAAAGAAATGAGAAATGAAAGTACAGGCTAATGATTATTCAAAAATATATGACATTGCCGTAATTGGTGGCGGTATTAATGGCGTCGGTATTGCTAATGATGCAGCAGGCCGTGGACTGTCCGTATTTTTATGTGAAAAAGATGATTTAGCTAGCCACACCTCATCTGCTAGTAGCAAATTAATCCATGGTGGTCTGCGCTATTTAGAACATAAAGAATTTAGATTGGTTAGAGAAGCTTTAGCCGAGCGTGAAGTGCTATTGGCTAAAGCTCCACATATTATTAAACCCATGCGCTTTATTATGCCTCATCGACCACATTTACGTCCTGCATGGTTAATTCGTGCAGGACTGTTTTTTTATGATCACTTGGGAAAACGAGAAAAATTATTAGGTTCGAATCTTATTTACTTCAGAGAAGATAGCCCTTTAAAACCAGCTATCACGCGTGGCTTTGAATATTCTGACTGTACTGTAGATGATGCACGTCTTGTGGTGTTAAATGCACTACAGGCCAAAGAGCAGGGTGCTAAAGTAGTAACGCGTACGTGTTGTATTAAAGCTTATAGGGAACAAGAATTGTGGTATTTGGAATTACAAAGTGGGGCTGAGTTTTATCAGATACGTGCAAGAGCTTTAGTGAATGCGGCAGGACCGTGGGTTGAAGAAATTATTAGTGTAAATCTAAATTTAAGATCGCCTTATCAAATCCGATTGATTCAAGGAAGTCATATTGTTGTGCCAAAACTATATGATTGTCACAAAGCCTTTATTATGCAAAATGAAGACCGACGCATCGTTTTTGCAATTCCATATTTAGAAAAATATACATTGATTGGTACGACAGATCAGGAATATACAGGTGATCCACAAAAGGTAGAGATTACCGATGTAGAAATAGATTACCTCTTAACAGTGACAAATTTACATTTTAAAAAGCAGTTAACTCGAGCTGATATTGTAAGTCAGTACTCGGGTGTACGTGCATTATGTGATGATGAGTCGGATAATCCTTCAGCCATTACCCGTGACTATACTTTGGCGCTACAGAGTGAACATGAAAAAGCACCTTTGTTATCTGTATTTGGCGGTAAGATTACGACTTATCGGAAACTGGCAGAGGCTGCTTTAGAAGATCTATCCCCATTTTTTAGTAATATGGCAGAGCAGTGGACTGCAAACGAGCCATTACCGGGAGCTGAAAACTGGACAACCTTAGATGATTTAACGCATCAGATTCAGTCACGTATAAGTGGAATTACTGAGTCACTTGCCAATCGTTGGGCACATGCATATGGCACAAGAGTGTGGAATATGATTCAAGAGCGAAATGCATTAGAGCAATTGGGCCAAAATTTTGGACATGATTTATTTGAACATGAAGTTAAATATTTATGTGAATATGAATGGGCGAGTACTGCTGAGGATATATTGTGGCGTAGAACTAAACTGGGTCTAGCATTTGATGAAAAACAAGTAAAAGTATTAGAAGATTATTTATCTGGGCGCCGACAAAAAGACGATGCTGCATAATAAAAAAGGTCGCACATAGCGACCTTTTTTATCTTTAGCAATTAGAAGCCAGTTTTTACAGCTTCAAGTAAAGCTGCTTGACGTTCTTTTAATGCTTTAGGTAAGCGATCACCGAGTTTATTAAATAAATCAGTGTGGCTTTCAATTTCAGTAATCCACTGATCTTTATCTTGAGCTGTGATGAGGTCAAATTCTTCTTTAGAGAATTCAGTACCTTCCCAGTTCAAGTCGTCATATGTTGGAACAAGACCAATTGGCGTTTCAACAGCGTTTGCACGACCTTCACAACGGTCAATGATCCACTCAAGAACACGCATGTTTTGACCGAAACCAGGCCATACGAAGTTGCCTTCAGCATCACGACGGAACCAGTTTACATTGAAGATTTTTGGTAATTTATTACCAGCTGCTTCAGCTTTTGTGCTTACTTGTTGACCAAGGCTTAACCAGTGATCAAAGTAGTCAGCCATGTTATAGCCAGCAAATGGAAGCATTGCGAATGGGTCACGACGAACGATACCTTGTTGGCCAACAGCAGCAGCAGTAGTTTCAGAACCCATAGTTGCAGCTTTGTAGACACCGTCAACCCAGTCGAAAGCTTCAGAAACTAAAGGAACCGTATCTGCACGGCGACCGCCGAAAATGAAGGCAGAAATTGGAACACCAGCTGGATTTTCCCAGTCAGCATCGATAGAAGGACATTGACCAGCCGCAACAGTGAAGCGAGCATTTGGATGCGCTGCTTTTTCACCATTTACATGAGGTTGACCTTTCCAGTTTGTTAAGTTTGTTGGAACTTCTTTAGAAAGACCTTCCCACCATACTTGACCGTCTTCAGTTACCGCTACGTTTGTATAGATAACATCTTTATGAAGAGTTGCCATACAGTTAGGGTTAGTCTTGGTATTTGTACCAGGAGCTACACCGAAGAAACCAGCTTCAGGGTTAATCGCATATAAACGACCATCTTCACCTGGTTTGATCCATGCAATATCGTCACCTACAGTTTCGATTTTCCAACCTTCATAGCCTGCTGGCGGAATTAGCATTGCAAAGTTTGTTTTACCACATGCAGATGGGAATGCTGCAGCGATGTAGTGTTTCTCACCTTGAGGGTTAGTTACACCAAGAATAAGCATGTGTTCAGCTAACCAACCTTGTTCGCGTCCCATGACAGAAGCGATACGAAGAGCTAAACATTTTTTGCCAAGTAATGCGTTACCGCCGTAACCAGAACCGAAAGACCAGATTTCACGAGTTTCTGGATAATGAACGATGTATTTTTCAGGGTTACATGGCCAAGCAACATCTTGTTGACCTTCAGCAAGTGGAGCACCTACTGTATGTACACAAGGAACAAACTCGCCGTCTGTACCTAATACGTCATAAACTGCTTTACCCATACGTGCCATTTTACGCATGCTAACAGCAACGTAAGGAGAGTCAGTTAATTCAATACCGATATGAGCAATATGGCTACCTAAAGGACCCATAGAGAAAGGAACAACGTACATTGTACGGCCTTCCATTGAGCCTTCAAATAAACCATTTAATTTTTCACGCATAACAGCCGGGTTTTCCCAGTTGTTTGTCGCACCAGCATCTTCTTTATTTTGAGAGCAGATGTAAGTACGGTCTTCAACACGTGCAACGTCAGATGGGTCAGAATTTGCAAGATAAGAACCAGGATGTTTTTCTTGGTTTAATTTCTGCATGGTGCCGTTAGCGATCATCAAGTCGATTAGACGTTGATACTCTTCTTCGCTTCCGTCACACCATTCGATTTTTGCTGGTTTGGTTAAGTTTGCAATTTCTTCAACCCATGCGATAAGCTTAGGATGACGAACGAATTCTGGTGCGTTCACTGTGGTCATGGTGAGGCCTATTCAAAATATGTACAACGTACAAGTCATTCATTGAGAGGTACAATGAAAGATCAAATAAAAAAGTGGCTGTATTAAAGCACAAAATCATAAAAAAAATAAGACTAAAGACTAAGAAATAGATATTTTGATTTTTAATTTTTTTGTTATTAAAATCATACGTTTATAGTTTTTTACAATATCTTATCCGTCATATTTTTATGTTGTATGTGTGTTATTTATATTATTTATTTCTTTAAAAATCATATACTTGATTCTTAATTTTTTCTTGAGAATTATTATTGATTATACAAATGATGTTCATTCGAAATTTACATAAAGAGACTTTTATTAGGCGTTTTTATATACAATATTTATGATGAATCCCTCTAAGATAATAAAAATGCGGACTTTAAAACCTCTCTCTATCATCTATAACCAAAAATCGGGTTTTCATGCGTCAAAACATGAAGATATGTATGAACAGTTAATGACTTTATTCACCGAATTTGGTTTTGAAATACAAGTTTTTGAATTGGCAGAAGATGTTTCTTTTGATGATTTAATGAGTCAAGTGATCCACCGGCATAGTCAAAATACAAATTTAGGTGTTGTTGTCGCGGCAGGTGGGGATGGAACTTTAAATGCGGTAGCATCAAAGCTTAGACATACCAATATTCCTATGGGAATTTTACCTTTGGGAACCTTTAATTATGTCGCTAAAGTTTTAGATATCCCCTTAGATTTGTTAGAAGCTGCTGAAGTTATCGCTACAGGTACACCACGCTCTGTACATATTGCGACAATTAATGATCATGTTTATTTGAATAATGCGAGCCTAGGGTTGTATCCATTATTTATAAAAAAACGTGAGCTTTATAATAAGTACTTAGGACGTTTACCTTTACATGCCTATACCTCAGCTCTGGATGTTTTATTAAGAGAAAATAAATCCATGAAGCTTTCTGTGACAGTGGATGGAAAGAAATATCCAGTCAAAACACCTTTAATTTTCTTTGGTAATAACCAATTGCAATTGTGTGATATGAAATTAAGAATTGCCGATTGTGCTGCACAAGGGCGGGTCGCTGGAGTGGTCATTACAAAAAGTGATAGGCTTAGTTTATTAAACATGTTGTGGCAATGGATTCAGGGCAAAGTCGAAGAGGCACAAGATGTTTATAGTTTTTGTGCAGACCATGTGGTGGTGGATTGTGCAAAAAGATCAAAACTTACAGTCGCATTAGATGGTGAAATAATAGAGATGAAAACGCCTTTAAATTTCTCTGTAGAAAAGAACGCTCTAAATATTATGGTGCCAAATGTTGTTACACCTGTCTGATCTGCATTTTGGAACAGAAATCGAAGCATGCTTAGATGCGATCCGACTTTTTTGCACTCAACATAGACCTGAAGTCATTGTGGTGAGTGGTGATATTACCCAACGTGCTCGATATCAACAGTTTTATAAATGCCGTCAGTTTTTAGATAGCCTTAATATTCCTTATCTTGTTGTGCCTGGTAATCATGATATTCCGTTGTACCATGTCTGGAACCGTTTTTTTTCACCATTTACTCGCTATCAATATTTTTTTGGTCAGCTTGAACCAACTTTAGAAACTGAACATTTTTATATTGTTGGGGTGAATAGTATCCGCCGCCGTTATCATACTCGTGGGCATATTTCGATTGAACAAATTCAGACGACTTATGAACGATTACAACAAGCCCCAGCGAATAAAATCAAATTAGTTGTTTTTCACCAACCTTTTTATACGCCACCTGATGATGAACATGGTATTAAAGATTGTCCTGTATTAGGAAAAATGGCACTCGAAAAATGGAGCACGACAGGACTATTTGGAATGTTGCATGGGCATTTACATAAAACTGCTGTATATGATTTAACGCAAATTTATCAATTAAAGATAGATCATCCTATTTATGATATTCACGCGGGAACAGCGACCTCTAGTCGTTTGCATTATCATGTTCCGAATAGTTTTAATGTCATTTCAAACGAAGGAAAAATTAATCATTATTGGTTTAATTATGATTTAAAGATTTTTCAATTAATTTAATTTATAAAAATTTTATAAGACATTTAACTTAAGAGTAGATTGATAAAATTTTATCCATTACAATGCCTAAGCTTTAAATTCTATATATGGGGAATAGGAAAACATTCTAAATGTTTTATCATTTTAAAAATAATATTAATGGATACATAAAAAATTTTTAACTATATAAAAAGCCGCGATTTAAAGTAGCTACAATAAGGGTTTAGTGTTTTATGATAGTTAATAATATTTGATTAAAATGAGTATCTATTTATCTTAATATTTTAGAATAACTTAATAATATTTAAAATTTCATGGTGGAAAAATGGTACAAGTATCATTAATGGCAAATAATGCTTCAAAAAATAATACAGTTGATATTAATGTAGGCCAGACAAAAAATATTGTAGTAAATCCTAAAGAAGTCGCAAAAATCGATATAAATCCAGAAAAAATTTCTTCAATAACAAGAGAAGGAAACAGTGCAATTGTTCATCTAAAAGATGGAACTGAAATTGTTTTAGAAAACTATTTTATTAGCGAAAATCCGCAAATTCTTTTAAATGAAGGGCAGAGTTATTGGGCTGCTAATCTGGGAGAAGATGTTAGCGGACAGACCACTGTTAATTATTTAGAATTAAAAGATACACCAAAGTTTATAGATTCTTCATCTTCTGTACCTATCTGGTCGTGGGTAGTTAGTGCTTTAGCAGGAGCGGGAACAGTTGCTTTATTGTCTCGAAAAGATTCTAAAGATACGACGCCTCCTGAGCCAGGTACGTTGAATCTCAAAAATTTATTAGATTCGGGGGGATCAACTGCAGACCAGATTACTAAAGATAAAAACTTTAATTTAAAGATTGAAGGACAGGAAAGTGGTAGTCGAGTAACGTATTTGGTTTCTACCGATGAAGGGAAAACTTGGCAGGAGACGACAGTAAATCAAAAAGATTTAGCTGATGGTACTTATCTCTATAAAGCCGTAGTAACAGACCGAGCTGGAAATGCATCAGAAACTGCTATAGAAAAAATCGTTGTGGATACTACACCGCCAAAAGCGGGTGAACTGACTTTATCTGATTTGAGCGATACAGGTGTTTCTGCAACAGATCAGATTACGCAAGATAAAAACTTTAATTTAAAGCTTGAAGGACAGGAAAGTGGCAGCCGAGTAACGTATTTAGTTTCTACCGATGATGGAAAGACTTGGCAAGAAACGACAGTAAATCAAAAAGATTTAGCTGATGGTGTTTACCAATATAAAATAGTAATAACAGATGTTGCAGGGAATACGTCAGAAACCGCTATACAAAAAGTCGTTGTGGATACTACCGCACCACAAGCAGGTGAACTGACTTTAGCTGCTTTGACTGATACGGGTTTTTCAGTAAAAGATCAGATTACGCAAGATAATAATTTTGATTTAAAGATTAGCGGACAAGAAATAAATAGCCAAATCACTTACTGGATATCGAAAGATGAAGGAAAAACTTGGCAGGAAACAACAGTCGCTCAGAAAGATTTAACGGATGGTGTTTACCAATATAAAGCTGTAGTTATAGACGTCGCAGGGAATACGTCAGAAACCGCTATACAAAAAGTCGTTGTGGATACAACAGCGCCGCAAGCAGGTGAATTAACTTTATCTGATTTGAGCGATACAGGAGTCTCAGCAACTGATCAGATTACACAAGATAATAATTTTACTTTGAAGCTAACTCAACCAATTGTGATCGGTGAACAAGCTGCTTTACTAGATCACTATGAAGTCTCTACCAATGAAGGAAAAACTTGGCAGGAAACAACAGCTGATCAAAAAGATTTAGCTGATGGAAGTTACCTTTATAAAGCTGTAGTGACAGACCTCGCAGGCAACACATCAGAAACTGCTGTGGAAAAGGTAATTATAGATAATTCTTTAAATATTGAATCAACTACAGTAACTGTAAAGTCGATTACTGAAGACAATACAATAAGCCTAGCTGAAAAAGATCAAGTTATTTCTATAAGACTGGACGTAGATAATCTACCAACAGATTTAAATAGCTCACTGACATCAGTAAATACGACTCTAAACGATGTTGTTTATAACTTTCATTTTGATGAAGTCACCCAAGAATGGGTTACTGAAATTCCAGCAGAGTTTTTGTGGTCAGAAGAATCGCAAACCAATATGTCAATTGATATTAGCCTTACTGATCAAGCTGGTAATACAGCCATTATTAAACAGACCCAAAATTATAATATAGATCATACTCCGAATTCGCCAACTCTAGATTCGCTAACTTTCAACAATATAGATGGAGCTATCATTTCAGGTAGTGTATATAAAGGAAGTAAAGTTGATATCTATAATAAAAATGGTGACTGGCTTGCAACTACAATAGCTAATGAGGAGGGTAAATTTACTTTACAAGACCTTTCAATTAGCTCAAATCAAGAAGTTTATGCTGTCGCTACTTATAATGGATACAGCAGTGAAAATTCGTCAATTGGCCTAGTTACTGAAGTTCCTGCAATTAGTATTACAAGAATTAGTCCAGAAGGTGTGATCACTGGTTATGCGACCGAAGGCAGTCATTTTATTGTAAAAGATCAGAATGGAAATATTCTGCAAGAGTTTAACTCCATTGAATTTGAGGGTTCAGGTATTACGCCTTTTAATGTAATGGCATTAGGTGAAGTCAGACCATTTACTTTGTCTCTCGATCAGCCTTTGGAGGAAGGGACTCAAATTATTATCTCTACAGATAAAGATAATATTTCAGGCCATCCACAATATATTACCGCAGACTATACGCCCGCAGTATTTATAGAAACTCCACAATTTGATATTAGTGGTGAAACTTTATCAGTACATGTTAATGAGCCGAACAGCTTTATTCGTGCATTTTCTGGAGCAGGTAATTTAATTGCTACAGGTTTTACCGATGAACAAGGCTTTGCAAGTTTACAGGTATTCCAATTTTTAAAAGAAGGTGAGTCGGTTACCGTACAAGTAGTAGATAAAAATCAGAATGTTAGTGAAACCCTAATCGAAGTTCCAAACTTTGCTTATATTCCACATGTTGAACGTATTACCCAAGAAGGCTTAATTTCTGGAGTTGCTGAAGATAACAGTACGGTAATTGTGCGTGATGCTGACGGTAATGAATTAGGAAAGGTTACATTAGGTGATGACAATAGTTGGAATGAATTTAGTCATTTTAGCTTGAGTGTAAACCGACCTTTAATTGATGGAGAGCAAATTTCCGTTCAAATTATTGATAATAAAGGGTTGATGAGTCCTGAGCAGAATATCGTTGTAGATCTGACTCCTCCACCTGTTCCAACAGATTTAAATTTCAATGATGCTGGTGATTTAGTTTATGGCCATGCAGAACCTTTCTCTGAAATTTTAGTTAAAGATGGGCAAGGAAACATTCTTAATAAATGGTTCTGGAATAACTGGACCGATGAGAGTGGAAGTTTCTCGATAGAACTAGGTGTGTTTTTAACTAATGCTGAGACGGTTTATGTCACGGCTACCGATGTAAATGGAAATGTAAGTTTAGCAGCTCAGATACAGGCTCCTAATTATGCTTTTGCCCCCCATGTAGATAGCTTTACTTCGGACGGAGTGATAAGTGGGCAAGCTGAAAATAATAGTACTCTCATTGTTAAAGATGCCAAAGGTGAAATCGTAGCCGAAATTAAAGTCGGTGAAGATAACGGCTGGAATGGATCAAGTTACTTTAAACTCCAACTTGACCGTACTCTTGTTGATGGGGAGCAGTTTTTCTTATCAATTACGGATGCTCGTGGGCAAGTAAGCCCTGATACTGTAATTACAGCTGATACAGTTGCTCCTGCACCAGCCAGTAATTTAGTTTTCTCAGAAGATGGTTCATATCTTACAGGTATAGCAGAACTGAACACTACGATTCAGGTTTTTGATCATAATGGTCAGCTCGTGAATATATGGAATAACACCATAAACTCGGACGGTACATTTACTATTTTCTTAGGCAGCAATAATTTACATGGAGAGGCATTCACGGTCACCGTTAAGGACCAAGCCGGAAATGTGAGTGAAACTGTTTCAATAAATGCTCCACTTGATGATATCGCACCGGATCCAATTAAAAATATTTTACTTGATGCCAACGGTCAAAACTTTACAGCACAAGCAGAAGCAAATAGTCAGATTGAAGTTTTTGATTCATTAGGTAATCAGACGGGTTGGGGCTCTACAGATAGTGCTGGTAATGTCTCAGGCTTTTTCAGTCAAATCTATTTACATGGTGAAGAACTTACTTTTGTTGTCATAGATCGAGTTGGTAACCGAAGTGTCGAATTTAAGCAAAATGCTTTAATTGATACCATTGCACCCCATACGATTGAAAATATCATCTTCAACGAAGATGGCCAAAGCTTTACAGCTCAGGCAGAAGCGGGAAGCTCTATTGATGTATTCGATCAGGATGGAAATAAGATTACTACTAGTTATACCGATAGCTTAGGTAATGTATTTGGTTATTTCCCGCAAGTTTACTTACATGGTGAGGAACTTACTTTTGTTGTAGTTGACCGAGCGGGTAACCGTAGTGCAGAGGTCAAGCAGAGTGCTTTAACTGATGATATCGCACCAAATCCGATTGAAAATATTGTATTAGATATCAATGGACAGAGCTTTACAGCTCAGGCTGAAGCAAATAGTCAGATTGAAATTAAAAATACCAATGGTGACATTATTGGTTATGGATCAGCAGATAGCACAGGCAATGTTTCTGGTTACTTGTATCAGGTCTATTTACATGGCGAAGAGCTTACTTTTGTTGTCGTTGATCGAGCGGGTAACCGTAGTACAGAAGTTAAGCAGAATGCTTTGATTGATGATATTGCACCAAATCCGATTGAAAATATTGTACTTGACTCAAATGGTCAAAACTTTACGGCACAAGCAGAAGCAAATACTCAAGTTGAAGTTAGAAATGCTGCAGGTGAGGTCATCGGTTCAGGTTATGTAGATGGCGCTGGTAATGTGTCAGGTTATTTATATCAAGTCTATTTACATGGAGAAGAACTCACTTTTATTGTCGTTGACCGAGCTGGTAACCGCAGTGCAGAGATCAAGCAAAACGCTTTAACTGATGATATTGCACCAAATCCGATTGAAAATATTGTACTTAATGCGAACGGACAGAACTTTACAGCTCAGGCCGAAGCAAACACTCAAATTGAAGTCAAAAATGCTGCTGGTGAAGTCATAGGATCTGGTTCAACCGATAGCATGGGGAATGTTTCAGGTTACTTATATCAAGTCTATTTACATGGAGAGGAACTCACTTTTGTTGTTGTTGACCGAGCGGGTAACCACAGTACAGAGGTCAAGCAGAATGCCTTGATTGATGACATTGCCCCGAACGCGATTGAAAACATCATCTTTAATGAAAATGGTCAAAACTTTACAGCGCAAGCAGAAGCAAATAGTAAAGTTGAAGTTAAAAATGCTGCAGGTGAGGTTGTAGGTTCTGGTTATGTAGATAGTGCTGGTAATGTCTCAGGATACTTAAATCAAGTTTATTTAAAAGGTGAGGAGTTCACTTTTGTTGTGATTGATCAAGCTGGTAATCGTAGCGTTGAAGTAAAACAAGCAGCCTTTCTTGATAATACGGCACCAGAAAATGCGACTAATTTAGTATTTAGCGAAGATGGTTCATATCTAACTGGTATGGCTGAGCCAAATGCTACGATTCAAATATTTGATCAGAATGGTCAATTGGTAAATCAGTGGAATAATAATGTTAATTGGGATGGAACATTTAACATCTCTTTATACAGTAACTACTTGCATGGCGAAGAGTTTAAGGTAGTTGTAGTAGATCGGGCTGGTAATTTGAGTGGTGGGGTTACTGTAAAAGCACCGCTTGATGATGTTGCTCCTGTGGCTGCAAGTAATCTCACGTTTAGTGAAGATGGTTCATCCCTTTCTGGTGTAGCTGAACCGAATACGTTCATTCAGATTTTTGATCAAAATGGTCAACCGGTGAATACGTGGGACCATAGCGTAAATGTTGATGGTACATTCACTATTTCCTTGGGTAGCTCTAATTTACATGGACAAGAATTCACAGTCATTGTTAAAGATCGAGCTGGAAATGTGAGTGATGTTGTTTCAATAAAAGCTCCATTTGATGATATTGCGCCAAATCCGATTAAAAATATTGTACTTGATGCAAACGGTCAAAACTTTACAGCGCAGGCGGAAGCAAATAGTCATATAGAAGTCAGAAATGCTGAGGGTGTGTTAATAGGGCTTGGTTCTGCAGATAACGCAGGTAATGTGACAGGTTACTTCTATCAAGTTTATTTACATGGAGAAGAATTAACTTTCGTTGTCATAGATCGAATGGGTAACCGCAGTGTCGAACTTAAGTTAAATGCTTTGGTGGATACCATTACGCCAGATCCAATTGAAAACATCATCTTTGACGAAAATGGGCAAAATTTTACAGCACAAGCGGAAGCCAATAGTTTTATTGGTGTCAAAAATGCTGCGGGTGAGTTTGTCGGTTATGGTTATGTCGATAGCACTGGTAATGTGACGGGCTATTTCAATCAGGTTTATTTAAAAGGTGAGGAACTCACTTTTATCGTTATAGATAAAGCAGGTAATCAAAGTGTTGAATTTAAGCAAAATGCTTTGATTGATGATATTGCACCAAATCCGATTGAAAACATCGTCTTAAATGAAAATGGTCAAAACTTTACAGCGCAAGCGGAAGCAGATAGTCGAATCGAAGTTAAAAATGCTGTTGGTGAGGTTGTGGGATCTGGTTCAACCGATAGCATGGGTAATGTTTCTGGTTACTTATATCAGGTCTATTTACATGGCGAAGAGCTCACTTTTGTTGTCGTTGATCGAGCGGGTAACCGCAGTACAGAGATCAAGCAGAATGCTTTGATTGATGATATCGCACCAAATCCGATTGAGAATATTGTGCTCGACTCACACGGTCAAAACTTTACGGCGCAAGCAGAAGTAAATACTCGGATTGAAGTCAAAAATGCTGCGGGTGAGGTGATAGGTTCTGGTTATGTAGATGGTGCTGGTAATGTGTCAGGTTATTTTAATCAAGTCTATTTACAAGGAGAGGAATTAACTTTCATCGTTGTAGATATAGCAGGTAACCGAAGTATTGAGGTTAAACAAAATGCTTTAATTGATGATGTCGCACCGCCAGCTGCTGCAAATATTACATTAGCCTCAGACGGATTGCTTTTTGGTGAGGCTGAACCAAATACAACTGTTGAAATTATTGATCAATATGGTGCAATTATCACAACGATGTATGTTGGATATGATGGAAAATTTTATCAATGGATCAATCTGAGTCAATATCAGACACAAAATTTGAGTATTGTTGTTAAAGATATTGCTGGCAACCGAAGTGAAGTTGCTCATGAATTAGTACCTGTATTTACGAACTCACCAATTGCTGCAACAGAGCTAAAATTGGATGTTGATGGCCATATTCTTACAGGTAAGGCGACAGTAGGAATGACGATTGTTGTTACATCTGCGGATGGTCAAAGCATTAATTGGGGGTGGAACAGTGTCGTGAACGAAGATGGTAGTTTTGCTATTGAGTTAAATGACTATTATCTAAAGGGACAGATATTACAAGTTCGAGTTTATGACCAAAATACAAATCAATATAGCCCAATCTCTGAAATTATTGCGCCTTTAGACAATATTGCTCCAGTGATTGACGATGTGGTGATTAACAATGATGGTCAGGGAATTTCAGGCCACACTGATTCAAAAGCAATCATTCAGGTAATGGATGAGGATGGGAATTTACGAGCAGAATCTCAATCGGATGAATTAGGATATTTCAATGCTAATATTTATCCACCCCTATTACGTGGAGAGCAGTTATTTATCACGGCAATCGATTTAGCCAAAAATATAAGTACCCCACTTAATATTACTTTTAATCCAGACTCTAATGCACCACCATCCGTAGAACACGTCGTTGTATCTGAAAATGGTTTCTTTATTGAGGGAACAGCTTCACTAAATAGTGAGGTGCGGATTTTTGATGTCCATAATAATGCTATTGCCAGTGGCTATGTAGATGAAGTAGGACACTTTAATATTCCGTTATACCCACCTCAGGCGAATGGACAAATTTTACGCATTGTTGTGGAACAAAATGGCTATCAAAGTGCATATACCGACATTAAAGCACCTATAGACATCGTCGCGCCAAACGCAGCAACTCAGCTTGTGTTAGAAGATGGAAATGTACTTTCAGGACAAGCGGAAGCATATTCAATTGTTAATATTTTTGATGCTAATAATAATCAGGTTGGGCAAACTACTGTCGGAAGAGAAGGTAGTTTCTTAACACAATTATGGTCACAATATTGGCATGGCGAAACATTGACGGTAAAAGTAGTTGATACCAATCAAAATGTGAGTGTGGGTACAACGGTTGTTGCTATAAATGATACAACAGCACCGAAAGTGGTCACCCAGCTTGCCATAAATGAATGGGGTAATTGGCTGGTAGGACATGCCGAAAGCAATGCTACTGTTGAAGTCACTTATTATTTTGCCAATCAAGAACCTTCTGTAACGAGTACTACGGTCATGGCAGATGGAACTTTCTCTACTTATATGTATGAGAATGCGACATCATTTGATATTACTGTTATTGATCGTGCAGGAAATCGTAGTGAAACTATCAGCAAAGCGATTAATGATTTACCTACCATCACTGTTGATCAGTTTATAGGTGATGCTACTGATAATATTTATATAGTTGATCATATAAGTGATTTTGTTCAAGAATATATTGTTGAGCCGTATGCAATATATAAAGATGTCTGGATTGATAATAGCTATATGTATCCAGAATGGGTTAATGAAGGGCATTATGAACAAATATGGCTTGTTGATGGATATTATGAACAACAATTAATAACAGATGTATATTATGAAAAGCAGTGGATCATAAGTGGTTATTCGACTATACAAAAAATATATGTAAATCAAGATAATATAACTTATATAGATAATGGCACGGCAGAGAGCGACTATAGTCGATATGTAGAACAACATTATGATGCTGTAAATAAGCAATGGCAAGAAGGCTATGAACTGACTTATATCCGCTCAGAGGAAGGTTGGGTTGATACTAGTCATTTTGAAGATGTTTATATTGAATTCAGCCATTATCAAGATGTTTATATTGATACAAGTCGTTATGAAGATATTTGGGTAGATACTAGCCACTATCAAGATGTTTGGGTAGAAAGTGGCTATTGGGAGAACCAGCTTGTCGAATCAGGCTACCGAGATGCCGATTTTGGTGGACACGATAAAATAATTAGCTCTGTGAGTTATAGTCTGGTTGGATATTCTGATTGGTCGACAAATATAGAAAGTGGTCGTTATGTTGAAGACTTGGAGTTAGTTGGCTCTGCTCATCTAAATGCAACAGGCAATACTTTAGATAATCTTTTAACAGGTAACTCTGGTAATAACGTGTTAAATGGGCGTGAAGGTAACGATACCTATATGATTCATGAAGGTGCTGATACCATTTTGTTCAAATTGCTAAATAACCAAGATGCGACTGGCGGGAATGGACATGACACGGTGTTAGATTTTACTTTAGGTGATGTAAGAACCGATGCTCAAGCAGACAAAATTGATTTAAGTGAACTATTAATTGACTATTCTAAAGATGTGAGCACATTAGCGAAATTTATTACTGTAGAGCAAGATGCTGGAAACACGACTATTAGTCTTGACCGAGATGGAGAAGGTGCAATGTTTAGTAGTGTTTCATTGATAACTTTAAATCAGGTAAATACAACATTAGATGAATTGTTGAATAATCAGCAACTCTTTGTTTAACATTAAAATTTATCTTTATAAAAGAGGCTATGAAAATAGCCTCTTTTATTTTGTGCTTTAAATTTAATAAAAACTCTTCACAACCTGTTAAAAAATGACCAAAAAAGATAAGTTTTTTTTCATTTTCCCCTTGAAGCCTTTTTTTTCATCCCCACAAAAGTGACATCTAAATATTTTGTTATTGCTCTGGATTAAAGCAATAACGATTAATCAAAAAGACTTAGTCTGATGGAGTTAATTATGAGCAACATTCGTCCATTACATGATCGCGTTGTAATTCGTCGCGTAGAAGAAGAAACCAAAACTGCTGGTGGTATTTTACTTCCAGGTTCTGCTGCTGAAAAACCATCTCAAGGTGAAGTAATTGCAGTAGGTAATGGTCAAATCACTGAGAATGGCGTACGTGCTTTGGATGTTAAAGTTGGTGACAAAGTATTGTTTGGTACTTATGCAGGTACAACAGTGAAAGTAAGTGGTGAAGAACTCTTAATCATGAAAGAGTCAGACATTTTAGCTGTGTTGGAAGGCTAATCAATCCATAACTCAATTCATTATCAGATTCAGTATTTAAAAAGATTCGGAGTTTAATATGTCAGCTAAAGACGTAAAATTTGGTGATTCAGCTCGCTCAAAAATGATTGCAGGTGTAAACGTACTTGCAGATGCGGTTAAAGTGACTTTAGGCCCTAAAGGTCGTAACGTTGTTATTGACCGTTCTTTCGGTGCTCCGCACATCACTAAAGACGGTGTAACTGTTGCTAAAGAAATTTCATTAAAAGACAAGTTTGAAAACATGGGGGCTCAACTTGTTCGTGAAGTTTCTAGCAAAACTAATGACATCGCTGGTGACGGTACGACAACTGCAACTGTACTCGCTCAAGCAATTTTGAATGAAGGGATCAAATCTGTAACTGCAGGTATGAACCCAATGGATTTAAAACGTGGTATCGATATCGCAGTAAAAACTGTAGTTGAAAATATTCGTTCAAATTCAAAACCAGCTGACGATTTCAAAGCGATCGAACAAGTAGGTTCTATCTCTGCTAACTCTGATACTACTGTTGGTAAGCTTATCGCTCAAGCGATGGAAAAAGTAGGTAAAGAAGGCGTAATTACTGTAGAAGAAGGTTCTGGCTTCGAAGACGCGTTAGATGTTGTAGAAGGTATGCAGTTTGACCGTGGTTATATCTCTCCGTATTTCGCAAACAAGCAAGATACTTTAACTGCTGAACTTGAAAACCCATTCATTCTTCTTGTTGACAAGAAAATCAGCAACATCCGTGAATTGATTTCTGTTTTAGAAGCAGTTGCAAAAACTGGTAAGCCACTTCTTATCATCGCTGAAGATGTTGAAGGTGAAGCGCTTGCTACGCTTGTTGTAAACAACATGCGCGGTATTATCAAAGTATGTGCTGTTAAAGCTCCTGGTTTCGGTGACCGTCGTAAAGCAATGCTTCAAGACATCGCAATCTTGACTGGCGCAACTGTTATTTCTGAAGAAGTTGGTATGTCTTTAGAGCAAGCAACTCTTCAAGATTTAGGTACAGCGCACAAGATCACTGTTTCTAAAGAAAACACTGTTATTGTTGATGGTGCTGGTGATGCTGCTGGTATTGCTGAGCGTGTTCAGCAAATCCGTGCTCAAATTGAAGAATCTACTTCAGAATATGACCGTGAAAAATTACAAGAACGCGTTGCTAAATTAGCAGGCGGTGTTGCTGTAATTAAAATCGGTGCAGCGACTGAAGTTGAAATGAAAGAGAAGAAAGACCGTGTAGACGACGCACTTCATGCAACTCGTGCAGCAGTTGAAGAAGGTGTTGTTGCTGGTGGTGGTGTTGCTCTAGTACGTGCGGTAAATGCATTAGATGGCTTAAAAGGCGCTAATGAAGATCAAACAGCAGGTATCAATATTTTACGCCGTGCGATCGAAGCTCCACTTCGTCAGATCGTTGCAAATGCTGGTGATGAGCCATCTGTAGTGATTAATGCTGTTAAAGGTGGTGAAGGTAACTTTGGTTACAACGCTGCAACTGGTGAATATGGCGATATGTTAGAAATGGGTATCCTTGACCCAGCTAAAGTAACTCGTTCTGCACTTGAGCATGCAGCTTCTGTTGCTGGCTTAATGTTAACTACAGAATGTATGATTACTGACATTCCAGAAGATAAACCAGCTGTTCCAGATATGGGCGGTATGGGTGGTATGGGCGGAATGATGTAATAACGCATCAACGCTTTAACCAAAAATCCCTGCTTATGCAGGGATTTTTTTATTTTTTCATGTGATTTTAAGAAATAATTAAGTTTAACTATTTATATTAAAAAACAGGAACAGCAGCTAGAAGTTCCTCTTTTGTTACAACCATGCTTATTTACTTGTAGGCATGGTTTTTTTTAGCCTAATAAAATAATTAACCATGTAATAGTAATGATAGAAAGTGCAACAAATTGGGCAGCACTTCCCATATCTTTTGCATTTTTGGAAAGCTGATGTTTTTCAAGAGAGACTCGATCAACTACTGCCTCAATAGCCGAGTTGAATAGCTCCACGATCATTGCAAAAAGACATACGATAATCAGTAATATATGTTCGCTACGGCTCACATCTAGAAAAAAACTAACTGGAATCAAAATAATATTAATTAAAACAATTTGGCGAAAAGCGGCCTCATTTTTATAAGCTGCTTTAAATCCTGAAATAGAGTAGCCCATCGCATTCAATATACGCTTAAGACCACTTTTACCCTTATAAGGAGAATAGCTATTCATTTACTTATATTTCTGACACTTTTCATGCATTATATAATTTGGGTCTTAAAAAATTATTAAATCTTTTTTAAAGATTTCGACTTTATAACTGAATAGAGAAGAATAGATGAAAAAATTATGTGTCGCTTTGGGCCTTGCAATTGGTAGCATACATGCAAGTTATGCTGAGCCAACTGCAACCTCGCAAGTACCGGGATATTATCACCATCAATTTGGCAACTACCGCATTACCTCTTTGCTTGATGGTACAATTTATTTAAAGCCTGATTTATTCAAAAATTTAAATCAAGCTCAGAAAACTAAAATTTTAACTAAATATGCTGCTGTTAATGAGAAAGGGATTCAGACCTCGGTAAATGCATTTTTAGTAGATGATGGTAAAAGCTTAACGCTTGTAGACAGTGGGGCAGCAAGTTGTTTTGGTCCTCAACTTGGTTCGATTGCAAAAAATATTGAATTGGCAGGTTATAAGCTTGCTGATGTAAAAACTGTTTTGCTTACTCATCTACACCCAGATCATGTGTGTGGGATTGCTCAAAATGGAAAAGCCGTATTTCCTAACGCAACTGTATATGCCCATGAGCGTGAAGCTGATTACTGGTTAAATCCTGCTTCTGAAAAAACAGTGCCAGCAGACAAAAAAGAAAGTTATTTGGGCACCGTTAAAAACGTAAAAACTGCTCTTGCTCCATATCAAGCAAAAAAAGCTTTTAAGACATTTAAAGATGGCGATGTTATTCAAAGTTTTGAGGTGATTGATACTCGTGGTCACACACCAGGCCATCATAGCTTTCGCTTAAAAAGTAATGATCAGCAAATCATTTTTGTTGGAGACATCGTTCATTCACATTCTTTGCAATTTGATGCTCCAAAAACTGGGGTAGATTTTGATGTGAATTCTGAGCAGGCAATTAATACCCGTCTAAAAATGTTTGCTGAAATTTCAAATAAACAGCAATGGGTTGCAGCACCACATTTACCATTCCCAGGCATTGGTCACGTTTACAAAGTAAATGCACAGCAATATCAGTGGATTCCTCTCTATTTCGATAATGTCGTAGAGAAATAAAAAGAACAGGGCATTTATTGCCCTGTTTTTTCTTACTAACTTTATTTATTTTGCGGCTTTCTCAAAATTAATAACGGCTTCACGGCCAAGTGCTGGGTCATCTGTAAAGACGCCATCAACACCAGCTTTGAAATAGGCTTCAAACTCTTTTAAAGCACCAGATGGGCAGCGTTCAGCTGGTTTATCTTGACTACATTTTAAAGGCTTTGGTAAATAATTATTTTCTGGGCGGAAAGTATAAGGATGTACTTTTAAGCCAGCCGTATGTGCATCAGAAATAAACGAAGTCGTCTGAACTGAACCATTGTCATTAAAGTTCAGAATGTAGCCTTTACTTGGCCCTACACCGTTTGCATATTTAGCTACGTCTTTTAAGCCTTGTGCTGTGGCTAAATCGGCATAAGTTTTAGTTTCACCAGATTCAACGAAGTCGGCTGGTTGAGAGGTTTTAGCATCATATAATTGAATGATTTGTGCATGTTTAATCGTTTTATGAAGGTCGAGCTGGTCTTTTAAATATTTTAAATTACTCACTTCAAACGACTGTAAGTAGACAGGTGCAATATCACGTGTATATTCATATTTAGCTAAGGTTTTAAGCAGGGTATCTTCTATTTCCAGCTTCTGGTTTTTAAAATAAGTCGGATGTTTGGTTTCAATATATAAACCAATAATTTTCCCCGTTTTCTTATAATTTGCTTCAGTCAGTTCAATTACTTGCTCTAGCGTCGGGACAGGGTAGAGGTTGTTATAGGCTGTGTTTGCTGGGCGGAACTCAGGAATACGTTCGCGTGCTTTAAGTTGCTGTAATTCACTTAATGTGAAGTCTTCTGTAAACCAGCCTGTTAAATCTTTACCGTCAATATTTTTTGTTGTTTTACGATCTGCAAACTGGCTTAAAGTGCTTACATTGGTTGTTCCACCAATCTCATTTTCATGGCGAGTAACCAATACGCCATCTTTTGTAGAGACTAGATCAGGTTCAATAAAATCTGCACCATCATCAATGGCTTTTTGATATGAAGCTAATGTGTGTTCTGGACGTAAAGCGCTAGCGCCACGGTGGCCTACCACTAAAATTTTAGGAAGTTGATATTCTGGTGTGGTTGGTGAGTTTTCAGTTTTATCGTCATCATTACAACCAACCAAGCTAATTAAACTTAAGCATAAAAGTGCTCTTTTAAACATAATTCTACTCATATTGTTTTAGTCGAAACGCATTTAGTCTGATGATTGAACTTGACATGATCATGAAGAATTCATGAATTTTCAGTGACACTTGTTAAAACCTTGTTTATGGGTTTGTAGGAAATACGAGTTCTTGCTTTGTTTTTGTTCTAATTGCATTTATTGTGTTAATTCTACTTGTCTTTTTTATATCGCTCGTTGATGATCAAGAGGGCAAATTTGGTATTGCCATTTGTTAATTGACGACCTAATTCTGAGCAGCCATGCTATCTAAATTTTTTATTCAGCGTCCCATTTTTGCCAGTGTACTCGCAATTATTGTTATGGCATTTGGTATTTTTTCGGTGCTGAATTTACCCGTAGAGCGCTATCCTGATATTGCTCCTCCTAAAATTACAGTATCGGCAAGTTATAGTGGTGCAGATGCACAAACGGTTGAACAAAGTGTTACTCAGATTTTAGAACAACAAATACAAGGTATTGATAATTTACTTTATTTCAGCTCTACCAGTGATTCATCAGGACGTAGCCGAATCACCATTAGTTTTGATAATGGAACAAATCCAGATACAGCACAGGTCCAAGTACAAAATAGTATTAGTGGCGTCATAAGACGTTTACCCGATGAAGTACAACGCCAAGGGGTGACCGTGAGTAAGTCACTCGGCGATACTTTTATGGTGGTAGGTTTATATGATTCGACAGGTAAATCGGGAAATATTGAGCTATCAGACTATCTAACTACGCATGTAGTAGATAACCTAAACCGTATTGAAGGGGTGGGTGAGTCTGATGTTTTCGGTTCGCAATATGCAATGCGAATCTGGCTAAATCCAGAGAAATTAAAACAATATAATCTAATGCCAAGTGATGTAGCGAATGCAATCACTGCTCAAAATACCCAAGTTGCCGCAGGTGCAATCGGTGATTTACCCGTCATTGATGGACAATATTTAAATACTAAAGTCACTGCAGGTTCTCGACTAAAAACAGTCGAAGATTTTCAAAATATTGTAGTGAAAGCAAATCAAACAGCCAGCTATGTCTACTTAAAAGATATTGCTAGAGTGGAATTAGGGGCAGAAAATTATCAGTCTTTTAACACCATTAATGGTTATCCAGCCGCTGGTTTAGGTATTTCGCTATCTTCGGGTGCAAATGCAATTCAGACTTCTAAACTCATCCATCAAACTCTAGATCAGCTTACAACTAAATTACCTGCCGGCTATAAAATTGTTTATCCACGAGATAATACGCCGTTTGTTCAAGAGTCAATTAAAGAAGTTGTTAAAACACTTATTGAAGCGATTATTTTAGTTATTTTGGTGATGTTCCTGTTCTTACAAAGTTGGCGCGCTACACTCATTCCGAGTATTACCGTGCCTGTTGTTATTTTAGGAACTTTTGCTGTTTTATATGTGCTCGGTTTTAGTATTAACACCTTAACGCTATTTGCATTAGTGCTTGCCATTGGTTTGTTAGTCGATGATGCGATTGTGGTGGTTGAGAATGTTGAGCGGCTTATGCATGAGCAGCATTTAACGCCAAAAGAAGCAGCCATTGAGTCGATGGGAGAAATTAGTGGTGCCTTAGTGGGAATTACTTTGGTTTTAACTGCTGTTTTTATTCCAATGTCATTTTTAGGTGGTTCAATTGGCGTGATTTACCGTCAGTTTTCCATTACTTTAGTTGCCGCTATGGCGTTATCGCTCGTCGTTGCCTTGGTCCTCACACCCGCTTTGTGTGCCTTAATTTTAAAACCGAATCCAAAGCCTAAGCGTTGGGCAATTTGGTTTAATCGAAAAATTGACCAACTTAAAAATCAATATATAAAAATCGTCCAGACAAGCATTCGTTACAGTAAATCGGTTATCGTAATTTTTGTGGCTTTGATTGCTGTTTTTGCACTGTTCTATAGTGGTTTAAAAAGTGGATTTATTCCTAAAGAAGATCAAGGCATTTTAAGTGTTCAAATTAAGCTTGTTGATAGCGCTCCAATCTCGCAAAGTCAGAAAATTGGAGAACAAGTCCGTCAATATTTCTTAACTCAAGAAGATAAGAATGTGGATCTGGTTTTGATTCGCTATGGCCGAAATTATTCTGGTACAGGGCAGAACTTGGCACAAGGATTTATTGCTTTAAAACCTTGGGATGTGCGTACTGGTAAAGAAAATTCGGCGGATGCTATACAAAAGCGTGCGATGAAATATTTTAGTCAATTCAATAATGCACAAATTAATGTGACATTACCTGCTTCAGTCAATGGTTTAGGCCAAACCGATGGTCTGGATTTATGGATTCAAGATTTGAATGGGCAAGGGCAAGATTTTCTAGATAATACCTTCCGTCAGTTGCAAACACAGAGCAAAGGTTATTCAAGTTTTGAAAACTTTGATAAGCAATCAACTGATAGTAAAACAAACCTCAATATTAAGATTGATCAGAAACAAGCATTAGCAAATGGATTAGAGTTACCCGCGATTAACAATACCTTGTCGAGTGCATGGGGTGGAACGTATGTAAATGACTTTATTGACCGTGGCCGTATCAAGCGCGTTATGATTCAAGGTGATGCCGAGTTCAGATCAAAACCGGAAGATTTATATAATTGGTCTGTGCGTAACAACCAAAATCAAATGGTACCTTTTAGTTCATTTGCTAACTTCAGTTGGGGCGGTGCTCCTGAAATCGTAAAACGTTATATGGGTTATAGCGCCTTACAGTTACAAGCCGATGTGGCGAGTGGTAGCAGTTCGGGGCAGGCAATGAAAGATGTTGAACAACTTGTAAATCAGCAAAAGGATGTTGGCTTGGCATGGACAGGGTTATCCTTTGAAGAACAGAAGTCGACAAATCAGGCCGTCTGGTTATATTTAATTTCGGCAGGCTTTATCTTCTTATGTTTAGCTGCACTCTATGAAAGTTTAAGCATCCCCGCAGCGGTAATGACCTCTATTCCGCTTGGTGTGGGAGGGAGTGTCATTTTCTCTTATATTTTTGGACTACCCAATGATGTGTATTTCCAGATTGCACTATTAACTACAATTGGCTTGTCATGTAAAAACGCCATTTTAATTGTTGAGTTTGCAGCTTTGGCTCAGGAAAAAGGTAAGAATGCCATTCAGGCAGCCTTAGAAGGGGCAAGCTTACGTTTAAGACCTATTTTAATGACATCTTTGGCCTTTGGTGCAGGTGTGATTCCTCTTGTATTTGCGCAAGGTGCTGGAGCTGTAAGCCGTCAAGAAATCGGTATTAGTATTTTAGGTGGCGTGATGTTCGGTACAGTACTGGTTCTTTTCTTTATTCCAGTCATGTACGTGTTACTGCGTTCCTTGTTTAGATCGAAAGCTGCTAGTTAAAAGTAAACAATTTAAAAAGAGGCATTAAATCAAGTATATTAAGATTAACTTTCTCTTTATATATTTGATTTAGATGCCTCAAGAAAAAAAATTAACAGCACAACAGGTCATCGCACTAGAACGAGATCTGGCTAAGTTCGCCACCATGATGGACAGTGCGGTTCGCATTCCTTTTACAAAGCAAGGTATTGGTGCCGATGCTGCGCTGAGTACGATTCCGGTGGCGGGTGATGTTGCTGGTTTCGCATTGACCTGCTATGCGATTTATAAAGCTAAACAAATTGGTGTGCCTCAACATAAGCTAACGCCAGTCATTAAACTGGCGGTTGTAGATGCTGTAGTCGGATTTGTTCCAGTTGCTGGGACTATTTTTGATATTTTTATACGACCAAGTCGAAAAGCACTAGATGTGGTTCATACGCATATACGCGAAGAATATGCGATTCAGAGTGATATTCATGTTGTTCACCCATACTTACATGAAAAACTCGAAAGGAAGCAGCAGAATTCAGCTTTCTGGCGTAATCCTGTTATCAGTTGGTTATGGTTGCATATTCCCGATTTAATAGGCGCGTTTGTATTGATTTTAATGGGTTTAGCAGTTTGGTGGGGCGCAAGTTACCTGTGGGGTCTCTATCAAACCATGTAATAAAAAATAAAGCCTCCAAATGGAGGCTTTATTTTTACACTAAACTTTTATGGGCAATCTAATTGATGTAAAGCTGCCACACGTTGTTCAATTGTTGGGTGGGTTTGGAACAAAGCAGCTAAGCTAAAGCCTTGTTCTTTACCTTCCGCAATTGCGAAGGCTTTCATTTCTTTTGGCATTTGATCTGGCATTTCTGTCTCAGCTTGTAGACGTAATAATGCAGAAATCATTGCTTGTTTACCTGCTAAACGTGCACCTGCTTCATCAGCACGGTATTCACGATAACGAGAGAACCACATCACAATGGCAGAAGCGAGAATACCAAAGACGATATCCAATACTATGGTAATAATGAAGTAACCCATACCAGGGGCTTCATCGTCTTGACGACCAAAGACATTACGGTCAATGAAGTCACCAACCACACGAGCAAAGAACATAACAAAGGCGTTCACAACACCTTGGATGAGCGCTAGGGTAACCATGTCACCATTTGCAACGTGACCAATCTCGTGCGCAAGCACAGCACGTAGCTCATCTTTGTTCATACGCTCAAGTAAGCCGGTGGAAACGGCAACTAGGGCATCATTCTTGTTCCAGCCTGTTGCAAAGGCATTGGATTGATATGATGGAAAAATACCAACCTCTGGCATGTTGATACCAGCACGTTGAGAAAGTTCAGCGACTGTTTGCAATAACCAGCTTTCAGCTTGGTTACGAGGAGCATTCGGGTCGATCAGTTCTGTACCGGTCGTTTTCTTAGCCATCCATTTTGACATGAATAACGAGATTAAAGATCCCACCATACCAAACACAAAACAGATCACTAAAAGGTTGCCTAGATTCAAGCCACCCGCGCCATGGTAACTACCGACACCGAAGAGTGACAAAATAATGCCAGCTACAACCAGTACCGCGAGGTTGGTAAGCAAAAACAAACCAATCCGCATCATTGAGAAAATCCTCTTATAAATAAAATGTTATCTGATTTACAAATTCGAAATCATGCAGCTAATATGCGGGGCTTAGGGGAAAAATTCAAGAAAAAAATAAGGAATTGATACATTCTTTCACGTATCAGAATGTACCTAAATTTAAGGAATAATTAGCTAAATTCGTCAAAATGGTAAAGATCAGGTAATAGATCATTACAATTTAAAACATCTGAACTTAACTAAATAGAACTATGAACCGCAGTTCTTCTTCATTGTTTATTCAATGCGTATATGGGCGATTGCGGTAGCATTGTTGGTCACATAAGTGCCAGTCGGTGCATCTGTATAAGTACCGTCAGATAGAGTCACGATTTGACGAGAAGATGAATACTTCGGTGATTGAGTCGTGATTTGAGCAGTTGTGTTTTCTGCCAAATTAGAAGAATGAGAAACGGTTTGAGCTGAAGTATTCGTAAAAGATGAAAAACCTGCACCAGATGCATATAGGTTTTGATATCGGCTTGTCACACGGCGGACATAATCTTGCGTTTCGCGGAAAGGGGGAATACCACCATATTTATCAACATTACCTTCACCTGCATTATAAGCCGCAAGCGCCATTTGTGTATTTCCATTAAAACGCTTAAGCAACCAGCTTAAATATTTGGCCCCCGCGAAAATATTTTGTTGTGGGTCATAAGCATTCGACACATTAAAACGACGGGCAGTAGCTGGCATCAGCTGCATTAAGCCTTGGGCACCTACTGGCGAACGGGCTTTTACGTTAAATCCGGATTCGGTGTGCATAACCGCTTTAATTAACCCTTCCGATACACCATGTTGCTGTGCAGCTTGTCTAATAATGTGATCGAAAGCATTTTTATTCTTGTTGTAGCTTGGCAGAACAGAAGCTTCTGATGCTCCCCAGTTTGTATAGCTGTGAATATTACTATCGGGATAATAGGTTACTTTTACTTTTTTAAGAGAATGATCATAGCTTTTTCGGTTAGTTAGTAATGTACTACCGTTTTTATCTTGGTAAATATACATTTGACCTGCTGAACTCGAAGTTATGCCGACCATAAAACTGGTCATCCCCAGCGAACAAGAAATAAGAAATTGAACCGATTTTTTCATTTTATGTTATTCACAATTTTAAGGTACTCAAAACTTGAAAAAGAGTTTATCAAAAAATATTACTTAAAGAAGATTTGTGTAATTTTTTTTATTTCGACTCTTTCAAAAAATCAAGCTTATTTGTTCGAATGCTCATCAAAAAAAATTAAAAAATTTTTTTAAAATGATTCTATTGACTTGCATAACATGTTGATTATTAATGGTAAAAAACATTGGTTAAAAAATGATCAATTTAAATAAAACCCTTAACAGAAGGTCAAAACAGTTTGTCAAGTACGAAGAAATCCACAATTTTATCCACAGGTTTTGTGGAAAACTGTGGAAAAGTCCAAAAAGTAAGCATTTTGCACAAAATTTGAACGCTTCAGTCAAAATTAGAGCATGTCTTTTGCATCATGCATGAGCAATGTGACGACTTCAAGAATTGAAACTATTCTTTTGATGCGATTCTCTTCTGAATCATATAAAATTGCGCCGTATTTTTATTTATGGGTATACCTCGTCTATGTACGCGCCAGTTGAGTCCAATCAGGGATTTAATTTTAAGCCTGAACTTCCAACAAGCTCGGCCTATTACCGTTTGCTCAAGAAGCTTCGCCGTCAAGTTGGGCATGCTATTCGTGACTTCAATATGATTGAAGATGGCGATAAGGTCATGGTGTGTGTGTCTGGTGGTAAAGACAGTTATACCTTGCTCGATATTTTGTTGCAGTTTAAGCGTATTGCACCGATTAATTTTGATGTGGTTGCGGTTAACCTTGACCAAAAACAACCAGGCTTTCCTGAAGATGTTTTGCCTCGTTATATGGAAGAGAACAACATTCCATATTACATTTTAGAAAAAGACACTTATACCATTACTAAACGTTTAACGCCGGAAGGTAAAACCTACTGTGCAGTATGTTCACGTTTACGCCGTGGTTCTTTATATGGCTTTGCACAAGAGATTGGTGCCACTAAAGTTGCTTTAGGTCACCACCGTGATGACATCATCGCGACGTTCTTCTTAAACCTATTTCATGGCGGAAGCTTAAAGGCGATGCCTCCAAAGCTTTTATCGTCAGATAAAAAGAACATTTTGATTCGTCCTTTGGCATATGTTGAAGAAAAAGACATTATTAAATATGCCGAGATTCGTCAGTTCCCAATCATTCCATGTAACCTTTGTGGTTCGCAGGAAAACCTACAACGTGCCATGCTTAATGAAATGCTACGTGAATGGGATAAACAATATCCGAAACGCTTACACAGCATTTTCGGTGCGTTACAGAACGTATCACCATCTCAATTAGCGGACCGTGAGCTATTCGATTTTGAAGCTCTAGATTCTCAGCGTGAGTTGGATATTAAAGATCCCGAAGAGCTTAAGAAACGTTTAGATGTCGTCAACTTAAGCTTCGCGGCTGAATAAGCGTTAAACTAGATAATGTTAAAGGCACTTTATAAACAAGTGCCTTTAATGTATCAAAATACTAAAAAATGAATGTTCCGTACAAAAAGTCATAGCCCAAAATTTAAATTACATGCTATAACAACCCACAAGCAGAATTGCTTCACATGATGTTGTCTGGATAGGCAACTAGAGAAATTGAACAAATAAATTTGAGGAAGAATCATGCCTGCATTTTTAACTGAAGATTGGTTTGCGACTGTCGAAAAATTAACTGCTGAAGCAGGTGATCTTAATTTGCCACCCGCTCTTGCGAATTTGGCAATTAATTTAGTAGTTACAGATGCTGCTGGAAATACCGAGTTAGCTTTAGATGGGGGTAAAATCCAAAAAGGTTTGTCTTCAAATGCCAAAACAACTTTAAATATGGATGCTGAAACTTTACGTAAAGTATTTTTAGAGTTTGATATGGCTGCTGCTATGCAGGCATTCATGACTGGTAAAATTAAAGTTCAAGGCGATATGTCTCAATTGATGGCTCTACAAACAGCTAAGCCAAGCCAAGAACAAAAAGATTTGTTTAAGAAAGTATTAGAGCATACTGCTTAAACTTAAAAGAATTCATATAAAAAGCTTACCCAAAGAGGTAAGCTTTTTATTTGTACAAACAATGAATTTATCAACTTTTAAACAATAAAAATTAGATATTGATTCGTGTTTGCGCCGTTTTAATATGTTCAAGATAAGCACGAATACGAGTCACGTATTGAACCGCTTGCTTATATCGACCATTTCGCATTTTATTACTTTGCAAATAATCGTAGAGATTAACCCACTGATTTGGGTCTTTCCCTTGAGCTCGCAAGCGCTTCTGAATTTGACTTACCGCACCTGGTCCCATGTTATAGGCTACAAGCGCGTACCAGTTCCGATCAGGGAATGGAATATTATCAAACTCACTTAACATTAAATCGTAATACTTCGCTCCACCTTGAATGCTCTGAGTTGGATCACTACGATTGCTCACACCCATTGCTCGAGCAGTGCTATTGGTTAGCATCATTAAGCCGCGGACACCTGTGGGAGAAACAGATTCAGGCTTTAAATATGATTCTTGATAACCAATTGCGGCAAGTAAATGCCAATCTAGATCATACTTCGCTGCACTTTGCTTAAAGCTCGCTTTGTAGATCGGTAAACGTGTGCTTAAGTCACGTTGAATGGTTGACCATGCTTCTGGTTTCACCACATTGCGGTTATAAAAAGAAGCGAGCTGCTGAGTCACACCATTTTGCTTACTTTGGCATACAAAGCCACTGGCAGTCTGGGTGAGTGGGTCATCTGCCTGTTTAAATACCCAACTTAACTCTGGGTTTAAACCATTTTTTTGCAAATTTGTTGTGTCACCACAACTTGCAGAAAATGACATCAAACCTTTGTTTTCGATTGTGCTTAAACCTGCTGTAGTCATCGCAAAGTTTGCTTTACCTTGCTGAACCCATCTAAGTGCGGTGGCATTGTCTGCCACGATTTTAAAGTCCAGCTTTACATTTAGGTTCTGTGCATAGTTACGCGCTAGGTCATAACCAAAACCATGTAAAAACTGATCTTCTTTGAAAACGGTTGTCGGGCTTTCTACTGCAACAACAGTTAGAGTGTTTGTGTTAACTACAGTATTGTACTGTAGGGTTTTACCTGCATTAAGACTATGAAATGGAATAAGCATAGTACTGAGTGCAAGCGCTTTTAACGGGAGAGAAGAAAATAAAGAGTTAAGGCAAAGCCTCGACCCAGAACTTGAATTACTGTGCATGTTGTCTCCGCTACAGATAATTTATGCCCTAAAAGTCAGACAAAAAGCTGCCATAACTTCTAAAAGTTGATAAATTCAATAAGGGGTGGGCAGTCATGACGTCATTCAAAATGACATGAAATGAAAAAAACAAACTGTGTAGAAAATCTACATAGTTTTCGAGTGGGTTAAAAAATGCTCAACATTTAATCTGCGCGCATCATAATATTGAAAAAAAGTAATGTCAAATTTTGTACAATTAAATCTTCGATATAACATCATAAACACATGAATTTCTTAAGGAAGAAAATTTATACACTTCTGATGTGAGAAAATAGGGTATAAAATGCTACATCTTGTAAGCGATATGTTGTTGAACAGTGGTTTTTTATCATGAAATCTAACTTAATCACTCGGTCAGGACATGACAAATTAGTTGCTGAATTAAAACAACTTTGGCATGAAGAACGACCTGAAATCACCAAAAAAGTAAACTGGGCTGCAAGCTTGGGGGACCGTAGTGAAAATGCGGATTATCAATACAATAAGCAGCTCCTTAGAAAAATTGATCGACGTGTACGCTATTTAGGAAAACGCTTAGAAGAATTAAAAATTGTTGATTACTCACCTGAGCAAGACGGCAAGGTTTACTTTGGTGCTTGGGTCGAAATTGAAAATGAAGAAGGTGAGCAAAAAACTTTACGTATTGTAGGAATCGATGAAATTTATGATCATCATCCGCAACATATCTCAATTGAGTCGCCAATGGCTCGCGCATTGCTCGGTAAAGAAGTCGATGATGAGATCGAAGTACACACGCCATCTGGGAAAAAGCTGTGGTATATCAATACAATTCGCTATGAAAAGACTGAAAACCCCGAAAATTAAATAGATTTGTGTTTATTTTGAGCGGTTGAATTAAAAATTAAATAAAAGATTTGCCAACTTGTGTTTTTGTTTATATTATAGCGCTCGTTGGAAGCGTGGCAGAGCGGTTTAATGCACCGGTCTTGAAAACCGACGAGGGTGTGAGTCCTCCGTGAGTTCGAATCTCACCGCTTCCGCCAAAATTCTTAAAAAGCCCTTGTTAATGACGAGGGCTTTTTTTTATCTATATTCTTTAGCACATAATAAATATGAATTATGACTTTTATATTTAATAATAACTTATGAAAAATTTAGATGGCTTACTCAACAGAATTCAAGCAAAGACATTGACTTTAGTTACTCATAGAGATGGAGCTACTGTATACAAAGCACAAACTACTCAAGGATATGTCTTTGTAAAAATGTATACACGTAAAGTAGATCATGAAAGATATTGTGAAATATTGGATGAGCTTAGAGCGTTTTCATTGGCCCCAAAACTATTAAGTCAATTTGAATGGGAAAATTATTTTGTTGTTGTAATGAGTGCTTTAGAAGGGCAGCCAGTAAATAACATTTTAAGAAATTGTTCGAGAACAGAAAAATTATTCTTACTAAAAGAGGCAGGCGCATCTCTAGGAAGTTTTCATCGAGCGATTAGTTCTTCTCGTTTATTTGAGATGAAATTCTGGAAGGGGCGAGATGATTCTTCAAAAGATCCAACTTTATGGAATGAACATCTAAAATTAATGACAACAAAATGGATGTCACGTATTGATCCAGCTAAAGCTGACTACAAAGAATTTAGTTATGAGCTAAGTGAGTTGCTTTTATATTGGAAAGACTTGCGGGAACCAACTCAGTTTAGCCTTTTACATTGTGATTATATTGGTCGAAACCTTCTTGCAACTAGATATAATAAAATCTCTGGTGTTTTAGATTATGAAGCGGCTCGTATTGGTGATGCTGTTTATGATTTAGCAAAGATCGTTTGGTTGGATATGGATTTCTCTGATTTAGAGTTAAGACATGCTTTTCTACAAGGTTGGGAAATGACTTATGGGGAAGTAGTACCCCAAAGGGAGTTTCTAACTTATGTCGGGATTCAATGTCTTGCAGCAATAGCATGGACAGATAAAAATAAGCATATGGACGGTAATACTATCTTTAGAACTTCAGCAATTAAAACATTAAAAATAGTATTAGAAGAGTTGCAGATATAGTTTTAGTAGATTTTAGTTTCATTCATAAATATTGCTGAGGATTGTTAAGTGATTTTATTTTCATTTAATACCTATTATTTTGATTTTAGAAAAATATCTATCTAACAAATTACTATAAAGTCTAACCTATTGTCTCTTTATCTGAAAAATTTCTAAACCTTAAACTTTTACCATACAATCAAAAATCACAATAAAATTAAGGTGAAATAATGAGAAAAAATATATTGATTCTTAGCTTATTAATTGTCAGTGCACAGAGCTGGGCTGAATGTAAAATTGGTGATTTAGAGATTGATCCAAGCGCTTCACAAACACCAGAAGGGACACCAAATCCAAGCAACTATATAACAATAACTGGACAGAAAGTGTTAACTAAGGCTTTGGCTAATATAAATATAGGAACACTGATAAAAACTAAAACTGATACCAATATTGCTCAGTCTAATATTGTTGCTTTTGAATATATTTTTAAGAAACCCATAAATCTAAACTCAAATGAACTAGCTTCAGGGTTTATCACAGGAACAAGTAATTATGACGGTATTGTTTTTGCCGCGCCAAGTTTTGGAAGTGCGTATGGTTCACAGCAAAATTTATTTATGAGTTCTATTTCTGGAAACATAACCCCAAATCAGACACAAAATGAAGTTTTAGCAAGTGAAACAGTTAGAGTGGGGATTTATTACAATCAAATCAGCAAGAAAATTGGTTATATTGTAAATGGAGTAGATAGGGGATACACATGGAGTTATACGACCCCATTAAGCAAAATGAAATTTGGTATTGCTATTGAAGAGGGGTTTTATACTTCCAACTCTAGTTCCCTTGGAAAAGAAATATCATATGAAATAGTATCTGATCATTCAAAACTACAATTTACCTATCCAACAGGTACCACAGATATTTGTGGTACACCTCTTTAAAATAAATTACATATCAAATATGCTGCCTCACTACTTTAGTTAGGCAGTTTTAAGGGTCTATTGAGTAATCTATTTTTTTCAATAAGCATTAATTCAAGCTCTACGGTCATCCATATTGGTATTACCATTTATACTCAATAAATAGTTAAACTCTTGCAAATATTCATCGATTTCAGGAGTGAGATTATATTTTTAGAGTAGTGGTGCTGATGTCTGCTGTGTTCGTAAATCTGAAAATATCTCGGCTAAATCTGCATGGATTGGGTCACCAGTTGTGCCTTGGGGGCATAAATAATTAAATTTTTAATTAAAAAGCCTATGTAGAAATAGGGGCTTTTTGTAGTTAAACTATAGCAATTTTATAAATTCATTAATGTCTAATATATTAAATACATAATAAGATATTGATATAAAATTATGAAAATTAGCAAGCTTTAGGAAAAATTTTAAGAATGTATTTAATGCATATTTGGACATTTAACTCTATGGAAAAAGGTGAATCTCTATTCGCCTACCAAATACAAAAAGAATTTGCAGATAGTTTAGTTTCAATTTTTGATAAGGAAACACTTCCACTTATTTCTGATCTTTCATATGTAGATTACGATTTATACAGTGATAGACAGCTTTATCAATTAATTAAAGAGTTTAAAAAAACTAATCGAAATTTATGCAACGTTTATAGATGAAATTTCTAAAATAATAAGCGTTTTAGAAAAAGCTATTGAGTGTAATGAAAAAATTCTTTTTGATCCCTTTAGAGAATCTATCTTGGGCCTAAATATTTTTGAATTTTCCTAAAAAATCAATCCACCTCATATGAAATGAATTAAGTATCTATAATAATGGGTACATATAAAAATATATGAAGTTAAAGATTTAAAAATTATGATACCAGTACAGCCATTCTCTTTTTTCGCAATTTTTCTGTTATTTATTATTCCATTGATTGGAATTGTACTAACACTAGGCTTGTTGGTGAAAGTAATACTCTTTTGGCGAAAGAAGGCTGAAAAGCCTATTAGGTTTTTTTCTCGAAAGATATTATTCATTACCGTATTGGCATTGATATGTGATCTGTGGGCTGGTTATCTATTTTATAGGATTGCATCGGTAAAGTATGATTTCGCACTTGAGCAGCATTATAAAGAAAGTCGCCGTCATTTCGTTTTATCTCAAGATACACAATATGGAGAACTGTTGATTCCCAAAGGGAGTTTAATTAATCGTTACGACGCTTTTGACAACGGTGAGCCACAATTGCCCTTGAGTTTACGAGGATTACAGGCTGTACGTTTCCCTCATCCTGTACAAGTCGCAGGAATGTGGGTAACTGCGATGGAACCTCCTCGAATGGAATTGGCATGGGATCAGCAAATAGGTCCAGTTATGCGCTTTGATCCTAATGAGGCCAATGGCTATGGTGAATGGGTTTACGATACGAAGCGCCCTACCATCGCTTGTTCTCGTGGAGACATCGTGCTACTTGAAATTCCATTAATTGATCATGATATTGCAAAAGAATTTGGTAAACCTGAACCCGATGGACCTAATGCGCGTTTTCGCCCGAGTGAGTGGGGTGTGCAAAAATGTGAAAAAGGTCAAGGGCCAATTAAAGTTAGTCCAGCATATACGGGAACTAAGCCCAAAAAACCTTGGTTTCAACTCTAATGATTTCCCTTTATAAACCCCCATTTAACAATAACCAACTCATTATTTATCCTTACTTTTTAATGATCTAATTTAAAACAAATGTCATTTTGTGTGCTTGACTGTAAAAGGGTAGAGCACTATTCTTTGCCTGCTGGCCACATTGCCAGCCGGTTTTAGCAGACCGTGCTCAAGAACATTGAAAAAATTCATTTTTTTGATGTAGACCCGTTCGTCTCCCTTTTTGTAGCGGTAGGACGGAAGGGGGACACCTTCGGGTGTGCTGGGTCTTGAGCCAGTCTGCTAACCCCCTTTCGTTCTGCCACCATAATTCTATAAATGTCTGGCAGAACTCCCAATAAAAGGAGTTGGCTTTGCACATTCATTATTTTTTGGCAGCCTTTGCCAAAGTCTATATCGACACAACTTAAACCTTAAAGCGGTTTGATCACCTAAGGGTTTTCAGGCTTTAAATCGTCACGACTAAAACTTAGCAAAAATAAAACTTGAGATGTGCCAAGCACAGTTTTTATAGGCTTTGCTGTGCCTTTTTTCTCCCAAAAAAGTATCTCACCTACAACAAGAATTTATTTTAAAAAGGTAAAAATATGCCTCATTCAGAAATATCTGCCAAAAAATTACAGGTCATTTGTACTTCAATTCAGCTATTTACGATTTATGGATTTCACAATACAGGGGTAAACCTTCTGATCAAAAAATGCAAAATTCAGAAGGCGACTTTTTATAACTATTTTCAGTCCAAAGAGCGACTTATTGAAAGATGCATAGCCTTTCAAAAAAGTCGGCTAAAAGAAGAAGTGCTGGCAATTATTTATTCTCATCGCTACCCAACCGCAAACGATAAACTCAAAGAAATTTTTCTTTTACATGTCGATTTAAATAGCTTTTACTTTTTGCTATTTAAGGCCATTTTTGAAATCAAGCTGCTCTACCCGAGAGCCTACCAAATGGCGATTGAATATAGAAAATGGCTGCTTAGAGAGCTTTTTGAGTTGATATTTAGTCTAGAGACCCGTGCTTTGAAACCCGACGCTAAGATGATTTTATTTATGATTGATGGGGCGCTCATCCAACTTTTAGACCCAAATAAAGCTGGTGAAAGGAAGAAATTAGTAGATTGCTTTTTGAAGCAGTTTATAGCCAAGTCAAAGTCAGCTTTATAATAAATACCAAATTAAAGGCTTTCATCTATTTAGAATAAAATCAACAAATAGAATGAAAGCCTAAAATTTGAATAACAACTTAGAACGTATTTTGAATAATGACATCATCGTAAGGAAGTTTGCCCACACGTGGGTAAGGCTGAGATGCTGATTTACCAACAGCAATCATTAAACACACCACATGATCTTCAGGTAAGTTTATGAGCTTTGCCATCGCATCAAAGTCAAAACCATCCATTGGGCAACTATCTAAACCGTGCTCTTGAGCAAGAAGCATCAAGGTCTGAGCAAAAATGCCCGCACTACGCATAACTTCGTCACGTTGGGTTTGCGGACGGTCACGATAATACTGGTCAATTGCGCCAACCATAATATTTTGAACTTCAGGAGAAGCGCCATCCCATACACGCTTAGCATCAACTTCCCATGTACTGACTTTTGCACATAACACAATCAGTAATGATGATTCTGTAACCTGTGGCTGGTCCCAAGCAATGGTACGGATTTTTTGTCTTAACTCAGTATCTTCAATGATGACTGGACGCCAATGTTGTAGGTTAAAAGCGCTTGGCGCATTGGCTAAAACTTCTTGTAATAACTGCTTTTTGTTATCTTCAGAGAGTTGAAAAGATGGGTCGAAGCGTTTCACTGCACGGCGGTTACGGATGGCATCAATAACATTCATAAGATTTTCCTACTGGTTGGTTTGACCGTTTTTTAAAATAACAAAAAAATATTTAGGATTGGTTCATATTAAACTGAATTAATCTTGCAATATCGATTGTTCGTTCATAAATGAGTTCTGCCGCATGTTCGCAAGCGTGTTCTAAGGTAAGTGGACCATTGGCTAGTGAAAATGCAGCCGTAACGCCATGTTCATAAAGCGCTTGGTAGCCTTCGCCTAATGTGCCTGCAATTACAATAACGGGAACATTATGCGCTTTGGCAATTTGGCTTACCCCAAAAACTGTTTTGCCACTTAAGGTTTGTTGGTCAAATTTACCTTCGCCTGTAATTACCCAATCTGCATTACAGATTTTATGCTCAAGTTGGTTAAGTTCAGCCACAACTTCGACTCCAGCCTTAAACTCAGCATTTAAATAACTTTTAGCGGCAAAGCCCAAACCACCCGCAGCGCCAGAACCTGCTTCATCTCGTTTGTCGAAACCTAAAAGCTCAGCAGAAACATCGGCAAAATGGGTGAGAGCATCATCAAGCAGTTGTACTTGAGCAGGAGAAGCACCTTTTTGTGGCCCAAAAATAGATGATGCACCGTTAGAGCCACAAAGTGGATTGGTCACATCGGCAGCCAACAAAAACCGTGTTTGCTGAATACGTGAGTCGAAATGCGTTAAATCAATTTTTGACAAGTTTTTGAGAGCGAGGCCACCTGTGGGTAAAACGTTTTGGTTGGTGTCGAGTAAAACTGCACCCAAAGCACTCAGTAATCCTGTGCCGCCATCATTGGTCGCACTCCCACCTACGGTTAAAATAATCTCTTTTGCACCTGCATCTAAAGCATCCAGAATGAGCTGACCTGTTCCAAAGGTTGTGCTGTGGCAAGCATCACGTTCTGACGGTGGGACTAACTGTATGCCGCTCGCTTGAGCCATTTCAATGATGGCGATTCTTTGTTTTTCTAACCAGCCCCATTTGGCCTGAACAGGCTGACCTAATGGCCCAACTACAGTTTTTTCACACCATTGACCGCCGCAAACTTCTAATACAGCTTCAATGGTTCCTTCACCGCCATCTGCCATAGGGCATAACATCGTTTCTGCATGAGGAAAAACTTCTTGCCATCCTTTGGCAATAGCCTGAGCTACCTTTAAAGCAGATAAACTGTCTTTAAAAGAGTCAGGTGCAATAATGACTTTCATAAGTTCTCTAATTCTGATGGATTTTTAATTGATTTATACTCATTAGTATGAAAAAAACATAGTTAAAACCAAATCAGAGTCAATTTGAAAAATCAGTCTAATCTGTTGGAAATGAAAACCAATAATGTTTTTATCTGTAAAAAACTCATCCATTAAATTTTTAAACATTTGTTATATATAATTTTTTTAAAATAATACTATTGGTTTGAATTATTGTAATTATAAAGAATATGGCACATATTATAAGCAGCGTTGAGCCTGCTTTTTTAATATTGTGAATAAGAAAAAGCGGACTCTACCAATAAGCTAAACAACAGATCGCCTAGATATAACCATAATTAAATCGTGATTTTATTGAATCTGTTGAGTATGTAAGAAGAAATAAGAGGATGAAAAAGTGGATAATTCAGAAGAACAAAAGCATATTCAGGAAAATAACGGTTTTGCGCGAATTGAGCCATATACTCATCCTGCTGGCGGTTGGGGCGCACTGCTAAGTGTTGCTCGAAACTTGAAGCGACAAGATATTTTAACAAAAGGTTCAATTACCTTACTCAACATTAACCAGCCTACAGGCTTCGACTGTCCCGGTTGTGCATGGCCAGAAAAGAAAGATGCCCATGCTTTTAACTTTTGTGAAAATGGTGCAAAGGCGGTTGCTTTCGAAGCGACCAGTAAAACGGTTACTCCTGAATATTTCGTAAGCCATACTGTCCGTTGGTTGTCAGAACAAAGTGATTTCTTTCTAGAAGACTTAGGTCGCTTAACCGACCCGGTTCGCTACGATGCTGCAACTGATAAATATGTAGCAATTTCATGGGATGAAGCATTTCAGATCATTGCTAAACACCTCCATGCGCTAGATCACCCAGACCAAGCAGCGTTTTATACTTCTGGTCGTGCGAGTAACGAAGCGGCATTTTTATATCAATTGTTTGTGCGCAGCTTTGGAACAAATAACTTTCCAGACTGTTCGAACATGTGCCATGAAACAACAAGTGTTGGCTTGCTCGACTCGATTGGTTTAGGAAAGGGCACCGTCACCCTAGAAGACTTTGATTTAGCTGATGCTATTTTTAGTTTTGGGCATAACCCCGGAACCAACCATCCACGTATGTTAGGCACTTTACGAGAGGTGTCCAAACGTGGCGGTAACATTATTGCGATTAACCCAATTAAAGAGCGGGGCTTAGAGCGTTTCCAAGACCCGCAAGCTCCGCTTGAAATGATGACTAATGGTAGTACACCGATTAGTCGCTATTATTTCCAACCTAAAATTGGTGGTGACTACGCACTGATGTTAGGGATTTTAAAGCACTTAAATGAGTGGGATAAAAAAGCGCTTGCTTCAGGTAAACCAAGCGTTTTTGACCGAAATTTTATTGCGGTCAATACAGTCGGTTTTGATGAGATGATTGCTGAGATCGAGAGAACTGAGTGGGAAGATATTTATAAACACTCGGGGCTATCACCAGAGCATTTAGAAAAACTCGCCAAACTGTTTTGGGAGTCCGAGCGTTCAATTTTCTGCTGGGGAATGGGTATTACTCAACACCGCCACGGAACAGCCAATGTACATATGCTGGCAAATTTATTGTTGGCGCGTGGTCAAATTGGTAGACCGGGTGCAGGGCTTTGTCCAGTTCGTGGGCATAGTAATGTGCAAGGTGACCGCACTATGGGTATTAATGAGCTACCTAGTCCCAAATTACTCGACAACATTGATCGCGTGTTTGGAATTAAATCACCGAGAAAAAATGGTTTTGGTGTGGTTGAAACCATCAAAGCCATGGCTGAAGGCGAGGTTAAAGTCTTTATTGGTTTAGGTGGAAACTTTGCTGTTGCAACCCCAGATACACCGTATACCCAAGAAGCGCTCAGAAAATGTAATTTAACAGTTCATGTTGCCACCAAGTTGAATCGTAGTCATTTGGTGTGTGGTAAAGAGGCACTCATTTTGCCTTGTTTGGGACGTACCGAAATTGATGAGCAGCTTCATGGCCCACAGGCTATTTCAGTCGAAGATTCGATGAGTAATATTCATTTGTCAGCAGGGCGTAATACCCCAATTTCTGAAAATATTTTGTCTGAACCTGACATCGTGGCAAGAATGGCCGAAGCAGTGCTGCCAGACAGCAAAATCAAATGGAAATGGTACATCGAAAGTTATGACCGTATTCGTGACTCAATTGCCGACGTCTTTGATGAGTTCCATGACTTTAATTTACGTGTCTATAAACCGGGTGGTTTCCACCTTGAGCATCCCGCCAATCAGCACATCTGGAATACAAAAAGTGGTAAAGCGCAGTTTATGATTACACCTCTGAGTGAAGTCTATGCTGATAAAGAAAATCAGTACGCTGCTGCATATACCGATAGTAAAGTTTATACCTTAATGACCACTCGCTCTCACGACCAATACAACACCACTTTATATGGTCTCGATGACCGTTACCGTGGGGTATTTGGTCAGCGCCGTGTATTGTTTATGAACCAAGCCGATATTGATGAAGCTGGCTTTGAAGCAAATCAATGGGTCGATATTGAAAGTGTTTTCTCCGACGGTGTGAAGCGTATTGTACACAGTTTCCGTATTGTGCCTTACAACATTCCACATGGCAGTTTAGCTGCGTACTATCCAGAGACTAATCCTTTGGTGGCGTTAAGCAGTCATGATAAATATGCCAAGATTCCGGCTTCAAAAAGTGTTCCTGTGATTTTACATCCCGGTGATGCACCCGCCCACTTTAACTTGGCAACGGCAGTAGCCCCTGAAGATGCCGATAAGAAAGTAAGTAGCCTTTAATCAACAAAAACGATATAAAAAAAATGTCATCAAAACAAATGGCGCTCTCAATAAGCGCCATTTTGAAATAAAGGAAATCATTTTGACACCACATTCTTATGGGGTTGAAACGTTACCAGTGCAGCGGTTTAACAAAAACGACTCTGAAAATGTTTTAGATCATATTGTGCAAGAGTACCCAATTGCCTTGGTGTATAACGGCATTTCACACGCAGTGATGATGGCAACACCCACCAATGTTGATTTATTTGCCAAAGGTTTTAGTCTTTCCGAAGGAATTTTAACGAGCTTAAAAGAACTATATACGCTTGATATGCATCAAAATAAATTGGGCATTACGGTGGAAATGACCATTTCATCTAGAGCATTTGCTGCATTAAAAGAACACCGCCGCATGATGGTAGGCCGCACAGGCTGTGGTTTATGTGGAATTGAGAGTTTAGAGCAATTTCAGTTAGATGTTCCAAAAATTACAACGCATGCATTTAAAATATGGCTTGAGCAAATTCCGAGTGCCATTTCCCATTTAAAAGCTCAACAGGAAATTACTGCTTTAACGGGTGGAGCACATGCCGCAGCATGGGTAGTTGATGGTCAAATTGCCGCTTTATTTGAAGATGTTGGCCGCCATAATGCATTAGACAAATTAATCGGTTATCTAGCTCAAGAAAACTATGACACCAGTTTAGGTTTTGTAGTGATGACCAGTCGGGCTAGTTATGAACTGATAAGAAAATGTGCCCAGCTGAACATTAGTCTACTGGCGTCAATTTCAGCACCTACCAGCATGGCGATTCAGTTAGCCAAACAATCTGGCCTGACTTTGGCAAGTTTTTGCCGAGAAGATAGATTTGTTTTATATACAGAAATTTAAAATATATTGTTCAATATGATGGACCTAAAGTAAAGCTCATCTGACATTTCTTTGGCTTTTAAGCTAAGGATAGGTTTTATGGATTATTATAAAACTCTAAAGGTTCAGAGTCTGTCCAAATGTCTTGGTTACAATCAATAAAAGAATGGGCAAAAGGTCTAAAGAAACAAATTATTATGCTTTGGTTTGCATCAAGGCATCCGCAAATGCCGTGGTTACCTAAAATTATTGCTGTGGTGGCTGTGGCTTATGCGTTTAGTCCAATCGATTTAATTCCAGATTTTATTCCTATTTTGGGCTTTATTGATGATGCCATTATTTTACCAATGCTCATTTGGTTAGCTATTCGTTTTACGCCTCAACAAGTCATTTTCGATGCTGAACAACAAGCTGAAGAATGGCTGGATGACCATGAAAAACGACCCAAAAACTATTTGGTTGCCGTCCTCATTATTTTAATTTGGCTCACAATCGCGGTAATAGCTTACTTTTATTTTGGCGGTGGTTTGTAACTGAACTGAGTCTTGAAACTGTCTACTAATTTAACGCCCTTAACATTGTGCTTTGCTGCAACTCAAAGGATAATAACGTTTTTATAAGCTATGGGTTGCAGACAATGAAAATCGTCGCAGATGAAAATTTGGCGTTTACCGATTACTTTTTTTCTGAGTTTGGCGATATTCAACACAAAGCAGGGCGTACTTTAACCCATTCTGATGTAAAAGATGCTGAAGCTTTATTGGTTCGTTCAGTCACCGCAGTGAATGAAAGTTTAATTGAAAATACCGCCTTAAAATATGTGGGCAGTGCCACAATCGGCACGGATCATTTAGATATCGCGGCTTTAGAAAAACAAGGTATTACGTGGGCGAATGCCGCAGGTTGTAATGCACAGGCTGTGGCTGAATATGTCATTACCGCTTTACTTCATTTAGATGAGAGCCTTTTAGAACAACAAGAAAAATTTACGCTAGGCATTGTTGGTCTTGGAAATGTCGGTAAGCGTTTGGCATATATGGGCCAGTTGCTTGGCTGGAACGTAATTGGCTTTGACCCGTATGTTAAACTAGATTCAATTGAAAATGTAAACTTTCAAACTTTGTTGCAACAAGCCAATGCCATTTCAATTCATGTGCCGCTTACTAAAAATGGTGAACATGCCACATATCATCTGTTTGATGAAAAAGCTTTTGCAGCCCTTCAACCGAACACGATTTTAATTAATAGTGCACGTGGTCCAGTCGTTAAAGAAGCCGCTTTAATGGAGGATATTCAACGTACCCAGCGTAAAGTGGTGCTTGATGTATTTGAACATGAACCAGTCATATCAGAAGAGCTTATAGACATGTTGGCTTTAGCAACACCGCATATTGCAGGTTATAGCCTTGAAGGAAAAGCCCGCGGTACTCAAATGATTTATGAAGCGTTTTGCCAAAAATTTGGATACGACATTAATAAGCGTTTTGAAACTCAGCTACCTGCATGTGAAGATTATTTTTCAGGACATGATTTAAAAGCGGTGTTAAAGCAAAAACTATCTCAAATTTATGATATTGCTCAAGATGATGCCAACATTCGTGCCTGTATTAAAGACGGCAAAGTTGAGCAAAAAGCATTTGATTTACTACGTAAGAATTATCCGCTGCGCCGTGAATGGGCAGCCCATGGGGGACCACAGGCATGAGTTTAAGTTATCAACCTACTTGTTCAATTGATGCCTTAAAAGCACGTGCCAAGCTCTATACCCAAATTCGTCAGTTTTTTGCTGAACGTGATGTGATGGAAGTCGAAACACCCATCGTTTCACAAGCAGGTGTCACCGATGTACATCTAGCTTCGGTTCAGGCTTTGCGTCATATTAACGGCAAATTGCAAACTCAATATTTACAGACATCACCAGAATTTGCAATGAAGCGTTTATTGGCGAGCGGTAGTGGACCAATTTATCAAATCTGTAAGGTGTTCCGCGATGATGAACACGGGCGTAAACACAATAGTGAATTTACCATGCTTGAATGGTATCGACCCGGTCTAGACTTAAAAGCGTTAATGCATGAAACCGCTGATTTATTGCAAACTTGTTTGCAGCATCGTTTTGGTGAAGTTCGTCCGTTTATTCTAAGTTATAAGCATGCCTTTCAAGATCGCCTAGACATCAACCCTTTACAAGCAACGCTGAAGCAACTCAAAGATACGGCAAATCGTGTGGGATTAAATCTTGATTTAGGCGATGATCGTCTAGCTTACATGGATTTGTTGTTTTCTCATTTTGTTGAACCAAGTTTAGGCTTTGATGCACCTGTCTTTTTAACTGACTTTCCGCCAGAAATGGCCTCTTTGGCAAAAGTGAAAGTAGATGAAGACGGGGAAGAGGTTGCAGCACGTTTTGAGGTTTATATTGAAGGCTTAGAGTTGGCAAATGCATACGATGAATTGCTTGATGCAGACGTGTTACGTTCACGCTTTGAAGCAGACAACGCAGAACGGGCGAAACAGGGGCTTCACGTTATGCCTTTAGATGAGCATCTTTTAGCAGCGTTGCCTCATATGCCAGAATGCTCAGGAATTGCTTTAGGTGTAGACCGTTTACTTATGGTTGCAATGGATCAGGTCAAAATTGAAAAAGTAGTGACCTTTCCAGCAGAAATTGCTTAAACGCTGACAAATAAAAAAGCCACAATAGTGTGGCTTTTTTATTTAGGATTTATTTAGCTTAAGCTTGTTGAATACCTGCAACAACCCAGTCTTGCTGAGAACCAGCAGGCTTAACAAAGTGCCAGATTTCAGTAAATGGTTGTGGCAAGCTGTTTAAGTCTTCACTTACTGTACCAGTGAAACGTACGCTTACTACGTATTGACCATTTTCAGTCGCACTATCTACAACCATCGCATTCAAGTTACTAAATTCAGCAACGTCTTGATCTTGATTTTCCATGATGTCGTTATACATAGAACTATAAAGTTCTGGTGTTAAGTAACGGCGAATTTCTTCAATGTTACTTGCAGTATTCATCGATTGGATGTGATTAAAACGTTGACGTGCAATACGTAAGAACGCAGCAGGTTCACTACCATCTGGAAGTTGATTGCCATTACTCGTTGTTACACCGCCAAAAGGAGCTTGTGTTGCTGCACCGCCAGCCACAGATTGACCAAAGATATTTGTATTATCTCCAGCATTACGTGGAGTTGCTTGTGGAGCAGCAGAACGGCCAAATGGGTTTTGACCGTTACTATTTGGTGCGTAAGGGTTGTTACCCGCTAATTTTTTTTTTGATCCCAATTTACGGAATACAAAGAAAGCGAGAGCTGCGGCAAGCAATACCCAAATCCAGCCTGGGATTCCACCTTTTTTCTCTTCTTGAGCTTGAGCGGCTTGCTGTTCAGTTGATGTTGGTTTGTCATCAGCTAAAGCATTTGCTGCAACAGCACCTACGGCAGCACCAGCCACACCAGCTGCAACCATTGAACCAACGCCTGGACCAGATTTCTGAGGCGCTGTAGTGGTTTGTTGAACTGGAGTCACTTGACGAGGTTGTTGATAAGACTGGCTTGAAGTAGTAGAACGTGCCATGCCGTGGCTTTTACCACCACCTGCACGTTTTGCTTCAGCAAGAGGAGAAATTGCTAAAGCAGCCATTAAAATACCGGTAATCAAGCCACGCTGGTGTACTTCCATAGGAAATTCCTGTTTAGTGTTAATTTGTAATAGTATTTATGCAGGTATTTACTCTAAATTTCAACCTTAAAAGTATGTTTTTTTATGTCAATTCATCACTGAGTTGCATTGCTTCTGTCAGGGCTTCATGCAAGCGCGCAACCGCAATGACTTGTACGCCCGGAATTGCTTTTTGCGGCGCGTTACCTCTTGGTAAAATGACATATTTAAAGCCATGTTTTGCAGCTTCTTTTAAGCGTTCTTGACCGTTAGGAACAGGGCGAATTTCACCTGAAAGTCCAACTTCACCAAAGACAGCCAGTTGCTGGGGCAAGGCTTTAGTACGTAAACTTGACGCACATGCGAGTAAAACCGCTAAGTCCGAACCTGTTTCAGTAATTTTTAAACCGCCTACAATGTTGACATAAACGTCTTGTCCTGTGGTTTGCACACCGCCATGACGATGCATTACAGCGAGCAGCATATTTAAACGGTTTTGTTCAAGACCAAGTGCAACACGTCGTGGTTGTCCTTGAGCATCATCAACTAAAGCTTGTACTTCGACCAAAAGAGGGCGAGTTCCTTCACGACTAATCATGACAATTGAACCGGGAATCGCCTCATCATAACGACTTAAGAAAATGGCAGAAGGGTTGGCTACTTCACGTAAGCCTTTATCAGTCATGCCAAATACACCAAGTTCATTGACTGCACCAAAACGGTTTTTAACAGCACGAATCATACGATAGCGAGAGTCTGATTGACCTTCAAAGTAAAGTACGCAGTCCACCATATGCTCTAAAACACGAGGACCTGCCAGCGCACCTTCTTTGGTCACGTGACCAACAATGAATAGCGCTGTGCCACTATTTTTTGCATAGCGGGTTAATAAAGCAGCAGATTCACGAATTTGTGAAACACCACCCGGAGCAGATTGGAGAGTTTCTGTATAAAGTGTTTGAATCGAATCTAGAATAGCGACTACAGGTTTTTCTTGCTCTAAAACTTCACAAATACGTTCTACACAGGTTTCAGCCATGACTTTTAATTGATCAGTAGGTAAGTCAAGGCGTTGTGCACGAAGCGCAACCTGAGATAAAGATTCTTCACCTGTAATATAAAGTGCTGAGCTTTTTGCGCTTGCCATGTGTGTTGCGGTTTGCAAAAGAATGGTCGATTTACCAATACCCGGGTCACCCCCAATCAGTACAACAGAACCTGTCACCAAACCGCCGCCAAGCACTCGGTCAAACTCGCTAATGCCTGTAGGTAAGCGGGTTTCATGAGAAACTGAAACTTTATTGAGCGTTGTAATATTAGCAACTTGACCCGCATAGCCCCCAATTTTAGGGCGTGCACGGTGAGCAGTGGTCGGCTCAAGTTTAACTTCAGTCAGTGAATTCCATTCACCACACTCTGAGCATTGACCAGCCCATTTAAGATGATCGGCACCACATTGCTCGCAACGGTAAACAGTTTTGACTTTGCTCATAAAAAATTGAAATTTTGCTCGATATTATATAAATATAGTTCTTAGGAAGTTCTTCATTCTTGTTTCCTGAAATTTTCATAAAGATAATGAGGAAATGTGAAGGGATCTTCTAAGGAACTAATAAGGGAAAGACACCAAAAATAACACGATATTGGATTTTTACAAGTCAGATAAAGTTTGTTTTCAGTGGATATAAAAAATCTAATCTATTCCCCAAGGACGGTGTTTTTACTGCAGTATGTATCTAGCTGTTTATTATAGATATGGCATGGATATTGCTGAAGTGAAAACGAACAAAATAATATGAGTATTGTATTTTAAAAATACAAAAGGTTGATATCTATGAGTGCAGCAGAAATTGTTGATTGGATAAATAGCATAATCTGGAGTAAAGGACTTATTTACCTGTGCTTAGGCGCGGGTTTATTTTTTTCTATTTTGACAAGATTCGTTCAAGTACGTCAAATGAAGGAAATGTTTAGACTGTTAATAAAAGGTACTTCTTCAGAACAGGGGATTTCATCTTTTCAAGCCTTAGCTGTTTCATTATCGGGGCGAGTGGGTGTAGGTAATATTGCGGGTGTGGCAGCAGCAATTGGCTTTGGTGGGCCAGGCGCAGTCTTTTGGATGTGGTTAGTTGCATTTTTAGGAGCAAGCACGGCATATGTAGAATCAACTTTAGGTCAGATCTATAAAGTTGAATATCAAGGCCAATATCGTGGTGGTCCAGCATTTTATTTTGATAGAGGACTGGGACAACGTTGGTTAGGGGTTTTATTTGCAATTTCGGCAATTGTGGCCTGTGGTTTATTTTTACCGGGTATTCAAGCAAATGCGGTAGGTAAAGCATTTACACAAATTACAGGTGAAGGGGCAATTATTTTCGGTGATATTGGTTTATTCAAACTTGTAGCACTTGTGGTGATTGTTAGTTTACTCGCGATCATTATTTTTGGTGGAATTAAACGGATTGCACGCTTTGCTGAATTCGTTGTTCCTTTTATGGCAGCTGGTTATATTCTAATGGCTGTTGTTATCGTTATTGCGAATATTGAGGAACTGCCTGGTGTAATCAAATTAATTTTTGAAGATGCTTTTTCTCCGATGGCGGGTCTTGGTGCTGCGATCGGTTGGGGAGTGAAACGTGGTGTTTATTCAAATGAGGCAGGGCAAGGAACAGGGCCACACGCAGCAGCGGCAGCAGAAGTTCAACATCCAGCTCAACAAGGTTTTGTACAAGCATTCTCAATTTATGTTGATACTTTATTCGTCTGCTCTGCAACAGCATTCATGATTTTAATTACCGGCATGTATAACGTACAAGGTACATTAGAAGCTGGTCAATTTATCGTGCAACATGTTGGAGCAACTGTAGAAATAGGCTCTCCTGCATTTACACAGATGGCAGTGAGCACAATGTTTGGTAATTTTGGTCAAATCTTTGTGGCGTTGGCTGTGTTCTTCTTCGCGTTTACAACGATTGTTGCGTATTACTATATTGCTGAAACTAACATTACTTATCTAAGCTATATTACAAAGTCTCCATCATTATTATTTGTGACTAAGTGCTTTATTATTTTATCGGTATCGTATGGAGTACTGAGTGCAACTGGTTATATATGGGGTATTGGTGATATTGGTGTAGGTTTAATGGCATGGATTAATATTGTCGGAATTATTGTGACTTATTTTGTATGGAAGCCAACAATTAAAGCACTAAAAGATTATGAAGCGCAGCAAAAAGCTGGAGTAAAAGAGTACACATTTGACCCTGTTAAATTAGGCATCAAAAATGCGACATTCTGGGAAGAAAAATTGAAGAATAAACAAAAGTAAATTTTCAGATGATGAATTTACTTTCTGATTTTTTAATCAAAAAGGCTACCTCATTGGTAGCCTTTTTATATCGGCTTGAGTTAAACAAGTGCGACAAAAGTTGACTTGAGAGTCCGTTGTATTGGAATGGGCTTGTGCGTATCATCGGATTGAATTGTATGTAGCTTGGAATCATCAGCAATACAGACAAATTGGTTAGCTGAAAAGTTGTCAAAAAATATACATTTAAAAGATACCTGCAAATGGTGCGATATCGTCTTTTTGATTTGAATTTAGCTAACGGATTAAAAAAATTACTGGAGTGTATTTATAAAATGTCGAATCAAAATTTGAGCGAGCCTCATGAACAAGGTGAGCTCCATCGAAGCCTCTCCAATCGGCATTTACAGCTGATCGCGATTGGTGGTGCAATTGGTACCGGATTATTTATGGGATCAGGCAAAACAATTAGTCTTGCTGGTCCATCGATCTTGTTCATTTATCTGATTATTGGTGTGATGGTGTTTTTTGTCATGCGTGCGCTTGGCGAACTACTTCTTTCAAATCTTGCCTATAAATCATTTATTGACTTCACAACAGATTTAATCGGTCCATGGGCAGGTTATTTTGTAGGGTGGACATACTGGTTATGTTGGATCACGATTGGTATCGCTGACCTTTCTGCAATTATCTACTACCTACAGTTCTTCAATAATGGTCTACCTTTCTCACCTGTCGAAGGGGCGATGATTAGTGTTGCCGCAATTGTATTTATTATGGGTTTAAACCTATTAACTGTACGTCTATTTGGTGAATTAGAGTTTTGGTTTGCGCTCATTAAGATTCTTGCGATTATTATTTTAATCGCTGTGGGTCTATGGATGATCTTTACTGGCTTTACCTCAAGCACAGGTGAAGTTGCTTCCTTTACTCATCTTTGGGCGAATGGTGGTTTCTTCCCAACTGGTGTACATGGTTTCTTGGCAGGCTTCCAAATCGCAATCTTTGCCTTCGTTGGGGTAGAACTTGTCGGAACAACAGCTGCCGAGACGAAAGATCCGGCACGTAACTTGCCAAAAGCAATTAACTCAATTCCAATCCGTATCATTATTTTCTATGTGTTGGCATTGTTGATTGTGATGTCTGTAACACCGTGGAATAAAATTGATCCAGCGATCAGTCCATTTGTAAACTTGTTCAGTCAAGCAGGTGTGGCAGCAGCAGCAATCTTGATGAACTTGGTGGTACTATCATCAGTGATGTCGTCAATGAACAGTGGTGTCTTCTCAACAAGCCGTATGTTATTTGGTTTATCTCGTGAAGATCAGGGGCCAAAAGCTTTTGGTAAATTGAACAGACGTGCAGTACCTGCAAATGCATTGTATTTCTCTGCTGCGTGTTTATTGTTAGGCGCGGCATTACAGTATTTTGTACCAAATACTGTTGAGGCATTTACGCTTGCAACGACCCTTTCAACGATTCTGTTCATTTGCGTGTGGTTACTCATTATCTGGAGCTATATCCGTTACTACACGACACGTCCTGAGCTACATGCAAAATCAACATTTAAATTACCTGGTGGTCTATTTACATGTTGGATCACGATTATTTTCTTTATTGGCATGATTTATGTGTTGTCTTTAGAACCAGATACGTTCAAAGCGCTTAAAGTCAGCCCAATTTGGTTTGTTATCTTGATCATTGGTTATTTCTTCTTCTATAAACCACGTCAAAAAAAATAATTAAATTTATTTAGTTATGATCAAACGCTGGCTGAAAAGCCGGCGTTTTTTATGCATATTGTTTTTCTCTTTAAGTTTACTCTTTAGCCGCCTGCATGATCACGGTATACTGCATCGAATTGTTTAAATCAGGTGCTCAGATGCGTCGTGTCATTTGCCTCATCAGTTTATTGAGCAGCAGTATTTTGCTTAGCGCTTGTGGTCAGTCAGGAGCATTACAGCTACCTTCTGATCCGAATTATGACAAACGTGCGAAATACTTGCTCTATCGTAATAAAGAACAGAAACAAGTTGTGCAACAGGATGAGCAGGCTGAACAGCCAGTTGAATCATCAGCCCCAACCCAAACAACTTCACCTTAAGCTTTGAAATAAGGACACATTCATGAGTTTCACCCGCATTAATGGAGTATTGCATGCAGAGCAATGTTCTATGGAGCAGCTTGCACAGCAATTTGGCACACCTTTGTATGTTTATTCAAAAGCAGCTTTTGAAAAACATTACTTAGATATGGACCGTGCTTTTGATTTTATTGATCATCAAATCTGTTTTGCGGTGAAATCTAACTCGAATTTAGCTGTTCTGAATGTCTTGGCAAAACTTGGTGCTGGTTTTGATATCGTATCGGGTGGTGAGCTTGCACGTGTTTTGAAAGCGGGTGGAGATGCCTCTAAAGTTGTTTTTTCTGGTTTAGGTAAAACCGAAGCCGATATTGAAACATCGTTAAATGTAGGCATTGCTTGCTTTAATGTAGAGTCTTATGCAGAACTAGACCGTCTTCAAAAAGTTGCAGCTCGTCTAGGTAAAAAAGCGCCAATTTCTTTACGCGTAAATCCAGACGTAGATGCAAAAACTCATCCTTATATTTCAACAGGTTTAAAAGAAAATAAATTTGGTATTCCTAGTGATACCGTTTATGAAACCTATCAATATGCTGCATCTTTACCAAATCTTGAAATCATTGGCATTGACTGCCACATCGGTTCGCAATTGACCGAGACTAAACCGTTTGTTGACGCTTTAGATCGTGTAATGGTAATGATTGAGGAACTAAAAAAACTTAGTATTACTCTTAAACACATTGATATCGGTGGTGGTTTGGGTGTTTGTTATAAAGATGAAACACCGCCAAGTGTTGAAGAATATGCTAACTCAATGAAACCTGCTTTAGAAAAGTTAGGTCTCAAGGTTTATATGGAGCCGGGTCGTAGTATTAGTGCAAATGCAGGTGTGCTTTTAACAAAAGTTGATTTGCTCAAGCCAACAAGCCACCGTAACTTTGCCATTATTGATGCGGCAATGAATGATTTAATTCGCCCTGCTTTATATGAAGCTTGGATGGATATCCAACCTGTGGTGCCAAGTTCAGATACTGAAGAAAAAACTTGGGATCTCGTTGGAGCAATCTGTGAAACCGGTGACTTCATTGGTAAAGATCGCTCATTGGCTTTAAAAGAAAATGACTTGTTAGCTGTTCTTGGCGCTGGCGCTTATGGTTTTGTAATGAGTTCAAATTACAACACACGTGGACGTGCCGCAGAAGTGATGGTGTCAGGCGACAAAGCTCATTTAATTCGTGAGCGTGAAACAGTTGAATCCCTTTGGGAAAAAGAAAGATTGTTGCCTGAGGAGTAAATGAAATGTTGTTAGAATTTACTAAAATGCATGGCCTAGGCAATGACTTTATGGTGGTTGATCTAATCAGCCAACGTGCCTATTTAGATACAGAAACAATTCAACGCTTAGCCGATCGTCATTTTGGCATCGGATTCGATCAGCTTTTAATTGTTGAACCACCAGATTTACCGGAAGCGGATTTTAAATATCGTATTTTTAATGCTGATGGTTCTGAAGTTGAACAATGTGGTAATGGTGTACGCTGTTTTGCTCGCTTTGTACATGAGCGCCATTTAACAACAAAAACGAGTATTACTGTTCAAACCAAAGCAGGGATTGTAAAACCTGAACTGGGGCAAAATGGTTGGGTTCGCGTGAATATGGGCTACCCGAAATTTTTGCCGAATGAAATTCCATTCATTGCTGAACAACCAGAAGCTTTATATACACTTGAGTTAGCCAACGACCAAAACATCAGTATTGATGTGGTCAATATGGGTAATCCTCATGCTGTCACTATTGTTCCAGACGTATTAACTGCAGATGTTGCTGGTATTGGTCCACAAGTTGAGTCACATAAACGTTTCCCTGAGCGTGTTAATGCTGGCTTTATGCAAATTATTGATGAAAAGCATGTGCGTTTACGTGTATTTGAACGTGGTGTCGGTGAAACGCTTGCATGTGGTACAGGAGCATGTGCTGCTGCGGTAAGTGGTATGCGCCGTGGCTTACTTGCGAACTCAGTTGAAGTTGAGCTTGCTGGTGGTAAGTTACAAATTGAATGGCAAGAAGGTGATGTGGTCTGGATGACTGGTCCAACAACTCATGTTTACGATGGGCGTTTGGATCTACGTTATTTCCAAGGTTAATCTCATTACCTAAAAAGAAGTCTCTTTTCATCAGCTAAAGTGATAAAAGAGGCTTTCTTTTATATGTACAATAATTTTTTAATTTTATTACTTTATAAAAATATGAATAATTTAATTTTCCTACCTGGCGCATCAGGCAGTACTAAATTTTGGCATCCCTTAATTGAAAAATTACCCCAACATTACCATACAAAAATTATTGGTTACCCCGGTTTTGGGGATACACCAGAATCTCCTCAGGTTAAAAATTTTGAAGAACTAACCAGCTATGTGCTTGATCAAGTTCATGATGAGTCTGTAATTATTGCTCAATCAATGGGTGGCATTTTTGCTGTTGCGGCAGCGTTGCAAAAACCTCAACTGATAAAAGGGTTAGTCTTGATTGCAACTTCGGGTGGAATCAACCTTGAAAGATTTAATGTACAAGACTGGCGAGAAGCATATCGCCAAGCATTTTTAAAATATCCAGATTGGTTTATTACTACCAATGCCAACTACGAAGAGTTTTTATCAGATATAAACATTGAAACTTTATTAATCTGGGGTGATAACGATCCAGTGAGCCCCGTTCAGGTGGGGCAATATTTAAATCAAAAGTTTGAAAATTCGACGTTATATGTTGTTAAAGGTGGGGACCATCAATTAGCAGAAAAATATGCCGATGAAGTTTCAGTTCAAATAAAAACCTACTTAGAAAAACTAAAGTAAGTTTTTAAGTCTTATTTAGCGTGCTATCTATCAGCACGCTTTTTAAAATTTACTTTTTACTCAAAGCCAACTTCAAAGCGAATAGAACAAAAATACTGCCAGTAATCCGATCCATATATTTCACAAACTTAGGTTGCTTTAGATAACGTGACAGTGGCTGCATGGCTAAAATTAATAAAGTTGACCATAACATTCCAATCACCACATGAATCATTACCAGTCCCATCACCCAAGTCACAGCCGATGCTTGCGGCGGAATAAATTGTGGAAGAAATGAAATATAAAAAATCCCAACTTTCGGGTTAAGTAAGTTACCCAAAAAACCTTTAATGAACCAATTCTCTGAAGTAGAACGTTTTGAATGACTTTCTTGTGTGTCTGCAAGTTGGCTACGTGGTTTTAAAATCATATTCAAACCCAGCCACGCGAGATATGCTGCTCCCATCCATTTTAGAATATTAAAAGCAAGATCAGATGCCATGAGCAAAGCACCTAGACCACAGGCAACCACAATTCCCCATACAATACAGCCAAGGCTAATGCCGACCGCTGCTTGAAATGCTTTAGATTTACCTTCAAGTGTTGCTGTACGAATAATTAAAGTTGTATCTAGACCAGGGGTAAGCGTAAGTAATGTAATCGCAATTAAATAAGGGATGAGTATGGTGGTCATGGCAGCAAGGTCCGACAAATACTTGAGGTGAATTGTAATATATAAATTAGTTCATCATTAGGTTGTGCGATATCAAATTTTCATGATCACATAGTTTTTGGTACACTCAAAAAAATGAGCAAATAAATGGAGAGCAATTTGGATTTTGCATTACAGCTGCTCTCAATGTGGTTAAAAGAAAGAAAAATACAGAATCAATCTGAGCACACGATTACTGCTTATGAAAGAGATGTGAAAAGCTTTCTTGAGTTCTGCGAGCACAAACAACTAGATTTAAGAAATATTGAAGCTTCAGATTTAAGAGAATATTTGGCCCAGCGTGTTGAGCAGGATCAGTTAAGTTCAAGTAGTATGCAACGTCATCTCACCTCAATTCGTCAGTTCATGAAATGGGCGGAACAAGGTAAATATTTAGAAATTAATCCGACTGACGATTTTAAATTAAAACGTCAGCCTAGACCTTTGCCAGGTATGATCGACATAGAAACGGTTAATCAAATATTAGATCAACCTATGCCGGAAAAACCAGTTGATCAGCAATTATGGTTAAGAGATAAAGCCATGCTCGAGTTACTTTACTCAAGTGGTTTACGTCTGGCTGAATTGCAGGGTTTAACAGTTAAAGATGTAGATTTTAATCGTCAACTGGTACGTATTACAGGTAAAGGAAATAAGACCCGTATTGTACCGTTCGGGAAAAAAGCGAAAGAAAGCCTATTGAATTGGCTGAAAGTTTATAAAATTTGGAAAGGACATTTCGAACAAAACGATTCTGTCTTTATTTCTTTACGAGGGGGAGCACTCACTCCAAGGCAAATCGAAAAAAGAGTAAAGCTTCAAGCTCAACGGGCTGGTGTAAATGTCGATTTACATCCGCATTTACTCAGACATTGTTTTGCTAGCCATATGTTATCAAGTAGCGGTGATTTGCGTTCGGTACAAGAAATGTTAGGTCATAGTAATTTATCTACAACACAAATTTACACCCATATTGATTTCGATCATTTGGCGCAAGTTTATGATCAAGCTCATCCAAGGGCACATAAAAACTAAAAGTTAAAAAATAGACCGAATAAAAAGATAATTAAATTGAGAAGTTTTAGAGGAATGTAGAGATCATTTGTCTTTTTTTACAATTTTGTTTAAGAGAAATAGCTAAAACTGCCTAATTGACCATTTTGATCTTTGCATATTTTGTCGACGACTGAGTCTAAAAAACCTTGAATTTAAGGTTTTTAAACATAATCTTATGTTTCTAGCTAATATGCTAAATAAGATAAAAAGATAATAAAAATCAATGTATAAAATAGAGTTTAAAAAGAATAAAATAGCTTCTAATAGTAGGCTAAAATTTTTTTATGAACTGATGATTTCATTTTTTTTGTGCTGTTCCAGAAAATTGTGACTTGACCGAAATGCCAAACACATTGCAAGATAGGGTACCTAAAAAATTTTAATTGAAGAGTTAATATACTTTTCTCAACATTTACTTTTGCTAGAACAGCCGAGGATTACATGAAGGCTCTTGTTGCTGTAAAACGCGTGGTTGATGCCAACGTTAAAGTTCGTGTTAAGCCGGACAATAGTGGGGTTGACCTTACCAACGTAAAAATGTCAATTAACCCATTTTGTGAAATCGCAGTGGAAGAAGCGGTTCGCTTAAAAGAAAAAGGAACAGTATCAGAAATCGTTGTTGTTTCTGTAGGTCCTAAAGAAGCTCAAGAACAAATCCGTTCTGCAATGGCTCTAGGCGCAGACCGCGGTATTTTAGTTGAAACTACTGATGAAATTGGCGCTTTAGAAGTTGCTAAAATTTTAAAAGGTGTTGTTGACGCTGAAAAACCAGAACTTATCCTTCTTGGTAAACAAGCAATTGATGATGACTCTAACCAAGTAGGTCAAATGCTTGGTGCTTTACTAGGTGCTGGTCAAGGTACATTTGCTTCTGAAGTGAAAGTTGATGGCGGTAAAGTACAAGTAACTCGTGAAGTTGACGGTGGTTTACAAACTGTTGAACTTACACTTCCAGCAATCATTACAACTGACTTGCGTCTGAACGAGCCACGTTATGCAGCATTGCCTAACATCATGAAAGCTCGTAAGAAGCCACTTGATACCAAATCTCCTGCTGATTATGGCGTTACAGCTGGTACTAAGCTTAAAACTGTTAAAGTTGAAGCTCCGGCAGAACGTAAAGCTGGCGTACAAGTGAAATCTGTAGATGAGCTTGTTGAAAAATTGAAAAATGAAGCGAAAGTGATCTAATACGGAAGGATAAAATCATGAGTATTTTAGTTATCGCTGACCACAACAACCAAGTACTTAACGGTGCTACTTTAAACGTTGTTGCTGCAGCACAAAAAATCGGTGGTGATATTACTGTATTAGTTGCTGGTTCTGGTGCTCAAGCAGTTGCTGATGCTGCTGCTAAAGTTGCTGGTGTAAGCAAAGTTTTACTTGCTGACAACGCTGCTTATGCAAACCAATTAGCTGAAAACGTAGCTGGTTTAGTTGCTGACTTGGCTAAAGGTTACAAATACGTATTAGCTGCTTCTACAACAACTGGTAAGAACATTCTTCCACGTGTTGCTGCTCTTCTTGATGTAAGCATGATCACAGATATTATTTCTGTTGAATCTGCGAACACATTCAAGCGTCCTATCTATGCAGGTAACGCGATTGCAACTGTTCAATCTGACGAAGCAATCATTGTAGGTACAGTTCGTGGTACAGCATTTGATCCAGTAGCTGCTGAAGGTGGTTCAGCTGCTGTTGAAGCAGTAAGTGAAGCGAAAGATGCAGGTATTTCTAACTTCGTATCTGAAGAAATCGTGAAGCTTGACCGTCCAGAATTAACTGCGGCTCGCATCGTCGTTTCTGGTGGTCGTGGGGTAGGTTCTGGTGAGAACTACCATAAAGTACTTGATCCATTAGCTGATAAGCTTGGTGCAGCACAAGGTGCTTCACGTGCGGCAGTTGATGCGGGCTTCGTACCTAACGACTTCCAAGTTGGTCAAACTGGTAAGATCGTTGCGCCTGACCTTTACGTTGCTGTAGGTATTTCTGGTGCGATCCAGCATTTAGCTGGTATGAAAGATTCTAAAGTTATTGTTGCAATCAACAAAGACGAAGAAGCGCCAATCAACAGTGTTGCTGACTACTGGTTAGTTGGTGATTTGAACACTGTAGTACCTGAATTGGTATCTAAACTTTAATCTTTATCGATTAAAGCTAAAAAACCCTTAGTTTTTACTAGGGGTTTTTTTATTGTGGGTAGTGTTCTTAAATATATAAGTGAGACTTTTAGCTCATTTGAGGTTTGATTTTTATAGAATAAAAATCACATAGTTTTACCAAGATGAGAAGATGCTCGTTATAGCGATATGATAAGAATAATATGCAATTAAATTATACAAATATCGCTAGATTAGCGATGTAGATTCCGCACATTACAAAGTGCTTTTATGCTATAGTATACAGCTATATTTTTTTCGATTTTAGTTCAGTTTTCGGAACTAAATTTTTTGCAAGATCAAGACATATAAGCAGATGGAAATTTCTATCTGTAAGAAGGAGTATGCATGAGCGTATCGGAAATCCGACCGATTGCCATTGAGGACGAACTCAAGCATTCATATTTAGATTACGCGATGAGTGTAATCGTATCTCGTGCATTGCCGGATGTGAGAGACGGTCTTAAACCTGTTCACCGTCGTGTGCTTTATGCCATGCACGAATTGGGCAATGACTATAACAAAGCCTACAAGAAATCTGCGCGTGTTGTTGGGGACGTAATCGGTAAATATCACCCTCATGGTGACTCAGCTGTTTATGAAACCATTGTACGTATGGCTCAGGACTTTAGCTTACGTTATTTATTGGTAGATGGTCAGGGTAACTTCGGTTCGATTGATGGTGATAGCGCAGCTGCGATGCGTTATACCGAAGTCCGTATGACCAAGCTTGCACACGAGCTTCTTACAGATCTAGAAAAAGACACGGTTGATTGGGAAGATAACTACGACGGATCTGAGCGTATTCCTGAAGTGCTTCCGACACGTGTTCCTAACTTGTTAATTAATGGTGCTGCTGGTATTGCCGTTGGTATGGCAACTAACATGGCACCACACAACATGACAGAAGTTGTGAATGCATGTTTGGCCTATGCTGACAATCCGAATATCTCGATTGAAGGATTGATGGAATACATTACTGGTCCTGACTTCCCTACAGGCGGTATTATTTACGGTAAATCAGGCATTGTTGATGCCTACCGTACAGGTAAAGGTCGTTTACACATTCGTGGTAAGTACCATTTCGAAGAAGATGAAAAGACAGGTCGTACAACCATCGTCTTTACTGAAATTCCATACCAAGTAAACAAAGCAAGAGTTATTGAACGTATTGCCGAGTTAGTGAAAGAGAAAAAACTTGAAGGTATTTCAGAACTTCGTGATGAATCTGATAAAGAAGGTATGCGTATTGCAATTGACTTGAAACGCGGTGAAAACGCTGAAGTCGTTGTAAATAACTTATTCTTAAATACCCAGCTTGAAAACTCATTCAGCATCAACATGGTTTGTCTAGACAATGGACAACCAAAATTGATGAATCTGAAAGATATTATTGCGGCATTTATTCGTCACCGCCAAGAAGTTGTGACACGCCGTACTATGTTCGAATTGCGTAAAGCACGTGAACGTGGTCATATCTTAGAAGGCTTAACAGTTGCTTTAGCCAATATAGATGAAATTATTGAAACCATCAAAACTTCTGCTAACCCTGCTGAAGCGCGTGAGCGTTTGCTTGCTGGTGAGTGGGCAGGTGGTGGTGTCGTTTCATTGCTTGAAAAAGCTGGCGCAATTTCTGTTCGTCCAGATGAAATCGAAGGTGAAAACCCAGATCGTCCATTTGGTCTAACCGATTCAATTTACCGTTTATCGCCAACGCAAGTAGGTGCAATTTTAGAATTACGCTTACATCGCTTAACTGGTCTTGAACAAGACAAATTACATGCAGAATATACTGAAATTTTAGGTCAAATCGCTGAACTTACGGCAATTTTGAATGATTTCAATTTATTGATGGCTGTAATTCGTGAAGAGTTAGCACTTGTACTACAACAGTATGGTGATGGACGTCGCACTGAAATTATTGAATCACGTATTGATTTTAGCCGTGAAGATTTAATTCCTGAAGAGCAAGTTGTATTAACAGTTTCACAAACAGGTTATGCAAAAACTCAACCACTTTCAGATTATCAGGCTCAGCGCCGTGGTGGACGTGGTAAGTCTGCAACTTCAATGAAAGATGATGACTTTATTCAACATCTCATTGTGGCTTCAAACCATGCGACTGTGCTGTGCTTTACCAATGTAGGTAAAGTATATCGTCTTCGCGTGTTTGAAGTGCCTCAAGCATCACGTGGTGCTAAAGGCCGTCCAATTGTGAACTTGTTACCTTTAGATGCGAATGAAACAGTAACAGCTATCTTGCCGTTGACTGAGTTCCCGGAAAACCATTACGTATTTATGGCGACAGCTTCAGGTACGGTTAAACGTGTTGATTTAGAACAATTTGCTAACATTCGTTCAAATGGTTTACGCGCAATTGAGCTCAATGAAGAAGATACCTTAATTGGTGTTGCGATTACTGATGGTAATCAGCAAATCATGTTGTTCTCGAACGAAGGTAAGGCAATCCGTTTTGCTGAAACCGATGTGCGTGCAATGGGGCGTACTGCGAAAGGTGTTCGTGGTATGCGTGTAAGCTTTGCAAGCAGTATCTTAAGCGAAGAAGATGCAGATGTTGAAAATGATGATTCTGATGATAGTGAAGACTCAGCAGATTTAAATCTAGTAAGCCGTATCGTGTCGCTTGTGGTTGTACCTGAAACAGGTGAAGTACTTTGTGCAAGTGCAAACGGTTATGGTAAGCGTACTCCTGTAAATGACTTCCCAACCAAGAAACGTGGTGGTAAGGGTGTCATTGCGATTAAGACAAGCGAACGTAACGGTGAGCTTGTTGGTGCAGTGTCTATTGATGAAACCAAAGAATTGTTACTTATTTCTGACGGCGGTACATTGGTTCGTACTCGCGCAGCAGAAGTTGCAATGACTGGTCGTAATGCACAAGGTGTACGTCTGATTCGTTTAAGCGAAGAAGAAACTTTAGTAGGCGTTGTGTCTATTGAAGCTGTCGAAGATGAAGAAGAGTTTCTCGAAGGAGAAGTTGATACTTCAGATGTAGATGGTGAAGATGCAGTTTCTACGAATGACGATGTGTCAGAAGAGTAAGAAGAAATTAAATAAAAAAGGAAGCGTAAGCTTCCTTTTTTATTTTATAAAGACGTTTTTTTAACAATCCGATAATAGGCTAAGCTTCCTAATAATAATCCAATGGTCCCAAGAAAAATCAGCTTTGGTACAACTGTGGCTAATGGAACACCCATCTGGTTAAGTTGCACAAACATTTGCACTGTATGTGTTGAGGGTAAACACCATGCCAGCCATTGTAACCATTCAGGCATGGCTTGATGAGGCCAAGCAGCTCCAGTGAGTAAGAATAAAGGTACTGAGCTAAACACAATAATATGTCCGGCACGTTCCGGCATATCCAAAAGTGAGCCGATCAACATACCTAGTCCAATCACACAACTAATAAAAATTGGAACAGCAATAAGTAGACCTATAAAATTTCCACCGTGTGGATAGTCATTGAACCACAGAGTAAAACCGAAAAGATAAAAACAACCTAAACAGCCAATGGTAAATATACTTGCGAAAATTCCAGCGAAGCGAACAGTTGTGATTTTTTCATGTTGCTCACGGTAGGTCGCTATTAACATTGCCAAACCGAGCACAATGGTTTGGTGAATAATTAATGATGCAACAGCCGGAAAAATATAACTTCCATATCCTGAAAGCGGATTAAATAGCGGCACTTGATGAATAGAAAGCGCTGGCTGGAAATGCGTGCGTTGTCCGAATTTTTCAATATATTCTTTTAATGTAGCTTCAATCGATGTAGCAAGACCTAAACCAATTTCTTTAGTTTTTAAAAAGTTGGTTGTACTTAAGTATAAGCCAATTCCACCAGTTTCTCCTCGGCGTAAGCTTTGAGTTAGGTTGTTTGGTAAAAGTAAAATACCATCAGCTTGTTGCTCACGTACCATTTGTTCAGCTTGTAAAAAATTGCTTGTAACAGTCACAATATGGACATGCGGGCTATTTGCACTTTGGCCGATTAATTGAGAAGTTAAGAGGCTTTGCTCTTCATCAACAATGACGATTGGAATAGATTCTGCACGCTCAGCTTTATAGGCAGTAGGATAAAAAAAGCTATAAAGAATGACCGATAAAATTAGCGTTGTGAAAACTGAGCTATTACTTACAATGTCTTTAAATGTTTGCCCATAAGCCTTAAAGAATTCTTTCATTGTGTTGCCCCTCGAACTAATTTTTTAAGTAATAGACAACTTAAAAAGAAGTAAATCAGGCAATAACCCAAGAGTATTAAAAAAGGAATCATAGAAATGAAAACTGGACTGCCGATCACCCATTGTTCGGTTTGCAGTTTGGCATAAGGGGTATAAGGAATAATGAGTGACCAAAACTTGGTGAAAATAGGGGCATTATTTAAAGGTAGCGTAACACCTGCGAAACTTAAAGAAGAGCCACCGTATACGGCGATAAAGCCAAAAGTTTTACTTAAATTTTTAGTAGCAAGAATGACCGTGCTGCTAATCAAAGCGTAGGCAAAATAAAGTAAAAACTGTGCGCATAGCAATAAACTAAGAGAACCTGCTACAAACCAGCCACGGATTTCGACTAGCCAAAACATCCATACCCATGTCCAGAAACAAAAAATAAGGGTATAAAGCAGATTTTTAGCCAATAAGCCTTGAATAAAACTTTCTCGGTTTACCCATGCTGTTAATGTGCCACGTTTAAGTTCTTGTCCAATAGCAAAGGCAACACAGCAACATAACAATAAGTGCAATACCGCTGGAACCATGAAAGGTTCTAAATAAAATTCATAGCTCATACTTGGGTTGTAAAGCGTTGAGATTTTGACATGCGCGGTAGGTACATCTAAATAGGGAATACTATTTGCAAGATAACTTTGACCTGCATAATCTGCTAAAGCATTGAGTGTACTGACCAGCATTGCAGAGGAAATCGTGTTCCCGACACTAAAAAAAGACTGGTTAAAGGCAATGCTGATTTGAGCATCTTGTGCTTTCACGAAGCGTTTTTCAGCACCGTCTGGAATAAAAACATAACCCCATATTTTGGTTTCATTGAGTAGTTGTTCAGCCTCAGCAGAGCTTACTGTAATTGTTTTAATGTCTACTGTATGATTTAACGAAAGATACTTTTCAATATTACGGCTAAGTTCACTTTGGTCCTGATCAATAATCGCTATTGGTAAGTGTTCAGCTTTACCTGCGTAAAACATGCTGCTAAACATAAAAATGATAAAAGCAGGGATAAGTGTCACCATACACAAATCCCATTTATTGCTTTTTAGATAGTTTAGTTCCCGTAATATACTGGCAAACATGCTTTATTTGTCTTCTTTAATTTTAAATAGAACACTCATGCCAACCTTTAAATCTTTGACAGGACTTTCAGGCACCAGATGTAATTTAAAGCTACGGATATCATATCCTCCGGTTTGGCGAGTCGTTTTAATGGTGGCAAATTCGCCTTCAGCATCAATATTCTTAATTTTAAAATTCACATTCTGATTAAGAGCGGGAATGAATCCTTCAAGGGTTTTATTTTTATAAACAGAGGCGTATTGATTTTCACCGACGTTTAAACTTACCCATAAATCATCATCTTCTAAAATGCTAACAACAGGCACGCCCATAGCGACTAATTCGGAAGGTTTACCATAAGTTTTTGAAACCGTACCTGAAATAGGTGAGAGTAAACGTGTCTCTGCTTCCAGTGCTTTTGCTTCGCTTACCGCTGCTTTTGCAATTTCAACCTGTGCATCTGCTGTGGATTTTTGCTGACTGGTACTTCCACGTTTTGCACGAGCATATTGTTGATAAGAGGCCTCACTTAATTCTTGAGCAGAGGTCTGTGCAGCAAGCATTTCATCTCGTCTTTGACGTGAAATGACGCCTTGTCTATATAAATTTTCACCGCGTTGGTAAGTAGTTTTTGCAAGGTTTGCTTGTGCTTTCGTGCTTTGCCAGTTGGCATAAAGAGTATCGATATTTTCTTGTTGCGAACCGCGGTCTACCGTAGATTGAAATGCTAAGGCCGATTGTAAGGTAGCCAAGGCTTGTTGCTTTTTAGCTTCTATTTCCGGACTAACCAAACGAACAAGGGGCTGACCTTTGGAAATTTTCTGGCCTTCTTGTACATAAATTTCTTCAATACGACTTGGAACTTTTGTACTTACGTGAATAGTTTCAGCTTCAACACGGCCTTGTAGTTCAATAGGTTTCGGCTGATAGCTTTTCCACAAACCAAAAATAATTAAACCTAATAAGGCAATGATGATTAGGCCAATAATCAGTTTAATTTTAGAATTTTTAGGAGGATTGGTGTCATTTTTATTTGTGCTTGTTTCTTGCTTATCACTAGCTTGATCATGTTTTTGAGCATGGTTGTTTTCTGCCGTATTCGCAGCAGGAGAATCTTGTTCTGAATGAGCTGAGTCTTGATTCATTTTATACTCCCCTTAACGAATATAGTCGGTATGTGGTTGATTAACGTAAGCTTTAAACTGGTCAATTGAGCCGTGACTTTGTAGTAAGGTTGCGAGTGACATGACATATTTATAAGCATTTAAAGCCATTTCAGTTTTTAACGCACTTAATGCATTTTGCGCATCAATCACTTGGGTTGCTGTACCCATTCCTTCGCGGAAAGAAAGTTCTTGAATACGTAGGTTTTCTTGAGCAGCATTTACGTTTCTTTGTAAGAGCTGATGACTTTGCTGAGCAGAGTTAAGTTCGTTATATGACTTATTCAAAAGAGCTTCAATCTCTTGTTTGGTTCGTTCAGTCATGAGTTCAGAAGCGTAACGCTTTAATTCGGCGGCATGAATATTCTTATTTTTGTCTACACCAGAAAATAGATTGTATTTTGCCATTACACCCACAATCCAGTTTTCATTTTCATCAAGCGCATATTCTCCAAAGGCAAAAAGACTTGGTTTTTTTGCAGCTTGTTGAGCTTGAATATTAACATTAGCCAGCTGAGTATCCATTTGCATTTTTTGTACTAAGCTAGATTTTTGCGAATAACTAGTTAAAAGTGATTCTAGAGTTTGGCTTGGTGTATTGTTTACAAATAATGGGGTACTTAAATCCACATTATTTTGTTGATGTAAAAGGTTATTAAGGCTAAAGCGACTGGCATTTAAGTTGGCTTGAGCATTTTGTAAAGTACGTTCCGCATTATTACGCGCTACTTCAAACTGCATGCGTTGCCCTTTGCTAATAAACCCTTGTTGCTCGAGCTTTAGGGCATTGCTGTAATGTTTTTGCATCGCATTAAAGTTAAATAAGCTACTCGCGACCAGTTGTTGTTGTAATTGCACATTAAAGTAACTTTGTACGACTTCGAAGCGCTGTATATCTTGTTGTTGTTGGCTTGAAAGTTCCGAACGCTGCGCTTGGATATTTGCTATTTTTTTTGCGCTGCTGGTTAAGCCGCCTGTATAGAGTGGCATAACAACTGAAATGGAAGGGCGTACCACCTGATCTTCAATAGTCAGATTCGCATAATCGGGAAAACGGTTTATACCATCATGGATAGTTTGATTTGCGCCTTCTTGAACTTGTCCCAGCACATCCGATGGAATGACATTGTTCCACTGTGAAAGTTTATCATTTAGCCCTTGGCTTAAATCATTCTCAAGTTTTTGTTTAAAAGAGCCCAGAGGTACATCTGTTTCACTGTGAAAAGCATATGCTCTGACATTTAAATCAACTCGAGGTAATCCGAGGCCCTTTACTGCTTCAGCTTCTAATTGAGATGCTTGCTGTAATACTTGATTGGCTTGAGTACTATATGAACTTTTTAAAGCTTGTTGTTCTGCTTCAGCATAACTTAAGCTTCCGGCATATAAATGATTAGTGAAAAAAAAGCCTAAAGCCAAAGCAAGATGTTTTGGCTTAAATGAAAAGGGAAAAATAGACTGTCTATATCGATGTGTGGGCATTTTAAATAACAATTTTTGGCATCCCTTATAGTTTAAATTTCTTGTTATTAAATTCAATTATCATCTTGTTTATTATACATTTGTATAAAAAACTTCGTGGTTTTTAGCTCCTTTAATTGTTGAATTTACTAAGCCAATATTTTTGTAATAGCTATCAAGGTATGTGAAATGATAATCACAAGTCAAGTTGATCTTTTTGCTTAAAATTTTTTTAAATGAGGAAGCTGGTCATTAAATCTAAAGAAATAACGACGACAATAATTGAAAAAATAAAGCTAAATACAGTCCAGCATTGAAATATTTACTTGAGAAGCTGCTGCAAGCTTAAGCAATCTGTGGTTAAATGCCATTTTTATTGTGTTTGACTTTATACAAGGGAAAAATCATGCGCGCGTACAATTTCTGTGCTGGTCCTGCTGCATTACCTACTGCCGTTTTAGAAAAAGCTCAACAAGAATTGTTGGATTGGCAAGGTAAAGGTCTATCCATCATGGAAATGAGTCACCGTAGTGCTGACTATGTTGCTGTAGCTGAAAAAGCTGAAGCAGATTTACGCAAGTTAATGAACATTCCAGAAAACTATAAAGTACTGTTTTTACAAGGTGGTGCGTCATTACAATTTTCTGCGATTCCTTTAAACCTTTTAGGTAAGAACAGTAAAGCCGATTATATTCACACAGGCATCTGGTCTGAAAAAGCGTTAAAAGAAGCAAAACGTTATGGCGATATTAATGTTGTAGAAGCTGGCATTAAAGTAGATGGCAAGTTCGCAATTTCTGAACAAAGCGAATGGAATTTGTCTGATGATGCAGCATATGTACATTATGCAGATAATGAAACGATTGGTGGCTTACAGTTCGCAGGGATTCCTGATGTAAAAGCTCCACTAGTTTGTGATTATTCATCAAGTATTTTATCTGCTCCATTAGATGTAACCAAATTTGGTTTGATCTATGCGGGCGCACAAAAAAATATTGGTCCTGCTGGTTTAACAATTGTCATTATTCGTGATGACTTACTTGATCAAGCTAAACCAGAAATTCCAAGTATTTTAAAGTATAGCGACCAAGCGAAAAATGGTTCTATGGTAAATACACCATCGACTTATGCATGGTACTTGTCTGGTTTAGTATTTGAATGGTTGCTAGAGCAGGGTGGGGTAGATGCTATCCATAAAGTGAACCTTGAAAAAGCTCAGTTGCTCTATGGTTATATCGACTCAAGCGATTTCTACAATAATCCGATCGCAATTCCAAACCGTTCAATTATGAATGTACCGTTTACCTTGGCAGATGAAGCTTTAGAAAAACAATTCTTAAAAGAAGCGGAAGCAAACCATTTGTTGAATTTAGCTGGACACCGTTCGGTAGGTGGTATGCGTGCAAGTATTTATAATGCTGTACCCTTAGAAGGTGTACAGGCTTTAATCAACTTTATGGATGATTTTGCAAAGCGTAATGGTTAAGCAAATCAAATAAATAAAGCCCTCAAATGAGGGCTTTATTTATTGAATAATTTATAAATTAAAAAGGCACTAAACCAAACTGGTGCATGAATATGGCAGCTAAGAACATACCCAAGACAAAAAAGCAAAACGCACCAGTATCGACCTTTACGCGCAGGCTACTGGATTGAATGAGGCTGGTAGTTTGTTCGGGTATAATCTTCATTCAATAACCTAATTATTAAAATATTAGTGAAATTCAATTAGTTTCACCCTTTTTAGCACAAATAGTCGCCTGAATCCAGATATTACCGCGAATATATTCGCCAATATTAAAGTTTTTATACAAATCGTTTTTGGTTGCAATGCGCACTAATATGGCAGGAAGATCATCTTCTAAAACCAAAGTAACATCATAAAGAGCATATTCTTCTCCCATAAATGTCATAGAAGTTTTGCCAACAATATTACCTTGGAACCATGCTTCATCTTCTTGACCAAGATTTTCGCCATATAAATAAGCAACCATTTTAGAAAAATCAACAGTTACAGGTTCTTGATCTTCTGGAGTTTTTGGTTGCCATTCATTAATGAGTTCCTGTAAGTTTTCAGGAGCAACACCATTATGTTCAGTTAAAATTGCATTTAATGCACGGTGATGTTTAATCGAAGCTGGATCATCAACAATAATTTTTTCGCCTGCTGGAACAGGTTCTAATTCATAAGCCCATGCATTAAATTGAACTTGATAGTTTTGATTTTTATCATATTGACAGTAGTTAACACTAAATAAATTATCAAAAGCATAAACAGTTGTATTTTTATTTAGTCTTAAACTTAATACGGCTTGTGTCGCAGAGTCGCAAGTAATGATGCGTTCAATTTTCGCATTATATTGATATGGACTTTTAAAACTAGGAAAGGCGGTTTTAAGCGCGCGAGGTTTTTGGTTTTCAACAGCAATAATTTGATTGATCGTAACTTTTTGGTCTTGTGGGCTTTGGATCAACCAAAAAGATTGATCCATATCTTCTTCATGTTCGCATAAGCCCATTGGCATTACAGGTGCATCAAGAGCCAGTCCTAACCATTTTGGTACATCTGTTTCGGGATGGGACGTCAATAGATTCCAATGTTCTCCATGACTACCAAAATTTTGGTCATTTACTTTAATAACTTCTGGACTGTTTTGATTTTTCATAAGCACGATGCTGTTGGGTTCACATTACTTGTTATATTAAATCGAGGGTGTTTGCTATTTTTCAAGTCTCCATATGTAAATTCTCTTGTAAAAGCGCGTATTTAGTCATTTAAAGGAAAGTGCCGTTTCTATTTATAAATTAAAAGTATGTTTAGTTTCTAAAACTTGAAATATTGAAATTAAAAATAAGTTTAATGTTTATTTCTACTCACCTTAGAAAGGCATCTGTTAGACTTATATTTTTAGTGGAAATAGAGAATAACGTGCTGCCATTTAAGCTATGGGTAGACGCAGACGCCTTACCAAAAATTTTACGTGAAGTAATTTTACGTGCATCAGATCGTTATCAATTAGAAGTTATTTTTGTTGCCAATCAAAATGTTGGGATTACGCCTTCTGTTCGCATTAAATCAATACAGGTTTTAAGTGGCGCCGATCAGGCAGATAGAGAAATTGTCGAACGCATGGTCGAGAATGACATTGTGATTACACAAGATATTCCACTGGCAGCTCAGGTGATTGAGAAAGGCGGAGTTGCTATTCATCCGCGTGGTGAAGTTTATACAACTGCGAATGTTAAAGCGCGTTTACATCTACGTGATTTCATGGACACGCTTCGTGGTGCGGGTGTGCAAACTGGCGGACCACCTCCTATTTCCGAACGAGATAAACGTGAATTTTCAAGTTCATTAGATCAAACGATTTTAAAGCAAAAACGTAAAACAGCTAAGTGAGCATCACATGCCATCGCAAACCAATTTAGCTTTAACCTATGTCTTATTAGTGTTTATCTGGGCAACAACTCCTTTGGCAATCGTCTGGAGTGTGTCAGATTTACATCTGATGTGGGCATTGTTATTACGCTTTTTTATTGCATTGCCTTTGGCAGTCATCATATTGCTAATTTTAAGAACACCTTTTCCGACGCATCGACAAGCAGTACATAGTTATATAGCTGGTTCTTTTAGCTTAATTGGTTCTCAAATTTTTACCTATGCCGCGACTCAATATTTAAGTTCAGGCATGATTGCACTTATGTTTGGTTTAGCACCTATTATGGCGGGGCTTATTGGTCGGTTTGCATTTGGCCAACAACTTTATAAGCTGCAATGGCTGGGCATGGCAATTGCGGTCAGTGGTTTAGCTATTATTTGTTTGAGCGGTGAAAATCAGCATGTGCATCCATTTGGTATAGTTCTTATGCTGATCAGTGTGTTTGTTTATTCTTTTTCAATCTTCTGGGTTAAGAAAGTTAATGCACAAATTCAGCCGATGGCTCAAGCAACAGGTTCTATTTTAGTTTCTTCTATTTTTGCTAGTTGTTTTATTCCATTTATTTGGCAATATGCACCGACCCATTTACCAGAAGCTAAATCTTTATTTGCATTAATTTATACGGTACTGATGGCTTCACTGGTTGCTATGTTCTGTTATTTCAAACTTATACAAAATATTCAGGCAACCACCTTATCTTTAACGACAGTAATTACGCCAATGATCGCTATGATAATTGGAGCAGCTTTAAATCATGAGCAGCTTTCAATTATGGTTTTTGTGGGTGCTTTCATTATCTTGTCTGGACTCTTTTTATATTTTTATAAAGACATTCAAGCAAACCGGAACTTTGCTCAACATATGAAGTCTAAATAGGAGAAGATTTGGGTAATTTGTTGAGCTTATTCATTAAATTGTTCTAATTCGTAGCGAAATGCATGATCAAATTGATCTCCTAACTTAAGTAGTAGAAAATAGCGCAGCAATATCATATTAGGATTGTTAAGGATAAGTCAGAAATTACTGATTTTTAAACCTTAATACAGCATCTAACGGTATGGTCAAATAGTCGATGTGGGTGCAATTTGACATCAACATCTTTTATTTTCCATCAATGACCTTGGATTTAGAAGGTATGTTTAAACCAATCTCACTGTATATAGGGTTGAGATATACTCGCGCAAGACGCAGTAATCATTTTATTTCTTTTATTGCATTGGTTTCGATGGTCGGTTTGACACTCGGTGTCGCTGTATTGATTACGGTACTTTCTGTCATGAACGGTTTCGATCGCGAATTGAAAAACCGTGTGTTAGGAATGGTGCCGCAAGCAACAGTTTCATCTACACAAATCCTCACGGATTGGCCTGAGTTGGTGAAGCGAGTTGAACATCATCCACATGTAACTGGGGTTGCACCTTTTACGCAATTGCAAGGTATGTTAACTGCGCAAGGGCAAGTTGCCGGTATTATGGTGACAGGTATTGACCCAAAATATGAAAAGAATGTTTCTATTATTCAAAATCATATTGTTGCTGGAAGCTTAGATTCACTTAAAAAAGGTGAGTTTGGTATTGTTCTTGGTAAAGATATGGCTGATTCATTGGGCTTACGTCTAAATGACAGCGTGACATTGGTTTTACCTGAAGCAACGCCATCTCCAGCAGGTGTTGTACCTCGTTTCAAGCGTTTTAAAGTGGTGGGTATTTTTAGTGTAGGGGCCGAAGTTGACTCTATGGTGGGTTATATCGCTCTATACGATGCTTCAACCTTATTACGCTTACCAGATGGTGCCCAAGGTGTCCGTTTAAAATTAGATGATATTTTTGCAGCGCCGCAAGTTGCTGACGACTTAGTAAAAAGTTTACCAAGCAATTTCTACGCGACGAACTGGACCTATACGCATGGCAATTTATTTAATGCCATTCAAATGGAAAAAACTTTAGTCGGTTTATTGCTTGTACTTATTATCGTGGTTGCAGCATTTAATATTGTTTCGTCATTGGTCATGGTGGTGACTGATAAAAAATCAGATATTGCAATTTTGCGTACTTTAGGCGCTTCGCCATCAATGATTACTAAAATATTTATGGTTCAAGGTACTGTGATTGGGGTGATTGGTACAGTTGCAGGTACGGTTTTAGGTGTAATTTTAGCTTTAACCATTAGCGATATCATTTCATGGTTTAACAATGTGTTGGGCTTAAATCTATTTGATGCTTACTTTGTACATTACCTTCCTTCTTATTTAAGATGGCAAGATGTGACGATTATCGTGATTGTTTCTTTACTTTTAAGCTTCTTGGCGACTATTTATCCGGCACTTCGTGCTGCCAAAGTTCAACCTGCCGAGGCACTGCGCTATGAGTAAAATTGTTTTAGAAGCGAAAGAAATATATAAACATTTTGATGACGGTAAATCTAAAGTTGAAGTCATTAAAGGTCTTTCTTTACAAGTTCAAGCAGGGCAGTTTGTTTCGATTGTCGGTGCAAGTGGCTCAGGTAAAAGTACTTTGCTTCATGTATTAGGTGGTTTAGAGCAACCAACTCAAGGGCAAGTATTTTTAAATGGTCAACGTTTTGATAATTTAGGTGAAGCTGAACGTGGTTTTCAACGTAATCAACACCTCGGTTTCGTATATCAATTTCATCACTTGTTACCTGAGTTTTCTGCCCTTGAAAATGTGGCGATGCCTTTAATGCTTCGAGCAGATAGCCAATTTAAATCTGTAAAAGCGCAAGCTGAATATTTACTTGATCGAGTTGGGTTATCTCATCGTATGGATCATAAGCCAGGTGAGCTTTCGGGTGGTGAGCGCCAACGTGTGGCTTTAGCACGTGCTTTAGTCACTAAACCTGCGGTTGTTTTAGCAGATGAGCCAACAGGTAATTTGGACCGTAAAACAGCTCTAGGTATTTTTGAGTTACTGACCGATCTTAAGAAAGAACTAAACATGGCAATGTTAATTGTGACCCATGATGAGCATTTAGCTCAGGCTGCTGATTCTATTTTGCATATGCAAGATGGACTCTGGGTGAGTGGTTCTTAAAAATTGTCATTAAATCACATTGTTAAAGCCCACTCAGTTGGGCTTTAATTTTGCCCTTAAAAAGATAATGATTATGACGTTGAATGTTAAAATTTATTTTAATGGGGTGGATTGGGGGTATTGCATTTATGGGGATAGATATCCCTCTCATCATGCAATATGGTTGGATCGGTAAAGTATTAATCGTTATAGGTTTTATTTTTTATATTTTTAAGGGGCATACATTTTTAAATCGGCTCATATTAAAAGCCATTTACTGTCTAGTCTGCGCTATTAGTCTTTTTATTATAGGACATCAATATGCTCAGCATGCATTAAATAAAAGATTACAACTGCGACAAATGCAGCCTAAATCTTTAGATATAGTTGTGTATGTAGACCGCATAAGTGAAGAAAAAGAAGATAAGACACAGCAACCCGTTCAGGTATTAGGGCAGTCCTTACATCCCGTTAACTGGCTATTATATTTAAAAAGCCAAAAAGTAAACTCAGCGATAGATGAACCAAAATTACAATTAGGTCATTACTATCGAATTTCGGGTAAAACCAGACCAGCTCATAGCTATGCAGTGGCTGGTGTTTTTGATCAAGAACAATGGTTTATTCAGCGAGATATAATGTCTGGTTTTAGTGTTCAGCATATTGAGCCTTTAAGCTCTGATGAAATTTATCGGTTGGGTTATCAACATCATTTAAAAGAGCAACAAAAGTTTTTTAACAGACAAAAATTAAATATAGAAAAATTGCGTCTAAAATTTAGATTAATGCTGAAACATTCTCCTTTACAGAATAAGGGACTGTTATTAGCTTTATTAACAGGGGATGAAAGTCTCTTAAATGATGAGATTAAAAATCAATTTAAGGAATTAGGAATCTCTCATTTATTGGCGATTTCAGGGCCTCATGTGCTCATTTTTGCCATCATGTTGTCTTGGGGATTACATCAATTAGTACGACGTTATTATCCGCAGCTTTATTTGCATCAACCTAAACAAATTTGGGCCATGATTCCATTATGTTTCGGTGTTTTGATTTATACCGCATTTGTTGGTTTTGAAATTCCCGCCTTAAGAACTTTACTTTCAGTAGTTTTATTTGCTTCTTTATTATTGATCAAACTGCCTGTTAGGCCATTTTCACTGTTAGTTTACAGTGCAAGTCTACTTTTATTTTTCGATCCTTTCAGTGTTTTATCTGCAGGCTTTTGGCTCTCTTATGGTTCCTGCTTTATTTTATTACGGATTTATCAAACTATTGAACAGGTTCCAAATCTTGTTTCAACGAGTCTGTTATCTAGAATCATTCTTTTCAGTAAAATTTTAATTGAATCTCAAGGCAAAATATTTATTGCCTTATGTCCCTTAATGTTGATTTTCTTTCAACAGATTTCATGGGTTGCTCCTTTTACAAATATTATTGCTGTTCCTTTACTCGGAGGAGTGATTGTTCCTTTAAACATTTTTGCAGCTTGTGTATGGCTTATTTTTAACTCATTCGGAAATTTACTTTTTCAAATTAATGACGTCCTAATTAGTATAGTACTGTCATGTTTTAATCTTTTAGAAAAGTTATCTCTACCATTACAAGGTTTTAGCCTCACACCTCTTGATTTAGTGTGCCTTAGCTTCGTTATTATTATCTTATTTTTACCGCGTGGGGTTTTACCCAAATCTTGGGGACTCATATGCTGTTTACCCTTGGTTATTCCGAATAAGTCGTCCCAGCAAATTCAAATCAATATTATAGATGTAGGACAGGGGCAAGCTATTTTCCTGCAGCACCCGCAGCAGACATGGCTCATCGATACGGGTGGGTCTTATGATGAAAAGGCTTTTAGTATTGGTCAAAATGTGGTGATCCCATATTTACGTCAAAAGGGAATTAAACAATTAGATCACGTCATACTATCTCATCTTGACCAAGACCATAGCGGAGCATTTCCTTCTATCGCACAGGCTTTTCCTATTAAACAAGTCATATCAAATGAATTATGGACAGAACAAATTAAAGAACCATTTACTTATTGTCATCAAGGGCAAAAATGGCAATATCCACAATTAGATATTGAAATCCTTTGGCCTAAAGAAAAGGATTTAAATTTAGTTTCTTCAAATCAAAATCAATATTCTTGTGTGGTTTATATTCACTTAAAACAGGTAACAGGTTATGAAAATTATCTAATTATGGGTGATGCGGGGTGGGAAGCAGAATATCAACTTATAAAGGAATATCCCGAGTTAAAGGTAGATGTTTTGGTATTAGGTCATCATGGGAGTAAGCATAGTTCGGCTTATGATTTTTTAACCACATTAAAGCCAAAGCTTGTGATTGCCTCGGCTGGCTTTAATAATCGCTATGGGCACCCAAGCAAAGAGGTTTTGGCGAGAGTACAAGCACTTCATATTCCGTTTAAAAGCACAGTTGGGCAAGGAACATTAAGTTTTATATCTCGCAATCATGAGATGGTTTTATACACTCGACGTTTCGAGCGTACTTGGCTTCACAGGAATTTGTGAAGCTTCTGCTTTAAGCTTAGCCACAATTTTAAGTGCTTCATCTGGAGCAAGATTATAAAGATTATCTAAAGCAGGATTTGCTTTAAAACGTTTATAACTCCAGTGATAGTGTTCTGGATACTGTTGGATCAGCTGTTCAATGGCTTGATGAATAACAAAGGTTCCGTCATCGGCACTACCTTCGTAAATCTTCTCATCCATAGGTTCAATATGCATCGTAAAACCGTCATGTTCATTACGAATCGCATAAAGAAATAATGCCTTGGCCTTGGTTTTTTGAATGAGCTTGGCACTTAAATTACTTGAGGCAAGGGGTACACCAAAATAATTGATCATATCACCACCAACATTTGGGGTATGGTCAGGTAAAATTACAGTGGTTTCACCTTGTTTTAACGCTTTAAAAATTTGTCTAACACCAGTTTCATCGGTAGGTACCAAGTTGGCTTGTTCACGACTACGGGCTTCTCGAACAAAACGGTCTGCATCTACATTTTTTACAGGCTTATATAAAATAGTCATGGAAGTGAACTGGGCACACCAAGCATTCATGATTTCCCATGTACCAAAGTGTGGAACAATCAAAACCACACCTTTTTTTGCTGCCAGTGCTTCATGAAAGTAATGTTCACCCTCAATATGGTGAATACGTGAAATATTCTTACTATTTGATGAGCCCCAAATACTTAAAAATTCGAAGTATGAGGTTAACTCGTTACGAATAGCTTGTTGTGTAATATCTATTCGTTGTTGTGGTGTTAAGTGGGGAAGTGCAATTTGTAAGTTAAGTTCTATACTCTTTGATGTTCTAGTAATTTTTAAAGTATTGACTAACCCTGCCAACATACGGGCAATAAAACGTCCAAATTGAATTGGTTGACGGCTAAAAGTTTTAAGTAAGTAATAGTTCATGCTTTTTACATCTAGTTTGGTCATCTATCGCGGTAAAAAGGAGGCAACAAGTAAAAAAAGATAAAAATATTATAAATGAAATCATATTATTTAGACAGTTTTTATCAAATCAACGTATATAATGACATCATTTTAGATTGATTTGGATTGGAATTTTATGTCCGATTGGCCACCAAAACCACAAAATGAACCTATAATCCCTAAACAAAATGGACCGGAATGGCAAATTCTTGAGAAGGCTGTACTTGCTTCAGTAGAAGAGCAACGCCGTAGTCGTCGTTGGGGTATCTTCTTTAAAACATTAACTTTTATTTATTTACTATTCATTATTGTACTCATGGGTAAAGGCTGTTCAACCAGCAAAGAAGGCTCTGCTGTAAGTAGCAGTAGTGCTCATTTGGCAGTGGTGGACATTATTGGAACAATTGATTCTTCAAGCAATCAAGCGGTAAATAGTGAAGATACCAATAAAGCGCTTAAACGTGCTTTTGAAGCCTCAAATAGTAAGGCTGTTGCACTTAACATTAACTCACCTGGCGGTTCTCCAGTTCAGTCTGATGAAATCTGGCAGGAAATTCGTTATTTGAAAAAACAGCACCCTGATAAGAAAGTTTATGCCGTTATTGGTGATATGGGGGCATCGGGTGCGTACTATATCGCTTCTGCTGCGGATGAGATTATTGTCAATCCATCAAGTTTAGTGGGTTCAATTGGTGTCATCATGCCTAATTATGGAATTACTGGTTTAGCTCAGAAGCTCGGTATTGAAGACCGCACTTTAACTGCCGGAACGAATAAAGACATTTTAAGTATGACAAAACCGATTGATCCTGCTCAAAAGCAACATATTCAATCTGTGCTTGATAATGTTCATACTCACTTTATCACTGCAGTTAAAGAAGGACGTGGTAAGCGCTTGAAATCGAATGATCCTGCTATTTTTTCTGGCTTATTCTGGACTGGTGAACAAGCTATTCAATTAGGTGTTGCTGACCGTTCAGGTAATATTACGAGCTTGATGCGTGAACTAAACCTTGATAATAAAGTTGACTACACAATTGAGCGCAACCCATTACAATCCATTTTAGGTCGTATGGGTGCACAAATTGGGCAAGGGGTAAGTGAATCTATTGTTCAAGAAGTGCAAACTCGTCAAAGCGCAAAATTACAATAAATCTGTATTTTTAGGATAGCGGTATGTCAATGAAACCAGTTATACACTTTGCTCATGCCAATGGCGTACCATCAAAAGTGTATCAAAAACTGTTTGACCAGTTGAAAGGGGAATATGATGTTATTTATGTTCCCTTGATTGGTCCTGATAAGCGCTATCCAGTGACGAATCATTGGCCTGCTTTGGTTGATCAGGTTATTGATAGTATTGTGCGTCAGGCGAAAGGGCGTAAAGTCATTGGACTAGGTCACTCTCTTGGTTCGGTCCTAACGCTGATGGCATCCTTTCGACGCCCTGAACTTTTTTCTCAAGTTATTATGTTAGACCCGCCTCTTATTTTAGGACGATATTCATTTGCTTTTCATATGGCAAAATTATTTCGTCCTAAACTAGTGGATGCAATGACGCCAGCTGGCTTATCTGCACGTCGTCGTGAACATTGGGAATCGAGAGAGCAGGCGGCTGAATTACTACGTCCTAAAGGATTCTACAAAGATTTTGATGAAGATTGTTTTCAAGCTTATATTGATTATGCTTTGAAAGAGGATTCGGTTCGCGGTGGAGTAACTTTAACGATTTCTCGTGAAGATGAAGTTGCAATTTTCCGTAAAAATCCTTCTTGGTGGTGGCTGCCTATGCCAAAACCTAAGATGCCTGTGCATTTAGTTGTGGGTAAAGGAAGTGATTTCTTAAAAAGAGGCTTTCCTCAAATGGCAAAGCGAAAAATGGGAATCCCATTTACTGTGGTTGAAGGGGGCCATATGTTCCCTCTAGAGCATCCTATTGATACAGTAAATTCTATAAAGAAATTGATTCATTATTAATTAAATTAATTTAAAGCTTATAAAAAAGGACATGCCAGCATGTCCTTTTTTATTTTTGTTTGTTAGTAAAATACTTTACCAACTTGCAAAACGAATAGGGTGTTCAAGAACTTGATTACGGAAATAGGCTTGCCCATCTTTCCATGTAAGTTGACCGTTACATAACCACTCTGCTACTTGTGGGTAGATAAAGTGCTCAAGTGCATGCACTCGATTTGCTAATGAAGTGGCAGTATCATGTTCTTTAACTGAAATAGCGGATTGGGCAATTGATTGACCAGAATCCAGTTCAGCCGTTACAAAGTGCACGGTGCAACCATGTAAACGATCACCTGTATTTAAAACACGTTGGTGAGTATTTACACCTTTGTAGGCAGGAAGAAGCGAAGGATGTATATTCAGCATTTTTCCTTGCCATTTATTGACAAAGGCTGGTGTTAAAATACGCATGAAGCCAGCTAAAATAACCACATCTACTTGCCAAGCTAAGAGTTGCTGATGCATTGCTTCATCAAACACTTCGCGGGTTGGAAAGTCTTTATGGGAGATAACAGCGGTAGCAATATTGGCTTTTTGAGCGCGCTCTAGGGCATAAGCATCTGCTTTATTAGACAGTACACCTACAATTTGCCCTGATAGATTTGCATCTATCAAGGCTTGTAAATTACTACCGTTCCCAGAGACTAGAACAGCAATTTTTATCATGCAAAGATCACACGGATTTTTTCGTCTGCGCCTTCCACTGATTCAGCATTTTCTTGGATATGTCCAATTTTCCAAGCTTTTTCGCCTTGAGCATTAAGTACTTCAATTGTTTTTTCAGCATCATTTGCATCAACAGCAATGACCATACCTACACCACAGTTAAAAGTACGGTACATTTCAAAGCGTTCTACATTGCCTTCGCGTTGTAGAAGTTGGAACAATTCAGGCCATACCCAAGAAGATTCATCAATAACTGCTTGTGCACCATTTGGTAATACACGAGGTAAGTTACCTGGTAAACCACCACCCGTAATGTGCGCCATAGCATGAACATCAACTTGTTTGCAGAGTTCAAGAACCGGTTTTACATAAATACGAGTTGGTTCCATTGCCACATCAGCAAGAGGACGTCCATCAATTGTTTGAGTTAAATCAACGTTTTTAACATCTAAAATTTTACGTAGTAATGAGTAACCATTAGAGTGAGCACCACTTGATGCAACACCAATAAGTACGTCACCAGACTTTACTTTAGAGCCATCAATAATTTTGCTTTGCTCAACAACACCAACGGCAAAACCAGCAAGATCGTAATCTTCACCTTCATACATGCCTGGCATTTCTGCGGTTTCACCACCTACAAGTGCGCAACCTGCAAGCTCACAACCTTTACCAATACCAGTAACAACATTTGCAGCAACGTCAACATTTAAGTGACCAGTCGCATAATAATCAAGGAAGAATAATGGTTCTGCACCACAAACTAAAAGGTCATTTACACACATAGCCACAAGGTCTTGGCCGATTGTGTCATGACGATTAAGATTAAGTGCCAAACGTAATTTAGTTCCTACACCATCGGTTCCAGAAACTAAAACAGGCTCTTCATAACCTTTAGGAATTTTGCATAGTGCACCAAAGCCACCAAGCCCGCCCATTACTTCAGGACGACTTGTACGTTTAGCGACTGACTTGATACGATCGACCAGTGCGTCGCCCGCTTCAATGTCAACACCCGCATCTTTGTAGCTTAAACCGGTATTTGGGGTAGAAGTTGAGTTGCTCATAAATGAAGTCTCCGCATTGGCGGCAGATTATAACCTGAATATACGAAACTCTTATGTTATTTATGCTCGAAAATGCTATCTTTAATAAAAATATTTTTTCATTTATAACGATTAAATCAAAAAAGGCTAGATTTTATGCAAGATCGTATACTGCGCCGTATTTTTTTACTCGCAGGTATTGTATTGCTGGTATGGGTGTTGTACTTACTCAAGCCTGTAGTCATTCCTTTTATCGGTGCTTTTTTCCTGGCTTATTTATTCAGTCCACTTGTTGACGTGCTGGTAAAAATGAAATTGCCTCGCTGGTTAGCAATTAGCGTGGTATTCGTCGGAATAGGCGTAACCTTAACTATTGCACTTTGGTATTTGGTTCCACTCATCTGGAAACAATTAGTTTATGCCCGCGATAGTATTCCAGCAGGTATTCACTGGATTAATGCTACCTTTTTACCTTGGGTATCTTCGACATTTAATGTCCAGCAAATGGAAATTGACACAGAGCAGTTGTCTAAAGCTGTGATGGAGTATGTCCAAACAAATTATAGTGCAGACAGCATTCAGGCAGTGTTATTAAAATTAGCTCAATCTGGTTTGAATTTTATTCAGATTGGTGGAACGGTTGTTTTAATTCCTATTATTGCTTTCTATTTCTTGCTCGATTGGGAACGTATGTTACAAAACTTACGTCGTCTCATTCCACGTCCATATGAAGCAACTACCTTACAGATCGTTGGTGAATGCCATAGCGTTTTAGGGGCATTTGTTAAAGGTCAGTTTCTAGTCATGCTATTACTCGGCATAGTCTATGCAGTTGGCTTACAGCTCATTGGTTTGGAAGTTGGTTTGATTATTGGTATGGTGGCTGGTCTTGCCAGTATTATTCCTTATTTAGGCTTTGCCGTAGGTATTATTGCAGCTGTTATAGCTAGCTTGTTCCAGTTCGGCTTGGATTGGGTACATTTATTACTCGTCGGTATAGTTTTTATGGTTGGTCAAGCGGTAGAGGGCTATATTCTACAACCATTCCTATTGGGCGATAAAATTGGTTTATCTCCTGTAGCGGTGGTTTTTGCAGTATTGGCAGGAGCTCAGCTTGCAGGTTTCTTGGGAATGTTAATTGCATTGCCGGTGGCAGCCGTTATTGTAGTGTTGTTAAAACACTTAAGAGATAACTACGAAAGAAGCTCACTTTATGCTCCACCTTCTACATTAGTAATCCAACATGGCGATATTGAGCAAATTCATGTACAAACTGAAAGCACTAAGCTTGATCTTGAAGTTAAAACACAGCAAGATACAGATGAACTGAAATCCCCTAACCAGAAATAATTTCAAGGTTAATTCAATATATGCGTCAACTCCAACTGGATATAGAACCTCAACTTGATGCCCGAATCAGTGATTTTTCGGGACCGGGTTGGGGGCATGTAGTCGATGCCGTGCGTCAACTCCATGCTGGTCTGGTGAGTAGGTTTTATATTTACGGTGGAGCGGGGACGGGGAAGAGTCATTTACTTTCTGCAATTTGTGATTCTTATTTAGAAATAGGCAAATCTGCGATTAAAGTATCTTTGCTTGAACTTCTTGATGCACCTATTGAAGCAATTACCTCTTTAGAACATTATGATCTTGTCGCTTTAGATGATATTGAATCGATTAGTGGTGTGCCTCACTGGCAAAAAGCTGTTTTCCATTTAATGAATAATCATGAAGGACAACTGGTATTTTCCTCGCGTGTGGCACCGATCGAATTAAAGCTTGAATTGCCAGACTTACAATCACGACTTACACAAGCCGTTAGTGTAAAAGTGCCGAGTGGAAGTTTATATGCAGATCGTTATGCCTTGGTGACATCTGTAATGGCTAGACGTGGTATCCACTTTGATCAACAGATTGTTGATTACCTGTTATTACATGGTCCTCATCAAGCTTCTCTTTTATTGCAAACTGTTGCTCAGTTAGAAAAACTGCTCAAAGGCGAAAAAACAAAACTTTCTAATGCGACTTTAAGGCAAATTTACGCTTTGATTGATGAGTATCAACAATAAGTTTCTTTAACTTAAGTTTGCTGTTTTGACTAAATTTATTTCAAACAATAAAAAATGGCTTTCTAGATATAAGTTTTTTCATTTCAGAATAGTTATATTTATAACTGCTAATTTTTTTAAGAAGCTATTTTTTCGTATTTAAAAAACTTTTTTAAACGTATGAAGCTTTTTGTAACCTAGCTCAAAAATGACTCTATAGACCGACCAAAATGTCTTGAGAATTTCTACTTCCTGTGACAAAGTACGCACAAAGGATGCGATTGCAAAAGCGGAAATTTTGCAATATTGACAAAGAAAAATGAAAAAAAGATGTAAGGAGATGGGTATGCTCAAACGGAGCATTGCTTTTGCTTTATTGGCTATTGCTGGACACGCTTATTCTGCCGATATTCAAGTTACAACTACAACTGATGAAGATGTTGATAACACAGTCTGTTCATTACGTGAAGCAATACAATTTCTAAAATATCGTGCATCTTCCAATGCTGCTGATGTTGAAAAGTATGCAAATGGTTACAATGGTTGCGGAAATAAAGATGCTTCATCAAATATTATTTTGCAGCGTGATAAAGAATATACTTTAAATAAAAGTATAGTAATTACTGTTCCTGTAGCTATTAGTACCGCAAAAAATGATTCTACTCTTGTTGAGGAAGGAGCACCCAACTCTCATAATGCAACGATTAAAATGATAGGTACGGATCAACTATTCCGTATAGATGATGATAGTGTTGAAAAAGCTTCTTTTACAGTTTTGTTTGTTGATGTCAATTTAAAAGGTGCTGGCTCAAAGAGTGTAATACCTCAAGGTAACGGTGGATTAATTTATAATCATGAACAATTGGTGATTCAAAATTCGCGTTTAATGGACGGTTATGCAACAAACGGGGGAGCCATTTATAACGCTGGTAATTTATCAAATACTACAAAAACAGCGGGTTCGGTAACTATTATTAATAGCCTAATGCAGAATAATAAAGCAAGTCAGGGAGGCGTTTTATATAGTGATATGCCACTTTATTATATTAGTCGCTCTGTAGTGCGTGATAATGAAGTGACCGCAGCAAATGGTGGACTATTTCATGCTGAAACTAAATTTGCAGATGAAAGTACAGGGGGGTACTTAACCTCTCGTATTATTGGTTTGAGTAATAGTACGATTTTTCATAATAAGGGTAGTTTTATTGCCAATGTCCGTGATGGAATGGTTGTAAATAATATTACGATGATAAAAAACGTGGGAGGTTTATTTTTTGATGCTCCACAGGGTAATGCTTCAGTCTCTAACAGTATTTTAATAGGTAATACAACAAACTGTAAGGCATCTGCAACAGATAAAACGATTGTGCAAAGTAATTTAGTAACAACGGAATGTAACCGTAATGCTTCAGCAGAGTTACCAAATATTATATATCCTGCAAGCGAAAAACTAATTGCTGGAAATGCAGATGAAGGAACTTGTGATGTACCACCAGCAGATGGATTGCTATGTCCATATTCAACACCAAGTGATAGTTTTTTAGGATTCTTTAAACCTCGTGTTTTAGATAAATATACTAGTCTTTCACAATCTTTGTTAATTAACAAAGGTCGTTTATATAGTGATGGAACTTCTGTCGGTTTGGCGAGTTGTGAAAAGCAAGATCAACGTGGAAAGAATCGAAGTGGTTATGATGAGTTATGTGATTTAGGGGCGATTGAATTAATTACCAACCGCGATGATATTAGTACACATGGTCAAGACATTAAATATGGCGAAATTGCCAAATTTAATATTGCCGATGTGGTAGGTGATGGTGAGTTAGTTTCTCCACAAACATGTGAAAAAATGTTTGGAAAAAGAACAGATGGTAAGGTTTGGCAGTCAGGCTGTATGAAGATTGTTCAAACAAGTACACCATCTAAAGGAACTTTATCTATCGATGCTCAGGGTAACTTAACTTATGTTCCAAATGGAAACTGGCATGGAGCAGATGTATTTAATCTCTTGGTTGTTACTACTACCACACGTTTTAATGATGCTGCGGATGTTTATTTAACAATTCCAGTTCAAATTGTGCAAGATCCGCCATCAGGTATTGAAGATAAATCCGTAAGCACGGGTGGCGGGGGAAGTGTAGGTGGTGGTTTAGTTTTAGGTCTATTTGGCTTAATTGCTTTAAGACGTTTAAAGTCATAATCAAGGATGATGAAGGCTATGAAAAATTATAAAAAGGCTTTTTTAGCATTAGCTGTGATTGCTGCAATGCCATTATTTGCAGATACAACGACTGGAAGAATTGATGTTACAACTTTTGATGATGAAGATGGTGACAATACGAATGCCTGCTCATTGCGTGAAGCAATAAAGACAGCTGAGTTGCGTAAATCGTATGGTGGATGCACGGTTATTGATACACGTGAAACTACACAAAAATCTATTCAGCTTCAATCTGGAACTTATACTTTAACCAAGGAATTAGTACCAAATGCAAATATTGCTATTTTTGGAGCTGATCCCGTAGATTGGCAGAAAAAAAGCGTATTAACCAATGATTATCCCGCACAGCTTGACTTACAAACACGTATTAATGCTCAAGGTAAATCACGTATTTTCAATACGACTACTTATAAACAGCCCTTAAGCTTAAATAATGTAATTCTTGAAAATGGCCTCACAACTGGTCAGGGGGGAGCGATTTATGCTGGTGCTGATATTGCTTTGCAAAATAGCCAGATTCTATCATCTCGGGCAACAAGCGGCGGAGCAATTTATTTAGCTTCACCTAATATTACTTTGTCAGTAAATCATTCTTTACTGAAAGGCAATAACGCAACACAAGGCAGTGTTTTATCAATGGGATGTTTTAGTGACACTGTCTATGCACCCCGTACTATTACTCTCACATCAAATAGTATTGTGAATAATGGAAATACAGCTTCAACAAGTACATTTGAGTTTTGTGGGAAACCTACTGCGACGTTATCTGTTAATACTATTGCAAAAAATATAGCAAATAGTACTAATGGCAGTATTATCAAGTTTACTGGTGATACTAATAATCCAGCCAATTCATCAAGTATTTTAAGTTCAAGTAGTAGTTTAGTACTCTTAAATAATACAGTTGTTGAAAACAGCGCGAATAGTATTTTCCTCTACGACAAACTAGGCGCAAAAAAGTTAAGTTTTAACGTACTCGCTTATAATACTGGAAGTTATGCCTGTAAATATCTTTTAGGTGCGGTAGCAGAGGAAAAGAATGTAGGTTTAACGCTGAGTTTCAATGCGCTTGATTGGAAATCGGCGACAGCAAAATGTGACGTTCCTAAAGAATCTTTACCTGATGGACAGACCAATGTTGATATCAGTACACAATCATTTAGTAATCTACTAAGTCCTTTAGTAGAACCAGCAACAGCTTATACTGGGTTCCTACCTATTTATTATCCAAAAAATATTTCTTCTAATATAGATTTAATTGATGTTGATCAAGATAGTAAAGGAAGCTGTGCCACAATTGACCAACGTGGTTTAAACCGTCTGACAGACGGTACATCATATTACCAATCGGGAAGTCGCAATAGCTGTGATATTGGTTCCGTTGAGTTAATGAAACTCACTTCAGGTGACTTAGAGGATGTTAGTAATATTTCATTAACAACTTTAATTGATACTTATCAACAAAATTATGATTTATTTGATAATTATATTAAAGACCCTAAGACACCTTCTAACTTTATTACTTATTATAAAGTACGTTTAGCTGAGTTTAAGAATCTAATTGATACCACTAAGGCAAATCTCAAATATCGAGCGATTTATCTTGATTTAAAGAACTACGATTTACCTTTACCGGCTGAAGATGCTAATCATGTGCTGAAATTCTTCAACACAACTGACTATCGTATTACAACCGAGCCATTAGGTATTGGAGCGCTTGATGATAAATATGATGCTCAACAAGTTAAAGATTTATCTGACAAAGACAAGGTATTCTGTGAGTGGAATAGTACTTTACAACAAATTGTTTTTTATCGCAAAGACGATATCGTGACTCAAGCTGGTACCTATGCTTATTGCAAATATACAATTACAACAGCTGATAATAAATTAAGCTCAAGCGGTCTGATAAAAGCTCGTTTTAATAATATTGAACCAGTTTCTGGCGATGGAACAATTACATTTAAATATCTTGCAAATGAAACTATTCCATTGAATTTGCTTAAATATGCGAATGATGATGGTGATGGGCCTGTAAATACACTTTTAAAGCCAAAATCACAATTTTGGGTAAATGAAGATGGTGTTGAGTTGCCAATTTATTTACCGAGCAAAACATCGAAAGATGGTATTTTTAAAGTGGTTAAGGCTGATCGTGAAGGACCATGTCCGAAAGATGATAAGGATAAGATTTGTTATGGTGGAAATATCTATATTCAGGCAAATAGTGTATTTAATACTTTTAATGATTCGTTAAGTTATAATGTTTATGACGCTGATGGGAAAATCTCACCTAAAGCTGGCACAATTAACCTTGTAAGTACTGCTACTACTACAGACGATACACGTGGTGGGGGCGGAGGTGGTAGCCTCGGAATTTTATCTTTGGCATCCTTACTAGGTTTACTAGCTTATAGACGTTATCGTAAATAAACTCAAAGAATAAAAAAGCCTCCAATCGGAGGCTTTTTATAAGAAATGAAATCAAAATAATTAAGTGATTAGATTTCACCTATTTGATAACTCAACAATAACTTAGTGTTCTAAATACTTGTTCATATATTCTTCACGAATAGCTGTTCTTTCTTCACCATTCGCTTTAAGCATACGCTCACGTAAGTCTTTACGTTCTTGTGTACTCATCTTTTGCCAAGCTTCACGCATTTTTTGTTTTTCAGCTTCAGGAAGTTGAGTAAACCAGTCCATGCGTTGCTGTAAGTTATTACTCTGATTTGCTGGTAACTCTTTTAAACTCTGGTAACGTTTAATGACTGCACGTTGCTCTTCTTCAGAAAGAGCATCCCATGTGTCATCCACTTGTGCATTGGCATCTTTAGAAAAAATCCAAAAGCGTTCAAAACCTGCAAAACTTGTCTGCAAGAAACTTAATGAACACAGGATAAGCGCTAATTTTTTAGCTGCCATGTTGTACTTTATCCTCACCCAACACCATTAACATCTCTAAATCTTCCACCATTTGTGGAGATAATTTAGGATTTACGATCACTTGATTTTGTGGCTTATCCACAATTTCGACTGAATTTGGCAGAATTACAAAACCTGTAATTGCTGCAGCAAGTGCGAAACCAGTCATTTTCCAGACACTATAATAAGAGGCTGGTTTTTGTTGAATATGGTCAAGCACATGATTCATGACCACTGTTTTATTTTTATGATGATCTGCCAAACTATCAAGTTTGGAGGTCACCTTTTTAGTGAAATCATCATGATTCATCAGAACCTCCCGAGGGATTTAAATGTGCCAAGTATTCTCTAAGTCCCTGAATTGCTCGGTGATAATGGGTTTTCACACTACCTTCGGTACAGTTCATGATCTGAGCTGTTGTATGGGTGTCAAACCCTTCCCACGCACGTAACATAAATGCCTGTTGTTGACGAACAGGTAGTTTTTCAATCGCTTCCCGAATTTCCTCTATCGTTACCGCTTGATCTAGAAAATCTGCAGGATTAATAGCTTTTTCATCAACTACATCGATAATTTCGTCGTCGTCATTATCCAGACTAACTTTTTTGAAGAATGAAAATGGGTTTGCTCTACGAGATTCTTTGCGGCGCCAATCCTGAAGTTTGTTATTCAAAATAGTATAAAACAGGGGATACCATTCCTCAGTACTTTTATCGGCATAAGATTTGTGTAAAGCAATAAATGCTTCTTGAACCAAATCCATCGCAATACCTTGTTGACCTTGGGTAGCACTCTCCATCATCACCAAAGCACGACCAGTAACATCTTGCATGAAAACTTTCAGGCGTTGCTCAGCCGTGCTGGCATGAGCACTAGATGTTTCCGATCGAGACTTTTTCGGTGCTAAATCCATGGAGATGGAAAATCCTGTCATTGGACATACCCACCTTATCTTCAATATATCTCTTATATAACGTTGAAAAGAGGTGGGAGGTTGACAACAATCGGTTATTTTTTACTAGTGTAATTGATTTTTTTCACAAATATGTGAGATGTAAAATAAATTAACGTTTTATTGGCGTTGGCGGACCATCTCAAAAAAACAAATAGATCCTGCAATTGCCACATTTAATGACTCTTGTCCACCCGGTTGGGGAATAGTCACTGATTGTGCGTGATCTAATGCGTAATCACTAGCGCCTTGACCTTCGTTTCCTAAAATCCAGACACACGGCTTTGAAAGGTCTTTTGAATAAAGACTCGTTGAGCGATGAGAGCTTGTAACAAAAACTGGAATTTGGAATTTTGGAAGGATATCTGTCAGCTGGAAGTTTTCAAAACAATGTAAGCTAAAATGAGCGCCCATACCCGCTCTTAAAACTCGTGGTGACCAAAGGGATGCAGAGCCTTGTGTGCAAATGATTTGTTTAATATTTGCTGCTGCTGCTGAACGTAGTAAAGTACCTACGTTACCTGGATCCTGAATATTTTCAAGAATTAAGGTATCTACCTTATAGTCGATAGTAGATGCAGTTTTAGGCAGGTCAATAATAGCTAAACAAGGTAAACTCGTACCTAATGTACTCAAATCTCTGTATAAAACTTCGCTAATAACAAAGATATGACCTTGATGCAGTTCAATTATTTTTTTTAAATCTTCGTGTTCTAATGCCTGTTCAGTCGTAAATAAAGAAAAAATCTTCTTTTGCTGTTGTAACCAAGCTAAACAAAGATGAGTGCCTTCAAGAACGGTTTGTTGGTGCTTTTTTCGGGCGTTACTGAGTTCGATTAATCCACGCAAATGTTTAATCTTTGCATTGTCTTTTGATTCTAAAAAAATAACCGCCATAAGAAAATATCCAACAAAAGGGCACCATCATACTATGATGCCCTAAGTAATTAAAATTATTAGTGGTAGCTTGTTACGCGTTCAACTTCATTTTTAGAACCAATGATGACAGGAACACGTTGGTGAAGCTCGGTTGGTTCAATATCTAAAATACGAACACGGCCTGTAGTTGATGCACCACCAGCTTGTTCAATGAGCATACTCATTGGATTTGCTTCATACATTAAGCGTAAACGACCTGCTTTTTTCGGATCTTTTAAGTCATATGGATAAAGGAAAATACCACTACGACATAAAATACGGTGAATATCACCCACCATACATGCGACCCAGCGCATATTGAAATCTTTTCCGCGAACAGAGGTTTTGCCTGCAAGTAATTCATCAATATATTGTTTTACAGGATTTTCCCAATGACGTTGGTTCGATGCGTTAATTGCAAACTCTTGAGTATCTGCTGCAACTTGAACATTGTCAGTTGTGAGTAAGAAAGTTTGAGTTTCTGGGTCTAAAGTAAAGAATGCTACGCCATTTCCAACTGTTAAAGCCATCATAGTTGATGGACCATAAAGTACATAACCCGCAGCAACTTGTTGTGTACCAGCTTGCATGAAATCTTCTGCTTGTGTTACTGCATTTTTTGCAGGAAGGATAGAGAAAATTGTGCCTACACACATGTTGATATCGATATTGCTTGAGCCATCTAATGGATCAAATAAAACCAGATATTCACCATTTTCTTGTGCAGGGGTGAAATCATCAAGCTCTTCAGAAGCGAGACCACCCACATGTTGATGCACTTTTAAAGCATCAATTAAGTAGTCATTAGAAATTACATCTAGTTTTTTTTGTGTTTCACCTTGAACATTTTCATTGCCAGCACTACCTAAAATACCAGCGAGTGCACCTTTTTGTAAGGCTTGATCGATCGTTTTACAAGTAGTGGCAATAGTATCGATGACTTGAGCCAACTCAGGTGTTAGATTCCCTTTTTGTTGTTGTAAAAATTGGGACAAAGTGAGGTTGGACATAAAAAAAGCTCCTGTGCTTCAAGCATCAAAATGAGTCAGATAAATACGTGGCATATTCTAGATGAGAATGTCACAAAATAAAAATTATCTTACTTTATTTGTGTTGGATTTATGCTTACAAGCTCCCAATTAAAATGGTATGTTGATTGCATCACAAAGGACTGTATATTTGTAGGAGAATCGAAATGACAACGAAGAAGTTTGATGCGACCCCCACGGCAGGTGAACCAATCAATCTAGATGAAATTTCGAAAGAAAATGTTCAGGAAGCTTGGAAAGACTACGAGGCAAAACCTGAATATAAAGACTTTAATAAGCATGATCTGATTGAGTCCATGCAACATACTGAAGAAGAAAAGAAATCTTCTAAGTAATAAAAAAACGCTCATATTATTATGAGCGTTTTTTTATGCATATCCCTTATTTTAATAAAGGAGGGACTGCTTCGTAATTAATTTCAACACGGCGGTTTTCTTTCCACGCTGATTCATCATGTCCTGCATTAACAGGAGCTTCTTTACCATAACTTACAGCTTCAAGTTGCTGCGGGTTTACGCCATTGGTAATTAAATAGCTTTGTACAGCTTTAGCACGACGCTCACCTAAAGCCATATTGTATTCACGTGTACCACGTTCATCTGTATGGCCTGTTAATGCGACTTTGGAATTTGCATTTGCGATAAGGAACTGAGCGTGAGCTTGAAGTGTTTGGTAGTCTTCAGTAGATAAATCGCTGCTGTCATAATCAAAGTGAACAACGCGTTTAGCCAAAGCCGCTTTATTTGCTTCAGTTACACCTTTAGATGAAGCACCTGCCAAATTTTGAGCATTTAATGCAGCATCTTCACTTAAACCAGAAGTGTTTACCGTGCTTGGATTTGTACCAGTCGTGGTCGTCGCTGCAGGTTTACGGCTAGCACAGCCTGTCATTACGAGTGCTACGCTAAGAAAGGGTAGAGCTAAATATTTGATTGATTTCATGATCATCTCCGTCAATGGAATTAAAAGTTATTTTGGTGCCCAGGCTGGTTCACGTACTTCACCTTGTTCGCTTGGTAAATTCATACGGAAACGTCCATCAGTAGACATAATAGACAACAAGCCACGGTTGCCTTCACGAGTTGCGTAGACCACCATTTGCCCATTTGGTGAGAAACTTGGTGATTCATCTAAACTGGTTGGGGTAAGAATATTGGTGATGCCAGTATTAATGTCTTGAATTGCAACTTTATAACTACTGCCACTTGGGCGATGAACAAGTGCAATCTTTTTGCCATCTGCACTTAAAGTTCCGCGTGCATTAAATGAGCCTTTAAATGTCAAACGCTTTACTGAGCCATCAGCAAAGTTATAACGATAAATTTGGGCTGAGCCACCACGGTCAGAAGTGAAAATAAAAGATTTTCCATCTGGTGTATAACGTGCTTCGGTATCAATTGCCGAGTCATTTGTCATGCGTTTGACTTGGCGTGTTGATAAATCCATTTGATAGATTTCAGGGTTACCATTCATCGATGCTGTAAACAGCATTGATTGGCCATCTGGTGAGAAACTTGGCGCGCCGTTTAGGCCTCTAAAACTGGTAAGTACTTCACGTGTTCCAGTTGATAAATCTTGTAAATAAATTGCTGGACGTTTAGTTTCAAAAGAAACATAAGCAATTTTTTTGGCATCGGGTGTCCATGCCGGAGAAAGAATTGGATCACGGGATGATAAAACAGTCTTTGGTTGTTCACCATCCGTATCTGCAATTTGTAGGGTATAACGCTCCGCAGGTGTTGCAGGGTTTCTTAATACATAAGCAATACGGCCGCTAAAGTCACCTGGAATACCAGTAAGCGCTTGATAAATAGCATCACTTACCATATGACCAGCTTGACGTATGCGTGAAGCAGGTACATTTAAAAGCTCATTTAAAATGTATTGTTGCTTTTGTACATCATAAAGTTGGTAGTGAACTTCAAAACCTGTCGCTGTTTGTTTAATTTGTCCAGTAACTACATATGGAATACCAGCAGTTTGCCAGTCAGAAGCTTGAATCTGATTGATTGCAGCATTGGCAGGCAAATTTTTAGATGAACTTGTAAAGCGCCCAGAACGGTTTAAGTCTGTTTCAACAATAGGATAGAGCCCATTGTCATTGGTAAACGGGACAATAGCAATTTTGGGTGCCTGATCTGGTGCTTTGGCAATTTCCAGATATAACTGGGCAAAAGCAGTGGTGGAAGCAATAGGGCTTAAGGCAGTGATCAGTGCTAAAGATAGCAGGTGTTTGCGGCTCGTATTCATAAGTTTAAAGTCATATCAGGTATTTTTGTGACTGTTGATTTTGTAGCATAGTTACATGCCTTAAACTATTTAAAGCATGTAACTCTTTCAAAATTATTGCGCTCTAAATGTAGAGCTAACACTTCTTGCTTCACGCCTTGCATCTGGATCTGATGGCATAGGATATGGTGCTGCGGCTTGAATTGCAGCTTTAATACTTGCGTCTAAGGCATCATCACCGCTTGAACGCGTGATCACAATAGAGTTAACGCTTCCCGAATCGGAGAGGGTAAAACGTACACCAACTGTTTTACCGCTACTACCAGTTGGAACATCCCAAGAGCGTCGAATTTTTTGTTCAAAATCTCGTCTAGCTGAAGAAGCAACTTTTTTAGCTTCAGCTTTCTTTTGAGCTGCTTCTTCTTGTGCTTTTTGAGCAGATGCAGCTTTTGCTTCGGCCTCCGCTTCAGCTTTACGCTTAGCATCGTCAGCAGCTTTTTGCTTGGCTTTAGCATCAGCCTCAGCTTTGCGTTTAGCATCGTCAGCAGCTTTTTGCTGTTTTGCTTTGGCATCGGCTTCAGCTTTACGTTTAGCATCGTCAGCAGCTTTTTGTTGCTTAGCTTTCGCATCGGCTTCAGCTTTACGTTTAGCATCGTCAGCAGCTTTTTGTTGCTTAGCTTTCGCATCGGCTTCAGCTTTACGTTTAGCATCGTCATTAGCTTTTTGCTGTTTAGCTTTAGCAGCAGCTTCAGCTTTGCGTTTAGTGTCATCGGCAGCTTTTTGCTGCTTGGCTTTAGCATCTGCTTCAGCTTTGCGTTTAGCGTCATCGGCAGTTTTTTGCTGTTTAGCTTTAGCATCAGCTTCGGCTTTTCGCTTAGCTTCTTGTTGTGCTTGAAGCTTAGCATTTTCGGCCTTTTGAGCTTCACGTTTTAATTTTGCATCAGCCTCAGCTTTACGTTTAGCGTCTTCAGCAGCTTTACTAGCTTCACTTTGCTCTTGCTTAGCTTTAGCATCTGCTTGAGCTTTTGCCGTTTGTTCGGCCTTACGCTTTTGTTCGGCTTCTGATTTTGCTTTAGCTTCAGCCTGCTGTTTTTGTATTTCCTCTACGCGTTGCTGTTCTGCTGCTTGCTTCGCTTTTGCAGCTTCTTCAGCTTTACGCTTTTGTTCAGCTAACTTGGCTTGCTGGGCCTGTTCGGCCTTTTGCTTTTGAGCAGCAAGTTGTTGAGCTGTTGGAGGAGGAGGTACAACTGGAAGATTTTGAGGTAGTGTTTCATCCACAATAGGGGATAATACCTCTTTTGCTTCATTCGTAGCTGTAGTCTCTTGTTCAATTTCTTTGGCTAAAGGAGGGGGTAAATCTTCTGGCTTAACTAAAATAGTTGTTAGCTTTTTTGGCTGTTCAGGTGGTTTACTCAAGCCTAAAAAAAGCAAGCCAACAATGGCAATTGCATGAACTCCGAGTGTAAAGCTCAATGCAATCGCATTTTGTTTAAAGGGCGGCTTTTGATTTTTGTTCATAGCTTATTTTAAAGGCTCTGTCAGAAGGCCAACTTGAGTTAAACCTGCTTCTTGTAAACTCGCCATCAATGATACGACTTCTCCATAAGGACGAGACTTATCACCATTGACTAAAACTGTGAGTTGTTTGTTTTCTTGTTCAGCTTGTTTTTGAGCATCGCTTAAAACTGCTTCGAGTTTTTCACGAGATAATGGTTCATTATCTTTGTAATCTTCATATTGAAGATAAATATTGCCATCTTTGCCAATGGTTACCATGGCTGGCATATCTTTTGATTCGATTGGATGGTTATTTGCTTGAGGTAAATCAACCTTGATACCACTGGTAATCATAGGAGCAGTGACCATAAAAATAACCAAAAGCACGAGCATAACGTCAATATAAGGTACGACGTTCATATCACTTTTTAATGGTTTTTTTATGCGCTCAAAGCGCCCTGAACGCTGAATTGCCATTATGCATCTTCCTGTGATGAACCCACAGATTGACGTTGCAACAATGCAATCATCTCTTCAGCAAACAAAGCACGATCAGAATAAACACTTTCACTTTTAGCAGTGAAGTGGTTAAAAGCCAATACGGCAGGAATTGCAGCAAATAAACCAATTGCGGTTGCAATAAGGGCTTCGGCAATACCTGGTGCAACAGTTGCAAGAGTTACTTGATCAACGGCAGCCAAACCGATAAAGGCATTCATAATACCCCAAACGGTGCCGAATAGACCGATGTAAGGTGCTACAGAACCAATACTTGCTAAAGTCCCTAAACCATATTCTAAATGGCTCTGATCACGACTTAAACCTACACGCAAAATACGTTCAGTGCCTTCAATTGTTTGTGAAACAGGAGCCTGACGTTTTTTGAGTTTAAAAAATTCGCTCAAACCTTGATAAAAAATATCTTCAAGACCTGAGCGCTTTGAGTTGAGTTGAGCGTTGTTGTATAGCGTATTGAGTTCAGCACCAGACCAGAACATTTTTTGGAAATGTTCATCGTCTTGATGTGCTTTTTTATAACTCATATGTAACTTGGCAATCAGATACCAACTAAAGATCGATGCTAACAATAAAATTAGCATGACCAACTGAACGACTGGACTTGCTTGTAAAATAAGGTCAGAAATATGCAGGGTTGATTCAATGTTTGTTGCCATAGGTTACATATGCCGGTTGTTTTTTTAGTCTTGTTCCAATTCTTTACGAATAAGATCACGTATTTCTTCTGGAAGACGACGAGGCATTAAGTCTTTACTTAAACATGCCAACTCAACCTCACCAGAAGCAAGCAAGATTTCACCACGATAAATATTTTGTTGCAACACAAATGACGCAGCTTTACATGAAACTACACGTGCTGTAACAGTAATTAAATCATCCATTAAAATAGGACGCATATATTTTACGTCAATTTTATATACGACGAAGTTGTAGTCTTTTTGGTGCCAGTAATGATCAACGCCAGCAGCGCGGAGCCATTCGGTACGGGTACGTTCCATATAGCGAATATGGTTGGCATGGTAAACAATACCACCTGCGTCCGTATCTTCAATATAAACACGAATGTTGAATTCAAAATGATTCGCCATGAGAGTATTCCGTTTTAGTTCACTATAGAGCTTTATATTTAAAATATGGCTTTGAATAAAACATTAGCTCTACTCAAAAGCCATATCTATACTTTTAAATACGGGGCAGTTTAGCAGATTGCATACTAAGTCCTATGGCACAACCTTTCAATTGCGACTGCTGTATTTCTAATCACAAAGCGGCGAACTCTATGGCTAGCATGGTTTTAAGTTAAGAGGGCTTCCATGCGTTTTGAACTTGTTTTGATATATTCGGATAATCTAATACGAATCTTACATGTAGTTCGGTTCCTGTTTTTAAGGCCTTATTATCTACAATAAAGTAAGGATTATGATTAGGTGCAGCTTGGCTCAAGTCTTGATTTTCTGGTGTTGCACCTAAGAAAACAAAGAATGAAGGCATTAATTTTCCATAATAAGCAAAATCTTCACTTGCGCTCTCATTATGGTCCAAAACATGCAATTTTGAATCTCCAACAACTTTGGCTAACGTAGGTTGAATAAATTGAGTAAGCGCCTTGTCATTCATAGTTACTGGAGCATAAGGCGCAATTTCAACTTTAGCAGTTACGTCATTGGCTTGAGCGTTATGCTCTATCATGGCTGGTAAGCTTTTTAAGATATTTGCCCGTATCTGTTCGTTGTTAGAGCGAATAGTCCCGATCATATTGACCTGTTCAGGAATCACATTGCCTGCCGTACCGCCTTGAATATTGCCAATACTAACTACACCCATGCCTTTAGTTAGATCGGTCCTGCGGCTAATAAGACTCTGTAAATTATTAATTATTTGTGCCGATGCATAAATCGGATCTCTGCCTAACCACGGCGTCGAACCATGCACCTGCTTGCCGTTGACCTGAATGCGTAAGTGGTCTGCACTATTTAAAATAGCACCATCCTTGTAATAAAGGTGCCCACTTTTCATGCCTGCTATGACATGCATTCCAAATATAGCTTCTGGTTTATAGTCTTTAAAGGCACCATCTGCAATCATTTTTCTTGAACCGATTTGATCACCTTGTGTGAAGTTATCTATATCTGCTCCACCTTCTTCAGCAGGTTGGAAAACAAAGACGACGGTACCCGATATTTTATCTTTATTGGCTGCTAGAATTTTTGCTGCACCTAATAGCATTGCAGTGTGTGCATCATGCCCACAAGCATGCATGACGTAAGTTTCTTTACCTTGATAAATTGCTTTTTGTTTACTCGCAAAGGGAACACCACTTTTTTCTTCCATAGGTAGTGCATCCATATCGGCTCTAAGTGCAATGATAGGGCCAGGTTTATTGCCTTTTAAAATACCTATTACGCCTGTTTTTGCATAACCTGTTTTGACCTGAATGCCATAAGACTTCAATTCTTTTTGAATCAGTGCAGATGTTTTAAATTCCATATTGCCTAGTTCAGGATGTTCATGAATATGTTGTCTTAATTGAATAACCTGATTTTCATTTTGTTGTGCTGCATCTTTTACCCAATCTGCTAGGCTTAGCTGGCTCATTAGAACGAGTGGCAAAAATAAAGCGGTTTTTTTATACATATCCTTATCCTAAAAATATTATTGTTCATAAGATTTACTATCTTGATTTCTTATAATTCAGTTTTTAAAAATATTAAAAAATCAATAAGGTATAAAGAAAGACTTAAAAGGTATAGAATGGCTAATTTATTGATAAGAAAATTATTATTTTAATTAGATAGCGCGATTGAATTAAAAAAGGAAGAGAAAATTCTCTTCCTTTGGTTAGTTTTTAGGCTCAGGTGGCGTCATTCCAAACTGTAAATAAGATTGGTTGGTTGCGATTCGACCTCGTGCAGTACGCATGACATAACCTTGTTGAATTAAGTAAGGTTCAATCACATCTTCAAGTGTGCCGCTATCTTCAGCCATCGCTGCTGCAAGAGCTTCAACTCCAGCAGGGCCACCATCAAAACGCTCTAGTAACATGCTCAAATAACGTCGGTCTAGGGTATCTAGGCCAGCTTTATCAACATTGAGCATATCAAGCGCACGCTGTGCCATTTCATGGGTCACTTCGCCTGTGCCTTTCACTTGTGCATAGTCACGAACACGTCGTAATAAACGGTTGGCGATACGAGGGGTTCCGCGCGATCGACGTGCTACTTCTTCTGCGCCTTCAACTGTAATGGGTACATCCATGAGGTTTGCAGAGCGTGACACAATGTGAGTTAAGTCTTCTACAGAGTAAAACTCAAGACGTTGCACAATACCAAAACGGTCACGTAATGGTGAGGTCAACAAGCCCGCACGTGTAGTCGCTGCAACAAGTGTAAAAGGGGGTAAATCGAGTTTAATTGAACGAGCAGCAGGGCCTTCACCAATCATGATATCGAGTTGGTAATCTTCCATCGCTGGATACAGAATTTCTTCAATCACTGGTGAAAGACGATGAATTTCATCAATAAATAAAACATCGCCTTCTTCAAGATTGGTGAGCATTGCCGCTAAATCGCCCGCACGCTCTAATACAGGTCCTGATGTCGATTTAAGATTGCCACCCATTTCACGGGCAATAATATTAGCAAGAGTAGTTTTACCCAAACCCGGCGGACCAAAAATCAGTGTGTGGTCGAGAGCTTCACCACGACCACGAGCAGCGCCAATGAAAATTTCCATTTGCTCGCGTACGACTGGTTGCCCAATATAGTCGGCAAGAGAAGTTGGTCGAATAGCCCGATCAAAATGATCTTCTGGTTTTTCTGTTCCACTGATTAGACGGTCTTGCATAAGTGTTTTACTTCATCATGGATTTAAGAGCAGCACGAATAATATCGGCTGATTCTGTGTAATCGGCTTTAACCGCAGCTACAGCTTTTTGTGCTTCAAGTGGCTTATAACCTAAAGATTGCAACGCAGCTTCTGCCTCTGCGACAGGAGAGTTTGCAGCAAATTGAATTTGAGGCATAGTCGCTGCAGTTGAAGTGCCTTGAGCTAATGTTTTAAAGCGATCACGAAGTTCAATCATTAAACGTTCAGCTGTTTTTTTGCCAACACCCGGAACTTTGACCAGCGTATTAATATCATCATGTTCAATAGTGTGAACCAATAACGCAACACTTAGCGTCGATAAAATACCCAATGCCATTTTGGGACCAACACCGTTTACTTTTAATAAGGTACGGAAAATAGTTTTTTCTTGAGCATCACTAAAACCATAGAGCTGTTGTGCATCTTCACGGACAACCAAATGCGTCCATAACGTAACTTTTTGGCCTTTTTGTAATTGGCAAAATGTTGAAAGTGGCGTATCAATTTCATAACCCACACCATTTACATTCAGTAAAACGGTAGGGGCTTCTAGGGCAAACACTTCGCCAATTAAACATCCGATCATAGCGTAATTTCACTTATTCATAACTGTAAATCTGGTCGTTCTAAAATGAATTGAAAACGACACTGGTTTTATTTCTTTCTATATCAAGCCAGCTTAAAACAAGCCAATTTTATTACCTTGCAACTCTTGCGCCAAGCTATAAGCCTGATGATCTGAGAACTTACTAATAATATCGAGTACTTGCATGATATTGCTGTAGTGATTATTGCTAAAGTTAGCACCATATAGGTTAAGGATAGACATTAAACGTTGTTCTTTAAAGCTTAAAGATTTATGCGGCGTTGTAAGTGGTACAAATGCATCCAAAATCGTTTGTAAACTTTGATGGGCAATAATTTCTAAACCAGATTTTTGTGGGTGCTCAAAAATTTTGTCACGTGCCAGATTCTTGGCAGTTTCGATACCTTTTGCAATATCGGGTGAACAATATTGCAAAAGGTTGCCTTTAAGTTGACCTGTAATGATTTCATAATGATGTTTGGCAAAAGCCGTAGTCACTTCATCAACAAGACGTTTCATGACTCGACCACGTAATGCTGAGATTTTTTGTTGCCATGTACTACTTGGATGCGATAACTCTTCAGGTTGGCCATAGTCAGCAATAAGATTTAAGAAAATGGGTTCAACTTCTTGGTAAGTCAACATATTTAAGACAATGCCATCTTCTAAATCAATGAGGGCATAACAAATGTCATCAGCGGCTTCTAGTAAATAGGTGAGCGGATGGCGGCAATAATGATATTCACCGAGTTGAATCAGCCCAAGCTGTTCAGCGATCTGTTTTAAAATTTCTTTTTCAGATTGATAACAACCAAACTTTGCTCTCTGATGTGAAGGTCGATCACCTTGTGAAGCAATTGTTTTTGAAAGCCACGGATACTTTAAATAAGCGCCTAAAGTTGCATAAGTTAAACGCATACCTCCATCATCTGGATGATAATCAATGCGGCTTAATAAACGTAATCCTTGAGCATTACCTTCAAATTGGCGAACATCGGCTTCTTCTTCGGGACTTAGTTTTTTTAAAAAATCATCATGTGATGCATCATCGAACCATTCGCGAATCGCATATTCACCTGCGTGACCGAAAGGCGGGTTACCAATATCGTGTGCAAGGCAGGCTGCTTGAATAATTGCACCGACATCGGCAGGGGAAATCCAGACGGGTAATTCATTTTTAATTTTTTCTGCGGCAAGCATACCCATTGAGCGGCCAATACAGGAAACTTCAAGTGAGTGGGTTAAACGGGTATGAATACCATCGTGTTGTGCGAGTGGGTGAACTTGCGTCTTACGGTTTAACTGACGAAAACTTTGAGAAAATATAATGCGATCATAATCTTTATGGAATGGGCTACGAGCCAGTTCTGTACTACTTTTTTTGCTACCTAAACGAACTGCGGAAAGCAGCTCTAACCAACGCATTTGTTCCATTTATCATTATTCAAAACTATAAAGCTTGATCATGCCAAAAAAAACTTAAAAGCACTAGCTTGGTGCGACATAGTTTGTCTTAGTTCAGGTTTTATTATGTTATTGAATAAACATGAAACAATTTATTTTTAGCGAGAATGACTAAAAAAATGATTTTGAACAAAAAACAAATCACTTCTTGCAGAATTAGGTTACAGAATACTGATTCTACATCTAGCTGATTTTAGCAAGACGCAGTAGAATATGCGCTCTCTCTAAAGTCACATTGCGGTAAGGTTCACAAGACCTGCCCGTGGAGCCAAAATCAACATGTTTATCGTGGCCGGTGCAGCAGCACATTCTTCTTTTAAGAAAGCTCAACTATTAACACGTTTATCGTCAATTAGTTCTGTTCAATCTTTTGACAGCCAATGGGTCTATTTGTTTGATCAAGCGCTCAACGAGCAGCAACATCAATCTGCTTTGCAATTATTAAATGACGGTGAGTCTTTTGAACTTCGTCAACCTGCAAGTGATGAGATTCAGATTTTAGTAACACCACGTGTGGGTACTATTTCACCTTGGTCTTCTAAAGCAACTGATATTTTCAAAAACTGTAATACACCAGTTCACCGCTTAGAACGCGGTCTTTTATTTACATTAACAGGTGTTTCAGAAATTACTAATGAAGTTAAACAAGTACTTCATGACCGTATGACAGAAACAGTTTTTGCTCAAATTGATGATGCAAAAGCATTATTTTCAGAAACAGCTCCAAAACCATTAAATTCAATTGATATCTTAGGTCAAGGCAAAGAAGCTTTGGTTAAAGCGAACAATGAGTTCGGTTTTGCATTATCTGAACAAGAAATTGATTACTTAACTGAAGCATTCGGTAAGCTCGGTCGTAATCCAAATGATATCGAATTGATGATGTTTGCACAGGCAAACTCTGAACACTGTCGTCATAAAATCTTCGGTTCTGAATGGACAATTGATGGTGAAAAACAACCATTATCATTGTTCCAGATGATTAAAAACACTTATAAAGAATCACCAACTGATGTGTTATCAGCATATAAAGATAATGCTTCAGTAATTGTGGGTTATGACACGATGCGTTTTTATCCAAAAGCGGATGAAAACGGTCACTTTGTTTATAAATATAAAAGCCAAGCTGCTCATATTTTAATGAAGGTTGAAACTCACAACCACCCAACAGCAATTTCTCCATTTGCTGGTGCTGCTACTGGTTCAGGCGGTGAAATCCGTGATGAAGGTGCAACTGGTCGTGGTGGTAAACCAAAAGCTGGTTTAACGGGCTTTACAGTTTCTAACTTAAATATTCCTGGTTTTGAACAACCTTGGGAAGAAAACTACGGTAAACCTTCACGTATGGCATCGCCATTACAAATCATGATTGAAGGTCCATTAGGTGGCGCGGCATTTAATAATGAATTTGGCCGTCCTGCATTAAATGGTTATTTCCGTACTTTTGAACAGAATGTAAATGGTGAAGTGAAGGGCTTCCATAAGCCAATCATGATCGCTGGTGGTTACGGTAACATTCGCCCCGACCACGTAGAAAAAGATGCGATTCAACCAGGTGATTTACTCATTGTATTGGGTGGCCCTGCAATGTTAATCGGTCTTGGCGGTGGTGCAGCATCTTCTGTAGACAGCGGTACAATGGGTGAAAGCCTTGATTTCGCTTCTGTACAACGTGAAAATCCAGAAATGGAACGCCGTTGCCAAGAAGTAATTGATACTTGCTGGCGTTTAGAAGACTTTAACCCAATCGTTTCTGTACATGACGTTGGTGCGGGTGGTTTATCAAATGCTATGCCTGAACTTGTGAACGATCATGAGTTAGGTGCAGTTCTTAACCTTCGTAAGATTCCTTCATTAGAACCGGGCATGAGCCCAATGGAAATCTGGTCAAATGAAGCACAAGAGCGTTATGTTCTTGCAATTCGTCCAGAGTCTTTAGAACAGTTCGAATCAATCTGTGCTCGCGAACGTTGTCCATTTGCCGTGTTAGGTGAAGCAACAGAAGCACGTCATCTAACTGTTGAAGATCCATTGTTCCAAAACAACGCAGTTGATATCCCAATGCAAGTGATGCTTGGTGGTACACCGCGTATGCAACGTTCTTATGAAACAATTGAGCGTAAAGGTAACGAGTTTGACGCTTCAAAAGTTGATTTGAAAGATGCGATTTTCCGCGTATTGAAAAATCCAACAGTTGCATCTAAGTCATTCTTAATCACCATTGGTGACCGTTCAATTACTGGTATGGTTGCGCGTGACCAAATGGTTGGTCGTTGGCAGATTCCTGTTGCAGATGCAGCAGTAACGACTACAAGCTTACAAGGCTTCACTGGTGAAGCAATGGCGATGGGTGAACGTCCACCAGTTGCATTGTTAAATCCAGCAGCATCTGCTCGTTTGGCAGTTGCTGAAGCAATTACCAATATTGCATGTGCAAACATTGAACAAATTAGCGATATCAAACTTTCTGCAAACTGGATGGCTGCTGCTGGTCAAAAAGGTGAAGACCAAGCATTGTTCGAAGGTGTGAAAGCGATTGGTATGGAAATGTGTCCAGCTTTAGGAATTGCGATTCCTGTAGGTAAAGACTCACTTTCAATGCGTACCACTTGGAATGACAACGGTGAAGATAAAGCTGTAACGTCTCCAATGACTGGTGTAATTACCGCATTTGCTCCAGTAGCTGATGTTCGTAAGACTTTAACACCTGAACTTAAGAATTTAGAAGATTCAGTACTTGTACGTATTGATTTATCTAAAGGCCAGTTCCGTTTAGGTGGTTCGATTCTTGCTCAAGTATATAAAGCAATCGGTTCAATCACTCCAGATGTTGATAGTTTTGATGATTTCAAAGCGTTCTTTGCTTTAATTCAAGATTGGAACAACCGTGGCTTGATTCAAGCTTACCATGACATCGGTGATGGTGGCTTACTCGCAACTGTTGCTGAAATGATGTTTGCTGCACGTTTAGGTGTTGCATTAGAAGACCAAACTCCAGCAAGTTTATTTGCTGAAGAAATTGGTGCAGTTCTTCAAATTAAGGCAACTGATTGGGACGCTTTACAAGCAGAAGTTGCTGCATCTAGCTTGAAAGATGCAATTGCTGTAGTTGGTCGTGTAAATAACACAGATCAATTATCTGTAAATGGTTTGACTTTAGATCGTGCAGAATTGCAACAAGCTTGGTCTGAGGTATCTCATCAGATCCAACGTCTACGTGATAACGTAGAAACTGCTGATCAAGAGTTTGCTTTAATCGCGGATAAATCACATCAAGGTTTAATTGCTAAACCAACATTTGATTTGAATGAACCTATCGAAGCACCGTTCATTAACACACGCCGTCCTAATATGGCGATCTTGCGTGAGCAAGGTGTAAACGGTCATATTGAAATGGCAGCAGCCTTTGATAAGGTTGGTTTCAATACTGTTGACGTGCACATGAGTGATTTACTAGCTGGTCGTGTTAGCCTAAGTGATTTTGAAGGTCTAGTGACTTGTGGTGGTTTCTCTTACGGTGACGTAATGGGTGCTGGCGGTGGCTGGGCAAAATCAGTATTGTTCAATGCGAAATTACGTGATCAGTTTGAACAGTTCTTCCATCGTGAAGATACATTCAGCTTAGGTATCTGTAATGGTTGCCAAATGTTGTCACAATTAGCACCGCTTATTCCGGGTGCTGACCACTGGCCGCGTTTCCACCGCAATATGTCAGAAGTTTTTGAAGCTCGTAGTGTAAACGTTCGTGTTGAAAAATCTGTTTCTGTATTGCTTAATGGCATGGAAGGTTCGATTTTACCGATTGCTGTAGCACACGGTGAAGGTCGTGCAGTTGCGAGTGAAGCTGATATTGCAGGCTTGAATGCAGCTAACCAAGTTGCATTGCGTTATGTTGACAGCCACGGTAACCCGACTCAACATTACCCATTGAACCCAAATGGTTCGCCAGAAGCGATTACAGGTGTAACTTCTAAAGATGGTCGTGCAACGATTATGATGCCGCACCCAGAGCGTACTTTCCGTGCAATTCAACACTCTTGGAGTCCAGAAGAGTGGACTGAAGATGGTGCATGGTTACGTATGTTCCGTAACGCACGTAAGTTTATTGGTTAATATAAAGACTGAAATAAGCCACCGTCAGGTGGCTTATTTGTATGTTGTACAATTTAAATAGAATAAATAGTAGAGAAGAAGAATGAAATCAAAAATCCATTTCCGTGAATTTGCATTGCTCATGGCATTGCTCATGTCGATTGTTTCTTTTTCAATAGATGCCGTCCTACCTGCTTTGGGCGAAATCGGACGAGTTTTTGACTTAAATAATAATAATCAGACGCAATGGGTCATCATTGGTATTTTCTCTGGTATGACAATTGGGCAACTCATTGCTGGACCTCTATCCGATGCGATTGGTCGTAAGCGTATTTTATTTGCTGGGATAATCATCTACTTTTTAGGAAGTTTGTTGTGTTTTACTACACAAAGTTTTGAGTGGTTTTTAGTTGGGCGCTTTATTCAAGGTATTGGTGTTTCAGGGCCCTATGTTGCTACTATTTCAATTGTTAGAGATAAATACAGCGGAGCTCAAATGGCTCGCATCATGTCTTTAATCATGATGGTATTTATGGTTGCCCCAGCAATTGCACCAAGTTTGGGACAGCTCATTATTCATTTCTTTGGTTGGCGTGAAATTTTTGTTTTATATATGGTCTACGCCACAGTGATTGGAGCCTGGGTTGCTTTACGTTTAGAAGAGACTCTACTTCCTGAAAATCGTTTACCTATGCGTCTACAAGCATTTAGGGAAGGTTTTAAAGAAGTGGTGAGTAATAAAACCACCATGAGCTATTTACTATGTGCGGGCTTTTGCTTTGGTGGTTTTATTGGTTATTTGGGAACCTCTCAACAAATTTTTATGCAGCAGTTTGGTAAAACGGGACAAGAATTTAGTGCTTATTTTGCTGTTCTTGCAGGTGTAATGGGAATCGCTTCATTTACAAATTCTAAAATTGTGATGAAGTTTGGTATGCGTCCAATTTGTATTTATGGTTTTCTAGGTTTGTGCCTAATTTCTTTGGTTTTCTTAGGAATTCAACTTTTAGGTGTGGCTGTATCATTCTGGATGTTTATGCTTTATGCATGCATTCTGTTCTTATTATTTGGAACACTATTTGGTAATCTAAACGCGATTGCAATGGAACCGATGGGGCATGTTGCTGGTATGGCATCGGCTATTATTGGTGCAGCTTCGTCTGTTTTGTCGCTTATTCTTGCATCTATTATTGGGCAATTATATAACGGCACATTAATTCCAATGACTGGTGGCTTTGTCATTTTATGTGGTTTAGCATTTATGATGACAATATATGAGAACAGATATTTAAAGAAATCGACTGCTTAAAATTATAAAGATGCGGCTAGTACGCTGAATTTTAAAATTTTGTTAAGAATAAGAGCTATATAAATGAGTGTAGCTCTTTTAAGCAGTTTAGAAAAATTATAAGCCTATAGACATTCGGCTATTTAACATTTTATAGTTTGTTTAAAATTGGATCAATTTTTGCTTTCTCTGTAACAACGATAAAAATCGGAGATCAAAATGATGAAAAATAAGTATCACATAAGAACAATGTATACCAAAGATAAGGGCTGGCGCTTATTTGGCTTGGCGCTTGCCATTCAGATCCTCTTTATTGGAGCAAATTATTTGGTAATGATGAGCTGACTTTGATTTAGAAGCTTTTTTGACGGTATGATTTAAAGCAATTTCACTAGTTTTGAGTCATTCTACCATGTTAAAGCTGATTTATTACGTGCCTGATTCACATCTTGAGTCGACTAAACAAGCTATTTTTTCTGCTGGTGCGGGTGGTATCGGTAATTATGAACACTGCGCATGGCAAGTGAAAGGAATAGGGCAATTTAAACCAGTCAAAGGCGCAGATCCTTATATTGGCGAGCTGGGTGAGCTTGAACAAGTGGATGAGTGGCGAGTTGAAACCATTGTAACTGAAGAAAATGCAAAGGCTGTAGCAACAGCATTAAAGGCAAGCCATCCTTACGAAGAGCCTGCCTTTGAGTTTATTCAAATCATAGAAATTGATTTTTAATTAAACTGAGAGAAATCTGGCTTACATTTCTGCATAAATGCCTGTACAGCCTCCAGCATTTCTGGTGATTGAACGCGTTGCATAAAGATTTCAGCTTCATGATCAATACATTCAATAATTTGATCTAAATCATGTTTCATCAATGCCTTTGTTTGCTTTAACGATGCAAGCGGTAAAGCTGCTAAATGTTGAGCGGTTGCCTGAGCGGTTGCATAAGCATCTTCAACCACTTCATTCACTAAACCTGCTTGTACTGCGGTTTCTGCATTAAATTTTTTCGCAGTAAATAGAAGTTCAGCTGCTTTGTGATAGCCGGCTTGTTTAACCAATAGTTGGCTTGCACCACCTTCAGGAGAAAGACCAAGACTAACAAATGGAATTTGGAAAAGGGCAGTGTTGTCAGCAAAGACTAAATCAGCCTGTAATAAAATCGTAACACCAATACCAATCGCTACACCTTTTACTGCAACAATAAGCGGCTTTGATAATCTGGCAGCAGATTTAAGGAGTACAAAAGGAGGAACTTGACCTGCCGGACCAGCATTAGGATTTTGTACAAAACCCATAAAATCTTTCATGTCATTACCCGCGGTAAAGTCATGTTCGGCACCACGTAGAACGACTATTCGTACATCTTTATTTTGGTCAGCTTCATCAAGTGCTTTGGCAATCCATAAGTAAAGTTCGCCATACAGTGCATTTTTTGCTTCTGGACGATTTATGGCTAAGGTGAGTACGCCACCTTCTAAATTTGCGTGTAAATGTTGATGAGGTTGTTGAATACAGCTAAGTGTCATCGTACTATCCTTGCTTTAAACCACGTTGTTAATTTTTAGGTTCTCATTATGGCGCATATTTTTTGTAATGCGGTTAACTGGTGAGTTCATAAAAAGTGAAAATTTAATTATGTATAAATTTGACTATCTCGTTTTTATAGGGCGTTTTCAACCATTTCATTTGGCTCATATGCAGACAATTGAAATTGCCTTACAGCAAAGCCATTATGTGGTTTTGGCGCTAGGCTCTGCTCAAATGGAACGTAATATTAAAAATCCATTTCTTGCAATTGAACGAGAGCAAATGATTTTATCTAATTTCTCTCTCGAAGAACAAAAGCGTATTAAATTTGTACATGTGGTTGATGTTTATAATGACAAAAAATGGGTAAAACAAGTCAAATCTTTAGTGAATAGCGTAATTGAACCGAACTCAAAAGTTGGTTTAATTGGGCATTTTAAAGATGAATCTTCATATTATCTACGACTATTTCCTGAATGGATTATGGTTGAACTTGATAGTTTAAAAGATTCTATTTCGGCAACGCCAATGCGTGAAGCTTATTATCGCGGTGAGATCCAAACAGAATTTTTCCCTGTAGGGACGATTCGATTTTTGGATGAATTTAAAAATACTGAAATTTATGCTGAACTTCAGCGCAAATATCTTATAGATGATAAAACCAACTTAAATTAACTCAGCTTGTGGTTCGTGTGCTTGATAAAGATCCTGCAACTACATTTGTAGTCATTAATGAAGTTGAAACTGATAACTGGGGTGTTGCAGGTGAAACTGTTTCTGCGATACGAAAAAGACAAAGTTTGAGTACTTAAAAATGCAAAATAATCCTATTACTGAGATTCAGAAACAATTAGAGCAATATTTCGATGGTTTGTATTTTTGTGATGTGAAACTTCTAAATAATGTTTTTCATCCTGATGCTATATATATCAATGTAACCGAGCAACCTGTACTACGACTTAGTATGGCTGAATATTTTCCGATTGTTGCGAGTCGGATTCCTCCAGCTTCAATGCGACAAACAAGACAGGATAAAATCAGTTCAATCAATTTGATTAATGAACGATTAGCGTTAGTACACGTTGAATGCGTTATCCATCCTAAATATTTTTATGATGCACTTACATTTGTGTTTGAAGATGATCAATGGAGAATCATATCGAAAGTATTCCATTATCAAATTTTAGCGGACTGAACGATTAAGCATCTGCCCAAAAGATAATTCGGTTTGAAAAAGGATCGGTGATACTAAGCTCAAGTGTCTCCCAATCTGTTTTTTCTACCTGAGGCTTAGAAAATTTATAGTCTTTTTTGCTTAGTTCACTATGCAGCTCATAAATATGTTCCCAATAGATACGGATTGCACTATGTGGACTTGCATCACCAAAATGCTCGGATAAATGAATCACGCAATCGTCTTTGGAAATCTGTAAATATAGCGGAAAGTTGTCTTCAAATTGGTGTTGCCAATCAAGCTGAAAACCCAAGAACTCAAGATAAAATGATTGAGCTAACTCGACATCAAAAATTCTTAAAATAGGGGTGATCGAACCTGATTGCATCTTTTTTCCTTTTAACGTGTACCAAATTGTTGAGTCCAATAGCTCTTTTGTTTTGCAGATTGATCAGAAGCACAAGCAATTGCGTAAGTTGTAAATCTGGGGTTCATTAGATTACTACAATGTAAGGGGCTCGACAGCCATCTAGACATCACTTCATCTAATGTTTTCTGTCCACTAGCGACATTTTCACCATTGGCTTTACCGAGTGTATTGTAAAGTTTTAAGCGTGATTTTAAGTCTAGGCCACTGGAGCCAACATGCCCAAGAAAATTATGTGTAGCCATATCTTCACTATGGGAAAGTGCACCTTTATATAAATTATTGCTCCAACTGAGTGGTCTGGTTGCAGAAAAATATTGTCGACCACATTGGCGTGATTGCTGGCGAATCTGATTAATTATTTTAAGTACAGCTTGTTGATAGGCCGGATTTTGTAAATCTTGACAACTTATTTTTATAGGTGGAGTTTCAACTTGTGGTGTAGATGATGTCATTGAGGGCGGCATACTGGATGAACTAACAGAGCATGCAGAAATAACAAGGCCACTAGACAGTAAATTACAAACTTTGAGCAGACCCATGTAAATACCTTAGCGTGAATTATTCTAATGTCTTTATCATACGCCAAAGTAAAGGAGTAAGTAATTTGTGCATATACAAAAAACGAGCTTTACGCTCGCTCTTTGATATTTAAATTTACTAAGCTGTTTGTAGAGCTTTTAAGTCTTCTAGAACTTGCTCTGCATGCCCAGCTGCTTTAACTTTACGGTAGCTTTTAACCAATTCTTTGTTATGGAAAATAAAAGTAGAACGTTCAATACCCATGACTTTTTTTCCATACATATTCTTTTCTTTAATCACATCAAAATGATGACAAAGAACTTCTTCTTTATCACTAATCAGATCAATAGTAAGTGCCTGCTTCTCTGTAAAATTTTGATGGGCTTTCACTGAATCACGTGAAACACCGATAATACGGGCACCTAAAGCTTCAAATTGATCTTTCAAACAAGAAAAACCAACTGCTTGCGTTGTGCACCCTGGTGTTGAGTCTTTAGGATAGAAGTAAATGATTAACCATTCATTTTCGACTTCGGTCAAGTTCACTTCACCGTTTGTGGTAGGGAACACCTGATTTGGCAGTTGAATATTCTCAGACATTTCTTATCCTTTAAAAGTTAAATTTGATCTAATTCAAGTGGTAAAAAAGCATATTCCTCATGATAAACAATATTGAGTTTTCTTACAGGAATTGCTTTGTTAAAAATTGGCCCATCAATTACGGTCGTATGAAATTCTCCGCCCTCACCACATGGATCAATGCCACGGTTCTCAAGTTCTTGGATGTATTCTAAAGTTAAGGTTTTACCTAAATCTTCGACCTTCATTCCTAGTTTTAGATTCACAGTGACAATGACACTTTGAAATCCAAGAGTAATGAATTCCTCAACAACTTCACGATGTGGACGTAGCCAAAGAGGCATTCCTAATTGAAGTCCCACTTGTTGCGTTATTCGATCATGCCAACAGCCATGTTGAGGCATATCAAGATCACCTGTAACCAGTACCTCGGCTCCTTGTTGCTTTGCCTGAGTGAGTAACTCAATAAATTTAGCTTCATAGTCATTCCAGCTTGATGAAGCCATAAATACGGGTAAGCCGATTGCTTTAGCTTGTGCTTGAATAATATCAAGAGGCATAGCATGTGAACGAGAGCGTTGGCCTTGTTCTTCTAACATAACGATTAATCCAATCACTTCACCAGTCTGCATTGCATGGTAGAGTGCTAGAGAACTGTCTTTGCCTCCACTAAATGAGACAATAGACCTTTTATGGTTAGCATTCGTTTTCCATTGTTCTAGCATGGTTTACATCAAATGAATTGGTCAAAAATGTTGTCATTTTAACAGAGCTATAAAAAAGCCTGCATAAATGCAGGCTTAATTTGGAACATTAAAATCTTATTTTTTAGGAGCTTGTTGTTGAGCTGCTTTCATAGCTTCTTCAGTTAATTTTTCAAGCTTAGTTGTTAACTGAGGACCGAAACATGCTTTAAGATCACGGTTTTGTTGCTGTACAAATCCTAAAGAACTTGGACTTTTCTTCGCATTGATTGCGCTTTGGATTTCCCATTTTTGTGCTTCAGTCACTTTACCTTGTGCTTCAACTTGGCAGCTACAGAATTTGCTAACTTCAGATGAACTTAACTTGCCGCCTTTAGCAGTTTGTTCTTTACAAACATTAACTAATGCACCTTTAACGTTAGTGCTTTTATATGCCGCTTGAACTGGGTTTTCAGCTGCTTGAGCTGAACCAGCCATAAGTGCAGCTGCTGAGAATAAAGATGAAAGAATAAGATTTGATTTTAACAACTTCATAAATTTTACCTACTTATTACGGTATATAGCGTGTTGGGTCAGTAACACCGGCATCGATAAAGCCTTCTTTACGCAAACGGCAACTGTCACATTTACCACACGCACGTCCTTGAGCATCTGCTTGGTAGCAAGATACCGTTTGACTATAGTCTACGCCATGTTCAATCCCTAAACGTATGATATTCGCTTTGGATAAATGTAACAGGGGTGTTTCAAACTTAAGTGGTTTTCCTTCTACGCCAGCTTTAGTTGCTAAACGAGCCATATTGGCAAAAGCATCAATAAATTCAGGACGACAGTCAGGATATCCTGAATAATCAACGGCATTGATACCAATAACAATTGCTTCAGCATTAAATACTTCGGCTGCTGCTAAAGCATATGAAAGGAAAATAGTGTTACGCGCTGGTACATAAGTTACAGGAATACCTTCTTGTAACTGTTCTGGTACGGCAATGTTGTGATCTGTAAGTGCTGATCCACCTAAATTTGCTAGATCAATATTAATTACACGATGTTCAACACCTGAACGCTGAGCTAATGCTTTTGCAGCATCAAGTTCAGTGGTTGAGCGTTGGCCATACATAAAACTAATAGCAATACATTCATAGCGCGCTTGTGCCCAAGCTAGGCAAGTGGTTGAGTCTAAGCCGCCTGAAAGTAAAACAATGGCACGAGGGCGCATATTTTTCTCCATATTCGGAATAATTTATTTTATTGAGTGATTAACGACCTGATTCATCGTTCCAAAGCAGTTTATGTAACTGAAGTTGGAAACGAACAGGTAATTTATCATCAAGTATCCACTGTGCCAGATCACGTGCTAGACGTGGCAGGCCTACAGCACCTTTTTCAACTGCAAAGGCAGGGGAGAACCAAACGGTACTGACTTTTGTGTGCAGTTGATATTTTTCAACTTGTTGCTTTGACCATTCGTAGTCTTCACGATTGCAAATCACAAATTTGATTTGGTCATGTGGTGTTAAATGGTCAAGATTACTGATGAGATTACGATGTTCTTCACCAGAAGTTGGAGTCTTTAAATCGAGGACTTTTGAAACACGGGGATCCACTCTTGATACATCAAGAGCGCCACTGGTTTCTAAAGAAACATCAAAACCTGCTTCACATAAACGTTGTAATAAAATCAAACAGTTTGGCTGTGCGAGAGGTTCACCACCAGTCACACAAATATAAGGTGTTTGAAATTGTGTAGCTGTTTCAATGATATGTTCAAGTGAAAAACGTTCACCACCTTCAAAAGAATAAGTGGTATCGCAATAGCTACAACGTAATGGACAGCCCGTTAGACGGATAAATACAGTCGGTAGGCCAGAGGCGTTTGCTTCACCCTGCAACGAGTAAAAAATCTCGGTAATGCGTAAACCGGACGCAGGGTCTGAGACAGGAATTGCAGAGGAACGTAAGGAAGCCATTCTAGAAATACCACACTATATAAAAAAATAAAATCTCTACGATCAGTGTTGACCGTAGAGATGAGGAGCGTTAAAGCTCCGCAAGAGATTTATAACAAATTAGTCAGCGCGTAACAAATCGTTCAAGCTCGTTTTTGCACGTGTTTTTGCGTCAACTTTTTTCACGATAATTGCAGCATATAAGCTGTAAGTACCACATTTAGATGGCAAGCTGCCTGAAACTACAACTGAACCGGCTGGTACACGACCATAATGGATTTCGCCAGTTTCGCGGTCATAAATTTTAGTTGATTGACCAATGAAAACGCCCATTGAAATTACTGAGCCTTCTTCAACAATAACGCCTTCAACGATTTCTGAACGCGCGCCGATAAAGCAGTTGTCTTCAATAATGGTTGGGTTAGCTTGTAATGGTTCTAAAACACCACCGATACCTACACCACCAGATAAGTGAACATTTTTGCCGATTTGAGCACATGAACCTACAGTTGCCCATGTATCAACCATTGTGCCTTCATCTACATAAGCACCAATGTTGACATAAGATGGCATTAACACCACGTTTTTAGCTTGGAAGCTACCACGACGTGCTACAGCAGGAGGAACAACACGAACACCTGCAGCTTTAAATTGTTCTTCAGTCCAACCAGAGAATTTAGTTTCAACTTTGTCGTAGAAGCGAAGATCACATGACTCGATTGGTTTATTGTCATTTAGTTTAAATGATAATAAAACAGCTTTTTTTAACCATTGATGAACAACCCATTCACCATTGATTTTTTCAGCAACTCGAAGTGTACCGTTATCTAAACCAGCAATTGCTTCTTCAACAGCTTGGCGAATTTCGCTTGAACAATCTGCTGCAGTAAAATTTGCGCGGTCTTCAAATGCTTGCTCAATGATCGTAGAAAGCTGAGACATGATCTTCCTTCCATAAAAAATTTTAAAGATTTTACACTAATTTGTGACAAGAATCTTTCAAAAAACGTGTTACGTTTAATTGATGATATAAATGAGATAAATCAAAATAAGCTTATTAGATAATCAAGTGTTTTTTACACAAAAATGATTTGAAAATAAAAATTTAACTCAATTTGTATCAAAAAATAACAGAAATCTAGCATTTTTTGTATAAAAAAGAATCTAAGCTGTCATTATTATGATTTCAGTCACAAGATGAATAAATTAAAAACAGAGCCTTTTTGAGGAGAAAACTATGAAAGCATTACGTGTATTAGTCACTACAACAGCTTTATTCGCTGCTGGCGCTGCTATGGCAGATGAAGCCGTTGTTCATGACAGCTACGCATTTGACAAAAACCAATTAATTCCTGTGGGGGCACGTGCTGAGGTAGGTACAACTGGTTACGGTGGTGCTTTATTATGGCAAGCAAACCCATACGTAGGTTTGGCTCTTGGTTATAATGGTGGTGACATTTCTTGGACAGATGATGTTTCTGTAAATGGTACTAAATATGACCTAGATATGGATAATAACAATATCTATTTAAATGCTGAGATTCGTCCATGGGGTGCTAGTTCTAATCCATGGGCTCAAGGCTTATATGTAGCTGCAGGTGCTGCTTATCTAGATAATGATTATGACTTAGCTAAACGTATTGGTAACGGTGAAACATTGTCAATTGATGGTAAGAACTATCAACAAGCAGTTGCTGGCCAAGAGGGCGGTGTAAGAGGTAAGATGAATTATGAAAATAATATTGCTCCTTACGTAGGTTTTGGTTTTGCTCCAAAAATTAACAAAAATTGGGGCGTATTTGGTGAGGTAGGTGCTTACTATACTGGTAATCCAAAAGTTCAGTTAACTCAGTATAACCTTGCTCCTGTAAATGGTAATCCAACGTCTGCTCAAGATGCAGTAGATAAGGAAGAAAATGAAATTCGTAATGATGATAAATACAAATGGTTACCAGTTGGTAAAGTTGGTGTGAACTTCTACTGGTAATATCCTAAAGAAAAACGAGCTACGGCTCGTTTTTTTTGCATCTAATAAAATAAAAGAGCTAAAAAGCTCTTTTATTTTTTCTTAATTTTTATTCATCTGGGTAAGCGATTTTCTTAAGCGCTTTAATATCTGCATCAGGTGAGCATAACGAAATAAACTCATAACCATAACCGCGTAATAAGTGGCCTTTGCGGACTGCAATCCATGTCGTATTAACACCAAAAATATCAGTCTTGGTTTGCTTTAAGCGATAATCACGTTCTGTATCATAAGCTACGTCATTGACAATACCGACACCCATGCCCAGTTCTACATAGGTTTTAATAACGTCGGCATCAAGAGCTGACATTACGATATCTGCGTCGAGTTGGGCTTCATCAAAGGCTTTATCAATTTTAGATCGACCTGTAAAACCACCATGATAAGTAATAAGCGGATATTCAGCTAAAAGTTCTAAAGTGATCTTTTCTGCCTGTACTAAAGGATGATTTTGCGGGGTAATAATACTGTGCTGCCATTGATAGTAAGGAATGCTAGCCAGATTTTCTTCAGTCGTTAAAGACTCGGTTGCAATTCCAATATCTGCCTCACCTTGTAATAGCATTTCTGAAATTTCGACAGGACTAGCTTGTTGTAAAATCAAGTGAACTTTTGGAAATAATTTCTTAAATTGATTGACGATCGGAGGTAATACATAACGCGCTTGAGTATGAGTAGTTGCGATCGTTAATGTCCCTTCATCAACCTTATTAAAATCTTCGGCAAGTCGCTTAATATTTTCAGCATCTACTAACATGCGTTCAACAATGCTAAGAAGTGACTGGCCTGGTTCAGTTAAACCTAAAAGGCGTTTACCTTTACGAACGAAAAGTTGAACACCTAATTCATCTTCTAAATCTTTAATGTGTTTACTTACACCCGATTGAGACGTGTAGAGTGCAGCCGATGCTTCCGTCAAGTTAAAGTTTTGGCGTACTGTTTCTCGGATAATTCTTAATTGTTGAAAGTTCATTTACACTTTTCCTCAAAAGAGGTGAGGAGCGTCTAAAAAATCCGCAAGATATTTCCTCACCAAATATATTTCTTAAGCAACTTGGTCTGCAAACAAGTGCAATTGTGATGCACTCACCCAAACAGTTTGATTTGGTTTAAATGCATGTAATTTTGCAGCTTCACTGCTCAGAGCAATTTCAATTAAACGTCCATTACGGTCTTGTAATTCGGCCACTACTTTTCCGGCAATCCAGATTTCACGTACAAATGTCGCTTCAATGGTATTCGCTTGCGGTTGCGAGTGAATATGTAACTCATCTGGACGGGCAAAAGCAATCACTTTTCCTTGAGGTGCTTCAACTGCTGTCGGTAATTGAATACGGTCATTGCCAATACGGATAATACCGCCGGTGTTTTCACCTTCAAATCGATTTGCCTGACCCAAGAAATCAAATACAAACGGCGTTGCAGGTTTTTCGTAGACTTCACGAGGTGAGCCGATCTGCTCAACATTACCTTTATTCATGACAATAATCTGGTCTGCAACCTCAAGCGCTTCTTCCTGATCGTGAGTCACAAAAATTGAAGTAATATGCAATTCGTCATGTAAATTGCGTAACCAGCGACGTAATTCTTTGCGGACTTTGGCATCTAGGGCACCAAATGGCTCATCCAGTAATAACACACGAGGCTCTACAGCCAAAGCACGTGCTAAAGCAATACGTTGACGTTGTCCGCCTGAAAGCTGGGCAGGGTAGCGGTCTGCTAAAAAGCCCAGTTGAACTAGATCAAGTAAACGAGTAACACGTTTTTTAATTTCAGCTTCTGAAGGACGAGTTGAACGAGGACGAACACGTAAACCAAAGGCAATATTGTCAAATACGGTCATGTGACGGAATAAAGCATAGTGCTGAAATACGAAGCCGACCTGACGCTCACGCACATGTACATTAGTCGCATCTTCACCTTCAAGTAAAACCTGACCGCCATCGGCTGATTCTAGACCTGCAATAATACGGAGTAGCGTCGTTTTACCGCAACCAGATGGTCCGAGTAGCGCAACCAGTTCACCTTCTGGAAAGTCTAGGGAAATATTTTTAAGCGCATGGAATGCACCAAAGTGTTTTTCAATATTTTTAACTTGAATACTCATGATTTCATTCCTTACGAATCAGTTGAATGCGGTTGTGGTTTATCTTGATGTAGCTCTAACCAAGTTTTTAAAATCAGTGTTAAAAGAGCTAAAAAAGCAAGTAATGAGGACACGGCAAAGGCTGCGCTAAACGTGTACTCGTTATATAAAATTTCGACATGAAGTGGCAGGGTGTTGGTTTCACCACGAATATGGCCAGAAACCACTGATACTGCACCAAACTCACCCATTGCACGGGCATTACACAAAATCACACCGTAAATTAGTCCCCATTTAATGTTCGGGAGGGTGACCTTCCAAAAGGTTTGCCATCCTGAAGCACCGAGTACAATCGCTGCTTCCTCTTCTTCAGTCCCTTGAGCTTCCATGAGTGGAATTAACTCACGCGCCACAAATGGAACTGTAATAAAGATAGTGGCCAAAACGATTGCAGGTACGGCATATAAAATCTTGATGTCATGATCCATTAACCAGCCGCCGAACCAGCCTTGTGCACCAAAAATCAGTACAATCATTAAACCTGCAATAACGGGTGAAACCGAAAAAGGCATATCAATAATGGTGGTTAAAATAGCTTTGCCTTTAAACTGGAACTTAGAAACAGCCCATGCAGCGCCAACACCAAATATCACGTTAATCGGAACTGCAATTGCTGCGGTGAGTAATGTTAATTTCACCGCCGATAGCGTGTCTGGATCAATCAAAGCCTGAACATAGACTTCAAGCCCCTGTTTAAATGCTTCTACAAAAACCAGAATGAGTGGCAGCATCAGGCAACTGAGAAAGAAGATCAGTGCAATAGTAATGAGGGTATAACGTACCCAAGTCGGTTCGCGTGTCGCGTCACGAGATTGCAACTTTAAGGCAAGTGCATTGCTGTCGGTATGTAGGTTCATGTGATATCTCTCCCCGTACGACGGTTTGCCCAGACTTGAAGTAAATTAATAGCAAATAAAATAATGAAAGAGAGAACCAACATCACAGCAGCAATCGTTGTTGCACCTGCATAATCATATTCCTCAAGACGAGAAATGATCATCAGTGGGGCAATTTCTGTTTTAAATGGTTGATTGCCGGCAATGAAAATAACAGAACCATATTCACCCACGCCGCGGGCAAATGCCAAAGCAAAACCTGTAAATAGAGCAGGTAATAAGATTGGTAAAATAATTTTAGTAATGGTTTGCCAGCGATTTGCGCCGAGTGCCGAAGCAGCTTCCTCAAGTTCAGTTTCGATATCACTGAGTACTGGTTGAACTGTTCTTACAATAAATGGAATACCAATAAATACCAATGCTAACGTAATCCCGATTGGTGTATAGGCAACCTGAATACCGAGTGGCTCCAGATATTGACCGATCCAGCCAGTAGGTGCATAGAGCGAAGTAAGAGCAATACCTGCAACTGCGGTTGGTAGAGCAAAAGGTAAGTCAACTAGAGCATCAACCAGACGTTTTCCTGGGAAGTTGTAACGAACAAGACACCAAGCCAAAAGTAGGCCAAACACAACATTAATAGACGCTGCTATTAAAGCTGAACTAAAGCTAAGTTGAAGCGATTTTAAAATACGCTCAGACGTTAAAATTTCCCATAATCCGTCCCATCCGATTCCAAATGATTTGATAAAGACTGCGGCTAATGGAATAAGCACAATAAAAGATACATAGGCGAGGGTGAAGCCCAAAGATAGACCAAACCCAGGCAGCACTCGGGATCGCTGCGACATGATATTTCCTCAAAGAGAAAAGCCTGCTGAAACCAGTAAGCGAATAAATAAAGATAAACGGTGCGGTATAAAGATTGGTATTAAGCAAATTTCAAAGAGAAATGTGTTTTTACCGGGTCGATAGATGAGTGACTACACATTGAATCTTCTGGAATCAAATAATTCAGTAAATCTGGAAATGGCCCAAAACCTGAGGCAACATTAATATGACCCACTTCACCAAGATTAATTGGATTTAACTTCCATGCTTTTGCAAGTTGTAAAGCATCAAAAAGGCCAAGCCACGGATCATTTTCACTAATGAGCAGCGTTGCAGGCACATCAATTTTTAATTGATGAAAATACGCTTTGTAGTCAGTTAAGCTATGACGAGCAAACCCTGCTTCCCCAAAGCGTGCTGGATTTGCTGGAGCAACTAAAATAAGTTTCTTAACTTGGCTTTTTAATTCTGGATACTCAGCTAAAGCAGCAACACTCGTTAAGCATCCAAAACTATGCGCAACAATTTGAACAGGAGCTTGAGCTGCTTGAACTGTTTTAACAAATTGCTCAATCCATTCGTTTAGTACAGGTCTATCCCAGTTTTTTTGCTCAACACGAGAACTAGACACGAGTTGACGCTGCAACCAAGATTGCCAATGTTGATGTTCACTACCACCTACACCCGGAACAATTACAGTGTGAATCATGTCTATTCTCCTTATCTTTAGTACAAAGAATTACTTCTCTGCACTATTGATTTTCACGATTTGATCGAAAACCCCACCATTATCAAAGTGTTGTTTTTGGACTTTTGTCCAACCACCAAATTCTTTATCAATGGTTACAAGCTTCAATGGCTTAAATACATTGCTGTATTTTTTGAGTACAGCTGCATTGCGAGGACGGTAGAAGTTACGCGCTGCAATTTCTTGGCCAGCAGGTGAATACAAGTAGTTGAGATAACCTTTAGCAATGGTTAAGTTGCCTTTTTTAGCTGCATTCTTCTCTACAATTGCAACTGGAGGTTCAGCTAAGATTGAAAGAGATGGGGTAATAATTTCAAATTTGCCCGGCTGTTCACGAATAGCTAAATGAGCTTCATTTTCCCAAGCCAGTAACACATCACCAATACCACGCTCAGCAAAAGTAGTCGTTGCACCGCGTGCACCCGAATCTAGAACTTTAGTGTGTTTATAAATTTGGCGAACGTACTCTTGTGCTTTTGCATCATTGCCGCCTGGTTGATGTTTTGCCCAAGCCCAAGCAGCAAGGTAGTTCCAGCGAGCACCACCAGAGGTTTTTGGGTTTGGTGTAATAATTTCTACACCGGGTTTGATTAAATCAGCCCAGTCCTTAATTTGTTTTGGATTGCCTTTACGCACTAAAAACACAATCGTTGATGTATATGGCGTTGAGTTTTGTGGCAGTTTTTTCTGCCAGTTAGTTGGAAGTAATTTTGCTTTTTCAGCAATTTCATCAATATCTGCTGCAAGTGCTAATGTCACCACATCTGCATTTAAGCCATCGATAACCGCACGAGCCTGTTTACCAGAGCCACCGTGTGATTGTTTAAACTCAATATCTTGACCAGTACGTTGCTTCCAGTAAGTACCGAATTGTTTGTTGAAATCTGTATATAACTCACGAGTAGGATCGTAAGAAACGTTTAAAAATTCTTGGGCTGCAAATGATGAAACAGAAAGAAGTGCAGCGATAACCCCGACTTTTAATTGAGAAAAACGCATGAGATAAGTCCTCAAAAAATATGAAATGTTCAAAACATGAACGCAGAATAGCGCTAGTCTTTATCCTAAAAAAATAATAAAAAACGAATTTAATATGAAAAAAATAGAAATACTAAGAAGAGATAAACTATTCTTAAATCTTGATATATAACAAGTTTCAAAAGTTGATACGAAATCGGTATAATTTTTTAAAATCAATCATTTATTATTTAAATGAAAGGTGTTGTATTGTTGTGCGGCTTTTAGCAAAGGATGGAACAAACATGTGGTGTTTTAAAAATGGGCAACCCGTTGAGACTATTCCTTTATTAGATCGAGCCTTTCATTATGGAGATGGATGCTTTACTACAATTCGTGTTTTTCAAAACCAGATTGAGCTTAAAGAAAGACATTGGGAACGTCTAAAACTTGCATGTCAAAGACTGTCTTTAACTGCGAATTTTGAATTCATAGAACAAAGCTTACAGCAATTACAAAAGCAAAATCTTGTGCTCAACGGCACTTTAAAAATTGTGATTAGTCGTGGTCAAGGTGACCGTGGTTATAGCTTGCCAAATCATGAAGCAGATATTTATATCTGGTTTTATCCAAAAGCTTTAGAGCCATTTGTACCTGACTCTATCCAGTGTGGTGTTTTAAACCAGGCCCTAGGTTTAACCATGCCGAGCTTGGTCGGGCTTAAATCTTTAAACCGCCTTGAACAAGTATTGCTAAAAAAAGAAGCAGATCAACTCGGGTGGAATGAAGCATTAGTTACTGATGTACAAGGTTATATTGTTGAAGGGGTCAGTAGTAATTGTTTTATTCGTTTAAATGATAGATGGATTACTCCTGAACTTCGCTATAATGGCGTCCACGGTGTAATGCGGGCAGAAATTCTGGCACGTATGCAGCACCATGGTATTGCCTGTGAAGTACGTGTAATAGAGTTAGATGAAGTATCTGAAATACAAAGTCTATTCTTTTGTAATGCTTTAAACCCTATGCGAGTGGTTACTCATTTAGGCGAGAAAACGCTAGATACACAGGCATGCATAGATTTATTTCATATCCTTAACTTAAATCAGATTCATTAATATGCCGAAGCCACCTGTCAATGCGAAAGCAAAAAACGCCAAGAAAAATAACAAAAAACAAGCTCCAAAATTTTCTAAGCGATTGGTTCTAATTGGCCTTTTTATTGTTTTAATCTTTACGTTTGCCATTTTATGGTCAAGTTTGTTTAAGGCTTATCCTATCGATGGTAAAAAACAGATGTTATCTATTACATCTGGGGAAACTTATTCTGGTTTTATTGATCGTTTGGCAAAAGAAGACAAAATTAGCTTTCCTATCATATTGAAGCTTTATCAAAAGTTTATGATTCATGACAGCATGAAAGCTGGTGTGTATGAAATTGAACAAGGGATGAGCGTAAGACAAGTGTTAGAGATGTTATCTGACGCTGATAATGCTCAGATGAATCGTGTTTTGGTGATTGAAGGTACAACTTTTAAGCAGCTTATTACTGCACTCAAAAATGATAAAAACGTAAAAAATACAATATTAGATTTGCCTAATGATCAGCTTATGAAAGCGCTTGGGATTCCTTTCGATCATCCGGAAGGCTTGTTCGCGCCGAATACTTATTTCTTTGCCAAAGGCGAGACTGACAAGAAAATTCTTACCGATTTATATCATCGTCAAATAAAAGCTCTAGATACAGCTTGGGCAAATCGCGCGCCGAATTTACCTTATAAAGACAAATATGAAGCATTAATTATGGCTTCTATTGTTGAGAAAGAAACAAGTTTAGACAGTGAACTTACACAAGTTTCTGGCGTTTTTGTCCGCCGTTTAAAACTCGGTATGCGTTTACAAACGGATCCAACTGTTATTTACGGTATGGGGAATAACTATAAAGGTAATATTACCCGAGAAGACCTGCGTACCCCAACGCCATATAATACCTATACCATTAATGGCTTACCGCCAACTCCAATTGCTTTACCAAGCCAAAAAGCAATAGAAGCAGCGTTACATCCAGATAACTCAAACAACATCTACTTTGTAGCGACTGGTAACGGTGGACATAAATTTACGGCAAGTTTGCAAGCGCATAATCAAGCGGTGCAGGACTATTTATCCGTGTTGAGATCGAAGAAATAAGGAAAAGAGATGTTTATTAGCTTTGAAGGCACGGAAGGGGTAGGTAAAACTACACTCATTCGAAAAATTCATCAGCATTTTGAAGAGCAAGGCAAACAAGTTGTTTTAACTCGAGAGCCGGGTGGGACGCCGCTAGCTGAACAAATTCGTTCAATGCTTTTAGCAGTGAATCATGATGAAAATATGAGTCATGATACTGAGTTACTACTCATTTATGCGGCACGTGCTCAACATTTACAACAGGTTATTTTGCCAGCTCTAGAATCTAATAAAATTGTATTAAGTGACCGTTTTACTGATGCAAGTTTTGCTTATCAATGTTCTGGTCGCGGTTTAAGCCAAGATAAATTGCAGCTTTTAAATCAGAATTTTGTTTCACGCATGCCTGAGGTGACTTTCTGGTTAGATGCCCCGATTGAACTTGGTATGAACCGTGCACGCGAACGCGGAGCTTTAGACCGTTTTGAGCAAGAAAAGTTAAGCTTCTTTACTAAGGTTCGTGAAGGTTATGAAACCTTATGGAAAGCTGAACCAGAACGTATTAAGCGAATAGATGCAACTCAAAGTCCTGATCAGGTGTTCGAACAGGCATTGCAATATTTAGGATAAGCAATTGAATGAGCCACTCTTATAAAAATGGGAGTGGTTAAAAATGACGTTAATTCTGATTTAAAACGTCATAGAAAAGATCTGTTATTTTCTTATGCTATCTTACATATGATTTATAGATTGAAGAATAACAAGGATGAAAAGTTCAAAAGAAGAAATCGTGGCATTTCTTGAAAAGGAATTTCCACCCAGTCTTGAACATTGCACGATTGAATCAGTCACACCCAAAGCAGCAGTAGTTTATTATCACGTTGATCAAAGACATCAACGTCCCGGTGGCACCATATCTGGCCCAACCATGATGACATTAGCTGATTTTGCTTTATATATTGCGATATTAGGTGAGATCGGTATTGTTGGTTTAGCTGTGACGACCAACTTTAATATTAATTTTTTAAGAAAACCCGCGGGTGATCAAGACTTACGTAGTGAATGTAAACTCATGAAGGTCGGAAAGAGCTTGGTTGTTGGGGAAGTCTGGATTTATTCAGTCGGTTTGGATGAACCCGTTGCGCATGTGACCGCGACTTATTCAATCCCACCTAGACCATAAATATCAAACCAAATAAAAAGCACAGCCAGAGCTGTGCTTTTTTGTAGAGTAGAAGAATAGCTTAAATATCAGTATTAACTAAGGGCTGTTCTACCGCAAAATTTGGAGGAGTTAAAACCGTTTTACGAATCTCACTCGAAGTTTCCGGATAATCGAGAGTGTAATGTAGACCACGTGATTCTTTACGTTGCATAGCACAGCGCACAATCATTTCAGATACTAAAACAAGGTTACGCAGCTCGATCAGGTTTTTACTGACACGGTAATCTTGATAATATTCAGTAATTTCGCGCTTTAACATTTCAATACGGTGTAAAGCACGTTCTAAACGTTTCGTAGTCCTTACAATACCAACGTAGTTCCACATGGTCGAACGTAACTCATCCCAGTTTTGTAAAATCACAACATCTTCATCTGGGTTGGTTACTTGTGAGTCATCCCAAGTTGGTACTTCAGGTAATTTGAAGTTTTCATCAAATTTATTTTCGATATCTTTTGCTGCACTCATACCGTAAACAAAGCACTCAAGTAATGAGTTACTTGCCATACGGTTTGCACCATGTAAGCCCGTATATGACGTTTCACCAATGGCATATAGACCTTCAATATCCGTCTGGCTATTTGAGTCAACTACAACACCACCACATGTATAGTGAGCTGCCGGAACCACAGGAATCATGTCTTTGGTAATGTCGATACCTAACTCAAGTAATCTTGCATAGAGTGTAGGGAAGTGTTCTTTAATAAATTCTGGTGATTTATGGGTAATGTCTAACCAGACATGACGAATACCGAGACGTTTGATTTCGTGGTCAATTGTACGTGCCACAATATCGCGAGGAGCCAGTTCTGCACGATCATCAAAACGCAACATAAAACGTTCGCCATCAGGTAGACGCAAATAAGCACCTTCACCACGCATAGCTTCGGTAATTAAGAACGAGCGTGCTTGAGGGTGATAGAGACACGTTGGATGAAATTGATTAAATTCCATATTGGCTACACGGCAACCTGCACGGAAAGCCATTGCAATACCATCACCTGTAGCAATATCTGGATTAGATGTATATAGGTAAGCTTTCATCGCACCGCCGCAAGCTAGCGCGGTGAATGGTGCAAGGAAGGTATGAACCTTTTCAGTATTTTCATCTAATGCATACAAACCAATAGCACGATTCGCTTGGTCAATATGACCTAATTTATGCGAAGTGATTAAATCAATCGCAATATAGTTTTCAAAAATAGTAATATTTTTACGTTCTTTGGCACGCTCAACCAAAGTAGTTGAAATGGCTTTGCCTGTTGCATCAGCAGAATGGATAATGCGGCGCTGTGAGTGGCCACCTTCGCGAGTTAAGTGAAGTTGCTCATCCTCATCGAGGGTAAATTGCACACCTTGTTTTAAAAGAAAATCAACAGAAGGGCGGCCGCCTTCTACGGTATGTTGTACCGCGTCCATTTCACATAAATGAGCGCCTGCAATCATAGTGTCATTAATGTGCTGTTGAATAGAGTCAGTCTCATCAAGAACAGCAGCAACGCCACCTTGAGCATAAAAGGTACTTGCTTCGGTTAGAGCAGCTTTGGCTAAAACTGCAATATTAAAATGATTTGGTAACGATAAAGCCAGACTTAAACCAGCGCCGCCGCTGCCCACAATAATCACGTCAAAGTGGTGAATTGTCTGTAAATTAGGCATGTCCATTCGCATCAATTTAAAACGTCCGCTAATGACACCCCTTTTTACCTAAAAAGGCAAGAGCTTAAGCGCTCTAACTCAGAGAAAAATTGCAATTGGCTTAAAAAGTTGCAATGCGTAAAATAATCCTTGTGATGACGTATTACAAATAAACATATTGTTACGCACAACCTCAAAGCGTTGTGATACAACAGTTTTATCCTTATTCTCGTAGACCAATTGTGGGTGAGCACCGAATGAAATCTCGCTATTTACAACAAGGAATGTATGCAGCGGTATTTACAGTTGCTGCTGTTCAAGCAAATGCTGCTGTTGATTTTTCAAATCTTGTTGAACAAGTTAGTCCAGCAGTCGTGAGTGTAAATGTCGTAAAAAAAATGACTCAGGATGAACTGTTGCAACAGCAAGTTCCTGAAATTTTAAAACGTTTCTTTGGCAATCAGGTGATCATTCCACAGCAACAAGGTCCACAAGAAAAGACAGCTTACGGAAGTGCATTCTTCATTAGTAAAGATGGTTACTTACTCACAAACCACCATGTGATTGAAAATGCCTCTCGTATCAGCATCACTCTAAATGACCGCCGTGAAATTGATGCAACCGTAGTGGGTAGTGATGAGCGTACAGACGTTGCTTTGTTAAAAGTAAACGGAACTAACTATCCAGCTTTACGAGTAGGAAATGTTGATCGTTTACGTGTCGGAGAACCTGTTTTAGCTATTGGTTCGCCGTTTGGCTTTGACTACTCAGCTTCGGCAGGTATTGTTAGTGCAAAATCACGGAACATGAGCGGTGAAACTTCGGTGCCGTTTATTCAAACTGATGTAGCTTTAAACCCAGGTAACTCTGGTGGTCCATTATTTAATCAAAATGGTGAAGTGGTCGGCGTAAATTCTCGAATATTTAGTGGTACTGGCGGCTATATGGGCCTGTCTTTCTCTATTCCGATTGATGTAGCAATGGATGTTGCCGACCAGCTCAAAACAAAAGGTAAAGTCACACGCTCTTATCTTGGGGTGATGATGCAAGATATTGATCGAAACCTTGCCGATGCCTACAAATTACCAAAACCTGAAGGTGCTTTAATTACTCAAATTTCTCCGAACTCACCTGCACAAAAAGCAGGGTTAAGAGCTGGAGATGTGATTTTAAAACTAAACGGTGCGCCTGTACTTCGTACGAGTGATTTACTGTATGCATTAAATAAAGTACAGCCAAATCAAACCGTTCAGTTTGAAGTGTTACGTGATGATAAAACACGTAATATTTCAGCAACCTTAACGACTGCTCCAGATGAAACACCAGCTACTGGTGCACAAGGTGCTGCATCTAAAGGGCCAGTTTTAGGCATGAGTATTCGTGATCTAGTTGAACCGGAAAAAAATGCGTTGAACGTGAAAGGTGGTATTTTTGTACAAGATGTTCGCCGTGGTGGTTTGGCATCTTTGTCAAATATCATTCCGGGCGATGTAATTACTCAAGTCAATAATAGCCAAATTTTAAATAGTCAGGATTTTGCAAAAGTTGTTTCTAACTTGCCGAAAAATACCGTAGCACGCGTTGCTATTATTCGTCAGGGACAGCGAGCGATGCTTGGTTTACGTATTCAATAACCCTCAACCAAATTAATAAACCACCCTAAAATGGGTGGTTTTTGTTATTTAACTTGAGCGTTTAGTGATATCTACCTACACTTAATTTCAGTTTTAAAGTTAATAAATAAGAGTGTTCATTTGTGAGTAGTATTTTTGATTTACATATTCAGGTGCAGCCACATCATATTGATGCGTTGGGACATGTAAATAATGTGATGTATGTTCAATGGATGCAGGATGTAGCTGCTGCTCATGTTGAAACTTTGGGAGTAGGCGTAACTAAGTATCTTGAGTTAAAACATGCAATGGTCGCGGTTGAGCACCATGTGCAATATCGTAAAGCTGCGTTTGAAGGCGAACAAATTGTGTTACGTACATGGTTAGATGATATTAATGCGCTTTATTCTTTCCGTCAGTATGTGTTTTTCCGTCCATTAGATCAGGCCGTATTATTTGTTGGAAATACCAAATGGGCATGTATTGAAATTGCTACAGGGCGTCCAAAACGAATGTCGCCAACTTTTACCCATGCATACAAGCCACTTGACTCAAGCATAAACCCTTATGATTTTACCTTTTCGTATGATAAGTAAGTAAAAAAGAGAGGCCGGAATTTGAAGAATTTATTTTCTATAGAAACCGATCGATTAATCTTAAGTGACCTTACAGAAGCCGATAAAAATTTTGTCTTTGAGTTATTTTCAAATTCAAGCGTACTCGAATTTTATGATTTAAAAGCCTTTACTTCATTGGAAGAAGCTGAGGCTTTAATTGAAAAAATGCATAAAAAATGGAATCAACAGTTAGGTTTTAGGCATGCTATTCGTCTTAAAAAAGATGGAACTATGTTGGGAACATGTGGAGTGAATACTGTCAAACAGAGTGATGATGATTTTGCAGTTGTGATTGGTTATGAACTTCATCCTAATGCATGGGGTGAGGGATATATGCAAGAGGCTCTTGTAGGGCTCATCCAGTATTTGAAACAAGAAAGATTATTCCAAAAACAAATAAAATATGTTTGGGCTGAAATATTTGAGCAGAACATTAGATCTCAACAAGTCGTGCAGAAACTTGGATTTGAATTGATTGGCGAGACAGCTAATGAGACTGGCAATAATTTATCGGCAAGCTTACGTAAGTTCGAGTTAAAACTGTTCTGATTTAGAGGCTTTTCAACGAGAAATAGTTCGTTATGGTGAGAAGTTTAAAAAGCTTTTTTAAAAGAAAGAATTTATATCTTTTTCATATCGGCAATCTGTTATAATCTCACGCAATTTATTTAACCGCTTTGGCTGTGTATTAAAACAAGCTACATAGCACTCTATATTTTCTCAAGGTAACCCATGGCGCAAGCTAAAAAATCCGTCGATATCAAAAATATACGAAATTTCTCGATTATTGCCCACATTGACCATGGTAAGTCTACATTGGCTGACCGTTTTATTCAGATGTGTGGCGGTCTACAAGATCGTGAAATGCAAGCCCAAGTCTTAGACTCAATGGAGCTTGAGCGTGAACGTGGGATTACCATTAAAGCCGCTTCCGTCACGCTGTATTACACTCATCCAAATGGTCAGGAATATCAACTGAACTTTATTGATACGCCTGGGCACGTTGACTTCTCATATGAAGTTTCTCGTTCATTAGCTGCATGTGAAGGTGCACTATTGGTTGTAGATGCTGCACAAGGCGTTGAAGCACAATCAGTTGCAAACTGTTATACAGCAATTGAGCAAGGTCTCGAAGTTCTTCCTATTCTAAATAAAATTGATTTACCACAGGCTGAACCTGAGCGTGTAATTCATGAAATTGAAGAAATTATCGGGATTGAAGCGACAGATGCACCAACTTGTTCAGCAAAGACTGGCTTAGGTGTTGAAGGTGTACTCGAGCGTTTGGTCGATGTTATTCCGGCACCAGAAGGTGATCGTGAAGCACCTTTACAAGCATTAATTATCGACTCATGGTTTGATAACTACTTAGGCGTAGTTTCTCTTGTTCGTATTAAACAAGGTCGTATCCGCAAGGGCGACAAAATGTTGGTTAAATCGACAGGACAAACTCATCCGGTCACTTCTGTTGGTGTATTTAACCCTAAGCATACTGAAACAGATATTCTTGAAGCTGGTGAAGTAGGTTTTGTTATTGCGGGTATTAAAGATATTTTTGGTGCGCCAGTAGGTGACACCATTACACTTGCTACTACACCAGATGTTGCAACTTTACCGGGTTTCAAAAAGGTTAAACCGCAAGTATATGCTGGTCTTTTCCCGATTGATGCGAGTGACTTTGAACCATTCCGTGAAGCATTACAAAAATTACAGATCAATGACTCGGCTTTATTCTTTGAGCCAGAAAGTTCAGATGCTTTAGGCTTTGGTTTCCGCTGTGGCTTCTTAGGTATGCTGCACATGGAAATTGTACAAGAGCGTTTAGAGCGTGAGTACGATCTTGATCTCATTAGTTCTGCGCCTACCGTAATTTATGAAGCATTAACCAAGAAAGGCGAAACGATTTACATCGATAGCCCATCAAAAATGCCGGATGGATCGACTGTAGAAGATTTGCGTGAACCAATTGCTGAATGTCATATCCTTGTTCCTCAAGAATATTTAGGGAACGTAATGACGCTATGTATCGAACGTCGTGGTGTACAAAAAGATATGAAATTCTTGGGTAACCAAGTTTCTATTACTTTTGAAATCCCGATGGCTGAAGTCGTTATGGACTTCTTTGACAGATTAAAGTCATGCTCTCGTGGTTTTGCATCGTTAGACTATAACTTTGTACGTTTTGAAAGTTCAGCTTTAGTTAAGGTTGATGTGTTAATTAATAGCGAAAAGGTTGATGCCTTGGCTATGATTTGCCACCGAAATGATGCACGCCATCGTGGTATTGCATTGGTTGAGAAAATGAAAGACTTAATTCCTCGCCAAATGTTCGATGTTGCCATTCAGGCTGCAATTGGTGCGCAAATTATTGCCCGTTCTACCGTAAAAGCGATGCGTAAAAACGTATTGGCAAAATGTTATGGTGGTGACGTTTCGCGTAAGAAAAAACTACTTTCTAAACAAAAAGAAGGTAAGAAACGTATGAAACAAGTGGGAAGTGTTGAAATTCCACAAGAAGCGTTCTTGGCTGTATTGAAAGTAGAAAGATAAGAAATGAGGGTGGGGGAAAGGAGTTATTTCTTTTCCCCACTGTAATACAAGCAGCGAGGCTGCGAGTGAGGTCATGTGGATTTTGATTTTAATTTAATTCTTGTTCCAGTTACGCTGATTCTATTTGCAGTGTGGTTGTTAGATAAACTTGTATTAAAACAGCGTGCAAATAAAGGGCGCGGGAACGAAAATTTTGTCATTACATGGGCCTATGACTTTTGGCCAGTTTTAGCTGTAGTACTTGTGCTCCGTTCATTTCTTTATGAACCATTTAATATTCCATCGGACTCTATGGTGCCAACTTTAGAAACTGGTGATTTTATTCTGGTGAATAAATTTGATTATGGTGTACGTTTACCTATCGTTAATAAGAAAATTATTGATGTTGGTGAACCAAAGCGTGGTGATGTAATTGTATTCCGTTATCCACCTCAACCGACTATTAGTTATATTAAACGTGTAATCGGTTTACCTGGTGATCATATTGTTTATGACCATGGGCAATTGATTATTAATGGGCAAAAAGTACCGAAAGTATTAACACAGTTCAGTCGTGAAAAAGATGTGATGGATACGCCAACGTCTATTTATCATAAAGAGACGATTGGTGAGCATACCTTTACGATGCGCGAGCTTGAAGGCGTAAATGTGGCGCGCCAAGCACCGTTTATCAACTATGTTGAAAATGGTAAATATACAAACCAAGACGGTTTATATTGGGAAGTGACTGTACCAAAAGGACATTACTTTGCAATGGGGGATAACCGCGATCAAAGTGCAGACAGTCGTTTCTGGGGTTTTGTGCCTGAAGAAAACTTAACAGGACGAGCATTCTATGTGTGGATGCATAAAGAACCGGGCTTACATCTTCCTAACTTTAGCCGAAATGGAAAAATAGATTAAAAACAACCATTAGGAAAAAAAGAAATGCGTAAGGCACAACAGGGTACTTCGTATTTAGCAATTTTATTTGGGGTGGTTATATTTGCAGTTGCAGTAAAAGCTGTACTTGCAGTCTGGCCAGCATATTGGGATGATCGGCTGATTAATAATCAGATAGAAGAGCTTTTACAAGAAAGCTCTTCTGAGATCACACCACAAAAGTTTGTAACACAAATGGATCAGCGACTCGAAATGAACAATATTCGTGATCTTCACTTTAAAGAGATCGCTCAAGTGTTTAATCAGTCAGGTCTAACGGTCAAAAAGAAATATGAAGTAAGAAAACCTTTCTTATTTAATATTGATTTAGTTTTAACATTTGAGAAGAGTTTTGATAAAACATCAGTTCAAACTAAGTGATCCTCGCTTACTGAGTCGAATCGGATATCAATTTAAGCAGCTTGAATTGTTACAGTTAGCTTTGACTCATCGTTCGGTGAGTCACAAATACAATTACGAGCGCTTAGAGTTTCTGGGCGATTCATTATTAGGCATGATAATCGCTAATTATCTATATCATGCCTATCCAAATGAAAATGAAGGTCGTCTCACACGTATGCGTGCGACTTTAGTTCGTCAGGAAGCGTTAGGTAAGATTGCAACCGATTTGCAACTTAGTCGGTGTTTAATATTAAGCACAGGTGAGTTGAAATCTGGTGGTCATCATCGTGAGTCAATATTAGCAGATACGGTAGAAGCGATTATTGGTGCAATTTATCTTGATAGTGGTGATCTCAACTTACTTAAAGATATTGTGCTAAAATGGTACATACCCTATTTAGACCATATAGAACCTACGGATCAACTCAAAGATCCGAAATCACGTTTACAAGAGTATCTACAAGCACGTAAAAAACCTCTCCCTGTTTACGAGGTTGTAGATATTCAGGGTGATGCACCTCATCAGCACTTTAAAGTGGAATGTGTGGTAGATGGTTTACCGAAGATTTATGGTGAGGGTTCAAGTCGTCGTTTTGCCGAGCAGGCAGCAGCGGCGGAAATTTTAAAGTTATTGGAGCAATAACCTGCATGTCGATGCATTCTGATCAAATCAATCCAGATTCAAATGAAAACCAAGATCCTAATAATCTGATTGATCAATTTTTTAGTTCCAAAGGCGTAACAATCCCTTCGGATTTTAAGAGCGGATTTGTGGCGATTGTGGGACGTCCAAATGTGGGTAAATCTACCCTCATGAACCATTTATTGGGTCAAAAACTTTCTATTACTTCGCGTAAACCTCAAACAACACGTCATAAAATTATTGGTATTGATTCACGCGAAAAAATGCAGGCGGTATATGTAGATACCCCAGGTATGCATAAAAAAGAAGTGCGTGCTATTAATAAAATGATGAACCGTGCTGCTCATTCTGCATTACGTGACGTTAATTTAGTTTTATTCGTTATCGATGCTTATAAGTGGACTCAAAACGATGATTTAGTGCTTGAAAAACTCAAGAATGCTGAAATGCCGGTTATTTTGGTCATTAATAAGGCGGACACTTTTGAAGATAAAAGAGAGATTCTTCCTCTCATTCAAGAACGTGCCAAACTTATGAATTTTGCTGAGATTGTTCCTGTTTCTGCATTACGTGGTGCAAACTTGGAACATTTGAGTGAAACGATTGAGAAGTATCTTCCTTATCAGCCACCTTTGTATTCATTTGATCAGATTACTGACCGCTCTGAGCGTTTCTTGGCGAGTGAAATTATTCGCGAAAAAATCATGCGTCAGTTGGGTGAAGAGCTTCCTTATGATTTAACAGTACAAATTGAATCTTTCAAAACGGAAGAAGCGACTGTTAATGAAAAAACTGGTCGTTTAAAACCCGCCTGTACCTATATCGATGCAACGATTTTTGTAGACCGTGCTGGTCAAAAAGCCATTGTAATTGGTGAGAAAGGAACCAAGCTTAAAACGATTGGTATGGATGCTCGAAAAGACATGGAAAAAATGTTTGAGCAAAAAATTATGCTCACACTTTGGGTAAAAGTGAAGGGTGGTTGGTCTGATGATGAGCGTGCTCTAAAAAGCTTAGGATACAGTGATATCTAAAGGATAAGGATGCTGGTATGAAAACAATTACATCATTAATCGCTATAGTTGGATGTACATTGATGTTACAAGGTTGTGTATATAAACTTGTAACCGTACCAGTAGGTATCGCCTATAAAACTACTAAAGGTGTAGTTAAAGGTACAGCAGCTGTTGTAGGTGCTGTTATTCCTGACGGTGATGATGAGGATGATAAAAAAGAAAAAGAATCTGAGGAATAGATTCTTTTTATGATGCGCAATGAAGTCCTCCATGGATATATGATTCATCACCGTAAATACCGTGAAAAAAGTCATATTGTGCATCTTTTTACTCAGGAATATGGGCGAGTCGATGGCATCTTAAGGCAGACTCCGCCCCCTCAATATCAGCCTATTCGGCTACAAGCCACGGGTAAAAGTGAACTCAAAAATTTTACTAAGCTGGAAATATTAAATCAGCCTGTTTTCTTTTTTGGTGATGCTTTTTTTGCCGGATTTTATTTAAATGAAATTGTTCTTAGACTTTGCCCCTTAGAAGAGGCAATGCCGCAATCTTTTGAACAATATCAGTTAACACTGCTTCAATTACAGCAATTGTCTTCTCACGAAAATCCTGATCTTTTTCTGAGACAAATTTTACGCCAGTTCGAACATGTTTTACTTCCTGAGCTTGGTTACGCGATTGATTTCTCAATCGATACTCAACAACAGCCAATACAAGCTCATCAGTTTTATCAATTTCAGGTGACTGAAGGTTTTGCGCCCGTTGTTCAGGCAAGTCGTTCCTCATTGTCAGGTAAAGCAATTTTATCTATGTTGGATTATGAGCAAGGTCAGGATTTTTCTCACGAACAATTGCAATTATTAGGTAAACTATACCGCCAAATGATTACATCGCTTTTAGGAGATCGTCCCCTAAAAAGTCGACAATTGTGGATTCAAAATACTCAAACTCAATCGTAATTAGGATTTATTTATGGCTGCATTGCTTGGTGTAAACATAGACCATGTTGCTACTTTGAGACAGGCGCGCGGTACTACTTATCCAGACCCTGTGGAAGCTGCTCTTATTTGTGAACAAGCTGGTGCAGAGGGAATTACTTTGCATTTGCGTGAAGACCGTCGCCATATTCAAGATGACGATGTGCGTCGCATGCGTCCATTATTAAAAACGCGTATGAACCTAGAGTTGGCTGTTACTGATGAAATGGTCGAGTTTGCGAAAGAAATTCAGCCGCAGCACGTGTGTTTTGTGCCAGAAAGACGCCAAGAAGTAACAACTGAAGGTGGTTTGGATGTAGTGGGTAACTTTGAAAAAGTTAAAGCAGCAACTCAAACTTTAGCGGCTATTGGTTGCGACGTATCATTATTTATTGATGCTGATTTAGCTCAAATTGATGCAGCAGTTGCGTGTGGTGCACCTACGATTGAGTTGCATACGGGTGCATATGCAGATGCGGAAACGGAGCAAGATCAACAAGCCGAGTTAGAGCGCATTATCAAAGGTGTTGAATATGCAGCTTCAAAAGGTTTGGTTGTAAATGCAGGTCATGGCCTTAACCTTAAAAATATTGCGCCAATTGCAGCTATTCCACAAATTCATGAATTAAACATTGGTCATTCAATTATTGCTGAAAGTGTTTTTGTAGGTTTGGTTCAAGCTGTTAAAGATATGAAAACAGCGATTCAGGCAGCAGGATAGTGGGTTATGTCGAGTATCAATTACGATGAATTAATGCAACCTGTGGTGGCTTTTTTAGGATGTCAAACACCAAATGCATGGTTGGATGAAGCAATCAATAATTTAGATATCTTGATGCAAGATCATGCTAATTGTGAAAAGAAAGCTGCTAGTACGGCAATGAACTTAATGTTTCGCTATAGCTTTTTTCCTGACTTGCAAATAAAGCTTGCTCAGCTTGTACGTGAAGAAATGCTTCACTACGAACAAGTACTTGAGCTTATGGCTAAGCGGGGTCAAGAGTGGACGGGTTTAAGTGCCGGACGTTATGCTGGTGGGTTGCGTAAAGAGATTCGTACGTATGAACCTGAAGCTTTAATTGATGTACTGGTGATTGGTGCTTTTGTTGAGGCTCGTTCATGTGAGCGTTTTCATGCACTTGCTCCGCGTGTAGATGATGAGTTAGGACGTTATTATCGATACTTGCTTAAGTCAGAGTCTCGTCATTTTGAAGACTATTTGGCTCTTGCACTTGATGTGGCAAAAAATGCAAAAATGAAAGCTCCTAAAGAGGATATTCAGCAGCGAATTGATCATATTCGTGAGGTTGAAAAGAATTTGATTTTAACACCAGATGATACTTTCCGTTTTCATAGTGGCGTACCAGTCTAATCTTAGATGATTGAAATAAAAAAGTTTATCTCTCTAGATAAACTTTTTTATTATAACTATATAATTCTTTAAAATTAATTTTTCAAAAAATCTTTTATTTTTTAAAGTAATAACGAATATTATGTAAATATAAAGATAAATCTGTTCAAGATCGGTTTAGCTAAAATAGTTGATTATTTCTAAGGATATAAGAATGTTAGCATTAGTTACAGGTGCCTCAGCGGGCTTTGGTTATAGTATTTCAAAAAAACTGATTGAGTTAGGCTATAACGTTATTGGTTGTGGAAGACGAGCAGAAAAGTTAAAAGAATTACAACAAGAGCTCGGTGAAAAATTCTATCCCTTAGTATTTGATATGACAGATACGGTAGAAAATATAAATAAAGTATTGCTTGATTTACCAGCCGAATTTCAAATCAGTCAAATTGATTTATTGGTGAATAATGCTGGATTGGCATTAGGATTGGAATCCGCAGATAAAGCAGAATTAGATGATTGGTACACGATGATTGATACCAATGTGAAGGGGCTTGTTACGATTACCCGATTAATTTTGCCAAGTATGGTAAAGAAAAAATCAGGTTTGATTATTAATATGGGCTCTATTGCAGGTACATACCCGTACCCAGGGGGCAATGTGTATGGGGCAACCAAAGCATTTGTGGAGCAATTTAGTCTAAATCTTCGTGCAGATTTGGCTGGTACTGGTGTGCGCGTAACTAACATTGAACCAGGGCTTTGCGGTGGTACAGAGTTTTCTTTAGTACGTTTTAAAGGTGATGAGAATAAAGTAAACAGTCTATATGATAAAAAGAATCCACTCTTGCCTGAAGATATTGCAAATACAGTAGCTTGGATTGCTTCACAACCTCCACACATTAATATTAATCGTATTGAAATGATGCCGACTACTCAATCTTTTAATCCTTTAAAAGTGGTTGAAGTGGAATAATAATTTGATAAGAAAATATATTCTTTCGAGTTAGGTTAGAGCGTTAAATCTAACAAAGACTCTAAGAAAAAATTAAATCCTCTATCAACAGATAGAGGATTTTTTATAGTTATTGATAAATTTATGGCAAAAAAAGCCCGCTTTAATGCTGCGGGCTTTTTAGTATTTGGCTCTCCCACCTGGGCTCGAACCAGGGACCTGCGGATTAACAGTCCGTCGCTCTACCGACTGAGCTATGGGAGAATCTGCATGCGATTATAAGGGGATTTTGAGAAGGGTCAAGTCTAATTTGTCATGTTTACTTCATTTTTGTGTCGTATGCTTTTTATTTGATCAGTTGAGTGATGGGTTAAGAAATTACTTGCGCTTTAAAAAATCAATTGCTAAATTCAAAAAAGAACAAGCGTTTGGAGAAATCCAAACAGTGTGGATTTAAACCAACTTGCCAGCACTAAAATGGCTAAATCGGAGATAAGTATGAACACGCTTACGATCGCTTCTATTTTTTCTAATTTTGATTTCTATCAACACAATTATCTCAATATCTTAAATCAATCAGAATCTTATTACACACCTGTAGAAGGTGCTTGGATTAATGCTTATCCTTTCAAAAAGCAGGATTTATATTTAGGCGATTTATTGCAGCTTTGGTTTAGCTCTAAATGGAATGTGCATAATTCACTTAAAGTTTTAAAAAGCTCGCACCAATTAAACTCCTCCAAATCTTTATATATTTTTCAAGTGAAAGGGGAGTTACTGTTCGGTAAAAATAAAGTTTTAGCATGGTCTGCCGAGCATCAAGGAATTATAGAACTTCAACTTAAGAATGTTTGGGCACCTTATGTGATTGCACAAACTTGTGAACGTCCAAATAATGAAAATTACTCAATAAAAAAGGCAGCGGTTTAAGGCTGCCTTTAATCCTTAGGGACGAATAATCATGCAGGTTGCTGTTGCATAGGCATACAGTTTACCTTCCTCATCAATAATCTTTCCTTCGGAAATACCTAAATTTTTACTTAAATTAATGACTTTGCCTGTCGCAATTAAAGGATGGTTTTTTGGAATGGGACGGCACATTTTTACGTTAAGGTCGATTGTGCCGTAACCTACACCCGCAGGTAACATCGTATGTACTGCACAGCCAGTTACCGAATCTAGGACTGTGGCAGCAAAACCGCCATGTACGCCACCGAGTGGATTCAAATGGTTATGATCCGCTTGGGCTTTAAAAGTAACAGATCCTTCTGAAATTTCAGTAGGTTGCATAGGTATCGTTTTACTAATGCTGGCAGGTGGAATATGGCCTTCAATCATGGCTTGTAAAAATTCAAGGCCAGTCATTTCCATCGGATTTTTCATTTTTTGAGTCCTTTAATTCTTTAAGTTCTAAAATGGAACTTAATATTAGCCTATTATTAAGTTTTAGTTGAGTCAATTCTATAGTTAAAAATTGAACTGATAAGTTGAATCTTCAAAATTTGTTAATTTAATATAAAATTCCTTTATTATAAAAATTGAATTAAATGAGTTGCATAATGAATTAGATAGATAAGAAAGACTTCTTTTACACTATAAGAAATAACAGGAGCATAAGGACAATGCTTTTTAAAATTACACTAGTAATGGTGGCTTTTGCAGCAAATTCTGTATTGTGCCGTTTGGCTCTGGCAGGCGAACATATTGACCCAATGACTTTTAGCTTAGTACGAGTGGGAAGTGGTGCAGTTGTTTTATTGGGGCTGTTTTTATATTCAAAATCGTCTCAAGCCAAAGTCCAATGGAGTTTAAAAAACGCATTTTTTCTAGCAGTTTATATTTTGGCATTTTCATATGCATACCTTCAAATCGATGCTGGTATTGGTGCTCTGTTATTATTTGGGGTTGTACAGCTGACTATGGTGCTTTATGGCTATTCGCAAGGTGAGCAGATTGGAATATACCGTGCTATAGGCTTAGGTATTGCTTTAGCTGGAATCAGTGTTTTGTTATTACCCGGTGCTCAAGCGCCTGATTGGGGATATGCTCTAATTATGGTGATGTCTGGTTTAGCATGGGCTGGATATAGCATTGCTGGTCGCAATATGACGCAACCTATTGGTAGTACATTGGCAAATTTTACGCTAGCTGTGCCAATGGTTTTGTTGGCGAATATATTACTTGCCGAAGATCGATATATTGACGTGCAAGGATGGATTTTAGCGGTTTTGTCGGGTGGTGTTACTTCAAGTGGGGCTTATGTCCTCTGGTATGCGATTCTGAAGCATATTGATCGGGTGACTGCCAGTACAGTACAGTTAAGTGTGCCATGTTTGGCGATTATAGGGGGGAGCCTATTCGTAAATGAGACTGTAACCGAGCGAGTGATTTTATCTAGTGTTATGGTTTTATTTGGAATTCTATTGGTTATTTATATAAAGCCTCCTAAAACTAACAAAGCATAGAATTAAAAAAGGGTTCTCTTAAGAGAACCCTTTTTATGCAACATGCAGATTATTTCGCAGCTTTTTCAGCTTCAATTGAAGCGATAGCAGCGTCTACACCCTCAATTGAGTCAGCAGCTTTTTTGATACGTGCTAATGCATCAACAAGTACTTCATCAGCTGTTGCATATGAAATACGCATAAAGCCGCCTAAACCAAATGCATCACCAGGAACTACTGCTACGCCAGTTTCTTCTAGTAACCATTCAGAGAACTCTGTGCAAGACTTTAAGCCTTTTGCACGAATAAGAGGGCGAATGTTTGCATAGGCATAGAAAGCGCCATCAGCAGGTAAGCAAGAGATCCCTTTAATATCATTTAAGCCATTTACAACTAAGTCATGACGGCGTTTAAACGCTTCAATCATAGGTTGTAAAACGTCTTGTGGACCATTCAATGCAGCTTCAGCAGCAACTTGCGAAATAGAAGTCGGGTTAGAAGTTGACTGTGATTGGATCTTTTTCATTGCGCCAATGATTTTTGCTGGACCGGCCGCATAGCCAATACGCCAACCTGTCATTGCATATGCTTTAGACACACCGTTTAAAACAATTGTGCGGTCATATAAATCTGGAGCAACAGTTGCGATGTTATAGAACTCATCTTCCCAACGAATCGGTTCATACATATCGTCAGATGCAACAAATACTTGTGGGTGACGACGTAAAACTTCAGCTAAAGCTTCTAATTCAGCTTTGCTATAAATCATGCCTGTTGGGTTAGATGGGCTGTTTAATACCACTAAACGAGTATTAGGTGTAATCGCAGCTTCTAATTGTTCAGGAGTGATTTTGAAACGTTGGTCTTCGCCACATTTCACAATGACTGGAGTACCTTCAGCAATAATGACCATATCTGGATAGCTTACCCAGAAAGGTGCTGGAATGATCACTTCATCGCCTTTGTTTAATAGAGCAAGCGCCAAGTTAAAGAAGCTTTGCTTACCACCACATGAAACCAAAATCTGATTCGCTTGATAATCAAGATTATTATCACGCTTAAATTTAGCAATAATTGCTTTTTTTAACCCAGGAGTACCATCTACAGCCGTATATTTGGTGAAACCATTATTAATCGCTTCAATTGCAGCATCTTTGATGTGTTGAGGGGTATCAAAATCTGGCTCGCCAGCGCCTAAACCAATCACGTTCTTGCCTGCAGCTTTAAGCTCAGCAGCTTTATTCGTTACAGCAAGTGTAGGGGACGGTTTGATAGCATTGACACGATCAGAAAGACGTACGTCCACGGCAATATTCCTCTTATGGGATTAAAAATAAAAAGCATCCTATCTTATCGCAAAAATTAAGCAATTTGCGGATGTGATCCTGCTCAGATGTAAAAAAGTTTAGTTTAGTAATATTCTTAAGCAAGATTTATACAATTGAAGCTTTTTTGGAAAGAAGTGAGAAAAATCATTTATAATAACTGGCAATCGAAATTTCGAGAATGAATCATGACTGAGCAACAGCCAAAACAGAAAAAGGCTTTGGTGAAATTGCCATTCCCAATGCCGAATGAAAGCAATCAAGCCGACGATGCGGTACACAACCAAGTGCGTCCAAAGCCAGAGCAATACGCAGATAGAACTTGGATGCCTCCACGTGGTACACGTCGTTCTATGGGA